>JAYRVH010000001.1:0-26913 GCA_041918615.1 Acidimicrobiales bacterium
CGCCTGGTCGCCTACACGGGCCGCCGGCCGTTGAGCGGCGTGGGCTGATCTGGGGGCGTAGCGCAAGCCTGGCTGGGTGTCGCGCCCGCCGGGCGGCCTCGTCGGGATCACCGAACCCGTGACTACGGCAGCAGCGAGAGCCGAGTGTCGGGCTCGAACCGACGACCTGTTCTTTGCAAGTGCAATCCATCCGAACAGGACCGGACGGATCCGGACCGTCTCGGACGGCCTGTCGGCGCCGGCGGACGGATTCGAACAGCACCGGACCGATACGGACGCGGGATGAACGCGGGATGAACGCGGGATGAGCATCGACTCCTCGCAGGAGTCAGTCGCTGTCCGGCTCGGCTTCGAGCGTGGCCAGCGCCTGTCGCAGTAGTTCGACGAACGCAGGCAGGAGCTCCGTTGCGGTGGTGTGGATGATCTCGAGGTCGATGGACCAGTAGCCGTGGATCACGCGGTTGCGGAGCCGTGACGGCTGCTGCCACGCGATGTCGGGGAAGCGGTCCTTGACCGTGGGGTCGATCTGGCCGGCGGCCTCGCCGAGAACGGTGAAGTTCCACAGCAACGCCTCGCGGCGCTGGCGATCCGCCGCGAGCGTCTCGAGGTCGACGCCCTCGACGAGCGAACCCGCCTGTTCGGCGGCATCGATCATCTCAGCGATCAGGAGCAGTTCACGCCGCATAGAGGAGGCGGGCCTCAGCGAGAACCTGGTCACGCAGCCGCTGATGCAGTGTGTTCCGCGAGACGAGGTCAACGGGGCGACCGAGAACTTCGGACAACTGGTCAGCGAGGTGCTCGATGTTCCATCCGAGATGTGCACCGGGCTCCAGCACGTAGAGCACATCGATGTCGCTGTCGGGGCCGGCGTCGCCCCTGGCGACCGATCCGAAGACCTCGAGCCGAGCAATGCCGTAGTGCTCACAGATGCGAGCGAGCGCCTCAGCATCGACGTCGAGCGCGGATAGCAGCATGGTCGAAGCGTACGGCAGAGTGGGGTGGAGAGGTCCGGACTTCCGAATCTGCGAGAGCCGAGTGTCGGGCTCGAACCGACGACCTCTTCTTTACAAGTGCAATCCATGCGAACAACACCGGACGCCTACGAACGGATTCGAACGACCCGCCGGGGACGGCGGACGGATTCGAACGGCACCGGCCGGATGCGGACGCGGGATGAACGCGGGATGACGGCTCCTCGGGCAGGACTCGTTCACATCGACGCCTCGATGTCGGCGACCGTGATCATCAGGTCGAGTGGGTTGGTCGGCGATGGCGTGAGTCCGTACCGCTCGTAGAACTCGGCGGCGGTCGGGTGCAGCGCTGTCACGACGAGCATTCGAACGCCGACGGTGTCGCCTGCGGCCACGGTCAGCTCCATGGCGTGGCGGAGTAGTGCGGCCCCGATGCCTTGGCCCTGTGCCTCCCGGTCGACGGCGAGCCGCCCGAGCAGGATCGCTGGGATCCGCTGCGGTGCCTGCCGGCGCGCACGGCCCGTGGCATCGGAGCGCAGCACGGCGAACGCGGAAACGGCGTGGTATCCGACGACGCGATCGGCATCGATCGTGACGTAGGTGCGTGAGAACCCCGCGAGCTGGTTGCGCCAGCTCCGACGAGTCAGCCACTCATCGAGCTCTGGCTCACCTGAGTCGAACCGAGCGATCAGGTGATCTTCCCGGAGTGGCTCGATCGACGGAAAGCCGCCGATCACGAATCGTCGGGTGACGTCCGCCGGAACAGCTCGGCCGTCTTCGGATTCCGACGTCCTTTGCGGGACACCCGGCGCTCGAGTGTGTCCCAGGTCTTCGCGTCCAGGACGACGTGGTCGCGGTCGGCGAGGGTATCGGCGGCTGACGCCCGGGCAGCTTGGACCACGAACTCGGTGATCGACAGGTGTGCTGCCTCGGCGGCGGCGCGGATCAGCCCGTCGTCGGTCGGCGAGAGGCGGAGGTGGAGCCGCTCGTCACGTGTTTCTGGCTTCATGGCCATGCAGGTCAAGTGTACGCATATCCGCCACACGCTGCACGATGCACCCCGGACGGATGCGGACGCGAGATGAACGCGGGATGGCAGCGGGCTCGCCGAGGACGGTGAAGCTCCCTAGCAGCGCCTTTCGGCGCTGGCGATCCGCAGCGAGCATCTCGAGGACGACGCCCCGGACGAGCGAACAAGCCTGGCGAGCCACGGGGAGGCGCCGGCGGCGCACCGTTCGCCCTGCCAGGGGGCGGCTGATCGACGTGAACCGAGTCTCCGGGCGGTGTCCCGCTAAACGCCCCCGAATAGGGGAAACCCTGATGCGCCGAGCAGGCGGGCGAGGCGACGATCGCTGCGATGTCGAGCTGCCGTCTTGAGGAACTGCGATGATCTCGCCTGATGCGGCGCGCCATTCTGTGCCGGGGGCGGCACCACTGCGATGGGGGACCGACGGCGTGAGCTCGCCCGAGCAAGCGTTCGTGCTGCCGGTCGGGACGGTGACCTTCCTGCTCACTGATGTCGCCGGATCGACCCAGCTCTGGGAGCGCGAGTCGGACGAGTCGATGCGTGCCGCGATCGTGCGGCACTACGAGATCCTGTCTGCCGCGGTCGACGCCCACGGTGGGGTTCGTCCGCAGGAGCAGGGCGAGGGCGACTCGATCGTGGCCGCCTTCGCCCGCCCGTCGGACGCCCTCGCCGCCGCCTCCGTGGCGCAGACGGCCCTTGCCGCCGAGCCGTGGACCACGAGCGATCCGCTCCGTGTCCGGATGGCGATCCACACCGGGGAGGCGCATCTCCGCGACGACGCCAACTACGCAGGCCAGGCCATCATCCGCACGGCCCGCCTCCGCAACATCGGCCACGGCGGCCAGGTGCTGGTGTCGGGGGCCACCCGCGACCTGGCGGTGGACCAGACCGGCATCCGGTTCGACCTGCGTCCCCTCGGCGAGCACCGCCTCCGGGACCTGGGACGGCCCGAGCACGTCTGGCAGCTGGTGGTTCCCGGAGCCCCCGATGAGTTCGACGACCTCGTCACGCTCGACTCGGTGCCGAACACGCTGCCGGTGTCGTTGTCGCCGTTCATCGGACGCGAGCCGGAGATCGCCGAGTTGGCGGGCCTGGTGTCGACGGAACGGCTCGTGACTGCCACCGGCACGGGTGGGGCGGGCAAGACCCGACTGGCCCAGCAGGTCGGCGCCGAGCTGATCGACCAATTCCCCGTCGGGGTGTGGTGGGTGGACCTGGCGCCCCTCGATCGCGACGGCGTCGAGTCTGCTGTCCGTGTCGCCTTCGGCATCAGTGAAGGCGCACAGACCGCGTTCGAGGAAGCCGTGCGCCGCCAGCTCGGCGACGAGCGATGCCTGCTGATCGTGGACAACTGCGAACACGTCACTGACACGGTCGCACCGCTACTCGATCGGCTCCTGCGCCACGCGCCGATGCTTCACGTGCTGGCCACCAGTCGGGTCATGCTGGACCTGCCGGGCGAGCACGCGTGGCGGGTACCGGCGCTCGCGCTACCCGACCGCTCGGCCGTGTCGACAGTCGAGGCGTTGTCGCAGTTCGACGCCGTGCGCCTGTTCTGCGATCGCGCCCGCCGCGCCCGCCCGAACTTCGACCTCACCACCGCCAACGGACCGATCGTGGCGGAGATCTGCCACCGCCTCGACGGCATCCCGCTGGCCATCGAGTTGGCCGCCGCCCGCACCCGCATGCTCGACCCGCAGCGGATCCTCGATGGCCTGGACGACGCGTTCCGGATCCTCGCCGGCGGCTCGAAGGCGCTGATGCCCCGTCAGCAGACGCTGGAGGCGTCGATCGCGTGGAGCCACGATCTGCTGTCGCCCAGCGAGCGGACGCTGTTGCGGCGACTGTCGGTCTTCGTCGACGGCTGGACCCTCGATACCGCCGAGGCGGTCTGCCCCGATCCCGAGGAGGGTGAAGACGCGCTCGACGCATTTGCGGTCTTCGACGCGCTCGATCGCCTCGTCGACCACTCGCTCGTCCACACCGTCGACACGCCGATGGGGCTCCGTTTCGGGATGCTCGAAACGATCCGCCAGTTCGCGTTGCGACAGCTCGCCGCCGATCCGGAAGAGCACGAGGCGGCGATACGCCGCCACAGCGCCCACTTCCTCGACTGGACGATCTCGCTCGGCGACGACCTGCTGCTCGGCTGCGACGTGGCGACGCTGGACGGCATCCCGCCGGAGCGCGCCAACATCCTCACCGCGACGGATACTGCGATCGCCCGTGGTGATTTCACGGGACCGTGTCACGCGCTGGCCGCGCTCGCGCCGGTACTCGAGATACCCGACTGGGCGCCCATGAGCCCGAAGGTGTTCGCTCAGCTAGATCGCCTCCAACCTCGGGTGGAACCCGAAGACCAGTGGCTGGTCCACTTCGTGCGCCAGAAGATGTACGCCCTCCGCGGCAATCCGATGAGCGAGCTGGAGACGCTCGAGGGGATGCGCCAGAGCGCGGAAGCTGCCGGTCAGGCCGTCGGCGTCGGGATCAGTCGTTACATGACCCTCTCGATCTTCGCGACTGCAGGCTTGCCGGTGCTCGACGAGATGAAGGAGGTGGTTGACGATCTGGAGCGGCACAGCCCGGGTTGGGCGGCCAACGGGCGGAAACTCCTGGCCGTGATCGCGGCGTACCAGGGCCGGTTGGTGCTGGTCGACGAGGCGCTGGCGAAGACGGATTCCGAGCTCCGTGGCCCGATCCACCGCGGGGCGGTCGACCTTGCCACCGGCATGCTGGCGTTCTCCCGCGGCGAGCCCCTGGTGGCTCGGGCCGCGGTGACGGCTGCCCTGGAGGGGCGCTACCTCTACCTGAGCGCAACCAACGTGGCCGGCGCCTTTCTCGCCTTCGCCGGCGCCGACCTTGGTGTGGATCTCACCGCGGTGACCGAGGCCCGCCTCCGTCGGAGCTACGAGGTCGACGGCAACGTCCTCGGCAGCGTCACGGCCGACGGCCTGCGAGCGCTGCACCACCTGCTGAATGACGACGTGGCGACGGCCGACATGTTCCTCCGGCGGTCGACGGACACGTCGGCCTCGATCGGGATGAATGGGGGCTGGCCCAACGAGCGTTACGCCCTGGTGGCCGCCGGCGTCGGTGACTATGAGGACCAGCTCGCCCAAGAGGGCGGGCCGACCCTGACGTCGTCGAACCATCGCGCCCGTGCGGAGCAGCATCTGCAGCGCGGCGACTTCGCCGCCGCTCTCGACGACGCAGACGTGGCAATCGCCATCGGGCTGGCCGAGCGCGGCTATCGGAACCTGGTGACGACGCTGGACTGCGTCTCCCGGGTCTTCACCGCAGCCGGCCGCCACACAGAGGCGGCTCGGCTCCTCGGGGCCTGCGATGCCTTCCGGGCAGAGCGCTCGTCGGTCCGGTACCCATGCCTTCAGCGACTGGCTGACGCGGCTGCGGAGGCGAGTCGGGCGGCGTTGGGTGACGAGGCGTTCGACACCGCGCTCACCGAGGGGTCCACGTTGTCGCTGGAGGCGGCGGCCGACTACGCCCGCCGCCTGCGCTCCGTCCAGGCATCGACGACGGTGGGCTGGGACGCGCTGACCCCGGCCGAGGCCCGGGTCGCCGAGCTCGTCGCCGAGGGACTGACCAACCCACAAGTGGCAAAGGAGCTGTTGATGGGGGCCGAGACGGTCAAGACGCATCTGTCCCGGGTCTTCGACAAGGTGGGCGTGGCCAACCGCAAGGAGCTCATCGTCGCCGCGAGTCGGCGAGCGGCGGACCGCCACCGATGACCATCGCGGCCAGTGGCGGCGGGCCCAGGTCGGGGATCGCCCCCGTGTAGTAGGCGGCGATGACCTGGGTCCGGGACCGGAACCCCAGCTTGCGGTAGATCCGGGTCAGGTGCGTCTCGATCGTCTTCACCGACACGTAGAGCTGTGCGGCCACCTCCCGGTTGGTCGAGCCGGACAGCAGGGCCAGGACGACCTGACCCTCCTGCGGCGTGAGCTGGTCGGCGCGATGGTTCATGGCTCCACCATCCGGCCGCTGCGCAGAGTGGTCATCCCCCGACTGGGGGACCTTGTCGGGGGACTTCGACGCGATCCTCGCCCCCCGACCGTCAGTTGACGGTGCGGATGGGGATGGCGGCGCCTTGGCCGCCGCCACCGCACCTTGCCGAAGTACGAACACTCGAGAGCCGAGTGTCGGGCTCGAACCGACGACCTCTTCTTTACAAGAGAAGTGCTCTACCAACTGAGCTAACCCGGCCTGGGCCCCCAGCGTACCGAGGGCGAGGGTCCGCGATCTGGCGTTCACCACGTGACACGCTCGGGGTGATGGGTCTCAGCTCCCGCGACCGGTCTATCCTCGACTTCGAACGATCCTGGTGGACCCAGGACGGACCGAAGGAGAACGCGATCCGCTCGCAGTTCGAATTGTCACCCACTCGTTACTACCAGCTGTTGAATCAGCTCCTCGATCTTCGCGAGGCGCATGACTACGACCCGCTGGTGGTGCGCCGTCTCCGACGGCTGCGAACCGAGCGCCGGCGCGCACGGTTCGTGGGCTCGTCGGTCAGCCAACACCCGGGACGTTGAGCCATGGCCAACCAAGCTGAAGCCGCACCGGTACGGGGACTCCTCCTCATCGGCGTGGCCGTCCTCATCGGCATGCTCTTCCTGAGCAAGGGGTTCGACGCCAACCCGATCGGGGCAGTGAGCTCCGACGACGTCGCCGGTACGACGGCCACCACCGTCCCCGAGGCGATCGGCACGGGAACCGACACCACCGGCGATCCGGTCATCGCCGGGCCGACCCGCGACATCGCGACGATCCCCGTCTACGTCGCCAACGGCTCGGGGGTGAGCGGGGCGGCGGGTGCCGTCAACGCGAACCTCACGGCGGCGGGTTACCTCGCCGCGATCCCCCCCGAGGGCTCCGCGCCGAACACCCCCACCACCCTGGTCTATTACTTCAAGGACGCCACCAACGACTACCAGGCCGACGCCGAAGCCGTGGCGACCCTCATCGGGGCGCAGCCCACCGCGGTGCAGCCACTCCCGGCAGACCCCGGCTTCGACATCAAGAACGCCACCGTGGTCGTGTACCTCGGCCCCGACCTGGCGCCCGCCGCCTGACGCCCGGGCGAGAGGAGCGGGCGGGCGTGAGTGAGAAGGCGCTCTCGGACGGCGCGCTCGCTCGGTTCACGAGCCGCCCCGGCGAGGCCGCCGTCATCATCGACTACGACGGCACGCTCGCGCCCATCGTCGACGACCCGGCCAAGGCCGTGCCGCTCGACGGCATCCCGGCGCTGCTGGACGCACTGGCGGGCCGCTACAAGCGGGTGGCGGTTGTCTCGGGCCGCCCCGTCGCCTTCTTGGAGCAGCTGCTGCCCCAGTCGGTCATCCTCACCGGCCTCTACGGGCTCGAGGCGGTCAGCGGTGGCCGGCGCTTCGACCACCCGCTCGGTGGCTCCTGGCGCGAGGTCATCGACGATGTGGCTGCCTTGGGCGAGGTGCGTGGGCCCGCCGGCATGCTCGTCGAGCGCAAGGGCCTGTCGCTCACCCTGCACTACCGAACCCACCCCGAGATCGAACCCCTCGTCCATGAATGGGCGACGGCTCAGTCCGCCCGATCGGGGCTCTTGTGCCGCCCCGCCCGGATGTCCTACGAGCTGCACCCACCCATCGACGTCGACAAGGGCACCGCGGTGCGCAACATAGCGGCCGGCGTCGATGCGGCCTGTTACGTGGGTGACGACGTGGGCGACCTCACGGCGTTCGCCGCCCTCGACGAGCTGGAGGCCCTCGGAACCCACGTGCTCCGGGTCGCCGTGCGAAGCGACGAGTCCGCCCCCGAGCTCCTCGTCCGGGCCGACGTGGTCGTGGACGGACCGGCCGGCGTCGGCGACCTCCTGCATCGCCTGCTCGAAGGCTGACCCTCCCGTTCAGCCGGCCGCGGCGACCAGGTCGGCGAGCCAGTCCCGGGGTGGGCGGTCGCGAACGATCGTCAGGCGGCGGGCATGGAGCGCTCGCCGCTCGTCCTCTGGCATAGACAGCGCCTGGTGCATCACGTCGGCGGTGCCGGCGACGTCGAAGGGGTGCACCCGCAGCGCGGTCTGGCCGACCTCTTCCCACACCCCCGCCTCCGGGCTGAGCGCGAGCACCGAATGGCGGCGGCTGACCAGGGTGCCCTCCTTGGCGACCAGGTTGAGGCCGTCGCGTACGGGATTGACCAGGAGCACGTCGGCCCGGGCTAGGGCGGCGACGGATCGGGGGAAGTCGTCGGAAGCGTCGAAGAGGATCGGTGTCCAGCCGGGGGTGGCCCAGCGGCGGTTGATGTCGGCCACCAGGCCTTCGACCTCCTGGCGGTAGGCCAGGTACTCGGGGAGCCCCTCGCGCGACGGGTACACGAAGGCGCCGAACACCACCCGCTCACACCATTCGGGGTAGGTGGAGAGCAGATCGTCGAAGGCCAGGAAGCCGCGGAGCAGGTTCTTCGACAGCTCGATGCGGTCGACGCGGACGAGGAGCTGCCGCTCGCCCACCGCACGCTCGAGCTCGGCGAGGCCCGCCCTGCCGGCGTCCGAGGACGCGACCGAGACGAGGTCGTCGGGATCAGCGGCCAGGGGAGCCACGAACGTGGCCGGGACGCGGCCGAGAACGGCCTGGGCACTGGCCGCGAACTCGGCCGCCCAGCGGGTCGAGTGGAACCCGCAGGCCTGGTGCGCGGCCATGCCTTCGAGCAGTTCGGACGCGTTGTCGTCCGGTAGCACCCGCAGGAGCTCGGGGGGAGCGAACGGCGTGTGGCTGAAGTGCACGAGCGCGAGGTCGGGGCGCCGCTCGGCCACGCTCCTCGCCACCAGGCAGAGGTGGTAGTCCTGGATCAGCACGGCGGCGTCGCGGGGGGCCTCGGCGACGACCGCGTCGGCGAAGGCGTGATTGACCCGGCGGTAGGCGTCCCAGGCGTCCCGCCAGCGCCGGTCGAAGCGGGGGCGTCGAGCGGCCTCGAAGAGCCCGTGGTGCACGAACCACAGCACGGCGTTGCCCACCACGTCGTATGCGAGCCGGAAGTCGTCTGCGTCGAGGACGAGCGAGCGCACCCGGAAGCCCTCGGCCTCGACCACGCCGTCGCCGGCGGCCTCGCGGTCCTCGTCGGAGATGGCGGCCGCGATCCAGGTGGCGTCGGTTCCTGCCACGAGCGGTCCGATGCCCGACACCAGGCCGCCGGCGCCTCGACGGGCCACGAGCGCGCCATCGGCGTCGCGCCGGAACGACAGCGGCCCCCGGTTGGAGACGATGACGATCGGTCGCTCGGCCATGGCCTGAATCTAGGACACCGGCTCGTTGCCTCGACCGAACGCGCCGTGACCATCGCCGCCGTCGAGGCCGACGCCGGGCCGGGCGGCGGGCCGGGCGGCGGGAGCGGCCCGTCCGATGCGCCAGAGTGGTTGCTGTGCGAGTCGTCGCCGCTCCCGACAAGTTCCGTGGCACCGCCACGGCGGCCGAGGTCGCCGACGCCATCGGGCGCGCCGCGTGGGAACAGGGCTGGACGTGCGACGAGGTGCCGATGGCCGACGGCGGCGAGGGCCTGCTCGACGTGCTGGGTGGCGCCAACCGCATCTCGACGGTCACGGGTCCGTTGGGCGACCCCGTGGACGCGCCGTGGCGCCTGCACCGGTCGACCGCGGTGATCGAGACGGCCCTGGCCTCGGGCCTGGCGCTCGTCGGTGGCGCCGAGGGCAACGAGCCGGTGACCGCGTCCACCTACGGCACGGGCGAGTTGATCAACGACGCCCTCGAGGCCGGGGCCCGTCGGGTGATCGTCGGTGTGGGTGGGTCGGCCACCACCGATGGCGGCCTCGGGGCCCTGCGCGCGCTGTACCCGCTCCAGCGCCTGAAGGGCGTGGAGCTCGTGGTCGCCTGCGACGTACATACGCTCTTCGTGGACGCCGCGACGCGCTTCGCCCCGCAGAAGGGCGCCACCGCGGCCCAGGTGGAGCTGCTACGGCGCCGGCTCGAGCGGCTGGCGCAGGTCTACGAGGACGAGCACGCCGTCGACGTGCGGACGTTGCGCGGCAGCGGTGCCGCCGGCGGGCTGGCCGGGGGCCTCGCGGCGGCGGGGGCGACGCTCGTCGCCGGGTTCGACGTGGTGGCCGACGAGGTGGCGCTCGACGAGCGACTGATCGGCGCCGACCTGGTGGTCACGGGCGAGGGCTTCCTCGACGAGGCGTCCTTCGACGGCAAGGTGGTCGGGGGCGTGGCCGCGCTGGCGGCCGAGGTCGGTGTGCCCGTGCTGGCCGTGGTCGGGCGGGTCTTCGACGACGTCGGCGATCGGCTACCGCTGGTCGCGCTGGTCGAGCGGTTCGGCGAGGACCGGGCCATGCACGACACGACGGCCTGCGTCTTCACCGTGGTGGCCGAGCACCTGGCGTCGATTCAGTCGGGCGGGCCCGAGTAGGCCTTCACCGCGACGAAGGCGATGGCGCCGACGACGGCCACGATGGCGGCCAGCTTGGCGATCGCGAACACGGTGCCGACAACGAAGTGGACGAGCGACAGGGCGCCGAACAGGGCAAGGCCGCCGATCACGAGGATCGGCAACAGGTGCATCGAGGGCGGGCGTTCCAGGTCGTCGCTGCGGTCGGCCATCACGGTCCACAATACGCTCGCCGTCATGACTTCCACCGACCCGTTCCTCGATGCGACCGCCCAGGCCGAGCTCGTCCGCTCGGGGGCGGCCAGCCCGCTCGAGTTGGTGGACGACGCCATCGAACGCATCGAGCGGCTCAACCCCCAGCTGAACGCGGTGATCCACCCGCGCTTCGAGCGGGCGCGCGCCGAGGCGGCCGCCGACCTGCCCGACGGCCCGTTCCGGGGGGTGCCGTTCGTGCTGAAGGACCTCGACGGCTACAGCGCGGGCGACCCGTACCACGCCGGCACCCGCTTCCTGCGCGACCACGAGTACCGGGCAACCCGCGACAGCTACCTCACCGAGAAGTTCCGGGCCGCGGGGCTGATCTGCGTGGGTCGCACCAACACCCCCGAGCTGGGCCTGAACCCCACCACCGAGCCCGAGGCCTACGGCCCCACCCGCAACCCCTGGGACCCCGCCCGGTCCACGGGCGGGTCGAGCGGCGGGTCGGCCGCCGCGGTCGCCTCCGGCATGGTCGCGGTGGGCCATGGCGGCGACGGTGGCGGCTCGATCCGACTGCCGGCGAGCGAGTGCGGCCTGGTGGGCCTCAAGCCGTCGCGCGGCCGGCACTCCCTCGGTCCCGAGGCCGGCGAGTCGTGGGGTGGCCTGGTCGCCCGGCTGGCGGTCACCCGCACCGTCCGCGACACCGCCGCCCTCCTCGACGCGGTCCACGGCGCCATGCCGGGTGACCCCTACACCGCGCCACCCCCGGCCCGGCCCTACGTCGACGAGCTCGGCGCCCACCCCGGCCCGTTGCGCATCGGTTGGCGGGCCACCACGCCGGGGGGAGCGTCGCCCGCCCACCCCGACATCGCCGCCGCGGTCGCGGGTGCGGCCGGCCTGCTCGAGTCGCTCGGACATCGCGTCGACGAGTCCGCGCCCGACGCCCTCGACGACCCCGGGCTGGCCGACGCCTTCCTCAACACCTACAACGCGTGGGTGGCCCGCGACCTCGATCGGCTCGCCGAGGCCGTGGGAACCCCCGTCACCGCCGACGGGGTCGAGCCGGGCACGTGGGCCATCGCCGAGGCGGGACGTGCCGTCACCGCCGCCGAGTACCTGAAGGCCCTCGAGTACCTGCACGCCTTCACCCGGCGCATGGCGGGTTGGTGGGCGGGCGGCCACGACCTGCTGCTCACGCCCACCCTCCCCGAGCCGCCGCCGCTGCTCGGCCAGTTCACGGGCACGCCCGACAACCCGCTGGTGGGCCTGTTCCGGGCGGCCGAGATCGTGCCCTTCACCGCCCCTTTCAACACGACCGGTCAGCCGGGCATCTCGCTGCCGCTGCATTGGAGCGACGACGGCCTGCCCATCGGCATCCAGTTGGTGGCCGCCTACGGCCGCGAAGACCTGCTCCTGCAGGTTGCCTCGCAGTTGGAGGAGGCGGCGCCCTGGGCCGACCGCCGCCCCGGCATCCACGCGTGACAGTGACTTCTTGCCTGTAGGCCGTCCCGGGCATCCCGAGCGGCACCGTGGGTACGGGACCGGTCAGCCCAGGTGGCGAAGCCGGTCGCCGGCAGGACGGGCCGACGTCGGGCGGTGGCGGTAGTCGGGCGACTCGACCGGGGGTGGCCGTTCGTCCACGTCGACACGCACGGGCGGCGACCCAGGGCGGGTGAGCACGGCCGACGGACCGACGGTGTCGAGCCCGGCCCGCCGCAGGGCCGTCTGCATGACCGCCATCGCCTGCGGTGACAGCTCGCCCAGCGTCCGATTCCGGTGATACCGGACGCCGAGGTCGACCTGGGCGATCGCGTCGTGGCCGGCCAGGCGGGCGATGTCGATGAGCAACGCCAGGTCGACGCCGTACCCCTGCACGAAGGGCAGCCGCTCGAGCAACGAGCGTCGTCCGGCGTACTCGCCCGACAGCGGCTGGACGATCCCGCCCAGTTCGGGGAAGAGCAGAGCGATCAGCGGTCGGGCCACCAGTTCGGTGACGCGGCCACCGCCGTGGCCGCCGGCGTCGAGGGGGCGCTCGTAGAAGCCCTTCACGAATCCGACGTCCGGCCGGGTGAGCAGCGGCCCGAGGAGCCCGACCACGAAGGCGACGTCGAAGTCGCGCACGTCGGCGTCGCACCACACGACCAGGTCGCCGTCCGACGCGAGCATCGAGGTCCACAGGGCCTCGCCCTTGCCCTGGCCGTCGGTGGTCCGCACGACGCGTGCGCCGGCCGCGGTGGCGACCTGGGCGGTGCGATCCGAGGAATGGTCGTCGACCACGAGGAGCTCGTCGACCAACGGCGCACCGTCGACGAGCCGGCTGCGGATCGACTCGATGATGGGCCCGACGGTGGCCGCTTCATCGCGCGCAGGGAGGCACACCGAGACGCTGGTGGAACCTTTGGCCTCGACGAGCTCACCGATGGCGAAGTCGCGATGGTGAAAGGTCGGTGGCAGGGCCGACGGCACGAGGCCATCGTAGAGAGCGGGGCTCGCCGGTCCTCCCTCCCATGGCGTGCTGCTCCTCGTCGCCGGGACCCGAACCGTTCGGCCACGCCGTGTCGGTGCCGACGAGGGCGACCGGTAGCATCGGTGCCACCATCTCGGCCTTGACCGCGGCACGCCGCGGCGGGCGCCCGGCCCACCAGAGGATCCCAACAGATGAGCGTTACCGTCCGTGTTCCCACCACGCTCCGCCCCCTCACCGGAGGCGAGCCCGAAGTCGCAGTCGAGCCCGGCACTGTCGGTGACGTGCTCGGCGCCCTCGACCGCGCCCACCCCGGCTTCCGCGACAAGATCTTCGACCCCGAGGGCCAGCTCCGCCGCTTCGTCAACGTGTTCGTGGCCGACGACGATGTCCGCTTCATGGACGGTCTCGACACCCCCGTCCCCGACGGCGAGACGCTTTCGATCATCCCTGCCGTCGCCGGCGGGTAGGCCGTTCGGCCCATTCGGGGGCGGAGCCTGGGTCATTCGGTCCATTGGCCTTGATCGGCGGGCCGTGCCCGACGATGGTCCCTCATGCCCGAAGTCCTGATCGTCGACGACAGCGAGGGCACACGGCTGCTGCTGTCCATGGCGTTTGCGGACGTGGGCTACGAGGTGCGTGAGGCGGCCGACGGCATAGAGGCGCTGTCCGAGTTGGTCCAGCGTGCGCCCGACGCGCTCGTCCTCGACCTCGTGATGCCGCGCCTCGGTGGTTTCGCCGTTCTCACCGCCATGCGTGAGCAGGGTCTGGCGCCGGCTGCCCGGGTGCTCGTGCACAGCTCGGAAGACACCGCCGCCCACCGCGCGTGCGCCGACGCCCTCGGTGCCGACGACTTCATTCCCAAGCCGACCGACCCCTTCTCCGTCGTCGACCGGGTCGAGGCCGTGCTTGCCCTGGCGGGAGCCCCTCGGCCGGCCCTCGGAGCGATCCCGACGGGGACGCGCCGGCCGGCCGAGGTCATCGGCGTCTCGCACCCGGGTGCGTCGAGCGGCGAAGAGCGCCTGGCCGACGTCATCGAGTTGCGCCCCTACGCGGGCGGCACCGCCGGTGCCGCTGGTGCCGCCGGCTGAGCCGACCGCGGCGTTCGGTACCCGCAGACTGTGGGTTCGGTGGGTGACCCGGCGCCCGGGGTAGTGGATTAGCAGTCTCGGTCCTAGAGTGCTAATGGTAGAGAACACCACAGCACCCCGGCCCGTAACCGCCAGTCCGGGTCGCCCAACGGAGGGAACCACCGATGTCGAAGACCATTGCGTTCGATGAAGAGGCTCGTCGAGGCCTCGAGTCGGGCATGAACCAGCTCGCCGACGCCGTGCGCGTCACCCTCGGCCCGAAGGGCCGAAACGTCGTGTTGGAGAAGAAGTGGGGGGCTCCCACCATCACCAACGACGGTGTCTCGATCGCGAAGGAGATCGAGCTCGAGGATCCCTACGAGCGCATCGGCGCCGAGCTCGTCAAGGAAGTCGCCAAGAAGACCGACGACGTCGCCGGCGACGGCACCACCACCGCCACCGTGCTGGCCTGGTCGATGGTGCACGAGGGGCTTCGCAACGTGGCTGCGGGCGCCAACCCCATGTCGCTGAAGAAGGGCATCGAGGCCGCGGTCGAGTCTGCCGTCCAGGCCATCGCGGATGTCTCCGTCGACGTGGAGGACAAGGCCCAGATCGCCCAGGTCGCCTCGATCTCGGCCGCCGACGAGGAGATCGGCACCATGATCTCCGAGGCCATCGACAAGGTCGGCAAGGACGGTGTCATCACCGTCGAAGAAAGCCAGACCTTCGGCATGGACATGGACCTCGTCGAGGGCATGCGCTTCGACAAGGGCTACATCTCGCCCTACTTCGTCACCGACCCCGACCGCATGGAAGCCGTGCTCGAGGATCCCTACATCCTCCTCGTGGGCTCCAAGATCTCGGCCGTGCGCGACATGCTGGCCGTGCTCGAGAAGGTCATGCAGTCCGGCAAGGCGCTGGTGATCGTGGCCGAGGACATCGAGGGAGAGGCCCTCGCCACCCTCGTGGTCAACAAGATCCGGGGCACGTTCAAGTCGGCCGCCGTCAAGGCGCCCGGTTTCGGCGATCGCCGCAAGGCCATGTTGCAGGACATCGCGATCCTCACCGGAGCGCAGGTCATCACCGAAGAGGTGGGTCTCAAGCTCGAGAACACCACCCTCGACCTGCTCGGCACCGCCCGCAAGGTGGTCATCACCAAGGACGAGACCACCATCATCGAGGGTGCCGGCAGCGACGACGACCTCACCGGTCGCATCGCCCAGATCAAGGCCGAGATCGACAACACCGACTCCGACTACGACCGCGAGAAGCTCCAGGAGCGCCTCGCCAAGCTGTCGGGCGGCGTCGCCGTGCTGAAGGTCGGCGCGGCCACCGAGGTCGAGCTCAAGGAGAAGAAGCACCGCATCGAAGACGCGGTCAGCACCACCAAGGCGGCCATCGAAGAGGGTGTGGTCGCCGGTGGCGGCGTCACCCTGCTGCGGGCCCAGGAGGGCATCGAGGCGCTGGCCAAGAAGCTCGACAAGAAGCAACACGACGAGGCCACGGGTGCTCGCATCGTGTTGCGGTCGCTCGAGGAGCCGCTGAAGCAGATCGCGGTGAACGCCGGCATGGAAGGTGGCGTGGTGGTCGAGCGGGTGCGCGGCCTCGAGACCGCCGCCGAGGGCCTCAACGCGGCCACCGGCGAGTACGTCGACCTGGTGAAGGCCGGCATCATCGACGCGGCCAAGGTCACCCGCTCGGCCCTGCAGAACGCAGCGTCGATCGCGGCGCTGTTCCTCACCACCGAAGCCGTCATCGCCGACGCCCCCGAGTCGGGCGGCGGCGGCATGGGTGGCGGCGGTATGGACGACTTCTGAGCCACACCCGAGGCGACAGCGGTCGGAATCCGACCGCTATCGCCCCGAGAACGACGAGCAGCGCGGAGAACCGGGCCCGAGCGGCCCGGTTCTCCGCGTCCGGGGCGGGTGGCCTCCGGGCATCGGTACCCTCGACGCATGGGAGCCGTCACGCGGGGCCGCACCGTCACCCTGCTGACGCACCGCTTCGACGGGCAGGAATCGACGCGAGGGCCCGATGAGCTGATCGTCGAGGAGCCGCTCGCCGTGCACCTCGACGGCACCCTGGTGGCCACCACCATGCGCACGCCCGGCCACGACTTCGAGTTGGCCGCAGGCTTCCTCCACGCCGAAGGCATGCTGGGCGACGCCCCGATCATCACCTGCCGGTACTGCGGCACCGGCAGCGCCGTGGACACCGAGTTCAACGTCGTGAGTGTGGACACCGGCGGAAGGGCGCCCGTCCCCACTCCTCGACTCACCACCACGACATCGGCCTGCGGCCTGTGCGGCAGCGAGAGCCTCGGTGAGCTCGCCGCCCGACTCGCCCCGCTCCCCGAGACCCAGCCGTTCCCGCTGGCGGTCCTCGCCGCGATGCCCGACCGGATGGCGGGCGAGCAGAGCCTGTTCGAGTCGACCGGGGCGGTGCATGCGGCGGCTGCCTTCGACCGCGGCGGCGAGCCGTTGGTGGTGCGGGAGGACATCGGCCGCCACAACGCGGTCGACAAGGTGGTGGGCCGCCTGCTGCTCCACGGTCGCCTGCCCGCCACTGGCCTCGGCCTGTTCGTCAGCGGCCGGGCGTCGTTCGAGATGGTGCAGAAGGCGTGGGCCGCGGGCTTTGACGCCGTCGTGGCCGTGAGTGGGCCGTCGTCGCTCGCGGTGGAGACCGCCCGGGCGGCTGGCCTCACCCTCGCCGGCTTCGCCAGGGGCGGCACGCTCAACCTCTACAGCCCCGAGTGACCCCGCTCTCGTTAGCCTGACGACATGACTGAAGCGCTGTCCCCGTCGGTCGGCCTGGCGGTCGTCCACCTGTTCGTGAAGCCCACGCCGGCGGCCGACGTCGAGGCCATGGTGGCCGCGGTGAAGCGGGCCGAGGGCGAGGGCGACCAGGTCGTGGCGGTGGCCCTGCTCGGACACAAGGCCGATGCCGCCTTCATGGTGCTGAGCGACGACGTCGTCCACCTGCGCCGCTTCCAGAGCGACCTGCAGGCCGCCGGCCTTGACGTCGTCGACTCGTACGTATCACTCACCGAGCTGTCCGAATACGCCCAGGGCCTGCCTCCCGAACGCAACCAGGCCCGCCTCCACCCCGAGCTTCCTCCCGAAGGCAAGCGGGCGTGGTGCTTCTACCCGATGACGAAGCGCCGCAACGTGGGCGCCAACTGGTTCACGCTGCCCTACGACGACCGCAAGGCACTCATGTACGAGCACGGCGCGTCGGGGCGGAAGTTCGCCGGCCGGGTGGTACAGGTGGTCACCGGCTCGACGGGGCTCGACGATTTCGAGTGGGGTGTCACCCTGTTCGCGAACACCCCCGACGACCTGAAAGAGGTCGTGTACACCATGCGCTTCGACGAGGCCTCGGCGCTCTACGGCGAGTTCGGCGCGTTCTACACCGGTCTCGTCACACCCATCGAGGAGCTCGGGCCCCTGCTCGCGATCGACTGACCCCGGGCGCTGGCCCACCCGACCCGTCGGGATTGACTACTGTGCCGCCGACGGTCTGCGCGCTCTCGAGGGACGGGGCATCTGGCCGCAAGGGGGGACAACACCACGTGCGCAAGCTGATCCTCACGGTGCTCGCCGTCGGCCTCGGTGGAACGGTGCTGCTGTGGGGCGGCCCGGCCGGTGCGCAGACGGACACCACCCAGGCGGGCGGCTCGTCGGACGCCACGACGGCGACCACCGAGGGGTCCGGCGTCGGCGTCGGCGGCGTGATCAGGAACGGAACCGAGCCGGTCGAGGGCGTCACCATCACCGTGAAGGATGCCTCGGGCGCGGTCGTGGGCGAGGACACGACCGACGCCGACGGCGAGTACGACATCGTGCTGCCGGGCCCGGGCGACTTCAGCGCCACCCTGGACGTCGACACCCTGCCCGACGGCGTCGACCTGCGGAACCCCGACCGGGCCACGCTCGAGTTCTCGCTGCGACCCCAGCAGACCCGCCCGCTGCTGTACCCGCTGGGCGAGAGCGAGAACAAGCCGGTCAGCGGGTTCGAGAAGTTCGCCCAGCTCCTGGTCGAGGGCATCAAGTTCGGCCTCGTGATCGCCATGGGTGCCATCGGCCTGTCGCTCATCTTCGGCACCACCGGCCTCACCAACTTCTCGCACGGAGAGATGGTGACCTTCGGGGCATTGGTGGCCTGGTTCATCAACGTCCGCGTGGGCATCCCCTTGATCCCGGCGGCGATCCTGGCGGTGTTCATCGGGGCGGGAGCCGGGGCCCTCTACGACTTCGCCTTCTGGCGACGGCTGCGCAACCGGGGCACCGGTCTCGTGGCCATGCTCGTCATCTCCATCGGCATGGCCATCATGTTCCGCTACCTCTTCCTGTACCAGTTCGGCGGGCGCACCCGGCCCTACGGCGACTACGCCGTGCAGAAGGCCCTCGACTTCGGCCCGGTGTCGATCGCGGCCAAGGACATCGTCTCGATCATCCTCTCGGTGCTGGTGCTGGTAGGTGTGGGCCTGCTGCTCCAGCGCACCAAGATCGGCAAGGCGATGCGGGCGGTGTCCGACAACAAGGACCTCGCCGCGTCGTCGGGCATCGACGTGGACAAGGTGATCGTCTTCGTGTGGGCCGCGGGCGGCGGGTTGGCCGCGTTCGGTGGGGTGCTCTTCGGGGTCACCGAGCAGGTGAGCTTCCAGATGGGGTTCCGACTCCTGCTGTTGATGTTCGCCGGCGTCACCCTCGGTGGCCTGGGCACGGCCTACGGCGCCCTGGTCGGCAGCCTCATCGTGGGCATCTTCGTCCAGGTCTCGACCCTCTGGGTCCCGACCGAGCTCAAGAACGTGGGGGCCCTCGTGATCCTGATCCTCATCCTGTTGGTCCGGCCGCAAGGCATCCTGGGCCAATCCGAGCGGGTCGGCTGAGGAAGGGGACGGGCCATGGACTGGAACGGCATCCTCGAGAACAGTGCCTCGGCCGCCTTCGGGGTCGACGCCGTCATCTACGCGCTGGCCGCCATCGGCCTCAACGTGCAGTTCGGCTACACCGGCCTGTTGAACTTCGGCCAGGTGGGCTTCGCGGCCATGGGCGCCTACGGCGTCGCAATCAGCGTCAGCTACTTCGGCTGGTCGCTCTGGGTCGGGTTGCTCGTCGGGCTGGCGGCATCGGTGGTGCTCGCCCTGCTGCTCGGGTTCCCCACCCTGCGTCTTCGGGCGGACTACCTGGCCATCGTCACCATTGCCGCCTCCGAGATCATCCGCCTCGTGGCGCGGTCGGCGTCGCTCAACGACTACACGGGGGGCAGCGCCGGGCTGAGCGCCTTCACCGACGACTTCTACGCCCTCAACCCGTTCAGCGGCGGGCGCCACGGCCTGGGCCCGGTGCAACTCAGCACCAACGACCTCTGGCTCGTCACCGTCGGATGGAGTGTGGCGCTGCTCCTGACGCTCTTGGTCTGGTCGCTCATGCGCAGCCCCTGGGGCCGGGTGCTCAAGGCGATCCGCGAAGACGAGGACGCCGCCCGGAGCCTGGGCAAGAACGCCTACTGGTACAAGATGCAGAGCCTGATCCTCGGCGGGATGATGGGGGCGGTGGCAGGGTTCGCGTTCGCCATCGCGAAGACGTCGGTGCAGCCCGACAACTACTCGACGGCGTTCACCTTCTTCGCCTACGCGGCCCTCATCCTGGGCGGGGCAGCCAGCACCTGGGGCCCGGTGGTGGGCGCCATCATGTTCTGGTTCCTGATCGCCTTCACCGACAGCCTGCTGCGGCAACTCGTCACCAACGACAACCTGCCCGACGCGATCATCAGCGGCACGCAGGTGGGCCAGGTGCGGTTCATGCTCGTCGGTGTCGGCTTGGTGCTCCTGATGGTCTTCCGACCGCAGGGCCTCTTCGGCGACAAGGCGGAGTTGGCCCTCGATGAGTGAAACCAGCTACGACACCGTTGCCGACGCGGCGGCCGTCGCCGCGCAACTGCGCGACGTACCGGCCGAGCCCGGTGTGGCCAAGCCCGACCCGATCCTCATCGCCGACAACATCACCCGGCGCTTCGGCGGGCTCCAGGCCGTCGACGTCGAGCACCTCGAGATCCAGCGCGGCTCGATCACGGCGCTCATCGGCCCCAACGGTGCCGGCAAGACCACGTTCTTCAACTGCCTCACCGGGTTCGGCGACCCTGACACGGGCACCTGGAGCTTCGACGGCCAGCCGCTGGCCGACGCGCCGGCGCACAAGTTCCCCCAGGCGGGGATGGTGCGCACCTTCCAGCTCACCAAGGCCCTGTCGCGTCTCACCGTGCTGGAGAACATGAAGTTGGCGGCGCCCAGTCAGCGGGGGGAGAACTTCTTCCGGGCGCTCATCCCCGCGGTGTGGCGCGGCCAGGAACGGGCGGTCGAGGCTCAGGCCGACGCGCTGCTCGAGCGCTTCAAGATGGACCACATGCGCAACGAGTTCGCCGGCACGCTCTCGGGTGGCCAGCGCAAGTTGCTCGAGATGGCACGAGCGCTCATGTGCGAGCCCCGGATCATCATGCTCGACGAGCCCATGGCCGGCGTGAACCCGGCGCTCACCCAGTCGCTGCTCGAGCACATCAAGGAGATGCGGGCCGACGGCGCCACGGTGTTGTTCATCGAGCACGACATGGACGTGGTGTCGAGCATCAGCGACTGGGTGGTGGTGATGGCCGAAGGCGCCATCATCAGCGAGAGCCCGCCCGAGCAGGTCGGCCAGAACCAGGCCGTCATCGACGCGTACCTGGGTGCCCACCACGACGCCCCGCTCACCCTCGAGGAAGAAGAGGCCGAGCTCGAGGAGGTCGAGGAGCTCCTCGAAGAGATCGAGGAAGAGCGCGAAGAGGAGATGGGGATATGACCGAGGCGTCGATCCCCGCCGGCGAGCACCTGATCCCGCCACCCCCCGGGGGCGGTGAGACGCTCGTGTCGGCCACCAACCTCGTGGCCGGCTACATCCCCGGGGTGAACATCCTCAACGGGTGTGACTTCCATCTGGCCAAGGGCGAGCTGATCGGCATCATCGGGCCCAACGGTGCCGGGAAGTCGACCCTCCTCAAGGCCATGTTCGGCCTGGTCAGGGTGTCGGAGGGCAAGGTGCACTTCGCCGGCGACGACATCACGGGCGAGCCGGCCCACGTGCTGGTGGCCAAGGGCATCGGCTACGTGCCCCAGAACAACAACGTGTTCCCCCGGCTCACCGTCGAGGAGAACCTCGAGATGGGCATGTACCTCCAGCCCAGGCGCTTCTCGGAGCGCCTGGCCGAGGTCACCGATCTGTTCCCCCTCCTCGGCGAGCGGCTCAAGCAGCGCGCCGGTTCGCTGTCGGGCGGCGAGCGCCAGATGCTGGCCATGGGACGCGCCCTCATGATGGAGCCGACGGTGCTGCTGCTCGACGAGCCCTCTGCCGGACTGTCGCCGCTGTACCAGGACGAGGTCTTCATCCGCTGCCGGCGCATCAACGCCGCCGGGGTGTCGATCGTGATGGTCGAGCAGAACGCCCGGCGCTGCCTCGAGATCTGCCACCGCGGCTACGTGCTCGACCAGGGCCGCAACGCCTACACCGACACCGGTGCGGCCCTGCTCGTCGACCCCAAGGTCATCGAGCTCTACTTGGGCACCTTGGTCAAGGCCAGGTAGGGGTTCGTCCGGTCGGGGCCGCCAGGGCCTCGCTCCGGCTCAAGGGGTTGCGGGGCGGACCCAACCGGCCGGTTTTCGAAGCAACCTCGACGCGCCTCGCATCGGCGGGGCCATCGCACCCGTCTCGTGTCCCACACGCGTCGCATCGCGAAGGGGCCCCGGTCATGGACCGGGGCCCCTCTCAGTGTTTGACGGCTTGGCCGTCGGGTTCGTTCAGGTCAGACCTGGGCGAACTCGAAGGTGGTCAGGCTGTCATCGATGCCGTCGTCGCCGAAGGTGAGGATGCCGAAGCTGGCCTCGGACGGCTCACCGGCGTCGCTGAAGCTCAGCGGGCCACTGATGCCGTCGTAGTCGATGTCGGTGGAACCGCCATCGATGAGGTCGACACACTCCTGGTAGGTGGTGCAGGCGTCGCCGTCCTTGGTGACGCCGTTGATCTGCTCGGCGACCACCGAAGGCTCGTCGGTGCCGGCCAGATCAGCGGCCAGGGCGGTGATCACGACGGCGTCGTAGGACTCGGCCGCGTAGTTGAAGTCCACGAGGTCGGGATTCACCTCGAGGAGGCGGTCCGTGAAGTCCGACGACAGGTCGGTGAGGGGCGTGGTGCCCTTCATGCCCGCGATGTCGGCCGGGTTGTCGAACTGGTCCGACAGGGCGCTGCCCATGTTGCCGTCGGTGCCGTACACCGGGATGTCGCTCGGGCCGATGCCCTTTTCGATCATCGAGGTGAGGATCCGGGCCGACTCGTCGAAGCCGATCACGATGACCGCGTCAGGGGCGGCGTCGGCGATCTGCTGCACCTCGGCGTCGAAGTTGGTGGCGGCGGGGTCGTAGGTGACCGACTCGACCACCGAGCCGCCAGAGTCCTCGAACGTCGTGGTGACGTTCTCGGCGAGCGGGACGCCGTAGGGATCGTCGAGGACGAGGATGCCGAGTGTGGCATTGCCGTCGCCGGCGATCAGCTCGCCCAGCAGCCGGCCCTGGAGCACGTCGGACGGGGCCGTGCGGAAGTACAGGCCGTTGTCGTCGTAGTCGGTGAACGTCGGCGAGGTGTTGGCCGGCGAGAACTGGATGACGCCGGCACCGGTGATCTTGTCGATCACGGTGAGCGACACGCCCGACGAGGCGGCACCGACGATCACGTCGGCGTTCTCGCTCAGCAGGCGGTCGGTCGTGGTGCTGGCAGTGTCGGTCTCGGTGTCGCCCGAGTCGCCCTGGATGGCGTCGGGGATCTGCTCGCCGTTCACGCCGCCGGCCTCGTTGATGTCGGAGACGGCGAGGTCGACGCCCGCGAACTCGGGTGGGCCGAGGAAGGCGAGTGAGCCCGTCTCCGGCAGCAGGGTGCCGACGGTGAAGGTGCCGTCGCCCGTGTTCTGGGCGCCGCCTTCGCTGTCACCTGCGGTGGTGGTCGTGGTGCTGTCGCCGCTCGCGTCGTCCGTGCTGTCGCTGTCACTGCCGCACGCGGCGGCGGTGAGTGCGAAGACGAAGAACAAAGCGAAGAGGCTGAGAATGCCCTTCTTGCGCATTGAGGTTTCTCCCCTAGGTGGTTGTGCCCCGGATTGGCTGGAGCCGACAGAGCATAAGGCGTGATTGCGCGGCGTGCCGCCCGAGACGGCAGAATCGCAGCGATGGCCACCGACCTCCTGTATCTGCGGGACGCCTACCTCCGGCGCTTCGAGGCCACCGTGGTCGATGTGGACGGCGATGCCGGCGCCGTCGCCCTCGACCGGACCGCCTTCTACCCGACGGGGGGTGGCCAGCCCCACGACGAGGGCGTGCTGCGGTTCGGCGGTGCCGAGGCACGGGTCACCGAGGTCGTGAAGCGCGGGGAAGACGCGTGGCACGTGCTCGACGGCCCCATCTCGGCGGTGGGCGATCCGGTCACAGGCGAGCTCGACTGGGGGCGGCGCCACGCCCTCATGCGAACCCACACGGCGCTCCATGTGCTCTGCGGGGTGATCTGGAAGACATGGGGCACGGCGGTCACCGGCGGCAACATGGCGCCGCTCAGCGCCCGCATGGACTTCGCCTTCGACCCGTTGCCCGAGGGGTTCGGTCAGCGGGTGGAGGAGCTCGTCAACGCCGAACTGCGGGCTGCCCGGCCGATCGAGGTGTCGTTCCTCCCCCGCACGACGGCGGTGGAGGACGAAGACCTCATCCGCACCAAGGTCAACATGATCCCCGAGAGCGTCAGCGAGATCCGGGTGGTGGACATCGTGGGGCTCGACAAGCAGGCCGACGGGGGCACGCACGTGGCGTCCACCGACGAGGTGGGCACACTGCGGGTGGTGAAGACCGAGTCGAAGGGCAAGGGCAACAAGCGCCTGCGGATCGAGATCGACAGCTTCGACGGGGACCATGTCGACGACCGCGCCTGACCTCACCGGTCTCCGGGCGCACCTCCGCGACCTCGACCGGGTGGTCGTCGCGTTCAGCGGGGGGGCCGACTCCGCCTTCCTCGCGTGGGTCGCCCACGACACCCTCGGCGCCGATCAGGCGCTGGCGGTCACGGCGGTCTCGCCGTCGCTGGCCGATGTCGAGCACGACGACTGCCGCTCGCTCGCCGCGGAGTGGGCGCTTCGCTGGCGAGAAGTGGTTACCGGTGAGATGGAATCCACCGCCTACCGACGCAATGACGCCGACCGCTGCTTCCACTGCAAGGACGCACTCATGGATGCGCTGGGCCCGCTGGCGGCGGAAGAGCGCGCCACGGTGGTTCTCGGCGTGAACCTCGACGACCTGGGCGACCACCGCCCCGGGCAACGGGCGGCCGCCGACCGAGGCGCGGCCTTTCCCCTGGTCGAGGCCGGGTACACCAAGGCCGACGTGCGGACCGCTTCGCGGTCGCTTGGGCTCCGCACGTGGGACAAGCCCGCCGCCGCCTGTCTCGCCTCCCGCCTGCCCTACGGCACGGCGGTGAGTGCCCCCGTGCTGAAGCAGGTGGGCCGGGCCGAGGGCGCCCTCCGCGACCTCGGCTTCCGGTCTCTGCGAGTCCGGCACTACGACGATGCCGCCCGCATCGAGGTGCCACTGGCCCAGCTCGCCGACGTGCTCGACCGCCGCGTCGAGGTCGTCGTGGCCGTGCACGATGCCGGCTACCGCTACGTCACCCTCGATCTCGAAGGCCTCCGCTCGGGCAACCTCAACGCCGCGCTCAGCGACTAGGGCTTTCTCGTGCGCGCCCTCCGGAACCTCGGCATCTTCCTCGGGGTGCTGATCGTCGTCGCCGTCGTCGCCGACGTGGGCACGCGCTATCTGGTCGAGAACCGCATCGAGTCGACGATCGAGGGGGCCGACACCGTCGTCGACGTGGGCAACGTCGACGCCAGCGTCGACTCGTTCCCGTTCCTCGGACGGCTGGCCACCCAGGGCCGGATCGACCACTTCTCGCTGCGCCTCGAAGACCTGGCGTATGACGGCGGCCGGTTCGACGCTCTCGAGTTGGACGTCGACGGCGTGGTGTTCGAGCGCTCGCGGCTGTTCAACGCCCAGGTCGAGGTGCAGAGCCTGGAGCGGGCCACGATCTCGGCCGAGATCACCGAGGCCACCGCGACCGAGGCCGTGGGTGTGCCGGTCACGCTCACGCCCGGCACCGCCACGGTGGTCGTCGGCGGCCAGCCGCGAGGTGCCGCCGTCGCGGTGAGTGACGGCGTGCTCACGCTGTCGACCGACGGTCTCGGGGTGCTGACCATCCCGATCGCAGAGAACGACTACTTCCCCTGCGCCGTCGACGCGCGGGTGGAGCAGGGCAGGTTCGTGCTGAGTTGTACCGCCACCGAACTGCCGCCGGCCCTCCGCCAGGTGGTCGGCGGCGGCGGCATCAGCTGAGGCGTGCTCGCTACCAGTGGGCGGTGCCGACGCCACCCTTGAAGGGACCGACGACCCTCGAGGTGATCCAGCCGCCGTAGAAGGCGCCCTCGTTGGCCGCCACGACCTCGTCGTCCACGAGGCACTCGTCCACGCGCTGCGGGTAGAACGCCAGGTGGTCCCTGATCGGGGCGAAGGCGGGCGTCGGGTCGGCGTACGCCCAGGCCGCGTCCCTGCTGACGCGATCGCCCACCACCACGTCGTAGTAGTGGGCCTGGCCCTTCCACTCGCAGAACGTGCGGTGCGTGCTCGGCACCAGATGTGCCATCGCCACGAACTGCGGGTGCAGGTAGAAGGCCGGGGGCTGGCTGGTCTCGAGCACCCGGAAGGCCTCGGTGGTGTCGGCGATCGTGACATCGGCGAAGCGCACCACCAGGTGGCTGGTGGTGGCCTCGAGGCGAGGCGGGCGGGGGTAGTCCCAGACCGACTCCTGGCCGGGACCTGGTTCGATGCGTGACAGGGGCATAGTGGTCAGGATGCCAGCAGCCCCGGACGGAGCGTCGTCGGACGAGGCCGCGCTCCTGGCCTACGGCGTCGCGCTGGCCGACGCCGTCGAGGCCGCACTGGCCGAATGGGTGGTGCGCTGCGTGGTCGGGGTGTTGGTCGGTCAGGGCTGCGAGCCCCCCGCCGGGGTGCGGGCCGAGGCAGCCGCGGCGGGCCGACGGGCCCGGACCGAGGTGGCCCCGAGGGTCCGGGCGCTGCTGGCGGCCGACCTCGACGAACAGCCCACGGGGCCGCTCGCCCTGCTGCGCGAGGCCGTGCGGTATCCCACCGAGGTGCTCGTCGCCGCGGGTGCGACCCCGGCGACCCGCGACGAGTTCGCGGTGCGGGCGTTCCCGGACGACCTGTTCGCGCTCAGCCCTGCGGCGTTCGCCGACATCGACGAGTCGCTGCGGGAGCCGGGGATGCAGTGGGGGGCGGCGAAGGCCTATGTGCACCTGGTGCGTCGCCGTCCTGATGTGGCCCGGGGCACGGCGAGCGGCTCGGGGTAGGCGCTCGACGCCGCGATCGCGACCAGGTGTGACGTCGTGAGCTTCCCCGCGGCGGGTCCCGTCAGGGGGGTGCGGTGAGTTGGCAGGTGGGGCCGGCGCAGGTTTTGAGTTGGTTGATGAGGGTGGTGAGGGTGGTTCGTCGGGTGGTGGTGGTGGGGTCGTTGTGGAGGCTGGTGAGTTGGTGGGGGTCGTTGGTGAGGTCGTAGTACTCGTTTTCGCCGGTGGCGTATTGGATGTAGACGTCGGTGGGGGTGCGGACGGCGTCGTAGTGGGGGGGGATGCCGGTGAAGGTGCCGGTGGGCCAGTCTTCGAGGA
>JAYRVH010000002.1:0-21528 GCA_041918615.1 Acidimicrobiales bacterium
GGACACCCGCAGCTCCTCGCTCGGTCAACATGACCGACCGAGCGAACAACGGAACGATGTCCCTGCGGTAATCGACCTCACCAAGCGGAACGATGTCCTGACGGTTCCACCGGAACGATGTCCTGGCGGCCCTCAGCTAGGGTCGCTTGGGTTCCCGATGCCGAGGGCGTGTGCTCGGTCTGTGGCGTCCTTCAGATCGGCCTCGGCCCGGTACTGGGCGTCGCACAGGACCCCGACATCAACCGGGTACCCCCGAGCCGCCATCTCATCGACCAGCGCACCCAGCCAGCGCTCGACGCCTTCGTGGTGGGCCTCCAGGCTGGTCCTGTCGGCTGTGGGATCGATCTCGGCGCCCGCCGTTCGTTCACCGCACCCTTTGGCGGTGCAGGCCGGTTGAGCCCGGCCCGGGTCTGGTACTGCGTCGCCGTCGCGGCAGCGGGGGCAGGGGTCGAGGCTCGAGTAAGAGATGATGGGCCACGGTGGGCCGCTGGGGTGGATCTGCTCAGTCCGCATCGTGGCGCTCACCGCTGGCAACCCCGGTCACCCGGTTTCGCACATTTCGCATTTCGCACGCCTCGAGGAGCCACGGGGTGGTGTTTCGCACTTGTCGCATTTCGCACGGGCCGTGTGGCTCCGACCACCGATTCCGCACTTTTCGCATTTCGCCGTAGGCCCAGCGCCGTAGCCGCCGGTCCGGGTACGTGGAGGTAGAACCCCCAACCCCACCCCCCACACCATGACCTACTCCCCTACGACCACTTCCCCCACGCAATGCTGCGAGGCCAGGGTCGGGCCAATGGCCACCGGGCTGGTGGGCTGGTGCGAAATGCGAAAAGTGCGAACAGCCTCGAACGCTGAGTCGGGTTGGTGGCCTGGCGGTTGGAGCGCACTGCGAAATGCGAAATGTGCGAACAGCTGCACCCGGACCACCAGACCGGGGGACACCCGGTGCGAAATGCGAAAAGTGCGAACAGCTCATGCCGGTGCCCCGGTGGGCGAGATGGCCACCGACACCGAGCCATTGGCCACCTGGCCCGTGGCGATGAGCTTGCGGTCCTCGAGCTGCCGGCGTACCTGGTGCAGCCGCTTCTTCTCCCGGTGGCCGCCGAACAGCTTGCTCTGCCCGGTGAAGCTCAGCCCGTCGCTGCCGGCCTCACGGACGGCCTTGAGGAGCCGGTCAGCGTCGGCGTCGCCCTGGGCGTCACCCCACACGTGCTCCACCGTGGAGACCCCGTAGCGGTAGAGGGCCAACGCCGCACGAAGGTGCCGTTCGCCGATCACACCAAGATCCGCCTTGTCGTCGAGGATGGCGTAGACCATCGCCATCCTCAGCACGATCGCCGGCCCTCGAGCAAGCAGCTCGCCCCGGAGGCCCGGTGGGGGGTTCGACACCTCTGAGTACCACTCCTCGACCCAGCGTCGCGTCGCCTCGCGGGACAGGTCCCAAGCCCCCCCTTCTGCACGTGCTGACTCCACCAGGGCGGCGAGATCACCGGCGAGGTCCTGGAGCACCTTGTCAGGGATCGGCTCGGGTAGCGCCACCTCCTGGCGGCGCTCCGAGTAGACCCACAGGTAGCGGTTGGCGAAGCCATTGGCGATGCCGGTCTCGTGGATGCGCTCCCGGGCCTCGTGCGGTGTCATGTGGCCGAGAAAGGAGACACACGACTCGGTGGACCTGAGTGGCGACCCCTTGACCGTGTTGTGCAGCGTGCCGCCGTCCCAGGCCTCGCGCATCACCTCCGAGAGGATCGAGTTCTCCCTGCGGGTGATCTTGAACACGTGAGAGAGCTCGGCGGCCTTGACGACGGCCCGCTGATCATCCGCAGACCGAGGCACCGCCTCACCCTCGACGATGTCCTCGTCACGGACGAACTGGATGAGCCCCTCGCCCGAGCCGAGGCCGCCGGTGATGCGTTCGGTGAAGAACTCGGGGTCAGCGAGTCCGATGACCCTGAGCACCCCGTTCATCGCCATGCCCTTCCTTCCGGTGCCTGTCGGCCCGAGGATCCCGACGAACAGGTTCGGGTAGTGCCGGTCAGCGCCCAGCGGGAAGAAGTTGGTACGCCCGACCATGGCACCCACGACGGGCAGGAGCTGAGCGATCGCGGCAGCGCCGTCGATCTCGCTCCCATCCTCGAGCAGGGCTGCGATGTCGCCGGCGAGCCCAAGTCGAGCGTCGTCGTGCAGCTCGGGGCGGGGACGGTCGTCGTCGGACTCGCACCACACCCGATAGCCCTCTGGCAACTCAACCGGCGGCACGATCAGGGCCTCGGACGACAGTTCAACGAACTCGTCGAGCCCGTAGCCGGCCTCGAGATGGTCGGTGGCGTCCTTACCCTCGGCGGCCTCCACAACCCGCACCGAGTGCGCCACCCCGTCCAAGCTCGACACCACCTCGGCGGCGTGGCGGTACCCCGCCGGGTCGCGGTCGGCGACCACGATCACGTCGGCCCCTCGAAGCGTCTCAGAGTATGAGCTCTCCCACTTGCCGGCACCGAACGGGCTCGTAGTGGCGCACACGCCCTCCGCAGAGACGGAGTCGGCGTCCCTTTCGCCCTCGACCACGTAGACGACCCTGTCGGCCTCCACCGCCTCGACTACATCAGGCAGCCGGTAGAGGATCTTCTCCCGATCGCCCAGGCCAAAGACCAGGCGCCCGCGTTTAGGGTGGAAGGCACGGAAGCTCTTGTCCGGCCCCCGACGAACGACGTACGACAGATCGCCATCGGCGTCGACATACTCGTAGTCGGTGCGCTGAGGCGAGGAGAAGCCGAGCGCAGCAAGAATCTCGGCGTAGGTGCAGCCCCGACTACGGCACGTCGCCACAACGGGCACATCGTCGCCGGCTTGGAAGTCGAGACTCGGATCGTGATCATCGTGGGCAGGACACCGGGCGGTGCCCTTGCCTGCTCGGGTCACTCTCGGCTCACGGCCGTGGTCCTCCAGTGCCTCCTTGAACTGCTCGAGTGAGGTCACAGGGCCTCGGGACTGGTCGGCCTCGTCATCGGTCCCCGTCGTCCGAGGCTTCTTGTATGTGCGCTTGACCATCACCCCCAGCCCCAATCGGGTGCGCCGGCGGCGAGGGCAAGCCAAAGCCCGCCCTGCAGTTCCGCCCCGGAGGGATCGAGGCCCCGGCGGGAGAGCCCCGCCCTCTTGAGATCGAGCTGCTCCTCGACCTCAGGTGGCAGAGCACCGCCTGTTGCCGGGCATGCCGGCTCGGTCGTGGGCCGAGCGAAGTAGGGCGTCGCGGGATCAGTCTCGGGTAACATAGGGGGTCTCCTTCAGGCTGGGTTGGTCGGTGGAGGCACACACGTCGGGTCCGCTGTAACGGACCCGTGTTCTGGGGAGGCGGGTACCCGAGCGGTGCCCGCTTCTCCAGTTAGGGCCATAACTCCTCCTGTCGTCGGTCGGCGATCCACTGCTCAACGGCAGATGGCTCGTAGCGCAAGAATCGACCGATCCGGATCGCCGGAGGTCCGCACTGGCGGGTACGCCAGGCGTAAAGGGTGCGCACCGGCACCTGGAGGAGCTGGGCGACTTCCTCCACTGTGAGCAACTGCACGACGGGTCCTCCGTCTTTCGACAATGACCGTTGGGTCCGAACGGCTCCTAGTCAACAGTTTCGAGAACTACTCGAAAACGGCGAGAGATTCTCGAAAATTGCGAATAGCCTACGGAAGCATGAAGATCAACGACATCGTCTCCACGCGGGTTCGTGAACTCAGGGTCGCCTGCGGCTGGAAGCAGGATGAGCTAGGCAAGCGGTTGAGTGAGCTCGGCATCGACCGCTCCATGCACTACGTCAGCCAGATCGAGACACAGCGAAAGGCCAAGCCCTCTGTCGGAGAGGTCGCCGCGCTCGCCCTCGCTCTGGAGGTGTCGCCCCTTGCGCTGCTGACACCGAGGAGCGAGGCAGACACGATTGAGGTCACACCGAAGGCCAGAATGGAGGGCGGCGCCTTCCGCGATTGGATGCACGGACGAATGTCCTCGTGGCGAAGCGCAGACATCGAACTCAGCGGCAACGACGAAGAGCCCTACATCTGGTCCTGGTGGACCATCGACGACCAACCCGAAGACGACAACATCGACCACGTGCGCCGGGCGGGAATGGATTCGATGCGAACGGAGGAGGAGCTCGCCGCGTATGAGGAGTTCGGGACCGCCAAGCACCTTGTCGGCAAGGCCGCGGCCGCCCACGACCAAGTCGTCAACCTGCACAGAGGTGTGAAGCCCAACGAGTACTTGCTCGACATCGACGAACAGCTCCAGTTCATGGTGGAGGACATCGAACGGCTACGGACCGAGATCCGGCGGTTCCGGTCGAAGCCAAAGCCGCCACGGGAAACTGGCGAGAAGGCCAGCCCATGAAGGTTTCTTGACAGAGCTGACTTCATAGTCGGAGCACCGAATCGTAGGTCGAGAACAAGGGAGTAACCACATCGATGGGGAGCATCACGAAACGGCCTGACGGAAAGTACCGGGCCAGGTACCGCGACGGAGCGGGAAAGGAGCACGCTGGCCACTTCGCCCGCAAGGTCGACGCCGAGCGATGGCTGACGACATCGGGCGCGGACCTCGTGCGCGGCGACTGGACCGACCCGCAGCTAGGGCGTATGCGGTTCGCCGAGTGGGTCGAGGAATGGGAGGCCGGCCTCGTTGAGCTACGGCCGACAACGAAGGTGCTCAACGTGGGTGTTGCGCGTAACTACCTCGTGCCGCGGTTCGGCCAGTGGCAGTTGTCGAGGATCAGGACGGCTGACGTGAAGGAGATGCTCGGCGAAGAGTTGACCGAGGGCCGCTTGTCGAACAGCGCGGTGCGCCGGCACGTTCTGGTGCTGCGCACGATCCTCGACGCCGCAGTCGCAGACGGTCGGATCGGACGGAATCCGGCGAAGAGCGTGAAGCTCCCGGCTGAAGACTCGCGTCCGATGCGGTTCCTCGACCCCGGAGAAGTTGCACGCCTGGCCGACGCCATCACCCCGCACTATCGGCCCCTGGTATTGACGGCTGCGTACGTGGGGCTGAGGCGAGGCGAGTTGTTCGGCTTGCGGGTGGCGAACGTCGACCTGCTCCGCCACACAATCAAGGTGGAGGAACAGCTCCAGGAGGTCGGGGGGCGCCTGGTGCTCGGTCCGCCGAAGACGAAGGCCGGAATCCGCAAGGTGACAATGCCCGGCCTGCTGGCAGAGGTCCTCGGCACGCACTTTAATGCTGCGCCGGTTCGGTCGAGCGGTCTGGCGTTCCCAGGGCCGAAGGGTGGGCCGGCGCGGGCGCAGAACTTCCGGCATGTATGGCTGCGCGCGTGCGTACGGGCCGAATTGGGGTGGCGTCGAGCCCCGGACGGGAGTTTTCACCGTGACGACGGACCCCTCAGCGGTCTGACGTTGCACGAGTTGCGCCACACCGCGGCGGCGCTCGCTATAGCGCAGGGAGCCCACCCGCTCGCAATCAAGGAGCGGCTGGGGCACTCCTCGATCACCACCACGCTCGACACCTACGGGGGCCTGTTCCCGTCGCTCGACGAGGCGCTCGCCGAGGGCCTCGACGGTGTGCTGCGCGGGTCGCTGGCCGAGTCCGGGCCAGTGGAAGCCGAGGTGGTGAGCATCACCCGGGGGTGACGCCGTGACCCACCTGCGACGGCCGAAATTCCCCGAAGTGCGGACTATCCGCGGACTACAGCACCCTGAGACGGGGGTTTCCCCTGTTCAGAGCCCTATTCTACTCAGCTTCCCAAGCTGAGAACGCGAGTTCGATTCTCGTCACCCGCTCCAGCGAATAGGCCCAGGTCGGCCGGTTATTCGGCGGCTTGGTCCTTCGCCGCGTGGGACCGAGATCGGCGGCGTGACCCGAACGTGACTGCGAGCGGAGCGGCCGGTCGAGCAATCGTCCGCTGCCAGTCTTGGCGCTCTCGCCTCCCTGGCACCGCTCGTCGGGTCCGTCGGCGGGTCGACCCAGACGGCGTTCCAGCTCGATGCGGCCGGCCAGGCTCTGTACGAGTCCGGCGCCCTGTCCGCTGTCGGTGACGGGTTCTACCGACTGTTCGGGAGAGCGGCCGACGGCACGATGTCGGACACCGACTGGCACTCCATGGACGACAGCGGTGTCGAGGTCGAGCAACAGATCGAACGACTCCGATCGTTCATCCGCAAGCGGCTCGCCGCGGCCGAGTACGAGGGTCGGAAGGTCTCGGGTCGCCTCGAGGCCGTCGAGCATGCGCGTGACGTGTCGGAGACCCTCGCCCTGCTCGTGGTCGCCCAGGCGGCGATCGATGAGGCTCGATCGCTCCTCGACCGACACTTCGACGAGGACACCGATCTCCTGGTCCGCGTGCGGACGCTCGTCGCCGAGCGGGTCGACGTCAAAGCCCTCGAGATGGTGCACTTCATCACGGCGGGTTCGATCGTTCGGTTGGCGCCACAGGTCGACGACTCGCTTGCGTGGTTCGCCTCGCAGCGGGGATTGCCCTACGAGGCGATCGAGGTTCCGGCCCTACCGGAGGCAGCCGAGATGGAGGACGAGGCCCGCGAGCGAGGCCTCGCTATCGCATCGGGAGGCAAGCGGGCCATCGGCGATCTAGCCGGCCGCGTCCGCAATCGCCGCGGGAACGACGCCGGAGCGGCGGAGCTCGGCGCTGGACAGGCCGCCGAGGCGCTCCCGACCGAGACCGGGACCTCAGAGCCGGTCGATCCCGACGGGTTCGCCGGGCGCTTCTCGAAGGTGCGCTCCGCAGCCCTGTCTCGAATTCACCGCAGGGCCGATGACGACGCTGCACCCACAGACCAGCCGTCGATCCCGATGGAAGACGACTGATGGCAACACCGGCGAAACGCCCCGCGGCCGGGAAGGGCAAGGCGGCGGTAGATCGACTCATGGCTCAAGCCCTCCGTGCCCTACAGGACCCGAAGGTTCGCGCTGAGCTCTGAAGCACGGTCGTGCGGTCATGGACGCGACCCAGCAGTGGATAGCGGACCGACAGAAGCGCGGAGGCCTGTCGGTCACCGATCGGTTGGCGGAGAGGGTCGGCGGCCGGTTTGGCCAGAAAGGTCTGGAGCGTCGAGAGGCGAACCTGCGCGCCGCCGTGGCCGCCCTCGCCGCCGATTCTCCGACGCTGGCGACGTCACTTCGCCCGCTGACGAAGTCGCTGGACGACGTGGCCCGGCTGCCAACGGTCGCCGCCGCGCTGCCATTCGCCAAGCGGAAGCGAGCGCACATGAAGATCGACGATGTACTCGACGTACTCGAGTCCGGCTTCTTCGATGCCACGCTCGAGGGAGTCCGCGCCGACCGGACCGAGGACTGAGTCTGGATCCCCAACTGACAGTCCTTCCCGATCTGAACCTGCCGAATGCTCGGTCAGGTCGATCGCAGCGCTGGTAGCACCAGCAGTGCCTCGTCCTGGCTGACACCGAACGCCTCGATGACCCCGACGTGATCGAGTATGAGTTGGAGCACAGTCGCCGTCGACGCGTTGCCGACGCGGAGCCACAGCGTCTTCGGTGGTGGACCATGGAGGAACGCGAGCTGACGGAAGTCCGAGTCCTTCGAGACGATCATGTGGCCGTGCTCGCCGGCGTACTCCCAGATCTCCCGGTCGGTCGCAGTGTCCAAGCCGAGCGCGGTGACGTGCTCGCTCTCGGGGAACACGTCTCGCAGCTGCCCGACGAGGTGTCTCGACAGATTTTCGTCGAACAGGAGCTTCACGCCGTGGCGAGGCGGCGTTCCCGGAGGGCCGCGAACTCAATGGCGGCCCGGACGTGCTCGGGTGTGAGCTCCGGGAAGTCGGCGACGATCTCCTCGGTGGTCATCCCCGATGCCAGGTACTCGAGGACGTCGTAGACCGCGATCCGGGTGTCGATGAAGCACGGCTTGCCGCTGCGCACACCCGGGCGGGTCTCGATGACCGTCGTGAGATCCATCGACTCCACGGTACCCCCGACGGCCGACGGCTGGCCGCGGCTTACACCGGGCGCGTCGATGATTCCGAGTCTCGCCGCGGAAACCCGGAATTGCGGCGCTGCAATCCCAGTCTCGGGTGGGGTCACCGACAACGAAGCTGAGTACCCGGAGCCGAATCGGCGTGACCCCAGCGTGACCCTACGAGGCGGGATCCGGGGTGACGGGACGCCACAAGACGCAAGGCCACACCCGCGCTGACCTGCGGAAACGGACGATTCCCCTGGTCAGCCGACCCCCTCCGATCAGCTTCCCAAGCTGAGAACGCGAGTTCGATTCTCGTCACCCGCTCCACCGTATGGCCAGGGTTCTCCATCAGGGATCCGCTACCCGCGAGCGTGGCGGCGCCCGCTGGCGGCCACGCTTGCGCCGTCGTCTCCAACGGCACGGTCCGGTACCGGGGCAGCAACACCACCAATCCGGCGACGACCGTCGACCAGGACGGTTCGGGCAGCAATCGGGCGGGTGGCCTTGCGGTCGAACGAGTGTTCGGTTAGGATGACGGGAGCCGGTTCGCAGCCCCGGCATAGCTCTCTCTGACGAGATGGCGGCTGCCACTTCCCCGCAGTTTCCTTTCGATTCCCGGTCTGTGGTTGGCCGGTTGGGAGTGGTGCCAGGTGCTTGTCGTAGAGCGAACGCAGTGGGTTGACCCCGAGGAGCGGTTGGGTGTGTCGGGTGTGTCGGGTGCGCTCGACGTGTTGGAGGCGGCGGCGGTGGCGGCGGGTGAGGTCTGGGCGGGTCGGGACAGCCACATGATCCACTTCGGCGAGGCCAAGGACTACTTCACCGGACCCCTCCGCGAGGCCATCATCATCCGCGACCGTCTTTGCAGAGACGAAGGCTGCGGCGTCCCCGGACGCGACTGCCGCATCGACCACGTCATCCCCCGCAGCCGAGGTGGCCCACCTCCGAACGCAACGGCCAATGCAAGTGCGGCACCGCCAACCGCATCAAAGGCAACCGCATGCCATAGCAGGCCCAACCCGCCCGCGCCTCCCCGTTCTCACCCACTGTCGGCCGATCGCGTACGCACTGACCGCATGGCGCCGTCGGTCACACGGGGGATGGCCGATCACCGGACCGGACCCGGCCTGCCTGCCCCGACCCGGCCGACGGCGACCGCCTGGGCGTTGCCGCTTCCGGTACGGTCGGCCGATGACTTGGCGTGCAGGGTTTCGGGCGGGTGCGGCTCGGGTGGCCGTGGCGGCGCTGCTGGCATCGACGATCGCGGCGGTCGGGCTCCCGGGTCGGGCGATGTCGGAGAGTCAGCGCGCCGGCGTGGAACCCATCGCGCCCTCGAGCACGTGCACGGGACTGCCGCCACAGCGTGCACGGACCGCGCACCGGGCGATGTCGCACCACGGGTTCCACCGCACCTATCTGGTCCACGTGCCGCCCGGCTACGACCCCACGACACCCACCCCGGTCGTCCTCCTCTTCCACGGACAGGGCTCGTACGGCCTCCAGCAACTCCTCTACAGCGACTACGCCGCGCTCGCGGACCGCGAGCGCTTCGTGATCGTGGCCCCCGACACCGCGTACCCCTTGTACAACCAGTGGCTCATCGGGTCGGGCCCCGGGGGGACCCCCCAAGTCGATGACCGGGTCGACGACGTCGGATTCGTGGAAGCCGTCCTCGATCAGATCACGGCCCGCTTCTGCGTCGACACCGACCGGGTCCACGCCACGGGCATCTCGAGCGGCGCGTTCATGGTCAGCTACCTGGCCTGCCGACTCCCCGACCGGATCGCCTCGATGGTCACGGTCGCCGGCACCGTCTACTCCGACGGCGAAGGGGACGACACCTGCGGCGAGCGGCCGGTGCCCGTGCTCGCGTTCCACGGCTCGGCCGACCGGAACGTGCCGTTCGACCATCAGACGTTCGGCGCGTACGGGCCGAACGACGGCGTGGTCCCCCAGCTCCGGCAGTGGGCGATACGGCGCAACGGCTGCGCCGGGTCGACCAGCGTCACCCGGTTGGCTCCCGACGTGACGCTGCGCTCGTGGTCCTGCCCGGAGCGACAGGCTGTGAAGCTGGTTCGGATCCAGGGCGGTGGTCACACCTGGCCCGGCGCAGTCATCGACGTCCCGGCGCTCGGGGCCACCACCCATAGCGTGTCGGCCACCCGGATGGGCTGGCGGTTCTTCGCGAGCCACCCCCTGACGTAGCTCCGATGGGACCGAAGGTCGGGACGTTCGCCCCTACCCCGGGGTCGAGCGCGGGGAGTACGATTCGGGCATGGAGAGGAACATGATGGCGGCGAGGCGTGTCTCAGTCGACCCGAACGCGGCCCACGCGGGTCGACCGCCATCGAAGCGGGGCCGGTCGAAGGTCGTGGCGAAGGTGAGCGCGTTGGCACTGGGTCTCGCCCTGTTGGTGTCGGCATGCGTCTCGGCCGACCAGACGACGGTGTTCAACCAGGTCAACCACTCGCGGGCGAGCAACGGCATCCCGGCCATGCAACAGAATGGCTGGCTGTCCGACTTCGCCCAGCACTGGGCCGAGCACATGGCGGCCAAGTGCGCGCTTTCGCACTCGCCCGACTACGTGACCGCCAACCCGTACAACTGGCGCAGCCTGGCCGAGAACGTCGGGGGCGGGAATTCGCTGGCGAGGGCCCACACCAAGTTCATGAACTCGCCGAGCCACCGGGCCAACATCTTGAACCCGAGGTTCAACTACCTGGGCACGGGCGTGGCCCAGGGATGCGGCCGCTACTGGGTGGTCCACGAGTTCATGCAACTCTGACTCCTCGCACGGATGGCACGCTCGACCGTGGCCATTCCGAGCGCGTTCGACCCACAAGACACCCACACCGGGTCGGGCCGGCGGACGAACAGACCGGTGGGTCCTCACGCCGACGAGAGGACTTTCTGCTCTACCGCCGGCGGGAGGGAACCCCTTTGCTTGACCCATGGCCGATGACGAAGCGCCGCGTTCGAACCTCCTGGAAGCGCTCGGCGGAAAGGCCGCGCTCGACGAGATCGTCGCGGACTTCTACCAACGGGTGACCACCGACCCCGAACTGGCGCCCGAGTTCGCGGGCGTCGACGTCGAGCGACTGATGCACATGCAGGACGAGTTCCTCGCCGCCGCATTCGGCGGCACCGACCACACCGCGGGCGTCGACCTGCGCGCCGCGCACGCCGGGCGACACATCACCCCCCACCAGTTCTCGCGGTTCGTCGAGCACTTCCTCGACACCCTGGCCGCCCGCGACCTCCCCCGCGCCACCATGGACCAGGCCACCGGCCGACTGGCGCTCTACGTCGACGACGTCGTCGGCGAGTACGGCGCCTCGGGCTAGGTGGGCTTCTTCAACGCACCGGCCGGTGACCGTGACCGCCGGTACTGGCGTGCTGGCTCTATCTGAGGAAGGCTCCCCTGATGAAGAACGCCCGGTTCGCAACACTCGCGCTTCTCGTCGGCGCGCTCGTCGCTCCCGCCACGGCGGTCGCGGCCGAGGCCCCCACGCCGTCGACCGCCGCGACACCAGCAACCACGTCGGTCACCACGCCCGGTCCGTCGGGCACCACCGTTCCCACGACGACCGATCCCGACGTCGGCCCTGACGCCACGATTGCTCCCCCCGACGCCGTGCCGACCCCCACGGTCCCGCCCCTCGACACCATCCCTGACCCCACCATCCCGCCCCCCGACACCACCCCGCCACGAATCGGCGTCACCGTCGCCCATCCGCACTTCAGCCCCAACCGCGACGGCGTGCGCGACCGCACCCGCCTCGACCTGTCCGCCGACGAGCCACTCGAGGTCGACGTCGTGTTCCGGAACGCGAGTGGCTCGGCGCAGAACGCATCGCACCTCTCGTTCGGCCCCGGCGAGGCGAGCGTCAAGTGGGGAGGCCACCTGGAGCGCAACGGCGACCGGTTCCTCGCTCCCGACGGGGACTACATCGTGGACATCGTGGGCACCGACAGTGACGGCAACATCACACAGAAGTCCCGCGGCATCACCGTGGACACGAAGGGGCCCAGCTTCGTGTGGACCGGCATCACCCCCGACCCCTGGGGCGCCACCGGCCCCGTCACCTATCGCTTCACCAGCAACGACCGCTCCGGCCCGCTGACCACCCAGGGAACGGCGTGGAACCGCGCCGGCCTGCTCGACGTCTCCGCGCGTCTGAGCCGCCCGACGGGGACCGTGACGTTCAGCTGGCGACCGAACTACCCCGACGGCAGTGTCTTCCTCCCCGGCAACTACCTCGCGGCGATGAACGTGTCCGACCAGGCCGGCAACCGGACGGTGAGCCCGTTCCGAGGCTTCCGGGTGGACCGGCCGGTGGCGACGACCGTCGTCCGCCAGGTGCCCGGCGCCGGCAACCGGGTGGCGTTGACCTTCGACGACTGCAACAGCGGCGGCGCGTGGACCTCGATCCTGTACACCCTCGGCACCTACAACGCCGGCGGCACGTTCTTCTGCCCGGCCGACCAGGTGCTCGCCCACCCGTCGCAGGCACGAGCAGCGGCCTTCGCGGGCATGACCATCGCCAGCCACACCTCCGGCCACCAGTACCTCTCCCGCCTGTCCTACAGCGACGTCGTCTCTCGGATGCGCTCGGACCAGTCGGCGTGGTGGTCGGTCGCCCGCGTGACCCCTGCGCCGTACTTCCGCCCCCCCTACGGCGACTACGACTCGACGGTGCTCGCCGCCGCCGGCGCCACCGGCTACCGCTACACCGTCCTGTGGGACGTCGACCCGAGCGACTACCGCAACCCCGGACCGTCGGTGATCACGTCCCGGGTCCTCGCCGGGGCGCGGTCCGGGTCGATCATCATCCTGCACGTGCAGGACCAGACCGCCGCGGCCCTGCCCGCCATCATCGGCGGGCTCAGGGCACGGGGGCTGCAGCCGGTGACCCTCGCCGATCTGTTCGCCGCCGCCGGGTGGCACTGACCGGCGAAGACGCCGGAACCGTCGACCGCGGGTCAGACCACGGTGCCGACCGCGGCGCCGATGAGGGCCGTGGCGGCCATGGCAACGGCACCCCACACGGTGATGCGCAGTGTCGGGCGCATGGGGGGCGCGCCGCCGACCCGGGCCCCGAGGAACCCCAGCCCGCCCAGGGAGACGAGCGCGGCGACGACGATGGCCGCGACCTGCGCGCCGGCGGGGCTCACGACCGCAACCAGCAGCGGGAGAAGCGCACCGACGGTGAAGGACGCGGCCGACGACCCCGCGGCCTGCAGCGGGCGCGCCGTGACGACGTGCGAGATGCCGAGCTCGTCGCGGCTGTGGGCGCCGATGGCGTCCTTGGCGGTCAGTTGCCTCGCCACTTCGACGGCGACGTCGGGCTCGACCCCACGCGCCTCGTAGATGTGGGCGAGCTCCGCCAGTTCGGCCGCCGGGTCGTCCGCGAGCTCTCGGGCCTCGCGGGCCAGGTCGGCTCGCTCGGTGTCGCTCTGCGAGCTGACCGAGACGTACTCGCCGGCGGCCATCGACATGGCCCCCGCCACGAGGCCCGCGGTGCCCGCCACCAGAACGGCCGACCGCGACGCGCTCGTGGCGGCCACCCCGACGAGGAGGCTGGCGGTGGAGACGATGCCGTCGTTGGCCCCCAGGACCGCGGCGCGCAGCCATCCGATCCGGCCGGACCGGTGGCGTTCGGCATGCCTCGTGGACGCGGTTCTTGCCATGGCGCCAGAGGACACCGGATCGTCACCCGGGGCAAGAGCCTTTGGTCCCTCTCACGACCGTCGACCACACGACCGTCGACCACACGGCCGTCGACCACACGGCCGGCGGCCACGCGGCCGGGGTAAAGCGGGGTGCTACGGCGTGCTACCGGGTGCCGACCCTCGCCCGCAGCTTCTTGACGATGTCGCGGGGGTCGCCCAGGGCGAAGCCCTTGCGGAGCATCGCCTCCTTCTTGTCGGAGTAGGGCGGGTAGAGCATCGACGGGTCGATCCGGGTGCTGCGCGTGTGCACCGACCGGCGATGACTGAACGTGTCGAACCCGGCGCGGCCGTGGTAGGCCCCCATGCCGCTCGGGCCGACACCCCCGAAGGGGAGGTCCGGGTTCGACACGTGGAAGATCGTGCCGTTCACGCACGCCCCGCCACTGCTCGTGGCCCCGAGGACGTCGTCGACCTGGCGCTTGCGCTCGGAGAACACGTAGAGCGCCAACGGCTTGTCGCCGGCGTTGACGAAGGCGACGGCATCGGCCACCCCGGTGGTCTTCAGTACCGGGAGCACCGGCCCGAAGATCTCGTCGGCCATGGCAGGGGCGTCACGGTCGACCCCGGTGAGGATCGTGGGCGCGAGGTAGCAGGTGTCGGCATCGGTGATGCCACCCACCGCCGCCGTGCCCGAATCGAGCAGCTTCTCGAGGCGGTGGAAATGGGACGTGTTCACGATCCGCGCGTAGTCGGCGCTCTGCCGGGGGTCGTCGCCGTAGAACTCGCCGACCGCCCTGACCATCCGCTCGACCAGGGCGTCGTGCACCTGCTCGTCGACGAGGACGTAGTCGGGCGCGATGCACGTCTGGCCGGCGTTGAGAAACTTGCCCCACACGATGCGGCGGGCCGCCACGTCGAGGTTGGCCTCGGCGGTGACGATGGCGGGGCTCTTGCCCCCCAGCTCGAGGGTGACCGGTGTGAGGTGGGCCGCCGCAGCAGCCATGACCACCCGGGCCACCCGCCCGTTGCCGGTGTAGAAGATGTGGTCGAAGCGCTGGGCGAGCAACTCGGTGGTCTCGCCCACGCCGCCCTGGACCACCTGGATGGCAGGATCGTCGAGCCCGGTGAGCAGGTCGGCGATCACCGCGGCGCTCGCCGGCGCCAGCTCGGACGGCTTCACCACCACCGCGTTGCCGGCCGCCAACGCGGCCACCATGGGCATGAGGGACAGCTGGACCGGGTAGTTCCAGGGAGCGATGACCGCCACCACGCCCAGCGGCTCGGGCACCACGCGTGACACGCCGGGCTTGAAGGTGACCGGCGTGCGCACCCGCCCGGGCTTCATCCACCCGCGCAGGTGGGCGACCGTGTGGTCGATGTCGCTCAGGCCGAAGCCGACGTCGGCCGTCCACGCCTCGAAGCGGGGCTTGCCGAGGTCGGCATGCAGCGCCTCGAGCAGGTCTTCCTCGCGCCGCTCGATCGCGGACCGCACGGCGGCGAGGGTGGCGAGACGCCGGCCGAGCGACCGGGTTCTCCCGTCGTCGAAGGCCGCCCGGGCCGCGGCGACGAGGCCGGCCACCGCCTCGATGGGCGTGGCCTCGAAGCCGAACGCGTCGGCACCCGACGCCGACCGGGTGTGCTCGGTGGTGGTCATGGATGGCACCTCGTATCGGGGTCTCCCGGAAAGGCTACGGCCGAGCCCTGGCGGTGGGTCAAAGCTGCATGAACTCGTGGACCACCCAATAGCGGCCGCACCCCTGCGCCACGCCCGTCCCCAGATAGTTGAACCTCGGGTTCAAGATGTTGGCCCGGTGGCCCGCCGAGTTCATGAACGCGGTGTGGACGCTCGACAGCGACGTCCCGCTCCCGACGTTCTCGGCCAGGCTGCGCCAGTTGTACGGGTTGGCCGTCGCGTAGTTGCTCGAGTGCGCAAGCGTGCACTTGGCCGCCATGTGCTCGGCCCAGCGCTGGGCGAAGTCGGACATCCAGCCGTTCTGCGCCATGGCCGCGATGCCCGAGGACGCGCGCGAGTTGTTCACCTGGTTGAACACCCTGGTCTGGTCGGCCGAGACGCACGACGACACCACGAGCGCGAGGCCGAAGACCACCGCCCCCACCTTGAGCATCGCCTTCGACCGACCCGCCTTCGACCGACCCGCGGTGGCTGCAGCCCGACGCGACCGACGTACCGAACCTGGCATCGACACCATGTCCCCTCCTCTGACCCATCCCGTGACCCTGCCCGCCCGACAACGCTAACGGTTCGACCGCCGGACCACGACCCGGAGGCGGGCGGACACCGGACAGCGGTCACCGGCGCAGCACCGATGCCATAGCCTCCCCACCCATGGCGACACCAGGACGGGGCACCTATCCGGGGTTCGAGGGGACGGTCGGGCGGACGTTCGCCGGATCGGAGGGATGGTGGCCGCCGCGGCCGGAGCCGCCCGGGGGCGCCCCCAACATCGTGGTGATGATGGCCGACGACCTCGGCTACGCCGATCTCGGCTGTTACGGCTCCGAGATCGAGACCCCGAACCTCGACCGGCTCGCCGCCGGCGGTGTGCGGTACACGAACTTCCACGTGGCCCCGATGTGCTCGCCCACCCGGGCCGCCCTGCTGACGGGCCAGGAGTCGCACCGTGCCGGCGTCGGCTCGGTGGCGCACTCGGACGCGGGGTTCCCCGGCTACGCCATGGAGCTGGGCACCAACGTCGTCACCATCGCCGAGCTGCTGCGCGACCAGGGCTACGCCACGATGATGCTCGGCAAGTGGCACCTGGCCAAGGACTCGGACTGCTCGGCCGCCGGGCCCAACCACTCGTGGCCCTGCCAGCGGGGCTTCGACCGCTTCTACGGCATCCTCGACGCCTTCACGAACCTGCACCACCCCCATCGGCTGATGCAGGACAACACCCCGGTCGAGACCGACCAGTACCCGGACGGCTACTACCTCACCGACGACCTCACCGACCGCGCCATCGCCATGGTCCGCGAGACCAAGAGCTCGAACCCGGCCAAGCCCTTCTTCTGCTACTTCGCCCACCCGGCCGTCCATGCGCCCCTGCACGCCAAGCCCGCCGACATCGCCAAGTACCGCGGGCGCTACGACGCCGGCTGGGATGCCATCCGCGCCCAGCGCTTCGCCCGGCAGCAGGCGATGGGCCTGCTCCCGGCGGGCACCGAGTTGGCACCGCGCAACTCCGAGCCAAACCACGACGTGCGGCCGTGGGACGAGCTGTCCGACGCCGAACAGGAGCTGTTCGCCCGCCACATGGAGGTCTTCGCGGGCATGGTCGACAACATCGACCAGAACGTGGGCCGCCTCGTCGACGCCCTCGACGACCTGGGCGAGCTCGACAACACGCTCTTCGTGTTCCTGTCGGACAACGGCGCGTCGCGCGAAGGCGAGGTCTGCGGCACCACCTCGTACTACGTGCACCTGCTCCAGGGCGACGACGTCGAGGCCGACCGGGCGCGGCTCGACCTCATCGGCGGCCCCCAGACCACCCCCCATTACCCCCGTGGTTGGGCCATGGCGGGCTGCACGCCGTGGCGGCTCTACAAGATCAACACCCATGCCGGCGGCCACTCGGTGCCGTTCATCGTTTCGTGGCCGGGGCAGGTCGGTGGGCGCCTTGGCGAGGCCGGCACGTTGCGGGACCAGTACACCCACGTCACCGACGTGCTGCCGACGGTGCTCGACCTGCTCGGCGTCGGGGCACCCACCGCCCGCGACGGGCACGACCTCGAGCCCATGGCGGGCGCCAGCTTTCTGCCGACGCTGAGCGACCCGGGTGCGCCGAGTGGCCACCATGAGCAGGTGTTCGAGAACAACGGCCACCGCGGCTTCTACCGCGATGGGTGGGAGGTGGTCACGCTGCACCAGGCCATGACGCCCTTCGACGACGCCGAGTGGGAGCTCTACCACGTGGCCGAGGACCGCACCGAGCTGCACGACCTGGCCGCAGCCGAGCCCGGGAAGCTCCGCGAGCTCACCGATGCGTGGGAGGCGGCGGCGTGGGAGAACCGGATCTACCCGCTCGACGATGGCACGAGCATCAAGTACCTGGTGCGCCCCGAGCGCAGCGCGGTGTACGGCGAGCCCGTCACCATCCCCGCGGGAACACCCACCCTCGAACGATGGCGTTCGGTGCAGCTCGTGTGGTTCCGGGCGTTCACCGTCTCGGCGACGCTCGACCACTGCATGGGCGACCGGGGCTACCTCGTCACCCATGGCGACCAGGGGTCGGGCTACGGCCTCTACGTGCTCGACGACCGGCTCACCTTCGTGCACAACGACGGGCGCGGCCACATGCGGCGCCTCGACGGAGGCCCGCTGGCGGACCGCACCCGTGACGTGGTCGCCGAGTTCGGGGCGCCGGGCGGCAACGTCTGGACGGTCTCGCTGTCGGTCGACGGCGAGGCGCGGGGCTCACTCGAGGGCGTGCCCATGCTCTTCGGCATGGCCCCCTTCGAGGGCATCAACGTGGGCACCGACCGGCGCTCACCGGTGGCGTGGGACCTCTACGAGCGCTTCGGGCCGTTCGCCTACACCGGCGCCCTCACCTCGGTGACCTACGCCCCCGGCCCCGACGCCCCCGACGCCCCCAGCACCATGGTCGACATGCTGCGCGAGATCGGCACCGCCTTCGAGTAGACGCCGCACCGGCCTCCGACCCACCTGCCGAGGCGCCGCCGCGTGCCCGACCCGGTCAGACCCCTCGAACCCGCGGTTCTCGACGCAATACGTGTCGGTTTCCGACACGTATTGCGTCGAGAATGAGGAGCTCTTGACGGTTTCGGTAAATTTCGTGTGATATCCAGTTATCACACGCTTCGACATCGACCGGGCGATCGCCGAACTCGCGATCCGGCAGGCGAACGTGATCTCACGCGCACAGGTCCTCGGCTGCGGCGGCGACGATGCACTCACACGACGGCGCCTCCGGGCCGGAGCCTGGCTGAAGGTGGCGCCCGGTATCTACGCGCTTCCCGCGCCGGCCAGCTTCCAACGCCGACTCTGGGTCGGTCACCTGGCGTCAGGACCCGACTCACTCGTGTCGTTCGAGGCGGCCGGCGCCGTTCACGAGTTCCTCAGCTGTCCCCCCAATCGGGTGATCCTCATCGGCGCGCACTCCGGTTGGCAGCGGATCGACGGAGTGTTCGTGCACCAGATCAACGATGTGCTCCCCCACCATCGCATGACCATCAGCGGCCTGCCGGTGACGACGCGCTCCCGAACGATCGTCGATCTCGCCGCCGTTGTCCGTTTGCCAAGGCTCGCCCTCATCCTCGATGACCAGGTCACCCACCGGCGCGTCAGCTACGTCGAGGTCGGACAGGTGCTCAAAGAGGTCGCTCGACGAGGCAAGCCGGGTGTCCGCAAGCTGACGGCCGTGCTCGACGAGCGCGGGTCCAAGCACGTGCCTTCGGCATCGGTGGCGGAGGCGCAGCTCGTCGAGGCCCTCCGGCGCGCGGGCGAGCCCCTGCCGATCCCCCAGTACCGCTTTCCCGGCCAGCAGTTCACGGACGGCTGTGTCGACGGCGCCTATGTCGACGCGCTGCTCATCGTCGAGGTGGACAGCCGCACATGGCACGGTCGTATCGCGAACATCAAGCACGATCGAGACCGCGACGGTGAATCGTCCCGGCACGGCTGGCTGACCCGCCGTGTGCTCGCCGAGGACATCGTCAACGACCCGGAAGGCCAAGTCGGCATCGTGCGGGACATTCGCCTCCGACGGCTCGCCCAGTTCGGTCGCCTGCCCGAAAGTCCCTCGAACTCGACGCAATAGCTGTCGGATTCCGACAGCTATTGCGTCGAGTACGGGGGTTAGGGGGTGGCGGGGGCGGGGGTTAGGGGGTGGCGGGGGCGGGGGCGGGGCGGAAGAACGAGAGGCTGGGTGAGGCACCCTCGGGGAGGGTGACGTAGCCGGAGGCGTCGGGGACTAGGGCGATGGCCTCGCCCTGGACCTCGGCGGGGACGGGCGCCTCGCACGGCGGGCCGGCGAGGACCTCCACGACGTCGTCGCCCTCGGGGCGGTCCCACAGCAGCACGTGGCCGTAGGTGCGCACGGCGATGGCGCCACCGGCCGGCGTCATGTCGGCGCTGGTGACGGCGTTTGCGGGGCCGGGCGGGAGCGACAAGGTGCCCACCCGCTCGAGCGTCGCCAGGGCCCCAGCGTCGGCGTCCCACCCCATTGTCACTGTCAGCGGGCCCCGGTAGATGCCCACCGGACCGCCCGCGAGCGACTTCTCGATCACGTAGAACGAGTCGGAGGCACCGTCGACGAACAGCGCCTCGGCGTCGCGCGGCCCGTCCGGGTACATGAAGGGATACGCCTCGACCCCCTCGAGATCGGTGTTCTGCGCCTCGGCCCCGGCCGTCACCTCGGGCTCGGGCACCCGGTAGATCGTCACCGACTGACGGGCGGCGGCGTTGTCACCGATGTCGGCCAGGTAGAGGGCATCCCGGCCGTCGGCGCCAGGGCCGATGGCGAGGTCCTCCCAGTCCGTGGCCCGCGCCCCCGCCAACCGGAAGGTGCCCAACCGCCCGCCGTCCTCGCCGAGGGCGAACACGCGGGCGGTGTCGCCCGAGTCGTTGTGGGCCCACAGCACACCGTCGTGGTTGCGGCTCACGCCCAGCCCCGACGCCTCGACGACCGCTCGGGCCCGCACCGGCACCCGGCGGGGCCGGCCCACCGTTCCGTCACATGCGGCCTCGACCACCGACGGCCCCAGAGGTGGCGGAGGCGTGTTCGTCGTCGCGACGGTCGTGGTGGGGACGTCGACGCCGGCGGTGGTGACAGGTGTGGCATCGCCCGCCTCGCTGCTGCATCCCACGGCGATGAGCCACACAAGGGCGAGCAGCGCGGGACCCCGCAGGACGGTGCGCATGGGCAGGACACTACGGCCCCGAGCGCAGAGGCACGGGCGGTGATCGTGCAGGACCGGCGGCCCTGGCGCAACCGGGGCGATCCTGTGGACCGGGCGACCCTGTCGCCTGAGGTGCACCACGGTCGCACCGCCGACACCCCTCCGAGCGGGAGCGAGGGGCAGGGTCGACGGCAGGTGATCCGGCCAGCGGGCGACGCACGAATGCTCGGTACACCGGCGAAAGGACCCACCATGAGCAATCTCGATACTGTCCAGTCGTTGTACGAGGCCTTCGGCCGCGGCGACATCCCCACCATCCTCGGCCACCTGGCCGACGACGTGGCGTGGCACCAGTTCGACGACAACACCGCCATCGCGGCCGGCGTGCCGTGGCTCGCTCCACGCACCGGCGTGGCCGGCGCCACCGAGTTCTTCACGGCCATCGGCGGCCGTGACCTCGAGATCACCAACTTCCAGGTGCTCGCACTGCTGGACGGCGGCGACAAGGTGGCAGCCGAGTGCGTGGTCGAGGCGAAGGTGCCGGGCACCGACCGGGGCTACCGCGACGAGATCGTCCACCTCTGGTCGTTCAACGATGCCGGCCAGGTCACCCGGTACCGCCAGTACGTCGACACCGCCAAGGAGACCGCCGCCTTCACGGGCTGAGCGCACGCGGGGCGTGTCCGGCCGTCCCGCGTGGACCTGCCTCCTACACTCAGGCGCCATGAGCGAAGCGATGGCCCGAGCGGCCCGGCGACGCAGTCGCCGAGAGCGGGATGCATGAGCGAAGCGATGGCCCGAGCGGCCCGGCGACGCAGTCGCCGAGAGCGGGATGCATGAGCGAAGCGATGGCCCGAGCGGCCCGGCGACGCAGTCGCCGAGAGCGGGATGCATGAGCGAAGCGAGGGCCCGAGCGGCCCGGCGACGCAGTCGCCGAGAGCGGGATGCATGAGCGCGCCGCTGCGAGTCGACCTGCCCGACGGTGACGGCAACGGCAACGGTGACGAGGTCATCCGCCTCTTCTCGCTCAACCCCGACATGGGCATGGTGGCCGCC
>JAYRVH010000003.1:0-5262 GCA_041918615.1 Acidimicrobiales bacterium
AACGCCAGGTTCGATGAGGTTCACATGTCACTCGACCAATGGCTCGCAGACGCTGACGCCCTGCTCGACAACGCCCCGCTGCGGCCCGACCGGGTCCACTGCCGGCTCCGCAAGGAGCGGGGCCTGCGGTTGGAGGTCCGCGACCGCCGGGTCTTCAACTCGGAGTTCGTGGTCCTGGCCGATGTCGCCGGCGGCGGGGTCGAAGCGGAGCTGCTGATCCCACGGCTGCTGGTGGCCGAGGTCGCCCGCTCGCTCGGCGAGCTCGACCGCTACCTGGGGGTCACGCCGGTGGCAGGGCACGGGCAACAGCGGCTGTTCTGAGGCGCGAGCTGAACTGAACAGGCTAGGCCCCGCTACTCGGCGGTGAGGTCGACCACCTTCGATACGTCAGCGTTCTTCTGGACCGAGGCGATGGCCGACACGCACGACGCCTTGCGGGTGTACATCTCGGAGGTGGCCAGGGTCTGGCCGTTGCCGGCGACGATCCGCCAGAAGAACGGCTCGGTCTTCGACTTGCTGCGCACGATCTCGAACTTCACAGCGCCCCCCTCGGTTGATTGCGGGATCGTCCCACAGGCCCATGCGGGAGCGTCCCCGGGTCGGCTTCGCTCAGGCGGGTCGCTGCGGCCCGTCGCCGGGGTCGATGGGTGTCCGGCCGTCGGTCCACTTGGTCCCGTCCCACCACCGGTACTGAGTGGGGTCGTTCGGGTCGGGTATCCAGCCACGGGGAGGCAGCCCCGCCGGGCTCTTCAGGGCGTTGGAGCGCTGGATGAGGTACATCGGGAGGAACACGATCAGGAGCAGGAACACCCCGGCGAACCAGCCGTTCGGTCCGAACGAGCCGACCTTGGTGCCCTGGGACTCGAGGGCCTGGGCGTCGGTGCGGACCCAGAGCCCGACGCCGCCGGCGATGACGAGCCCGATGACCATCTCCATGACGACTGCCATCTCCTCGAGTTGCTCTGGTCGAACACCTGGAGCGGCTGACGGTACCTAGTACCTCATCCAGATCGGCGCCTACGGCGAACTCGTGCTCGACCTTGGGTGGGACCCCGCCGACCTAGCGTTCGAGATGGGCGAGTTCGACACCCTGGGCCTGGTCGACGGCAGGGTCGTCCTCGGTGTGGAGGCCAAGGCAAGAGTCGACGGCCCCGACTCGCTGAACGCCCTCCGCAGGTCGTTCCTTGCGCTCCAGGACGACCCGACCGTCACTGTGACCGGCAACCACCGCCGCAAGTGGGACGAACTCACCAAGATGGTCGCCGCCGGTCCCGTGGAGCTGGCGATGTTCGCTTCAGGCGGCCGCTTGGCCTGGGATGCCGTCCGAGCCGGCGACGGCCTGCCCCTCAGCGAGGTCAGTGGGGCGCTGTCCTGGTAATCCGTTTGGCGTCGACCTGCTCATGTCGGACGGACCGAGGGCATGGGACTGATGACCCCGACTCGGACCGGTGTCGTGGAACCTTCAGGGTCAGCGAGCGTGTTGGGACATGCTCGTCAAGGACGCGGCCCTCGATCTGTTGCCCTGCTCCAAGAGGCCCGACAACCGCCGGTCCCAGACGTGGCTTCCGCCGTTGACTTTGACGACCAAGTTGACGACCAAGCCGCTGGATCAGCCCAGATCTCGGCGGACGGCTGTGGACGCAGACCCCCGAGATCCCGGGCGCGGCGGACCTTTGTGGAAGTCGGTGGACGGCCCAGGGCGAGTTAGGAAACCGATGCTCGGGTCGCTGGGCACTGCCCGTAGGGAACCGTGACGCAGGCTTCCGACAGCCTCAGTGAACACCAATCGGCCCAGGCCTGTGATTGTCGCCGGCGGCCAGGCCCGGCCCCGCCTCTTAAGTCGCGGTCGAACCCGGAGTCTCCTCACGCCTCTGTTCAAGCTCGTCGCGCTGGATGAGGCGCTGCCGTCGACTCCGACGCCGCCCGACTCCCGTCACGGTGGAGAGAGCAACGGTGGCAACGACCGCAGCGAGCAGTACGACGGCAAGGGAGGCGTGTCCCGTCCACCCGAGATACTTGACTTCGACCTGTTGCGAGTTCTGGACGATGCCAACGATCGCAGCGGCAGCGAGCACTAGCCCGACGATGAGGTCCCAGCAGTAGACCCCCGTGCCGCGCCACCGTTGACGCTCGCCCGACCCCGTCCCGGTCATATCTCCGTCCAGGTCCTGTCACATCGCAGGTTCGCCTGTCAGGCCCGACGAACCAGGTAGATGATCGCCACGACCACGAGGATCGCTACCAACGTGCCTACTCCGATGTACATATCAACGAGTCCCTTTCGGGAATCGCTCCAAGTCGTTGGCTCCACCCTCCGAACTCGGAGGGGGAAGCGCCGGACTACTTCCGGTGCACCGCGTCCTTGGTCTTGTCGATCACCTCTTCGACCTTGTCCTTGGTCGTGTCGACCACGTCTTCGACCTTGTCCTTCGCAGACTCGACCTTCTCCTTGGCATCACCGGCCCGACGGTCGGACTTGCCTTCGGATTCGAGATCCTTGTCACCAACGAGGCTTCCGACGGCCTCCTTGGCTTGGCCCTTCACCTTGTCACCTTTTGCGCCCATGGTTCACACCCAATCTTCCTCACGGAACTCTGTGCTCGGCGCCAGATCGGCCACGAACCTGTCTCGGAGTGTGGCACACACGTCGGGGGCATGGCAGAGGCGAAGGTCCCTGCTTCAGTGACGCTGCATCGCGGTTCGTGGTAGCGAACCGAGCCCGCGGTTGGTTGAGCGGTCTCGCAGCGCCGCACCGATGCTGCCGTGGCGGGAGTAGGGTGGAAGACGACATCCACACCGACTTGGTGGGGACGCCTCGTTTGACCGATGTAGCGGTCTGCCAGGCGGACGCCTCTTCTGAGCCCTGATCAGAGGAGCACGCCCATGAAAGCACTCGTGTACCACGGTCCCAGCCACAAGGCATGGGAGGACGTCGACCAGCCGGTCGTCCGCGATGACACCGACGCCATCGTCAGGGTCGACGCCACGACCATCTGCGGCACCGATCTCCACATCCTCAAAGGCGACGTACCCGCGGTCACCGACGGTCGGATCCTCGGCCACGAAGCCGTCGGCACCGTCGAGTCAATAGGCACGGGCGTCAAGCGGGTCGAGGTCGGCGACAAGGTCCTCGTCTCGTGCGTCACCGCGTGCGGATCCTGCCGGTTCTGCCGAGAAGGCCGCTTCGGGCAGTGCCTCGGCGGGGGCGGCTGGATCCTCGGCAACACCATCGACGGGACCCAGGCCGAATACGTGCGAGTTCCCTTCGCCGACAACTCGACGTACCCGGCCCCGGCGGGGGTGGCCGACGAGGAGCTGCTGATGCTCGCCGACATCTTGCCAACCGGCTATGAGATCGGCGTCCTCAACGGACGCATCCAGCCCGGCGACGTCGTCGCGGTGGTCGGCTCCGGACCGATCGGACTCTCCGCGATCCTTGGCGCCCAGCTCTACAGCCCGAGCCACATCGTCGCCATCGACCAAGCAGACGCCCGCCTCGACGCAGCCAAGGCCTTCGGAGCCGACGTGGTGGTCAACAACAGCCGCGAAGACGCCCTCGCCGCGGTCATGGCCCTCACCGACGGCCTCGGCGCCGACGTCGCCATCGAGGCCGTCGGCGTCCCAGCGACCTTCGAGCTCGCCACCCAACTCATCCGCCCCGGCGGCCACGTCGCCAACATCGGCGTCCATGGCCAGCCAGCCACCCTGCACCTGGAAGATCTCTGGTCACGAGACGTCACCATCACCACCGGCCTGGTCGACACCTCGTCCACCCCGACCCTGATCAAGCTGGTCCGCAGCCGCCAACTCGACGCCGCCCGGTTCGTCACCCACCACTTCACCCTCGACCAGATGGACGAGGCCTACGACGTGTTCGCCCGAGCAGCCGACACCGGAGCCCTGAAGGTCGTCATCGCCCGGGCCGAAACCTGACAACCACGACCACGCTGCCCAATCGGAGATCTCCCGTGCCAGCCGGCGACATCTGACCACTCGTCCCATTCGCGTCGATGCCGAACATCGCGATCGATCCCCGGTGGGTCGGACGACCGAATTCGCATGGATGCTCGATCGTTGAGCCGGCCATGTACGAACGGAGCACTTTGGGGTCAACAGGCCTCTTGTCGCTCCCAGCCGGGTCGGGATCGGATCGCTACTCCTACCCGCAGTAGCGCCCGTCGCAGCGTCGCAGAATCAACATCGAACGCCGAGGCGACCAAGACCAGCGACTCGCCCCCGCGGTACCGGGCAGCGGCCTGGGTGATGTCGCCCTCACTCATCTTCCTACGCTTGACCCGACGCTGAACACCGCGCGCCTCAAGATGGTCAGCCACGGTCCGGGGATGAACGCCGAACTCGGCGGCGAGATCTGCCAGCGTTCGCCCGGCCCGGTAGCCGCCCACAATCGCCTCGATCTCGGCGTCGCTTAGACGACGTTGGACGCCGTCAGGGCCAGGGTTTGAAAGCCGTCCCTTTTCCCCAGACGATTCGCCGCGATCGCCGATTCTGGACGTCTCGACGGCGGCCGTAGCCGGTCGCGGCGGACTCCCTCGGCCATTCCACCCCTGGTCAGCAAGGGTTTCGACGGCCTCGGAAGGGTTTGAAAGCCGTCCCCAAAGGTCCATGAGAGAAACCCCAGGCCAGGGCCGGTTTTCCGGCTCGTCGGCCTGGGGTTTCGTCGTTCCTGAGGCCGATTGACAGCCAAGTTGACAGCCTGAACCCCATCAGGAATCGTCAGCGATGAGCGCCTCCATCACCTCGGCGCCGCTGTCCACCACAGAGTTGATTCGGTGGCGGTAGACACCGGCCGTCGTGCGGATGCCGTAGTGGCCGAAGTTGTCAGCGATCTCTTCGAGCGGCGCGTCGGCAGCAGACATGAGAGAAGCAGCGCAGTGCCTCAAGTCGCATGGGGTCCAGCGCCCGAGGCCGGCCGCTCGAGTCGCCCGGGGGGCCTCTCGTCGGCGGTTGCTCGGATCGACATGCGCTCCTGCACGCATGGTGGACACGAGGTTGTCGGGCGAGGTGTCGATCCCAGCTCGTGGAGTGTCAATGCCGGCTCGAGGGCGGTGCCCTTCACCTCGAGAGTGAGGCGGGTCGCTGCTTGCGGACTCGGGCCGGTCCCGGTCAGCGGATCAGGCCGCGATCGATCCAGTGGGCGATGGTGCGGATGCGGCTGTAGGTGAGTCGGGTGCCGTAGTTCGCTCCTCGCGCTTCTTGGCCGCCGGCGTGGACGGCGAGGGCGTAGGGGCCGCGGGGGAGTGG
>JAYRVH010000004.1:0-51604 GCA_041918615.1 Acidimicrobiales bacterium
GCGCATGTCACCGCCATGGCCAAAGCCGCCCTCCACCACGAGACCGAGTTCGACATCTGCAAGGACTCGCTGCTCGGCTCGGCCCGCGACATGAACCCCACCGACTTCGCGGCGGTGATGGCCTCCTGGGCCAAACTCGTCGACGACCGCCCACCCCGCCAGCCCGGCGACCGCGGGTTCCGCATCCGCAAGCTCATGGACGGCTGGGGTGTCCCCGACGGGCTCATCGACCCCGAGCTCTGCGCCCTGTTCGAACGCTGCGCCAACGACCTCGCACCCCCCGACCCCCTCGACGCCCCCGACGCGCCCCGCACCGCCAACCAACGCGGCCACGACGCCCTCGCCGACCTCTGCAACCGCCACCTCCGCGGCCACACCGGCGCCGCCCCCGCCACCACCGCCGACGTCAGCATCGACCTCGCCACCCTCGCCCGCCACCGCTTCGCCGAGTTCCTCCTCCCCCACGACCGCCTTCCCCCACGACCCGGCCCGCACCCACTGCGCCATCGACCGCCGACCCCTCACCGTCGAAGACGCCGAACGGCTCCTCTGCGACAGCGCGGTCGGTCGACTCATCCTCGACGCCGACGGCGAAGTCCTCGACGCCGGCCGCCAGGCCCGCCAGTTCAACCGGGCCCAACGCCGGGCCATGGCCCTCCGCGACGGCGGCTGCGCGTTCCCCGGCTGCGACCGCCCACCGCAATGGTGCGACGCCCACCACCTCGACTTCTGGGACGCCCACCACGGCCGCACCGACCTCGACCGCGGCTGCCTGCTCTGCCGCCGCCACCACACCCTCATCCACCACCGCGGCTGGACCCTCGACCGCGACCCCACCACCGGCATCTTCACCGCCACCGCCCCCAACGGCCGCACCTTCACCCACAACCCCCGCACCCGATCCCGCCCGCAACGCCCCGCAGAGGGGCCAGCAGACCCCCGAACGACCGCCGCCCCACCCCACGAACGACAACCCAGCCGCTGCTGAGGCAGCGGCGCCCACGGGCACGACTTCGATCGGCTGTCGAGCTTCGAGCCATCCAGCGAGCTGGAGCACGCGTTCGCCCATCAGCGGATATCCGGCGTCTGCTTCCGCAGAGGTTGGGTACTCGACCCCCCGGTGGATCGCCGGCCGGGAAGCCGAACTCTGCGCGAGCGGTGAGCGGGTCAGATCCCGAGGGCGAACGCCGCCGCGGCGTCGGCGTGGAGGCGGGTGGTCGGGAACCAGGGCACGGGGACGTCGCCGGGGGCGAGGAGCAGTTCGATCTCGGTGCAGCCGGCGATGACGCCCTCCGCGCCTCGGTCGACGAGTCGGTCCACCACCGACTGGTAGGCGGCGCGGGAGGAAGGCGAGAGCACACCCCGCACGAGCTCGTCGTAGATGACGTCGTGCACGAGGGTGCGGTCGGGCTCGTCGGGCACGAGCACCTCGAGGCCGTGGCGGTCGCGTAGGCGGCCGACGTAGAAGTCCTGCTCCATGGTGAAGCGGGTGCCGAGCAGGCCGACCGCCCCCACGCCGGCGGCCTCGACGGCGGCCGCGGTCGGGTCGGCTATGTGGAGCACCGGCACGGGCGCTACCGCGGCGGCCACCTCGTCGTACACCCGGTGCATGGTGTTCGTGCAGATCACGATGCCCTCGGCGGCGCCGGCCACCAGATGGGCGGCGGCGTCGGCCAGCAGCACGCCGGCGTCGTCCCAGCGGCCCGTGGCCTGGAGCGCCTCGACGACCGAGAAGTCAAACGACCGAACGAGCAGATCGGCCGACGCCACCCCGCCGACCCGGTCCCGCACGGCCTCGTTGATGAGGCGCTCGTACGCGACGGACGACTCCCACGACATCCCCCCGAGCAGCCCCAAGCGACGCATGGCGCCAGTATCGCAAGTCTCGGGGAGGTCCTAGGGGGCACTGAGGATGCTCCAAGGGTCGAGGCCGACCATGCACGTCATGGAGACGAACCCCGGCCCCCGCCCCTCCCCCGCCCGCTCCCCCGCCCCTCCCCGCACCCCGAGCAAGAAGCGTCGGCACGCGGCCACGCGAGCCCGCAAGGTCGCCACCGTGGTCAGCGGAGCCTCGGCCGTCCTGATGATGGGCGGCATGGCCTACAACGCCGGCCAAGGCACCGCCGCCAGCAACGCCACTGCCTCGGCGTCGTCCTCGACCGACATCTCGACCATCGCCACGGCGTCGGACACCAGCTCACCCGAGTCGTCGGCCACTGCGACCACCTCGAGCAGCGCCGCGGCCACAGCCGGCACACCGTCGACCCAGGCCGCCACGTCGACCGCCGGCAGCTGACGCCGCCGAGCAGACCGCCACACCCGAGACCACCCACCCACCGACGAACCAGGACCGATCACGATGACCCTCACCCAAGCGCCGCCCCAAGTCCGCCGCGACGAGCACGACGATGCGTTCGCCGGTGGCGCCCGGCCCGACGCACCGATGCCCCCCGAACCGGTTCAGCCCTCGGGTTCGAGCGCACCGTGGCGGGACCGATTCCGTGCCCCCACCCGGTCGGGGTGGACCGTCATCGCCATCGCCGCGTTGGCCGCCGTGCTGTACACGTGGGGCCTCGGGCAGGCCGGCGTGGCCAACGACTACTACACGGCCGCGGTCAAGGCCATGAGCACGAGCTGGAAGGCCTTCTTCTACGGCTCGCTCGACTCGGGCAGCTTCATCACCGTGGACAAGCCCCCTGCCGCCCTGTGGGTGATGGCGCTGTCGGCCCGGGTCTTCGGCTTGTCGACCTGGTCGATGCTGCTGCCCCAGGCCGCTGCCGGGGTCGGCTCGGTGTTGATCCTGCACCGCATGGTGCGCGAGTGGATGGGCGATGTCGCCGCCCACCTGGCCGCCCTGGCCCTGGCCCTCACGCCGGTGGCGGTCGTGATGTTCCGCTACAACAACCCCGACGCCCTGCTCACCCTGCTGGGACTCGGAGCGGCATGGGCCCTGTGGGTCGCCCTGAAGAATGGGCACACCCGCTGGCTGGTGCTCTCTGCCGCGCTGGTGGGCCTGGCCTTCGAGACCAAGATGCTTCAGGCCTTCGTGATCCTGCCCGCCTTCATCGGCGTCTACCTGCTGGCCGGGCCCCCCAAGCTGGGCAGGCGCCTGTGGCAGCTCGCCGTCGCTGCCATCACCGTCGTGGTGTCGGCCGGGTGGTGGGTGGCCATCGTCGCCCTGGTTCCCGCCTCGTCGCGGCCCTACATCGGCAGCACCACCGACAACTCCATCCTCAGCCTGGTCTTCGGCTACAACGGCCTGTCCCGCCTCTTCGGCGGCGAGGGCCCCGGCGGCACCAGCGGAGGCCCCACCGGCGGCGGGGGCGGGATGACCGGCTTCGGCGGGGCCGTGAGCTGGCTGCGCATGTTCAACGGTGAGATCGGCGGCCAGGTGGCCTGGCTGATCCCGCTCGCCCTCACGGGCCTGGCCGCCGGCCTGTGGCTGACCCGCCGCGGACCTGCCTCTCGCTCCGGGGGGCCGCTCGGGCTCTGGCGGACCGACCTGACCCGGGCCGGCTGGCTGCTGTGGGGGGGCTGGGCCCTCGTCTCGATGCTGGTCTTCAGCCGGGCCGAGGGGATCTTCCACCCGTACTACACGGTGCAGCTGGCCCCGGCCGTCGCCGCCCTCGCCGGTGCCGGTGCCGTCGCCCTCTGGCAGCTTGGCCGCCGCTACGCCGCCCTGCGCGTGGCACTGCCCCTCGCCATCGTGGCCAACGCGGCATGGGCGGTCGTCCTGCTGGGCCGCACCCCCGACTTCGCCCCCTGGCTGTCGCCCCTGATCATCGCCGGCGCCGCCCTGAGCGCCGCGGGCCTCTGGGTGGGCGCCACGCTGCGCCTCCGCACCGTCACCCTTCTGGCTGCGGTGATCGCCGGCCTGACCCTGCTGGCCGGGCCCACCGCCTACACCCTCACCACGGTGGCCAACCCGACGGGCGGCTCGCTGGCGTCGGCCGGCCCCAGCGCGACCACCACCCTCGGCTTCCCCGGCGGCGCCGGCGACGGCGGTGGGCCTGGCAGCTCGGGATCGACCTCGATCGACGGCGACACCGAGCTGGTGGCCTACCTCGAGGCCAACCAGGGCGACGCCACCTACCTGGTGGCCGCCTTCAGCTCACACGCGTCGAGCCCCGTCATCGTCGCCACCGACCAGCCGGTGATGACGATCGGCGGCTTCAACGGCCAGGACCCCGCCCCCACCCTGGAGGAGTTCCGGCAGTACGTGGCCGACGGCGAAGTGCGCTACGTGCTCGTCGACGGCACCGGCGCCGGCTTCAGCCCTGGCGGCCCCGGTGGTGGCGGTCCCGGTGGTGGCGGCCCTGGCGGCGCCGGTACCAGCTCAGACATCTCTACCTGGGTCACCGACAACGGCACCGCCGTCGACGCCGGCGCCTACGGCGGTACCACCACCGGCACCCTCTACGACCTGTCCGCCCTGACCACCGACTGACCAACCGAACCCCAACCCCAACCCCAACCACCCCCGAAAGGACCCACCATGAGCCACGACCCCACGAGCTACGACCCCACGAGCTACGACCCCACGAACCCCGGCGACGAGGCCCTCGAGGCCCCGCCGTCGTCGCCGCCCCCACCACCCGGTGACCCGCTCTTCGACGAGCCCACCGGTGCCGCCGGGCCCGCCCGGACGGCGGCCGCTGCCCCCAACCGAAGGGCCCTCGTGGGCGCCGGCCTCGGCGCCGCGGTCATCGCCCTCGGGGCGGTGATCGGCATCAACCTGGCCAGCTCGGGTGCCGAGAGCGCCTCGACCGCCGCCAGCGCCATGCCGTCCGGCATGGCCGGGGCGCAAGGCGGGATGCCCGGTGGCCCCGGTGGCCCCGGTGGCCCCGGCGGCGGCACGGTCGGCACCGTGGACAGCGTGGACGGCTCGACCCTCACGGTGTCGACCCAGGACGGCCGGTCGGTGTCCGTCACGACATCGGACGACACGGTGGTTGCCATCTCGGAGGCCGGCTCGGCCGACGACGTCGACGAGGGTGACCAGGTGCTCGTGATGGGCGCTGCCGACGGCGACACCATCGCCGCCGAGCGCGTGGTCGACCGGGGCGACGCCGCCACGGGCGATGCCGCCTCGAACAGCACCGGTTCGAACAGCGCCGCCTCGAACAGCACTGCCGGTCCCCCCGGAGGCATGGGTGGCCTCGCCACCGGCGAGGTGACTGCGGTCGATGGCGACCGTTTCACCATCAGCACCGCCGACGGCGCCGTGACCGTCACCATGACCGACTCGACCACCGTGGTCGTCGAGGTGCACGGCTCGGTGAGCGACCTGTCCTCCGGAGACTCCGTGATGGTGCAGGGCGAGGCAGCCGACGACGACGGCGTCACCGCCACGCGGATCATCTCCGGCGACCTGCCCCAGGGCGGCCCGCCGATGCAGGGCGGCTCGACCGGTCAGACGCCCGCTGCCCCCGGCGGTTCGAGCGGCTCGACCGGCCAGCCGGCCGGCATGCCCGGTGCAGGAGGTGGCCCCACGACCTGACCCGCACCTGAATCCCGACCGTTCCCCCGCGGTGTGGGCCGTGCCTCAGGGCACGGCCCACACCCGTGTCCCCCTGTGGCGCTCCGCTCGCGCCCACCGCGAAGGCGTAGACGCTGCCATCAGGACGGGGAAGTGATCAGAAGGGGAACTCGTCGGTGACCGCCAGCACGTCGAGCTCGGGGTCGGTGCCGAGCACCGCTCGCAGGTCGGCATCGAGGCGCGCCACCTCGGCGGCGAGGTCGGGTCCGTGCCTCCGGCGCCGCGTCCGTCGCCGGCGGCCGTTCACGTCGGGGTGCACCGTCACGCACAGGTCGAGCGCATCGCCGGCGAGCGGGGCGTCTCCCCGACGCCGGCCGTAGACGCACAGGCCGAGCCGTCCCGGCCGTCCGGTGCCGAGGTCGAGCCACCAGCCCCAGTCCTCCGCCACCGGCGGCGACGCCGGCCACCCCCGTGCCCCCAGCCGCACCGCCAGGTGCAGGGCCAGGGCCTTGCCGTACTGCCCCTCGTTCACCACCTCGTCGTCCTCGCCGGGCAGCACGCCGAGACCAGGCGCCCGCAGGTGGAAGAACGGCTGCGCGTCCACGGTCCTCATTCGGCACGCGATCCCCCTCGTTGACCCGTCCAGGCCCGTGGGCGCGCAGCCGGTCGGCAGACCTCGGCAGCCGGTGGGCGATGTCGGCCATTCGGGACCGGGCAATCCGGGGCGCCGCACCCTCAGTCGTCGTCGAGCAGGGCCAGCACCTCTTCGGGCGACCACGATCCGGCTGGTCGACGCTCGCGGGCACACTGGTTGGCCAGGCGCTGGAGCAGCGCGTTGGCGGGGGTGGGGACGCCGTGGAGGCGTCCGAGCAGGACGATCTCGCCGTTGAGGTAGTCGGCCTCGATGGCGCCGGCCTTGCGCTCGAGGCTCTGGCGGCCCGAGCTGCCAACCCGGCGCTTCCCGTCGATGCGACGAAGCTGGATCAGGTCGCCGCGGCGCTCGGCGTCCTGCGCCTCGGAGACGTGGTCGATGGCGCCGGCGGCGAGGCAGCGCCGGCCCTCGTCCTGGGCCCGCAGGAAGAGCTGTCCGGCGGCGCCTTCCAGGCCGCAGACGGCATCGATGGCGTTGGCCAGGTTGAGGAGGAGCTTCGCCGCCTTCCAGCGCATGATGTCGGGGCGCACCTCGGACACGAAGCCTGCCGACCGGAAGGCATCGGCCACCGCGGCGGCGATATCGGTCGTGGTGTCGGTCTCGGCGCCGCCGGCCGGGTAGCGACCGATGTCGAGGAGGCCCTCGACCGGCGTCGAGTTCGCCTGCACCACGCCGGGCTCGACGTGGGTGGCGGGGAACATCACGCACACGCCGTAGACGGGGTCGAAGTGGCGCAACAGGACGCGCTCGTTCTCGAGGCCGTTCTGGAGCGAGACCACGGGAAGTCCCGCCGGCGCAACCGGCTCGAGGGCGGCGACCACACCGGCGGTGTCCTGGCTCTTCACCGCCAGCAGCACGACATCGTCCGCGCCGAGGTCCGTGCGCCCGACCTGGTCCACCACGGGGACGGCCAGCGTCACCTCGCCCGTGGGGCACTGGATGGTCAGGCCCCGGTCGCGCACGGCGTCGTGGTGGGCACCGCGGGCCACGAGCACGACGTCGTGGCCGTGCTGGAACAGCCGCCCCCCGACCACTCCCCCGATGGCCCCGGCCCCGATGACGACACAGCGCATGCTGCGAGTGTGCCCTGCGGCGGCGGGCGGCGCGCCGGCACCGGGCACCACGGACCCTTCCCGGTCGCGATCCGGGGGCACTGCTGGGCCGTGCTACGTCGCCCCTGGTGAGTCGGTGGCGCCCGCGGCTTCGGCGGGCGGTGGGTCCGTCTTCTCGTCCGCGTCGTCCGCGTCGCCCTCGTCGCCCGCGAGCAGGCCGTTGGCGGTGGCCAGGGCCGCGGCGACGTGCGAGGCCTTCTCGTAGACCGCGATGAAGTAGTGCTCGGCGTTGCTCCCCTGGCCGGGCAGCGAGGGGGCCCCGAGCGAGCGGACCAGGGCGGTGGGGTCGTCGGGGACGGTCACCGCGGCGGCGAGATCTCCCGGTGACGCGCCCCGCACCTCCCAGAAGTCGGTGGCGCGCTTGGCGCGGCCGTTCTTGTTGGCCCCACCCTTCTTGTTGCCGCCGGCGTTGCCCGCGGCACCCGCAGCATTGCCCGCGGCACCCGCAGCATTGCCGCCACCGCCTTTGCCGCGCCCCGAGCGACGTCGCTGCTGGCTCGGGCTCATGCTGCGTCCTCCTCGCCGCCGGCGGTGCCGTCGCCGTCGGGCGTGGCCACGTCGTCGACCAGTTCGTCCACCCGGAGGCCGAGGGCCCGCCGGAGCTGGTCCGGGTCGAGGTCCTCCACGCTGCTCGACCGCGGCAGGGCGACATCGGCGATGCGGCGCTTGCCCGCCACCACCTCGTCGACCCGCTCGTCGATGGTGCCGGGGCAGATGAGCTGGTGGTAGATCACGGTGCGCGTCTGGCCCAGGCGCCAGGCGCGGTCGCGGGCCTGGTCCTCCACCGCGGGGTTCCACCAGCGGTCGTAGAGCACCACGTGGTTGGCGGCGGTGAGGTTGAGCCCGGTCCCCCCGGCCTTCAGCGACAGCACGAGGGCGGCGGGCCCGTCGCCGGTCTCGAAGTTCTCGATGATCTGGTCGCGCGCCGTGCGGGTGAGCCCGCCGTGGTAGCACTCGACCGGCGTCTTGGTCCGAGCCGTGAGGTGGGCGGCGAGTCGCTGGCCCCATTCCGCGTACTGGGTGAACACGACGGCACGCTCGCCCGCGGCGTAGACCGCCTCGACGATCTCCTCGAGCCGGGCGAGCTTGCCCGAGCGCCCGGCGAGCGCATCGGCGTCGCCGGTGTAGGACGAGGGGTGGTTGCAGATCTGCTTCAGGGCCGTGATGGCCGCGAACACGTGGCCCTTGGTGGACTCGGCGCCGTCGGCCTTCAGGAGCAGCTGGTCGATGACCGCCTGGTAGAGGCCGATCTGCTCGGCGCTCATCGAGCAGTGGTCGATCTCGTCGATGCGGTCGGGGAGCTCGGCGGCGATGACCGGCTCGTCCTTCGTGCGACGGAACACCAGGACGCCGTTGAGGGCGCGCATGGCGTCCTCGCCCTCCTGCCGGGTGGCGTCACGATCGGTCGACAGGTGCGTGACGAACGCCGAGCGCTGGCCGACGAGGCCCGGGTTGGTGAAGTCGAGGATCGCCCACAGGTCGCCGAGGCCGTTCTCGATCGGCGTGCCGGTGAGGGCCACGCGGGTGCGGGCGGGGATCCGCCGCAGCAGCTGCGCGGTCTCGCTGGTCGGGTTCTTGATCACCTGGGCCTCGTCGAGGACGATCTGGCTCCACTCGATGGCGCCGAGGGCCTCGACGTCACGAACGGCGGTGCCGTAGGTGGTGATGATCACGTCGGCCGCCTCGACCTCGGCCGCCAGCTCGGTGGAGGACGACCGGCTGGCGCCATGGTGGACCACCACGCGGAGGTCGGGGGTGAACTTCCGGGCCTCGCCCGCCCAGTTCGTCACGACCGCGGGCGGGGCGATGACCAGGGTGGGGCCGTCCTTCGCGGTGCGGAGCAGGTGGGCGAGCATGGTGGGCGTCTTGCCCAGCCCCATGTCGAGGGCGAGGCACCCGCCGAGGCCCACCGAGTCGAGGAAGCCCAGCCATGCCAGCGCCTCGCGCTGATAGCTGCGCAGCTCGCCGACGAAGCCCTCGGGGGCGGGCGCCGGTTCGGTGGACACCTGCGACGCCTGGCGCAACAGGTCGGTGGCCCAGCTGGCGCCCTGGACGTTGATCCCGCCCGCGAGGGGCGTGCCCTCCAGGCCGAGGGCGTACCGCAGCATCTGCGCGCCCGTGAGGGTGTCGTCGCCGGCACGCTCCTCGAGGGCGGCGGCAGCGGCTTCGAGGTCGGCGTGCTCGACCGCCACCCACCGGCCGCCCGACCGCACCAGGGGCCGGGCCTCGGCCGCCAGCGCGGCGATCTCGGCCGCGGTGAGCTCGACATCGTCGAAGAGCACCGACCAGCGGACCTGCGAGAGCTGGCCCGCCCCACTGCTCGAAGGCGTGGAGGGATCGCTGTCGAGTCGCAGCGTGGGCGTGAGCTTGCGGGGGGACATGGCCGGCACCCGGACGTCGAAACCGGCGCCGATGAGCGCCCGGCCCGTGACCGACATGAGCTGCCACGCCTCGTCCTGGCTCAGGATCACGTCGCCGCGTCGATGGCTTCCCAGGCGGTTGAGCTCGGGCAGCAGGCGCTCGAGCCGCCCCAGGTCGGCTTCGAGCTCGCGACGCTTCGACCCGGCGTTGACGAGGGCGACGTCGACCGAGACCAGCCGGCGGTCGGGGCCCGGGGCGAGGACCTTGAGGTGCCAGGCGCCACCGCTGTCGGGCGGGTCGAGCTGCACCACGATCTGACGGGTCGAGGGATTGACCACGGGCTTCGCCCACCGGTCGATCTGGCCGGCGACATCGCCCGCCACCGTGGGCGGTGCCGTGAACTCGCTGCCGTCGAGGCGGGTGAGGAAGGCCTCGGCCACCTCGGCCGGGCGGTTCACCGCCGGTGGCGGCGCCGCGACGACCACCATCTGGGCGGCCTGGCGGCAGATCGCGTCGACCATCGCCGTGAGCACGAGCGTGGTGACGTCACGCGCCTCGGCCGACGAGGCCACGGCCCGCACCGACCCCGGCATCGCCCGGGCGAAACCGGCCAGCCGGTTGGCGTCGACCAGCGCCGGCGTCCAACGGACGTGGACGAGGCGGGTCTTGTCGGCCGAGCCCCGGCGCTTCCGCTTCTGCTTGAGCAACGGCACCATCGAGCCCCGGGCGACCAGTTCCACCGCCCAGACGGTCACGGCCGAGAACCACCGCACGCTGGCCCCGAGCTGGGTGTCCGGTCGATCGCCCACGGCGGCGAGCCACCCGAGGATGTCCCCCACCGGCACGGCCAGCGCCGCAGCCGCCGGGCCCGTCGGGACGGGCACCGAGGCGTGGGGTGCCCAGGGTGGCGACCCGGCCGCCACGGCGTCGAGCAGATCGCTGAGGCCGGCACGGTCGAGCGGGGCGGCCCCTGCGCCCGCGGCCCACGCCACGAGCCGCCCGGCCGACCAGGACAGCTGGAGCCGGGCGACGCCGTCGTTCGCCGCCGGCCCGTCTGCCCCGGCGTCCTCGTCGAGATCGAGATCGGTCTCGGCCTCGGGAGGCAGGCCCGCGGCCCGGCGGAAGGCCGCGAGCAGCGCGGTCCGCTCGGCCTCGAAGTCGGCGACCACCTGGGCCCGCTCGGGCCCGGCCAGCGACCGCACCGAGGCGAGGCCGTCCTCGACCTCGTCCAACAGGTCCTCGACGACATCCTGCCAGCGCACCCGGTCGGCTTCGAGCGCGGCGATCTGGGCATCGGTGGCACGGCCGTCTGCCTCGGCCTCGACCAGCGCGTGGAACGCCACCGGGTCGGTCAGCGCCGGTCCGGACTGCGCCGGGTCGGCCATCACGGTCTCTATCGGCAATCGTCTCTCGACAATCTCACTCCGCTTCGTCAGCGGGCACGAACATGCCCACGGTTGCACGTGCTCTCACCCGCCCGCCATGCCGGCGGTCGAGTGACCCACCCGACGCGTCGGCAACTGGCCCACGCCTCTGGTCGGTGATCACGCACGACCCCACGAGGGACCCTCGCGGGAGTCTCGCCTCGGTCCCCAGCATATCGGACCTCGGGGTCGTTCAGCCCGCAGGCGCGTCAGGGGCCTCGGGAAGGCGGGCGAGCACCCGGTAGGTGTTGCCCAGGTTGCGGCGCTTCATCACCACGTTGGCCACCTGGTCGGCCACGGCGGCCAGCGCGAGGAGCGGGGCGCCCGCGGCGATGACGAGCACCCGCAGCGCCGGGTTGAACGGTGAGCCCCTCGGCACCCAGGGCGCATCGGCCGGCACCAGCGAGTTGAGCCACAGCCAGACGGCGATGACCATGTCGACCGTCTGGTGGGCCGCCGACCGGTCGCGGGCCACCACCTCGAAGCCGCGGCTGACCAGAGCCTCCTCCAGGTTGGCGATGGGCAGCAGGTGCTGGTGCTGGGGCTGGAACCACGGGATCCACCACCGCCCGACCAGGCGCCCGAAGACGCTCTCGGGGTCGGGGAGCTCGATGAGCAGGTGGCCGCCGGGATGCAGCGCGACCGCCGCGGCATCAAGCTCGTCGAGCGGCTCGCGGGTGTGCTCGAGGTAGTGGTGCATGCTCACCACGTCGTAGGTGTCGGCCATGTCGGTCGCGAGCTCGGGGAACAGGCCGCGGTAGCCGTGGTCGACCCACCCGCGACGCGCCGCCTCGTCGATGCTGTCGCTCAGGTCGAGCCCGTCGAAGCGGGTGTCGGGCCACCGGTCGCGTGCGACCAGGCAGAAGTGCCCGTGGCCCGCCCCGACGTCGAGCCAACGCTCGGGCTCGGCCCGGCCCGCCATCATCTCGGCTCGGCCCAGGTACGACCGGTCGGTCGCCCCGAAGATGAACTCGGTGAACTCCTCGCCCAGGCCGTCGTAGAAGTCGCGGTAGTAGAAGTCGAGCCCCTCGACCGACAGGCGGGGGTTCTGGAAGATCACCCCGCAGCCGCCGCACTGCTCGAGGCTGAACTCGCCGGGCTTGTGCTGGAGCACGTCGGTGGTCCGCAGGCGCACCGACAGGTCGGTGGAGCCGCAGAGGGGGCAGTCGGGCCGGCGCTCCTCGAAGAACCGGTCGAGGCCCCCGGCCAGCTGCTCGTCGTACCACGGGCGCCGAGACTCGACCGGGTCCGGCTCGGGCGGTGGGCTCCAGCCGCCGGTGACGGTGCGCACCCAGCGCACGGGCTCGAGCGCGATCCGCAGCCCCGCCCCCCGTCCCAGGTCGCGGGGATGCAGCGGCGACCCCGAGAGGGCCAGCAGCGGTTGGGCGCAGTACGCGCCGAGGGCGGCCAGGCCCCACGGCGGGGCCAGGGCCAGGCCGGCCCCGATGGCCGCCCATTGGAGGACCGGCATGGCGACCACCGCCGGGGTGGCGGCGTTGAACATCGAGCGGATGAAGGCCAGGCGCTTGTCGAGGTCGACCGGGCGGACCGTGAGCCCGGGGGCGACCGCCAGGTCGCAGCCGACCGGGGAGAAGCGCTTGAGCTCGATCGTGGCGGCCGCCATGGCCACCGGGTCGAGCTCGTCGGCCGCGTCGATCTCGGCCCGGTCGAGCACGTCGGCGGTGGCCAGCAGGGCACGGAACGCGCCCCGTCCCGGGGCCAGGCGTGCCGCCCGGAAGGTCCCCGGGTCGACGAGGGCGGCCAGCTCCAGGGCCTCCTCGGTCGGCAGGTCGGCCGGCACCAGGTCGACCACCTCGAGGCCCTCACGACGGGCGTGGGCGCTGGCGGCCCGGCGGGTGGCCTCGTCGACGGCGACCCCCTCGGCGGTGAGGAAGCGGTGCTCGGGGGCCACCGGCTCGTCGCTGGCGGTGAGGGTCGCCAAGGCCCTGAGCCGGCGCCGGGAGCGCAGGGCGTCGGTCACGAGGTACGCGATGAGCGCGCCCAGGAGCGCCTTGAGCAGGCGATGGCGGGACGGGCGCTTGGTGGCACGGGTCATGGGGCGAGCCTCTCGAGATGGTCGGCGGCACGGGGAGCGCCCCCGGCGGCAGCGAACGATGCCTGCACGGCCTTGGCCCCGTCGCGCAGGCCCGGATCGGTGAGCGCCGAATCGATGGCCTGACGGAGCTGCACCGGCTGGACGCGACCGAACTTCACCCGCACGCCCGCACCGGCGGACACCACCTGCTGGGCCACGATGGGCTGGTCGTCGCGGATGGGGGCGACCACGAGCGGGATGCCGTGGGCGAGCGCTTCGCAGGTGGTGTTGTGCCCCGCGTGCGTGACGACCGCCTGGACCTGTTCGAGCAGCGCCAACTGGGGCACGAAGGGGCGGACCACCACGTTGTCGGGCACCGACGCGACCAGCTCGGGTGGGGCGACGACGATGCCCTGCACCGGGAGCTCGGCCAGGGCCTCGACGGCGACGCCGAAGAAGCGCCCGCCGGCCGTCTGGTTGACGGTGCCGAGCGACACCAGCACGTGGGGGCGGCCCGGGTCGAGCCAGTCCCACGGGAACTCGGCGGTCTCGGCGCGGGCGTGGGTGGACGGCCCCACGAAGTGGTAGTGCCCGGGGAACCGGTCGACGTCGCCCACCAGGCCCGCCGCCGTGAAGGCGAGCACGAGCTGGTCGGAGAACCGGAGGTCGACCTGGCGTGCCCGGTCCTGTTCGACCCCGAGGCGCACCTGCAGGTCGACGAGCGAGTCCGCCACCCATTCGCCGACCTTGGGGATGAGGGCGAACGGCTCGCTGAACTCGGCCGAGGTGGTGGCCGACGTCGCCCAGGCCAGCCCCCGTCGCCGGGCCACGATGGCGCCTCCGACCGCCTGTTGATCGACCACCATCACGTCGGGGGCGAACCGGTCGACCGCGTCGTCGAGCGGGCCCTGCATGGCCTCGGCCAGGGGGAACAGCGCCTCCTCCCACAGGAACTTCAGGGCCGGCGCCCCGCGCAGGCCTTCGGCCCGGTGGCGGAGGGCGTCCTCCATGGTCTCGGGGAGCCGCTCGGGCGCGGGGAAGAAGGTGGCGTCGGGGGCCAGCAGGGGGCGCACCACGCTGGGCTCGCCCGCCCAGGCGACCTGGTGACCACGGTCGGCCAGCTCGCGGGCCACCGACACGGTGGGGTTGGTGTGGCCCTGCAGGGGTGGGACGACGAAGAGGAACCGGGCCACGGCTAACGCACCGGGGCCGCAGGAAACGGCGGCACCGGGTCGCCGTGGACCCACGGGATGAGCGTGGCCTTCAGCTCCGCGGTGGCCTCGAGCAGCACCGAGTGGCTGCAGTCCGGCAGGATGCGCAGGTCGCAGTCGGGTACCAGGTCGTCGAGGTCGCGCGCCCGGTCGAGCAGGTCGGAGTGCTCGCCGTAGAACGCCAGCACCGGGCACGACAGCGCCGCCAGCGCCTCCCGGGGCAAGGGCTTCACGGCTTGGAGGTCGTCGAGCAAGGTGGTGTCGTAGATGAGCGACTCGGCGTTGCGCGCGAGTCGGTTCAGCTTGCGCCCGCCCTGCTCCTCGAGCCTCTTCCGCAGGTCGTCGTCGTCGAGCCCGAACGCAGCCAGGGCCAGGCTGCCGGCCATGTGGAGGCCCCACCCCTCGACCGCGAAGTGGGCTTCGATGAGCGCCAGGCCCGCCACCCGGTCGGGGTGGGTGATGGCCATGCCGAGGCCCACCACGCCGCCGTAGCTGTTGCCGATGAGGTGCACCGGGCGGTCGACGCCCAACTCGTCGAGCAGGGCGTCGAGGTCGCCGACCGAGTCCCCGACCGTGTAGCCGGTGGGCGGGCGCTCGGACCGCCCGTGACCGCGCATGTCGTACAGGTAGACCTCGGCCTCGAGGGCCATGGGGTTGGCGAGCGTGTAGTAGAAGCTCGACAGGTTGTCGAGGACCAGCCCGTGGAGGAACACGACGGTCTGGTCGCCCGCGCCCAGATGGGACACGTTGAAGCGCACGCCGTTGGCGACGACATCAGCCATAGGGGACGTGCTCCGTGACGAGGCCGGCGTCGTCGGTGAGGAAGCCGCTGAGCAGGTCGGCGATGGCACGCCGGGCGTCGAGGTGGATCGCGTGCCCGCCCTCGAGCACCTCGCAGGCGGCCGACGGCAGCACCCGTCGCACCCGTTCGGCCGCCGGGGCGCACCACGAGCGTGACCCGAACGCGAACAGCAACGGCACCGTGACCGCGCGCAGGTCGCCGTCGGTGACGGCGGGCTCGGCCCGAAGGTCGGCCAGGACGGTGGTCTCGGTGAGCAGTCTCCGCTCGGTGTCGCCCGCTTCGGACGACGGGGCATCGCGCTCGGCATCGGGCTCGCGACCCCCCATGGGGACCAACGGCGCCTCGACGCACGCCAGCCGGGTGACCCGGTCGGGATGGGCCAGGGCCAGGCGTAGCCCGAGCAGCGCGCCGTAGCTGTGCCCGACCACCGCGAACGGCTCGAGGTCGGCGGTCAGGGCCAACACGTCGTCGACCATGGTGGCCGTGTCGTAGCCGCCGGGCGGGCAGTCACTGAGGCCATGGCCGCGAAGGTCGAGGAGACGGACCGCGTGGTGGCGCGCCAGCGTGGGCGCGGCGGTGAACCACCACGAGGCGAGGCTGCCGGTGAACAGCCCGTGGATCATGACCACGGGCGGACCGCTCCCCAGCTCCTGGACGTGGAAGCGCAGCCCCCGGGCCTCGACGAACGGCACGCCTCAGCCCGCCTCCGGCTCGGCGGTGAGGCATCCGGCGACGAAGTCGACCAGCTCGCCGACCGTCATGGCCACGAGTTGGTCCAGCTCGAGGTCGGCGATCCACCCCACGAAGTCGACCTTCTCGCCGTAGCGGGTCTGGAGCTCCTCGGCCAAGGCCACGAACTCGATGCTCTCGAGCTCGAGGTCCTCGTTGAACGACGTGGCCATGGTGACCTCGTCGACCATGAGCAGCTCGTCCTCCCCGATCACCACGAGCAACATCTCGGTGATCGCAGCCAGGACCTCGGCCTCTGCTGCTCCGCTCCGCTCCGCAGCGTCACTCATTGTCTAGGCCCTCTCGTCGTTGGGTTGCACGGTCCACGCCACCACGTACCGCGGGCCGTCGGCGGCGGTGGCCACCACCTCGGTGTCGAACGGGACGTCGCCGACCCAGAACCGGTCTCCGTCGACCCGCGTGGCCTCGATGGCACGCGGACGGCCTTCGAGGCCCCGACCCCCAGCCTTGCCCATCGCCTCTTTCACCGTCCAGAGACGGGTGAGCGCCAGGTCCCGGTCCGGGCCCGAGGGCGGCACCATCGCGGCCTCGTCCTCGGTGAGCACGAGCGAGGCGAACCGGTCGTGGCGCGCCGCGTCCACCTCGATGTCGATGCCGACGTCACCGCGGTCCGCCACGATCGCCGCCGCCGCCCACTCGGTGTGGGCCAGCGACACGCGCAGCCCGTCGGTCCCCGGGCCCTCCAACACGGGCCGACCGGAATCGTCGTTGCCCACCGTGATCTCGGCGGGGAACAGCGGCCCGGCGCCGTGGTCCCACAGCCACCGGCGGACGGCATCCTTCACCGCGATGCGACCGAGCAGCCACTGACGTTGCGCCTTGGGGTTCAGGCCCTCGTAGGTGGGGCGCTCGCGGTGGTTGAGGTAGCGCCGCATCATGAGCTCGCGCGAGGCCGAGTTGCGCCAATGCTCGGTGGCGAGGAACCAGCCCCCGGGGCGCCGTTGCGAGATGCATTCCTCGTCGGGGTCGCGCAGCATGGGGAACACCACGTCGTCGGTGTCGAACCGGGTGTCCTGCCAGTTGTCTATCTGGGCCCACACCCGGCCGTCGGCGTCGACCAGCTCGAGGTCGGCCCGGACGAAGGCGTCGGTGAGCTCGCCGACCCGGACCGTGCAGGTGAACCGGTCACCCGGAGGCGGGTGGGGGCCGAAGAACCGGATGTGCTCGATCACGCTCGGCAGGGCCAGGCGGTCGACCTCGGTGTGCATGGCCACCCAGTGCCCGACGAGCTGGCCGGCGCCGTCGAGCAGGGCGCCGGGCGCAGCCAGGGCCTCGATGGTGCCCCGCACCCCAGTCGGCCCGAGCGGCCCGATCTCGGTGACGCCCTGGTACTGCGGCCCGTGGAAGGCCCAGCGGTCGTTGTAGAGGTCCCATGCGGTCGGCCCCCACACGCTCGCCCCTTCGAGCGGGGTGTCGTCGGGCTCGGGAGGGCTGGGGCGCTCGTCGGCGAAGACGACCGTGCCCCGCGAGAAGCCCTCCACGCTCACCCGCACCCGGTCCGGGCCGGTGACCGCCGCGTTGATCGTGATCTCGATGGGCGGCTCGACGGCGAGCCAGCGCAGGGCCCGCACGTGCTCGAGGCCCACGACCACCCGGCCGGGCATGAGCCGAGCCGCCACCTCCTGGAAGAGCTGGAGGGTGCAGGTCATGGGGACGACCGGGAACAGGTCGCTGACGTCGTCCCAGTCGTCCCGCTGGCGGTAGAAGCGGTGGTCGATGAGGAACGGCATCGACGCCATCGACAGGGTGCGGGTCTCGGTGAGCGTGCCGGGCGACGGCTCGGCCGCGGGCTGCCCACCGGGTGCGGCCGGGGCGGCAGGCGCGACGGGGCCGGCGGCGCGCCAGGCGCTGACGACGTCGGCGCCCGCGGCGCCGGCCTCACGGAGGGCGGCGTCGAACTCGGCGAGCACCGGATGGGCGGCCGGCGACCCGCCGTGGGCGTCGGCGGCGAGCAGGTCGCCGAGCTCACCGATCGCCCCGGAACCGAGGTCGAGGCGGACACCGGGCCCGAGATGCACCAGCGGCGCCCCGAGCGCCAGCGGGACACCGGCCCCGGGACGCGCGTCGCCGCCACGCACACCGGCACCAGGGGTGACGGCGCCCTGGGTGACGGTGGCCGCCGGGGGCGACGCCATCGGCAGCCCGTCGAAGTGCGGGCTCGCGCCCTCGGCCCAGAGCGCGGCGGCGACCCGCCGGAGATGGTCGAGGCCATCGTGCCGGGGGCCCGCCGCGGCGATGGTGAGGTGCTCGCGGCCCTTCAGGGTGTCGTCGAGGAAGCCCACCAGGCTGCCCACCCCCACCTGGACGAACACCCGGACACCGTCGTCGTGCAGGCGCAGGGCCAGCTCACGGAACCGCACCGGCTCGAGCAGGTGACGGATCACCAGATCGCGGACCGCCTCGGGCTCGTCCGGGTAGGGCGCCGCCGTGGTGGCCGACCAGACCGGCACCCGGGGGGCCTGGAGCGGCACCCGGGCGGTGGCCTCGCGCACCGGGTCGACGTAGGGGGCCAGCATCGGCGAGTGGAAGCCCGAGCGGAACGGCAGCTCCTGGGCCAGCACCCGCTCGCCCCGGAGCTGCGCGATCACCTGGGCCACGCTGGCCTCGGAGCCGCAGACGATGGACTGGTGCGGGCAGTTGTCGTGCGAGACCACGATGTCGGGCAGGTCGCCCAGGGCGGCCTCGGCCGCGTCCGCACCACACCCGAGCGCGGCGAAGACGACCCCCGGCACGTCGACGTCGTCGGTGTCCACCGACTCGATGAAGTCGTCCACCCCCCCGGCGGGGATGAGGTCGGCAGCGATCATGGCGTTCCACTCGCCGATCGAGTGCCCCGCCACGAGGTCCGGGCGGATACCCATGCGGCCGAGCGCGGCGTCGAGCAGACGGCCGACGGCGATGATGCCGGCACCGTGGAGGCCCAACGCGCCGCCGTGGTCGAGGTCGCCGAGCGGAAGGTCGAAGTGGCGGGCCACGTCGGCGACCCGCGGGGCGAACTCGGGCTCGACGCCCGGGAAGACGAAGGCCACCTTGCCCCCGTTGGTGATGAGCCCGGCGTTCGAGAACCACACGTCGTTGCGCCCGTGCCAGGGGGTGCCTCGGGCCACGACCTTGCGGGCGAGCTCGAGGCGCCGGGCGTCGGGCGCCACCATCGCCAGCCGCCACGCCTGGTCCCCGCTCGTCGCCCTCCCCGAAGCGGCGTCGTCGCGGTCGACCAGGATGGCGTCGTCGTCGAGCAGGGCGAGCAGCCCCTCGGCGTCGTCGGCCGCCAACAGCACCACCCGCTCGACCCCATCGGCTGCTTTCGCGTCTGAATCGGCCGTGATCACGGCCCTTTCGGACACGGAAACGGGTGGAGTGGCGCCGGGTGGAGTGGCACCGGGTGGAGTGGCGCCGGGTGGGGCGGCCCATGCCTCGAGCACCAGGTGGGCGTTGATGCCGCCGAAGCCGAAGGCGTTCACGCCGGCCCGCCGGGAGCCGTCGGCCGGCGTGACCCACGGCTCGGCCTCGGAGAGCGGCCGGAAGCGTGTGGTGGCCATGCGGGGGTGCGGGTCGTCGCAGTGGAGGGTGGGGGGCAGCACCCCGTGGTGCAGGGCCAGCGCCGTCTTGATGAGGGCCGCCGCACCAGCGGCGGGCATGGTGTGCCCGATCATCGACTTCACCGAGCCGACGACCGCCCGTTGGCCGTTGGGAGCGGGGCCGAAGAAGCGGGCCAGGGTGTCGAGCTCGGCGTCGTCGCCCACCGGCGTGGCCGTCCCGTGCGCCTCCACCAGGCCCACGGTCGCGGGGTCGAGGCCCGATGCCCGCCAGGCGCGTTCGAGGGCCAGCAGCTGACCGTCGACCCTCGGCTTCATCACGCTCGACGCCCGACCGTCGCTGGCCACGCCGGTGCCCCGGAGCACGGCGTACACACGGTCACCGTCGCGCTCGGCGTCGGCGAGGCGCTTCAGCACCACCATGCCGGTGCCCTCACCGATCAGGAGCCCGTCGGCCGCGCGGTCGAAGGGCCGGATCGCCTCGCTGGGGCTCAGGGCCCGGAGCTGCGAGAAGACGGCCCAGAAGGCCACGTCGTGGCAGTGGTGCACGCCTCCCGCCACGACCGCGTCGCAGCGGCCCGAGCGCAGCTCCTGGACGGCCAGGTCGACTGCCACCAGCGAGCTCGCGCACGCGGCGTCGACGGTGTAGGCCGGCCCCTGGAGGTCGAGACGGTTGGCGATCCGCGAGGCGGCCAGGTTGGGCACGAGGTCGATGGCCGCCTCGGGGCGGGACGGGCCGAGCTGGTCCTGGAAGGCGCTCTTGACCTCGGCCAGCTTGGCCTCGGTGATGCCGGGCACCAGGTCGCGCAGGCTCTCGACCAACTGCTGGGCCACGCGCACCCGCTGGTCGAACCGGGCCATGCCGGGGGTGAAGTAGCCCCCGCGCCCCACGATCACCCCCACCCGCTCGGGGTCGCCGAGGCTGGCGTCGCCGCCGGCGTCGTCGATGGCCGCAGCCGCGACCTTCAGGGCGAGCAACTGGTCGGGCTCGGCCGCCTCGACCGTGACCGGCATGATGCCGAAGGCCGTTGCGTCGAACGAGGCGAAGGCGTCGACGAACCCGCCCCGGTTGCAGTAGACCCGGTCGGGCGCGGCGAATTCGGGGTGATAGGACTCGGGGTCGTAGAAGAACGACTCCCAACGGGCGGCGGGCACCTCGGTGATGGCGTCGACCCCGCCGACGATGTTGTTCCAGTACGTGGTCAGGTCGGGCGCGCCGGGGAACATCGCCCCCATCCCCACGATGGCGATGCCGTCCGCTCCGGTGGTACCGGTGGTACCGCCGGCACCCGCGGGACGGTCACCCATGCAGGTGTTCGGGCAGCGCGCGCATCAGCACCACCTGGGCGTCGTCGCGCCCCGAGCGCAGCTCGCGCAGCAGGCAGGCCACGCCGTCGTCGGGCTCGATGAGACCGATCCCCCGACGGGCGTACTCCCGCTCGAGCTCGGCCGACACCATGCCGGTGCCCGCCCACGGCCCCCAGTCGACGCTCACGACCCGACCCTCGAATCGCGGCCCTGCGGCTCGGGCGAGGGTGTCGAGCGCGTCGTTGGCGGCCGCGTAGTCGACCTGCCCGCGATTGCCGAAGACGCCGGCGATCGACCCGAACAGCACGACGAAGCCCACATCGGGGCGAAGGACGCGCACCAGGGTGCGGGCACCGGCCACCTTGGTGCCGAACACCCGGTCGAACGACTCGACGGTCTTGTCCCGGATGAAGCGGTCCTCGAGCACGCCGGCGCCGTGCACCACCCCGTCGAGGCGACCGTGCCGGGCGTACACGTCCGCCACGACGGCCTCGAGGGCCTCCGCGTCTCGGACATCGGCCGGGTGGTAGCCGACCTCGACCCCGAGGTCGTGGAGGGCGCCCATCGTGGCCCGAATCTCGCGCTCGGCGAGAAGGCGGGCGCAGGTCGCCTCGATGGCGGCCGGGTCCTTGAGCCCCTGGTCGATCAGCGCCCGGCGCAGCGACGGCACGTCGGACGCCGCCGCGGTGGCCTGGTCCTCGGCGGCATCGGGGAGGGGGGAGCGCCCCAGCAGCTCGATGTGGCCGCAACCCTCGCGGCCGAGGGCCACCGCCACCCGGGCGGTGATGCCCCGGGCACCGCCCGTGAGCAGCACCACCGAGTCGGGCCCCAACAGGGGCGGGCCGTCCGCGGCCTCGTCACCGAGCTCGGCGGGCACGACGTGCAGGGTCTGGCGCGTGCCGTTGGTGCGACCCACGTCGACGAGGTCGTCGACCGACGTGAGCTCGGCCAGCAGGTGCTCGGCGAGGCGGTTGGGGTCATCCTTCGGGTCGAGGTCGACCGCCCGCACCCGACAGTCCGGGAACTCACGGGCGACGGTGCGGGCCAGACCGTGGGCGCCGCTGCCTCGTGGCATGCCGTCGTGGTCGTCGGGACCCGGCCCGGTGCCGAACCCGCCGCCCATGCCGGTGGCCACGATCAGCGAGGCCGTTCCGGCGATAACCGCCTCTTGGACCTGCCGGAACAGGTCGGACATGCGCAACTCGCCCCCGGGGGCGAGGGCGGCCAGGTGGACGAGGGCGTCGACCGCGCCCACGGCCTCGTCGGGACCCAGCAGGCGAACCGTGGCACCACGCTCCTCGAGCAGCGTGGCCAGGTGGAGGGCGATGCCGCGGCCGTCATCGACGATGCCGAGCGTCTGGCCGACGAGGACCGGGGGCTCGCGGGAGGGCACCTGGTCGGTGCCGTCCACCTCGTCCACCTCTTCCATCTCGTCCACCTCGACGACCTCGACGACATACCGGCGAGTGGACTCGGGGACGACCGCGTCGGGCTCATCGGCGGGCGACTCGGCCACCGCGGTGCCGTCGACGTCGTCGGCCGTCGCGGGCGCCCCGCCTTCCTCGTCGTCGCCGAGCGACCCGATCCAGTCGACGATGCCTCGCAGGGTCTTGAGCTGGGCCAGCTCCTCGACGACGGACTCGTCGATGCTGCCCTCGTCGGCGCCGGGCAGCCCGACCCGGTCGGCGAGCTCGCCGACGATCTCGATGCGCTTGATCGAGTCGATGCTGAGATCGGCCTCGAGGTCGAGGTCGGGGTCGAGCATGTCGAGCGGGTAGCCGGTGCGCTCGCTCACGATGGCCAGCACCGCGGCCATGACGTCATCGGTCGAGAGGGCTTCGCGGGGGGACGGCGGCGGGGCTGCGGCGTCGGTGGCCGTCGCCTCGATGGGCGATGCCCCCCTGGCTGCCACTCCTGCGGTCACCCCTGCCGACGCGGCGGGCAGCAGCGGGGCGGCCGGCTCGGCGGTGCCGCCCAGGTAGCGCAACATGATCTCGCGCTCGGCGGCCATGAGCTCACGGGTGCCGCGCAGGTACTCGAGCACGGCGACATCGCGGTCGCCCCCCGTGGTTGACGCGGCAGTGGGGGCGGCGGCCAGGAGCACGGGAGGCACCTGGTCGACCGGCTGGAGGCTGCCCGGCACGACCGCGCCGTCCGCCGACCGGACGAGGTGGCCGTTCACGGTCCACCCCGCGGCGCGGCCGGTGGCGGCGAGGCGCCCGGCGTCGGCGTCGCGACCGGCGAACAGCGGCGCGAGGTCGACCTCGACCCCGCTGGTGGCGAGCTGCGCCAGCGCGCACAGGAAGCGGCGGAGACCGTTCTCGCCCGACACGTCGCAGGCCACGGCCACGTGGGGACGGTCGCCCAGGATCTTGCCCACCAGTTGGGTGAGCACCCGGCCGGGCCCCGCCTCGACGAACACCCGGGCCCCGGCGGCGTGCATGGCCTCGATCTGCTCGGTGAACCGGACGGGCTCGGCGACCTGGCCGGCGAGGATGGCCCGCACGTCGTCGGGCGACGACGGGTAGGGCTCGGCGCTGCTGTTCGCCCACACCGGCAGCGCCGGCGCGGCGATGTCGACCGCGGCGAGGGCCTCGCCGAGCGCGACGCGGGCACCCGCGACGACCGGGCTGTGGAAGGCGCAGGCCACCGGCAGGCGCTTGGACTTGAGGCCCGCCTCCGCGAGCCGGGCGAGGGCCGCCTCGACGGCGTCGGTGGGGCCGGAGATCACGGCCTGGCCCGGTGCGTTGTCGTTGGCCACCACCACACCCGACCCGCCGTCGAGCAGGTCGCGGACCTCGCCCGCAGCACCGGCGACCGCCGCCATCGCTCCCGGATCGTCGCCGGCCGCGTCGAGGATCGAGACGGCACGCGCCTCGCTCAGCCCGGCCAGGTCGGCCTCGGCGATGGCACCGGCCGCGCACAGTGCCACCAGCTCGCCGTAGCTGTGGCCGCCGGCCACGTCCGGCGTCACCCCCACGGTGGCGAGCAACTCGGCCATGGCGAGCCCCGCGATGCCGAGGGTGGGCTGGGCGACCCGTGTGTCGGTGACCGCGGCCTTCTGCGCCGCCGCCTCGTCCTTCGAATGGGCGGCGGGCGGGAACATCAGGTCCGTGTAGGGCGCCTGCAGGTGCCGTTGGAGGCGGGGGAACGCCACGAAGAGGTCGCGCAGCATGCCCGGGCGCTGGCTGCCCTGCCCGGGGAACAGGAAGGCCACCTGGCCACCCAGGGCGTCGGCGTCGTCGCCGGGCACGAACACGCCGGCACGGTCGGGGGTGAAGGCCCGCGCGAGCGTCAGCTTGGCCGCGAGGTCGTCGAGGTCGTCGGCCACCACGGCCACCTGGACCGGCCCCGTGGCGCGGGCGGCGCGGTCGAACTGGGCGCGGGCCAGGTCGCGGAGCAGAAGGGGACGGGTGCGACCGCGGTCGGCGGCCAACGACGCCTCGACCGCGTCGATCTCGGCCAGGGCCTCGGCCCGATCGGCACCGCGGAAGCAGAACAGCTCGGCCGGCCACTCGTCGAGGCCGTGGGTGGGGCCCGGCGCGCCGCCGTAGGAGGCGACCACCGCGTGGAAGTTGGTGCCGCCGAAACCGAAGGCGCTCACGCCCGCGACCCGGTCGTGGTCGGCCCACGGCCGGGCGACGTCGTCGAACCGGAACGGACTCGTCTCCGAGTCGTAGTAGTCGGTGGGGTGCTCGATGTTGAGGGTGGGGGGCCGGACCCCGCGGTACACGGCCTCGGCCGCCTTGATGAGCCCGGCCACGCCCGCGGCGCACTTGGTGTGGCCGATCTGGCTCTTCACCGAGCCCAGGCTGCACGCCCCGGCTGCGGCGCCCGCCTCGCCGAACACCTCGGTGAGGGTGGCGAGCTCGGTGCGGTCGCCCACGACCGTCCCGGTGCCGTGGGCCTCGATGAGCCCGACGTCGGCCGGCGACACGCCCGCCTGGTCGTAGGCCCGCTCGAGGGCGAGCCGCTGGCCCTCCTTGCGCGGCGCGGTGAGGCCGAGGTGGCGACCGTCGCTCGACGCGGCCATGCCCGACAGGACGGCGTAGATGCGGTCGCCGTCGCGCTCGGCGTCGACCCGGCGCTTCAGCACCACGCAACCGACGCCCTCGCCGAGGGTGATGCCGTCGGCGTCGGCGTCGAAGGTGCGGCACTGCCCGGACGCCGACAGTGCGTGGACACTCGAGAAGAGCAGGTAGTCGTTGATGCCGTTGTGCAGGTCGGCCCCGCCGGCCAGCACCACGTCGCTCGTGCCGGCCACCAGCTCCTTGCAGGCCACGTCGATGGCGGCCAGGGCCGAGGCGCAGGCGGCGTCGACGGTGTAGTTCGAGCCGCCGAGGTCGAGCCGGTTGGCGATGCGACCGGCGATCACGTTGGTGAGCAGGCCGGGGAACGAGTCCTCGGTGTAGGACGGCAGGTAGTCGTGGAGGGCCTCGGGCAACCCGCCGACGTAGGTCTGGAACAGCGAGCGGAAGCCGTAGGCGGTGGACAGGTCGGTGCCGCCCTCGGCGCCGAAGACGACCGAGGCCCGGCTGCGGTCGAACTCGCGGTCGGCGTAGCCCGCGTCGGCGAGGGCCCGGGCGGCGATCTCGAGGCTGAGCAGTTGGGCGGGCTCGATGGACGACAGCGAGGTGGGCGGTATGCCGTAGGCGAGGGCGTCGAAGGGCACCTCGGGCAGGAAGCCGCCCCACTTGGACGGCGTCTTGCGGCCGGCGTCGTTGAGGAAGGCGTCGGGGTCGTAGTACCGCGCCGAGTCCCACCGGGCCGCGGGCACCTCGGTGATGGCGTTCACCCCGCCGACCACGTTGGCCCAGTAGTGCGCCGTGTCGGCCGCGCCCGGGAAGACGCCGGCCATGCCGATGATGGCGATGTCGAGCGAACGGTCGCCCGCCTCGGGCGCCGCCTCGGGGGCCAGGGCCGCCAGGCGCTCGGTGCTCCCGGCGCTGACCTCGTGGTGCAGGGCGGCGACCGTGGTGACCTCGTGGCGGAGCGTGGCCGCCTGGCCGATCATGAACATGCCCTCGCGCTGCTGGGCCGGCTCGTCGACCTGCACGAGCGCCCCGCCGTCACGGCGGACGCCCTTGGTGGCGATGCGCAGACGGCCGAGGTTGAGTTGCTCGAGCTCGGCCCACGCCTCCTGCACGCTGTGACCCTCGCCGAGCAGGCGGCGCTTCTCGGCCTCGAAGGCACGCACGTAGTCGCTCTCGACGCACCGGGTGGCGTGACCGGGCGAGGTCTCGAGCAGCACGGTGCGCTCGCAGCCGATCGCGGCGTCCTGGAAGCCGGGCAGGATGGCGCCGCCCGCCACCGCCTCTTCGGTGAAGAGGTAGGCCGTGCCCATGAGCACACCGACCCCGGCGCCCCGCTCGGCCAGGGGCGCGGCCATGGCGCCGACCATGGCGGCCGACCGGTCGTCGTGGACGCCGCCGGCGAAGAGCACGCTCATCTCGTCGGTGGCACCGAAGGCGAGCAGGTGGGAGATCTGGGCCTCCCAGAGAGCGAAGCTCGACCGGGGCCCGACATGGCCGCCGCACTCGCGGCCCTCGAAGACGAACTTGCGCGCGCCCTCCTTGAGGAAGAGGTCGAGCAGGCCGGGCGACGGCACGTGCAGGTAGGTGGCGATGCCCACGGCCTCGAGGGGCGCCGCCTGGGACGGCCGGCCACCAGCGATGAGGGCGACCGGCGGACAGATGTCGTGGACGACCTCGAGCTGCTGTTCGCGGATCTCGGGCGGCACGAAGCCGAGCACGCCCACGCCCCACGGGCGCTCGCCCAGCAACGGCGCGGTCTCCTCGAGGAGGTCGCGCACCTCGGGCCCGCTCATGAGGGCGAGGGCGAGGAACGGCAGGCCACCGCCCTCGGCCACCGAGGCGGCGAACGCGGCCCGATCGCTGACCCGGGTCATGGGGCCCTGGGCGATGGGGTAGCGGGTGCCAAGCGACCGAGCCAGCGCATTGCCCTCGGCGAGGGGCGGATCGGCCGCCGCGGCGGCGAGGTGCTCGTCGATCGACCGGCGGATCGCCTGGACCACCCCACCCGCGGTGCCGAAGCGGTCGGCCAGGGTCCGGGCGAAGGCGCCGTCCTGGCCGACGGGCAGGTACCCCGTGCGAAGGCCGTGGGCGCCGAGCGCGGCGGCGACGGTTTCGGCGGACGTGTCGGGGTCGAGCGACGCGACCGGCAGGTCGGGGCGGGTGAACACGCGGTGCTCGCCGACGACCACCGTCTCGCTGCCGTCCATCGCTCCCACGGCCTGGCAAACGTCGTCGGGCAGGGTGGCTTCGCGCACCAGCGCCAACTGGGCGTCGAGCACAACACCGGTGGCGCCCCCGGCGACTGCGGCGGCGGCGGTGTGCATGCCGATGCCACCCTGCACCCAGATCGGCAGGTCGGTGAGGCCGACGAGGCGCTGGAGCAGCACGAACGCGGTCAGGTCGCCGATGCGCCCACCGCTCTCGGACCCCTTCGCGATCAGGCCGCCGGCGCCGGCCGCGACCGCCTCGGTGGCCTCTTCGGGGGACCGGACCTCGACCAGCACCCGGCGGCCCTCGGCCTGCCATGCCGTCACGGCCTCGGCGGCGGTGACGATGACGGTGGTCACCTGGGCGGGGAGGTCGTCCGGGTCGGAGGCGCCGGCCTCCGGAACACGGGCACCGAAGGCCAGGTCGGTCCAGCGGCACACCTCGTCCAGCGCCACCCTGGCCGCTCGGGGATCGTGGCCGAGGTCGAGCACCCCGAGTGCGCCCGCACGGCAGAGCGCCACCACCACGGCGGGATCGGCCCGCTCGAAGGCGGTCACCCCGGCGATCGCATCATGGTCGTGCTTGCTCACCGGAGAGACCCCCTAGACCGCCTGTGGCGCCGATTCCGTCCGCTCGGACTTCTACGAAGAAGCAAGGTTAACGTGCCTGAACGCTGTTCACCACGCGGGGTGGTGGCGGCGCCGCTCGCCCCGCACCGGTACCGGCGAGCCGCGTGGTAAGCATCGACGGGTGAATCGTACCTCCCCGCCGATCTTCGTGGTCGGTAGCGGTCGCTCGGGCACGTCGCTCCTGCGGGCCATGCTCAACGCCCACCCCCGCATCCACCTGACCCACGAGGCGTCGTTCTACCTCGACCCCCGGGGAAAGAAGCTCGCCGGCGACGGCCGGGCCTGGTTCGAGCGCTACCGCCGGTCGTTCTCGTTCGCGTTCCTCCGGGTGCCCCTCTCGCCTGTCACCGGGCGACTGCACCTGCTTGCCGCCCCCAACCGGCGCGACGCGGTCACGGCCGTCATGCGCACCGCCGCGGAGGGCCGGGACAAGGAGCGCTTCGGCGACAAGACCCCGGCCCACGCCCAGCACCTGCGCGAGATCGTGGCCGACTTCCCCGACGCCCGCATCGTGCACGTGGTGCGCGATCCGCGGCGGGTGGTGGCCTCGCTGGCGAGGATGCCGTGGGCCACGAGCAGCCACGGCCTCAATTCGTTCTTCTGTGCACAGCAGGTGAAGGCGGTGGGGCGGTTCGGGGGCGACGTGTGCACCGTCCGCCTCGAGGACCTGGTGGCGACACCCGAGCCCGAGATGCGCCGCGTGCTCGAGTTCGTGGGCGAGGACTGGGACGCGGCCGTGCTCGACCACGCCGCCCACGGCGGCGGCAGCGACCTGCCGCCCTTCCCGTGGTTCCAGGAGGCGGCCCGCCCCGTGGGCACCGCGTCGCCCAGCCCACTCGACCTGCCGCCCGCCTGGATCCGCAGCATCGAGCGAGCGAACGGGTGGACGCTCCGCGAGCACGACTACGAGCCCGAGACGGGCATCGCCGAGCCGACGGGCGCCGACCGCCGACGGGCGCACCTGGCCGACGCCCGTGAGGTCGCCGCCAGCGCCGCGCGCGGGGCGAGGGCGGCGCGCCTGGGCCTGCGCCGCGAGCCGCCCCCGGCCGACGAAGCTCTGGCCGCCGTGCTCTCGCTCAACCCGAAGGCGTGGGACCACTACCCCGGCTTCGTGATCCCCACAGTTCCCCCTGTCGAGACCTGACCCGAGCCACGACCCGCGTGCGCATTCGGGACCGGAGGGACGGGGCGTGCGGATGCCTCACGCGCCTCGGGCCATGTTCTCGCAACGGTGACGTGTGGTGGCCGCCGCCTACGCGCCTCGGGCCATGTTCTCGAATCTGGTGTGGTGGCCGAGGAAGGCGAGACGGACCTTGTCGGTGGGGCCGTTGCGGTGCTTGGCCACGATGATCTCGGCCGTGCCCCGGTCGGGCGACTCCTCGTTGTAGATCTCGTCGCGGTAGATGAACATCACGACGTCGGAGTCCTGCTCGATGGAGTTGTGGACCACGATGCCGTTGGCCACGAAGTTGTGGGTGCCGACCACCGTCGCGTCGTACACCGGCTTCGGCCCGAGGGCCGTGACGTCGGACACCGTGTCCCACAACACGTCGGCGTCGACCAGGTCGCGGAGCCACGGGTCGTCGACGGCCTCGGCCACCCGGCGCAGCACGCTGCGCGGCACGCCGGCCCGGCTCGTGCCGCTGGACACCTCCGCGCCGGCGTCGGTGAGCAACCCGGCCGCAGTGAGCCCACGCTCGCCGGCGGCCTTGTCGAGGTAGGCGGACACCTCGACCGGCACGGTGTGCGATGTTGGGTCGTCGGGGCCGTGGGGCCGCACCGCCAGGCGATCGCCCACGCGGAGGTCGGCGAGCGGTACCCACCCGTCGACGGTGAGGAACGGGTGGTTGCCGCTGGCGGTGACCACCCGACCCGACGCCAGGCGGAGCTCGAAGGCGGGCTTGACCCCACTCGAGAACGCGTGGGTCATCACCCCGGGGACGAAGCGCAGGTGCTCGTCGAGGGTCCAGACCGGCACGTCGCGCTCGCCGGATTCCAGGAGCGCGGCGATGGTGGTGCGGCGGGTCGCACCGGTGACCGGGTCGATCCGCGAGATCTCGGTGTCGGCGGTGAGGCAGCCCGATTCGCGCAGGTCGGCCAGCATGGGCCGCTTGTCGGCGCGCATCTCGAGCCCGCGAGAGAGCTGCGAGAGCGCGATGACGGGGCACTCGAGCTCGCGGGCGAGGATCTTGAGGCCACGCGAGATCTCGGATACCTCGACCTGGCGGTTCTCGGCGTTCGACCGGCCGGTCATGAGCTGGAGGTAGTCGACCACCACGAGGCCCAGGTCGCCCACGCGGCTCTTCAGGCGCCGTGCCTTGGCCCGGATCTCCATGACGGTGAGGTTGGGGTTGTCGTCGATCCACATCTGGGCCTCACCCAGGCGGCCGATGGCGGTGTTGATCTTGGTCCAGTCCGTGTCGGTGAGGCGGCCGTTGCGCATGCGGATCGAGTCGACCCGCGCCTCCGAGCAGATGATCCGCTGGGTGAGCTCGAGGTGGCTCATCTCGAGCGAGAAGAAGAGCACGGGACGTTCGGCGTTCAGGGCGACGTGGGCGGCGATGCCGAGCGCGAAGGCGGTCTTGCCGGCGCTGGGACGGGCACCCACCACGATGAGGGCCGAAGGTTGGAGGCCCGAGAGCAGGTCGTCGAGATCGAGGTAGCCCGTGGGGGTGCCCGTGAGGGCGTCACCCCGTTCGTAGAGCTGTTCGAGGCGGTCGAGGTTGGCGTGCAGCAGCTCACGAATGGGCGAGAGCGTGTCGGTGACCCGGCGCTGGGCCACCTGGAACACCATGGACTCGGCGAGGTCGACGGCCTTGGTGACGTCGTCGGGGAGCTCGTAGCCGAGCTCGGCGATCTCGCCCGCCACCCGGATGAGTCGCCGCAGCAGCGCGTGCTCCTCGACGATGGTGCCGTACCGGGCGGCGTTGGAGGTTGCCGGCGTGTTGGCCTGGAGGCTCACCAGGGCGGCGGGGCCGCCGACGCCGTCGAGCAGGCCCGCCCGGTTGAGCTCTTCGGCCACGGTGACCGGGTCGGCGGGTTCGCCGGCGCTGAACAGCGAGGCGATGGCCTCGAAGATGTGGCCGTGGGCGGGCTTGTAGAAGTCGTCGGCATCGACCACCTCGACCGCCGACGCAATGGCGTCGCGCGACAGCAACATCGCGCCGAGCAGCGACTCTTCGGCCGCCAGGTTGTGGGGCGGCACCCGCATCGCCTGCCTGGGCCCGGTCGACCCCTCCGAGCGGGAGGCCGGGGCCCCGGCGTTGGCCGGGCGCTCGGTGAGCGTCGCCCGCGGTGGGGCGTCATCAAAGGTCTGCGACATCTCCCTACCCTCCCGCGTCGGGGCTGTGGGGCGGTAGAGGCGGTGCCTGGGGTCTTCCTGTGGACGCCTCCGGTTCACCCTGTGGACAGCTGGCGATGGGTGCAGCGGCGACGGGAACGACAACGTGCGACGACGGGTCGTCGCACGCGATCACGCCGAGACGACCTCGATGGTCAGCGGGAACGAGACGTCGGCATGCAGCCGGGCGAAAACCTGGTGCGATCCGAGCTCCTTGATGGGTTCGGCGAGCTGGAGCAGCTTGCGGTCGAGCTCGACGCCGGTCTGGTCTGCCACGGCCGCGACGATGTCGGCAGCGGTGACCGAGCCGAACAGCTTGCCTTCTGCGGCGGACTTCGCCGGGATGGTGATGGTGGCCGCCACCAGCGCCTTGGCCACGTCCTCGGCCGCCTCGCGGTCGACGGCGTCCTTCACGTCGCGCGCCCGGCGCATGGACGCCGCCTGCGACTCGGCACCGCGCGAGGCCTTCATGGCCATGCCCTTGGGCACCAGGTAGTTGCGGCCGTAGCCGTCGGCCACGTCGACGATGTCGCCCCGGTGACCCACACCGGCGACGTCGGCTTTCAAGATGAGCCTCACGCGTCGCCCCCCGGAGCCTCGGTTACCTCGCCGGTACCCGTTGCCTCGACCGACTCGGCGGCCGGAACGGGCGCCGCGACCAGTTCGAGATCGAGATCGGCACCGAGATCGTCGTCGCCGGGCGCGCCGCTCACGGGCGGCGGTGGGGTGGCGCCGGTGGGACGCGGCGGTGGCCCGTCGGGGCGGGCCAGGCCGCGGTCGCGCTCGCCACGGTCGCGCCCGCCACCGCGCTGGGTGGTGACCCGGTTCGTGTACGGCAGGAGCGCCATCTCGCGGGCGTTCTTGATGGCACGGGCCACCTCACGCTGCTGCTGGGCGTCGTTGCCGGTGACCCGACGGGCCCGGATCTTGGCCCGGTCGGACATGAACCGGCGGAGCAGGTTCACGTCCTTGTAGTCGACGTACTCCACCTTCTCCTGGGAGAGGAGGGAGATCTTCTTCTTGCTGCGGCGTGCGTTGTCCTTGTTCTTGCCGCGCACTTCACGTTTCTTGGCCATGGCTCAGAAAGGCTCCTCGTCGTCGTACCCGACCGGCGGGTCGTTGGGCACGGGGCGTGCGCCGCCACCACCAGCACCACTCCCGCTGCTGCTGCCACCACCACCGCTGCCGCCACCCCCGGCGAAGTCGCCGCCGTCGCGACGCTCGTTCTTGGTGACCGACGCGGTGGCCCAGCGCAGGCTCGGCGCGATCTCGTCGGCGACGATCTCGACCTTGGAGCGCTTGTCGCCCTGCTCGGTCTCCCACGACCGCTGATCAAGTCGGCCGGTGACGAGCACACGGGTGCCCTTCTGGATCGACTCGGCCACGTTCTCGGCCATCTGCGCCCAGCAGGTGACGTCGAAGAACGAGACAGCCTCTTCCCAGTCGTTGGTGGCCTTGTTCTGCCAACGCCGGTTGACGGCGAGGCCGAAGCTGGCCACGGCCTGGCCCGAGGGCGTGAAGCGAAGCTCGGGGTCGCGGGTGGCGTTGCCCACGACGGTGACGTTGTTTCCGGGTGCCATTGCTCTCTCCTTCTCTACCCGGCGTCGGCCGGGGTCGCCTCGGCCGTCACGGCGGCCGGGGGTGCCTCACCCAACAGGCCACGTCTGGTGGCCTCACGATCGGGAAGGCGGATGATCTTGTGGCGGACGACCTCGTCCGCGAGGCGCAGCGCCCGGTCGACATCGTCGAGGTTGGGCGCTTCGGTCGTGATCTCGAGCACCACGTAGATGCCCTCGCGCTTGTGGTTGATCTCGTAGGCGAATCGACGGAGGCCCCACAGGTCGGTGGTGGCGATGGTGCCGCCCCCCGCCTCGATGAGATCGGTGACCTTCTTCAGTTGGTCCTGCACGGCGTCGTCTTCGAGATCGGACTCGAAGATGATCATCAGTTCATAGGCTCGCGTCACGAGCAGATACCTCCCTCTGGACCCGGCGGCCGACGCTGCGGTGCTCGGGGCCCCGGACGATCCGGGGCAGGGCTTCAATCGGGTTGCAGCAGATTGAGCGGCTCATGGTAGTGGCGGTGGCGTCGAAGTCCCTCATCCACTGCAGTATGCAGAGGGGGTCTGACACGAATGCCGCGACGATCGCCCGGGGCCGGCACCGCGGTGATCGCCGGGCGAAGACCCAAGCTGTGAGCGGAGAGGGTGGGACAAGGTTCGAACCACCTCGCGTGGGCCCGACTGGGTCAACTGATCGAGAACGCCCAGTTCGGAGACCCCGGCCGGCTCTGAAGAACCTCACGAAATGGGCTCGAACCCGGTCTACTCGGCGACCGCGGGCCCGTCGAACGTCCGTACATGGCCTCATTCAGCCAGACCTGCACGCGTGACGACCGCAGAATCCCATCGGCGCGATGGCGACCGATTCCGCCCGTTCGACCACGTCGTCCAGGCGGTCGAGGTCTGCGGCATCCCGCCCTCCATGCCGCTGTCGACGTGGCCGGCGAGGTTGGCCTTCGACGAGTGCTGAACGAGGGTCTGGAGCGTGGTGACGCCATGGTCCTCGCTGAGGGTCATGGTGTTGAGCGACTCGGCGTCGGGGAAGCCCTCGAACACCTCGGTGCTCACGATTCGGGCGGGCGCCTCGATCTCGCGGTACCCACCGTGCCAGGCCAGCTCCTCGCCGTCGCTGATGCGGCAGAGGTAGCGCCAGGCGCCGCCGGGACGCAGGTCCACGTCGCAAGCGATCAGGGGCCTGACGTCACCTCGGCTCTCACCGCGTCGGCGGCAACTGGGTTCGTCACCGATCAGGTCGTGACGTCGATCCGGACCGATCACCGCCGCCAGAGAGCGCCCACATCGGTCAACAGGTCGGTCAGCCCGAGCTCCCCGGCCCAGTGCTCGAGATAGCGCCAGTCGAGGTCCTGGCCCTGCACCTCCAGCACGGACACCACGTCTCGGAGCTGACGCTCGGATACACCCGCCCGGGACCACTCCAGCTTCGAGAGGATGCTGTCCTCAGGGCTGACGACGTGGAGAGCCACGCCCTCGATGGTTGCCGGCTGCCGCCGTTCCAGCTCCACCCGGGAATAGGGCCGGTCCTTGCGGACGATCAGGTCGACCTTCCAGCCGGTCGTCGGGTCGAGCACGTTGAACTGCGATCGGTGCTCCCAGGCGGCATGGGCGTCGTCCACGTACAGGTCTGTATCGCCAGGGGCACGGCGGGTCAGCAGGTCGACCAGGGGGCCGATCTGCGACTCGACAGGGTCGATGACGATGTCGATGTCCTGGGTCGCTCGGGCTTCGCCGTGGCGGGTGCTGGCCACCGACCCCGAGACCATATGAGGGATGCCCACTTCGTCCAGGGCGCTGACGACGCGGGTGAGGATGCGGACCAGGCCGCCGCTAGCCGGTGGCGACGCCGGGACCATGACTACTCCCGCCGGTCAGCATCAAGAGGTCGTCGCCGTGCCAGATGCGGATCAGTTCCTGGGCGACGCCCCGCTCGTCGAGCCCGGGGTGGCGGGCCCGGATCCCGTCGGTGGTGATCGTGCGCATCGACTCGCTCAGTTCGAACGCGAGAGCCAGGCGATCGTCGGGCGACATGGCCCGATAGGCCCCGATCTGGCGGCGGCGCACCTCGGACGAGGTGTCGGCGGTGTCCACGCCTCAATCGTACCGACGAGCGACTCGGGCGTTCCCTCATCGAGGTGACCCTTGGCGGAGAGGGTGGGATTCGAACCCACGGTACCCGTAGGCACACTTCCTTAGCAGGGAAGCCCGATCAGCCAGACTCCGGCACCTCTCCCGAGGGGTGAGCGTACCAAGCCCACCGGGCCTCGGCCTGCGGCCTCGTCGGCAGCCGCGTCCTGCTCATTAGAGTTTGCACTCTGCTAGCCACAGTGGCACAAGTCACACACGTGTATGTTGCAATTGCGTAACGAACGTGACGATAGTGACATCACGAACCAGAGCGCGCTGCGCGTTCCCCCGGTCGCTGAAGCCTCACGGCTCCGGTCCCGGTCGGCGAGCACACAGCACCCGGTACGCCTCCCCTCTCCAGCCTTCTCCCGTTGCGCGCGTGCGTCGACGGGACGGCGAGGGGCAGCGGCCCGGAGCGCTCCCAACGGAAGAAGGAGCTCCACATGCACCGAAGAACCGAAGGATCCAAGCCCCTGGCCCGCCGGAGCGCCCCGGCGCTCGCACTGCTCGCGGTCCTCACGCTCGCCGGCGTGGTCGCCCCCGCCGCCGCGTCGGCGCAGGCGCCGACCACGCCGTCCGTGCCACCCACCACCCAGGTCCCACCCGCGCCGACCACCACCGCTGTCCCGGCGCCCAGCACCACCGTCCCCGCTGCGCCCGGCACCACCGCCCCGACCACACCAAGCACCACCGCCCCAGCCGCTCCCAGCACCACCCCGGCACCGGTGGAGCGGGCGACCGAATCCAGCCCCGCCAACCGCGGGCCTCGCAGCCTCGCCGAGGCGACCTACATCTACACCCCGCGCGAGGTGAAGCTGGCCTGGAACAACAGCCACTTCGACAAGATCGACCTCGCCCAGGGTGCCCGCCTCGCCGCCTACCTCAACACGGTGACCGAGGCCCGGATCCGTCAGTACCTGCTGGCGATCTACCTGAACGCCCTCGCCAACGCCGCCGTGCCGAACCAGGCCGGGTGGGAGCGCGTCGCCGCGTGTGAGTCGGGCGGCCGCTGGAACCTGAGCACCGGCAACGGCTACTACGGCGGGCTCCAGTTCAGTGCCTCCACGTGGCGGTCCGTCGGTGGCGCCGGCCTGCCGCACCAGAACTCGAAGGCCGAGCAGATGCGCCGGGCCAACATCTTGAAGGACCGGGCCGGCCTCGGTCAGTGGCCGGTCTGCGGGCGCCGGTTCTAGGCCAAGGCGCCCCCGGCACCATCTGCAGGACGCTCTCCCGCCACCCACACTGGTGGCGGGAGAGCCCCGTTTTCGGACCGGGCCTCGGCTGGTGGCTACGCCGTCTCGCCCGCAGATCGCGCGTCGGAGTGGTCGGACTGGTCGCCGTGCTTCACGCGGTACATGGCCTTGTCCGCCCGGAGCAGCAATTCGCTGGGCTCGATCGAGGCGTCGCTCGTGCAGGCGATGCCGATGCTGGCCCCGATCTCGGCCTTCCCGCCTTCGACGAGGAAAGGGACCCGCAGCGCCTCGTGGATTCGGTCGGCCACCTCGGCCGCCTTGTCAGGGCCGGTGCTCTCGCACACCACCACGAACTCGTCCCCACCGAGGCGGGCCCCGGTGTCGGCGGGCCGCAGGACCCGGCGCAGTCGCCGGGCCACCTCGGTGAGCACCTCATCGCCAGTGCGGTGGTCGAAACGGTCGTTGACCTCTTTGAACCCGTTGAGGTCCATGAACAACACCGCGGCCTGCTCGCCACCTCGACTGAGGCGGGCACACGCCTGCTGGAGACGGTCCTCGAGCAGCGCCCGGTTGGGCAGACCGGTGAGGGGGTCGTGGGTGGCGCGGTGGGCCATCTGCGACTCCATGCGCCGGCGATCGGTGACGTCCTCGATCGCGGCTATCCATCCGCGGCGTGACAGTTCCTGGGCGGGCGATGGCGACCGGTCGCGGTCGAGGCCGAGGGGAACGAACCGGGCGTGCACCCATCGCTCGCCGAAGCCCGACCGCACCCGGAACGTCACCTGCTCACTCGGCGAGGAGCCGAGGACAGACCGGGCAGCCGTCACCACGTCGGCCCGGTCCTCGGTGTGGACGACCGACTCCCACCCACTGCCGAGCAGGCTCTCGGCGGGAAGGTCGAGGGTCTGTCGAGCGGCCTGGTTGCAGAAGACGACCCGCCCCTCGGCATCGGCCGAGAGGATGCCGGACGGCAAGGACTCGGCGAGCGCACGGAAGTCGTCGGCCGATTCGTCGCCCAGTGCCTGCGCCGGGTCCTCGGCATCGGCATCGGCGTCGGCGTCGTGCCCGTCCTGACCGGCGGGTCTCGGCTTGTCAGTCATCTCGGACCCCATTCTCGGCCAATCATGCCTTCCCCCATACGAGCCAGATCTACGGTTGCGGACACGCCCATTGTACCTATTGCCGCCCCGCCGATGGGGACCCCACACGTCACCGGGCCGAGGGTGTCACGGGGGCAAATGACGACAAACCCGGACGGTATTCAGGCAACTGCGGAGAGTGGTTCTTTCGACTTGGCCCGCAACGCCATTTGTGGGCTGGGCCGTCCGGCTCGGGCAGCAGCCAGGGAACGGCGCTGCCCTGGCGTAGGTTCGGCCCATGGACCGGGTGATCGAGGTGCGCGCCGAGCGGATGGTGGCTGGCGGCCTGGCCCTCTGTCGCGACGGCGAGGGGCGAATCGTGCTGGTCGAGGGCGCGCTCCCGGGCGAGCTCGTCGCCGCGTCGACCCGTGAGCATCGAGGCACCGCGCACGGCGACGTGGGGGCGATCATCGAGCCCGCCCCGGGGCGGGTCGAGCCGCCGTGCCCGTACGTGACCCTCGGCTGTGGCGGCTGCGACTGGCAGCACGCATCCCCGGCGCTCCAGGCCGCCATGCGGGCCGAGATCGTGTCCGACGCACTGCGCCGGCTCGGCCATCTGGCCGACCCGGTCGTGCGGTCGGGGCCCGCAGTCCCGGCCGAGCGCGCGCGGAACTCCCTTCGGCTGGCCGTCGACGGCACCCGGCTCGGGCTTCGCCACCCGCGCTCGCACGATGTCGTGGCGGTCGCCGACTGCCTCGTCGCGCTCCCGTCGCTCACCGAGCTCCTGGCCCCGGGGGTCGTCGATCCGGGCGAAGCCGTCGAGATGACGATCCGGGTCGCCACCACCGGCGAGCGCATGATCATCGCCGAGCCCACGGCCATCGGCGTGCGTGCCCCCGAGGACGTGACCGTCATCGGTGGCAACGAGCTGGCCAACGGCAGGCGGTGCTGGTTCCACACCGAGATCGCCGGTGTGCGCCTCCGCGTGTCGGCCCGGTCGTTCCTGCAGGTCCGCACCGAGGGCGCCGAGGTGCTGGTCGCGCTGGTGAAGGAGCAGATCGCCGACGCGCCTACCGGCGCCCTCGTCGACCTGTACGGCGGCATCGGCCTGTTCGCCGCCACGGTGGCCGGCGACCGGCCCGTCGTGGTCGTCGAGAGCTCGAAGTCGGCCGCCGCGGATGCGCGCCGGAACCTCGCCGACCGCCCCGCCCGTGTCATCGACCGCCCCGTCGACCGGTGGCGGCCGAGTCCCGCCGCAGTCGTGGTCGCCGACCCCGCCCGCGCCGGCCTGGGTGCCGTCGGGGTCGCCAAGATCCGCGAGACCGGTGCGGCGCGCGTCGTGTTGATCAGTTGCGACGCGGCGTCGCTCGGGCGCGACGCCGCCGGCCTCGGGCGCGCCGGCTACGAGCATGTCGAGAGCGTCGTCGTGGACATGTTCGGCCACACGGGCCACGTCGAAGTCGTCAGTCGCTTCGACCGTCGAACCGGCTCCTCTTCCTTCGGAGCGTCGCCTCACTACGCTCGGGGCGCCTCGCCCGAGACCGCTCAGGAGCCCCACCGCACATGAAGACCCGCGCATGAAGACCCGCACATGAAGACCACCGTCACCGAGATGCTCGGCATCGATGTCCCGATCCTCGCCTTCAGCCACTGCCGCGACGTCGTCGCCGAGGTGTCGAAGGCCGGTGGGCTGGGGGTGTTGGGCGCCGTCGCGCACACCCCCGAGCAGCTCGAGATCGACCTGGGCTGGATCGAGGACCAGGTGGGCGACCGGCCCTACGGCGTCGATCTCATCATCCCGGCCCGCTACGCGGGCGACGACCAGGGGGGCTACTCACTCGACGACATCCGCGGGCTGATACCGGCCGCCCACGTCGAGTTCGTGAACGACATCCTGCGCCGCTACGAGGTGCCCGCCCTCCCCGAGGCCGACGCCGACGACCCGGGCCGTGAGGGCTGGCAGACGAGCGGCGGCGAGGCCCCCTTCTCCGCCAACCGGGCAGGGCCGCAACTCGACATCGCCCTCGGCCACCGCACCGCGTTCGTGGCCAATGCGCTCGGGCCCCCGCCGCCCGAGATGATCGAGCGGGTGAAGCAGGAGGGGCGCATCGTCGCCGCGCTCGCCGGCCGGGCCGTGCACGCCGAGCGCCACGCGGCCGCGGGCGTCGACGTGATCATCGCCCAGGGCTCCGAGGCCGGCGGCCACACGGGCGAGATCGGCTCGATGGTGCTCATCCCCGAGATCGTCGACGCGGTCGCCCCGGTGCCGGTGCTCGGTGCCGGCGGCATCGGGCGGGGCCGCCAGATGGCCGCGGCCATGGCCCTCGGCGCACAGGGCGTCTGGTGCGGCTCGGTGTGGCTCACCACCGCCGAGGCCGAGACCCACCCGACGGTCAAGGCCAAGATGCTCGCCGCCACGTCGGCCGACACGATCCGGTCGCGGTCGCTCACCGGCAAGCCCGCCCGCATGTTGCGCTCGGCGTGGACCGACGAGTGGGAGCGTGAGGACACCCCCGCCCCCCTCGGCATGCCGCTGCAGCCCATCCTGTCCGCCGAGGCGCAGTACCGCATCAACCGGGCCGCGGAGCGGTCGCCGGGCGCCGAGAAGCTGGCCAACTACTTCGTGGGCCAGGTGGTGGGCACGATGAACGCCCCGACCACCTCTCGGCAGGTGGTGTTCGCCATGGTGGAGGAGTTCATCGACTCGGTGGAGTCGCTGGCGGCTCAGCTCGAGCCCTGACCCACCTCGTCGCGAACGTGGGCGAGGACGTGGTCCGCGAACTCGTCGACCGCGTCCCAGTCGGTGTAGTCGTAGTCCTGGCCGGTGTCGGTGCCCAGCCCCGCCGCCTCTGAGAGGTGGCGCGCGGTCCGACGCTTGAACCACCCGTACCGGGTGTACGCGATCGCCCCCGCGAACAGGCCCACGAAGTCGGGCTCCCAGCCCGTCTTGTCGATCAGCTTCTGCGCGATGTCGTGCGAGAGCCGGTCGTGGGCCTCGTCCTGGGTGGCCGAGGTGAAGCTCACCTGGAACAGCGCCGACGGCATCACGCCCATGGCCCTTCCGTGGGCCTTCACGTAGTCGACGAGCGCATGGCTGTGGTGCCCACGGTGCACCGAATCGCCGACGACCACACCGTCGTAGCCGTCGGGTGACGGCGCATCCTCGCTCGTCCGCAGGTCGACCGCACCGCCACCGTGTTGGATGCGGGCGGCGATCTGCGCCGCCACCTTGGTGGTGTGGCCCTCGTCGGTATGGAACACCACCAGGATCTTGACGTCGTTCATGGCCGCTCCCAGGCTCGTCGGTGCACGACATCATCGTGCTGCGCGTTGCCCGCCACCACAAGGGCCGAACGTCACTTCGGTCAGGCGCGGGCGACGACCACCGTGTCGAGGGCGACGTGATCGGCGCCGTCGACCGTCACCTGACGGCCCACCACCGACGCGGCCACGACGTCGAGGCCCCCGAGACAGTCGGCGGTCTCGGTTGCGGTGTAGAGCACGTCCGGGTCCTGTGGGCCACCCCACCCCCGGTCGAGGTTGCTGCGGTCGTGGGCCACCACCAGCAACGTGCCGCCCGGCGCGACGCCGGGCGCTGCCCGGCCCAACAGCGCCCGCCGGGCCTCGGTGGGCAGCTGCAGGTAGGACAGCACGACGAGGTCCCACGCCCCCGGTCGAATCGGGTACTCGAGCGCATCGGCGACGACGGTGGTCACCGTCACCCCGTGGTCCCGAGCGAGGCGGTCGGCCTTCGCCATGCCCGCGGCGGAGAAGTCGACGGCGGTGACGTCCCATCCCTGCCCGGCGAGCCACACCGCATTGCGGCCCTCGCCGGCCCCGAGGTCGAGGGCACGGGCCGGCTCGAGAGGCAGCGCGTGCTCGGCCACGAAGCGGTTGGGCTCGATCGCCCACACGTAGTCGGCACCCCGGTACCGCTCGTCCCAGTCGGCCGCGTCCACGGTCACGCCCCCGACGGAAGGCCCGCGCCCGTCATCGGGGCCTCGATCACGGGGTGGAGCGGGGCGTCGGTCACGGCCCCAGGTTACGGCGGGAGCGCACCGGGCGAGCGGTCGGCCGGCATGGTCGACTACGGTCCCTTGCCTCTTCGGATCTCGACAAGGGAGTGCTCAATGACTCGGTCGGTTCGCTACGGCGCAGCAACCATGGCGGTGCTCTCGCTGGTCCTGGTCGGCTGCGGGAGCAGCAGCGACGACTCGTCCCCCGACACCACGGCGGCCCCGGCGGCCACCACGACCACCACCTCGGCCACCGACGACTTCGTGACACAGCTCGACGAGCTGTGCGCCACGGGGCGCGCCGCCACCGACGCGGCCGGCACGGACTTCGAGACCGCCATCAGCGACATCCAGGCGGCCACGGACTCGGGAGACGATGCCGCCTACGCCGCCGCGCTCGACGACGCGGAGACCTCGATGGAGACGATCATCGGCGCCGTCGAGGACTTCGACGCCGCCGTCGACCAGCTCGACGTGCCCGCCGACGCCGAGGCCGCGCTGGCGGACTACGTGGACGCCCTCGACCAGTCGAAGGACCTCGCCCAGGACGTGCGCGATGCCGTCGCCGCGGATGACGGCGCGGCCTTCACGGATGCCACCGCTGCGATCGACGCCGCCGGCGACCAGCTCGACGCCCAGCGGGCCGACGCCGCTGAAGCACTCGGCGCCGATGCCTGCGTTCCCGACTCCAGCACCGACAGCTCGACCGACACCACCGTCGGCTGACACCACGGCCGCGGGGCCTGGCGCGCCCTTGGGCGGGTCAGAATGCTGCGTGCGCATCGCCACCACCGTCCCGACCGACGACCCCCGACGGGCGGGGGACGAGTTCGCGGCGCTCGAGCGGCTCGGCTACGACACCGCGTTCTCGTTCGAGTCGAAGCACGACCCGTTCCTGCCCCTCGCCCTCGCCTCGCAGACCACCACCTCGTTGCGGCTCGGGACGGCGGTCGCCATCGGCTTCGCCCGCAACCCCATGGTGCTGGCCAACGTGGGCTACGACCTCCAGGTCCTCTCCGAAGGCCGGTTCGTGCTGGGGATCGGCTCGCAGGTGCGTCCGCACATCGAACACCGCTTCAGCGAGACCTGGTCGCACCCGGCCGGCCGCATGCGCGAGATGGTGCAGGCCGTCAAGGCCATCTGGGCGGCATGGGAGGGCGACGCCCCGCTCGACTTCCGCGGCCGGTTCTACGACCACACCATCATGATCCCGGCGTTCGACCCTGGGCCGAACCCCTTCGGACCGCCGCTGGTGTTCACCGGCGGCTTCGGCCCCCGCATGACCCAGGTGGCGGGCGAGGTGTCCGACGGCTTCCTCGTCCACCCGTTCCACACCCGCCGGTCGCTCGCCGAGCTCACGCTGCCCGCGCTCGAACAGGGCCTGGATCGTTCCGGGCGCTGCCGAGACGAGCTCGAGGTGGTGCTCGTCACCATGGTCGTCACCTGGTCGAACGACGAGGAAGAGGAGCGGGCACGCGCCTCGCTCGCCGACCAGCTCGCCTTCTACGGCTCGACGCCGGCCTACGTCCCCGTCCTCGCGTGCCACGGTCTCGACGACCTGCATCCCGAGCTGAACCGGCTCTCGAAGGCCGGGCGCTGGGCCGAGATGGGCGCGCTGGTGCCCGACGGGCTCATGGAGGCCGTGGCAGTCATGGGACCGCGGCACACCATCGCCGAGCGGCTGGCGGCGCGGGTCGACGGCCTCGGCGACACCGTCAGCCTGGTGAACAACCGCAACCCGGACCCCACCCACTTCGGTGACATCGTCGCCGACCTCGGCGCCACTTGACCGAGGGCCCAGGCGCCCGGCGGGCGGGGGCACCTACGGTGAGACGGTGACCGGCGTGGTGGTCGTGCTCGGGAGCGCGAACGTGGACATCACCGCCGTCGTGTCGCAGCTCCCTCGGCCGGGCGAAACCGTGAGCGGCGGTGCGCTCCGGCGCGGGCACGGCGGGAAGGGGGCGAACCAGGCCGTCGCTGCGGCACGCGCCGGCGCGGCGGTGCAGTTCGTCGGTGCGGTCGGCGACGATCCCGACGGCGACGACGTCCTCGCGGCGCTCGGCGCGGAGGGCATCGACGTGCGCGCCGTGCGGCGGGTGGACGAACCGACGGGCACCGCACTCATCTGCGTGGACGACCGGGGCGAGAACCAGATCGCCGTCGCGCCGGGTGCCAACCGTCGGGTCGCGGCCGAGGGCGTCAACCTGTCCGGGGCCGGCGTCGCCCTCGCGCAACTCGAGGCGCCCGTGGTGGCCGTCGCCGCGTTCTTCGACCGCGCCCGCTCGGCCGGCGCCCGCACCGTCTTGAACGCGGCACCCATCGCGCCGGACGCGGTCGGCGCGATCCGCGACCTGCTCGACCTGGTCGACGTGCTGGTGGTGAACCGCCACGAGATGGCGGCTCTGGCTGGCCCGACGACCGACGAGGGCCTGGCCGCGGCGGCACTCACCCGGTCGGAACCCGACCGTGGCCTGATCGTGAGCCTCGGTCCCGTCGGCGTCCTGTACGTCACGCCGGACCGGGCTGTCACCCGGATCGCCGGGCACCCGGTGGCGGCCGTCGACACCGTCGGCGCCGGCGACGCGCTCTGCGGCGCTGTCGCTGCTGCGTTGGCCGAGGGGCGACCGATCGACGAGGCCGTGCGGCGGGGCAACGCCGCCGGCGCGCTGGCCACCACCCGGCCGGGCGCCCGCTCGTCACCCACGGCGGCCGAGGTCGACGCCCTCCTGCGCGAGGCTTCCCCACCATGACCGCCGACGAGCGACCCGCGGTCGTCATCGACTGCGACCCCGGCCACGACGACACCGTGGCCATCATCGTGGCGGCGCGCCACAGCGAACTGCTGGGCATCACCACGGTGAGCGGGAACGCCCCCCTCGCCCACGTCACCCGCAACGCGCTCGCCGTCTGCGAGCTGTTCGGCATCGACGTGCCGGTGCACGCCGGCTGCGCCCGCCCGTTGGTGGACACGCCCCGGCACGCCCCCGCGGTCCACGGCGAGTCCGGTCTCGGCGGCACCTCGCTGCCCCCGCCGGCCCGCAGCCCGGGCGCGGCCCACGGCGTCGAGTTCCTCATCGAGACCACCCGGGCGCGCCCCGGGTGCTGGCTCGTGCCCATGGGCCCGCTCACGAACATCGCCCTCGCGCTGCGCCTCGACCCCGGCATCGTCGACCGCGTGGCGGGCATCTCGCTCATGGGTGGCGGCGCCCACACGGGCAACGTGACCCCCACGGCCGAGTTCAACGTGTGGGCCGACCCCGAGGCCGCCGCCATCGTCTTCGACAGCGGCGCGGCGCTGCGAATGGCCGGCCTCGACGTCACCCACCAGGTGCGCATGACCGCCGGGGACGGCGGCCGCCTCGGCGCGGCCGGCGGCCCCAGGGCCGAGTTCCTCGCCGACCTGCTGGGCTACTACGGCCGCCACGGTCGGGCCGGTGAGGTCGACGAGGACGACGAGGTCGACGAGGTCGACGAGGTCGACCAGGACGACGAGGGCAGCCCGATGCACGACCCCCTGGCCGTGCTGGCCGTCACCCACCCACACCTGTTCACCCACGTCGACCGGCCGGTGCGGGTCGAGCTCGCCGGCGGCACCCGCGGCATGACCGTCGTCGACCAGCGCGGGTATGCGCCGGCGGGCGACGCCACCTGCGCCGTGGCCGAAGCCGTCGACGCCCCCGCCGTCCGCGCCCTCATCCTCGACACGCTCCTCGATGCCTCCGACCCCGATGCCGCCGACCCCGCTGTCCGCGACTGACGCCCGTCAGTCGCCGGCCCCGCCGCTCGCCAGCCCCGATCCGGACCGTTCGGCGAGCTCGACCAGCTTGGTGACGGTGTTCCAGTTGCGGGCGGTGGCCACCGTCGCGAGCGTCCGCTCGAGGTAGTCGTTGGTCAGCTTCGACCGACCGCTGCCGTTGGGGTAGCTGAGGTACACGTGGCGACCGGCGACGGCGAACGCATCCGGTGGCGAGCGGTCGGGGTCGAGCGCCGCCACTCTTTCGGCAGCGGGCGCATCGGCGAGGAAGGCCACGTGCAGGCGTCGGGGCTCCGCGCCGGGCACGAGGAACGGGTTCGACGCAGCGACCTCGGCCAGCTCGGACGCGGGCCGCACGATCACGCTGGTTCGGACCCCGCACCCCGCTTCGATGCGGTCGGCGAGCGCAACGGAGAGCCCCACCACGTCGGTGACCGGCGACGAGAAGACCACGTTGCCGCTCTGGATGTAGGTCACCGCGTCCTTGAAGCCGATGTCGTCGCACCACGCCCGCAGGTCGGCCATCGCCACCTTGCCCCGCCCTCCCACGTTGACCGCACGGAGGAGCGCCACGTAGGTCGACGCCGCGGCGCCCGTCGAACCGTGAAGAAGGTCACGGATCGGGACGGCCGGCATTCCCCGAGTCTTCCCCGAAATCGCCCATCGCAGGCCATGCACCTGAAGCGGACCACCTCGTGCAGCGCGAGTGGGTAATGTCGACCCTCATGGTGCTCACCCGATCCACCCGCCCAGACTCGCTCCACCGATTGCTGGCTGTCGTCGTGGCCGCGTCGTTGGCCACCGCTCTCCTGGCGTCGTGCAGCTCCGACTCGGGCTCCGACTCACAGGCGGACACGACCGAGACCTCGGCGGCAGGCGACGAACCGCCTCCCTGCCCCACCGACCTGAGCCAGACCGCCGGCTCGCCGACCGCCGGCCCGGTGAAGGACCTCGTCGACAGCCTCGTGGCGGCCGCCGACCTTCCCGACGCCAGGGGCTACGCGAACTACCGGATCGTCTGCGACAACGTGGGGGTCACCAAGCTCGTCGCCCCCAACAACTACGACTACGTCGAGCCCTCGGAGTCCTCGCCGCCACAGAGCGGCATCCGGGTGGGCCGTGACTTCCTCGGCCCGGTCGAGGAGGGACCGATCATCCAGGTCTTCGCCGTTCCCGTCGGCGGGACCGCGTACCCCACCCAACCGAACAAGCGGGTGTGGATCTCGGACACGGCCGCCGGATCGCTGTCCTCCGGCACCCGCGACCCCCGCGAGGGCGACAGCATCGCCGAGGACTGTGAGCCGCTGCCCGCCGAGCGGTTCGCCACCGACGAGCTCAGCGGCGCCTCCCAGTTCTTCGTGGACTGCGGCGGCGACAACCGGGCGTGGGTCGGCATGGCGCTCTCGCCGACGAACGGCGACCCCTACTTCGTCTGGCTCCTGGCCCAGACCCTCACCGTCGCCGACGCCCAGGCACTGGGCCGGGCCCTCAACACCCTGACGTTCGACGGGGCGGCATTGAGCACCTACGCCGACGAGACCGAGAGGGCAAGCACCTCGACCACCGAAAGCGGCCCGACCACCACACGCTGACATGACCAGCACCAACCGCGTCGCACTGCCGACCGGCCACCATCGCCTTCTGGTCGCGACCGGTGCCGTCATCGCCCTGGCGCTGGTGGCCTCGTGCGGTGGCTCCGATTCGGACACGGCCGCAACCAGCGACGCCTCGACGACCACGTCGACGGGTCCGGACCAACCGGTGGCCTGCGACGTCGATCCGGGCGACGACCCGTCTCGCCCGGCGCGGGGCGCGGTGGGCCGTCTGGTCGACAGGCTCGTCGCCGAGGCCAGGCTCCCCGAGGCCGAGCGGTACACCGACTTTCGCTCCGTGTGCGACAACGTGGACGCGACCAGCCTCACCGCCCCCGAGGACTACGACTACGTCGAGCCAACGGGGTCCACGCCGCCCCAGAGCGTCATCCGCGTCGGACGCGACTTCCTCGGCCCCGTCGAGGAGGGGCCCGTCATCGCCCTCTTCGCCGCTCCGGTCGGCGGCGACCAGTTCCCCACGCGCCCCCGAAACCGCAGGGCCATCGCCGAGGTGGTCGACGGATCGCTGTCCACGGGAACTCGCGACCCACGCGAGGGCGAGACGATTGCCGAGGACTGCTCGGATCTCCCGGTGCAGCCGTTCACCACGTCGGAATTCACCGGCGTCGCCCAGTTCTACGTCAACTGCGGGAGGGACCCCCGTGCGTGGGTGGTCATCGTGGCCGACCCCACCAACGGCGACCCCTACTTCATCCGGGTGCTGGCCCAGGTGCTCGACACGGCCGATGCCGATGCGCTGGGACGGGCCCTCGAGACGATGGCCGTCGACACCCGTGCCCTGCGGCGCTTCGCACGCGAGAGCGCCACCACCACGACCACCACCACCACGGCGACGGCGCGGCCGCGGGCGACGACATCCACCACCAGGTGACCTGACCGACCCCCGCAGCCTCACAGGACGGCGGCCACGGCGAGTCCGGCCGCGGCGGCGGAAGTGCCGGCCACCAGGCTGGCGGCCACGTTCAGGAACGCCGCAGCCGCGGCGTCCTCCTCCAACAGCCGGACCGTCTCGAAGGTGAAGGTCGAGAAGGTGGTGTACGCACCACAGAAGCCCGCACCCACCCAGATCTTCGGCGTGGCGGGGAAGCCGTGGTAGAGGGCGGCGCCCGTCACCAGGCCGAGCAGCAGCGAGCCGGTGACGTTGACCACGAAGGTGCCCAACGGGAACAGGCCCTCGCTGCGGTCCTGCACCAGGCCGTCGACCAGGTAGCGGGCCGGGGCGCCGAGGGCGCCGGCCAGGAGCAGGCCCGCGAGGATCGAGAGCGTCACCGGAGCCGCTCCGGCATCGGGACCAGGCGGGCGGCCGACATGCCGGTCCAGACGGCGGCGACCCCGGCGAGGAGGCTGGCCGACGCGTAGGCGGCGGCGGTGCCCACATGGCCGTGTGCCACCAGCAGGTCGGTCTCGACAGCGAAGGTCGAGAACGTCGTGAACGCGCCGAGGAACCCCGTGGCGAAGAACGGCCGGACGAAACGCGTGGGCGGGAAGCGATGGATGACGAGCACGAGCAGGAAGCCGAGCACGAGGCTGCCGGACACATTCGTCCAGAACGTGGCCCAGGGGAACCGGTCGGGGCCCACTCGGACGAGTTGCGCCACCTGGTAGCGGGCGGGCGCCCCGAGCGCCCCCCCGGCGGCGATGGCGAGCAGCACCGCCGGTCGCGCGCGGCCCGGGCGGGTCGCGGCGACATGGTGGGTGAGGGACGGCGCGCCGGGATCGGCGGGATCCAGGTCGGGGTCGATGGGCAGCTCATCGAAGCGACCGTGGTCCTCGGGCATGCCCGCAACTCTCGCAGGCTTCCCAGCGCCCTCGTGAACCCTCCGAGGTGGCCCAACCGCCTCCGGCGCGGCCCCGTGCGAGGTTCCTCCCATCGTCTCGGTACGTTTACGGGGATGGTCATCACTGGTCGTTCGCCGGGCGCGCCGCGGGCCGCGATGGTTGCCATCCTCGCCGTGGTGACGGTCACGGCCGGACTCGCCGCCCGGTCGCGCCCGCCCCTGCCGATCAGCGTCCGTGCCTCGACGCCGCCGTCGGTGAGCTTCGCCGTGATCGGCGACTACGGCTCGAACAACAGCCACGAGGCCGACGTCGCGGCCATGGTCGCCGCCGGCACGCCCGACTTCGTCGCCACCGTCGGCGACAACGCCTACGCGCCGAACCCCATCGACACGGCCATCGGCAAGTACTACGCCGCCTTCATCGGCAACTACCAGGGAACCTACGGCGCAGGCAGCCCGAGCAACCGGTTCTTCCCCGCGCTCGGCAACCACGACATCTCGGATGTGGGCGGACTCCCCGCCTACCTGGCCTATTTCACCCTTCCGGGGGCCGGGGTCACCTCGTTGGCCCCGTCCGGAAACGAGCGCTACTACGACTTCGTGCGTGGCCCCGTGCACTTCTTCGCGCTCGACAGCGACCCCTCCGAGCCCGACGGCATCACCAGCGGCTCCAGCCAGGCCACCTGGCTCCGCAACGGGTTGGCGGCCTCGCCGTCGCCGTGGAACGTGGTGCTCCTGCACCATGCCCCGTTCTCGTCGTCGTCCGGGCACGGCAGCACCACCGCGCTCCGGTGGCCCTTCGAGCAGTGGGGTGCCGACCTCGTGCTCGCCGGGCACGACCACACCTACGAGCGCGTCACCCGAGACGACGATGGCAACGGCACCCCGCTCACGTACGTGGTCGACGGCCTCGGTGGCCAGGCCCGCTACAACTTCTCGGCCACCCCGGTGATCGGCAGCCAGGTCCGGTACAACGCCGACTACGGCGCACTGTTCGTCGATGCCACCGACACGACGCTGACCGCCCGGTTCCGCACCGTCGCGGGCACCACGCCCGACACCTTCACCCTGACCGCCCCACCGACCGGGGTCTCGGGCACCGTGACCGAGTCGGGCTCTGGTGCGCCGGTCGCGGGGGCGTGGGTGGCGCTGTTGCGCACGTCCGACTTCTCGGTCGCGGGCGGCGCGGTCGCGAGCGCGACCGGCGACTTCTCGGCAGCGGTGCCGGCGGGTTCCTACTACCTGTATGTGGTCGACCCGGCGGGCGCGCACCGGTCGGGATTCCACGGTGCGCCGGCGCCGGTGACGGTGACGGTCGCGGCGGGCGCGATGACCGATGCCGACCCGGTGACGACCCCCACGCGGGGGGCGGTGACGGGAACGGTCACCGACAGCGCGTCGGGCACCCCGATCCCGGGAGCGTGGGCGGTCACGTTGAGCGGCGCCACCTCATCCCCCGAGATCGGCGCGGTGGCCGACGGGTCGGGCCACTTCACGGTCCCCGGCCTGCGCCCCGGCAACCACTTCGTGGGCTGGCTCGACCCGACGGGCGCGCACGCCACCCGGTTCCACCCGGATTCGCCGAACGTGCCCGATGCCACCCCCACCGCGGTCACCGCCGGCGTCGCCGCCGTCGCGAACGGCTCGCTGCCCCCCCAGACCCCCACGCCCGGCGGCACCGCCCTGTCCGGCAGGGTCGTCGAGACGGGCACGAACGCCCCGCTGGCCGGCGTGCACGTCATGGCACTGCGCGCCGCCGACCACCGCATGACGCGCGGTGCCGTCACCGACGCCGCCGGCCAGTACAGCCTCGACGTGCAGGCCGGCTCCTACAAATTGGCGTTCATCGACGTCACCGGCCGCCACGACATGGAGTGGCATGACAACGAGCCCTTCCACGGGATCGCCGACGCGGCATCGGTCACCTCGCCGTCGGTCACCGATGCCGCCCTCGAAGCCAACACGGGCTCGATGGTCGGTACGATCACCGACGATCCCGCTGCAACCGCTGTCGCCGGCGCGTGGGTCATGGCCATCGGCCCGACGGGCGTCGCCGGGGGCGCCGTCTCCGCCACCAACGGCACCTACACCCTGCCTGGGCTCCCCGCGGGCACCTACCGGGCCACCTTCGTCGACCCCAGCGGCGCCCACACCCAGGAGTACTGGGACAACAGCCCCACCTACTCCGGCGCCGCCACCCTCAACATCACCACCGGTGCCACCACCCGCATCGACGCCGCACTCTTGCATCCCTGAGCAAACGCGCTACCGTTGGTTATCGGTGTTAACCGGGGCATCCGGTCGACCAGGGCAGTCAAGGGGAACGGCGTGAAGCGGATCAGGTGTGGGTTGGTTGCGGTCATGATCGGTGCAGTGGCAGTGCTGTCGAGCGGGATGGGCACCGCAGGGGCCGACTCGGAGGCGATCCCCGTCGACTACACGTGCGACATCCCACCGGCAACGGGCGTGCTCGCCGGCACCGTCCCCGACACCGCGCCCATGAACGGCATGGTCGCCACCATCACCGACACACCCGATCCGGTGGTGCAGGGCGCCCAGGTGCACTACGACCTCGACGCGCCCTTCCCGGACCTCACGGGCGGCCTGCCCGACGTCGGGTTCCCGATCGGCATCATCTACGTCAAGTCGATCGACATCACCCAGCCCATCCCCGCCGGCCTCGACCTGGCCAGCGTCACCGCCAGCCTGAGCCCGACGCCCAGTTGGGCCAGCGTCTCGAAGGTGGGATCCAACCTGGTCATCCACATCCAGAGCGCGTACCCCACCTTGAACGCCACGAACGGGCGCATCCGCATCAATGCCGACGCGACGCCGACCACCGTCGAGGTTCAGGAGACCAACGGCACCTGGGTGCCGATCAACTTCATCCCCAGCGTCGACATCGACGCCACGGTGAGTGGCGCCCCCGGATCGACGATCCAGTGGCGCCCGTCGACCATGAACTCCAAGCTCTACTACCAGAAGGTCATCCCCTTCCTCCTCAACATCAACTGGAACGACGCCAACACGCCCTGCACCCCCAACACGCCGAGCCAGGTGATCGCGTCGACGTTGGTGGGGACGCCAGGCCTTTCGGTGTCGAAGACGGCCGATGAGACATCGGTGGTCGCGGGTGCGGGGGTCCATTTCCACGTGACGGCGACGAACACCGGGAACGTGCCGCTCACGGGGGTGGTGGTCACTGATGCGGCCGCGCCGGGTTGTGCGGGTTCGCCGGGTGCGTTGGCCGTGGGCGCGCACGTGACGTTGGATTGTGTGGTGACGACGAGCGCGGGGAACGTGCCGACGTTGTCGAACACGGCGGGGGCGGACTCGAACGAGACCGCCGCGGTGGTGTCGAACACGGTGAACGTGTCGGTGACGCCGGCGGGCCCGTCGGGGGTGTCGGGAACGGTGACCGAGTCGGGTTCGGGGTCGCCGGTTGGGGGGGCGTTCGTGGCGGTGTTGCGGTCGTCTGATTTCTCGATCGCGGGTGGTGGTGTGGCGAACGGTTCGGGTGACTTCTCGGCGCTGGTGCCGGCGGGTTCGTACTTCTTGTATGTGATCGACCCGGCCGGGGGCCACAC
>JAYRVH010000005.1:0-3155 GCA_041918615.1 Acidimicrobiales bacterium
GCCAGCTTCATCATGAAGTCGGGCCTCGCCCAGCTCGCCGACGCCATCGAGCGAGGTGCGGCCATCAGGGTGCTGACCACCGACTACCTGGCCGTCACCGACGCCGACGCGCTGGCCCGTCTCCTCGACATGGCCGAGACGGCCGTCGCCCTGCCCGGCTCGCTCGAGGTGCGGGTGTGGCACGACCCCTCGGTCAGCTTCCACCCTGGATTTGGGGCGATGGACACGAGGTGCGCGAGTCGACGGGTGGCGGCGCAACGGCTTCCGGCCACGCGCAGGAACGAGCATGGCCGGAAACGGACTGCGGCGACAGGACCCGTCGGCGGGCCCACACGGAGGGGCCGTCAAGGGTTTGGGATGGCACCCCTCGATCACGGCTTCCTGCGCGCCTACCGCCAGGTGTGGAAGCCCCGCGCCGGCGAAGTCGTCGACCTCGGCGTCGCCACCGAGCCACCCGTCCAACCCGTCGAGCCGTGCTCCCGGCGGACTGGTCCGCGCCGAAGGACCAAGCGCTGCGCGCCGTCTAGAACGGCCCGACCGTCCGTGTCGCCCGACTCACCAACAAGGATGGTGACTCGAACGGTGTGGTCAGGGAGCCTCGTCGACCTTCGTGATCAAGTCGAGGCCGGTGACGTTTCGAAAGATCCGGTCATGAGCGACCAAAGGAAGGCCAAGCCAGAGCGCCGTCGCCACGACCCAACGGTCGGCCTCGTGGATCTTCTGACCGAGTGCGTGGCCATCACGCATGCAAGAGGACCGGAGGTCGGCGTACACCTCGATGAGTTCGGGGCCGGGCCACACGATCCGGGCCCTTCCAAGTCGCTGCTCCAGCCGTCGAAGCCGTGGTGCACCCCACCCAGCATGACGAGCACCGAAGCGAACTTCTGCAGCGGTGACGAACGACACGATGAACGGGCGCCCTTCGAGCAGAGGCCGGTAGGCATTGGCCAGGCCAACGCCTCGACGCACGAGTTCCGCCGAGAACACGCCGGTGTCCACCACCACAGCGCCCCGGGCAGACAGTTCGGTCATGCGTCAGCGATGGCGGCCAGGAAGGACGCTTCTTCGTCGTCGGTCAACCCATCGATCACCATGTCCTCGTACCGGGGGAACGGTCGAGCAGACGCGAGAATCTGATCTCGTGACTCCTCGAGCGATTCGCCCGGGAGGATCGGTGGGTGGTCATCGTGGATCGACATAGCGTTGCTCCTGGCGTCGACAAGGCTACCGGCCGGCCCGCCGTAGGACTCGAGGTCACTTCCTGTGACCTCGATTCATCGACTGCTCCGACCGTACCCAGGGGGTACGACAACCAAGAGTGCGTAGGGTCTGGGCTCACTTCCTGTGACCTCGCCCGCCTCGCCCTTCGCTGAAATCCCGCCGGCCCCCTGGTTGGCGGCGAATCGGTCGGCGTTCGCGATCGCCGACGCCTTTCCGGTCAGCGCCGGGCATGCGCTGGTCGTGCCTCGCCGCCTCATCGCCGCCTGGTGGGAGGCGTCACCCGACGAGCGCCACGACCTGATGGACCTGGTCGACGAGGTGAAGGCGCTGCTCGACGAGCGGCACGGGCCCGACGGGTACAACGTGGGCTTCAACGCCGGCGCCGCCGCCGGTCAGACCGTCGAGCACCTGCACCTGCACGTGATCCCCCGCTACGCTGGCGACGTGGCCGACCCACGGGGCGGCATCCGCCACGTCATCCCGGGCAAGGGCAACTACCTGGCGGCGTCCCCGCCCAGCCCACCCGACCGAGGCGAGGACCAGGCCCCCGCCGCCGCCGTCCCGCCGGCCGAGCTGTTCGACGGCATCGCCGACCGGCGCCTGCTGCTCGAGCTCATCCGTTGCCTCCGCAACGACCAGCTCGACCGGATCGATCTCGTGGTCAGTTTCATCATGAAGTCGGGCCTGGCCCAGTTGGCGGGCCAGCTCGCGGACGCCATCGAGCGGGGCGCGGCCATCAGGGTGCTGACCACCGACTACCTGGCGGTCACCGACGCCGACGCTCTGGCCCGACTGCTCGACATGGCCGAGACGGCCGTCACCCAGCCCGGCTCGCTGGATGTGCGGATGTGGCACGACCCCTCGGTCAGCATTCCACTTGATTTGGGGCGACGGACACGAGGTGCGCGAGCCGACGGGTGGCGGCGCAACGGCTTCCGGCCACGCGCAGGAACGAGCATGGCCGGAAACGGACTGCGGCGACAGGACCCGTCGGCGGGCCCACCCCGAGGGGCCGTCAAGGGTTTGGGACGGCATCCCCTCGACCACGACTTCCTGCGCGCCTACCGCCAAGCGTGGAAGCCCCGGGCCGGCGAAGTCGTCGACCTCGGCGTCGCCACCGAGCCGCCCGTCCAACCCGTCGAGCCGTGGCCCGTCCAACGAGACGCACTCGACGCCCTCGAAGCCACCCGCGCCGAGGGCTACACCGCCGGCCTCGTCGTCATGGCCACCGGGCTCGGCAAGACCTGGGTCGCCGCCTTCGACACCGCCCGCCCCGAATTCCGCCGGGTGCTGTTCATCGCCCACCGCATCGAGATCCTGCGCCAGACCCGCGACGCCTTCCGCAAGGTGCGCCCCGACGCCGAGCTGGGCCTCTACTACGGCGACGAGAAGCAGCCCGGCGCCGACGTGGTGTTCGCCAGCATCGACACCCTGTCGGGCCGCCTCGACGAGTTCGACGCCGCCGAGTTCGACTACGTGGTCATCGACGAGTTCCATCACGCCGCCGCCGCCACCTACCGCCAGGTCATCGCCCACTTCGCCCCCCGGTTCCTGCTGGGCCTCACCGCCACCCCCGAACGCATGGACGGCGCCGACCTGCTCGGCCTCCGCGACGCCCGCCAGGGCGTCGCCTTCTCTTTGGGCGATGGACGCGAGGTCAGTCGAGCCCGGCGGGTGGCGCCCGAAACGGCTTCGGCCACGCGCAGGAACGAGCATGGCCGAAACGGACTTCGGGTGACAGGACCCGCCGGGCGGGCCGGGACGGAGCGGCCGTCAAGGGTCCGGCTCGGGCACCCTCGACGAGTGGCGGTCCCGGGGCGCCGGCCGCACCCTCGCCTTCTGCTGCTCGATCACCCACGCCGACTACATGGCCGCCTTCCTCACCGACCAGGGCGTCGCCGCCGTCGCCGTCCACTCGGGCCCCACCTCCGCAC
>JAYRVH010000006.1:0-1844 GCA_041918615.1 Acidimicrobiales bacterium
GAACCACCGCCGAAGCCCAGTTGGCCACCCAGACCGCACCGGGCACCACCGCGCATCTCACCGGCCAGGTCACCTCGACGACGGGGCGGGAACCTCGAAGGTGTCGCCGTCTTCGCGGCGCGGACCTCCGACTTCGGGCTCCCCGCCGGCGCCTCACCGACGCGTCAGGGAACTACGACGGGCCGGTTGGACAACGCCACCGTCAAATGCGGAAAGGCGCCGTCAACTGGGCGTTATCGGCGTTATCGGCGTTGTCGGCGTGCCCGCAGGTGGCTCGGTCGCGGGGTCGTCGCCTTCGATGACCGCGGAGGGGTCACGGGGCCAGGGCCGGGGCGGCATCGAGTAGCTCGCCACCAGCTCGGACTGGGTGGCCACGCCGAGCTTGCGGTACAGCGCGGTCATCTGGTTGCGGATCGTCTTGGCCGAGACCCCCTGTCGCTCGGCGATCTGGGGTGCCCGCCGCCCCACGAAGAGGGCCCGGGCGATCTGACTGCTCCGACCACTCGGCGCCCAAGTCGGACCCTGCGGCCCACGTCGGCTCCTCCTCTCAACGCGGCTTGATCGTGCCGCTAGCCTCGGACTATCCGTTGCCGGCGGATCCGTCCGCAGCGAGGCGTGGTCGAAGCCAATCGGCGGTGAGCCGTTCGTCCCATTCCCCGGAAGCGACGGCGAGCACGGCCGCTTCGGCGTCGTCGATCGACGGCCGGTCGGTCCATGCCCAGCCGTTGAGAATCAGGAAGTACCGCAGCGAGACCCACGCCGTCCGCTTGTTGCCGTCCGGCAGCGGATGGTTCTTGGCAAGCCGCACCAGCAGTACCGCCGCCTTGTCGATGAAGTCCGGGTAGAACACGTCGCCGCCGAAGCTCGCGGCTGGTGCGTGCAGCGCCGAGTCGGCAAGGTCGAGCTTGGCGACCATCTGGAGGGTGGTTGGGGCGAGGCCGGTGACCTCAGCAGCGATCGCGAGGTAGTCGGCGAGGTCAAGGTAGGCGACACTCACCTTGCCAGGCGTTCGAGAAGCTCCCGGTCCTCGTCGATGATCTGATGCACAAGCGTTTTGAAAGCCGGATCCTTGCGCCGCAGCTCGACCACCTCGACAAGTGCGTCCTTGATCGTTTCGTTCACGCTCTTGCCGTTGACCCGGGCGAGCGCCTCGGTATCGGCGGCGACATCGTCAGGGAGCCGCACGGTCAGATTCTTCGTCATGGTGTCATGATAGCACTTTAGGATCACCCCTGGTCGCTGGTAGGGAAACCGAAATTCGGGATGCTCGTACCGCTTCATGTGCCTTCCCGGCCTTCGGGCAGCTACTTCGTGTACGCCCTCGACACCACCGGCGCCCACACCCCCCGGTTCTCCGGGGCGCCCACCACCGTGGTCGTCACCGCCGGGAACACCGCCACCGCCACCGCCAACGCGTCGTTGCCCGCGGCTCGGGGCACCCTGGCGGGCACCGTGACCGACACCGGCGGCCCCGTCGCCGGGGTGCTGGTCATCGATGACCACCTGCTGATACGAGTCCTGCTCGACGACGAACCGGCCGGCCTTCGCCCCGCCCAAGCCCGGGTCTTCACCACCGGGTTGTGGTACCACCGGGCGTGCCGGGCCCTGGCCTCGTCGACGGTGACCGGGGCGCTGTCGCGCCTGTTGGGAGCCGCGGGCCCCGCGATCGGCGCCGCCGCGCTCGGTGCGGTGACCGCCCTGCCCTGCACCTACACGGCCACCGGCGCCGAACCACCGCCGAAGCCCAGTTGGCCACCCAGACCGCACCGGGCACCACCGCGCATCTCACCGGCCAGGTCACCTCGACGACGGGGCGGGAACCTCGAAGGTGTCGCCGTCTTCGC
>JAYRVH010000007.1:0-277907 GCA_041918615.1 Acidimicrobiales bacterium
CAGCGGGACACCCACCATGGCATGAACTCGTGGAGAGCCGGATGCGAGGGAACCCGCACGTCCGGTTCGGAGGACGGGCCGAGGAAACGGACCAGCCGCAAGGCGGCACCGCGCCTCGGCCCGATCCAACCACACCCACGGCAGCCTGCTGCTCAAGGAAGGTGTGCCAGTGAAGGTCGTCAGCGAACGGCTCGGCCACGCCCACATCGCGCACACGATTCAGACCTACCAACACCTCCTGCCCGGGATGCAGGCCGACGCCGCCGGCATCGCCGAACGCCTCGCCGCCCCAGCCCCGAAGGCCAAGAACCGACCCACCAGGGAGACGGTGGAACGTCGGAGGAACGGCCGCAGGAACGCCGCCTGAAAACGGTGGAAGCCGGGCCGCAAGGCCCGGCTTCGCCTGCCATCACAGGCTTCGTTGGTGGCGGGGGCAGGATTTGAACCTGCGACCTTCGGGTTATGAGTCGACGATCAGCCCGTCAGCCCGTACCAACGCGTACCCGAATGTGCCCTTGACCTGGGGTTTCTCGCCTCACCCTACCGGTGCCGTCCCATCGAGTGGACCCCTGTACCGCGCCGCACAGTAGAAGAAACGGTAGAAATCGTGGTCCCGGTGGCGGCCGAGCCGAGCCCGGCCACGACGCCGACCAAGTGGTTCGCCGACGCCCTTCGGGGAGGAGCCCAAACGCGGCGGTCCTCGAGCATGCAAGCGCCGAGGGCGTACAGCGGTGTATACCGATCGAGCGATGGCCGCGGATCTCAACGATGAGGTGATTGACGCGCTCTGGTGCGGGGCAACGCGATCGCGAGACATCGCTGAGCGGCTCGGGCACGGTGAGGTCGAGATCCGCGCCGCCCTCGAGCAACTACATGCCGCAGGCTCGGTGATCCGCCACAGCGAGAAGGCCGGCGATCTGTACTGGGAGCTCGTCAGACCGACGGACTGACGACCCCGCACCAGAGGCGCGTCGGACACGGCGCGACCGGGCGACCTCTTGAGCCGTCCGGCCCAAGCTGCCCCGCGGCTCGGACGCGGTTGACTCGACGAGGCAGGCGCTCGAGACGTCAGTCTGACGGGCGACCGGAAGGATTGACCGGACCGTCGGCAAGTGACTCCCCCCAGCTTCGAGTCTCGCGAGACGCACCGGGCTGGATCACCGAAGCGCCGGGGCAAGCGCGCTTCGGGCGGCGTAACCGACCTAATTGGCTTCGCCGCAAATGATCGCGCAGACCGCAATCGCTCCGACACCGACGCGCCGATGCAGGTGACCGATCCGGCAGGTTCGAACTCGAGGCGCCCAGACCCCGTCGATGACTCTCTGTTCGAGTGGGACCTCTCAAGTTGTTTGGACTATCCATCCAAACATGGGGTAGGAATTGACGATGAGGTTCTTTCGTTCGGTCGCCGCGTTCAGTGAGCGGTTCGCCTGGCTGGTCATCGTCCTCTGGCTCGTCGCTGCGGTGGCGCTGTTCGCCGCGGCGCCTTCTTTGAACGATGTGGGCTCCCAGGACACCGCGTCCTTCTTGCCTGCCGATGCGCCGTCGCAGCAGGCCGACCGCGTGATCAGCGAGTTGTTCCCTGACGATCCGTCTCGTGAAGCGGCGGTGATCGTCCTGGCCCGGGAGGGGGGTCTGACCGGCGAGGACCGGAGCTTCATCGCCCGGCTCGGTCAGTACTTGGATTCTCCGGAGGTCGAGGGGACCTTCGGTCCGGTTCAGAGCACGTTCAACAACCCCGATCTTGCGCCGTTCCTGCAATCGCCGGACGGCGAAGCGGAACTGGTCGTGGCGAGCCTGGAGTTCGCTCCGTTCTCGACGTCGGCCAACGATGCGATCGGTGACCTGCGCAATCTTCTTGGAACGCGGTCGCCTGACGGGTTGTCGGTTCACGTTTCGGGGATCGGCGGGTTGGCCGCGGACCAGGCGGATGCGCTGGTCGAGTCGTTCGACCGGACCGCGATCATCTCCATCCTCTTGGTCCTGCTGATCCTGATCTGGGTGTACCGGTCCGCGGTCGCCCCACTGATCGCGTTGGCCACCATCGGTATCGCGTTCGTCGTCGCTCAAGGAGTCATCGCGTACCTCGCCCAGGCCGGGTTCGAGGTGTCGACGATGGTGGCCACGTTCATGATCGTGATGGCCTTCGGGGCAGGCACGGACTACTGCCTGTTCATCGTCTCGCGCTACCGAGAGGAACTCGCCGCGGGTGAACCCGTCCCCGCGACGGTCCGCCGAGCGATGACCATCATCGGCGCCGTCATCGCTGCGTCGGCGGGCACTGTGATCGTCGGATTCCTCTCGATGATGACCGCCCAGTTCGGCATCTACCGCACCATGGGACCCGCGATCGGCATCGCCATCCTCGTCACCCTCGTTGCGTCGCTCACCCTCACCCCCGCGCTCCTGCGGGTCTGCGGCCGTCGAGTGTTCTGGCCGCAGACCCTCGATGCCGTCCGACAGCACGGGGCGGAGTCCTCACCTCGATGGGAACGCGTCAGCGCGCTGGTCCGACGTCGGCCCGTCCTCCTCCTGGTCGTCTGCACGGTCGGCCTAGCGGTGCCCGCCATGGCCTTGACCCAGTACACGGCGTCATTCGACCTCATCAACGACCTGCCACCAGAGGCCGACGCCCGCCAAGGTTTCGCCACACTCGAGCGCCACTTCCCCGGCGGCACGATCTCACCCGTCTACGTCGTGGTCCGCGATGACCGGCCGATCCTCGACGACGGACGCACCGACGCCATCGACGACCTCACCGACGCCCTGCGAGCAGTCCCCGGCATCGCCGAGGTCCGCTCACTGACCCAACCCGCCGGCGAGCCCCTCACCCCTGAGAACCTCGATGCACTGGCCGGCTCCGCAGACCTGTCCAGCCTCGGCCTCGAACCCGGCGACCCGACCACCCAGCAGCTGCTCACCGACCTGCAACGCCCGGAAGGGTTGAGGCTCACGGCCAGCATCCTGCGCTCAGCCCCCGGCCTGCAAGAGCGGCTGGCCCCGCTCATCGGCCAAGACGGCCGCTCCACCCGGCTCATCATCGCCCTGGACGGCAACCCCTACGAGAACGACGCCCTCGACGTCTTCGAACGCATCGACGACCGAGCGGCCGCAGCGCTACAAGGGACCGAGCTCGCAGACGCCTCAATATCTGTCGGCGGTCCGACCGCCTTCTATGCCGACATGCGCACCATCGGCGAACGCGACTTCAAAGTGCTCTTCGTCGTGCTCCTCATCGCCATCTTCGTGGTGCTCGCGCTCCTGTTGCGCTCGGTGGTCGCGCCCCTCTACCTGCTCGCCACCGTCGTCCTGTCCTACGCCGCGACCATGGGCATCGCCGTGATCGTGTTCCAGGGGATCCTGGGCGACCCAGGGATCACCTTCTGGCTCGCACCGTTCCTCTTCGTCGTCCTCGTCGCCCTCGGCGCGGACTACAACATCTTCATCATGAGCCGCATCCGCGAGGAGGCGGACGCCGGCCACACCGTCATCGAAGCCACCCAGCGCGGACTCGTGCTCACGGGGCGGATCATCACCTCGGCAGGGCTCATCCTCGCCGGCACCTTCGCCGCCCTCATGCTCGCCCCACTGCCCAACCTCCGCCAGATCGGCTTCGGCGTCACCGTCGGCATCCTCATCGACACCTTCATCGTCCGATCCCTCCTCGTCCCCTCCGCCACGATCCTCCTGCACCGCTGGGCGTTCTGGCCCAGCACTCCCGGTCGGCAACAACCCGCCGAACCGAGCCAGCCAGAAGCTCCTGCCGTGATCGAAGACCGGGTCCCGGTGGGTGCCAGCCCAGGCCGAGACGATCGGTAACACTCATGGACGTGAGCGAGATCCCCGCTGAACTCGGAGGAAAGATCCTGGCCGCGGCCGAGTCCTACGGCACGTCCTTCGACGACGTGTCGATGGAAGAGATCGCCTCGGTCACCGGTGTGCCCCGAGCGACGCTCTACTACCACTTCCGCTCCAAAGAACAGGTTCTCGCCTTCCTCCTCACCGCCATGCTCGACGACATCGCCACCAGCGTCGAGGCCGCAGCCGCCACAGCAGACGACGCCCGAACCAGGCTCGTCAACGTGGTGCGGGCCCAACTCGGAGCCATGGCCGCCCGCCCCGCGACCAGCCAGCTCCTCGTAGCAAACCTCGGACGAGCAGGAAAGCTCCCCGACATCGCCGCCGGGATCGACCGAGCCTTTCAAGCCCCAGTCCGCCAGATCCTGACCGACGGCGTCGCAGCAGGCGAGATCCGCACCGTCGACCCCGAACCGACCGCAACCGCGATCTTCGGAGCCGTCACCGTCGTAGGGCTCAACGCCCTCATGCTGCACGGACACCTCGACGTCGACGAGTCACTCAACGCGCTCGTCGTCCTCTGGGGCGGCCTCGACCCATCCTGACCGACACACCGACCGGGTAGGGCGAGCCGGGGCCGTTAGCAGTCTCGGGGATTTCAGGGTGCGCTTTGCGGCGGCCGGACGGGGTCGAGCGGCGGGCGATCAGCGTTGGTGAACTTGGTGAGGTCGACCGCAAGGAAGAGCGCTTCGGCGCGCACGAAGACGCCGTCGGCGGATTCGCCAACGGCTTCGATCCAGAGCTTGCGGTCGGCGCGGTCTCGCAGGCGGGCGGTGCAGGTGATCTCGATGCCGATGGGCGCGGGTCCGATGTAGTCGATCGTGAGGTTCGCGGTGTAGGCCATCTCGCCGATGATGGGCAGGACGTGACCCATGGTCTCATCGAGGATTGCGCCAACGATCCCACCGTGCGCGCGGCCTGGGGCGCCTTCGAAAGCCGGCCCGAGGGTGGTGACGGCGACGGCGGCGTCGCCCCGGCGGACGACGTGGAGGCCGATGCCCATAGGGTTGGTGCGCCCGGAGACGATGGAGTCACGGAAGAGGTCGATGTCCTGGCCGTCTTCGATGATCGCTCGGCTTCCGCTCAGCGCGACGGTGACGCGCTTGCTGGTCAGCATCTCGCTGGCACGGTCGCGTGGTTGGCCGTGTCGCACGGTTGCGGTGTACTTCCGGGCGACTTCGGCGAGTTCAGTTGCGGTGGCGATATCGACGTGGTGACCAACCAAGGTGTGGCCGAGCTCCTGCATCGCGACTGCTAGTTCTGCTCGGGCGGCGAGCTGTTCGGGGGCTTCGTCAAGGTTCATGCGGCGGTCTCCACGGGAGGGTCCTGTCAGGGGACGAGGTCGGCGTCGGGTGCCGAGTTGAGGTCTTCGTTGGTCTCGGGGCGAAAGTGTCCCCGTCGGGGCCCCTCGCCATCTCCGAGCCTCCGATGTCGAGGTTGGAGGTCATTCACACCGAGGCGAGGGCGCGGGTGACGTCGAGCCAACGATGCAGCTCGTGGGGCTCTTCGGTCCAGGCGATGGCGCCGAAGTAGTTGACGACGCGCGTCGCGAAGCCCTGATAACGCTCGGCGATGGCATCGGCGATGCTCGCCCAGGTGCCCTCGATGATGAAGTTGGTGAGGAGGTCGTCGGTGATGACGCCACTCATGCCATCGATGTCGCCGGCCTTCTGGTGGGTGCGGAGGGCGGGGGTGGTGCCGTCGTGTCCGAGCTGCTCGAAGATGAACGCGTAGTTGGGGGTGGACCCGTAGAAGGCGATCTGCATTCGGGCGAGCTCGCGCCAGCGGGCGCGGGCGGATTCGGTGTCTCCGACGACGATGAACGCGGGAACGATGATCTCGAAGCCGTCGAGGCTGCGACCGGCGGCGTCGGCGCCCGCGGTGAGCTCGGGCCGGACGGTCTCGGTCAGGTAGGTGGTGGTGTTGAGGGGGTGGATGTGAACGCCGTCGGCGTGTTGGCCGGCGGTGCGCAACATCCACGGGTTGACCGCGGCCAGGTCGATCGGGGGGTCGGGAGCGTCGATGGGTCCGGGTGACCACAGGGCAGGGAGGAGGGAGAGGTCGTAGAAGGGGCCGTGGTGGTCCAGCGGTGTTCCGGTGCGGAACGCGTCGAAGCAGGCGCGCAGGGCGAGGACGTAGTCGCGCATCCGGGGGCCGGGCGGATCGAACGGCGAGGCGTAGCGGCGTTCGATGTGGGCGCGGACCTGGGTGCCGAGCCCGAGACGGAACCGGCCTCCGCTGGCATCGGCGAGTTCCCACGCCGTCTGGGCGGTGACCATCGGGCTACGGGGGAAGGCGACCGCGACACCGGTGAGGATGTCGATGTCGGCGGCCAGCGCCGCGGCGGCACACGACAGGTAGGCGGTGCGCCCCGCTTCGGTGATCACCAGCCCGGCGAACCCCGCGTCTTGGGCTTGTCGGGCGAGCTGCTGGATCGAGCGCAGGGGCAGCCCTCCGGTCATGAGGTCGAGCTTCACGGACCGGCCCTATTCGGCCGTGAAGGCGAGGGGCAGGGTGTGGGGCCACCCACTTCTCCGGCTGACGCGGTGGCGTAGCCGAGTTCCTCGATGTCGAAGTCGCGTTCGATGCGCGTCTCGTAGCGCGGCTCGGTGAAAAGCTCGTCGGTCGTGTAGCGCAGGCGGGTCGTGGTCACAGGTCTTTCTCCTCGGGGATGGGCGCGAGGCCGCGCATGATGAGGTGGGCGAGTCGGGCGGACAGGGCTGGCGGATCGACCGGTTTGCCGGTGACGACGTGGTGGAGGCCGACCATGGTCACGGCTCCGAAGATGGCCGAAGCGCTCATCTCCTCCTCGACGGCGCGCAGCGAGCCGTCGTGTTCGCCGGCGTCGAGGAGCTTGCGGACGGGTTCGTGAAACGCTGCCCAGACCGCGTCGGCCAGAGGGGGTATGCGGGTGATCCGACCAAGCTCCGTGAGCAACACCGTGCACAGGTCGCGGTGGTCTGCGAACAGTTGGAGGTAGGCGGTAATGACGGCGCTGAGGCGATCGCGGGCGGCATCGTCTCGGTCGACGATGTGGCCGATGTCGGTCGACAGGTCGCGAAGGAGGCGCTGCAGGAGCCAGGCGAGGATCTCCTCCTTTGACGCGAAGTGGTAGTAGAGGGTGGGCCGCGGCACGCCAGTCGCCTCGACGATGTCCTCCATGCGGGTGCCGTCGAGACCCCGCACCGCGAACACGGTCGCGGCCCGGGGCAGAGCCTCGGCGATGGAGTCGGTCACCTCCCTCACCTGCGCTCCTCTCTCCCCACGTCGTGTTCGCTCGGGTGTGCCCGCCACCAGTTATAGACCCCGTTTAGACGCTGTGTCTAGACTACGTGCCTGACACCTGCGGGATCCCGGCCGCGGGCACGCACCTCATCTGAGCCAGGAGCCGATCATGCCAAGGCCTGTCATCCCAGAGCGCTACGACGCCGAGACCGCGACCGCCATGGCCCAACTCGGCGATGGTCTCGAGGGCCTGCCCGCCTACCTCGGGATCCGTACCACCCACATGGGCCCGGCCACCATGACCGCCCAGCTCGAGGTCCGGGCCGACCTCCTGAACCCGTTCGGGACCCTGCACGGCGGAGTCATCTCGGCGCTCGTGGACCACGTGCTCGGCGCAGTCCTCTACCCCGTGATCGAGCACGGCCGATGGGCGGCGACGACCGAGTTCAAGGTGAACCTCCTCGCGGCGGTCCGCGAGGGCTCCGTCGAGGCCCGCTCCACCATCGTGTCGCTCACGCGTCGCACCGCGGTGGTCCAGGTCGAGGTCGACAACGACGGCCGACCCTGCGCCCTCGCTCAGGGCACCGTCCTCATCGCCGAGCCGCGAGCCGCCACATGACGAGACCACGCCACATCCGATCCAGCCGACCGGAGCCACGCCATTGACCACCACCAACCACGTCGCCGCCACCTCCGGAGGACAGACCGAGGGGCCCGAGCACCACGACGTGGTCATCGTCGACGCCCGTCGCCGCCTACTCATCCTGGCCGCCATGTGCGTCGCGCTCGTCGCAGTCGTGGCCTCGGTATCGGGCCTGAACGTCGCCCAACAAGCCCTCGCGGCAGACCTTGACGCCTCCCAGAGTCAGCTGCTGTGGATCATCAACGGCTACACCCTCGCCCTCGCTGCCCTGCTCATGCCCGTGGGCGCGATCGGCGACCGGTGGGGACGCAAGCCGATCCTGATGATCGGCCTCGTCGCGTTCTCGCTCACCAACCTGGCCTCGTCGTTCGCCACCGATCCGAACGTGCTCATCGCGCTGCGCGTCCTCGCCGGCGTCTCCGCGGCGATGGTCATGCCGGTCACCCTGTCGGTGATCACCACCAGCTTCCCTCGTGAGGAGCAGGCCAAGGCGATCGGCACTTGGGCCGGGTTCGCGGGTGCGGGCGGGATCATCGGACTGTTCGCGTCGGCCGCCATCATCGACAACGCCACCTGGCCGTGGGTCTTCACGCTTCCCATCGCTCTGGCCGCAGTCTGCTTCGTGCTCACCGCGTTGTTCGTGCCCCACTCGGTCGAGCACACCGAGGCCGGCTTCGACGTGGCGGGATCGCTCTTGTCGGTCGTAGCGGTCGGCGGACTCGTGTTGGCCTTCCACGAGGGGCCCGAGCGGGGGTGGACCGCCACCATCACCGTCGCCGCTCTGGCCGCCGGGCTGCTCGCGTCGCTGGCGTTCGTGCTCATCGAGCTCCGCCGGGACCACCCGCTGCTCGACGTGCGGGTCTTCGCCCTCCGCGGCCTCGCCGCGGGGTCGATCAACCTCTTCGTGGTGTTCGCGGTCATGTTCTCGCTCTTCTTGGTGCTAGTGCAGTACCTCCAGGCCGTCCTCGGGTACTCCGCGCTGAAGGCGGCGTCGGGGCTGCTGCCCATGGCGCTGATGATGATGCCGCTGTCGACGATCGCGCCGACCATCGCCGAGCGGATCGGGTTCCGACGCACCCTCGTTACCGGGATGCTGCTCCTCGCCGGGGGCCTCGCCCTCTTCGCCACCCTCGCGGACCCCGACGGCGGCTACCTGTCTGTGCTCCCCGGCATCCTGGTGCTCGGCGCCGGCGTCGGTCTCGCCATGAGCCCGTCCACCGCGGCGATCACCTCGTCGCTCCCGGAGGAGAAGCAGGGGGTCGCCTCGGCGCTCAACGACACGGTGCGGGAGATGGGCGGCGCCGTAGGCATCGCACTGATCGGTTCGGTCCTGAACTCCGCTTATCGGACCAACGTCGAGCCCACCGCCGCCAGCCTGCCTCCTGCGGTCGCGGAACCGGTGACCGAGGGCATCGGCGGCGCGCTCGCCGTGGCCGGCCAGTTGGGCGCCGACGGAACAGCGATCGTCGAGGCCGCCCGCCAGGCCTTCGTCGACGGCATGGCCCCAGCGCTCTACTTGGGGGCGGGTCTCGCCCTCGCCGCCGCCACCTTCACCGCATTCCGGGGCCCCAAAACCGCGGCCGAAGCCGAACCGCGCCTGCATCCGAACGATCAGACCGACTCACGAATCGGCGACGATCACTCGATCTGAAGGCAGCGATGCCGGGGCCCCTGAAGCTCCTCGCCACGCGTCGACGGCGGCCATCAGCCTCTCCATCAACGATGCCAGGCGTTCGCGATCCTCAGCGTCGAAGGTGTCGAGCATCTCGGACAGCAGGGCGTTCGCCCGGGCCCGCACCCTGTCGTGCAACCGACGACCGGCGTCACTCGGCACGACCAGGACCACACGGGCATCGAGAGGGTCGGCGGTCCGGTCGACCAGGGTCAGCTGCTGCAGCTTCGCCACGGTTCGGGTGGCCGTGGACGGATCGACATGCAAGAGCGAGGCCACGTCACTCATCCGCACCGGGGCATGGGACACGATCAGATCGAGCGCGTCGGCCTGGGCGACATCGAGGGGCGGGTCCGGCTCGTACAGGAACGTCCGGACCGGCCCGGTCGAGCCCGCCCGCCGGAGATCCCGCCACCCAGCTCGAATCCGCTCCGCAACCAGATCGCTTCCTGCCAGCGGCGCCTCAGTCATGACCCGATCTTAGTAAGTTGCACTCTGCAAGTAGATGATTGTAGTCTGCAAGCATGTCGGTCAGTGCGACGCAACCTGTAGCTGGCCTCTCGCACAGGCAGATCCTGGTGGTCTTCAGCGGCCTGATGGCCGGCATGCTCCTCGCCGCCCTCGACCAGACCATCGTCTCGACCGCGCTGCCGACCATCGTGGGCGAGCTCGGTGGCCTCGACCACCTCTCGTGGGTCGTCACCGCCTACCTGTTGACCACCACCGCCAGCACCCCGCTCTACGGGAAGCTGTCCGACATCTACGGCCGCCGACTCATGTTCCAGTCGGCGATTGTCATCTTCGTCGCGGGATCGATGCTGTGCGGGCTCTCCCAGGACATGCTCCAGCTCATCGTCTTCCGCGGCATCCAGGGGATCGGAGCCGGTGGCCTGATGGCCATGGCCTTCGCCATCATCGGCGACATCGTCTCGCCACGGGAGCGAGGCCGCTACACGGGCTACCTGGGGGCGGTCTTCGCCGTCGCCTCCGTCGCGGGACCGCTGCTCGGTGGGTTCTTCGTCGACAACCTCACGTGGCGATGGGTCTTCTACATCAACGTCCCGATCGGCATCGCGGCCTTCGTCATCACCAGCTCCGTGCTGCGCCTACCCTTCGCACGACAGGACCACGAGATCGACTACGTCGGAGCGGCGCTGCTCGTTGCCGGTGTCTCGACCCTGCTGCTGGGCCTGGTCTGGGGCGGCCGCGAGTACCCCTGGGGTTCGCCGGTCATCGTCGGCCTCCTCGCCAGCTCGGCGGTGTTGACCGCCGTGTTCCTGTGGTGGGAGGGCCGCACGCCAGAACCGATCCTGCCGCTGAGGCTGTTCCGGGGCCGAGTCTTCAGCGCCGGCGTCGCCCTGTCGTTCCTCCTCGGAGGAGCCATGTTCGGCGCGATCGTGTTCCTGCCCTTGTTCCTCCAGGTGGCCACCGGAGCCACGGCCACCAACTCCGGCCTCCTCTTGTTGCCGCTGATGGCCGGAGTCATGACCACCTCGATCCTCTCCGGACGCGTGATCGCCAAGACCGGTCACTACCGAAGATGGCCCATCGCAGGCATGGGCACAGCTGGGCTCGGCATGTACCTGCTGTCCACCATGGAGCCCGACACCACCCGGGCCGCCAGCTCCCTCTACATGTTGGTCGTCGGAGTGGGACTCGGAATGGTCATGCAGGTCCTGGTCCTGGCAGTGCAGAACGGCGCCGACTTCAAGGACCTGGGCGTCGCCACTTCCTCGGTGAACTTCTTCCGCAGCCTCGGCGGATCCTTTGCCGTCTCGATCTTCGGAGTTCTCTTCGCGACCCTGCTCGACGACAGGCTCGCCGAACTGATCCCGCCCGGTGCACTCGACTCGGCGGGACTGAGCCCCGAAGCGCTGACGGCCAGCCCCGAGCAGATCCAGGCCCTCCCTCCGGACATCCTGCTGCCCGTGACTCAGGCGATGGCCGATTCGATCACGGCGATCTTCCTGTGCACGGTGCCGCTATTGGCGATCGGCGTGGTGATCGCCATCGTCCTTCCCGAGCTGCCGCTCAAGGACACCGCCCACATCGGCTCCACCCTCGAAGGCGCCGAGATCACCGTGGCCGAGATCGCCGGGGGTGAAGCGACCGTCGACGAGCTCACCGACCACGAGACCGTCGTCATCGACGCAGACGGGCTGCCCCGATGACACGCTCGACCCACATCTTCGTGCACACGAGCCGGCGGCTCCACCCCCGCTACGACCCGACCACCTCGGGCTGAGGCATGGGAGCGCCGGTGGTCGTCGTCGGCGTCGACGGATCCGAGCGGTCCGTCCATGCGCTCGTCGCCGCGGTCCGGCTGGCCGCGGTGACCGGCAACCGCATCGTCGCTGTCCATGTCGTCCATGACCACTCCCTTGCGGCAGCGGCACCAGTCAGCGGTGCCGGGGCGCTCGCCGTCTCCGATGACGAGCTCACCGATCGCTGCCACATGGACTGCGAACTGGTTCTGGCCGGTACCGATGTCGACTGGCAGTTCGAGGTCCGCCGCGGTGCTCCGGTGACCGAGCTGGTCAAGGCCGCGGCCGACCACGACGCGATCTGCGTCACCGTCGGACGCAGCCCTCGGCGCCGCTTCATCTGCGGTTCACGCTCGACCATGGAGCAGCTGGCGCACCGCTGCGACCGCCCTGTGCTCATCGTCCCCTCCCAAACCTGACGCGTCGCTCCTCATGCGCCCACCTGATGCTCCGCTCGCCCCGATCACACGGCATCACCGCCGGCAACGATGGTCTGAGCAGGCGAAGGTGAACGACGGCATCGTCTGCATCAATGAGCACGTGGTCGTGGCGTGCCCTCCCGAGGATGCGCTCGCCTGCCTGGACGGGCCGACGGCGATCGCCGCATGGTTCGGTGGCCACGGCTGCGGATCTCGAATCACGATCGCCTCGGCTGCTGGCGACCTCGTCCTCGAACGGGTCCACGAGGAATGGCTGCCCGACGACGGCGCACTCCTGGTGGTCGGGACCACTGCCGACCTCTGGTTTCGCGGCCACCTCACCGTGCGAGCCGTCATGCGGCCCGGTGCCCACCCGTACCTCCACCCGGGCACCGAGATATGGACCCACGTCGAGCTCGGACCGGCCACTCGCGCGTCGAGGCCGAGCACGGTGATCCGAGACGTCCTGCGGTTCGGCCTCGACCACCTTCGTCTCGAGCTCGACACCTGCTGACCACGCGCCAGCTCTCCCGACGAAGTTGTGGCGCGGCAACGAACCGACGTACTGCGCTGGTTGGACCTCAGGTGGCTTCGCCGGTCGGCGCGAGTCCTCCCCAGAGCACGACCAAGGCGTCGAGGGACTTGTCGACGTCGAGGTGGCCGTGAAGCATTAGCGCGTGCAGGCCGACGACGGTCACGGCGCCGAAGATCGCGGTTGCCGTCGGGTCGGGATCGACCGGCCGGATCTCTCCGGACTCCACACCTTCGCTGAGGATCTTGCGCACGGGTGCCTGGAACGCCCGGTCCATGCCTGCGGCGATGTCGGGGAGCTTTCCCGCTCGACCGAGGTTGGCGACCAGCAGCTGACTCGTGGCCGGCCGCGCCGCCATGGCACCGAGTTGTGCTCGAACGACGTTGCTGAGACGGGTCCGAGTGTCTTCTCCCGTGGCCACGGCGGCTTCGACGCTGGTGGCGATGTCGCCGAGCATGCTGGTCAGGAGGAAGGCGAGCACCTGCTCCTTGGAGCGGAAGTGGTAGTAGAGGGTGGCCCGCGGGACGCCGGTGGCGATGGCGATCTCATCCATGGTCACGTCGTCGAAGGAGGTGCCGTAGGACTCCGCCGCGACCAGGATCTGCTGGCCGAGCTCCTGGGGGACGTCTTTCATGTCCACGAGTGTTGCCGGTCTTGGCGCGGTGCCCGTGCGGCGTCGGGGTTGTTCTCGTTGCCGGTGGTCGGGTCGGTCGGCGCGGCTCGGTCGATGCGACGTTCCGTCGAGGGGGCCACCATGAGCCCGACGCTAGCCAGATTCTTGGATTTCTCGTCCAAACTCATCGTTGGCAGCTGGTAGAACGTTCACATGCAACCTCGTCGCGTGGAGTTCGAACCCACGCCAGGGGTCACGCTGGTCGGCGACGAATGGGGAACGGCGGGTCCCGAGGTTCTCCTCCTCGGCGGGGCCGGACAGACCCGCCAAGCCTGGGGCGCGACCGGTGCTCGGCTCGGTGCAGCCGGCTTCCACGCTCGAGCCTTCGACCACCGAGGCCACGGTGAGAGCACATGGGTCGGACCAGGCGGCTATGAGATGGACGCCTTCGTCGACGACACGGCCTCCCTCGCGCTATCGACCCCGGAACCACCGGCCATCGTCGGCGCGTCCCTCGGCGGCCTCGCCGCGCTCATCGGCATCGGGCTACGGCGAAGCGTCAAGGCCACAGCCCTGGTGCTGGTCGACATCGCCCCCCGCATCGAGATGAGCGGCGCCCGGCGCGTCCTCGGCTTCATGGCTGCCTATCCCGACGGGTTCGAATCCCTCGACGAGGCATCCCGAGCCATCGCTCTGTATCTCAACCGTGACCGCCCTTCGACGACCGACGGGCTCAGCCGGGTACTCCGGCCCGCCGGCGATCGGTGGTTGTGGCACTGGGATCCGAACGTCCTGGATGGCATCGGCCGGCTCCTCGATGGCGACGCCGCCACTACAGCTGCCCGAGCCGAACTCGTGAGCGACCTGCTCCACGAAGCGGCGCGGAACCTCGACCTGCCAACCCTGCTCGTGCGTGGCGGCCTCAGCGACGTGGTGTCACAAGAGGGTGCAGACGAGTTCCTGCGAGCGGCACCGCAAGCTCGGTTCGTCGACGTGACCGACGCCGGCCACATGGTGGCCGGTGACCAAAACGACATCTTCAGCGACGTGATCGTCGACTTCCTCACCGAGGTCCGCCGGTAGCTCCGGGCCCGCGCCGCTTCTACGAGTTCACAACCCGCGTCGTACGTGCAGACGAAGGGTCCAACAATTGTTGGACTTGTCGTCCAATCACAACGTACAGTTGGTGCGAAGGTCGCTTCGTCATCGGTACGGACGATCGAGGGGGACGGCTGATGCTGAACGGCTCGGTGGATGACCTCGTTGCGGAGATCCTGACCCCGGGGCCGGACCGTGAGCCCTACGACGCCTATCGCCGTCTTCGTGAGGAGGCGCCGGCGTACCGGTCCGAAGCAACGGGCGTGTGGAGCCTCACGCGGTATGAGGACGTGAAGGCGATCCTGCACGATCGGCGGTTCGGGCGGGGCGCCAACCTGCGGTCCCCAGGGCTCGCTGGTTTGGTGGGTGGTGTCGACGCCGGACGGGATCGGCTCCGGGTCATGGGCGACACCATGCTGTTCGCCGACCCGCCAGAGCACGGAAGACTGCGAGGACTCGTCAGTCGTGCCTTCACACCGAGGCGCATCGAGGCGCTCCGACCCGCGATCGAGCGGCTCGTCGAACCCCTGCTCGACGATCTGGCGGGCGCGGGCTCAGGCGACGTCCTGGACCTGTTCGCCTTCCCGTTCCCCGTGGCCGTCATCGGCGAGCTGCTCGGCGTGCCGGCCCCGGATCAGGCCGCGTTCCGCTCGCTGGTCCGCGACAGCACGGCGTTCATCGAGGCTGCGCCCTCCGAAGCCGATCTCGACCGGGCGGAGGCCGCGCTGTCCAAGATGACCGCCTACTTCGACGACCTCGTCGACCAGCGGTCCAAGCACCCCGCAGACGATCTGCTCTCGGCGATGCTCGCGGTGGATGCCGGCGGCGATCGCCTGACCCGCGAGGAGATCGTCTCGACCGCGATCCTGCTCTTCGGCGCTGGCTTCGAGACCACGACCAACCTGATCGGCAACGGGCTGCTCACGCTCCTCCGACACCCCGATCAGCTCGCACGACTGCGTACCGACCCGACCCTGGTGCCCGGCGCCGTCGAGGAGATCCTGCGCTACGAGAGCCCCGTGCAGATCAACGCTCGGACGGCGCTGCACGACGCTGATCTCCTGGGCGAGCCCATCGAAACCGGAACACTCGTGGTCACCTTCCTCGGCGCCGCCAACCGAGATCCACGGCGCTACGAGGAGCCCGAGACCTTCGATGTCGGCCGCACGGACGTCCAGCCGCTCAGTTTCGGGTGGGGGATACACCACTGCCTCGGCGCCGAGCTCGCCCGCGTCGAAGGCCAGATCGCATTCGAGCGGCTCCTCCAGCGGTTCCCGCGCATGGACCTCGTGAACGACCGACCCTCCTGGCGCCCGAGCCTGACCCTCCGAGGTCTCGCGGAGCTGCAGGTTCAGGTGACCTCCGCATGACCGACTGAGCGACTCACGGCTCTGGCCGTGGCCGGTCACGGGTGGAACGCCTGCCGTTGGGTGCGCCTGTGGTGAAGCTGGCGAGGGGGATCTCGACGAAGGTGGCTGTTGCCCGTACGAAGACGAGGTCGCGGTCTCGACCCTCGGCGTCGATGGTCAGTTGCCGACCGTCCCTCCCCCGGAGTCGGGCCCGGAACTCGAGACGACGGTGCAAGGGCGTCGGCGCGAGGAAGTCGATGCCGAGGTGCCCGGTGAACGCGACCAGCCCGATGATCGGGAGTACGAAACCCATCGTCTCGTCAATGATCGCGGCAACGACCCCTCCGTGGGAGCGGTCCGGCGCCCCTTCGAACGCGGCGCCGAGAACGACCTCGGCCACGGCCTCGTCGCCTTCGCGCCGAGCGGTCAGCCCGATGCCCATGGGGTTGGCCGCACCCGAGACGACCGAGTCCCGAAAGAGCTCCATGGCATCGCCGTCGGCGACGAGATCATGCAGGGAGCCCGCTCGAATGGCCTCGGCGAAGCGCCCGTTCAGCGCCATCTCCTCGCTCCGAGATCTCCTGGGGGACGACTCGACCGAGTCAGCCAAGTCCGAGGCGAGGTCACGGATCCGATGGAGGACCGCCGCGTCAGGGTTGTGCCCGACGAGAGCATGCCCGAGCCGCCGCAGTGCGGTGGCCGCCTCGACCCGCGCGTCAGGGTCGACCCCCTCCGGTAGGCCTCGATGCTCTCCGGTCACCTGTGGTCACCCTCCAAGTCCGTCAGGAGTCGGTTCACGATCTCAGCGACTTCGTCCGGATCGGTCTGGAGCATGAAGTGTCCACCGCTCAGCGATGTCACTCCAGCACCCATCCGAGCGGCCTGGTCGTCGAACCACACCCGAGGCAGATCGGAGCCCGCACCCACCACCACTGCAGCCCGGGCGGTCACGTCATCGAGGTGCGACCAGGCGTCGGGTGCCCCGCCCGGTGTGGCGGAGATCTCGAACACATCCGCTTCGGTCTCCGGTCGACAGCACAACGCCACCTCTCCGGCGCCGTTGACCTCAGTACCCCACCGGATGTAGGCCTCGAGGAACTCGGGCCCGAGGTCACGCAGTGGACGCCGGGCGAGGAAACGCTCGCGAGCTGCCGCCTCGTTTGGCCATCGAGACCGGCGCCGACGCGCTGCGGCGGACATGGGGTTGTCCCGAGGACCCTCCGCGGACAACCGGGTCGGGGCAAACGCGACCGCTTCGGCCAGGACGAGACGCCGGATGCGTCCCGGGCACAGTCGGTCGACCAGTACGCCCACCCCGCCACCGAGCGACTGGCCGACCACATCGACATGATCGACGCCGAGGAGGTCCAGGGCCTCGACGACATCTCGGGCGAGACGATCGAATCTGAGGTCGAGCGGCGACCGAGCGTCGTCGCTGCCGCCGTGGCCTCGAAGGTCGATCCCGACCACGCGCCAGCGACCACGCAACCTCTGGGCGAGGGGGTCGAAGAGGCCCGCGCAGAGGCCGTTCGGATGAAGGAAGAGGAGATCCGGGCCGTCGCCGCCCCAGTCCAGTACGCCGAGTGGGCCGGTCGACACAGGAAGTCGTCGAGTGCCGGGAGACCCGTCGCGGCCGTCGGCAGAGGGATCGCCCGTCGCCTCCAATCGATCGATGCCCACGGACGCAATGCTATCGTCCGTCTAAACTCAACGTCCAAGTCCTCGTAGGAGACCGTCACCCATGAACGATGTCCGATGCCGTCGGTGAGACACCCGAGGTCAGGCCGGTGACCTCGGTTCTCTACCGATTGGGCGGACTCGGCGCTCGACACCCCTGGCGGGTGATCGGCGCCTGGATGCTCGTCGTCCTTGCCGTCGGCGCCCTGTCGGCGACCTACGGGGGAGGACCGACCCAGTCGCTCGGCGTCCCCGGGTCCGACTCCCAACGGGCGTTCGACCTCTTGGAGGATCGGTTTCCGGAGCAGTTCGGCGGCCGCGCCCGTGTCGTGTTCGCCGTCGACGGCGACCGAGACATCACGGCGGCCTCGTACCGGTCGTCGATCGAAGCGGTGCTGGATGGAGTCCGCGACGCGCCGGGCGTGCAGCAGGTCATCGACCCGTTCGGCCCGGCCGCCGCGTTCTTCGTCTCGCCGGACAGCAGGACGGCCTTCGCCGAGGTGGTCTACGAGGTGAAGGCGCGAGAGGTCAGCGACTCGGAGATCGAGACGCTGGTCGCGACCGGATCCCTGGCTGAGCAGGCCGACCTGACGATCGGATTCGGCGGAGAGGTGGTGGAACAACTCGAACCCGAGCAGTCCCGTCGGTCAGAGCTCATCGGCCTGAGCGTCGCCGTCGTCGTCCTGCTCGCTGCCTTCGGATCCGTCCTGGCCATGGCGGCCCCGCTCCTCAACGCCATCCTGGGAGTAGCTCTCGGTCTCGCCGCAATCCGACTCGTGTCCACGGTCCTGGACATCTCCGAGGTCGCCCCCACGTTGGCGTCGATGATCGGGATCGCGGTCGGGATCGACTATGCGCTGTTCGTGGTCGCCCGCCACCGCCAACACCTCGCCGAGGGACATGACCTCGAGCGATCGATTGCCTTGGCCAACGCCACAGCCGGGCAGTCCGTCGTGTTCGCCGGCGCGACCGTGGTCATCGCCATCCTGGGGTTGGCCCTCATCGGCGTGCCGCTCATCGCCACGATGGGGGTGGCGGTGTCCCTCACCGTCGCGGCGGCCGTGCTCCTGGCCGTCACCCTCCTGCCCGCTCTGCTCGGTCTCGTCGGCTCCCGCATCGACCGCTACCGCGTGCCCGGCGTCCGTCTACGCGTCGAGGTCGACGCCACGACATCGAGCAGCCTCAGCGCGCGATGGGCCCGGCGCGTGAGCACCCGTCCGTGGTTGGCCCTCGGCGTCGCACTGTTCGTGCTGATCACCTTGGCCCTGCCCGCCCTGTCCCTCGAGACTGGGTGGCCCGACGCCCGCAACCGGCCCGAGGGAACGCCGGCCCGAGTCGCCTATGACCTGCTGACGAACGGATTCGGGCCCGGGTCCAACGGCCCGCTGCTGGTGGTGGCGGATCTCGACGGAGCCGAAAGCGGTGCGGCCGAGCAGATCGCGGCCGCCCTGGCTGACGTCGCCGGCATCGCCCAGGTGACACCGGCCGTCGTGAACGAGGCCAGCGACGCAGCCGTCCTTCGGGCTGTCCCGACCACTGGGCCCCAGGAGGCCGAAACCCGGCAGCTGGTCGATGACCTCAGGGCGCACACGATCCCGAACCTCCAAGAGGAAACCGGAGCAACCATCGAGGTCACCGGGGCCACCGCGGCGTACATCGACCTCTCCGAGCGGATGGAATCCCGCCTTCTGCTGTTCATCAGCGCCGTCGTCCTTCTCTCCTTCATCCTCCTCACCATCGTCTTTCGGGCGCCGGTCGTCGCCCTCAAGGCCGCCGCGATGAACCTCCTCGGCATCGGCGCCGCCTACGGCGTGGTCGTCGCCGTCTTCCAATGGGGCTGGGGCTCGACCCTGATCGGCATCGAGGAGCCCGTGCCGGTCATCGCCTTCCTGCCGATCATGATGTTCGCCATCTTGTTCGGCTTGTCGATGGACTACGAGGTGTTCATCCTCTCTCGTGTCCGAGAGGCCTGGGTGAAGACGGGCGACACGAAGTCATCGATCGTGCAGGGCATCGCCCAGAGCGCCCGGGTCATCACCGCCGCCGCCCTGATCATGGTCAGTGTGTTCGGCAGCTTCGTCCTCGGCGACTCGGTCGAGATCAAGATGTTCGGGGTCGGTCTGGCCAGCGCCGTACTCATCGACGCCACCATCATCCGACTCATCCTCGTCCCAGCGACGATGACCCTGCTCGGCGATCGCAACTGGTGGCTGCCAAGTTGGCTCGACACGGCCCTCCCCCACCTCGACCACTCAGCCACTGACCACGACAAGAACCCGACCGACTACACAGCCGAGGCCGAACATCCATGAGCACAGCCCACCCCCAAGCTCCTCCGGAGCTCCCCGACCTGTTCGACCCAACCACCGTTCGGGACCCGTTCGAGGCCTACGCCTCGTTTCGGCGGATCGGTCCCGTGTACGACGAGCGGAACGGCTGCTGGATCCTCGCCCGCCACGACGACGTCATCGAGGCCTTGCACCAGCCCGCCCTGCTGTCGTCCCAAGGCGGGTTCCGCGCGCTCATGGGCGGCTCGATCGGCCCGCCCGCCGCCCGGGGTCGGGGAGCCGCAGTCGGACTGGACGAGCTCATCGGCTCCCGAGTGCTGATCGCCAGCGACCCGCCCGACCACACCAAACTGCGCCGGCTCGTGTCCAGGCCGTTCACGAAGGGCGCGATGGCGGCCTGGCAGCCACGCATCGCCGCCCGGGCCGAAGAGGTCATCGACGAGTTCGTCCAACGGCTCGATGCCGGTGACGCCGATCTCGTGCGCGACCTCGCCATCCCGCTGCCCGTCCTGGTCATCGCCGACGTCCTCGACATCCCCGCCGAGCGGCTGGCGGACTTCCGCCGATGGTCCGACGCCCTCGTGGGCACCCTCGGCGGCGACGTCGACCTCGCCGCCGCACAGGTCGAGATCCAGCAGATGTTCGAGTTCTTCTTTGACCTCGCCCAGCTGCGGCGCCAAGACCCCGGCGATGACCTGATCAGCGCGATCGCTGTCGCCGAACCCGACGGCGAGGCGCTCGACCCGCTCGAGGTCGTCATGTTCTGCGTACTCCTGCTCGTCGCCGGCAACGAGACCACGACGAACTTGCTCGGCAACCTGCAGGAGGCGTTGTGGGCCTATCCGGACGAGGCCGACCTGCTCGCGTCACGACCCGAACTCATCTCGGCCACCATCGAGGAGGCCCTCCGGTTCTGCGGACCGGTGCAGGGGCTGTTCCGGGCCACGACGGAGCCGCGCACCTTCGGGGCCGTCACCATCCCCGCCGACCAGATCGTCATGGTGCTCTTCGCCTCCGCCAACCGCGACGAGCAGGTCTTTCCCGCCGGCGACACCTTCCAGATCGAGCGCGACAACCGCGACCACGTCGCCTTCGGGCACGGCGTCCACTACTGCCTCGGCGCCCAGCTCGCCCGCCTCGAAACCGCCGAGGTGCTCCGTGGCCTCAGCCGCCGAACGGTGACGCTCGCTCCGAACGGGTCCGCGAGCCGCACCACGAACCCCATCCTCCGCGGCTTCACCAGCCTTCCCGTCAGCCGGGTGAGCCCGACCACAGGACCGCCGCCGTGACCGAAGCGACACCCACCGCTATCGAGGACCTCATCATCGTGAGCGTCGATGATCACCTCGTCGAACCCCCCGGCATGTTCGAGGGCCGTCTCACCCGGCGATTCCAACCCCGCGCCCCGCAGGTGATCGAACGGGACGACGGCCGGGAGATGTGGCTGTTCGAGGGCGTGGAGATCCCCAACTTCGGGTTGAACGCAGTCGCCGGGCGACCCCAGGAGGAGTACGGGGTCGAACCGACACGCTTCGACGAGATCCGGCCCGGTTGCTACGACGTCAATGCCCGCATCGACGACATGAACGCCGGTGGCGTGGCCGCGTCGATGTGCTTCCCGTCATTCCCGCAGTTCTGCGGCCAGATCTTCGCCAACACCGCTGACAAGGATCTTGCGCTCGCCGTGCTCCAGGCCTACAACGACTGGCACATCGAAGAATGGGCCGGCGCTCACCCCGGGAGGTTCATCCCGCTCGCCCTGGTCCCGTACTGGGACCCCGAGCTGATGGCCCACGAAGTACGACGCGTGGCTGCCAAAGGCGTCCGGGCGCTGACCTGGTCGGAGAACCCCGAGAAGATCGGCGTGCCAAGCTTTCACAGCGAGCACTGGGACCCGTTCTGGCGGGCCTGTGACGACCACTCGATGGTGGTGTGCCTGCACATCGGTTCGTCGTCGTCAGTGAAGCTCCCGTCCGCTGATGCGCCGTTCACCACCATGTTGAACCTACAACCCACGGCAGTCATGGACACCGCCGCCGACCTCCTGTGGTCACGGGTCATCCGGGAGTTCCCCCACATCCGGTTCGCCCTGTCCGAGGGTTCGATCGGGTGGATCCCATACCTCCTCGAGCGGGCCGACTATGTGTACGAGCACCACAGCCGATGGACCGGCTCCGACTTCGGTGGCCGCCTCCCATCCGAAGTCTTTCGGGATCACTTCGTGGCCTGCTTCATCGAGGACGGTGCCGGACTGCGAATGCTCGACCTGATCGGCACGGACATCGTGTGCCTCGAGATGGACTACCCCCATTCGGACTCGACATGGCCGGCGACCCCCGAACGACTCGCGCGGCACATCAGCGACCTCGACGCCGACACCATCGCCGCGATCACCCACCGCAACGCCATGCGCCACTTCGACCTCGACCTGTTTGCGAACGCATCTCCCGCTGACCTCACCGTTGGCGCCCTCCGGGCACGAGCCCAGCACGTCGACGTCGAACCCGCACCACCCCGGCGCCAATTCGTGGCCCCCGAGCGCCCCCTGACCCTCACGGACATGCTCACCAACGCCCAACACCCACTTCTCGACGACCAGGCCGTCGAGGAGGGGTTGATCGCCGGTCACTGAGCAGAGGCCCGTTCGCCGCTCGTGACAGGTGTTCCCATCGAGACGTAACTCTCGTTGCTCTGCGGGTAGGTCGAGGGACCGGAAGACAGCGGGGCTGAAGTAGTCGTCTTCGAGATCGTGGGGTTCGCTTCGGCTTGTCGGTAGGCAGTCGTCCTGGAAGTCCACTTCGTAGGGTGCTTGCCGCGACCTCCTTGGTGCCTCTACCAGACCGCTGACGGTGACCGGGTCCACTCTTCGGTAGAGGTCTGGGCGTCGTTGTGCAGGATCCAGGTGACCTCGGTGACCTCGAGGTTCAGATGCCGCAGGTAGGCGTCGGCGACGATCGCAACGGCATGCTCGATCGCGTTGCAGATCCCTGGTCCGCCCGGTCGATCGAACTCGTGAGGACGACGACGGGCTCTGCGGAGGACCCGTCGGACCACACGGCGCCAGGCGTCCTGATCTCGACGACGGCGAACTGGAGTCTGTTCCCGAGTGGGGATCGCGAGCGGGAAGCGCCAGTGACCGGAGCCGGTCGAGACCAGCGCCGAACTCCAGCTGTCGGGCCACGCGTCGGAGTTGTGCGGGCGAGTTGCTGTGTCGGGATCGAGGCGTTCCGACCGGGGCATCATCTGTGGCCGTGCTTTGAAGTCACGACGCTGCCGCCACTTCTTGAGGCTCTGCGGAGTCCTCGTCCCTCACTCGACCGAGCTGGTCGTACGGGGGTTCGCCGTCGAGGGGGCGGTAGACGTCGGTCACCTCGTCGGGGAAGTCGCCCCGTTCGGTGAGCGTGTCGATTGCGACCTCGCAGAGGAGTCCGGCACACGCGAGCGCTGATGCCGGCGGTGCGTTGTTGACCGGGGCCGAACAGCCGACGGCCGGCTCCGCCAGTTCCTCCTCCTCGGGCCCGGGCGGAATCAGTCTGTACCGATCATCGGTGACTCGAGCTGGAATGGCGACGTCGCCGGGTGTGCCCTGTCGCTGCACTCGCGCGATGCGCCCGGCGCGGTACAGGGCGGCCGAGACCAATGGGACCCCGTGTGAGGTGGACAGGGACGCAAGTGCCGCGGTGATGGCGGGGGTACCGGTGGTGTCCAAGACGAGGTCGACGTCTTGCATCAACTCGGCGAGACGTGACGGGGTACGGGGCCGCTCGATGACCCTCTCCACGACCGTCCAGGGAGCGTGGTCTCGGATGGCGACTTCGACGGCGAGGACTTTGGCGGCTCCTATCGCACTGTGGCCGGAAACATGGCGCACGACGTTGCCCGGTAGCAGCCAGTCTCCGTCGATGAGGCGCACTCGACCGATGCCACTGCTCGCGAGGCAGACGGCGGCGTGGCCGCCGAGTGCACCGAGACCGAAGATCGCTACTGACTTGTTGCGTAGAACCGGGGCATCTCGACCTGCTCGCAGCAGTAACGACTGTTCGTCGATGGGTCCGTCCTGTAGGGCCAGTGCGTTGACCTCGTCGTTGACGCCTTCGAGTCCAAGGACAAGTAGGTGGCGGTTGGTTCCACGGTCCCATCGGAACATCGCCAGATCGACGCCTCCGCTGCGCGCCAGGACGTCGCCTTGCCTTCGTTGCCCGATGGCTCGGTCGAGCCCTTTGCGCTGCGTGCTCGAGAGCTGATCCCGAACTTCGTCCAGATTCCGAGGCGGGACCAGGACCGACCCGACGTGAAACCAGAGGCCGCTGAGGTCGCCGGCATTGCCCGTCCCGGGACCCAAGAGGAGATGCAACGGTGTCCGGGCCGTCGCGTAGAAAGCGCCCCAAGATCCTTGATTGTCCGTCTGCAGCCCGTCGAGGTCGTAGGAGGCGACGGCCGCATGCTTGTTCGTGAAGTTCAGGTACGCGTCCCGGGCGAGTCCCGCCTCGTCCCACCCGTTCTTGGCCTTGTCGCACCAGTCGTCGATGCGTCCGAAGAACCCCTCGACGGTCAGCCATTCGTCGGAGATCACACCTTCGTGCCACATGCACACGAACCCGTCCTCGGTCAGATGATTGGTGTGGAGACCCTCGGCGAAAAGAACGGGGAAGACGAACGGCCAGCCGTCGCGCAGACAGATCCGCATCCTGGTGGCGTCCGTGAGGTCGTCGAAGGCCGAGTGGATGGGCCCCTTCCAGAACCGCTGGTTCGTACCCGGTTCTGGTTCGAAGCCTGCCGCGACGAGACCGGAGGTGAACGCCTCGAGCGATGCCTGGTCGAAGGTCTCCACCTCGGTCATGCGTGCCCCTGCGCCTCCCTGTCGCCGAGCCCGGCGATGCCCGCTACCGAGCTGATTGGAAAGCCTCCGGCGTCACAGCCGTCGGGCAGCGGGAACACCTGGCCTCGTTCGTTCTCACCGAGGATCTCTCGCCATTTCGCCGCAGCGAAGCACTTCTCGCCGACCACGGCCGCGTCGGCTAGATCGGCCAACCTGATGAAGACATCTCGAGCGTGGCTCCACGCATCTGCCGCCAGCGAGGGTTCAACGGCGGTGCCCAGGCCAGGGTCTAGCAACGGCACGGAGGGAGCCATTCCGAACCGGTTCCCGACCGCCCTGATCGTCTGGGCGAGGAGTGGGTCCCACTCCTCGCCGGCGACGAGGCCTGTGTACCAGGCGTCGTAGACCGCGAACTCGACGTAGAGGCCTCCGGGCCGCAAGTCGCCGAGGTGGACGTGGCGCACTTGGCGCATGAGCCTCACGACGGGCACGTAGGCGTTCTGGCCACTGACCACCGGGGATGTGGAGGAAGTGTTCAGCGCAGTGGTGAGGTCACCGAACCGAAGGGGGTCAGTCGTGACCCAGCGACCAGCGCTCTGCTCCCACTGGAGCCGATCCTTGGTCGGAATTGCCCACCGGGGGCCGTCACGTACCGCAGGTACGGCGTCTACCGCGAAGCAGTTGAACGGGTCCTCGTCCTCTGGATCTGGGAAATCGACCTTCACGCTTCGGTCCTGCGGAGTTGCTCGGCCCCCGTCATCCTTCAGGCCGTACTCGCGCACGACGATGGCCTCGACCCGGTCGTACACCCTTCGGGGCATTTCCGATGTGTCGAGGTTCTCGAGTCGGGCGAAGACGTCGACGTCCTTGCCCGGGTAGCGGGCGGTCCCGCGGCTGTACGAGCCGATCAGTCGGGTGTTGACGCCCCATTCCTGTAGCTGGGCGTCCCCGGAGAGAAGCTCTTGGATCTCGGTGTGCGCCGCGATCGCGCGCTCCTGCTTCCTGCCGTTCACGTCGGTGTTGGTGACCGCGCATGCGAACTGGGGGCGGAGGGTGGCCATCAGGATTCCTCGGATTCGGAGTTGGGTGGAGCGGTCACTGCGTCGATCGGACTGCCGCCGGCGCCCGAGCGCAGGACCATCACAGGCACATACCGGGGGCTCGGCGACCCAGCCTCGGGATCGTCCTCCCACTCGTACAGGTGCACGGTCAGTGTGTTGAGCGACCGACCGATCAGAAGCGCGATTGGGAAGGGACAGCGCAGAAGCAGGTGCACCTCGGTGGTCGCGTGAGCACCAGCGAGCTCGCGAACGATGGCGACGATGTCGCCGACGACCTGCGGGGCAGTGTCTGGCTCGAGGAGGCCATCGTCGACCGGCCGCAAGTGCACCGCCTCGGCGAAGCTGGATGAGGCGACCAGATCGTTGAACGCCCCGTCGCTTCGGCTCGGGAGGAGGTCGACGTACGCCAGGACCGGTCCCGGATCGTGATTGCCGGTCGACTGGCCTGCGCGGGCGACGATGGGATCAGCGCTCGATCGCGCCACTTGACCACCGGTGGTCCACGACGATCCGAGCGTGTCAATGACATCGACGGTTCCCATGAGCGTCGTCGGTAGAGCGGCACCAACGGCGCACGCCGCCGACAGGTGAGCTCCACCGCGCACTTGGACCACCGAGGCGCCGCCAATCGCGACGAACTGAGGCAGCTGACCCAGAAAATTCCGCAGGTCCCCGAGTCCCTGCCGGTGGGGCCGTCGCTGCCCATCGGCCGGCGGACGAAGGCGGACCACCAGGTCGGCATCGAAGAGAGCGGCGTGCGGAGGCACCCGCGTCTGAAGATCCAGGGTGAGCAGGCCGCCACGTTCGGCGATGGCGGGCCGCAAGTGCTCAAGTCGCCGCCTCACCTGTGCCTGGGCAACCCGGGCCCGCTGAGCCGCGGTCACCACAGGCAACTGTTCGATCGCTGACAGCGTGCCGGTCGGCGTTTGGAGCAACAGGTCGGGCGCCGAGAAGTCCAGCTTGGCGTCCGCTCGGAGGATCGTCGACACGATCGAGAAAGTGAACGCAGAATCCTTGGCGAGGTCGAGCAGGGCGGGTAGCTCGACGGACTTCACAACGTCCGACAGGGCGATGTCCGGAGTCACGACGAGTATGGCGCCCGAGAGTCCAGACGAGTGCGCCTCCGAGAGCCGCTGGGACGTGTCCCCCGGTGGGAGATCTGTGTGGTCGTGCCATACCGGCACGCCAGCGGCGCGCAGCGCCCACGCCAGATCTGCGGCCAACTCGCTGCCATCGCTCTGCCGATAGGAGACGAACACTGGGCCGAGCGGGTCAACCGGGCCGGCCGCGCTCGCGGCGACGGCACCCGCCGTAGCACTGAGGTCGCTCGCATGGACCACCGGCTCATCGGCCATTGCCGAACTCCAAATGTCAGCGACCAGCGGGGCCTCCGGCGGTCGATCCTCCGGTCCACCCGGAGAGCATCACATCAGCGTACTATCACATCAACGTTATGCAAACGGCTTCGAGGAGGACCGTGGCGCAAGGCGAGCAGAAGTTGTCGCTGTCCGAGCTCCGGCAAAGGGTTGGGCGATCGCAGGCAGAGGTTGCGCTCGCCGTTGGTACTACTCAGTCCGGGGTGTCGCGCTTGGAGCGTCAGCCCGACATGCTCCTGTCGTCGCTCGGCGAGTACGTCGACGCGCTGGGCGGGCGGCTCCGGCTCGTGGTCGACCATCCCGCCGTTTCGGCCGAGCTGGCCGTGCTGCGAAGCGAGGAGGGTGGGCGCGAAGCGGACCGTCGGGAATTTCGCGTGATCTGGCAGGACCCCGAGTCACGCTCTCTCCTCCACGTGGGTTGGCTGGAGTTCACCGGGGAGGAGTTCGTCTTCTCCTACACCGACGATGCTCGGAGCCGACCCGGATTCGAGCCGTTCACGTCGTTCCCCACGTTCGAACAGGTCTACAGATCACCGGACCTGTTCCCCTTCTTCGAGGCGCGGATCGCCAGCGCAGCAGATAGTGGCTTCGAGGCCGTCATCGACGCGCTTGGCCTGTCCAAGGCACAGGCGACACCCGCGGAGCTGCTGACGAGGTCAGCGTCAGAGTCCCCTCACGACACGATCCAGGTCGTGCCAGAGCCCGAAGAGCTCCCTGACGGGACGCTCCGGCGACGGTTTCTGGTGTCGGGCGTGCGACACGTCGACGAGCAGCGGCCAGAGCGTGTCGGCCGGGCGGTCGAACGACTCGCGCCTGGACGCGAACTTCGTCTCGTTCCCGAACCGTCGAACCCAGCACAGCCCCGCGCCTTGCAGCTAGCCGCCGGCCGGACGGTCGTGGGCTGGGTGCCGACGTACCTTCTGGACGAGATCCACAAGTACCTCGCTCAAGGCCGCCGGTTGAAATTCGAGGTCGAACGAGCCAACGGGTCGAGCGTCTCGTGGCATCTCCGGCTTCTCTGCAAGCTCACAGTGATGCCCGCGGCTCGCCAGGAAGAAGTCGCTCAGGAGGGCGCTGCTTCGACCGGGTGACTGGAAAGTGCTGACATCTGGCGAGAGAAGTCCGTCAGCGACGTGGGTATCGACGGCGAGATCGAGCCCCGCCACTCAAGCGGCCGCGACCGGAGCCGGCCTCACGGTGGGCGGGTGGTGGCTACTTGTTGCCCTTGGCGCGGTTGTGGGTCTGGCAAAGCATCGTTAGGTTCGACAGGTCTGTCGCCCCGCCCTTCGACCAGGCGGTGACATGGTCTGCGTCCATCTCGTCCTGCCTGTAGATCCTGGCCCTGTTGTTATCGGTGCCGAGGGCGCAGAGCGGGCAGTTTGATACGCCCTTGACCTTCGCCTTCTGGGTCTGCTGCTCGTATCCGGCGCGTTTGGCCTTGTCGTCGAACAGTCGGACATCAAGCAGTTGCGGGGAAGTCTTGCCACCCAGCGAGTACTCGTAGATGCCCTTGGCGTTGTGGACGGCGGGGTCCGCACGGAGCTCGTCGATAGCCTCGTCGACCTCGGTGGCATTGTACGAAGTCGAGTGGTATGACTCGTAGAGTCTCCCCCAGTCGAGCCCGCGCATTTCTTTGTCCGGCGGACGCGTGAAGACGCTGACTATCCAGTCGATCACCGACGTGAAGTAGCGATTCAAGGGGGCAATGTCGTGGTCGCCGCGGTGCTGTGCGAGGTACGCGTCGATACTGACGCCCCCAGACGAGGAGACCCAGTCCAGCGCGACCTCCAACACCTCCTGGCGCTTCGGGTCGCCCTTCACGTACGACGACCACTTCTGCATGTTGGCATTGCGCGAATTCGAGTATTCTGCCTTCGCACTAGTGATGAATGGTCCCGAGTAGATCGCGTTCAGCAGCTCCTGCCTGTTGAGCGGTACGCCAGCGATGTTGACGGTCTGGAACCAATCCTTGGTCTCGGTTTCGGTTCCCTCGCACTCGTAGACCAGGAGTTCGCTGGCGAGGATCTTCTGCTGATCGTCCTTCGGCAATGAGGAGAAGACCTGTTCCCGGCCCGCGACCTTGACGGCGAACTTGCCGGTGACGAACCGGCCGACGCTGGTGATCCGCTGTTGGCCGTCGAGTACTTCGAGACCACCGCCAGTCTTGGCGACATTGAAGTAGATCAGCCCGAGGGGATAGCCCTTCAGCAGTGAGTCGATGACAGCCACGTCTCGCTTACCGTCGCCGTAGATGTAGTGACGCTGGTACTCCGGCTGGATAACCAGCTGCCCGGCGAGGCCAAATAACCCCTTGCCTTCGAGTTCGTTATAGACGAATCCCTCGAGGACCGCTTCGACGGTGTATTGCCGCAGCGTAGTCTTCACGAGACAGCCCTCCGGCGGATGATTATCCGCTTGTAGGCGGTGTAGTAGTGCGGCTCGGTCAGACCTAGCCGCCTGTGCCCGGGGCTGTTGCCTCCGGTGCCGCCGCCCTCGTAGTACTTCTTCACGAACGCATCACCAAGAACGTCCACCCCAATCTCGCGCATCGCGTCCATGTCGTCGGCGTGAGCGATGATCTCGAACTGGTCGGGGTTGTACTTGTCGAGGAAGGTGATCGGGACACCCATGGGACCGTCGTAGTCGCTCGGGATGGAGTCGACCCACGGGACTTCGATGGCTTCGCGGAAGTTGTAGTAGCGCTGGTAGCCGACCCCGCGGACGTCCTTGTGCTTGGAGAAGCGGATGTTGTCGGCCATGGTCATCAGCTGTAGCGGCTCGTGTCGTCGCCCGTGCTCGATATTGGTGAACCAGCAGGCGTTCCCGAGTCGGGTGTAGTCACGCTCATCGTCTGCTGGGTAGCCGAGCCGTTCGGCCTTCATCCGGTCTGCCTCCTTCACGGGGGTACCCTTGGGGACGCCGAATACCATGTCGGTGCTGTTCGCCGTCGCACCTTTCCAGAGACGGTTCTCCTTGATCAGCGGGAAGACCTCGACGTAGGTGGTGGCATTGTTGTTGCCGACGACCGCGAGCCTCTTGCCGGCTACGACGGCCCAGGGGACGAACTCTCGGAACAGGCTGAAGGGCGGGTTCGTGATGACGATGTCAGCGTCGTCCCGAAGCGCGGTCACTTCGCCGCTCCTGAAGTCTCCGTCGCCCTCCAGATACTCCCACTGGAGGTCGTCGATGTTGATCACCCCGTCGGCGTTGATGTCCTTGGCCTCCAACACGAACTTCTTCCCGTTCGCGTGGGTCTTCTTCTTGTCAAACTGCGGGGCATTCGTCTCGAACAGCGTGGGCTGGTAGTTGACCTTTGCCGGGTTGCTGTCGGGAGCGTACGAGGTGGAGATCAACTTCTTGATGCCGAAGTCCACAAAGTGCAGCGCGAAGAACTTCGAGAAGTTGGACCACTCGGGGTCGTCACACGGGAGGAGGATTACTTTGTCTCGAAACACATCAGGGTCGTACTCGAGATAGGCGTTCATCTCCCGCTGGATGTCGTTCCACTGGGTGTAAAACTCGTCGTTCTTGGCCGCCTTCGCCGCGACCAAGTTGGTGTTCTTGCTCCTCACCCGTGCGGTCCTCGGCATGGTGCCGTTCTCTGGGGTCTCCGATGCCATGGCGTCCGTTCGCTGCTCTTCAAGGGGGGGCCGACGACGACAAGAGTCGACGGAACCTCAGACTAGAGCGCTCCGTCGAAACGTCGAGTGGACCTGCCCCAGGTTTCATAGACGCTCTCGTGTGTCGGCCAGCTGATCGACGGGCTCCGCGAGGTCGACGGGCTCGCCGGAGGTCGCTGTTCGTACTCACAAACTGGCTCCTGGCGGGTCGACGCTGGTGGGGTGCTGGATGACATCGAGGCGGGCCGTCATCCGTGCCGCCGCGGCCAGCTCTGCAGCTGAGCGGCCGGGGGTCTCCGACCGCGACGCTGTGGCCGAAGTCGACGGACTCGGGAGCGACCCGATCGCGGGAACCTGCGCTTGCGGGCCCGGCGGTGGCTCGGTCGACGACGCGAGCTGTTCGTCGATCTCCTGCTGGCGGCGACGCAAACTGGCGAGTTCCTCGGAACGGTCCCATGGTGCGCCGACACGGGCCGCCGCTCGGTCAGCTTCAGCTCTCGCCGCGGCGGCTTCCTCCTTCAGGTCGGCGATGGTGTCGGGGAGCCGGTGGAGGCGGCGTTCGAGCCGGGTGACGAGGTTGGACGGGTCGCTGCGGCTGAGGTCGTTCGCGAGGAACCCAACGTCGACATGGGCGTCGGGGACGGTGATCCGGACTTCGTCCTCAATCGTGGTGATCGCTTGGGCCTGGACGGCGAGCCCGCCGAGGGTGCCGATCTGGGTGGAGGGACCGCTGGTCTCGGGTGGGGTCTGGTCGAGGCGCTGCTGAAGGAGACGCTGGAGGTGCTCGCCTGCGTCGACTCGCTTCGTGTGCGTGCGACCGTCGATGGTCATGGCGAACCGATCGCCGCGAGTGTCGATCACCCGACCGATGACGGCGTCAAGGTCGGCGGCACGGTGCTCGGCCTTGTCTGCTCGGTGAGTCGCAGCGTCGAGGGTTCGGCGGAGGCGGTGCTGGTCGTCGTGGTGCCCTCGTTCGAGTCGGTCGAGTCGAGCGACATCTGCATCGACCGATGCCTTCTCGAGGATAAGGGGGTCGCCGGTGGCCAGCGCCTTGACCTCGGCGAAGGAGAGGGCCTGGTCGCCGATGTCGTCGACGTCGCGGTCGGGCAGGTCGCCGCGGGTCACCTGAGCGATGAACGCGGCCTTCCGTTCGAGGGTCTGCCACATGTAGGTGTCGAAGCTGCCCTCGGTGACGTAACGCAGCACGCGTACCTCGGGGTTCTGGTTGCCCTGACGGAGGATGCGCCCGTCGCGCTGTTCGATGTCGGCGGGCCGCCACGGCGCATCCAGGTGATGCATGGCGACGGCCCGCGCCTGGACGTTGGTGCCGACACCCATGGTTTCTGTGGAACCGACGAGCACCGAGACGGTGCCGTCCCGGCAGGCGGCGAACAGCTTGGCTTTAGCCACGTCGCTCTTGGCATCCTGCATGTAGCGGATCGAGCCGGCGTCGACACCTCGACGGACCAGGAGGTGGCGTACCTCGTCGTAGGCGTTCCACCCGGCACCGGCCGGGGTGGACACGTCGCAGAACACGAGCTGGAGCGCACCCGGTCGGAGCGTGAGTTGGCCGTGCTCGTCGGTGTAGCGGAGGTCACGGGTGGCGTGGTGAACAGCGGCGATCCGCTGCGCGGCAGCAGCGAGCTTCCCTCCGTCGGTCGGAGGGTGTTCGCCAACCAGTCGGAGGTCGAGGGCGGCGCGCCGGCCGTCGCCAGTGACCTTGAGCATGTTGTCCTCGCTCGGGTCGACGGTTCGGTTGCGGATCGCCTCTGCGCGCGATGCGAGGTCGGCGACGTAGTCCACGAGCGCGTCGGCGGGTTCGACGACGACTGTTTCCGCCTGGCCGCCGGTGAGGGCGGGTACAGGGAGGTCGAGGTCGTCGTTGGTTCGGACGTCGGCGACTTGCCGGTAGAGGGTGAGGAGCTCGGGAACGTTCTGAAACCGGGCGAAGCGGGTCTGCATCCGGTAGGAGGCGCCGTCCGGTGCGAGTTCAAGCGCAGTGTGGGTGCGCCCGAAGGTGGCGGCCCACGCGTCGAAGGCTCGAAGGTCGACGCTGGCCAGAAGGTCGGGGTGCAGGTAGCTCTGCATGACCCACAGCTCGGCCATCGAATTCGCCACGGGTGTCGCAGTGGCGAAGGTGACGATGCGCGGGCCGTGCATGCGTCGGAGCGCCCACAACTTGGAGTCGAGATCCTGGGCGCGCTGGGACCCGGTGTTGGCTACGCCGTCGATCGAGCTGTCGACGCGGCGGTTCTTGTACGCGTGGGCTTCATCGACGAAGAGGTAGTCGATGCCGGTCTCCTCGAACCGGACGCCGTCGTCCTTGGTGTGCTCGGCGAGTAGCCGCTTGTAGGTCTCCTCCATCTGGGCGATTCGCCGCTCGAGCTTCTTGACCGACAGGCCCTTTCCGTCCTTGGAGCCGGCGAGCGCGGAACGGGCCGTTTCGATCTCCTCACCCAGGTAGGAGGTCATCAGGTCGTGGCCGAGGGGCAGGCGAGCGAACCCGGATTGGGTGAACACGATGCCGTCCCAATCGCCGGTGGCGGCGCGGGCGACGAACTCCTTGCGCCGATCCTTGGACAGGCGTTCCCGGTCGGCGACGAGGATGCGCGCGGTCGGGTACAGCTGGAGCCACTCGCGGGAGAATTGCTCCAGCATGTGGTTCGGGACCACCACTGCGGGCTTGGAGGCGGAGCCGAGCCGACGGAGCTCCATCGCGGCCATGACCATCGTGGCGGTCTTGCCGGCGCCGACGGCGTGAGCGAGCAGGGCGCGACCATCGGTGAGGATGCGAGCGACCGCGTCGCGCTGGTGGGTCCGCGGCGTAAACGTGCCGGCGAGTCCAGGAAGGCTCAGGTGACTGCCGTCGTGCGTCGGCAGGACGGTCGAGGAGAACAGTTCGTTGTAGCGACCGGCGAGCCGCTCGGAGCGGTCGGGGTCTTCCCACACCCAGGTCGAGAACCGGGTGGTGAGGGCTTCCTGTTTGTCTCGGGCGGCGAGGGTCTCGGCGTCGTTGCGGACGCGGCGGCCGTTCTCGGTGGCGTCGGTGACGGTGTGGAGCCGCTGGTTCAGTGCAGCGTCGAGCAAGGTGATGCCATCAGCACGGGCGGTGCCCCACTCGGAGGAGAGGGCGACGCTCCGACGGCTGCCGTCGCGTAGCCGGGCGGACCAGTGGCCGAGCTGTGGGAGGTGCTCGACGTCGACGGTGGCATCGAGCACCTCCCGGCAGAACTGCTCGATGTCCCGGCTCGGGATCCAGGGCGCGCCGAACCGGGCAGTGATCTCCGAGGGCTCGAGCTGGCGGGGCAGGATCCGTTCCAGTGCGGCGACGTTGGCCCGGAAGCGGCCGTCGGGATCGTCGGCAGCCCGGCAGGCGTCGAGCTTGACCCGGATGTTGCCCGACAGGTACTCGCTGGCGGCGACGAGCCGGCCGGTGCCGGGTTCGTCGTACACCAGGTCGCCGAGGTGCTGGCGGGCGGTGGCGGCGTCGGTGCCGAGGAGTTCGGCAGCGCGATCGATCGTGATGGTGCCGGTCTCGTCCAAGCAGACGGCAACGGCTTCGTCGGGAGTCTCGACGCCGTGCCGCTCATGGGGAGGGTCAATGACTCGCTCGTGAAAGATCGCAGCAGTGCGGGCCTCCTGCGTCTCTTGGTCGAACACCTCCAACGCGGCTACGAGGGGCCAGTCAGGGTCCTCGCGGAAGCCGCCCATGCGCGGCCGGACGCGGCGCATGATCTCCTCGCCGGACTCGGAACTGCGGCGACCCGTGCGGGCTTGGCTGGACCGATTGATCGGTCCGTACAACCGTGCGTAGGTGCGGTACTCCTCGGCGAGCGTCGCTTGCGAGGCGGTGAGCTGGTCGTCGCTGCCGCCATCGACCTGGACGGCGAGCACGCCGCGCGCGGCGTCGCGCAGGCCGACGAGTCGAGCGAGCTCGCTGCGGTCCTTGGCGAAGCGCGGCTCGTAGGTGACCGGGGTGCCTCCCTGGAGTTTGGCGACCTCGCCGCGATGGTTGACGACGAAGCTGCCGTCCTGTGCGTGGGTGAGGTCGAAGTCGCCTCGGGCCGCCGGCGGCTCGGACCGCGCCTCCTGCGGGTGAGCCGCCGGCATGTAGGCGAGACCCCGATCACGGGCCTCGGTGACGAGTTCCTCGAGCGCGGCCGGGAGTTGCTCGTCGAGGTCGCCGTTGGGGGTGACGGTCAGCTCGTGGTCGCGATACATGCCACGTGCAGCGGCCAGTTCACCGAGGACTCGTTGGGGGTGAGCGAGGTAGTACTCGTTGACCTCCAGCGGCGTCGTCCCGTCGGCGGTCTCGATGGGTGCGGGCCCGACGCGTTCCCAGGCTGGTCCGGTGGGTTCGGCTCCGGGTGGGCGACGGCGGAGGATCACCAGGTCGACAACGACGTCGGTGCCTGACGAGCGGGCGAAGGCACGTTCCGGGAGACGGATCGCGCCCACCAGGTCGGCGAGGGTGGCGATCTCGCGTCGAGCGGCGTGGTTGCGGGCGTCGAGGGTGTAGCGGGAGGTGAGCGCGACGACGAGCCCACCTGGACGAGTCAGGTGCAGCGACTTGAGGAGGAAGTAGTTGTGAAGGGCGTGGCGGCCGCGGTTGTGGCGAGGGTCGTGCGGCGTGACCTTGGCGAAAGGCACGTTGCCGATCACGACGTCGAAGGCCCCGTCCGCGACTCGCAGCTCCTCGAACGCGGTGGCGTGGATGGTGGCCCGAGCGCCATAGAGGTGCTTGGCGATCTCGGCGGTGGTCTGGTCGAGTTCGACGCCGGTCAACCGTGCGCCGGGTGGGGCGAGGCCGATGAAGTTGCCCGACCCGCAGCCCGGTTCCAGCACCCGCAGATCAGCGTTGGCACCGAGTGCTCCGGTTGCGTGCCACATCGCGGCGACCACCGAAGCCGACGTGTAGTGCGCGTTCAGGGTCGTACGCCGGGCCTGAGCCCAGCCGTCCTCAGTCCGAAGTAGCCGGTGTAGTTCGGCGCGCTCATCGGCGTAGCGGGCGTCGGTGTCGTCGAAGACCTGTGGGATCGCACCCCATCCCGACCAGCGCGCCAGGACTGCCTGCTCGTCGACGTTGGCCCACCGGCCGCCCTCGTCGCGGCAACGGTTCAGAACGGAGAGCGCGTCGAGGTTCGCTCGCAGCTTGGCGGCGGTGCCCGGAGGGGCGAAGGCGTCCTGGCCAGACGGTCGAAAGGGCGCGGGTCGCGCCGGTACCTCCGGTTCCTCTACAGCGGGGTGTTGAGGGCCTGGTTGATCTCGGCGAGGGCCTGATAGCGGCGGTCCAGGTCCGGATCGTCGTTCCGGTCCTCGTCCGTCCCGGTCGTCGAGATCGGCTGGAAGAGGTGGTGGTCCGCCAGGGTCAGTTCCTCGGCTGTGGCCAAGGCCTGGTAGCCCCGGATCCGGTAGGCCTCGGGGCTCTCCCCGGGCCGGACCGGGCCGAGGATCTGATCGCGCAGCCGGGTCACCTCCGCCGCGATCGCTTCGCCGGTCGCCGCGAAGAACGCGTCGGGGTCGGGGATCTGCGAATAGGCGTCCGGCCGGTGCTGCCGGTTGTGGTCGAGGGCCATCTGCCCGTAGCGATTCATGGTTCGCCTCCTGTGCCGATGCGGTCGCATCGTCGGGAGAGAGCGCAAGATCGAACAGCGACAGCTGCCCGGAGGGTTCACGGCGAGCGCTCCGATCGCTTGCCATCACGCTACTCGCGCTCTCGACCGCTCCAGAGGAACATCACAGGCCCCGACCTTCGAGTTGTTGCGCCCGGGCCGGCGCGTGGCTGCCCACGACTCGCCCGTGGGCTTGTTCCACCGCGCCGGTGCGATCGCGCATCCACATCTCCTGCTGGCCATCGACGGCCAGCCGACGGAACCCCTCCCCCGCCAACGCCGCTCGGGTCGTGTCGCCCGGCTCGTTGCGGACCATGACGATCTGGTGCTGGCGCGGGTCGAACACCACCTCGACCTGACGGCCGGCCCACACGCCAGCGGATTCCGACACCCATCCGACTGGGGCGAGTCGGGCGCGGTCCGTCGCTCGGAGGAAGGGCTTCACGCCGCGCTGCCCTCACCGACCGAGATCGCAGAGCGCTTCGCCAGGTGCGGGCTTCGGTAGAAGGGCCGGGTTCGGACGTGGGCCGGCGGGAGGGTGCCGTGCACCAGGAGCGCATCGCCTGGGCGCATTTGCCTCAGGACGTGGGCCGGGGCAAGCGGAACGCGGATCGTCGAGAACTGGTCCGAACCGCCGTTGAGGCGTTCAGCCGCCGAGTGCGACCGGGTGTCGACCTCGGCCTCGCCGAGAACCCGGTCGATGTAGTGGATCGAAGTCGGGTCCGACAGGCCCGCGTAGAACACCTTCGTCAGGTGGTTCGTCAGGATCGTGTCGGCCGCCTTGCCGTAGGCGACCTCGAGCTGCGCGAGGGACTGCCAGATCGTGACCAGCAGCACGCCGATGCCGGCGAGCGTCGAGGCGTACTCGGGCAACTGCCGCATCGGCGTGTTGCCGGCTTCGTCGATCACCACCAAGAGCGGCGGGTCGAGCGGCTGGCCGGTCGCGGCGACGTGGCGGTACGCCTGGTTGATCAGGTCATTGAGCAACCCACCGAACGCTGGAGCGAGGCGCTTCTGGTCCTCTATCGGCGAGCACAGGTAGACGGTGTTCGACCCCGACAGCAGCCACGGGAGATCGACCCCGGAGAACTTGATCCAGCGGCCATGCTTGTCCTTCCGAGAGCGGGACGACGCGGCGACGCCGGGATCGGTCCACGGCCAGATCACCGTCTGAGCGGTTGCGTAGATGGACGAGCGGGTGCGCTCCTCCATCTCCCAGACCGAGATAACGGCCTTGGCCGCCTCGACCGCACCCTGCGCGACCAGGGCGTTGTTCGAGACGCTCATGGCGTCAAGCGCTTGGCGAACCTCGCCGGGTCCCAGCTCACCGGGCCGGTCTTGGGTCAGCACCCACTCGCACACCGCGTCCATGTCGCGATGCGCGTGGTGGGCGACGAACAACAGGCCCGACAACAGGATCTCGGCCTGCGCGAGCCAGAAATCCATGCCGCCCTCGACCCCACCTCGCGGCGCGGCATCGCACAGGGCGCGGGCGGCGCGCTGCGCGCCGACGACGGTTCCCGCCTGCTGGAGTGGGGACCACAGCGCCGAAGTGCCCTTTGGCGTGGTCGACGAGGTCGGGTCGTAGACCCGAACCTCACCGCGCGTCGAACGCCATCCATGGGTGGCGGCCAACAAATCGGCCTTGACCGATGACAACACCGCTGGCCCGTCCCACTCGAGGATCCCAGCGACCGCTGCGGTGGTTTTGCCAGACCGGGACGGCCCGACCAGCGCCACCGCTCCGCGGTCACCCCGACGGGTCCGACGGCGTGCTCGTCGAGATGGACGGGCCGGTCGATAGGGCGGAGACTCCGTCGCTACGAGGCGGCGACCGAACCGTGCGATCACGAACCGACCCGGCGACGGACTCGCCACCAGTAGCGGTTCCAGGTCGCGCCGCTTGGCGAAGCGAGTCCGCCCGTCGACCCCCAAAGGCCGGCGCTTCGCGGTCCCCACTTTCGACAGGCTCAACCACCTGACGACCAAGCCCACCGCAACAGCGATGGCGGCCGCGGCGAGCGCGGTGCAGATCCAGTAGAGCGGAGTCGCTGGAAGTGACCGGGCGTAGGGGTCAGCCCATGCCTCGGCAGGGGCGCTCAGGCTCGCCGGAAGACGAGGAGCGGCATCGAATGCGGCCGAGAACGGGAGACTCTGCGCCTTTCCAGAGATGGCAAGCGCGAGCCAGCCGCCCGCCCAGACCGCGCCGACCAGGGCCAGCGCGACACCGGCGACGACGATGACGAGCAGCTCGAAGCCGCCCAAACCCTCGCGTTCCATACCCACGTAGGTCTCTTGATGGGCCGAAACTTCGCGGGCGCATGAAGACGGGACCTACATGATGGACGCCTAGACCAAGACAGCCTTCGATGCCGTTGCGATCAAGGCCGACAACCGGAGATGATCACACGGCGTCCGGCACCGGTGCCGCTGGGGGCGAGAACTCGGGCCGGAAACCACCCGGCACCCACCCCTGACCGCTAGCCGGTAGATGGCCGCCTACGCCGAGGTTCCCTGTAGCGCTCCTGAACAGCCGCTACCTGCTCGACCCAGAACCTCTGCTTGTCGGCCGCAGTTGCACTCTGTGCCACCAGGCCAAGTTCTTCGGCCTTCTTGTAGAAGCCGGGCCCAGCGTCGTTCTCGTTCAGGTACAGGACGATCGACGAGATCATCAGACCTGTGGTGTCGTACTCCGCGTCGACGGCGAGTCCGAGGAGGTGACCCATCGCGGCTCGCTCGCTGTCGAGATCGAAGTCGAAGGATCTTGCGCCGTGGCGACGCTGGAGGGTCTGGTTGACCTCCGTGTAGTTGGTGGTACGACCGAGGCCCGCTTGCTCACGGAGAAACTGCACCGTCCCGTCGGTCAGTACCTCCCATTCGTGGTCGGTCCGGCCGAACAGGCTCCCGTCAGAGGTCACGGCCGGAGCTTACGAGGCGCCAGCACTGAGGCTGATCGCTGACGACGGAGGGCGCCGGACCGTGTAGCTGGCGCAGGAATCAGCCCGGCACCCAAGGCCCCGGCGGCCAGCCCACGCGCTGCCAGATCGTGGCGAACCGGGGCTGCTCCAGCCGGCGGAGCTGCTCGCCCACGTCGAAGAGCGCCTCGATGTAGCCAGCTTCCCACGATGCCGAACTGGCGGCGGCCACCAGGGCGGAGCGAAGGGCTCGTCCGTTGACGCACTCGCCGAACTGGAGGCGCGGCTGCGGCGGCTCGCCGCTGCTCTTGAGCGCCTGCTCGATGACCCGAGCTTCTGCTGCGCTGTCGGTTTCGATCCACCGGACCATCGGCTGCTCGGCGGTGCAGTACGCGGCGCAGAGCACTTCGGCCGAACCTCGGTGGTTGCCGAGCGATGCCAGCGTCCGCACACGCGCTTGGATGTTCCCGGAGGTGCCGATGTGCGGCACGCACTCTCCGCAGGTGATGACATACGAACCGGGCCGGGGTGGTGCGCCTTGCTGTCGCCGCACGAGCGGAATCGGGTCGGTAAACCCGGCCAGGTCGAGGGCGTATGCGGACACCATTAGAGCTCGAGAGTCGGAAGAGAGTCGACTATGTCGAGGGTCTTCATCGAGACAGTGACGACGCGACCGACGAGATCGAGGATGTACGTCGGGTCGTCGTGCTCGGTGGCCCAGTCGTTGGGGTCGTTGACGATGCCCGAGGCCTTGTCGGTGCGCACCCGCCAGGCATCCATTACCCATGCAATCGCCGAACGTGAGCCGAGCTGGTAGTCGTGGGCCCGCTCGGGGATTCCCGCGATGGTGATCCAGTCGTTGTAGAGGATCCGGGTCAGGTCCTCGACCTTCTTGCCGCTTGCCGAATCAGCCACCTTCGGATGCTTCATCTTGAGGACGCGGTAGGCGTCTGGGTGATCCTTGTCGAAGCCGGTGCCGAAGGCGTGCTCCAGCGCCGGCCAGGGGTCGACGGCCTCGTACTCGGTGTGGAGGTTGGCGAGCTCCCGCCCCGAGTTGGCGAAGGCCCAGAAGTCCTCGGCCGTCGACACCGGCGGGATGCGGGGCAACGACTTCTTCAGGTCGGCAGCGAACGCCGTCCGGTAGTCGGGCGAGTGCAGGATCCCGTAGACGTAGAAGAACACGTCGTCCTTCTCGATCGCCGGATCAAGGGCCTGGTACAGCCCCAGCGAATAATCCGTGACGTTGTGGCCGCGGTCATCGCCGCCTCTCGTGGCGTCATCGTCGAACAATGCGGAAGGCGCAGCTGATTCATGACGATCCGCACCGCCTGGATACAGGTGGAGAGGGAAGCACGGGGTGTCGTCGATCCACACGTGAACATCCGGAATGTCCCGCGTCATGTAGGCGGAGAAGGGGCTCCGCGCTCCGGCTGTCGACACGACGATGGTCAGGTTCCGCTCGGCGCCAGCGGGGAAAATCCGAGGGATGGATCCCACACGGTTGTTGAAGGGGACACCGGCTTCGACCCAGCGACGGTGGAAAGGCCGGTAGGTGGCAACCGCGACCTGGCGGTCACTATCCGCAAGGCGGTCACCACGGGCGAGGGCGGCGAAGTCTTTGTCGGTCCAACTGAAACTCGTGGGGTCCAAGTCCACCTGTCGGCGAGCAGCCACAGTGAGGTCCTTCATCGATGTGGCTCGACTGGTCCCTTCTCTTGTAGCGAAGGCTTCGACCTGCGAGTTGCAGTGGTCCGCCATCCTTCTCACGTTCACGTCAAGCTGCCTCCGGGAACCGTTGTAGTTCCATGCGTCGCGGCTCGTTTTGAGACCTATCGACTGCAGTCCGAACACGGAGGCGTGGCCGCCGCTCGGAGCCGATGCGAGGTGTGCTCCAAACGATTCGGACCGTTGATTGATCCAATCTCCGTGACGGTTGGGCGTGATCCTGGTCCACTCCAGCTCCGCGAGACGGGGCGGGTCGGCAGGGCTCGCAGGGAGCCTGCTGGCGAGGATCTCGAGCTTCTGGTCTCGGCTGAGGTAGTCGCCGATGTCGCGGTAGTGCAGGACTGCCCCCGACTTAGGCACGGCTCCGGGCTGCTTGACGAGCAGGGCGATGGCGACGCTAGCCCGGCTGCCGGAGTCGAAAATCTTCCCGCCTTCCTTGCGTGACACCTCGCCGGCCGTGCGTTGGTTCCCGCGGAGATTAAACACGTAGAGGTGGTGGAACTCGGCTGCGAGGCTGAGCCGAAGCCCGTCGGCCGAGTTGGTATCGATGTACCCGCCGTTGGTAACGAAGGCGACGACACCTCCGCTCGGCGACCCGATTAGGCGGTCAGACGCCCAGCGGATCGCTCGGACGTAGGAGTCGTACAGGCTGTTCTTCAGCGTGGCCGTCGACCGGTTGGCGTAGGTGGCGGAAATCGAGGCGTCGAGCTTCGGGTACTTGAGGTTCTGGTTGTCGTCATTAGCTGACTCCTGGCCAGCGGAGTAGGGCGGGTTGCCGAGGATGACTCGGATGTCGAGGCCCTTCTGGCGATGGGCTCGCTCGTTGTTGATCGGGAAGACGTCCCAAGTGCCCGTGCCTTCGCCGGTCTCGCCGAGCTGGAACGTGTCGGTGAGCACGATGCCGGGGAAGGGCTCGTATCCAGGATCGACGCCTTCCAGCCGGGCGCGCTCCTGGCGGTAGGTGGCCTCGATGTTCACCGCGGCGATGTAGTAGGCGAGCAGCAGGATCTCGTTGGCGTGCAGCTCGCCGGTGAACTTGCGCGGCAGGTCGTCGGGGCGGATGAACCCGGACTGGATGAGCCGGGTGACGAACGTGCCGGTCCCGGTGAAGGGGTCGAGGACGTGCACGCCCTCGTCGCTGAGGCTGACACCGTCGAAGTGCTCGGCGAGGGCCGCCTCGGTGGCGCGGATGATGAAATCGACCACCTCGAGCGGGGTGTAGACGATGCCGAGGGACTCGGCGACCTTCGGGAAGGCGATCTTGAAGAAGCGTCCGTAGAGGTCTTTGATGATCTTCTGGCGGGCCTCACCATCGTCCGGATGGATGCCCTCGACCCGCCTGCGGATGGAGGCGTAGAAGTCGTCGAGCTTGTCGGTCTCAGTGTCGAGGTTGTGCTGATCGAGCACGGCGACGACGCCGGTCATGGCCTGGGAGACCGGGTTGGCGGCCGTGAAAGCGTCGTCGCCGAACAGCGCCTCGAAGATCGGTCGGGTAATGAGGTGCTGGGACACCATCGACACGGCGTCGTCCCGACCGATGCCGGCGTTGAGGGTGGCGTGCAACTCGGTGAGGAAGTCGTCGAACGCATCGGACGCGTCGGGGTGGGCGGCGAGGATGGCCTTGATGCGGGCTTCGTGGCGAGCTGCGATGGCGGCGACGTCGCTGGCCCAGTCCTCCCAGTACGTACGGGAGCCGACCTTCTGGACGATCTTGGTGTAGATCGCGCCGGTCCACTCCTCGTACTCGAACAGCCTTCCCTGCACGTCGGTGGGGTCGTCTGGGCCGTTGATGTCGACCGGGATGACCTTGATCGGGTCGTCGGCGCCGGTGCCGGGCTTGGTGGAGCCGAGGGCGATGCGGTTGATGTAGGCGTTGAAGCGCTCGTCGTGTGCCCTCAGCGCCTGGAGCACCTCCCAGACGGCGTCGTAGTCGCGGTTCTGGTCAAGCGCCTTGGCGGGGTCGAGTCCGGCGGTGATGGCGATTGGCAGGATGACGTATCCGAGCTGCTTCCCGGGCGGCTTGCGCATCACCCGACCCACCGCTTGCACGATGTCGATCTTCGAGCGCCTCGGCGTGAGGAACATCACCGCGTCGAGGGCTGGGACGTCGACGCCCTCGGTGAGGCACTTCGCGTTGGTGAGCACGCGGCACTCGTCCTGTGGCGCGGGCTCCTTCAGCCACCGAATGTCGGCGCGACGACTGCTGATCTTCGTGGCGCCGTCCACGTGGCGGGTGGGCACCGAAAGCGCCGTGACTAGCTCGCCGCCGGGTCCGGCCTCGAGCTGGTCGAAGTAGGCCTCGGCCACCTGTTCGAACTGGGTGGCGAAGCGCTCCGAGTCAGCGATGGTCGACCAGAACGCCACCGCGCGCTGCATCGGGTGGTCGCCGTTGGCAAACCCCGTGCCTGCGGCACCCGGCAGCTTGGCCAGGCCGGACAGGCAGCCGACGAAGCGAGCGACGTCCGGGAGCGTTAGCGCGCCGTCCGTGGAGAGGAGGTGCTGGAACGACTCACTGACCGCTTTCTCCTCAACGGTGAGGATCAACACCCGGTAATCGGCGAGCAAGCCTTGCTCGACCGCCTCGCCGAACCCAAGCCGATGGAACTCCTCCCCGAAGTACTCGGGGTCGTCCATCGACGCCAGGATGGCATCGGCCTCCTTCGCGGCATCCGCCGCCACCGGCTTGAACAGGCGCGGCGTCGCCGTCATGTAGAGCCGCTTCCCCGCTGGGATCACCTCGTTGGCATGAACCAGTCCGAAGGCGCTGTCCTTCTCGCCGACGCTCGCCACCCCGGCCGTGCGGTGGGCCTCGTCGCAGACCACCAGGTCGAAGACGTGCCCAGTCTTGGCCTGCATCGCAGCCACGACCTCGACCGACTGGTAGGTGGAGAACACCACCGTCATCTCGTCCGCCGGCAGCTCGTGCACCCTGGCCGCCACGAGGCCTTCCGGATCGGTCGTCGGCGGAACGACCAGGTCGTGCGGCGTGGCGTTCTCCCCTTCCAGCGGCTTGTCGACTGTGACGTCAGAACAGACCGCGTACGGCCGGATCGGCACAGCGCACTCCGCTGTCCACTCCTTCAGCGACTGGGCGACGAGCGCGATCGACGGCGCCAGGAAGAGCACGGACCCCCCGGCCCCAGCATGTTCCTCGGCGATGCGCAGGGCAGTGAAGGTCTTGCCCGTGCCGCACGCCATGATCAGCTTGCCCCGATCGTGCTGCTCGAAGCCGGCCCGGACAGCGTCGACCGCCTTCAACTGGTGCGGCCGCAGCACGTGGCGATCCGTGGGCCTCAGGCCCGACGGGTTGGCCACGTCGTAGGACGACCAGTCGACCGTCATCGCATCGAGATCGTCGATGCCGATTCGCTCGACCGGCACCGCGTGGCCGTCCAGGGACTTCTCCGCGTTCTGCGCCCAATGGTCCGTTGTGGCAACGACGATCCGCCGTGCCCACTGCTGCTGGCCCGACAGCGCGACGAACGAGTCGATGTCGTGCTTGGTGAGCGTGGCGTCGGGGTCGTAGCACTTGCATTGGATCGCGATCAGCCGGCCCTCGGCATCACGGGCTACAAGGTCGATGCCGATGTCCGCACCCGTGCGTGCCGGCCAATCCATCCACCGCCATACGTCGGTGAACTGGTGGCTGAAGGTCCGGTCCGTCTTGAAGGCGTGCAGCATGAGCTGCTCAAACCGATCGCCCTTGTCGTGCTCGTCGGTGGCGACGGCGCGGATCTCTGCCAGGACATCCTCGACCGGCGTCATCGATCATCCCCTTGCACCGGCGCCATCCAATGAGTCTCGCATCGCCCACCGGCCAGACGGCGCCCTTACTCCAGGCGGGATGGTGTGCAGCCAGACGCCGGACTGACGGCCAAGCAGCGCCGAGCGACACCGGTCCGTGCCACCACCACCTTGCGGGCGTACGATCGAGCTATGGACGCGACCTTGAGTCGCAGCGAGGAAGGCAGCGCGTGGAGCGCCGCGGTCGGCTTGGCCAATCGGGTCGCCGTCGGTGGTGAGCTGCCGAGCCTCACAAGCTCAGTGATCCTGGATGCCGGCGAGGTGCTCCATGCCGATGTCGTCGCTGACGGCTGGCGGTACCACGACGCAGACGTCACCTACGCCGCTCCGCACGCGGTCGCCATCGGAGGCCCAGTCATGTTTGGGCTCGTAGCCGCCGGCAGCGCCACTGCACGTCGGCGCGCGCTTCGGGAAGCGAAGGCCCTCGCTGCTCCCCAGTGGCGGCCTCTTGGCCGGCTGCGAATCCTCGCGACCGATCGGCGCCTGCTCGTGTGGCACGACGGCTCGTGGGCGCCGGTCTGGTACCACGCGATCCGCGAGATCCGTCCCGACCTCGAGGCGGAGCGACTCGACATGACTTTCGATGACGATCCGCCCTACTGCCTCGCCGGGCCGTGGGTGCCCTACCTCACGGTGATCGTTACGACGCTCCTGGCACGCGACCGTGGCATTGCCGCCGGCGACGACGCGCTGCGGGTGCCGGTCAGCGGCTGACGGCTGCGCCGATCGACGCGGACCTCTCGGCCATCGCCGAGTCGACATCGTGCTGCATCCGTATCGGCCAGTTGTCCGAGTGGCGCATGGCGTCGTTGAGGTCGCCGGTACCGAGGTCGAGGACGACCGGTGGACGCTGGCGCGCGTCGAGGAGTGATGCGAGTCGATCGGCTCCTGCTTGGCCGGCGTCGTCGGCGTCGAAGGCGATGACGAGTGGGTGCGGGAGCTTGGCCAGGGCGACGGCGACTGCTTCGTCGCCATAGGCGGCGCTGAGCACGGCGACAGCCCGGTAGCCCGCAACGGCCGCGGACAGCGCGTCGATGGCGCCTTCGGTGACTACTACCTCCGGGTGTCGTCGCTCGACGGGCCGTGCTCGGGAAAGGCGCGGGTTGGTTCCAAGATCTGAGGTCGGGTTCAGGTAGCGGGGCCGATCCGGCGCAGGGTGGGGCACGCGGAGTTGGGCGTAGACGGCGTGCCCGTCATGCATCACTGGCAGGACGATGCCCATCGAGCGAGGCATGCCCTCGGGGCGTTGTTGTGAGCGGGGCCCCAGGTCGGCGCCGACGCGGTTCTCGACCAAAACGTCGCGAGGGAGGCCGCGCATGGTGGTGAGCCAGCGTCGCATCCCACGTCCTTCCGGTCTCCAGAGGCGCTCGGCGCATTCGTTGACGTAACGGTCGAGCCCTTCGGGATCGCGGCACCCGGCAGGCGGGATTGAACGGGCGCGGGTCGAACGGGACGAGGGTCGCCACTCGTCTGGTTGCTCACGGTGGCCCGCGCGTTCAGCGAGGTAGGTCATTGCGTCGCGCGCGGTGCCTCCTCGGCAGGCGAGGACGAGGTCAATGGCGGTGCCGCCGTCACCGCAGCCGTGACACCGCCAACGCTGGTCACCCCGGCGGCTGGTGAAGATGCTGACCGGTGGGGTGCGTCCGGTTTGGGCGTGCTGGGCGTTCGGGCATCGCCACATTCGAGCGCGTCCGTTGGTCCCGGCCGGACCGAGTAGGTCGTCGGCGAGCTCCCGGAGGTCCACGGCGGCGAGGAGTGCGTCGCGGTCGTACACGACTCATGCCGCCTCGGCTCCGGGGCCGGTCGAGCCGTGCATGCGTTCATCGGTGTCGATGATCTCCTGCTCACTCGGACCGAGGACGTGTTGGACCACAGCCGTTCTGCCACCGAGCTTCCACAGGGCTCTGCCGCGGGTGAGCTGGCCGATGATGCTGGCCTCGGGCCCGGTGAGTCCGAAGTGGGCGACCGCGGCGTCGAGCTGATCGGGGGCTTGGCGGAGGATGACCTTGGTGGCCGAGTCGGCGAGCAGCCCGGCGGCGATCTTGCTGGTGGCCGTGCCGTCGTCGGCCTGGGCCACGAGGTCGGATGCCCGGTGGGTGATGCAGAGGTTGGCCACGCCGTAGGTGCGGCCGAGCTTGAAGCATGTCTGGAGGTAGCCGGCGGTATGGCGGTTGCCGAGGAGTGCCCATGCTTCGTCGAGGATCTGCACCCGTTGGGGGCCGGGGCAGGCCATGAGCTGTTGGAACCAGCCGGCGGCGGCGACCATGACGAGCGGGAGCGCGTCGGAGTCGAGCGGCACGGCGGAGAGGTCAAGGACGACACCAGGCCCGTCCCAGCGCAACGGGACGGTGGAGCGACCGTCGAACATGCCTCGCAGGGATCGGGACAGGAGCTTGTCCAGGGCGTAGGCGATCGTGCTGGTCTCAATAGCGAGGTCGCGGTCGCTGGTCCGCAACCGCTCGGTCATCGCATCGGTTGGGTTGGCGACGAGTCGAGCGACGTCGGTGAGCGTGGGTTCGGTGAGCGGTGCGGTGGTGAGCTGCTCGATGGCGGCGAACACGACCGCGTCCTCGAGCTGCGTGAGCGTGCGTTCGAGGACGGTGCCGACGAGAGCGGTGCACATCTCGGCGCGACGGAGGATCTGCTTGTCCTCCGGTTCGTGGTCGGCGGCCGGCCCGGGTGCGAGCGGATTGATCGTGGCGGTACCGCCAGGGCTGAGCTTCACCGTGGTGAGCCCGAGGTGCTCGGCGAGGGTGGCGTACTCACCCTTCGGGTCGGCGATGGCCGTCCAGCGGCCATGGGCACCGGTGCCGTAGACGGCGGCTTGTCGCCAGAGGAGGCATTTCACGAGGGCGGACTTCCCGTTGCCGGGTTCGCCGAGGATCCATGCGTTGGGGTTGGTGACCAGCCCGGTGGCGTAGGCCTCGAAGGGGTCCCAACAGAACTCGCCGCCTCCAGCCAGGAGGTCGAGTCCGATGTAGGTGCCGCGGTGCCCGAAGGAGCGTTGGACTGAGAAGGGATAGATGCTGGAGGTGTGGGCGGTGGTGCCCTGGTGATAGCGGAGCCGCAGCGATGGGCGGGTCATGACGCGAAGAGGGTCGAAGGGGCGAGGCCGAGCGGGAGCACGGCCGCCCAGCCGAGGTCCTGGCGAGAGTCGAGAACGCGGAGGTCCATGCCGTTCTCGCGGGCGAGTTGCTCGATGATCTCGGAATGCTCGTCGAGGTCCTCGAGCGTGCCGGCCGACACGGTGACCAGCCCGGCGTATCCCATCTCTGGGTAGCCGGCGACGAGCTCTTCCTCGCGGTCGAGGAGCGCCTGGGTGGCGCGACGGTGGCGAGCGTCGATGCGGCGGCCCTTCTCCTCCTTGGTGACGGCGTCGGACTCGAGCTTCACGAGGTCGCGTTCGATGCGCCGGCGGCTCTGGTGGGTGGAGACGGGTTGGAAGTAGACGGTCATCGACCGGGTGACGCCTCCCCCGGAGAGGAACGGCTCCAGCCAGGCCGGCGGTACCGCCAGTCGGGGCCAAGTGCCGATCCACCAGGTGCGGTGGAACGCACCGTCGGCGCGGAGGTGGCGCCAGTCGGTCTCCAGTGCCATGGGTCCGGCTGTCGGCGATCGGACGAGAGCAAGGCGCTCGACCAGCCGGCCCTTTCGAGGGCGTGACCGCGCACCGATGGGGTCGATCCGCGATCGGATGAGGCGTTGCAGCCCGGCGGGGTCGAGTGGGTCGGACGCGGCAAGGTCGGCTGACCGCAGGCCGCGCAGGAGCGCCTCGACAGAGGTGACGAGCGCTCGACGAAGTTGCTCGTTGGCGCCGCCCTTGCCGGCGCGGTGACGGGAGAGGCGCTCGCGGGCGACGGTGATGGTGACGAGAGCTTCGTGGTTGATCGCCGAGGTGGTGCCGACCTCGAGCAGCTCCCGGTAAGAGGCGGACGCTGTCTCGTTGGGGGCGCCACGGTCGTCGGAGCCGAGCCAAGCGATGTGATCGCCCATGCCCGATGGTTGGGCGAGGTCGGACCACGACAGGTGGGCAACGACGCCGCGTTCAACGGCGTATTGGCCCAACAGGTCGCCCCACCCGGCGAGAAGCCGTTCCTGCTCGTCGCGGGACTCGACCACGAACTGCGGACCGGAGACCGGGACGACTGCGGTCAGGGTCTGGCGGTGTCGGTCTCGGACCGCACCGAGGGTGATCCAAGCTCGCCAGTCGATGCCGACGATGTCGAGTCCGTCGAGGCAGGGCGGCATCGGGGCCGATCCCTCGGTCGTGGACCACAGCGGGAGCGGAGCGACCCACCGGCGACCGCGCCGCAGCCGGGACCACACCCATCCGAGGAGCAGGGGAACCCACTCCCAGGTGGCGTGTCCGCCGATGCGGGTGAAGCTCACCACCGCTGCTGCGATGACCGGGGCCGCGGCGATCGGCAGAAGCGCTCCGGCCGTCAAGCTGGCGACGCCGAGAGCGATCCCGCCACCCAGCAGCGCGCACTGGACTGCGCCGAGGCCGAGGAAGATGCCGGACGAGTCGAGTGGCTCGAGCCGGTAGGTGCGTTCGAGGCGTTCATTTGCCATTGGGACCTCGCGGTGGCTGTGGCGGCTTCGACCCGGCGGACCCCGAGGGGCGATCCGGTCGTGATGGCGGTGCGCCACCTGCCGTCGGCGGCGGGTTCAAGGCCGCACCACCACTGGACCGCGGCGGTCTGCCACCGGAGGGAGCCGAGTTCGATGCGTCGCTGGTGGCCTTGGCCGGGTCGGTTGTTGCTCTGGCGCCGGTGGACGCGGCCTTCTTGGCGGTCTCGGCAGCAATGACGGCGGCGGCGAGCGGTCCCGCCACGGCGACAGCGCCTCCAGCTCCGGCCGCGCCGCTGCCACCCGCAGCGGGTGAAGCCCCGGCCCCAGCCGCGGCGCTGGATGCGGCGCGGCCGTTGGCAATCTGGCTGTAGCGGCGACCGGACACCATCTGCGCGGTGTTGGCCATCATCATCCCCTGGTGCCCGGCGCGCACCGGCCCGCCCTTGACGCCTTGGGCGATGACGGCCGCTTCGGTCATCGGCAGCAGCCGAGCGATGAGCATCGGCGAGAACGCCGAGACGCCGAAGGCCGCCGCCGCAGTCAGGAGGATGCCGACGGCTTGGGTGACCGAGCCACCGGGGTCCTCGGCGAAGACCTCCGGCTCCGGCAGGGAGGTCACCTCGCCACCGGAGCCGGAGCCAACCGCTGCAGCGGCGGCTACCGCGAGGGCAATGGCGATGACGAGCTTGGAGAGGATGAGTGCCACGAGCAGGTCGAGGAGCTTGCGGCTGGCCCCCTTGGTGGCGGGCCAGAGGCGGGTGGCGAACACGAGCGGGGCCAGCGCAACGACGATGTAGATGAGGGCGGAGCGCACGACGAGCTCGGCAACGAGTACAAGGCCGGCAAGAACAGTCACGAGGCCAAGCAGGAAGACCACGAAGGCGGTCGCGGGGCCGCCGCTGAGCATCTCGAGGCTGGCGACGACGGTGCCGAACTCGGAGATGTCGTCCTGGAAGTTGTCGAGGACCTGTCCCGAGAGCGCGTCGGTGAGCCGGGTGAGGAGCTGGGTGATGGTGACGAGGCCGATCATCCCGATGACCGAGACAGGTAGCTCGAGGCCGATGCGCCGGAGCATCCCGCCGATGTCACCGTTGACGGTGCCCTGGATGATCCCGGCGAGCACGAACAACAGCAACAGGCTGCCGCCGATGCTGACTGTCGTGGCGTAGGGGCCGTCGCCAGTGAGGAACCAGTCGGCTTGGACGTTCGGGTCCGTCGAGTCCAGGAAGAAGTTGAAGACGCCGCCGACGATCCACACGACGGCGTCGACGACCCACGCGGTGAGCCCACCGATGATGGCCTCGAAGCCGGCGGTGGCGGCGCCGCCGACGAAACCAGTGACCTTGTCGATGACCCAGCCGACAGGGTTGGGGAACCCGATGCCGAGGATCATGAGACCGGCTCCCCGTCGATGCGGGTGAACCCATCGAGGGCCTGGTCGAACGGTTCGGCATCCCACGGCTGATCTTGGGGGCCGGTGATCGGTGTCGGGCCCGGGGTGTCCCGGACGCCGTCGACTCGCCAGTCGCCGCCGCTCCACGCGAGGTCGAGGGTGACGGTGAGGAACTCCGACTGCGGCGCGGCGACGCCAGCAGCGGACAGGACCGTGACGGTCCACACCGAGACACGGGCTTCGGAGTCGCGGAGGTGCTCGACTCGCCAGGCCATCGGGCGAACGAGCCACCAGATCCGTCCCTGGGACTGGGCGAGTTGGTCGCGTGCCATAGAGAGGTCGGCGACCACGTCCTCGGCCAGTCGTGGCGCGGCGACCGGTGTGGCGATCTCGGCGACGGCGGCTTCGATCTCGCCGTCGGTGAAGTACAGCCACTGTTGCGATGCCGTCGCGTACGCCAGCGCGGCGGCGACCGCTCCAGGCTCATCGGCTCCGAACCCGACCGGCACACCTCCTGCTTCACCCGCCGGCCCTGCTTCGTCGCCCGGCGGCGTCGGGCGCGACTCCTCGGTCGCTCCTCGAGCGTCGGCTTGCGCCGGGCGGGACGAAGAGTCTCGTGTCAGGCGAACGAGGAAAACACCTGCGGCAAGAACGACCACCACCAACGCGGCGATGACAGCGGTGCGCCAGGACGGCGGGCCTGACTGGCGGGCCATCAACTCGCCGCCTCGAACAGCATGTTGACCGCAGTCGGGGCGACACCGGCGAGGATCGCCCCGACCACGCCACCGAGGGCAAGGGTCTTGCCGCGGCTGGCGCCCCCGTAGCTACCGCCCTCCCGGGCCAGGCCGTACATGGCCGCGCCGACGAGCAGCGCGGCGAGGCTGCCCCACAGGGCAAGCATCTGCGCCCAGTTCAGGAGCTGTTGGATCAGGTCGGCACCAGGCATGCCGTCAGTACTCGGATCGACCTCGACCTGGGCGAGCACACGAAGAATCGCAATCATCAGGGACCTCCTCGGGAGCGTGAGACGTTTGGCGTCACTCCCGTAGGCCCCTTGGCGGGCATCAACTCTCCACTCGACCGCGAATACTCCGCGCAGAGCGGGGCCTACGTGGTCATGAAGCAACCACCACTTGGTGCAGCGATCGCTCTCTCCGGCCTTCTCACCGTGGGCGGGTTCACCGCTCTACCGATCCTGGCGGTTGGCATCAGCGCCTCACCGCCCTGCGGGCAGATCGGCGAGATCGCCGACGACGGCACCCCGAGCATCCTCGGGCCGTCCGCCCTCACCGTGGCCGAATTGCGTGCCTGGTGGACGAGCACCGGTCGAGGCCAACCCCCTCGGCTCGGCATCGCGATCGGCGACCTCATCGCGCTGTACCTCTCCGAGGGCGACGCCGAAGGAGTCCGCGGCGACCTCGCGCTCGCCCAAGCTGTTCTGGAAACCGGGTACTTCACCAACAGCGACACCGCCATCAACAACTTCGCCGGCATCGCCCACTACGACGGCACCGCCTCTGGTTCCGGGTTCCCCGACCCGATCATCGGCGTGCGAGCACAGATCCAGCTGCTCAAGAAGTTCGCGCTCGGCAACGACGCCTCGCTCGCCAACGCCGACGTCGCCCCGAATGCCGGTGCGGCGGCGACCACGTGGGGAGGGCTTGCTGGCACCTGGGCCTCGGACACCAACTACTGGACCTCGCTCAGCTCTGTCTACGAGTCGATGCGCACCTACGCCGGGACGAACCCCGGTCAGCTCGAGCCCTCCGCTCCGACCGGCGCAGCGCCATGCCCAGCCGGCGACCTGGCGATCAGCGGCGACTACGCCCTGCCACTCGAACGTCGCTGGTACGACGAGCATCCCGAGTGGTTCACGAAACCCCACCACGACTACCCGGCCGCCGACATCCCGGTTCCGGTCGGCACCCCGCTGTACGCCGTCACCAACAGCGTCGTCGTCAGCACCCCAACCAGCGGCAAGTGCGGAATCGGAGTCGTGCTCAACGGCGACGACGGCGCGCAGTACACGTACTGCCACGGCCAGCCCGACACGCAGGCCGTGGCGATCGGCGACCGCGTCACGGTCGGGCAGTACCTCCTCGACAGCGCCTCCACCGGCAACAGCACCGGACCGCACCTCCACTTCAGCATCGAGGCCGGCGGGGCGAAGCGCTGCCCCCAGGCCTTCCTCGTCTCCATCGCCGATGGTCAACCACCTACCCCGGACCACCTTCCGACCACCGGCTGCACGAGTTGACGTTCGACCGATGGCCGGGCTCATGCCGTGCAGGGCCGAGGGGCTCGCCCGACGAGCCTGCGCGCGACTCCTTCGGCGTTCTCCAAGACGAGGTCGCCGCCGTCCAGTAGGGCTGCCAGGGGGAGGCGGCGGGTCCGGTGGCGTGCTGCTCCCACTACCGCCGACACATCGTGAAAGAGTCCATGGTGACTACGACATCGTGTCGGAGTTCGCTAGAATGCTGAATCCTTACCCCCTGGAGATGGCGTGCCACCGCGTGCTCGAATCGACAGAATCCGAGAGCTGCCCGACGCGCCTCTGAGATCTCGCACCCGCCACTCTCCTGCTTGGCAGGTGCGATGTGGAGGCGTCGGGGCTTCCGCCCGCCCCGGCGCCTCCACCAACCGTTCAGAAGCATCGGCCGCGGACGACGCCTAGGACTTGGAAGAGGCCGCGGGTCTGGACGATGTCAAGTCACTCCTACCGACTCGAGGTTCGACCCTGCCTGAGGATCGTCGTGAGCGCCGGCGTGGAGTGCATGGATCGTTGCCGTCCGGTGCCCCATGTCATGCGGGCGAGAACCGAGAGGTTTCGTCGATGTCGGTGAACGCGGAGTTCCCCCGCGATCCCCTGCCTGCGACCCGCTGGGGCGTCGGTGACGCGCTGCTGGGCCTCCTGGTCGCCAACGCCGCGGCGCTGTTCATCGGCGCGGCGATCCTCTCGGCCACCGGGTACGTGGACGAGGGCGCCGATGGTGACCTGCCGCTCACGATGATCGCGGTCCTGCAGATCCCCCTGTGGGCCGGGTACCTCGGGATGCCGCTGTACGCGGCGCGGCGCAAGGGCAACGGCGTGGTGGCCGACTTCGGCCTCCGCATGCAGGGCTGGGACGTCCTCCGCGGCGTCGGCGCCGGCCTCGGCACCCAGATCATCGCCATCCCGCTGCTCTACGTGCTGATCTTCGCCCTCACCGATGCCCTCGGCTGGGACTACGACCAGGACCTCTCCGCGGTTGCCCGGGACCTGACCGACAAGGCCACCGACCCCGTCGGGGTGGTGCTCCTGGTCCTGATCGTAGCCATCGCCGCCCCGATCATCGAGGAGCTCTTCTTCCGGGGCCTGCTCCTGCGGGCCATCGAGAAGCGCTCGGGTCCGACGTGGGCGCTGTGGGTGTCGTCGCTGATCTTCGGTGCCGTCCACCTCCAGCTCCTGCAGCTCCCCGCGCTGACCCTCATCGGCCTGGTCCTGGGCTGGCTGACCCTCCGCTACGGCCGCCTCGGCCCGGCCATCTGGGCCCACATCGCCTTCAACTCCGTCGCCGTCGCCTCCCTCCTGGCCGAGGCGACCTGATCCACGGGCTGACCGGCAACACCCATAGCAACATGCACTTCACGAGCCAGAGCCGGGAACGGACCAAGCCTTCGTAGGGGCTCGGGTACTTCGTCCGCACTCGCCGTCCGCCGCACCAGAACGGAGTGCCATACAACTACACTCTGTAGTTGTATGGGACGAAGGGATGGCCAGTGGATGAAGGCGGCTGTCTACCTGAGCCGTGGTCTGCGAAACGGGTTGACCGACCTGCGTTGCGGCGGTCGCTTGCTGAACGGGCGTTGGCTGCGGCCGGGCAGCATCGCAGAAGCCCATCAGAACAGTGACCATGCCGCGCTCCGTCGCATCTTCCGGGGGCGCGTGCGTCCCGGTGACGTGCTGGTCGACATCGGTTGCGGCCGCGGGCGCGTTCTCGATCACTGGCTCAGCCACTTCCCGGGCCACCGGATCGTAGGCATCGAACTGGATGCCGATGTCGCAGCGAAGACCGCAGACCGGCTGCGCCGGCACGAGAACTGCACTGTCCTGAGCGGTGACGCACTTGAGCTGATGCCGATGGAAGGAACAGTGTTCTATCTATACAACCCGTTCGGGGCCGAACAGATCGCCGAGTTGCGGAGCCGCCTGGCAGCCCGCCCGCGCTCGAGTCGGCCGCTGGTCATTCTCTATCACCATCCCAAGTACCTAGAGACCTTCGCTGAGCGACCGGCCTGGCAGATCGAACACGTAGCGCTCGGGGGCACTCGGTTGGCCCCGTTCGATGATCTTGCCGTCATCACCCGCACGTACTGAGATCGGGTCTCGATCAGGCCGTCACTACTATAGATTGTAGTTGTGACTGCGTCCCATGGCCGTTGTGCGGCCTGCCGGGGGACGCAGTCATGCTCCGGCTGCCTCGCCGGGCGATGCCGTTGGTGCGTCGGCAATCCGAGGTGCTTCAACTGCGGCGGTGGGGGTGAAGCAGACGGCCGCCTCTGCCACCGGTGCGGCGGATCGGGCCGCTACTGCCTGCGGTGCCATGGCAGCGGAGGCTGTGCCGACTGTGGCGGCGATGGGCAGTGCCGGGCGTGCGGTACCGGGGCCAATCCCGCCGTTATCGTTGATGGGTCGGTGGAGAAGGAGCGGTGAGGCCCAGATGGTGAAGCGACGAGCGATGGGTGCGCTGGAGGCGGAGGTGTCGGCGGCGCTCTGGGCCAGTGAAAAGGCGCTCACCCCCGCCGAGGTGCGGGAGGCGGTCGGAGGCGATCTCGCCTACACGACGGTGATGACAATCCTGACCCGCTTATGGCAGAAGGGGCGCCTCGATCGCGAACGGTCCGGGCGGGCTTACGCCTACCGACCCGCCGTCGACGAAGCGGAGCACTTCGCCGGGAGAATGCATGACACTCTCTCGGGAGCCAGGGACCGGGAAGCCGCATTGTCGCGATTTGTCGACGAGCTCACACCCACCGAGATCACCCTGATACGCGACCTGCTCGACGACGACGCGATCTGATGATCATCCACCTGGCCGTCGTGCTCGGAGTCTCCACCGCAGCGGCGCTCGCGGCAGAACCCCTCAGCCGACGCTTGGCGCCAGCTTCCGCAGTGCGGCTGCTGACCGCCGTGTCCGTCCTGACCGGGTTCTTGACCCTGTGGGTCCTGACAGCTCTGGCCCTTGGCGGTCTCGGAGAGGTGCGCTGGCTGACTGAACGACTCGGATGGTGCCAGCCGATTTCCCAGATCGGCCACGACGTCCCCCTCGGCCTAGCCGCCCCTGCTGCCGGGGCGCTGGTGGCACTAGCTATTCGAGCCGGCCGACTTCTGCACGCCTGGCGAAACATGGCCGTAGACCCCGTGCCAGAAGCGCTCGCCGTGATCCGCACCTCGGAAGCCCTCGCCTATGCCGTCCCTGGCAGACCGGGCCACATCGTCACCTCGCAGGGGATGCTGGCGCTTCTCGACGCTCAAGAACGCCGGGCGATGTTGGCCCACGAACAGGCCCATCTGGACCTTGCGCACCACCGCTACCTGCGGGCTGCGGAGTTGGCCGCCGGCATGCCCCTGCTACGACCGGTAGCCCGAGCGATCCGCTACGCCACCGAGCGCTGGGCCGACGAGGAAGCTGCCGTCGCTGTCGGCGATAGACGCCTCGTGGCGCGAGCCCTCTCCCGAGTCGCGTTGGCAACAACCCCATCGGTACCGGCCGGCGCTGTGGGCCTGGTGGGTGAAGGAATGGTCGAGCGCGTCGCTGGGCTGCTGGACAGGCCAATGCCCGGTCTCGACCTCACTCAGGCGATCCTGCTGGCCCTGACCGTCGCCACCCTGCTCACCTCTGCTGCTGTCACCATCCGGCTCCATGACGTCGCCGTGGCGCTCGCCCATGTATGCGGCATCGGCTGACGACTACATCGTGTAGGAGTACACGTATTCCTCGAATGGTGCAATGACCCGCACGTGAAGCGGTTGGCTGGCAGTGCGCGGTGTCTCGCCATCCAACGCCTAGGCTAACCTGCGTGTCCACGCAGATAGTTGATGAGCAGCCGACGGCTGCTGAGTTCGCGGCCGCGGCTGAGGTCCTCAAGCTCATGGCCGATGACACCCGCCTGCGCATCATCTGGGCGCTCCTGCACGGCGAGCACTCAGTCAACGACTTGGCCGAGCACGTGGGCGCTCAACCGGCTGCCGTGTCCCAGCACCTGGCGAAGCTGCGGCTCGCCCAACTCGTTAAACGCCGCCGAGAGGGCAACCGGCTTTTCTACGCCGCCGAGAACGAACACATTGAGCGGCTCGCGCACGAGGCCCTCCTACAGGCCGACCACCTCGTGGCCGGTGCGGCCCATCACCGAGCCGCGTCACAGACCGCATGAGCTCGGTCCCGCACCGCCACGACCTCGAACATCGGCACGACCATGGCCACGATCATGATCGCGCTGTTGGGTGGCGGGCCGGGCTGCGATCGATCTTCCGCCCCCATAGCCACGACGCGGCGGACAGCATGGACTCGGCGCTGGAGGCAAGCGAGCGGGGTATCCGCGCCGTCAAGATCTCCTTCGCCGCACTCGCCGTCACCGCCATCGCCCAGGCCGGTGTGGTCGTGCTCACGGGGTCGGTCGCGCTGCTCGCCGACACGATCCACAACTTCTCCGACGCCCTCACCGCCATCCCACTCTTCGTCGCGTTCCGGATCGGGCGCCGACCTCCGACCCGCCGATACACCTACGGCTACCGTCGCGCCGAGGATCTGGCGGGCCTGTTCGTCGTCGCCATGATCACCCTCTCAGCGGTCATCGCCGGCTGGCAGGCCATCGACCGGCTCATCAACCCCCGACCGCTGGACCACCTCGCAGCGCTCGTCGCCGCCGGGATCATCGGCTTCGCCGGCAACGAGCTCGTCGCCCTGTACCGAATGCGGGAAGGCCGGGCCATCGGCTCCGCCGCGCTGGTTGCCGACGGACTCCACGCCCGAACCGACGGCTTCACCTCTCTGGCGGTGGCCGCAGGTGCTCTTGGGGTCTGGGCCGGGTTCGACCGAGCCGACCCCATCGCCGGGCTAGTGATCTCCATCGCAATCTTCGCCGTGCTCATCAGCGCCGCCCGCCAGATCTACCACCGGCTCATGGACGGCGTGGACCCCGACATCGTCGACCGCATCCGCCAGGTCGCCGCCGAACCGCCAGGCCCGCCCGTCGATGCCGTTCGTGTCCGGTGGCTCGGGCACCGCCTCGCCGCCGATATCGACGTGACCTTCAGCCCTGACGCCACCGTCACCCAGGTCGACGCCGTCACCTCGGCCATCCGGGGACGCCTGGTCGACCGGATCCCCCACCTCGACGACGTCGGGTTCCACGTTGTCGCCGCTCAATCGCCACGTCTATAAGTCGGCCTACCCGAACAAGCAGGCGTCCAAGGTCTAAGGCCAGGCTCCCTACCGTGTCGACCGCCAGACCTTTGCTGCCTACCTCCACATGGATCAAGGGCCCCCGGTTTGGGGGCTGGCCTCAGCCAGCGTCGGCGGTCGGCTCCATGAGGGCTGCGAGCTCGTCGGGGACGGGCATGGGTTGCATGAGCGGCACGTCGGATCGTCCGGTGTTGCCGATCGGAACGCGCCCGCTCCATGAGCCTGGCGCGGCCACGATCAAACGGATGATCTGGCCGAGCATCTCCCGGCCATGGCGCTCGCGGACGGCGCGAGTGAGCATCGCGGCGTGACACCGCAGGTGTGGCACCGCCCACCGTTGGGAGAGGATATGAGCGCGGGTCAGAGCGGCCCAGGCAGTATCCGGGTTGTCGGACAGGCGGCCGAAGCCGAGTTCCTTTTCGAAGCGCCGGCGGGCGGGTTTGGGCATTGCTGATCGGGGCATGGCTGGTCTCCTGTTCAGGGCTCGAGGTCGCCGGTCGGGCGGAAGTCGGCGAAGCGGTTGCGGGCCAGGGCGATCACGAGGGCGGCGCCGCCCAGTTCGAGGCCGTGGTGGGCTTCGGTGAGCAGCGAGGTGACGCCACCGACGAGGTCCACGATCGCCGACCAGGCCACGACGGCGGCGACGGTGACGAGGACGGGAACGAGGGCCCGAGCCCGTTGTGGGCGGAGGGCGACGGTGGACATGCCGGCGGCGAGGGCGAGCTCCAGACCGGCTACCTCTCGGGATGCGTGCTCGCCGGTGGCGGCGACGAGGGACACGAGCGCGATCGCACCCAGCACCGCGGCGACGAGGAGCAGCATGAGGCGGGGCCAGATCAGCTCGTCGTCCATCGGAACGCCGACGAGGGCCGCGCGGAAGACGGGGTGCTGGATTGCCTGAGCGAACTGCTCGCATTCGTCACATCCGACGAGGTGCTCGTCGATGCGGTGGTCGGGCCAGCCCGGGTCTTCGCCGTCGAGCAGAGCCGAGAGGGCGTCTCGACACGCCCGGCAGTCCTCAGTCACCGTCTCGCTCCCGTCGGCCGATCCGAATGGTGTCGAGGAGGAGGCAGCAGAGCGCTACGGCGCCGACGGCGACGAGCCACCACCGCCCGACGGCCTCCAAGGGCATGGCCGCGTCATCGGTCGGGCTGACAGCGGGCATCGCCGGCGGCTCGTCGACGAGGGCTCGTTCGCCTCGGTCCGCCAAGAGCTGCTCGAGATAGTCGATCTCAGCCGTCTGGGACTGGGCGATCGTGTCGGCCAGGGTGCGGACCGCAGCGACCTCGGCCAGATCTCGCCCGGCTTCGGCCATGAGGACGCCACCTTGGTGGTGCGGGATCATCAGCCGAAGGAAGAGCTCCTCGGCTGGGCGCCCGTCGAGCCGGGTGAGCCGCTCCACGTCGTCGTCGTCGGCCATGCCGGGCATGGACCCGCTCATGGGGTGGCCCATCCAGGCCATCGACGAGCCGATGTCGGTGGGGCGCCGGCCCCATAGACGCAACCACCCCAGCATCATCCCGATCTGTGCTTGCTGGGTGCGGCTGATGTCCAGGGCCAGTGTGCGGATCGCCGGGTCGTCGGTGCGGTCACGGACGAGCTCGGCGAGCTGCACGGCTTGGCCGTGGTGTCGGATCATGTCTCGCGCGAACCCGACGTCAGCCGAGTCGTCCGCGGGGGGATCGTCCTCGTCGGTGGTGAGGGTGCCGAGGCGGATGGCTCCGGCGGCGACGAGCCCGATGGCCAGGAGTCGCAGGATCATTCGGCGGGGTCTTCGTAGCCGCCTGTGCAGGGTGCGCCGGGTTCGGGGGCGGAGTCCGACTGCGCGTAGGTCTCGATGAACTCGGCGACGGACGCGTCGGAGAGGTCGTCGATCTCGAGCTGGGCGCCCCAGGCGGAGAGGACCGCTGGCGCAGGGAGCTCGCCGTCGTCCCATGGGGTGGCGAGGACGAACTCCTCTTGCGCGAGCTCTTCGATGGTCCCTCGATCGGCGCCGGGGAGGTCGGGCTGGTAGGTGATCCACACCGCCCCGTGCTCCAGGGAGTGGACGCCGAGTTCGGTGAAGATGGGTTCGTCGTAGAAGCCGCAGTTCTGCCAGACCCCTGCGTGGTCGCCGCCGACGGGCGGGGTCTGCTCGTAGTCCACGGGTTCTTCGACGTGGTTGCGGGACTCGACCTCGAAGGTCTGCACGCCCGCGGCAACGTCCGCGTCATCGTCAGCGTCGTCATCGCGGCCGCCGAGGAGGAGGACGCCGAGCCCGACTCCGCCAGCGATGGCGAGCCCGAGGGTGATGATCAGCAGGGCGGCCTGGCGGGGGGTGCGGGAAGGTCCGGGATCGTTCATGGTCAGCTCCTCATGCCCCGACTGCGTCGAGGGCGTTGGTCAGCAGGGTCGGGTTGGTGACGTTGTCCCAGCGGGCGGTGATCTGGCCGTCCTGGTCGATGAGGAAGACCCAGGGCTCGGCCGGTTCCACGGTGGGGTTCGGGTAGATCCAGTCGGCGGCGCCGCGGTTGACCACGTTGTCGTCGAAGTTGCGCCAGACCTCGATGTGGACGAAGTTGGCGCGCCCCCGGTACTCGCCGGCGAGTTGTTGGACGGAGTCGGTGATGGGACCGCAGAACCGACTGACGCAGTAGACGGGGGTGGAGACGACGACCATGGTCGGTAGGCCGCTGTCCACGGCCTCGGCCACGGTGAGCTGGTGGAGCTCGGGATCGGGCACGGTCCCGTCCGGTTCGGCCCGGGAGTCGATGGCGTCGACGGGAGCGTCGGGATCACCGGGCAGGAGGTTCCGGGTCCGGGGGGCGCGGTCACCGACGTCGACGATCTGGCCCTCCGGGTGGACCTCGAACGCGGCCTGGGTCTCGGCGGGATCCCCTTCGAGGTCCACGGTGACTTCGACCTGCCAGAATCCCGGGACGGGGAACTCGATGCCATCGGCTTCATAGACGCCGTTCTGACCGTCGCGGCCGGGCTGGGGATTGCCGGGCTCGGCGGGGCGAGCGCCGGCGACGTCGAGGAACTCGGCGGTGATCGGCTCGGGCGGGTCGACGGTGTCGGCGGGTGCCTCCTCTCCTTCGAGAGGTCCCTGGTAGGTGAAGGCGAGGTCGGCCGTGCCGCCGACGACGAGTCCGCCCTCGTTGAGGAACAGACCGACGAGGAAGCGTTGCGGTCCGTCCGCAGCCAGGTCGTAGCTCGCGACCTGGGCGGCAATTGGTTCATCGACGGGCTCTTCATCCGGCGTGGCCGAGTCGTCGCTCGAGCAGCCGGTGATGGCCAGGATCGTCGTGGCGCTGGCGAGTAGCAGGCAACGGTTCATGGGGCCTCCTGGGTAGGGCAGTCCGGGGGACGGCTGCCGGTGGTGAGCTCGACGGCGTCCTGGGCGGCGGCGACGAGCCGCTGGAGGGCGTCGGCCAGCGAGTCAGGGTCGGTGATGCGAGCGGCCTCGACGCCCTGCTTGGCGCGTAGGAGACGCCCGGCAACTTCTCGGTCCTCGGCCGCCGCTTCCTGGGCGAGGGTGTGCAGTGGCCGGTGGACGTCGGCGAAGAAGACTGCTTCGGCGTCGGCGCGGTTGCCGTCGGCGGCTAGTCCCACGGCCAGGCAGAGCTGGTCGTGGGCGAGTGGCAGGTCGCTCACACCGCCAGCAGCCGGACTGTCGTTGCGTTCGAACAGGGCGCTGATCACACCGCCGGCAACGAGGAGCGCAAGACCGGCGGAAAGGAGGCGGATTCGATAGTGGCGGAGCGACGGCGCCGGCGCCGGAGTCGGTTCCGGCGACACCTTCACCGGCGCCGCAGCACGTGAAGGCGGTGCCGCAGCAGATCTGGTTGACGTTGCCGACGAGCGCGACAGGACTCGGTGGGCCAGCGGCCGGAGGCCGAGCACGACGAGGGCCGTTCCGAGGCCGAGGTTGATGACCACGCTGGCCCGAGCCACCCCGGCTCGGAGGTCTGTTGGAAGTTGGGACCGGCTCAGCCAGTCGAGGTTGAAGACCCCGAAGAGGAGCGCGAACCCGGCCCCTGCCGCGCCGACGAGGATCAGTGCGTCGTCGGGGTTGCGGCGCATCTGGCTCCAGCCGGCCGTGCCGATGAGGGCGCAGGCGAGCGGTGCGACGAGCGCCGTCGCCATGCTCAGCCCAGGCTCACTCGTCGCAGCCCATAGGCCAGCGGTGTCGAGACCTACGGCGATCGCGAGCAGGACGAGCGCGACGGTGACGACGGGGCGGCCGTGGGAGCGACCAAAGAACACGGTGAGGCCGAGCAGCGCAGCGGCGGCGAGGAACCACGGGATCGGTGAGGGCCCCGGGATCCAGGTCAGGTCGCCGGTGACGGCGATCTCGGTGTCGTCGGCCAGGACGATCGGCACCTCCCATTCAGGAATGACGACGTGCTCGGCGTCTGGGTCCTGCGCTACCGCCGGCGGATCCGCGCCGCCCATCCAGTGCGCCCGGTGGTCGTGCCATCGAGCGATACTGGTTCCGTCGACCCGGCGCCACTCCGGCTCGGCATCGACGTCGGCCTCCTCGGGCAGTGGTGCTTCGGCGTAGCGGTCCTGGTTGAGATAGGTCGCCGGCGACCGGACGTTCTCGAACACCCCTTCGGGTCCGACCCGCAGGTAGGGCTCACCCCCGTAGCCGAGGACGGTGGCTTCCTGGCCGGTGTTGTTGACCAGCTCAAGGCGGCCACCGGCTTCGATGACCCGGATCTCGATCCCGTCGACTTCAGGCGAGATGTCGAGGATCCGGGATCGGTAGTTCGTGGCCGGTGCATCGTCGCCGCCGGCGCCGCCGTGCGCCGCTGCCGGTGAGGCCGCGGCGACAAGCACGGCGGCAGAAACGGCCAAGACGACGACGGCGCGACGCATCAGGCGCGGGACCGTCGCCGCTGGAGGAGGATCGGCACCGCTATGAGAGCCAGCGCCGCGATCGCCACCACGAAGAACACGGGCGAAAAGTCGCTGTCGTTCTGCTCGTCGCCAGTCTCGGCATCGGCGGCGACCTCATCATCGTCGGCGACCGTGGTCGAGGATGCCGCGGTCGCCTCGGTGGTCGGGGGCGCCGGTTGGGTGGTGGTGGTCGTCGTCGTCGGGGGCGGGCGCTGGGTGACTTCGGCAGTGGCTTCCGGGGTGACCGCCGTGAACCGGACCGTGTAGGGGCCACCGGCGGGGCTGGGCACGAGGGCGGCGTAGCGGCCGTCCTGGTCGAGCGGGCTCAGGGTCACCGGCGTCTGCGGTGTCCCGTTGGCGGCGATGGCCGTCGCGGTGACGGTGGAATCCAGGGCGGCGTGACCGTCATTGGTCCAGGTCAGCCGGACGACGTAGCGAAACCCGGAGCCTTGGGACTCTCGGGCCTCGACGACGAACTCGCCTTCGCCCTCATGGGCGCCCGCTGGCACCGCCGCGGCGAACAGCACCAGCGCCAGGAGGCTGAGCAGTGCGACGAAGAAACGTGGTCGTGGGGTCATCGGATCGGTACCTCGAAGGTTGTGGTGGTGTTGGTGCCGGCCTGGACGGCGGTGACGGTGATCGTCCAGGTACCTGGAGCGGTCAACGCCGCGCCGTAGGCCGAGACGTGGGTGGGGGTGATCGGTGTGATGTCGAGGCGTCGCGGTGGGATGTCGCCGGTGGCCGCGGTGACCTCGACGGCATCGACGGGTGTCGCGGTGAGGCCGTCCTGGTCGAAGAAATAGAGATGGAGGTCGTTGGTACCGGCCCGAGCGGGCTGGACATCGAGCTGGACCGTGAGCGCGTCGACGGTCTGGACCTCGGTGAACGGCTCGGTGAAGGTAGTGCGGGCCGGAGCCTGACTGATGAGCGCCGCGGTGAGCGCCAGGATCACGGCCGCGACCGGGATCTCCAGGCGGATGGAGCGAAGCAACGGTTCGATGCTGCGACGGACCAGGGCGAGAAGCCGGAAGCGGTTGATCCACCCGAACCCGATCAGCACACCGAACCCGGCGACCTTGAGGAGCAGGAGCTGGCCGTAGCCCGTGTTGGTGAGGGCGTCGAACGAGCGCACCTGTTCGTAACCCGACACCGTGCCGGAGACAGCAACGACGACGGCGGCGACCAGCGCTGCGGTCGAGAACCGGCGGACCGTCGTCTCCGGGTCCTTGACCTCCCGTAGCACTACGGCCAAGGTGACCAGGCCGCCGACCCAGACGCCGACGGCGGCGAGGTGGAGGATGTCCGCGACAACGGCGACTGCCCGATCGTCGGCGGTCCAGGCGTGTCCGATGAGCGAGGTGGAGACCACCAGCGCGGCCCCGAGCCCAAGGCCGGCAACGAGCCGGACGCGACGGCGCAGCGGCGACGCCAGGACGACCACGGTGGCCGCGAGGAACCCGATGCGCCACAGGGAGAGCACGCCGGTGCGCGTATCGACCGTGAGCTCAGGGGTCACCTCGATGGCGTCGAGGAGCGATCGGCCCGACGCCGCCGCGGCCTGAGCGACGAGGAGCACGGCCACCGCCGCGACACCGAAGAGGCCGGCGACAATGGCGAGACGACGAAGCCGCCGGGAGACCTCGGCCTCGACGGTCGGTGCGAAGGTGCCGAACGTCGCCACGCCGATCAGGACGATCGTCCCGGCAAGGGCCAGGTATCGGGCGACCCCAGCGGCGACATCGGTGGTGGTGTCGGTGCCGGTGTCGATGTCGACGGCGCCGGTGCGTTCGCCCACGTGGAACACGAAGGAGCCGGCCAGGTTGTGGCTGTCTTCGCTCAGCGCCCGCCACGCCACGGTGAAGGTGCCGTCCTTCTCACTGTCGATGGAGGTGGAGATCGTCAGGCCGTCGTCGGAACGATCGACCGTCCCGTCGTCAACGCGCTCGCCGTCGCGGTCCAGGACCTGAAGGGCTCCGGGCGCGACATCGACGGCCTCGTCGAATGTCAAGCGGACCGTCGAAGGGACGCGGTCCAGGACGACGTCGTCAGCGGGGTTGGTCTCGAGGAGGGTGGCGTGAGCGGCGACTGGCTGCGCCAGGGGTCCGACGAGAGCCATCGCGCCGAGCGCGACGACCGGTACGAGCCAGGGCAGCAGGCGCCGTGCGCGACGGCGTGTGGTCAAGGCATCTCCTGTCTGCAGGGCACCGGGTGGTGCCGAGGTCAGATCGGGAGGATTGCCGGAGGTCCCCGACGCGAGATCGACGTGAGCTCTGCCGCCAGGTCGCCCAGCAGCAACGAGCGTGGAGCGATCGGGCGGACCGCTCGCGGAGGAACCTGCCGACGAGGAGGTGCCAGGGCTGCTCCGACGTGTCCGAGCAGCCGTGTCAGCGCCCAGAACGCGGCAGCGACGGCGAGCTGAGACAGGGCACCGATGGCGAGGGAGGCCTCCCGCAGCGACGTGGCCGGGCCGATGCCAGCTGCGGCGTGTTCCACGACCTCGACGGTCACGAACAGCGCGATCTGTTGTAGCGCCAGCGTCTCGAAGCGGATCGGAGCGAGGTCGCCGTCGCGCCCCGCCAGGAACGCCCGGGCCAACACCGCAACGGTGAACGGGATGGCCAGTCCGGCAAGACCGGCGAGATACCCGTGGCCCGTCATCATCGACGGTACGGACCCGGCTTCCTCGGTCAGCCAGTAACCGAGTCGGTGACCCACGTACAGGCCGGCCGGCAAGAGCAGGAGGCTCCACGCCCGGGTCGTCCGCACCGTCACAGGCTAGGTGAACCGAACGTCCAACGGCGGTCGGCAGTCAGGCGTGTCGAGCCGACGAGTCCCCACTACCTAGGAGCGCAGCGCAACGCCTGGCCGGGTCGTGCTCGAGCCCGTCGCCCCGCTCACCGCTTGCTTCGTCATCTGTAGAGTGCTTCAGATGACCGCTGGATCGACCGTCATCTCCGCGCCGAGTAGTGCCGAGACGAGAGTCGACGGCTGTGCGGTTCGGGTCATCGACGCCGATCGCGTAGAGGCCACGCGGGCCAAGGCGCTCGCCCGTCCCCATGCGGAGGCGGCCGCCGACCTGTTCCGTCTCCTCGGAGACCCGGGCCGGCTGCAGATGTTGTGCGCCCTCTTGGAAGCGGGGGAGCTGTGCGTGTGCGATCTGGCTGCGGTGGTCGAGATGTCCGAGTCGTCGGTGTCGCATTCGTTGCGGCTGTTGCGCACCGCAGGGATCGTGCGGCAGCGGCGCTCGGGTCGACAGGTGTTCTATTCCCTGGATGATGCCCACGTGCGGCTGCTGCTCGACGTGAGCATCGAGCACGTCGGCCACGGTGCATCGTCATGAGCGACAAGCTGGTGCTTGACCTGCCGGTGTTGCTACCGGATGCGCTCGACGGGCGTGACCAATGCGTCGATCGGCTGACTGCATCGCTGTCCGGGGTGCCCGGGCTGGCCCAGGTGCACGTCGTCGATGCTGCTGACGGCGCTCCGGCGCGGCTGTGCATGCACTACGACCCGTCGGCAACCAGCGTGGCGAAGATCCGGAGCCTGGCTGAGGCTGCCGGAGCGAACCTGACCGACCAGTTCCGCCACGTGCTGTGGACCGTCACCGGCGTGGGTCACCCGCGTAAGGCGCGCACGGTCGCCGAAGCACTTCGGCGCGTACCGGGGGTCGTCGAGGCGGAAGTATCCCCAGGGCTGGTCCGGATCGAGTTCGACCGCACCCAGGTCGACGAGACTGAGTTGCGGAAGCAGCTCGATCGTCACCGCGTCGGTGCGCCCTCGGCCCCCGACGGCCATGAGGGCCACGAGCACGGCGAGGGTGAGCACGCCCACGGCGGCCCGTTCGGTGAGCGCAGCGAGCTGATCTTCGCGCTCACTGCGGCGACGCTATGGCTGACCGGGTTCGTGCTCGAGCTGACGACCGAGGTCTCCGACGGCGTGTTGACGGCGATTTTTATCGCCGCTGCCGTGTCCGGTGGCTACTTCACCTCCAAGGAGGCCGCCGAGAGCATCCGCAACGGGCGGTTCGAGATCGACTTCCTGATGCTGGTCGCCGCTGGAGGGGCCGCGGCGCTCGGCAAGTGGGAGGAGGGTGCGCTGCTGCTGGCGTTGTTCAGCGTCGGCCACGCCCTCGAGGGCTACGCGATGGGTCGCGCCCGTCGGGCCATCGAAGCGCTCGGCGACCTGGCCCCTGACACCGCGGTGGTGCGCCGCGATGGCACCGAGCTCGAGGTGCCGGTCGACCAGTTGCAGCTCGGCGACATCGTCGTGGCCAAGCCGAACGAGCGGATCCCGGCGGATGGGTTCGTCATCGCAGGGACGAGCAGCGTGAACCAGGCACCGCTGACCGGCGAGAGCATCCCGGTCGACAAGGCCCCGGTCGTTGATCCGGCTGCGGCGGCGGCCGATCCAGACCGGGTTCCGGCGTCGTCGCGGCTGTTCTCCGGCACGATCAATGGGGCGGGGCAGCTCGAGCTACAGGTGACCCGACTCGCCGCCGACACGACGTTGTCCAAGCTGGCGACCATGGTCCGCGAAGCCGAGACCCAGGCGTCGCCGACGCAACGGTTCACTGACCGTTTCGAACGGATCTTTGTGCCTGTGGTCATCGGGCTCGTCCTCATCGTGCTCGCGATCGGGCCGGCAGTCGGATCTTCGTGGTCGGAGTCCTTCTACCGGGCGATGGCGGTGCTGGTCGCTGCCAGCCCGTGCGCATTGGCGATCGCCACCCCGAGCGCTGTGCTTGCCGCCGTCGCCCGTGCCGGGCAACTCGGTGTGCTCGTCAAAGGCGGGGGGCCACTCGAGAACCTCGGCACATTGCGGGCGGTCGCGTTCGACAAGACCGGCACGCTCACCGAGGGCCGCCCACGACTCACCGACGTCGTGCCGGGATCCGGTGTCCCGGAAGCAGAGTTGCTGGCGATCGCCGTGGCGGTCGAGTCGCGCAGCGACCACCCGTTGGCCGCCGCGATCGTGCGCGACGGCGCCGATCGCCTCGAGGGGACGACCCCACCGGAGGCGATCGGCGTGAGCGCCATCACCGGTCGGGGCATCCGGGCCACCGTCGATGGCGCACCAGTGTTGATCGGCAACGCGGCCCTGTTCGACGACAACGGTGGCCTCGATCCCGCCATCGCGTCGACGGTGGAATCGCTTCAGACGGCAGGCCGAACGATCATGATCGTCAAGCACGGTGACCGGTTCCTCGGCACGCTCGGGCTCATGGACACCCCCCGACCAGCGGCCCGCAACGCGGTGGCGGCTTTGCAGCAGGTCGGCATCCGCCGGGCGATCATGCTGTCGGGCGACCACCAACTGGTCGCCGAGTCGATCGCTCGCGAGGTGGGCCTCACCGACGCCTGGGGAGACCTCATGCCCGAGGACAAGGTCGCCGCCATCGAACGCCTCCGCCAAGAAGAGGGCAAGGTCGCCATGATCGGTGACGGTGTCAACGACGCCCCCGCACTCGCCCACGCAACCGTCGGGATCGCCATGGGTGCCGCCGGTTCTGACGTCGCGCTGGAAACCGCCGACATCGCCTTGATGGGTGACGACCTCGCCAAGCTCCCCGTCGTGATCGGGCTCAGCCGCAAAGCGAGTCGGATCATCCGCCAGAACCTGTATCTCAGCCTCGGCATGGTGGCGTTCTTGATCCCGGCCACGATCGTCGGGTTCGTCGGCATAGGCCCCGCCGTCGTGTTCCACGAAGGTTCCACCCTGGTCGTGGTCGCCAACGCCCTGCGCCTCCTCGCCTACCAGCGCCCCGACGCCACCGCGCCTGAACCGGCCGGCTGAGCCGGCCTAGGTCATCTTGCGGTGCGGGGGTCGCCAGTCAGAGGCCATCGGAGCCGCCAGCGGCGAGTCCGTCTAGAACCACCTCGAGGCCGACGAGGAATACCGCGTCCTTAGATCTTCGCGTTCCCGAGACTCGCTGGCGGGACGCGGTGTCGAGGATGACGGCACCGGTGAGATAGCGGCCGACGACCCCGACCTGTCGAGCTGCGCCGGCGTCAGTGGCCCCGAGGCGCCTGAGGTTCTCCTGCACCTCTACCGCGAGGTGGTCGAGCAGCTGCCGTCGGTCTGGCGACACCAGCAGCGGGATGAGGTTTCGGTGGCCGAGCAGGACACAGCGCGTCTCGACGGCCCAAGCCGTGAGCACGTCTCGCCAGGTCGGACCCTCGGATAGCTCGATCTCTCCCAAGACCGTGGCGGCCATGGCATCGAGCAGGTCATCCTTGTCGACGAAATACGCGTAGACCGACATGGTGCCGACTTCAAGGCAACCGGCCAGCTTCCGCATGCTGAATCGCTCGAAGCCGTCGCGCTCGACCAGGTCCAGCGCAGCGGCGACAATCTGGTCCCGGGTCATGCTCGGGCGAGGAGGCATCGTCGGACGGTACGCCGGTGGCGCGGTGGGCCACTGGCACACGTACGATGTACGTGCAGACGACGCAGCCGGGGGGTTGGACACAGTGAACTTGGATCCGCGTGAGCCCGAGGCCTCGGAGCCGCAGGTCACCGACGACGAGTCCGCTGCGCCGCCGCCGCCGACGTCGGCGGCCGGCGAGGCCGATGACCGACTGGCCGGCCGGCTCCGTCTGGCGGGGCTGGCCTCACTCGGAGCAGGCACGATCCACGCCCTGGCCGTGGGCATGCACATCGACACCAGGGGCGCGGCGGTCGCCTTCACCATTCTCACCGCCATTCAGCTCGCGTGGGGTGTCACCGCCCTCGTCCGCCCGGGACGCGCCGTGGCGGTGGCAGGGATCGTGACCGGAGCCGCCGCCGTCGGGGGTTGGATAATGGCCACGACATCGGGCGTCTCCTGGATCAACGGCCTCGAGACTTCTGCGTCCAGGGAGGTCGACAACACCGTGGCCGCTGGCCTGGCGGCAGTGGTGATGCTCCTGTCCGCGTCAGCGTTCTTCGCTCGCAGCCGTGAGCGGGCCGGCATCTCGTTGCGCCCGCCGCTGGCCCTAGCCGGAGTCGGGGTGACAGCCGTGACAGTGTTCGCCATGATCGCCGCGGGCACGAGCGGTCACCACGCAGCCGGCGCGACCGATGCAGCCGCTACTGCGGCCGGTGGCGCAGGCCACCATGGCAGCGGATCGGCGACGGAGGTGGCCGCTGCCGCCGACGGCGCTGGTGATCACGGGCCGTCGGTCGCCGTTCCCTACGACCCGGCGCTGCCAATCGACCTCGGCGGCGTACCCGGGGTGACCCCACGACAGCAGGCGGCGGCGGAGCAGATCGTTTCGGCCACCCTGCAGGTCCTGCCCCAATTCTCAGATCCTGCAGTGGCAGAACAGGCCGGGTTCCACTCGATCGGCGACGGCGGCACCGGCATCGAGCACTTCGTCAACGAGGACTTCATGACCGACGAGTACTTCCTGGACCCGAGCCGACCGGAGTCCCTCGTCTACAACACCCAGGACGGCGGACGCCGCCTGGTGGCAGCCATGTACATGGCCGACCGAGGGCTGCCGCTCGAAGACGTGCCCGACATCGGCGGCGCGCTGATGCAGTGGCACACCCACGACAACCTCTGTTACAACGACGACGGTCAGGTCCGGGGTCTCACCGACGGTGACGGCAACTGCCCGGCCGGACTCACCAAGCCCGAACCGACCCCGATGATCCACAGCTGGATCGAGCCCCACCCCTGCGGGCCGTTCGCGGCATTGGAAGGCATCGGCGGCGGAACGATCGAGGAGGGCGAGGAGAGGCTCTGCGACACCGCCCACGGGGGCGGGTAGCCCGTCGCCGGTTCAGGACACGGTGACCATGCCCACGCTCGGTCGGGTGAGGAACCGGACCTGGGGGGCGTTGTGGCGCTCCATCCCGGCACCAGCGGACACGTAAATCGCCTGCCCATTCACCTCGTGCAATCCGCCGGCGGCGACGTCCCGGGGCACGCCGGTGAGGGTGACCGGGGGTCCGAAGAACGGCAGCTGAACCTGGCCACCGTGGGTGTGGCCCGCCACGACCAGATCCGCGCCGCCCTCGGGGATCACGTCGATGACGTCGGGCCGGTGGGCCAATACCAGACGGAGCCCTGACCCATCGTCGGTGTCATCGAGTTGTCCGATTACCGCACGGGCCGAGGGCGACGCGTACTCGACTGGGACCCCGGCGATCTGCACGGGCAGACCACGAACGTCGGTCGTGACCACCTCGTTGTCGAGCCACTGCACGTCGGTGCCCCGAATGAGGTCGCGGATGCGCTCAGGCGAGTCGACATCGCCCTTTACGACGAACACCCCACCTGGCGCCTCCAGCTCACCGAGGAGGTCGCGCATTGCGGGAGCACCGGCATCGAAGTCCAAGCCATCGGACTGGAACAAGTCACCCGAGATCAGGATCAGGTCGGGCGACTCGGCCATGAGCCGGCGCACCACAGCCCGCTCGTGGTCGCCGACCCCAGTGGCCTGGAGGTCGCTGAGCACACCGATGCGGATCTCGTCGCCACCCGCGAGCACGTCAGCGTCGAGACTGGCTCGGTCGGTCCGCAACCAGAACGGCTCGATGTGCGTGGCATAGAACCCGACGCCGGCCAGCACCGCGCAGCAGACGGCGACCACGGTCACGGCGCGGGACACTTCGAAACGCTTCAGAGCGACCGGCACGAGCAGGAAGACGCCCACGACAGGGAGGGTCACGAACACGTAGAGGTAGGCGACGTGCAGCCTGCCGAACCTGTCCTCGACCATCACCGTCTGCACCGCCGCACCGGCCGCCGCCACCAGCAGGGCCAGACCCACACTGGTCGTCGTGATGCGTCGAGGCCCGGTCAGGGCGCAGACCGCAAGTACAGCCAGCGCTGCGACGGCGTCGAAGAAGGCGCCGATCAGCACGAGGTGGCTGAACGACAGCTGCTCGGTCACGTCACGAGCATGGCCGAGGCGGCCGAGTTAGCAGCAGTCGTCGAGTTCTTCGGCCCGCCAGTGCTCGATGCCCTCGCGCGCGGCGACGTAGACGACACCGAGGGCGGCCAGGGGGTCGGCCCACCACCATCCGAAGGCCGCGTTTGCGCCGAGGCCCACCAGGAGGATGGCTGAGAGCCAGACGCACAGCATCGTCTCGGTGGCGTCGGCGGTGACGGCGCGGCTGCCGAGCCGTTCCCCGACGCGGCGCTTGGCCCGGGCGAGCAGGGGCATGACTACCAGCGATACGACCGCCAGTCCGATGCCGAACCAGCTCTCGTCCGGGCGCTCGCCGGAAGCGAGGCGCCGGATCGACTCGACACCGACGCCGACGGCGAGGAACAGGAACGTGAGCGCGATGAGCCGGACCGCTCGCTGCTCAGCAGCTTCGGACACTGCCTCGCCGTGGCGTTCCTTGGACAGCCGCCAGATGATCACTGAGCCGGCGAAGACCTCGACGTAGGAGTCCACGCCGAATCCGATCAAGGCGATCGAGCCCGCCGCGATCCCGGCGGCGATGCCCGCCACGCCCTCGATGGCGTTCCAGACGATTGTGAACCACGCCAGCATCCGCCCACGGCGCACGAGCCCCTCTCGCTCGACGGGATCGGCGGTGACGGGTTCGGTCATGGGACAGCCCTCTGGTAGCGGTCGGGCGAAGTGGTGAACCGTCCCTGGCAGTCGGCGGAGCAGAACCACAAGGTTTGGTCGCCCTGGACGACGTACGGGGTTTCGTCGCCGGGGTTGATGCGCATGCCACACACGGGGTCGACCGCGACGTCGTGCCCGTCGGTCGGACACGGTCGGACGGCGAAGACATCGACCGTGTCCACGAACCCCCGCAGCTGGAGCGCGCCAAGCGGCTCGACCTCGAGGCCCTCTGACCCTGCCGCCTCCGCCACCTCCCTGGTCACATACAGCGCCGCAGCCGGTGCCGCGTCGGCCAACCGGCTGGCCAGATTGACGGCCCGGCCCAGCACATCGCCCCCTCGCTGCACCACCGGACCGTGGTGGATCCCACCCGACAGGTCGGGCATCCCGTCCTCGTCGTGGAACCGCTCCACGATCTCGGCCATGACCCCCACGAGGGTGCGGGGGTCAGGGGCGCTGAGGAGCGCGCCGTCGCCGAGGGTCTTGACCAGCTCCGCGCCGCCGCGCAGCGAGCCTTCGACGCAACCGATGAATCGGTCCAGGACATCGACGGCAACACCGTCGCCGTGGACGTCGTTGAGCGTGGTGAACCGACTCAGGTCGATGAAGGCCACGGTGGTGTCGACGGTCATTGCGGTGCTGGCTTTGGCGACGGGGGCCTTGAGCCCGAAGGCGATGGGATGACTTTCTGGAGCAAGGCGCCGGCGCCATTGTTCCCCCTCATCAGCCCTGACCTGCGTGCGCCACGTGGGCCCGTGAAAGCTGCAGCAGGGTGCGTACGTGGGCGTCGTCGAGGCGGTAGTAGACGATGCGACCCTCCCGCCGGTTGCGCACGATCCCCCCGGTCCTCAGCAGCCGCATGGCCTGGGACACCGACGTCTCGGACATGTCGACCGTCGCCGCCAGGTCACAGACACACAGCTCGCCCGCTTCCAACAAGGCGAAGAGGATGCGGGCCCGCTTGGGGTCACCAAGAAGCTTGAAGACTTCAGCAAGCGCCTCCACCTCGCCCACCCCGACCAGCGCCCGCCGGGTCGTCGCCACACGATCGGGGTCGACGCAACGAACCCCGCAAACGTCCGTTGTGGAACCTACTGTCATCTGCACAGATGTGAAGGTAACAAGGGAAGTCGTATCTGCCAAGTCGGACGAGACCGAGGCCCTCCGCTTTGTCCGAGATGCCTCGATGTGACGACCGGGGACCTTGTCCCTGGCGGGATGGTGTCGGGTGAGTTGAGCCCTCCGGGCGAGGCTGTAGGTCTTCCACGACTCACAGCTGCCAGCAGGGCTCAATGGATCACGTTGGAAGGCAACACCCGAACGCGCCGCGAGCTCAACCGCCCGCGTTCTGGTGGGTCCACGCCCGAGCCCGATCTGCCCAGAAGGAGTGCAGACGGCCACTCGCTGTCAAAGAGGCCCGCTGGGATGCTCCTCAGCTCACGGTGAGCGTCCCGGTCATTCCTGCCTCGGCATGACCGGGGACATCACACTTCATGGTGTAGGTCCCGGGAGCGAGGGATCCCAGATCGAGCTCGGTTGTGGCCCCGCCGTTCACCATCTCCGATGCGACCCCATCGACACTGAGGTTGTGGACCACGGTGCCTTCGTTGCTGATGTTCAGCACGGCTCCTGCCGGCACATCGACCTCGCCGGGCGTGATGGCGAACTCCGCCAGCGCCACAGGCACGGCCTCCGTACCCGTCGCCGAGGTGGTCCCACCGCCGCCTGCCGAGTCTTGGGCCTCCTCGATCGCTCGCGCCGCCAGGCCGACGGCGAAGATCGCCGCCAGGAAGGCGAACGCGGCGATGAAGAGCCCGGCCAACGCGAGCGTGTCGGTGTTGAGCCCGGGTCGGCCACGAGTGGTGGCCGCCTGCTCCGGTCGGTCTGAGGTGATCGGTGTCATCGGGCTCCTACTCGACGATGAGGGCGGTGACCATGCCGAACATGCCGTCCGGTCGCTCCGCATGGCTGAGGATGTGGCAGTGGAAGGCCCAGACACCAGGGTTGTCGGCGACGACGATCGCGTCCCAACGCTCACCGGGAGCCACGGTGATCGTGTCGCAGCGGAACGGCTGCGGCAGCGGGTACCCGTCTCGAGCGAACACCTCAAAGGTGAGACCGTGGAGGTGGATGGGGTGCACCATCTGGCCCTCGTTCATGAAGCGGAACCGGAGCCGATCGCCAAGCCCGGCGGTGTAGGCGGCCGTCGCCGGGAAACCCTTGCCGTTGATCGTGAAGCCGCCCAGTGTGTCGTTGAGGATGTAGAGCTCGTCCTTGTCATACGGGGGCTCGGAGCCCCGCTCGGCCGGCTCGACGAGCAGCGCGCCCAACAGACCCTTGCCCACCTGCTCGGTGGCGTTGTGATGGGAGTGGTACATGTGGCTGCCGAACGGTCCCGGGGTGAACTCGTAGGTGTAGGACTCGCCGGGAAGGATCGGTGGCTGGGTGATGTACGGAACCCCGTCCTGGTCGTTGGGCACCCGCTGCCCGTGCCAGTGCACCGACGTGCTCTGGGTCAGCTCGTTGCGGACCACGACCCGCACGGGCTCGCCTTCCACGACCCGGAGCGTCGGACCCGGGACGATGCCGTTGTAACCCATGGCCGCCACCCGTTCACCGGGGATGACCTCCCATTCGATCTCCTCGCAGGTGAGCTCGAAGACGCGGACGCCGTTCACCGTGCGCCATTCGAGCTCGGTCGCCCCCTGGCCGGCAGTGATGGGCGAAGCGGCGTTGTCGAGGAACTGGCCGACCTTGGCTTCGGACGATGCGTTCATGTCAGCGTCGGACATCCCTGACCCCGCCATGTCCGTCGTCCCCGAACTGTCCATCACCATCGTGGTCGTCGAAGCCGACGCCGACGAGGACTCCGAGGCTGCACTCGAGGGCCACGCCGCAGCGGCGGTCACGCCTACCAGCGCGGCGCCACCGGCGCCACCGGCGACCATGCCGATGAAAACCCGTCGATCAACTCCGGGCCGGTCGATGGGGTCCTCGGGGACTGCGGTCTCAGTTTCATCGATGTCTGGCACGAGCAACAGCCTCTCCGTACCCATTGCCTAGCCCTAGGGCCGGAGGTCCCGAAGATCAGGGCCGTTGTCCCGTCCTCGCCAGCTGACGCCTACAGCTCGAGCACGGACGAGGAGTTTGAACACGTACCCACAGGCGCCCGATCGCTTGCAGAGGGACGTGGCCTTCGACGACGTAGCCGTCGACCACGGAGGTGAACGCCGTGTTCGACCATCCCTCGATCCAACGCTGTCAGCTCCACAAGATCCGCATCGACGTCGAAGCCCGATTGCCCAAGGACCTCGCCTCGACGATGACACGCAAGATGCGGGCCAACTACCACCCCCCCGACCCCCCGCTGAATCCGCGACCGATGTCTAGGTCGACCGCAGGTCGAGTCGAACTTGCTCGATCGATTCCTCGGGGTCGCCGAGCTTCGCTTGCTCGAGCGCCGCGGCATGCTCCTGGTAGACGCTCTCGGCGCCAGGGCGGTCGTCGTCGGCGATGTGGGCTCGCATGAGGCTCTCGACGACGGCGCTGTTCAACGGGATCGTCTGCACGACTCGGCCGAGCATCGCGATCGCCCCGCTTGGCTGGCCGGCGTCGATGTACAAAGCGGCGCAGGCCTGCGCGACCCCTGCGACCCGCAACTCCCAGCTCGTCGCGTGGTGCTCGAAGTCGACCCAGCCGAACGAGGCGCGGGCGGCGTTCGGATAGGAGAAGGGCTTGCCGAGGACCAGGTCGAGCGCGGCCTGGTAATGCTCGACCGCTTCGTCCGGCGGGAGATCGGCAGCGCGCTGGACGTGCCAATCGAACAGATCGAGGTCAGCACGGACACGCGGCCCGACGACGTACTTGCCGCTGCGATTGGCCGGGAAGTGCTGGGATCCGAGAGCAGAGCGACTCTCGGCCATCGTGTCGTGAAGCCGCTTGGTGTGCGAGGTGCCGTCCGAGCCGAACCAGCAGGCTTCCTCCAGCCGTTCGGTCGTTACCGAGCGGTGGAGCGCCAAGTAGGCGACGACTGCCGTCGCCTTGGGCTTCAGGGGCTCGCCGCCCTCGACAGTGATGTCCCCAAGCATCCGAACGAGTACGTCGTACCCGGGCGGAGCGTCGGCTGATTCGTCCGCGATTGGATCGAGGAGCTCATCGTCATCGGCGGGTCCGGTGCCGTTCAACGATGCGGGCGCTTCGAACTCGGCCCGCAACTGTTCCATGAGCTCCTGTTCCGCTGGGCTGTCGGTGGCGACGAGGACGCTGGAGATCGCGGCCAGTTCATCCGCCTCGAGCTCCTGGGGTGAGCAGGCGAGGTCGATCATGTCGAAGTTGAGCACGTCGCCCTCGCAGCGGACCGTGGCGAGGGCGTCGGGGAACTCGCCGACGACGACCACAGCGACCGCGGACGGCTGGACGGCGCGAAGTGCGGCAGCCAATTCGTCGGGAGGTGGCCGGTGAGCGACCACCGCAACCGGGACGAGCGCGTCGTGGTCGGGCTCGTGCCCACGCCCGACGAACGCGTTGGCCCAGCCGTTCTCGACGAGCGCGGCGTGGGATTGGGTTGCCCATGCGACGAGGTCCTCGGCGTGGCCGTCCCAGGTGTCGACGATGGTGAGGTGCTCGAGGACTTCGGCGTCGCGGTCGACGACATCGCCGACCGCGATGACTCGGAGCGTGTCGGCGAGTGGGCTGAGCGTCAGCTCGGTAATGATCGAGCGAGCGAGGTTCGTGGCGACCTCGAGGTCGCCGGTGAGGGCCAGGACACCGTCCGCTTCGAGGTCGAGGTAGAGCTGTGCGTCGTCTTCGGGCTGGCCGACCGTCACCATGAGCGGTGACGGGCTGAGCGGCCCGTCGTACGGCTCGTCTGTGTCGGGTGGCTCGACCAGGGTCCAGACCTTGCCGTTGTCGGTGCTGATCCATCCGGCTGGAGGGTTCGTGTCGGGCTTGTCGAGCAGGACTTCGAGGCTCGTGTCGGAGTGTCGGATCATCCGCGGTCGGCATTCCGATCCCATGGCTGCGAGGGACGCGGAGAGTCGGCCGAGCACGCCCTGGAGGTCGTCGATGCGATCCTCATCGGCTTGTGCAATGACCGTCTGGTGCAGCTCCCGCTGCTCAGCCGGAGTGCGCCCGGGGAGCTGGCCAGGGTGCTCGTTGGCGAAGCGGCGCCGACGCCGGTCGAGGAGCCGTTTGAGTCCAACCGCTAGAGCGATGCTCGACAACCCGCCCACAACCACGGCCACCGGCACTGCAGAGTTGCTCGACTCATCATCCTCTGCGGTGTCGGCTCTGGCTGGCTCGTCAACAGGTCGAAGTGACGCCTCGGCCGAAGTGGGTGGTGCCTCATCGACTGCGGGCACTTCAGCTTCAGGGGCCGCTGGGGGTGGCGGCACGTCATCCGATTCGGCAGCGTCGTCCCGGGGCGGCGCGGGCTCGGCTTCGACTGGCGGAGGTGGAGATGACGGCGGCTCGTGGCCTGTGCGTGGGAGAACAAGGACTTGGCCGGAGTAGATGAGGTTGGGGTTACCTGGCTGGAGGTAGCGGTCCTGGTTGGCATCGACGACCTCCCCCCAGTAGGGGGCGATCTCCGGATTGGCAGCCTCCCGTCCGAGGTCGTCTTCGAGCCGGTCCTCGGAGATGGACCAGAGGTTGTCACCGCGTTCGACCACAACGCTGCCGAGGTCGTCCTCTTCCGAGACAGCCGAAGGAGAACCATCAGAAGGTGAGGCAGCGGACTCGACGGTGGCGTCGGCAGGCAACAGGAGGACCCAGCCCGAGTGCAGCGTGTCGTCTCCAGCGATGATCGTGGTGCCGTCGGGGAGCGTGCGCCCGACGTTGAGGTCAAGGATCTCGCGCCACCGGAGGCCGTCCCCAAGGGTGCGTTCGGCGATGGCCCAGTAGCTGTCGTGCCGTTGGACGGTGACGGTCGGAGGCTCGGCCGTTAGCGCTGTCGGAGTCAGGTCGCTGGTCCGAACGAGGAGCGGCGGCGTGTGGCCGTTGAAGCTGGGCACCAGCAGGTCGGGGATCGATTCCGGTGTGGCTGCCGCTGCTTCGGCGACGATGGGCAAGGGAGGTGGCGCGGCGAGGGCGCTGGCGGGTTGCACGGTCGAGGCCATCATGAGAATCCCGGCGACCAGGCGGGCGGCGGTGACCTGGAAGGCGGGGAGCACCGGGAGGTGGATTGCTTGGCGGCCTCTGGCGACCGCAACCGCTTCTGTCACCACCGCGAGGGCGAGTTGTGCCCAGGCGATCCACGCGATGACCGCCAACGTGTTGACGAGGACCTGGTCACTGATACCCGACTGCGCCGCCTGCTCAAAGGAGTCGAGGGTCGGGATACTGGTCGGTAGCGGCCAGCCCACCAAAGTGGCGAGCAGGAGTGGGACAACGACGATCAGGGCGAGCGTCGCGACCAGTGAGCTGACGCCTCGGAGGAGTAACAGGGATCGCCGCTCGTTCATGGCTGTGCTTCGTCGACGGCGGTGGCGGTCTCGCGGACGACGATGGTTCGGTCTGCGCCGGGGAGTATGAGCATCGGCTGCACTGAGGTCACCGTGACGGTGATGGAGGCGTCCGAGACGGTCGCCGTTCCTCTGACTCCGGCCCGCTCGAGGTACTCGACGGCGGCGGCCTCAGCGGCTGCCGGGTCGAGACGTGGCTCGTTCGTTGCGCGGAGATGGTTGAGATCGATCTGCTGGGCGCCGGCCCGCGCCGCTCGCTCGGCGTCGTTGCGTGCTGCGTTGTGGGCGCGGATGACCTGCCCGCCGTCGTAGGCCATGCCGGCGACGAGAACGAGCGCGGTGGCGACGACGGCGACGAAGGCGGTGATGCTGCCACGCTCGTCGTGGGGTTTCATGAGCCGTCGCTCCGATAGGTGTCGATGACCTCGACAGCGGTTGCAGTGAAGGTCCGTCGTCCGGGGACGCCGAGGAGAGTGACGTCGGCCATGGACGTTTCGCAGCGGACAGTGACGGTGACCGTCCCGCCGGCAACGAACTCGCCGGTGTCGACGGTGGTGGTCAGTAGGAGGCACGGCACTCCGGCGGCGGCGAGGTTCTCGGCGGCAATCGTCTCTGCGACGGCCGTGGCGTCGGAAGGGTGCTGCAGCAGAGAGGCGGCACGGGCAGCGTCGGACGCGGCACGTTCGACATTGCCGTCGGCCTCCGAGACCTTTCCTGCGTAGACGACGAGGAGCATGAGGAACAGCAGTGCGGGTGCGATGACAGCCACCTCGACGGCGATCGATCCTCGTTCGTTACATAGGCGGGCTGGGAGTCTCATCGCTGTGACTCGGGGACGAATCGCTCGACCGGGGCGGCGCTGCGAGCGGTGACCGACCATGCGAATCCTGGGACCAGCTGGGGTGCTTCGCCACGGACCTCGGCGGTGACAATCGTGGGCTCCCGGCTCACGGTGACGGTGATGTTGTCGAGGTTCCCGGACTGGGCGAGGTAGGCGCCGGCGGCGTCCTCGCCGTCGCGGGCAGTGCCGCTGGAGACCTGGGCGGCGTCGACGGCCTCGGCGGCAGCGGCGTTGGCGACCTGCTTGGCGTGCCACCACAGCCCGTACTGGACGATGAGCATGATCCAGAAGAGGACGGCAGGAAAGAGGATGGCGACCTGGATGGCCGTCATCCCTCGCTCGTCGCGCAGCCGCCGGCCCACGAGGCTCAGCCCCCTGGCTGTTCGGGTGTGGGGATGTTGTTCGCGTTGCTCTGCGCAGCGGCGTAGATGATGCCGAGCACCACGATCGCGGCACCGACCAGCAAGAAGGTGATGACCGCGACTTCCGTGGTGGTCATCCCGCGCTCGTCGTGGGGGTCGATGCCGAGGCGGGCGCAGCAATAGGCAAACAGCAGCCGGGGGTCGGGGACGGGCATGGTGGCCTCCTTGGGTGTGGTGGCTCCGTCAGGGTTGGGGCCCGCTGACTGTCGTGATCTGCACGACGGCGGGGTAGGCGATGAAGACGAGGAAGCCGAACAACAGGACGGCGACAGGGACGGTCATGCGTTCCGTGGCTGCCTCTGCCGCGGCCTCGATCTCGGCGACTTGGTGGCCTCGGAGCGTGTCAGCCTTGGCGGCGAGGGAGGATCGGATGCGAGCGCCGTGTGATCCGGCGAGGGAGACGCTGGCGGCGAGCTCGGCCATCTCGTTGATGCCGGAGCGGGTGCCGAGTTGGGCGAAGGCGTCCCACGGGGACTGTCCGGTGAGACGGGCGCGGCGCAGTTCGGCGCGGATGGTCTGGTACCCCCAGCCGTCGCCGGCGTCCGCAGCGGCGTGCAGCGCCGTTTCGATGCCGGCACCTCCGGCTAGGAGCACGTTGACCAGGTCGAGATAGGACGAGAGCGCGTGGCGGAACGCTTGTCGTCGCTTCGCTGCCTCCTCACGCAGGATGAGATCGGGCAGCAGGAATCCCGCTGCCGCGGTCGCCAGCGAGAACATGGCGATGACACCGATCGGCACCGGGATGCCGAGAACCACGAGCGCAGTGGCGGCCAGATTGGGGACGAGCAGCCCGGCGATTGCGCCGAGGAGCTTGTCGAAGGCGTGTCGCTCAGTACTGCGGCCGACGAGTTCCAGCTCCTGATCGTGGCGGCGAGCGTCGTAGCCGAGGGCCCCGACGACGCGTCCGGCAGCCGATTCGATCTGGCCGAACCCTGACGCGCCCGATGGTGCGACGTCGTCGATGCTGGTTCCTGGGCGAGCGAGCCCGGCGAGGACCGCCTCGACGCTCGACGGGCGTGGTGCCAGGCCTCGCCAAATGAGCAGAACGCCGACACCGACGCCGGCTCCCAGCAGGACTACGACGAGCGTGGTCACGTCTCCGCTCCGACGTGCGTCGGCCCGCCGGCTCGGGCGGTGAACCGCTCGGGCAGTACAAGCTCGGCCATGCGCGTGAGGAGCCAGCCTCCGACGGCGAAGATGCCGCCCACGATGGCCAACATGACTTGGCCGCCGGCGCTGTCGTACACGGCGAGGTAGCCGCGGTTTGCGATGGCGAGGAAGACCGCCGCCGCAATCACGACGCCGAAGATGACCTTCGTCGCCGTACGGACTCGGGTGCGGCCCACCTCGACTCGGATGCGCATTCGGGCGTCGCCGCGGGTGGCGTCCGCTAGACGAGAGAGCAATCCTGAGAGATCGGAGGCTTCCATGCGGGAGGCGATCACCAAGGCCGCGACGACGAGGTCGCCAGAGGGATGGTCGAGGTCCTCGCCGAAGGCCACGAGGGACTCGGGGAGCCGCTGGTGGTCGAGGCGACGGACCATCCTTCGCACCTCGGTAGCTAACGGGGAAGGTGCGACGGGCGCGGTGGCGACGATGGCCTCCTCCAGTCCGGAGGCGGCGACGATCGAGTCGCGGATCATCTCGGTCCAAGAGGCGATGGCTTCGGTTCGGTCGATGGCTCGTTGCCTCGCGCTCTTGCCGCCGAGGATGCCTGGCAAGACGAGCGCAGCAACGACGGCCATGACGCCTCCGACCAGCCATCCGGTTGCTGCGAATACGACCAGCCCGGCAGCAGCCGCTATGGAGACATTTCGCAGCTTTGAGCTGTCGACGATGCGTCGGAGGGAGCTCCAAGGAGCGTCGAGAATCTGACGGCCGGCAAGCCCGGCGACGGTCACGAGCACCCCGAGGGCGGCGCCAGCTGCAAGGGCGGCGAGGACGAGAGCGGTCATCGCCACCACCCGTGGGCGGCTGCGTGGGCACTGGCGTCGAAGCCGTGGGCTTCGAGCTGGGCCGCGAGGTCCGGGGTCGGTGGTGCTGCCGGGATCCCGCTACCGGTGCTGTCGGGTTTCCACAGCTCGTTGGAGACGACTTGGCCGCCTTCGACCGTGCCGGCAACTTGACGGACGCTGGTCACCCGACGTTCGCCGGATACCCAGCCGAGGTGCACGATGAGGTCGACGGCGTTGGCCACCAGCAGGTTGGTGACATCGGGGATCAGCCGCTCGGGAGTCATGGCGGCGTACATGGCGAGCCGCCCGAACACGCCTTTGGATGAGTCGGCGTGGATCGAACACATCGAGCCGTCGTTGCCTTGGCTCATGGCGAGCAGCATCGGGAGGACCTCCGCCCCCCGGACCTCACCGACGATTACCCGCTGGGGATCCATACGCAGCGCAGAGCGGACCAGTTCCGCGAGGCTGAATGAGCCAACGCCTTCGGTGTTGGCCTCGCGGGCTTCGAGCGTCTCGTGGTCGGGGTGAAGTTCCTCGAAGCGCTCCAGGCCGATCTCCAGCGAGTCCTCGATGGTGATGAGGCGCTCGGTGGCAGGAATCTCATTGATGAGGCACCGCAGAGTCGTCGTCTTCCCGGTGCCGGTGCCGCCGGCCACGATGATGTTGGCTCGCGCCCGCACCGCAGCCGACAGGAAGTTGGCGAGCAGTTCGTCACAGACCCCTCCGTCCACCAGCTGGGACAGGCGGTGTATGTCGAAGTCGTGGCGGCGGATCGTGACCGTCGGGCGCCCCGACACCGCCATGAGCGCGTGGAGACGGTCGCCGTTGGGTAACTGGAGGTTCAGCTCCGGCTGGGCGTGATCCCACCGGCGCTCGCTTCGCCCGATGCGCCGGGCGGCTGTGGCGATGAGCTCGATGAGGTCGTCGTCGAAGTCGGCGACAGCGGGCCCGCGGACCTTGGTTCCATCTCGCAGGTTCAGCCAGACGCGCTGAGCGCCAGAGATGTGGATGTCTCGGATCTGGGGGTCATCGAGGAGCGGCTGAAGACGAGCGAGACCGTGGATGCGGTCGAGCACCGCCGCAGTGACCTTGGCTTCGGTGGCCTCGTCGAGTGGCGCCCGGCCATCGGCGTAGGCGCTCGCCGCTAGATGGCGGAGGTCATCTGCCATGAGCTTGCGGGCCAGTGCTCGTTCGTCGCTGGGCGAGAGCCGGCCGCGGCCTGCTTCTTCGTGGGCTACGTGGGCTGCCGTGAGCGCCTCGCCGACGCTGTGGTGCAGCCGGGCGACAAGATCAGAGTCGATCCCATCCTGATGCCACGCTGTCGGCGCGGTCACCGTTGCGGTCATGGCACAGCCTCAGCCACGGGCTCGAGCAGCGAGGCTCCGACATTCTCGCCCAGCGCCGCAACCGCCCGAACGAGTCGAGACCGGGACAGCCGTGCTCTGGACGCGTTTCCGGTGCGCAACGCCTCGGCCGCATCCGGGTCATCGGGCAGTTCTCCGACCACCCTCACTCCGATCGAGCGCTCGACATCGGCACTGCGGTAGGGCCCGTGTCCGACGAGAAGGACGCTGGCCTGACCCCGGACCACGTGGGGCAGCACCGATAGGAGGTGAGTGAGCGCCACGAGCTGCTCGGCGACCGGGTGGACAAGGATGGCCAGAAGGTCCGAGGCGGCGACGATCGGGCTCGGTGACCGCAGACGTCCAGCATCGACGACCGCGACTCCGTCCGAGGCGACCAGTTCACGGGTGATTCGCTCCCCCGCCGTACGCCACAACGCGGCGCTGGAGGAAGGCGCGTCCGGGCCGACGAGCACCGGCACTCCGCCCGCGTCCTGTGCGTGCGCCGTCCACCCGCTCCCGTCGCCCGGTCCAGCAGCGGCGAACGTCGTCAGGCCCGGCTCCCGGCCAAGGCCGTATCGGATGGCGAGGACACCACCGTCGAGGTCGGCCTCGACTACCAGGCCGTCGGCGAAAGTCGACGCCAGAAGGAGCGATGCCGTGGTCACGCCCGGAGCGCCCCGAACCGATGCGAGGGTCACCACCTTCATGGGGCCACCAACACGAGTCGCAACCCACCTGCACCGGCCGCGGCCGCGACCGCCGCGGCATCAGCCTCATTGGTCAGGACCGAGACCAGGATCTGATCGCTCGGCAGGTCCTCGACGTCGAACACCGTGGCGGAGCGAGCGACGACCGTCGGCTCTGCATCGAGATTGGCCACGTCCTCGGTGCGCACGACGTGCACACGGTCGCCAGGGGCCAGTCCACGCGAGGGGTAGGCCCCCGGGTCGAGGGACAGCCCGACGACTCCGTCACCGGTGTCGACCGCTGGGACGTCCGCAACCACCGAAGTCGAGAGGAGCGTCCCTTCGGCAAGGTCGATCAAGGCGGCACGCCCGACGACCCGGTCCATCTCCGAGCTGTCGAGACGCGCCAACGTGCTGTCGCTGGACACATACGCGACTCGGACGTCGCTGGCGTCGATCATTTCTCCCCGCTCGAGCGGTGACGCCGCGACCAACGCCGGCACCTTCTCGACCGCGCTCAGGTGCCACAGAGCGGCGCCGAGGGCGAAGACGACCGTGACAAGGACACCGATCGCAACCTCTGGCACCCGTATCCGACTCCCCGGTGGACGGACCTCTGCGGAGGGGCGTGTCGGCTGCCCGTTGGAGGAAGGGGCACCTGTCCGAGTTGGGGTATGGGTCGACACCACGGCTACTGGCCCTCCTGTGTTCCGATCGCCTGGATCTCACCGACCTCGACATCGACAGTCGACGTGCGGGTGATCGCGGGGAGCGTCCCTCCACCGCCGGGGACGTTCGTCGTCCACGACACCTCGATGGTCACCGTGGCCTCTATATGGAACGTGCCGCCCGGCCTGGTGGCCGACGAGGAGCGGTACGTGTGGGTGCAGGTGGAACCGTCCTCGGGCAGACCGGGCCGCCACGGGGTGCCGGGCCCACGGCAAGAAACGCTGTTGCCGTCACCCAGGCTCCAACTCGTGGCCACAGGAGAGGCCCGCACCGTGGACGACACCCGGCCGGCGTTCGCCGTGGCCTCGTAGGGCTGCCACCAACTCTGGTCGAGCCACAACCAGGTCGGTACCTGTACGTACAGGCTCCCGTTCTGCGATGGGCTCGTCCGTATAGCTGGCGGCGCGATGCTCACCGACGCGAGCGCGTCGAGCGCCAGCTGGTGGGGATCGACAAGCCCGCCCTCGGGCCTCAGGAAGTAGCCGAAGAGCCCACCGTCGCCGTCGCACCACCGCCCGAGCCACCGGCCGGTCGCCGAGTGCTGGGGCTCGCCGGTGATCGGGTCATACATCGTGAACGCGAAATCGTCCTCGACCACCACCCGCCAGGGGCACGGGTTCTCGACCGAGCCGCCGCCATTCGACCCGCCACCACCGTCGCCCGAGCCACCATCGGTGGCGACGGCGGTCGGGTCTCCACTCGGATCGACGTATGCGCCGCCGCTACCCCCGGGCCGGTCATCGGCCGCCGCGGGTGGAGCCGCCATCGCAGCGGCAGCTCCAACGAGTGCTGCGAAAATCAGGAGGCGTGCGCGCATCCCGCGACCCCCTCCCAGCGCTGGACGAGTTGAGCGGCGGAGACACGCCACACACCTTGAACCCGCTGCATCTCGCCCCGGACGTTGTGCGTGCTCACCTCGTCGTTCACGATCTCGCCCGAGTCGCGCCGGATGATGACGCCGTCCGAGACGACGCACTCCTGCACAATGGCTCGGTCACGGTTCACCTGGAGGACGGTGACGCGCTGGATCTCGGCCGGGTTCGCCGCGCGGCGAAACGCCAAGCCTTGATCGAGGTTCGCTTGGGTCTCGGCGCGAACGGCGTCGAGTTGGGCGCCCGTGGCGTACTCGCGCAGCGCCGGGTCGTCCGGGTTCGGGGTGCCGCTGTTCGCGTCGAAGCGTGCATTCCAGTACCCGATGTAGCGGGCGATGATCTCGTCCTCGACGCTCTGGCCGCTCGGAGCCGATGACGAGGAAGTCGTCGCCGGCCCGGTCGTGGGCGACCCGATCGTCGCCGACGGCTCGGTTGGCGATTGGCCCAGGCCGGTTGAAGTCGCTGGCGTGACCGAGTCGTCGTCCGAGCAAGCGACGGCAAAGAGGACGACTGCGACCAGCAGGCTCCATAGGTGGAGCGCCGCTGCCGCTCCGGTGATCCAGTTGCGTTTGGCCATGTCTCAGGCTCCTCTGCTCGAGCAACCCGCTAGGGGCGCCCCGGAATACCCAGTACCTAGTGGCTACAATGTCGACGGTACGCCGATACGACTTGAGTGTCCACCCCCGGCCGACAATGGAGCGACCGGGAATGCGGCGTCGTCCAAACCCGGTCAGACGGCAGGTCTGGAATCGCAATTCGCCAGTCCAGGAAGCGGTGAGCGGGCGAGCTCGGCCCCTCTCGGACAGGGCCGTCGGGACTGCCCGTGCCATCAGCTCGCCCACGGCAGCTCGCGCAGCCGGGCTTCGGCTCGCCACCGGCGGTGCCACAGCACCTTGAGCGACACTTCCTGCTCGGCAGCGAGATCGGCCATCGACTCGCCGCCGACCCGGCTGCGGATGATCGTGCCGAGTACGTCCTTCGAGACGCCGTACCGCTCGCTCAAAGCGATCAGCTCCTCGACGAATGCGTTGCTGAGGACTCGGTCCTCAGCCGACGGCTCATCGGGGGCGTCGCCGATGCTTGTAGGGCACCGCCGCGACGTGTCGTGCTCGCGCCCATAGCGCTTACGAACGTCCAACAGGACGTTGCCCGACACCGAGCCGGGCCGGTGGGCCGGGTAGGTGCGGATGCGTTCCCATGCGAGCCGAACGACGTCGTCGACCGCGTCAGCGTCACGGCCCACCCGGTGTGCGAGGTTGACAAGGCCGCCGAGGAATTCCTGCAGCAGTGTGCGAGCTGCGAGGTGGTCTGTCGGGGCGAGCGTGGCCAGCGCACGGCGGACCTCGGGACCGATGTCAGGTCGATAGCCGAGGTCGATTACGTCGTCGAGATCGGCCGCCGGCAGGAGCACGGGGTGCACCGCCCGCCAGCGCATGAGTGCGCGGCGTGCGGCTGGAGAGTCGGCGATCGTCGACCACTCCTTGTTGAGCGATTGCAGGATCTGTGCCATCGAGAGCCTCCTGATGTCGTCGGACACCAGGAGGGTCCGCGTGGCACCTCCCGCTGGACCTCCCGCGCGACCTCCCGTGGAACGGATTTCTCGAGCTCACTCCCCCGGTTCGACCGACACACCTCCCGCTCGACCTCCCGTTCGCTCTCGCACTGCGCGCTGCGCCGCTGCTCAGGGGCCTACGAGGGCATGGAACGTGATCGAACGCTGTCCTTCACCCCGGTCGACCACCCCGACCTACGCGTGCAACGGATCGGGTTCGACCTGACCGACCCCTACGTCGAGCAGTGCTGGTCAGCGGTCGTCGGCCCCAGCTCGACGCTGTTGCTCCGTCGACTTCCCACCTTGTGGGTCACGCGGGTGCCCGCCGAGATCGGCGCCAGCGACCTGTCCCGCTCCCTGGGCCTCGGCGTGGGTGTCGGCGACCGGAGCCGGCTCGCGAACACGCTGAATCGGCTCGTCCAGTACCGGCTGGCAACGCCATCATCTGACGGAGCGGGGCTCGATGTGTTCCGCAAGGTTGCGCCGCTCAGCCCCCGCCAGCTCGCTCGGGTTCCGGAGTGGACGCACGGCACCCACGAGCGCCTCTTCGGCACCCACCTCGAGCACATCGACGACGTCGCCCAGCACCGAGCGAGCGTCGCATCGATGGGCGCTCGACTGGACCGCCTCCGGCACGGGTCACCGACTGTGGCACACGAACCCCACCCACTCGGGCAGGCCCTCGGATGAAGGCCCTCCGTCGCCGGGATGGCTCCCCTGGACCACCGGCCTCCGCGGCCATCCGCATCGCTCCAGAACGGCAGGTCCGGCGCGCACACATTTGCAGGTTTCCCTCCGGGAAACCTGCTGGACCTCCCGCCGGCGGTGTGCGGTGAAGTTCACGGTCACCCCGCTGGGCGGCGGACGGGCCGATGCGGCCCGTGTCGTGGACGCGATCGTTCGCTACCTCCAGCCGCCGCCCAAGGTCACGCCTTCGGGTCCTTCCCCGGCGTCGGGTGGGGATGGCCCGGCGCGGTACTACGCGGACCGGGGCGAGGAGCCGGGTCGGTGGCTCGGACGGGCCGCTCATGACGCTGGGCTCGCCGGGGTCGTACAGCGGCCTGACCTTACAGCGGTCCTGGCGGGTCGGGACCCGCACACCGACCAGCGGCTCATCACCGCTCAGGGCTCAGCAGGTCGGCGACCCACCCTCGGATCGGGGGCACACACCAAAGTCGGGGCCGACGGCGAACCGCTGTACGACGTGGCCGACACGGCGGCTGCGCTCGGGGTGTCACACCGCCAGGTCGAGCGGATGCTCGATGCCGGCACGGCCGTCGCACTCGGCTCCCTCGCTACGACCCTGGGGCCGCAATCACCACCGGGAGGTCCAGCGGGACCTCCCGTGCGACCTCCCGACAGGGATACCGAAGCTCAGCGACCTCCCGCTGGACCTCCCGTCACCCCTGTAACCAGCACGTTCGCGCAGCCGGGAGGCTCCTACCTCGTGCCCCTGGTCGAGGGCGACGGTTCGCGATGGGTGCGGGCCAGCGAGCTGGCCCGCTGCGACCGCGCCAGGGATGCCGGGGTGGAACCTGGCGAGATCCGGGCACTAGGGGCTCCCGACGATCACCTCGGCCTAGCCGAAGCTGCCCGCCTGATCGGGCTCACCAAGCAGTACGTGCGCGGACTCGCCCGCTACCACAACGAACACCAAGTCGAGATCGAACGATCCCTCGCCGCCGGGCGCCACCCACGCAAAGCCTTCCTGGTCGCTCACCGGGGCACGAAGGGGCAGTGGCTGGTCACCCGCGAGCACCTGGCCGAGTTCCTAGAACGCCGACGCCCACCTTCGGTGCGGGTCGGCTACGACCTCACATTGACTACCGAGAAGTCCCTCGGCGTCCTCGCCCTCCTCGCTGACGACACGACTCGGGACACGGTGCTGGGGTCGATCCAGGCGGGGAACGATTGGGCGCTCGACTGGCTCGAGGACCACGCTGGGACGGGCCGCGTCGAGGGCCGTCAGGTCCAGGGCGACGGGTGGATGGTGGCGTCGTTCCGGCACCTCACCTCCCGAGCGCTTGACCCGTTCCCGCACCATCACAACGTGATCGCCAACACCGTCCGGCTCACTGACGGCACCCACCGGGCCCTCGACGCCCGTGGCCTCTACCAACATGCCCAGGCGGCCTCAGCGCTCGCGACCGCTGAGATGCGCCACCAGCTCACCGAACTGCTCGGGGTGCGGTGGCGGCCAGGCCACAAGTCCGGCTGGGAGATCGACGGCATCACTAGGGATGTCATCGGCGAGTTCTCCAAGCGGCGCAACGAGATCGACGACGCCCTCCGCGAGCTCGAAGCAGAGATCGGACGAGGCGCGCATCCCAACGAGATCGAACACATCGTGCTGCGCACCCGCCCGGCCAAGAACCACGTCCCCGCTGACGACCTGATCGCCGCATGGCGGGAGCGCGCCGCTCGTCACGGCCTCACTCCCGACGCGCTCGCCGCGATCACGAGCCAGCAACTCAACGAGCAGACTGTCGATGCCAATGAGTTGTTCGCGTCGCTCGCCGGGCCCGACGGCATCTGCGCGGGAGGGTCTGTGTTCTCCCGGTCCGCGGCGCTGGCCGCGATAGCCAACCATCCCGTTCCCGCCACCGACGGCGACGAGGCCCAGCCGCTGCTGTGTGGAGCGCGCCGAATGATCGAACTGACCGACGAGTTCCTCGCCTCACCACACGTTGTCGCGCTCACCGAAGCTGACGACCCCTTGTTCACCACAATCGAGATGCTCGACGTGCAGGAGCGCATCACCGCTCGGTTCACCAAGGGTCTCCACCGCGCCGCACACCTCGTCCCCGACGAGCAGGTCGACGCCACGGTCGGCCGCCACCCACACCTGACCGCTGAACAGCAACGGCTGGTCACCGAGTGGTGCCAGCGCGGTCACCGGTTCCAAGCCGCCATCGGTCGCGCCGGAGCGGGCAAGACCACCACGGTCGCCGCCTGCGCCGATGCGTGGACCGCCGAGGGCTACCGAGTCGTCGGTGCCGCGGTGAAGGGAGAAGCGACCCGGACGCTCGCGGCCGCTACCGGGATCGAGTGCGAGACCGTCGCCTGGTATCTCGCCCACACCGACCCGCACAGCCTTCCGCTCGATGCACGGACGATCCTCGTCGTCGACGAAGCGTCCACGCTCTCGGACCGCGACCTCGACACCCTCATGGGCATGGCCGCCACCACTGGCGCCAGCCTCCGACTCGTCGGTGACCCCGCCCAGCACGGCGCCATTGCCGCCGGCGGCATGTTCCGAGTGCTGTGCGAACGCCATCCGCAGCACACCCCAGAGCTGACCACCACGCACCGGCTCCAGAACCCCCACGATCGCGCTGCCGCCCAGGCTCTCCGTGAAGGTCGGATCGATGAGGCCTTCGACGAACTGGCCACGGCCGGACACCTCCATGTCGTCGGCGACGACCTCACCATGTACCGCCATGTCCTCGGCCACTGGTGGGACGCCCACCGAGACGGACTGGATCACCCGATGGTCGACCGTCGCAACAGCACCCGCCGCCAGCTCAACCGCCTGGCTCACCTCCTCCGCCAAGTGAATGGCGAACTCGGCGACGAGGAGATCCGAGCCAGCGGGGGTCGAGCCTTCGCCGTTGGCGACCGCATCACCGCCCGCGCCCCGAACCGCGATCTTCACGTCGAGGGCGACCGACGCGCCTACGTCCGCAACGGCGCCCTCGGCACCGTCGTCGCCGTCCACCGGCACCGCCGAGACAGCGCGCGCGACACGCTCTCCGTGGCGTTCGACGGGATCGGCAGCATCGAAATCCCACGGACCTTCTTCGACCTCCACAGGACCCCGGCCGGTCGACCCGAGGTCGGGATCGATCACGCCTACGCGTTGACCAGCTACGCCGTCCAGGGCTCAACCCGTGACATCTCCACCAGCCGGGTGGACGCCACTGCGACCCGCTCCGAGACTTACGTGGACATCACCCGAGGACGATACGAGAACCACCTCTACCTCACTGCTACAACCGACCCGCTGGACGGTGAAGCCCTGCCCCGCATCCCGCCCGCTCCCGCCGACCTCGCCGTCGCCGAACGCCTGCACCGCTCCACCGGCGAGCTGACCGCGTGGGAACTCGCTCACCCCGCTGACCAGAGCGAGGCGAGGGATCAGGCCGTCGGAATCTGAGGTTCCTCGCGAAGTGCTGGCGCCGCCCGGGGCCTACGTAGACAGACCACCGACCATCGAGGAGAACCCGATGTCTGCCACCGAGACCGACACCTCGACCGAGGTGCTCACCATCGACGAAGCCGCCGCCATCCTGCGCATCAGTCGCAACGCCGCCTACGCCGCCGCCCGCCAGTGGAGGGCCACCGGCGGCGACGCCGGCCTCCCCTGCATCGAGATCGGTCGAACCCTTCGCGTCCCCCGCGCCGATCTCGACCGGCTCCTCGGACGTACCGCCAGCGGTGCGCTCTGAGACGGCCCAGTCCGAGCCATCGCCTGCCCGTCGCGCCGACTCGACAAGGCTGGAGGCTGGCGGCCTTGGAGCGGATCGCAAAACCGTGCGAACATCTGTTCGCTTCGATCGAGAGGAGGATCCGTGGCACAGAGGTCAGACATCGAATGGACCGACGCGACGTGGAACCCGACGACTGGATGCGACCGGACATCGCCCGGGTGTGACAACTGCTATGCGCTCGCGCTGGCGAAGCGACTTAAAGCGATGGGCGTCGACAGATACCAAAACGACGGCGATGCTCGCACGAGCGGACCGGGATTCAGGCTGACCACGCACGAGGACCTCGTCGAAGTGCCCTACCGGTGGAAGAACCCCCGGCTGGTGTTCGTGAACTCCATGAGCGACCTCTTCCACGACGACGTGCCCGAGGACTTCATCCGGCGGATCTTCACAGTCATGGCCGAGACACCGCGCCACACGTACCAGATCCTGTCCAAGCGGACGAAGCGGCTCACCAGGCTCGCGCCGAACCTGGACTGGCCAACGAACGTGTGGATGGGCACCAGCGTTGAGACCGCCCCCTATCGGTTCCGAATCGACCATTTACGCGAGGTCCCTGCCGCCGTCCGGTTCGTCTCGGCTGAGCCGCTCCTGGGCCCACTTGGTCGCGTGGACTTGGAGGGCATCGACTGGGTGATCGCTGGCGGCGAGTCAGGACCGCGAGCGCGACCCATGGACATCGCGTGGGGTCGCGACCTCCGCGACCAATGCCTTACCCAAGGGGTCAAGTTCTTCTTCAAGCAGTGGGGGGGCCGCACTCCGAAGGCTGGCGGCCGTGAGCTTGACGGCCGGACGTGGGACGACATGCCAATTCCAGCAGCGGTGTAGGGGCTCTATGCCAGCGAGTACCGCCTTCTTCGGGCAGCGAAACGCCCAGGCAGTCCTCAAACACGGGGTCCTGGCCCGCTATGCGCACTACTTCGCGGGGCGGGCAGGCGCTGCGACACAGGGGCGCGTCGCATTCATCGATGGGTACGCGGGCGAAGGGCGCTACAAGGACGGCAGCCCCGGTTCTCCCCTGCTCCTCGCATCCCAGGCGACCCGAGCCGAGATGTTCGGCCGCGAAGTGAAGCTCGCCTTCGTCGAGCAGGACGATGCCCGCCGACTTCGGCTCCAGCGATCCCTCGACGACAACCAAGTCGAGGCCGACCAGATCCTGGACGGCGACCTCGAATCAGTCGTTGATGGCCTGATCGACAGGTACGAACGACACGCGATTCTCCTCTTCGTCGATCCCTTCGGCCTGGCCTTCAGTCAAGTGACGCTGAAGCGCATCCTGGGCCGCCGGACCCGCCAGCAGCCGATCGATGTTCTCTACCACTTCAGCCTCTCGACGGTGGCCCGCATGGGCCGCGCTGGTGTCCTCGGTGGACCGACATCGCAACAGAACGCGGCGCGGCTGGACACTGCCCTCGGCGGGGTGGACTGGCGACACGACTTCGACACAGCCGACGACCCCAACGCTCCCACGCTGGCTGCGCTCGAGGTTGCGAGGCGGTTCGGATCCTCGGTGGGCGAGGCGGCCAACGTACCGAGTACTGGCGTGCCCGTCCGTCAGCGTCCTGGGCAGCTGCCGAAGTACGTCCTGATGCTGTTCTCTGCCGATCCGAAGGCCCACTGGGACTACGCCGACGTAGCGGGCAAGACGCATGTGGACTGGCTGCACCACTGCGACCACACGGACTACGAAGCGAACATTCAGCTACGTGCAGAAGCCGGCGTCCTTTCCCTGTTCGAGGAACCTGAACCCGACAAGGACGAGATCGAGCAGCAGATTCGCCGCGAGTCCCTTGCCTACCTCCCTGACCATTTGGCCGAGCTCGTCCGCACGCGAGAGTCCCTTCGACCTGTCGATGCGGTGCAGGAGACCTACGGTGAACAGCTCGGTCTTGCTCGAGCAACCCATGTGCGCGCGGCGCTCCAGCAGTTGCACCGACAGGGCGTCATCGCCGATGACGCCACCGGAGACTTCTGGACGAGATCAATCCGATAGAACCCGGAGCGGCTGATCGGTCAGTTCTCGATCACGTCAGGTGTGTCCCGCTGGCGGCGAGCCGAGGCTGAGCATGCCTCCTCTGGCAGCTCGTCGTCTTCGCCGCCGTCGCCACGGCTCGCATCGGGCCTCGCCTTGTTCCGCTCGTTGCGGAGAAGCAACGAGAACGTGTCGGCGGCGGCGGCCTGCATTCCGGGCAGGACATGCTGATACACGTTCATGGTGAAGGCGACGTTGGCATGACCAAGGCGCTCGCTGACGACCTTGACGTTGACGCCGGCCTTGAGCAGCAGGGTCGCGTGGGTGTGGCGGAGATCGTGCAATGAGATGTCCGGGATTTCGATCTTGGCGACGGTGCGGTCGAAGAGCTGGCTGAAGATGTCCGGGTGCATCGAGGTGCCGTCGGCCTTGACGAACACGAGGTCGTCGGCCGTCGGCTGCACGCCGTCGCGCTCCTCGGTGCGGTTCTTGTGCCAGTCCTTCAGCACCTGGGCGACGTTGTCGTCGATGTCGATGGTGCGACGGCTGGTTGTGGTCTTCACATCCGAGATCGAGACCTCGTAGGCCACCGACACCAGGGCCTGACGGACAGACACCCGACCGGCGTCGAGGTCGAGGTCCCGCCAGCGCACCCCGAGCACCTCGCCCCGGCGCATACCGGTGTATGCCGAGAAGTAGAACGCCGGGGCCATCCGGTGCGGGGCGATCGCATCGAGGAACCGGACGAGCTGGTCGATCTCCCACGCCTTGATCTCGGGGCGCTTGCGAGCCTGGAGCGACGGGGCGTCGGCGAGAGCGACGACGTTGCGGACGACGGTGCCCTTGCGGGCCGCGTCTCCGAGCGCCTTGTTCAGCATCACGTGGATGTTGTGCACCGTCTTGGGTGCCAGGCCCTTCGTCGGGCCCTTCTCGCCGGGGCGCTTCTTGCGGCCGGACTTGAGCAGCGCCGCATAGAACAGGTCGATGTCCTCGGGGGTCAGCTCGTCGAGCTGGCGCTTGCCGAGCGCTGGGATCACGTGCAACTCGATGTTGCGCCGGTAGGCGTCATGGGTACTTCTGCGCAGCCGGGCCTCCTGGACTGGCAGCCACCGGTCGGTCAGGTAGTCGCCGAGTGTGATCCTCTCGCTCACCACGGTCTCGCCGCCGTGGCTGCGCTTCACCAACTCCGCGAGCAGTTTCTCCGCGTCCCCGCGCCGTGTGCCCGCCTGGACCCACCGCCGCCGGTACTGGCCGGTCGCTGGGTTCACGCCGTCGTAGACGACGGCATACCACTTCTTGCCCTTCTTCTGGATGGTTCCGCGCATCAGCGTCCCCTTCGGATCGAACCGTGTGGGGACATCGAGCAGCGGACGAGGCCGGCGATCCCGCGACGTCCGGCGGGGATCTGGCGCTGCACCTTCGACCATACGCCTCGAGAACCCGAAGATCGACCCCCAGGGTGGTACGGGGCTCGATCGGAATGCCGGCTCAGGCCCCTCCGCGACCCCATCGCGTGGGGCTGAGATCCCGTCTCGTGGCGCTGCGTACCGGCGCCGAGTGGTCGATCCCAGGCCGCACAGTAGAAAAAACAGTAGAAATTCGGCTGCCGGGGCATGGGAGAGGCCCTCCTCGATGTCTCGAAAAGGGCCTCTGACCAGGTACTTCAGTTGGTGGCGGGGGGCGGATTTGAACCGCCGACCTTCGGGTTATGAGCCCGACGAGCTACCAGACTGCTCCACCCCGCATCGTGCAGGGTAGCGGCCCACGGCCTGGATGCAAAGCGGATGCCCCCACGGAGACAAGCTTCCGCGCACGGCCACGCCGGGCGGCGGTGACCCGGACGTTCAAGGGCTAGGGCGCTCGCTCTGCGCGGGGCGGGAAGGCCGGCACCATGCTCGGCGTCAGTAGGAAAGGCCCAGACGATTCGCGCGCCAGGCCGAGGACCAACACCATCCAGGCGGTACACGGCGACGGCGGCCGCGAGCACACAAGAAGACACCCCGCCAACATGACCCAACACTGATCTTCACTGACACGAGCCAACCACGATCGCTCGCTGCCGCAACGTCGGACCGTCAGTGCGAATCGAGGTAGCGCATGGCGTTGACCACGTTGCCTTCGGTGTCAAGGAACTGCACCAGCGTGCCGACGGTGGGGATCTCCAAGCCGGCCATGACCACCGTGCCCCCCTTCGCCTCCACTGCGACGGTGATGGCCCCGACGTCGTCGACCGCCACCGTGCACTCGAAGCCTCGCATGCCGGTGCCGTCGAGCGGCTCCGTGCGAGCGTGCAGCGCCCCCTCGATGCCCGGATCATCGTCGGTGCCGGTGTGGATCCTGAAGAAGCCGGGCGGGCCCCACGCCTCGAAGCGCCACCCGAACACCGCCTCGTAGAACGCCCGGGCCCGGTCGACGTCGTCGGCGTGGATGGCGAAGTGGGCTACATGGTTCGACACACCGCCAACGCTAGGCGATCCGCGCCCCGGCGATCGGTGCCGCGTTGATCCACTCCGCATGATGCGTACCGGCAGCGTCGCGACCCTGCGCCGAACGGCGGCTGATCTGCGCCGCGGCGGCCGATGCTCAGCAACCGGCCGCAGCCGCCTGCACCCGACAGGCCTCAGCCATGCGGGGCGGCGACAACGTCGTGACCCGGCGGCGCAGGGCCGATCGGGCAACCGTGTGGACGTTGTCGAAATTCACCACGCAGTCCGTGGGCACGCCGTCGCGGTCGACGCGCAGCTCGAGCTCGGAGACCAGCCCCCGGCTCGTGCGGGTGAGCGCCGCGACCACGACCGAGCCGATCCGATCCGCGACCGGGTCACGCGTCAACACGAGCACGGGCCGATCGCCACCGGATGTTGCTGCGAACCAAATTTCACCCCGCCGCATCGGACCACTCCGTCCACTCCTCGGCGGGACCCCAGTCGGCGATCTCGGCGAGCGAGGACTCGCCCGCGTCGAGTGGTGTGGCGATCCACGTGCCGGCATCCCGCTCGCTGGCCAACCGGAGCAGGTGCAGGCGAAGCGCGTCTCGGAGCAGTTCCGACCGATCGATCTCCAGCTGGGCAGCCCACGCCCCTGCCTCGGCGGCGATCGCACCGTCGACACGGAAACTCAGCATCGTCATACATTCTTACTCTACTGTATGACACCTCACGAGTGTCTCCGGATGCGGCGACGGTGTTGCTGGAGTGGGTGGCGGCCGGGGCCGTTGTCGCGGCCGATCGGGCAGTCGGCCTCGTGCAGGCTGGGCTGCCAGCCCTGCGCCCGGGCACCGACCATCTCGACCGGCAGCACCACCTGCAGCGCCCGTTGGTCGGGCGCCAGACCACGGCTCTCGTAGTACGCCCGCCACCCGACGAGCAGTGGTCCCTCCCACAGCAGCGGGTGCACCGGCCCGAAGGTCACCTCGAGGCTGCCGAGGGCGTTCTCGGCGAGGGAGCCCGGCGCGAACAACCCGCCGTTGCGCACGCGCCGGCCCAGGTCGTTGAGCAGCACGATCGCCCGCTGAGGCGCCAGACCCACCACGACCAACTCGGGGTGATCGAACCCGTGGGACAGGCCCATGCTGTACGACCACGGTGGCTCGTCGATGCCTCCACCCCCGATCTGTTGGACAACCCAGCCATACTCGGCAATCAGCTGATCGCACTGGGCGTGGATCTCCGCTTCGCTGTATCCATCACACATCAGGCACATGCGGACATCATCGCCACGGCCTCTGACAGGAACGGCCGGCCGGCTGGCAGGCTGGTGCGAAGCGGTGACGACCAGGGCGGTTCCGGGTTCGTTCGCCGGGGGTTCTGCCAGCATCTGTGTGCCATGGAGAAAGCGGCGCAGCTGGCGGAACGCTGGGGCCCGCCGATCAGTCCGGCGAGAGGGGAAGGGTGATCACCACACAGGCGCCGGGGTGTTGCGAGCGGTCGACGACGATGGTGCCGTGGTGGCGCTCGACCACGTCCTTGGCGATGGCGAGGCCCAGGCCGGTGCCGCCGTCGGGGCTGGAGCGGGCATCGTCGAGACGGGTGAAGCGCTCGAAGACCTCGTCCACCCGGTCAGCCGGGATGCCCGGTCCGTCGTCGGCCACCCGCAGCACGGCCCGCGCGTCCTCTGCGACCAAGCTCACGACCACCCGGGATGCCGCGTGACGGTTGGCGTTCTCCACCACGTTGCGCACGGCCCGACCCAGCGCCCGCGCGTCGCCCCGCACCCGGGCCGGCGACACCGACGAGCTGTCCACCTCGATCCCTGGAATGGCGCCGGCGGCCCGGTGCGCCTCGTCAAGAACCAGATCGTCCAAGTCAACGCGTACCGCGGCGCCAAGCCCGGGACCCGCCTCACCGCCGCCGCCTCGTGCCAGCAGCAACAGGTCGTCGACCAGCCGCTGCAGGGTGTCCACCTCGTCCAGCACGCTGCGATGTGTGGCGACCGGGTCGACCCCACCAGGGTGGGCGAGGTCCACCTCGAGCTCGGAGCGGATCCTCGTCAGCGGGCTGCGAAGCTCATGGGACGCGTCGGCGGCGAAGCGCTGCTGGCGGTCGGACGCCGCCTCGACCCGTTCAAGCATGGCGTTCATCGTGCGGGCAAGTCGGGCCACCTCGTCGTCGCCGGGCGGCACCGGTACCCGACGGGCGAGGTCCGACCCGCCGATCTCGCTCACGCCCACCCTGATGGCCTCGACCGGCCGCAGGGTGCGCCCCACCAACCACCACACGAGGGCGGCGAGGAGCCCCACCACGAAGGGCACGCCCACAAGCAGCGACCGGGCCAGCGACCCGGTGCTGTCGGCCACGTCGTCGAGCGGCGAGCCCACCGAAGCGATCGTCGGGCCGTCGGTGGCACCGGGCACCGAGCGCGTCACCACCAGGAAGTGGTCACCAGGCTCGAGCACCGAATCGAGCCTCGAGGTGGTCGACCCAGGGCCGGGTGAGTCGACGAGCGGCGGCTCGGTGACGAGGTTCGCGGTGGACGCCACCACCCGGGCGGACGCGGCCTCGACCAGTTGGGCGACGGTGTCGTCGTCACCGGCCGGGGCGAGGGGCTCGGACCACCGTCCCCCGAGGGCTTCGTCCACGAGCGTGTCGGCCTCGCGGATCAGGCTCTCCTCGAGGCTCCTCGTCAGCGACCGGCGGTGCACGACCACCAGGCCGAAGCTGGCCGCCCCCAGCACGATGGCGACGACCAGCGTGGCCACCAGCGTTATCCGGAAGCGCACCGAGCGGACGCCGGGCCACCGGGCCAACCGGTCGATGGTCACGGTGCCACCAGGCGGTAGCCGGCGCCACGGACAGTCTCGATCGTGTGCACGCCGAACGGCTCGTCCAGCTTGCGCCGCAACCGGCCCACGTAGACCTCGACGATGTTGGCGTCACCGTCGAAGTCGAAGTCCCACACCCCGGCGAGGATGTCCCGTTTCGACTGCACCTGGCCGGCACGGCGGATGAGGAACTCGAGCACCTCGAACTCGCGGGTGGTGAGCGAGACCTCGACATCGCCCCGGTGCACCCGTCGGGTGCCCGTCTCGAGATGGAGATCGCCCAGGTCGACCGGCGTGCGGTCGGGCCCAGCGGCGCGCCGCAGCAGCGCGCGGGTCCTCGCCACGAGCACCGGGAACGAGAACGGCTTGCGCAGGTAATCGTCGGCGCCGGTCTCGAGGGCCTCGGCCTCGTCCTGGTCGCCGTCCTTGGCCGTGAGCATCAGGACCGGCGTCCAGTTGCCCCGGCGGCGCAACTCCGCGCATACCCGGTAGCCGTTCAACCCCGGCAACATGATGTCGAGCAGAATCAGGTCGTAGGACCCCTCGGTGGCCCGCCACAGCCCATCGTCACCGTCGCCCGTCACCTCCACGGTGAAACCCTCGGCCCGGAGGCCGCGGGCAACCGCCGAGGCAACCTTGGCGTCGTCCTCTATCAGCAGCAGCTTCACGGTGCCCGGCTTCTCTCGACTCCGGTCCAGCCCATCATGGAAGGGTGGCCGTTGCCACCTGAACCACAGCTGAACCCCGCCGTTCGGCGGTCAGGCACGCGTCAGCCCGCAGGGCCCACCCTCGTCCTCTCACGGCGACGTCACCCGGCGTCACCACGATGCGAAAGGGACCAACCATGAACGTCCAACCTGCCAGAGCCATCGGCATCGCCGCCGTCACTGCCGGTCTGCTGCTGCTCCCGTCCTGCAGTAGCAGCGACCCGTCCGACCAATCCGCCGCCACCGCCACCACGACCGCGGGCGGCTCACCGACGACCGTGAGCGCGCCGGTGATCGACCCTGGTGACGGCGGCGACTACCAGCCAGACATCCACCCCGCCGACTTCGTCGAGACCATCGACAACCCGTACCTCCCCCTCGCCGTCGGTGCACGGTGGGTGTACGAGGGCGACAGCGCCGGCGCGACCGAACGCATCGTGGTCGAGGTCACGAACCGGCGACGCGACATCTCGGGGATCTCTGCGACCGTCGTGCGCGACACCGGCTACCTCGACGGCGAGCGCGTCGAGGACACGTTCGACTGGTACGCGCAGGACCGCGCCGGCAACGTCTGGTACCTCGGTGAAGACTCGACCACCTTCGAGAACGGGCAGGCCACCGGTACGGAGGGATCCTGGGAAGCCGGCGTGGACGGCGCCCTACCCGGCATCGCCATGCCGGCCCACCCGACGGTGGGGGACGCCTACCGTCAGGAGTTCTACGCCGGGCACGCCGAGGACCTGGCCGACATCCGCGACGTCGGCGCCAGCCTGACGGTGCCCGCCGGGTCCTACACCGACGTGCTCGTGAGCGGCGAGTGGTCACCACTCGAGCCCGAGGTGATCGAAGAGAAGTACTACGCCGTGGGCGTCGGCAACATCTCGTCGGTGAGTATCGCCGGAGAGCAGTCGGCGAGCGAACTGACCGAGTTCACCCCCGGCAACTGAGCCGGTGCTCCATTCCTGGCCGGCGATGTGCCGGCAGCGCAAACGAACCTGCCCCGAACGCCCGCTGTCGCTCGGAGACGACCTACCATCGCCTCCGAGCGAGGAGGCCGATGAGCAGGGACCCGATGACCGTGTTCGTCGCCGGCGCGACCGGAGTGGTTGGCCTTCCGGCTGTCCGTGCCCTGATTGCCGACGGGCACCGGGTCAGCGCCGTCGCCCGAACCGAGGCCAAGGCCGAACAGCTCCGCGGTCTCGGCGCCACGCCGGTCGCGGTCGACCTCTTCGACCCGTCCGAGGTCCGCTGCGCCACCGCCGGCCACGACGTGATCGTGAACCTCGCCACCAGCATCCCCCCGGCCGCGCGGGCATGGCGTGCGGGCGCATGGAAGGACAACGAGCGCATCCGCACCGAGGTATCCACCAACCTGGCCGATGCCGCCATCACCCACGGGGCAAGCCGAATGGTGCAGGAGGCACTGGCCTTCGCCTATGCCGATGGGGGCGACGAGTGGATCACCGAGGACCGGCCGATCGACCCCCCGCCTGCGTTCGCCGCCCTCCACGTGGCCGAAGGCAACGTCGCACGGGTCACCCGACACGGCTCCACCGGAGTCGTCCTGCGCTTCGGCAACTTCTACGGCCCCACCACCGGCCACACCCTCGATGTGGCGCGTATGGCCCGCCGCCGCATCAGCACGGCGCTGGGTGACCCTGACGGCTACTGGCCCATCATCCAGGTGGACGATGCCGCGGAGGCCGTGGCGGCCGCCATTCGGGCGCCCTCGGGGGCGTTCCACGTGGTCGACGACGAGCCACTCACCAAGCGCGACCTCGACGCCGTCGTCGCCGGTTCGCTCGGCGTCAACGCGCTTCGTCGGCCCCCGGGGCCGGCCCTGCGCATCGCCGAGAAGCGGGCACCGACCCTCGCCCGCTCGTTCCGTGCCTCCAACGCCAAGTTCAAGGCGGCCACCAGCTGGTCGCCGCGCTACCCGAGCGCGCTCGAGGGGTGGGCTGCGATCGCCACCGCACTCGCCACGCGATAGCACTCGTTCCCCGAGGGCCGCTGCAGCGAGACGCCTTGGGCTCGTCCGGTCCGCGGCACCAAACGCGAGGCCGCTCCGTACCCCGGGGACGAGATGTTCATCGACCGAGCCGGCCGGCCTTTCATCGTCGCCGCGCTGATCGTGACCGTGGTCCTCGGCCTGTTCGCAGGCTGGGTGTGTTCCTCTCCCGGACTGGTCCTGGCCACGTTCTTCCTCTTCTTCTTCCGTGACCCCAGCCGAGCGACGCCGTCCACGGCCGGCCTGGTGATCTCGCCGGCCGACGCCCGCATCACCGTCGCGGGCGACCCTCCCGGGCCAGGGGGGCCTGCCGGCGAATGGCGCCACGTCAGCATGTTCCTGTCACTGTTCGATGTCCATGTGAACCGAACGCCCGTCGAGGGCCAGGTCACCCACGTGTCGCACCACCCCGGGAAATCCCTGCTGGCCCACCTGCACGAGGCGGGCGAGCCCAACGAGTGGACCGAGGTGTGGTTCGACCGCGGCGGGCAGCGGGTGGTGTGCCGCCAGATCGTCGGCATCCTGGCCAGGCGCATCGTCTGTCGCCTGAAGGTCGGCGACCAGTTGACCCGGGGTCAGTCGTTCGGCGTCATGAAGTTCGGCTCTCGTATCGACCTCTTCCTGCCCCCCGAGGCGGAGAGCCTCGTGAAACCCGGCGACCACGTCACCGGCGGCGAGACCGCCGCCGGCGCCCTGTCCGCGAACCGGCCGTGAGCACCGTCCACCGGGGCCGCGACCCACAGGCGGCGCGGTTTGCGGCGCGGCATGCCGATGGTGCCGAGCCTGTTCACGATCGCGGACCTGGCCTGCGGCTGGGCGTGTGTCGTGCACGCGCTACGGGCCATGGCGGTCGTGATCGTGCCTGCGGCGTTGATGGTGAGCACGATCCGCTTCCGCAGCTTCAAGGCGATCGATCTGCACGCCCACCGCGCCAATCAGTGGCTGATCGCCGTCGCCGCCCTCGCCGTGGCGGTCGCTGGCCGCCCGCGTGAGGTGCTCATCGTCATCGCCCACGGATACCTGTTCTCCGGCCTCACTGGCCTCGCGGTGTCGCGCCTGCGACCTGACCACCTCGGTCCGACCCCGATGGTTCCCTGACCCCTCAGTGGCGGTGGTGGATGGTGGCGCGCCACTGGCCGGCGAGGCGCAGGGGGGTGAGCGCGTCGAGGGCGGTGAGCAACCAGGTGAGGGTGGCACCGGCGTCGACGTGGGTACCACCGCGTGCCTCCAGCACGAGGCCCCGTTTGGGATGGTCCATACGAATTGCCCAACCGTCCGGCACGCCGGTACCGGCCTCGGCCAGGCGCGCCGCAGCCTTGCTGCCGCTGGGGTGACGCAGGCCGATGGAGAGCGGGGTCACCCGATCGCGCTTGGCCTCCCCCGGCACCCAACTCGCTTCGGGCACCGTCGGTCCCCGGCCCGAAAAGGCGTCGAGGAAGCTCGGCCGCACGGGCGGCAGCGCCTCCGAATCGAACAGCGGCTCGAAGATGACCCAGCCGTCGAGACTGGCGGCGACCCGCTCCATGGCCTTCACGACCTCGTCCCGAGCCGGGCCTTCCGCCTCGGCGAAGTCGACGTACTCGGGCTCGACACGAGCCACTGGGAATCAGGCGCTGCCGTCGGGCGGGGCGGTGGTGGTCGTCGTGGACCCGGCACCGCCCGAAAGCTCGAGCGCCTGCTGCACCAGCGCGCTGGCCTGGTCGACCTTGTCCTGGTAACCGCCGAGGTCGCCGCTGGCCAACACCGCGTCAGCATCTGTGAACAACCTCTGGGCCTGCGTGAGCAGGCGGTCGATCTGCTCCTGGGTGGTGCCGCTGGTATCTGTGTTGCCGGAGTCGCCGCCGCCGGACCCGCCACCACCACCGCCACCCGGCTGTTCGAGTGTGTCGGGAGCGTCGCCGAAGATGGCAGCAAGCGCCTCCTGCAGCGTGGCTCGCATCTCCACCTGATCGCCGAAGGCCACGATCACGTTCTTCAACTGGGGCACCGGTGTGTCACCCTGCGCTTCCACGTAAAGGGGGCGCACATAGAGCAACGACTGCTCGACGGGGATCAGCAGCAGGCTCCCGAGCTTCACCGTGGATCCCTGCTGGTTGAGCAGGCTGATCCGTGACGAGATCTCCTCGGCCTGCAACATGTTGGCGTTGACGATCGCGGGACCATCGACGTTGAGGTTCGGCATCTCGTAGACGCGGAGCTGCCCGTAGTCCTCGGGGTTGCTGAGACCCACCATGAACGAGGTGAGCTGCTTGCGCTGGTCGTTGTCCGACACCGGCACGAACGAGCGAAGGATCAGGAAGTCCTCGTTCTCGCGGTCGGGCAGCTTCATCTGGAGGTAGTAAGGGTCGATGCGGCGCTCGCGAGTGCTCACCAGCTCGCCCGTCTCGTTGGTGGTCTGGGTGGACTCGGCACCGGTGACGTCGGTGCCGGGGTCCTGAGCGACCGACCAGCCACCGGTCTGCTCGTAGAAGTCCTGGGGGTTGCCGATGTGGTACCGGCCCCACATGTTCGTCTGCACCCGGAAGAGGTCCTCGGGGTAACGCAGGTGGTCCTGCAACCCCGCCGGCATCTGGTCGAAGTCCGAGAACAGCTCGGGGAACGCGTTGCGGTAGGCATCGAGGATGGGGTCGTCACCGGGCATCTCGTAGAACTCGACCGTGCCGTCGTAGGCATCGACCACGGCCTTCACCGAGTTGCGCACGTAGTTGAAGCCGGTGTTGAGGCCCGACTGGACGTCGAGCTGCTCGTTGTCGCCGCGCTGGGCGTACGGGTACTGGTCGGTCGTCGTGTAGGCGTCGATCACGTAGAGGATCCGGCCACCCACGATCACCGGGTAGGGGTCGGCGTCGTAGTGGAGGAACGGGGCCAGTGTCTCGACCCGCTGGCGCACATCGCGCAGGAAGATGATGCGCGAATCGTCGTTCACGAAATCAGAGATCAGCGGGTCGATGTCCCCGAAGCGCAGCGAGAACGCTGCCTTTCGCAGGAAGGAGTCGATCCGCACGCCACCCTCGCCGGCGTACTCGAAGGGCACGGTCTGGCCGTCGTCGGCGACGTAGTCGACCTCCTGGCGGTTGGTGCCGACGATCGCATAGCCGGTCTGGTCCTCGCCCACGTAGAGCTGCGGCTCGTCGATGGGGAGGTCGGGCGGGCCTTCCACCGGCACGTTTCCGACCACGAAGTCGGGCTGGCCGGCCGAGTTCACCGCGTTGGCTGGGGCCAGCGCCGCGCCGTACCCGTGGGTGAACGCGAGGGTCTTCCCTTCCCACGACTGCTGGGGGACGCCCACCTCGTTCAGCTCACGGGCCCCGATGATGACCTGGGTCGTCTCGCCGTCGATCTGATAGCGGTCGACATCGAGGTCGTTGAACCGGTAGAAGCCCCGGTCGGCCTGGAGCCGTTGATAGGTCTCCTTGACGATGCCCGGATCGAGCAGGCGGATGTTGCGGACGGTCGAGGCGTTGGCCTGCAGATCCCGCGCGTCGAGGTCTTCGTTGTAGTCGAAGGTCTGGGTCTCGACGTTGCTCATGCCCATGGCCGCCCGCGTGGCCTCGATGTTGTCCGCGATGTAGGGGCGTTCCTTGGTGGACTCGGCCGGCTGGACCTGGAAGCGCTGGATGAAGGTGGGGTAGATGCCTCCGGCGACGATCGCGACGAACGCCCACAGGCCGACCGCGAGCACCGGCAGCACCCAGCCCCGCCGCCAGATGTTCGCGATGAAGAGGCCGAACGAGAGCAGGGCGATCAGCAGCAGGAGGTAGATCGCCGGAAGCTGGGCCTTCACGTCGGTGTAGGTGGCGCCCTCGACCACTCCCCTGGTGGAAACGGTGAGCTCGTACCGCTGGAGCCAGTAGTCGGCGGCCTTGATGAGCGCCAGGATGCCGAGCAGCACCGAGAGGTGAGCCTTCACCTGCGGCGTCACCCGTTGGATCGGGGCCTGCACACGGATGCCGCCGTTGAGGTAGTGGGCCACGCCGGTGACGATGAAGATGATGATGAACGCGGCGAAGAGCCAGTTGACGACGAAGCTGAGGAACGGCAACTGGAACACGTAGAAGCCGATGTCGGTGTGGAACAGCGGATCGGTCTTCCCGAAATCGACCCGGTGGGTGAAGAGGATCCACGAGTTCCACTGGCTCGACACCCCCGAGCCGGCGATGACGGCGAAGAGCGCGGCCACCCCCACTCGAACCATTCCCGAGCGACGACCGACGGCCTGGTGGTAGCGCTCAAGAAGCTCCTCTTCGGGTCCGGCGGGCCGGAACCTCGGCGCCAGCCGGTCGGCGATCACCAGGTTGACCAGGAGCAGGACGAAGAAGAGCACGGTGAAGATGAGGCCGAGCACGATGCGCGCTCCCAGCACCCCCGTCCAGACCCTCTCGAGGCCGAGCGAATCGAAGAACAGGAAGTCCGTGTAGAAGCCCGCGATGCCTCGCAGCGAGGTGACGAAGAGGAACAACAGGATGGCCGCGGCCACCAGGATCACGCGTCCGCGGCCCGAAGGCCGCCGGCCCTCCGTGCGGCCGGGCCCGCGTGGCATGTCAGTAGGGGCTCGCATCGCGCCGCAGCCTACCTGGCGCCTTGGCCAGGTTCGGGGTCGGCCCCCGCCACGGCGTGCACGACCTCGATCGCTGTTTCGATGCCCTCGGTGCCGACGTCGAGGTGGGTCACCGCACGGATCCGGCCGCCGGCCGGACCCATGCGCACCCCGTTGCGCTCGATCGCGCCACCGAATCCGGCAACCGTCCAGCCCGGCGGCGGGTCGAAGTACACCATGTTCGTGTCGGGGGCATCGACGGCGATACCTGCCGCAGACAGCCCACTTGCGAGGCGCGTGGCGTTGGCATGGTCGTCCGCCAGGCGCGCAACGTGGTTGTCGAGGGCATGGAGACACCCGGCGGCCGCGATCCCCGCCTGGCGCATCGCGCCACCGAAGAGGTGCTTGAAGCGTCGGCAACGCTCGATGAAGGGGGCGGGGCCGGCGATGGCGGCACCGATGGGCGCGCCGAGCCCCTTGGTGAAGTCGACCCAGACGGAGTCGACGGCGCCTCCCCAGACCTCGGCGGGCACCCCGCTGGCGACCACGGCATTGAGCAGGCGCGCACCGTCGACGTGCACCTTGACCCCCCGTCGATGGGCCGTCGCCACCACCTCGCGGTACCGATCGAGTGGCCACACCGTGCCGCCGGCCAGGTTGTGCGTCTGTTCGAGCGCCACGAGTGTCGTGGCCGGGATGTGCACGGTGCCGGGTGTGATCACCGCCTCGAGCTGCTCGGCCGTGAACGTGCCCCGCTCGCCCGGCACCTGCTCGAGCACGACCCCCGACATCAGCGCCGGGCCGCCGGACTCGTAGCGCAGCAGATGGGCATCACGTTCGATGATGACCGAGTCGCCCGGCGAGGTGAGCGCTGCCACCGCGAGCCGGTTGCACATCGTGCCGGTGACCGCGAACAGCGCGGCCTCCTGCCCCAACAACTCGGCCACCCGCCGCTGCAGCTCGTTGACCGTGGGGTCCTCACCCCGCTGCTCGTCGCCCACCTCGGCCGCCGCGATGGCCCGTCGCATCGCCGCGGTCGGACGGGTGGCGGTGTCGCTCGAGAGGTCGATCAAGAGGACGGCCCCGGCGCCAGCTCGAGTCCGCAGCGACAACCGGCGTGTGCCGGTGGGTGGTGATGGCCGGTGGGAAAGGCGTCCCCGCGGACGACCGGCCCCGCCAAGGCGTTGTCGGCACAGTCAGGGCAGGCTTCGTCGGCGTCATCGAGGGCCCACCGAAGGGCGGCCTTCTTGCCGGCACCGGAGAGGACGCCCTGGTGGTAGGCCGAGCTCGCGGCGTCGGCCACCAGCGCTGCGATCGTCTGGGTCTTGCACTCGCGGAAGGCGGCGCGAACCAGCTCAGAAGCCTCACGTGTGTCGGCGCCGGCATCGCCGAGCCCGCGACGCAGGCGCTCGTGGAGGGGGTTGGCGATCTCGGCGCCGAGCGCGGCCGCCATCGGTCGCCCGGCCGGTGGGCGCGACCGACGGCCGTGCGACATCGACGCCGTGCCTGTCGCCGCGACCGCCCCGAGCGGCTCGACGGCCGTCGCCGCGAGCCGTTCGGCGAGCACCGCACGGTCACCGAGGACGTCGGCGACGCTCGGCACCTGGTTCTTGCGTAGCCGGCGGATCCTGTCGAGCACCTCGTTCTGCTCGTCGGCCAGCACCCGCTTGAGGGCACTCCCGAGTGCCTCACGAGCCGTGATCAACGACGCCTGGTGATCGATGGCATGAGCCACCGAGGCTCCGTCCGGCGGCGCGAGGCCCTCGACCGGTGGCGCGGGCTCGGACAGGCCCCCGACGCCGTCGCTGGCCGCCGGCTCGCTCTCGGGAGCCTCCGCCGAAGGCGCCTCGGCAAGCACCGATCTGGCTTCGACGACCGCTTCGGCCCGGGCTGCCCGGAGCCCGGCGAAGAGATCGTCGAGGCTCGCCGGATCCGCGACGACGGACCCTGGCTGCGCCTCGAGTCCGGGCGCCGGAACGATCTCCTCCTCCGCGGGCCCGAAATCGGGATCGAGCCCTGGTTCGGGCGCGGACCCGACATCGGTCGACGCTTCGGGCTCGTCTCGAGACTCGACCGCCGCCTCGGGCTCGTCTCGAGACTCGACCGCCGCCTCGGGCTCCTCCACCTCAACCGCCGCCTCGGGCTCCTCCGGCTCAACCGCCTCCTCGGGCTCCTCCGGCTCAACCGCCTCCTCGGGCTCGTCTAGAGACTCGACCGCCTCGTCTCGAGACTCGACCGCCGCCTCGGACTCATCCGGCTCGGGCGCCTCCTCGGTCTCCGTCGGCTCGGGCGCGGTCGCCATGGGCACGATGCGTACGTCCTCGAAGTCCGCGCTCGGCTCCACCAGCGGCAGCGCCCTCTGGTCGGGGCCAGCCGGCACGGGCTCGTCAGCCGCTGACACCGGGACGGCCTCGGTGGGCGCCTGCTCCTCGATGATGGGAAGGCCGGCCAGGCGTGCCGCGTCGATCTCCTCTTCCAGAGCCGCTACCGCGTCGTCGTCGCCATCCGCATCGTCGCCGACGTCGCCCCCGAAACGCCGGCCGGCGGCCTCGGCGGCCAAGCGGGCTTCGGGAAGTGATGCCCGCATCTCCTCGGTGGCGCCGTCAATCGTCTGACGAACGACCTCGAATGCCTCGAGCAGGCGCTCACGGCCGGCCATGAGCTGCTCCACCTGCTGGCGCGCGTGCCGTCGTCGGCGAGCGAGGTCGCCGAGCATCCGCTCGCGAACCCGTTGCGCCTCGGCCACCATCTCCCGGCCCTGCTGTCGTCCCGTCTCGGCAGCTTCCTCGGCCTCTGCCGCGGTGGACTCGCGCAGCTCCTGCAGCTCCCGCTCGGCGAAGGCCAGCCGCTCGTGCAAGTCGCGCTCACGCTCCGACGCCGCCCGCATGGCATCGCTCACGGCGACGAGGAGCGCCCTCACCTCACCGGTGTCGTAGCCCCTGAACGAGTTGGAGAACTCGGTCGTGGCCAGGCGATCGGGATCAAGGGAGCCGGCGGAGGACATCGCCTCGATGGTAGGACCGGTCAGGGGTCGGCGGGCTGATCCACGACCGGAGGCTCGAGGGCAAGGGCGTTGCCGCCCAACTCGTCGAGGGCCCGGAGGGCGTCGTCGAGGGTCTCGACGCCGACCACCTTCACGTCGCCCGAGTGGGCGCGGGCATCATCGGCCTCGCCCGCCGGCACGATGAACACGTCCGCCCCGGCGTCACTCACCGCGGCCGCCTTCTGCGCAATGCCACCGATGGGACCCACGTTGCCCAGCCCGTCGATCGTTCCGGTGACGGCCACCTGATTGCCCCCGGTGAGCTCTCCCGGGGTCAACACGTCGAGCACCGCCAGCGTGAACGCCAGGCCCGCCGAGGGTCCGCCGACCTGGCCCGTGTCGATCTCGACGGGGAAGGGGAAGTCGAGGACTTGGTCACGGGTCCCGAGCTGGACACCGAGAAGCGGCGCCTCGGGGTCATCGGGCCTCGAACCCAACTCGACCGTCTCGGTGCGTGCTCGTACGCGCTGCGCTCCCTCTTCACCCGCACCGCTACCGTCACCGTCTCCCTCTTCGCCACCTCCGTCCCCCTCGTCGACCGGGGTCTCCAGGGCGAGGACGACCTCGTCGCCAGGATCGCGGGCCTTGATCTCCGACACCACGTCGTCCGACGTGTCGGTGGCCCTCCCGTCGACCGCGACGATCACGTCACCGGGGCGCAGCACGTCGGCCACCGGCATGTCCGGGGCGACACCGGCCACGATCGCGCCGGTGCCCGACTCGACCTGGAAGCCCAGGTGCTCGAAGGCCACCTCGGCAGCCACGTCGACCGAGTTGTCCATGAGCTCCAGATTGACTTCGCGGTTCTCCTCGGCGCTGTTGTCGCCCAGGATGAGCTTCTCGTCGACGACGTCCGCATCGGGGTCCAGCCAGCCCAGCAGGGCCGACAGCACGCGGGCGGGCCGAGTGGAGACCGTCGTGAAGTAGATCTCGCCGTCCTCCGGTGGATACTCCCGCCCTCCTTCGACGGAAACCAAGGGCTCGGTGGCCCGCGCCGAGCCGGGCGACACGATGTAATACGGGACGGGCACGAAGAAGCTTGCGACCAGGGCGATCAGGACGAGCCCGGCCGAGATGCCGAGGACCAGGCGAATGCGGCGTCGCTTCCGAGAGATCGGCGGCGCGGTGCCATCGGCATCGTTGACGGCCTCGGCCGCGGCTGGAGAGGCCGCCGCAACGGGAAGTACAGTGTCGTCTCTCGTGTCCACGATCGTGATCAGCCTGGTTGTGGTGGCGGGCGCGATTGCCGTCGTGCTCTGGATGACGGTCGGCAATTCCACTCAGCCTGCCACGCAGGACCGGGAACGAGCCGGCAGCCCCGCCGAAACAGGCGCTCTCGACCCAGTGGTCGTGCACGTCGAGGCGGGTGTGGTGGTTCCCGATGACGACTGGGAGCCGGAACCCCCGACCGCCCCGACCGCCCCGACCGAGCCCCCGGTTCGCGTTACGCCGACGCCAACGCCGGTATCGCCGCCGGCGACGCCCGCACCGGCCAGACCGACACGGGGTCGACGAGCAGCAACACGATCGCGTGACCAGAAGGCCGTGCGGATCCCTGGCCGCATCTCGTTCGAGCCCGTCCCGCCGGTCACGTGGTCCCGACGCCTACGCTCGGCGCTCGGGGTATTGCTCGTGGTGATAGCCGTGGGGCTGGCCTTCGCGACCATGGTCGCCGCCGTCGTGGTTGCCATCAGCCGGGCGCTGCAAGGCGCCGTCAACTGACCGCGCCGGCCTCCCTATCGGCCGAACAGACCCCGACGGGCGCCCATGCCGTTGCCCGAGCCGACCGAGTCGTCGGTCTCGATGACCGGCGGTGGGGGCGGGGGCGGGGGGATCTCGACGGCCGGGTCTGCGCCGACCTCGTGATGACCGAAGGGCGAGGCCTCGGGCATCAGCGGCGGCTCCGCCATCAGCGGCGCCGCCATCGGGGAGCGATCAGCACGTGCCATCGACGGCGCAGGCTCGTCGATCACGGGCAGGTCCATCCATCCGCGCTCCTCGGGGGGCGCTGGAGCCGCCACCGCAACGGCGGGGGGCGGTGGAGGCGTGGGCGACGCCATGGGAGCAGCGGCTCGGGACGGGAGCGCCTCGTTGCCGACCTCGACCCGGAAGTACGGCTTGAAGTCGAACTCGACTTCATCCATCCGGAAGATCCGTGCCTCGTCGACACCGTCGGCGTTGCGAAGGCGCTCGACGAACGCCACCGCGTCGTCGAGCACTTCGGTCTGGTGGTAGCCGGGCTGCCCGTCCGTCGTGCGGTAGATCACCATGTGCGACACGGTGTACTCCTTCCTGTGGGAACACACCCCAATCGGTCGGGAGGGGGGTGCACTTGAGTCGACCTTCGGAAAATACCCGACGCGGGGCTGCGCTCGCTGGTCACGTCGGCGACACCGCCGCCGCTCGTCGGTTCCTCGACCACCCCGATCCGGCAGTCCGCTCGACCGCGCTCGGCGCCCTGGCCCGTCTCGGGCAGGTGACCGCCGCCGACCTACGGTCCGCGTCGGTCGATTCCGGGCCCGAGGTCCGTCGGCGCGTCGCCGAGGTCGTGGCCGCGCGCGATCCCGGGCCGTCGGTGTCACTGCTCGGCCTGCTGACCGACGCCGACGCCACGGTGGTCGAGGTGGCGGCCTGGGCCTCGGGCGAGCGCCTGGTGCCCGAGACCGGCATCGTGGCCACCCTCTCGACCCTTGCCGTCGAGCATGATGATGCACTGTGCCGTGAGGCGGCGGTGGCCGCGCTCGGCGCGATCGGCAACCCCGACGGGCTTCCCGCGATCCTGGCGGCGACCACAGACAAGGCCACTGTCCGGCGCAGGGCCATCATCGCCCTCGCGCCCTTCGATGGCCCGGAGGTCGATGCTGCCCTGCGCCAGGCGCTCACCGACCGCGACTGGCAGGTACGCCAGGCCGCGGAGGACCTGCTGGGTTAGCGGGTGGACGGAGGTCGAGGCAGGCCCGGAGGCCCGGGCGACCGGCGCCGACGATCTGGACGCGCCCCGTGTCCATGACGACACGGGGGCGCGTCCAGAACCGCCTGGTCAGCCGCCTTCGGAGTCGGGGGTGAACTCGGCGCTCTGGCCCTCGAGGTTGATCGGGTCGCCGACGAAGTCGAAGTAGTCGCCGTTGTACTGGGCGACCTGGAGCGTCTCGATCGGGAAGGGGTCCTCGGCCCCGTTGGTGGTGAGGGACACGCCCGGCAGCAGCAGACCCACGGTGAGCCCGTCGAGGCTGTAGGCGGACTGCATGATGTTCTCGCGGGTGAGGTCGGGGGTGTTGCGGACCGTCTCGGCCAGCCATTGGCCAAACGTCCAGCCGATGCCCACGACGCCGTCCTCGACCTCTTCGGCCGACAGGCCGTGCGCGGCACCCTGCGTCTGGAACTCCACCATGGCCTCGTCGTCGTCCCACTGCGGATCAGCCGGGTCCTTCAGGTAGATCGCGCTCAGCACACCGTCGGCCGACCCGGGGCTGGCCAGGCCGATCACCGTCGACGAGGTGCAGGTCTGCGACAGCCAGACCGTTTCCGGGTCGTAGCCGGACTGGGCCTGCAGGGCGTCGAGGGCCTGCGGGCACTTGAGGGCGGTGGCGCCCAGCAACACCGTGTCGGCGCCACTGCTGGCGATCGAGGTGATCTGGCTGTCCACATCGCTGTCCGAGGGCTCGTAGCTCTCTTCGGTGACGATCTCGATATCGGTGCCCTCGGTCAGCGCCGTGATCGAGTCGAGGTACTCCTTGCCGAAGTCGTCGTTCTGATAGAGGATCGCCACCTTGGCATCGGGGTTGTTCTCCGTGAGGTACTGGACGAACACGCCCATCTCGGTGGCATAGGTCGGGAGCGACCCGATGGTGAACGGGTACTCGTCCGGGTTGCCCCACAGGGCGGCGCCGGTGGCCGCGTAGAGCTGCGGGATGCAGTCCTGGTTGAGGGTGTCGCGGATGGCCAGGTTGTTGGGCGTTCCGACGACATTGAAGATGCCGAACACCTGGTCCTGTTGCACCAACTGCTGCACATTGGACACGGTCTGGCCCGATTCGTAGGCGTCATCGGTCACCTCGACGCTGATCTCACGACCGTCGACCCCGCCCTCTTCCTGGTTGAGGTAGTCGAAGTAGGCCGTGTAGCCCGCGGCGATCTTCGAGAACGCCGCGTACAGGCCCGACTGCGGCACGCTGGTGCCGAACTTGATCGACGTGTCGGTGACGCCCTGGGTCGGGCTGCCGGTGCATGAGGCCGTGTCGATGGTGAGCGGCCCTGCGGCCTCGGACCCGCCGCTCGTGCCGCCGCTGTCGGAATCACTGCTGGTGTCGTCGCGGCCGCCGCCGCCGCAGGCCGCCGCAGTGAGGACGAGGGCGATCGCCAGCGCGAGCCAGCGTGCCCCTCGGGTCCGTGTGGTCATGGTTCTGGTTCTCCTGGGTTGAGGATCAGGTTGCAGGAAGGCGAGGATCAGGTTGCAGGAAGGCGAGGGTCAGGTTGCAGGAAGCGGACTGTCGACCGGGGGCGTGGGCCCTGCCGGGGTGGACCGGCGCAGGTGGCGGGACGCAAAGGCCCACAACTGCTTGAGTCCGCCCATGATGCCGCCCGGCAGGACGAGCATCAAGAGGATGAGCAGTCCGCCGTAGATCACCTGCGAGAGCGCAGGGTTGATGTCACTCGAGAACTCGGGGACGAAGACGACGAAGAAGGCCCCGATGACGGGACCGAAGATCGTGGCGGCGCCCCCGATCACGAGCGCCGCCAGGAACTCGATGGACTTGTTGATGGTGAACGAGTTGGCGTCGACGAACGGCGTGTTGATCACCGACATCGACCCGGCGATGCCGGCCAGGGCCGCACTCAGCCCGAAGGTCATCACCTTGTAGGCGGCCAGGTTCACGCCCACGACCTCGGCGGCCACCTCGTTGTCGCGCACGGCGATGAGGGCCCGGCCCACCCGGCTCTTCACCAGGTTGCGGGCCAGCACGAACAGCACCACCGCCATGATGAGCAGCAGGTAGTAGATGAACTGGTCGTTGGTGAGGCTGGACCAGCTGGGCACCTGGAACCGGGGCACCACCTTGCCCTGCGTGCCACCGGTGACCGAGCTGAACTTCTTGACCACCAACGTGAAGGTGGTGGCGAAGGCCAGGGTGGTGAGGGCCAGGTAGAGCCCTTTGATGCGCAGTGCGGGCACACCGATGAGCGCCCCGACGACGAAGGCCAGGAGCGCACCGACCGGCATGGTGGCGAGGTACGACCAGCCGTGGTCGGCCACGAGGATGGCGGTGGTGTAGGCACCGATGCCGAAGAAGGCGCCGTGGCCGATGGAGATCTGGCCGTTGAACCCCGTGAGCAGGCCCAGGCCCAGCACGGCCACCGACAAGAAGATGACCTCGTTGAACTGCCGGACCCGGAACTCCTGGTAGTAGAGCGGCAGCTCGTAGAGGACGATGGCCACCACCACGACCACCACCGCCTTGGCCACGAACGTCCCGGAAAGCGAGCGGCGATTCAGGCGGCCTGGGGACGCGGAAGGGCGGAGCTTGGGTCGAATTAGCGCGAAATAGACGATGGTCCCCAACGGGCCGACAAAAAACTGGACGAGAACCCAGACGACCTTGTTCTGGTTTGCCTCCGACCACCGGCTTTCGGGGATCAGCGCTGCATCGAGTATTCCGACAATTGGCAGCAGGACCGCGGCGGCGACGATCAGCAAGAGAAGGACCGTCATACCCGGGCCACCTGCTGCTTGCCGAACAGGCCGCTGGGCTTGACCAGCAGGATCACCAGGATGATGACGAAGGCGGCCCCGTCACGGAGGTCGGTGCCGACGAAGCCGACGTAGGCGCCGAGCATCTCCTGCACCACACCGACGAGGAGACCGCCGACTACGGCACCCAGGGGGCTGTCGAGGCCGCCCAGGGTGGCGGCGGCGAACGAGAACACGAGCACCTGGATCATGAAGTTGGTGTCGAACTGTTGATTGCGGGCGGCGGTGAGGCAGCCGGCGAGCGCTCCGAGGGCGGCGGCGAGGCCCCAGCCGATCATGAGCATGCGACCGACCCGGATCCCGACCAGGCCGCTCGACTCGGTGTTGGAGGCCACCGCCCGCATGGCCAGGCCGAGCTTTGTCTTCTGGAAGAGGAGGAAGAGGAGGAAGGCGACGACGGCGAGTGCCCCGAGGCGGCCGAGCAGGTCGGCGTCGATGCTCACCCCTCCGACGCTGTAGGCCTCGTTGGGGAACGGGTTCGCGAACGTGCGCGCCTCGGTGCCCCAGATCCACTGCGCCAGGGCGTTGAGGGCCAGGAACATGCCGATGGTGACGATCACGATGTTGAGCGGCGATCCACCCTCCACCGGACGGATGATGACCCGTTCGATGAGCGCCCCCCCGAGGAGCGACAGCAACATGGCGGCGAGGATCGACACCCACACGTTGGCGCCGTTGTCCTGGAAGGTCCAGGCCACGAAGGTGGAGAACATGGCCATCTCGCCCTGGGCGAAGTTCAAGATCCCGGTGCTGCGGTAGATCAAGACGATGGCCAGGGCCAACAAGGCATAGATCGAGCCCCGACCCACCCCCACGATCAACCGTTCGAGAAAGAGTTCCACTGGTCTGCTCCTAGTACCCGAGGTAGGCCTTGCGCACCGACTCGTCGCTGCGCATCTCGTCCGCGGTGCCGGTGGCCACGATCGTGCCGGCCTCGAGCACGTAGGCCCGCTGGGCGATGGCCAGGGCCAGGTTTGCGTTCTGTTCGACCACGAGCAGCGCGGTGCCGGTCCTGGCATTCAGCTCGCCCAGCTGCTCGAACAGCTCCTGGGTGACGATGGGGGCGAGGCCGAGCGAGGGCTCGTCGAGCAGCAGGAGCCGCGGTCGCGAGATCGCGGCGCGGGCGATGGCCAGCATCTGCTGCTCGCCCCCGCTCATGGAGCCGGCGGCCTGGGTCCTCCGCTCACCGAGGCGGGGAAAGGTCTGGTACCACCGCTCGATGTCGGCGTCGACCTCATTGTCCTTGCGGATGAAGGCCCCGAGGCGCAGGTTCTCCTCGACGGTGAGGTCGACGAAGGTGCCCCGGCCCTGGGGCACGTGGGCGAGCCCGCGACGAACGATGTCGTCCGGTCGCTTGCCCAGGATCGACTGGCCGTCCACGAGCACCGTGCCCTTGCCCTTGATCATGCCGGTGACCGCCCGGATGGTCGTGGTCTTGCCCGCGCCGTTGGCGCCGAGGATCACGACCACCTCGCCCTCGTCGACAGAGAAGTCGAGCCCGCGGAGCACCTGCACGAGCCCGTACCCGGCCTCGAGCCCGCGAGCCTCGAGCAGTGCCGTCACTAGGCGGCGCTCCCGAGGTAGGCCTCGATCACCTTGGGGTTGTCCTTGATGTCCTGGGGAACCCCCTCGGCGATCTTGCTGCCGTAGTCGAGCACCACGATCCACTCGGAGATGCTCATCACCATGGCCATGTGGTGCTCGACCAACAGGATGGTCAGGCCGAACTCGTCCCGGAGGCGCTGCACCAACTCGGCCAGTTCGTCCACCTCGGCGTGGGTGAGCCCGGTGGCGGGCTCGTCGAGCATCAACAACTTCGGGTCGGAGACGAGCGCACGGGCCAACTCGATGCGCTTGAGGGTGCCGTAGGGCAGGCCCGCAGCGGGCGAGTGGGCGAAGCGGGCGAGATCCAGGCGCTCGAGGATGGCGTAGGCCTTCTCGGCCTCGTCACGCTCCTCGCGGATCGCACCGGGCAGCCGGAACGCAGCGGTGAAAAAGTTGGCGCGGGTGGCCGAGTGACCGCCGATGATCACGTTCTCGAGCACGGACAGCGACGGCACCAACGCCAGGTTCTGGAACGTGCGGGCGATGCCGTTGGCCGCGATGGCGTGCGCGGGGACCGACAGCAGGTCCTTGCCGTCGTAGCCGATCGTTCCCTCGGTCGGCTGGTACAGCCGGCTCACACAGTTGAACAACGTGGTCTTGCCCGCACCGTTGGGGCCGATGAGCGCGCAGATCTTGGCGGGCTCGAGGGCGAAGCTCAGGCGATTGAGGGCAACGACACCACCGAAGCGCACGCTCACGTCCTCGACCTCGAGCAGTGCCATCGATCACGCCCCCCTCGACGCCTTCTCCCACACCCAACGAACGGACCGCACACTAGTGGCTGCCGAGCACGCCGTCAGCGCCCCGAGGGTTCAGCGCCGCGAATGGTCGTCCATGAACATCACCTTGAGGGCCTCGTAGGACTCGATGCAGCGCCCGGCACCCAAGGCCACGCACTCGAGCGGCAGGTCGACGAGTCGCACCTGGACGTCGGTCTCCTCGGTGAGTCGTCGGTCGAGCCCCTTGAGCATTCCGCCGCCGCCCACGAGGTGGATGCCCTGGACGATGAGGTCCTGGGCAAGCTCGGGAGGCGCGTCGCCCAGGCAGGCCACCACCGAGTCGATGATGGCGCTCACCGGCTCTTCGATGGCCGCCCGCACCTCTTCGGGGGAGAGGATCACCGTCTTCGGGAGTCCGCTCATCAGCTCACGGCCCCGCACCTCGGCCTTGAACTCGTCGGGGGTCGGATACGCCGAACCCATGGTGATCTTGATCTTCTCGGCCGTCTGCTCGCCGATCGCGATCCCGTACTCGCGGCGGATGTACTGGGTGATCGCGGCATCGATGTCGAAGGACCCGACTCGTACGGCCTGCAACGCGACGACCCCGCCGAGCGAGAGGATCGCCGACTCGGAGGTACCCCCGCCGATGTCGATGACCATGCTGCCGATGGGCTCGTTGATGGGCAGGCCGGCGCCGATGGCCGCCGCCATCGGCTGCTCAATGAGCTGGGCCTCGGCGGCCCCCGCCCGACGCGCCGCCTCGGTGACGGCCCGCCGCTCCACCGCGGTGATGGCCGAAGGTACGCAGATCACCACGCGGGGCCGGTTGAAGCGGTTGACCCCCACCCGCTGCAGCACCAGGCGGATCATGCGCTGGGTGATGTCGAAATCGGTGATGGCGCCCTGACGGAGGGGCCGAACGGCCACGATGTGGCTGGGGGTGCGGCCGATCATCTGCCACGCGTCGTAGCCGACGGCGAGGACTTCCTGGCTCTGGTTGTTGAGCGCGATGACCGACGGCTCGTTGAGGACGATGCCCTGCCCGCGGGCGTAGACGAGGGTGTTCGCCGTCCCCAGGTCGATCGCCAGGTCGCGTGCCAGGAGGACTACCGCCTGGTGCCCGGGGCGCCGGACCCAGGCGGGCCGGCAGGCCCAGGCGGGTCGTCGGCATCCGACTGGTCAGGGGCGATGGCCCGCATCTGCCGGGTGAACGAGTCCACCCCGTGCGACACGCCGGTCGGTCCGCGGTGACGGGCCAACACGACGAAGATGCCGATGCCACTCAGGACGATGGCGATGAGGAGGAACAGCAGGTTTCCCACGGGGATTCTCTCAGCCGGCGGATTCGGGTATCGGTCGCGATGTGGCGGTGCGGGCCGCAGTCATCTCGGCGATCGGCACGGCGCCCTGGCCCCAGTCGTCGCCGTCGTCCCACCGCTCCCGCTTCCAGATGGGAACGGTGGCTTTCAGGCGGTCGATGGCGAAACGGGCCGCGGCGAAGGCCTCTTCACGATGTGCTGATGACGCCACGACCACCACGGACGACTCGCCGACGGCCACTGGACCGACCCGGTGGAGCAACACCAGGCGGCCGACGTCCCAGCGGGCCCTCGCCTCGACGGCGATGGCGGCCATTCGGGGGACCACCTGCTCTTCGTAGGCCTCGTAGACGAGCCCGGTCACACCGATGCGTCCCTCGGCGTGGTCCCGCGCGGTGCCGCTGAAGGTGACCACCGCGCCACAGTCGGGGCGTACGGCCCAGTCTGCGGCGCGTCCGACGGGCAGGGGGCCGGCCGCGATCGCGACCCAGTCGTCCGCATCCCCGCCGGGTTCGTAGACCTGGTGACCCACGCCTCCTCCGGGAACGGCCGACGGAGCGCCGCGCGAGGCGGTCGACGTCGCTCCGCTCCACTGCACGGCCTCGGGCACACATCCCATGCTAGAGCGCCCGATCGGCCGCCGAGCGTTTGCCGCGGTCCCTCGGCGTCCGGCCGTCGATAATCTCGCCCCATGCTGCCGCCGGGAGAGCCCGAAGACGACGGGAACGATTTCGGCCCGCCGCTCCCGCCGGACGACCGCCTCTGGCGCCATCCGTCCGAGTTCGGCCCGGGCGGCCCGGGTGGCCTGACACCTCAGGCCACAACGTCACGGCGGGACAGACAGCGGGGCACGCCCTGGTTCGCCGGCGTCGTCGCCGGACTGACCGGCGCCGCAGCCGCACTGGCCGTCGTGGCCGTCGTGGGCGGGTTCGACGACCGGGTCGTCGAGCGCGACGTCGTCGAGCGGGTCGCCGCCGCCCCCGCGGTCACGCTGCCCATCGGAACAACCGGTGATTCGGCACCTGGCGGTGGTGTGGCAGCGCTCGCCGGCATGGTCGCGCCCGCGATCGCCCGCCTCGAGGTCGAGCGACCTGCCCCCGACCAGGCCGGCGGCAGGCTCACGGTTGCCGGCTCCGCGGTGGTGTTCCGCGACAACGGGTACCTCCTCACCACCGCCGACCTGATGGCGGACAGCGCGTCGGTGAGCGTGATCCTTGCGGGAGGCGACCTCCATGATGGCGAGGTCGTTGGCACCGACTCCGTCACCAACGTGGCGGTGGTCAAGATCGACGCCGAACAGCTTCCCACCGCGGTCCTCGGCTCCGTCGACGGCCTCTTGGTGGGCGGGCCGATCGTGACGATCGGCTCCCCCGCCACACCGAGCGGCGGGCCCGAGGTGACCGCGGGCATCGTGAGCGCGCTCGGGAGCACGATCACCGCGACGGAATCCGACATCCCAGCGCGCCACGACCTGATCGAGACCGACGCCCCGCTCGCGCCCCGCTCGTCGGGTGGTGCCCTGCTCGACCGACGTGGGAGCGTGATCGGGATCACCATGGCGCTCCCCGACGGAAAGCGGGAAGGCGGCCTGAGCTTCGCCATCCCGATCGACACCGCCCGCTCGGTGGCCGACGAGATCATCGAGACCGGGGCGGCCCATCACCCGTGGCTCGGGATCGAAGGGTCCGACGTCGTCGCCACTGCCGCCGCCGACCTCCACCTCGACGGCGGGGCGAGGGTGGCGACGGTCACCGAGGGAAGCCCGGCCGAGCGTGCGGGCCTGACGGTCGACGACGTGATCACGTCGGTCGGCGACCTTCCCGTCACCTCGATGGCCGGTCTCGTGGTGGAGCTCCGACGCCACGACCCGGGCGAGACCGTCACCATCTCCTTCCTCCGAGACGGCGAGCCCGGCTCCTGCACCCCGACCCTCGAGGAGCGGCAGGCCTGATCTCGACACCGGGTCCTCCCGCGCCGCGTGTGGACGCCCGGCGTGCCGCCGGCCCGGTGCGGTCACCTGCTCCACTTCGGAGCGCCGCGTGCTCGTTCCGGCCCCCGCCGGGTGGCAGGGTCAGGTGCGGCGCTTGAGGTGGTGCCTCACCACCAGCAGGGCGGTGGCAACGACGCCGAGCACGCCGGCGCCCACGACGCCCAGGGCGACCTCCTGGCGACGGCGGCCGCTGAGCGCCGCCCACCCGGTGGGGCGGTGGCTCGACACGTAGGCCTCTTCGTTGGTGTTCTGCGGCGCCCAACCCTCGGCGCGGAGGCGGTCGTTGGCGACGACCCACGAGTTGGCGAGGTAGGCGACCACGCCGGGCGGGGTGGGCGTGAGCCCGAACTTCCACCGCCAGGCGGCCACACGCGTCACGACCCGTTCGGGCAGGCGGACATTGGGGCCGCGCCCCGCCAGCGCACGTAGATCGTCGGCCTTGATCCAGCCCTCGGGGGCGACGTTGTACGGGCCACGGAGCTCGCGCCGGCGGGCCAGGTCGACCGCGGCGGCCAGGTCATCGAGGTGCACGAACTGGCTCGGCGCCTGCCCGTCGCCGGGGCGCAACCCGCTGCCACTCCAGAGTGACTGGGCCAGCCACGCCGTGCGCTCCTCGGCGACCGCGATGGTGGGCCGGAGCACCGCGACCGAAGCGGCGGGATGCGATTCGGACCATTCGTGGGCGAGGCGCTCGACCTCGGCCTTGTGCGTCGCGTACGAGAGGCTCGGGTTGGGGCGGATCGGCGCCTCCTCGGTGAGCGGCACCGGGTTGTTCGGCCACGCGCCGTACACCGTCGCGCTCGACAGGACCACCAGGTGACGCACGCCGACCGACCCCGCCGCCTCGAAGAGGTGACGGGTGCCCTCCACGTCGACCCCACCCGCGCCCGTGCCGTCCAGCTCGGCACCATCGGTGCTCCCCAGGTGCACGAGCACCTGGGCGCCGTCCATGGCCGCCTTCAGCGCCGCGACGGGATGCTCGGAGCAACTCGAGAGGTCGATGGTGACCACCCCCGTGACCTCGGGATCAGCATCGAGAAGCGACCTCACCCGGCGGCCCAACGCGCTCTCGGCCCCGGTGAGGACAACCGTGGTCATGTGTCTACGATGCCCGTGTGAGCGATCCGGGTCCACTCGGCGACGATCCCTTCAAGGGCATGCCCTTCCTGGGCGACCTCGCCCGGATGCTCCAGCAGCAGGGCGCCGTGAGCTGGGACGCTGCCGGACAACTGGCGCTGTCGATCGCCGCCGGCGGACAGTCCGAGCCCAACGTCGAGCCGCTCGAGCGCATCAAACTCGAGCAATTGGCGCGCGTCGCCGAGCTGCAGATCGCCAACGCGACGGGGCTCAATCCGTCGCCCACCGGTCGCGGGGTCACCGTGCTCCCCGTCACCCGATCGCAGTGGGTCCAGCGCAGCCTCGAGGCCTACCGGCCGTTGTTCGAGCGCCTCGCCGGCTCGCTGACCGAGCCCCCGTCCGCTGAGGAAGACCCCGCCGACCCGCTCGCCGTCGGCGACCCCACCGGCGCCTGGCTCGGGGGCCTCATGGCCATGATCGGCCCGATGATGCTGGGGATGACGGCGGGGTCGATGCTCGGCCACCTCTCGCGGCGGTCCTTCGGGCAGTACGACCTTCCCGTGCCCCGACCTGCCGGCGACGAGTTGCTACTCGTCGTCGCCAACCTCGCCGAGTTCGGCACCGAGTGGAGCCTCCCCGAAGACGATCTGCGGCTGTGGGTCTGCCTTCACGAGATCGCGCACCATGCCGTCGTGAGCGTGCCCCACGTCCGCACCCGACTCGAGTCTCAGCTCTACGCCTACGTCGACGGCTTCGACCCGGACCCCACCGCGCTCGAGTCGAAGCTCGGCGACCTCGACCCCACGAGCGGTGACGCCCTCGCGCACTTCCAGAGCGTGATGGGCGACCCCGAGGCGCTGCTCGGCGCGGTCCGGTCGCCGGCGCAACACGAGCTCCTCCCCCACCTCGAGGCCCTCGTGGCGGTGATCGTCGGCTACGTCGACCATGTGATGGACCAGGTCGGCACCACACTCATCGGATCCTACGACATGCTCACCGAGGCGCTCCGCCGACGACGGGTCACCGCCGACGAGTCGAACCGCTTCGTCGAGCGCCTGCTCGGCCTCGAGATGAGCCAGGCCCAGTACGAGCGGGGCGCGGCCTTCGTGGCCGGCGTGGTCGAGCGGGCGGGGGTCCAGGGGCTCGAGCGGCTCTGGCACGACGAGCGCGGCCTGCCCACGCCGGCGGAGGTCGATGCGCCCGGCCTCTGGCTCGCCCGGATCGACCTGCCCCAGGACTGACCCCGACCGACCGCCGTTGCGTCGCTCACGGGTTCTCGGGCTTCGCTTCGGCCCTGGCCTTGCGGACGGCGCGGTGATGGCCGATCGCTCCCCGAACCGACGACAGCACCGAGGCCGGCGGCTGGGGCTCGCGCCCCCGACGTGACGCCGGGCGGCTGGCCTGCTCGCGGGCCGCGCGCCGACCGACGAGGTAGGACGCGGCCGCGAACGCCGATACGACGGCCACCATCAGCAGGCCCAGCTGCGCAGGAATCGGCAGGAGCACCGGGATGAACGCGCCCAACACCCAGATGATCTGGAACTTGGTCTCGAACCGGGCGAAGGTGCGTCCCCGGTTGGCGTCGGGAGCGTCGCGCTGCACGATCGAGTCGAAGGCCAGCTTGGCCGTGCCCGCGGCGAGGCCGACGGCCAGGGCGATGACCGCGTAGCCCGTCAACCCGCCCGCCCACGCCGCCAGGAGGGCCACGACGACCGTGAACCCCAGCGAACCGATCAACATGTCCTCTTCGACGGTGGTCTGACGGATGCGCGGAGCGAGCCCCGCGCCGATGAGCCCGCCCACGGCACTGGCGGCGACGATCACGCCGAAGTGCCAGGTGGGATCGTCGTGGCGACGGAGCTCGAAGGCCAACAGGAACGCAAGGAAGCCCACCACGCCTCGCAGCAGGCCCATGGCCCCGGCTGCCAGTTGGATGCCGGTGCTGTGCAGCTCGCTGCGCTCGGCCTCGTTGACCGGCTCGACCGCGATCGGCGTGGCCGGGAGGCGCGTGGCTGCCAGGGCCGCCACGGTGAAGACCATCGCTGCCAGTCCGATGACCCATTCGGACCCCCCGAGCTTCAGGAGGATCAGCCCCGGCACGACCGCCGCGATGCCGGCGAGGCCCGAGATGAGCGAGAGCTTCGAGTTGGCCTCGACGAGCTCGGCGTCGGTGCGGACGGTGGTGGGCACGATGGCGCTCTTGGCCACCTGGTAGCCCTTGCCGAGCACGAGGATGGCGAAGGCCTCGGGGAACAACAGCAGGCTGTCGAGGTCGCCGACCATGAAGATGCAGATGACCACGCGCAGGCCGGCGGAGCCGACCACCATCCATTTCCGGCCACTCTTGGCCCGGTCGATCGCCGGGCCTATGAGCGGTGAGACCACGGCGAAGGGGGCCATGGTCAGCACCAGGTAGAGCGCCACCTTCCAGCGGGCCTGGGTGGGGTCGATGCTGAAGAACAGCGAGTTGGCCAGCGCCACGGCGATGAGGGCGTCGCCGGCCACCGAGAACGCGTGGACGCGGGCGAGCCGGGCGAACGGTGAGCTGATGAACGCCTCGTGGGGATGGTCGGGGTGAGGCTTGCGCATCGGCCGCCACCCGGTGCCACCGGGGTTGGTCGGGGCGCTCACCGAACCAAGCGTAGAGGGGACTAGGTGGACGCGTACTTGTAGCCGAGGCCCCGGATCGTGACGATGTGGGTGGGTTGCGAGGGGTCGTCCTCGACCTTGGCCCGCAACCGCTTCACGTGCACGTCGAGGGTCTTGGTGTCGCCCACGTAGTCGTGGCCCCAGATGCGGTCGATCAGGACGTCGCGGGTGAGCACCCGACCGGCGTTCTCGAGGAGCAGGGTGAGCAACTCGAACTCCTTGAGGGGCAGGCTGACCGCATCACCCCGGATCGTCACCTCGTGGCGTTCGGGGTCCACACTCACGTCGCCGACCACCAGCACCTCACCGTCGCCGGCATCGGTGAGTGTCTGCATGGGCGCCCGGCGCAGCACGGCCCGCATACGGGCCACCAACTCGCGCAGCCGGTAGGGCTTGGTGACGTAGTCGTCAGCGCCCACCTCCAGGCCCACCACGGTGTCGATCTCGGCACCCTTGGCGGTGACCATGATGATCGGCACCTTGGACTTCGACCGAAGCTCGCGGCAGACGTCGAGGCCGGACACCTTCGGCAGCATCACGTCGAGCAGCACCAGGTCGGGCTGGACCGCGTCGAAGACGTCGAGCGCCTCGGCCCCGTCGCGGGCGATCTGCACCCGGAATCCCTCGCGCTTGAGCCCCACGGTCAACGCATCGACGAACGAATCCTCGTCCTCCACGACGAGCACGGTGACTTCGGAACTGGCCATCAGACGCTGGTCCTCTCGATGTTCGTGGGTGCTCGGGTGCCGGTGGACGGAACCGCGGATGCGCTCTGCAACGCGGGCACCCGGAGGATGAAGGTCGAGCCTTCACCCTCGCGAGACTCGACGGTGACATCGCCCCCGTGATTGCTGGCCACGTGGCGAACGATGGCGAGACCGAGGCCGGTGCCACCGGTCTGTCGGCTGCGGGCCCGGTCGACCCGGTAGAAGCGCTCGAAGATCCGCTCGAGGTCGCGTGTCGGGATGCCCGGCCCGCGATCGGCCACCACCCAGTCCACCCACGGGCCGACCCGGCGGGCCATGACGTGTACCGAGAGCCCAGGGTCGGAGTACTTGACCGCGTTGTCGAGCAGGTTGAAGACGGCCGACACCAACTGGCGCGAATCGCCGAGCACCACCAGGTCGTCGGACGCCGCGGTCTCGACCCTGATGCCGCGCTGCTCGGCGGCCGATGCGGACCGCGCCACGGCCTCCTCGATCACCGCCGCCGCTTGAACCGGCGGCCAATCGGCCTCCTGGTCGGCTTCGATGCGACTGAGCGACAGCAGGTCGTCGATGGTGTGCCCGACGCGGTGTGCCTCGTCGAGCATCCGGCGGGTGAGGCGCTCGCGGTCGACACGGTCACGCGCCGCCAGCAGGGTCTCGGCCAGGAGGGCCAGGGCACCGACGGGGGTCTTCAGCTCGTGGCTGATGTTGGCCACGAAGTCACGGCGGACGAGTTCGAGACGCCGCCGCTCGGACACGTCCTCGATCACCGCGAGCGCGCCGCTCACCTGCTGGTCGGTCTCCGAGGGCAGCGGATAGGCGTCGATCACCAGAGTGCGGCGGGGGGGACCGTAGAGCTCGAGGTTGCGCGACGCCGCCGAACCGGCGACCGCCGCGGCCAACAGCTCGGTGACCGCCGCCGACACGAGGGCATCGCCGTGACGCGCTCGAGAGAACCCGGCCCCGACCTCGTTCTCGAACACCACACCGCCGCGCCCGTCGCAGATCACGACGCCCTGAGGGATGGCGTCGAGCGCCCGGACCAGGCGCTCCGATGCGACGACGTCGCCGGCTCGCTCCGACACGACGGCCACCGATCGGTCGAGCGCGACGAGATGCTCGCGGAGCCCACCACCGAGCGTGGGCGACCGACCGTCGAGTCGTGCGGCGGCGCGGGCGACCCGTCGCGCGGCGTCACGCTGACGGCGATGCAGCACGAGCACCGCGACGACGCCCAGTGTGGCGACGACGCCGAGTCCCGCGGCGAGCATCAGGCCGACCGCGCCAACAGGGCTCGTTCGAGATGGGCCACGACATCGAGGCGCATGCCGACGTCACCGGTCGACGCATCGGCCTCGACGGCGCGGATGCCCACCAGGCGGGTGAGCGCGGCGTAACCGGCAAGGACCAGGGCCGTGTCGGAGTCGGGAGGAAGCGTCTCGCCGGTCTCCCGCAACTCCATCTGGAGCCGTCCGGCCGTACCGCCGGCGGCACCAGCTGGAAGGTCGGACTCGGCGATCGCGGCCCGCACCGTCCCGAAGGGCGCCAAGGCCGCCCAGCGCACTCCCGCGAGGGCGTCGAGCGGTGCGTCGGGCACGTTCAGGTTCAACACGGTCTTCGGCTCGGCCACGGCCAGCCACTCGAGGGCGGCGGTCGCCAGCGCGGTTGCGGTGTCCCACTGCATGGACTCACCGCCGACCAGACTCACCGCCAGACCCGATACGCCGAAGTTCGCCGCCGTCAGGGCGGCACCGACCGTGCCGGAGTGCAGCGTGGCGCGCCCGGTGTTGGCCCCCGGGTTCACACCCGAGACCACCACGTCGCAGGGCGCACCGAACCCGCCGAGTCGTGATGCCAACACGGCCAGCCCGGGCGGGCCGTCCACGCCGTAGGCGGGCACGTGAGCCAGGCCGGGGATCTCGTAAGCCTCGACCTCGATGTGTTCGTCCACATGCAGCCGACCGATGGCGGCGCCGCTGCCACTCATGTCGACGAGGGGCGCGGCCACCACCACGTCGTGGCCGGCATCGGAAACCGCGGCGGCCAGTCGATGGATGCCGACGGCGGCGACGCCGTCGTCGTTGGTGACGAGAACCCGCATCAGCCCTCGTCGGGAGGGGGTGGTTCGTCGCCGACATCAGGGCTCGAGCCGTTTGCTCCCGCAGGCAGCCTGGGAGCGCTGCGGGCACGAGCCTCGGCTCGGACGGCGCCCTCCTGTTCGGGCAGCCACCCCGTGACCATGTAGAGCACCCGCTCGCCCATGTTGACGGCGTGATCACCGATGCGCTCGTAGTACCGGCCGATCAATGCCAGCTGCACGGCGGCCTGCAGGTCGAGGTTGCTCGCCGAGTGCGACTCGAAGATGGCCTGGATGTAGTCCTTGTGCAGGAGATCGAGGCGGTCGTCCATGTCGTCGAGGGCGGCGGCCAGGCCGGCGTTGCCTTCGACGTAGGCGTCGACGGCGAGCTTGAACAGGCGCTGCGCCTGCTCGCTCATGCGCTCGATGAGTCCGCGGAGCCGGGGATCGAACTCGGCCCCGTAGATGCGCCGAGCGCCCTTCATGATGTTCACGACGAGGTCGCCCGAGCGCTCGATCTCGGACGTGAGCCGCAGTGCCGTGACGATGGCCCGCAGATCACCCGCCATGGGCTGCTGCAGGGCGAGCAGTTGGTAGCAACGGTCCTCGATCTCGACCGACAGCGCGTCGAGGGCGTCATCGCCGTCGATGATCCCCTGGGCCATTTCGAGGTCGTTGGCCAGAAGCGCATCGGTGCCCTGCGGGATCACCTCGGTGACCATGGCGGCGTACCGCACGATCTCCTGACGCACCTCGTTGAGCTCCTGGTGGAACGTCTTGCGGATGTCCTGGGGCACGTACGTCACCTCACTCAGCAACCAGATGGTCGGGATCACCGGCGATGGCGGAAACGCACCAAGACCGGGACGACAGCGAACCCGTGTCGAATCTACCGTTCGAGCCGGTGAAGTCGGTGGGCCCGGGCCGGGCGCAGTCGTCGATGCCCGGAAGCTACGGCCAGGGAATGGCCGACGGGCGGGGACGACATGAATGTGGGGTGAACAGAGGGAGAACCTGTGTCGCCCTGCCGAGCGCCTCGACCCAGGGCCGGTGACAGGTCGGTGACGGCCTGGCGACCTGCACCCGACGTCCCCAGGATGGTCATTCGGCGTTCATCACACGGCGGTTGTCCGGCCAAGAGCTCGACCTACCGTCGCGCCCATGAGCGCCGAGACGACACTCACCGATCGCCACCTCCGCCTCGAGTCGGTCTTCAACTTCCGCGATCTGGGGGGCTACCGGGCGGCCGAGGGCCGGTCGGTCGGGTGGGGGCGCCTCTACCGGGCCGACGGGCTCCACCACCTGTCGGCCGGCGACGTCGACATCGTGGCCGGCCTCGGGCTTCGCACGGTGATCGACCTGCGCACGATGGCCGAGGTCGACGAACGGGGATTGTTCCCGGTCGACCTCCATCCGGTGGATCACCATCATCTGCCCGTGATCGCCGAGACCTGGCCCGAGGACGATCGGGTGCAGGACCCCGAGGCGTACCTCGCGGCCCGATACGTCGACATGCTCGACGAAGGCGGCTCCGCCGTCGCCTCGGCAATGGCCGTGCTGAGCCGAAGGGCGAGCTATCCACTGGTGTTCCACTGTGCGGCCGGCAAGGACCGCACAGGGGTGCTCGCTGCGCTCGTGTTGGGCGTGCTCGGGGTTCGCGATGACGACGTCGTGCGCGACTACGCGCTGAGTGCCCTCGCCATGATGCGTATGCAGGCCTGGCTCTCGGAGCACTCACCCGAGGGCGCCGAGGCGATGGCGCGCCAACCCGTGGGGTGGCTGGCCGCGCCACCGGCTGCGATGGCGGCCCTGCTCGCCCACGTGCGGGAGGTCTACGGCTCGCCCGAGGCGTACCTGCTCGGGCACGGGGTCGCGCCCTCGACGATCGGGGCGGTCCGGGCGAACCTCCTGTGCTGAGCACGCCCCTGGCACCGGCACGGCACGAACGGCCAAGCTGAACCGGCCAGATGGTCAACCGCTCACCTCCCGACCGGCGTCGCTCAGTTCGACGGGCCTCGAGGCACGTCCGCACGGATGAAGGTCCAGGGGAAGGGCCGCCGAAGCTCGATGACGTCGAGGTGGCGACCGGCCAGGCGCGTGAATGCGCCCCTTCCGAAGTGCTGGACGTGCCCGGGCGTGTTGCCGAGCTCGCGCAGGTAGCGACCGCGGGCCAGGTTGCCCAGGCGCCACACGGGTTCCCAGGGGACCGAGAGGACCACGGCTCCTGTGCCCACGCGGGCGATCTCGCGAAGGACCGCGTCAGGGTCGGCGACGTGCTCGAGGACCTCGAGCACGAGCACGAGATCGAAGGTCGAGTCGGGGAACGGCAGCGCCTCAGCCGTGCCGCACACCATGCTCGCGTCGAGCCCCTCCCAGCGCGAGGAGAGCGCGTCGCTGGGGAGGTCGAACCCGACGAGGCGCGCCCCCGGCTGGAGCTGTGCGACCTTCCGCAGTTGACCGCCTTCACCACAACCCACCTCGAGGACGTTGCCGGGTCGGTCGGGTAACAGGCCGAGCAGCGCTGACGAGAAGCCGGCTACGAGTCGACGCTCGAACGGATTGGTCGCCGCCTCCTTGTCGTAGACGTTGCCGACGGGCACGTCGGCTTCCGGGCTCAAGTCGACGCCGGTTCGACCTCGTCGCGTGGCCGACTGATCCGCACGAAGAGGTCGGCCAGGAGCCCGATCGACAGCACCTGCAAGGCCGCGAACAGGATCAACAAGGTGTTCGTGCCGACCCGGAAGTCCTTGTCGACGAGGTCGAAGCCCAGCTTCGTGAGCCCGATGACCCCGAGCAGCAGGCCCATCGGCACGAAGACGCGGAGCGGGTTGTACGACAGCACGAGCCTGATCACCTGCGTGAGGTACCGGCGGGTGTCCTTTCGCCAGTGGAACTTCGACTCACCCGCTCTCGGTGAGTACTCGATCGGCACGTACTTCACCGAGTAGCCGTTGGCCAGGAAGCTCATGGTGATCGTGGTCACACACGAGAAGCCCGTCGGCAGCAGGTGCAGGTACTGGGCCGCCACCTCGCGCCGAAACGCTCGGAGGCCCGAGTTCAGGTCAGGGATGTCGGTCTCGGTCAGATAGCTGGCCAGCTTGCGGATGAACAATTTGGCCGGCACGCGGAACACCTTGGCCGTGCCCTGCTCCGTCGTCCGGGCGCCCACCACCTGGTCGTAGCCCTCGAGTTCCTTCACCAACTCGGGGATCCGGTCGTTCGGATAGGTCATGTCCACGTCGGTCCACACCACCACCCGGCCCCGTGCGGCGATCGTCCCGTACTTGCGGGCCGAGCCCGAGCCCCGGTTCGTGGCGAACTGGAGGAGGCGGATGCCCTCGATGCCGGCGAGGGCCTCGCCCGAGCCGTCGTTGGAGCCGTCGTCGACCACGATGATCTCGTAGCTGTAGTGCGAACGATCGAGCGCCACTCGGATCCGGTCGATCTCGACGCGGAGGTGGCCCTTCTCGTTGTAGACCGGCAGGATCACCGACACGTCCAGATCGTCTGCGACGGCGACCTCCTCGACCAGGTGGGGGGCGGTCCCCAATCGTTCCAACGCGACAGCCACGCGGCGAGGATACGGACGGACGCCACGCCATGGAATGGCCTCGAACCGGAGTTCACCAACCGGCTGCCCACTTGTCATCTCACGGCCAGAGGCCCGCTTCCTTGCGCTGAGGAGGGCCTCGGTAGGGTGACCGCGTGGGTCCCCCCGATCGTCGCTCCTGGTCGGTGATCGGGCTCGTCGGGGTGGTGACCGCGTTCGTCGGGCTTGGCTCGCTGTACGCGTTCACGGTACCGAGGTTCCTGCCTGCGGACGAGACCTCCCACGTCGGGTACGCCCTGGCCCTTTCTCATGGGGAACTCCCGGCGCTCGATTCGAAGGTGCCCGACGAGGTACCCGGCATGCCCCTCTACTTCCGGCTCCGCCGCGAGATCTACACCGCCAACCACCCGCCGCTGTACTACCTGGTGGTCGCCCTTCCCCTCGGTCTCGGCGTGCGATCCGGGCATCCGGTGGCGGGCATGGAACTGGCCCGCCTGTTCACCGTGGCCCTCACGGCCATCGGCGCCGTGGCGGTGTGGTGGACGGCCCGCACGCTCATCCCGGATCGACGGGACGTCGCCCTACTCGCCGCTGCCCTGACGGTGCTGTTGCCGGCCGTCCCCCGGTTTGCGGGTACTGTCCACAACGACGGCTTCGCCTTGGCTATGTCCGCCGTGGCAATCGCCGTCTCGGTGAGACTGCTCGCGAGCGGCCCGACCCGTCGGCGGCTCCTGGCCGCTGCGACAGCAGCGGCAACCCTCACACTCACCCGCGCAGTTGGCATACCCGCTGCGGGCCTGGTCGCGTCGGCGGCCACCGCCTCGATCCTGGTGCACAGCCGACGCCCGATGGCGACGCGTGTGGGCCGCGCCGTCACCGCTGGTGCAGGTGTCGCCGGCGTGGCCTGCCTTGCGTCCGCCTGGTTCTGGCGCCGCAACAAGCAGCTCTATGGTGACATCGCCGGGTCGGCCTACAACCTCAACCGCTTCGGGTACGAGCGCCGCGGATCGACGCTGGGCACCATCACCGAACTCCACTGGCCTACTGAGTTCCACCGCCAGATCTGGGGCCGCATCTATGACAGCGACGAATTCGCCGTCGGGTGGGGCGCCCTCCCGGGCGCCTTCCTCGCCGGCCTGGTCGTGCTCGGCGCGGTCGCACTCCTGGTGGGCGCGGCGCGCCGCCACCGGTGGCCGTCGCACCCGAAGCCGCACGAGGCCGGTGCCACCGATCGTGGCCGCACCCTTGCCTGGCTCTTCCTGGGGTCGTGGGTCGGACTCATCTACGTGTCCACCATCAGCTACATCGCGTCGGGCGGTGGCCCCCATGCACGCTACCTCTTCCCCGCGTTCCCGGCCGTGGCCCTGCTGGCGGCGACGGCAATCGGCGCCCTTCCCGCCCGACGCCACGCGGTCGGCCCCGTCGTGACCGTCGTGCTCCTGGTGACGATCGGCCTCGTGTGGGCGGCCAAGTTCGCCGACACGATCCGGCCGACGGCCTGGTGGTGGGGCGAGGCCCTGACCAGCACCGCCTCGGTGACGAACGGCATACCGGCAGGCGTCGTCTGGTTGACGGTGGCCCTCGCCGTCCTGGGTGGCCTGGCGACATGTACCGCCCTGGTTGCCCTTGCGGGGGTGGAACAGACCAGCTCGGCCTCACCCACGTCAAGTCGGGTCACACCGTGAGCTTCAACGCACCTCGGCGGCCAGATGGTCGGGATCGCCCGTGATCATGTAGCGCAGGCGGGCACCCATGATGCTGGCGTGGTCGGCGATCCGGTCGAGAGCCTGTGCCGCGGCGTTCGTGGCGAGGGCCAGGGGCACCGCATCGGGCCCCGAGAGCCGCAGGAGCTCGGTGGTGAGCTGCTCGCGGTAGACCGCCATGGACGGGGCGCCGGCCACCAGCTCGGTGGCGAGCGCCAGATCCTCCGACGCCCACGCCCGCAGGGCCGTGCGATACAGGTCGATGGTCTGGTCGGCCATCGATGTCAAGATGTCGTGGGTGGACCGGTTCGACGCCAGCAGGGGCTGACGGGGGGCGAGCTTCAACACCCGCAGGGCCAGGTCGCCGACGCGCTCGAGCTCGGCCAGCATGCGCACGACCGAGACGATGAACCGCAGGTCCGAAGCCACCGGCTGCTCGCGTCGCATCAGGTCGTAGCACCGTTCGGTGAGCGACACGTTCATGGCATCGATGTCGTCGTCGGCATTGACCCCGAGGCCTGCCATTCGTTCGTCGCCGGTACGAAGGACCTCGCGCATCCGCTCGAGGTTCTGGTCGACGCGCACGCCCATCACCTCTACCTGCAGCCGGAGCTGCTCGAGCTCGGCCGCGTACGTCTGTCGCACCTGACTAGCCAAAACGACCCGTCACGTAGTTCTCGGTGCGCTCGTCTCTCGGGTTCGAGAAGATCTGCTCGGTCGAGTCGTACTCCACGAGGAGTCCCGTGCGTGTGTCGCTCGTCTCGTTGACCTCGGCGGTGAAGAAGGCGGTACGGTCGCTCACGCGGGCCGCCTGCTGCATGTTGTGGGTGACGATCACGATCGTGTACTCGCTCTTGATCTCGTCCATGAGGTCTTCGATGCGACCGGTGGCGATGGGATCGAGGGCGGAACAAGGCTCGTCCATCAAGACCACCTCGGGGTCGACCGCCAGCGCTCGGGCGATGCACAGGCGCTGCTGTTGGCCGCCCGACAGCCCCATGGCCGAGTCCTTGAGACGACTCTTGACCTCGTCCCACAGGCCCGCCCGCTTCAGCGAGCGCTCCACGATCTCGTCCATGTCGCCCTTGATGCCGGCGGTCTTCGGCCCGAAGGCGATGTTGTCGTAGATCGACTTCGGGAAGGGGTTGGGCTTCTGGAACACCATCCCGATCCGGCGACGGACCTCGACCGGGTTCACCTGGGCGTCGTACAGGTCGACGCCGTGGTAGTCGATGGTGCCCTCGACCCGGGCGGTGTCGATCAGGTCGTTCATGCGGTTGAAGCACCGCAGCACGGTGGTCTTGCCGCACCCGGACGGGCCGATGAAGGCGGTCACCTGGTGGGCGTCGACCTCGAGGTTGACGTCTCGCACGGCGCGAAACTCACCGTAGAAGACGTTGAGGTCCTTGACCCGGAAAACCGGTGGGTGCTGTCCGTCGTCCTGCGCCTGTGCGTGCTCGGGAATGATGTGCACCTCGGTCGCGTGGTCGGTGGCCCCGTCGCCAGTCGTCCGGACGTTCGAGCCGGCGGACGCGTTCGGCGTTGGATGCGTACCTGTCTCGGAGGTCGACATGGTCGTTACCGGACCCTCTTCTTCTCGTAGTGGTTGCGGAGCAGGATGGCTGCAGTGTTGGCGATGAGGACGACGGCCAACAAGACGACGATGGCCGCCGAGGTGAGCGCCCGAAAGTCCGGGTTGGGCTGGCTCGCCCACTGGGTGATGACGATGGGCATCGCCGTGAACCGGTCGGTGAACTGGCTGACGTCGAACATGCCGGCCTCGCTGGCGAGGCGACCGGTGACCGCACCCACCAGGATCAGCGGGGCCGCCTCGCCCAGGGCCCGTGCCAGGGAGAGCACCGTGCCCGTGAGGATGCCGGGGGCGGCGTAGGGGAGAACGTGGCTGCGGATGACCTCCCACCGCGTGGCGCCCACCCCGTAACCGGCTTCTCGCAGGCTGTCTGGAACCGCGCGGATGGCCTCGGCGGCCGTGATGATCACGATGGGGAGCACCAGGATCGCGATGGTCAGCGCGCCCGAGATGGTCGAGCGGCCCCCGGTGATGCGCTCGAGTGTGCCCACCAGGATGGTGAGGCCGAGGATGCCGTAGACCACCGAGGGCACACCCGCCAGGTTGCGGATGTTGAGGTCGATGAAGCGGCTGAGGCGGCTGTTCTTGGCGTACTCCTCGAGGTAGATGGCCGAGCCCACCCCAATCGGGAAGGTGACCGCCACCACGGTGACGCCGATCCAGAACGATCCCCGCAGCCCCTGGTACACGCCGGCCTCGTCGGGTTGCGAGCGCAACCCCGCGGACAAGAACCCCTGGAACCGTGAGGTGAAGACGTCGATGGCGCCGGTGACCACATCGAGGAGGAGCACGAGGAGCACGACGATCGTGATCAGCAGCGCCAGCTGGAGCAAGGTGCGGAAGATCACTCCGCTGGCGTCCGAGCGGCTCTTGGTGAGGCTGCGCCGGACGATCTCGGTCGTCGTGAGCTCGAGCGGGGGTGCGGTGATGGCCACGGCGATCTCCTAGTACTGCTGGCGGACGCTGCGCACGAACCGGCCCGCTATGAGGTTCAGGACGAGGGTCACGAGGAACAGGAGCAGGCCGACGAAGAACAGGCTGGCAAAGGCCAGTTCGGCCCCCGCCACGGCGTCGCTGCCCGCGGCCTGGCTGGCCATGGCCGCGGTCATCGTGGTGCCGGGCTCGAGCGCGTCGGTGCTGAACAGCGAGCCGCCACTGCCCCCGGCGGCGATGAACACCACCATGGTCTCGCCGATGGCCCGGGAGATGGCGACGATGAAGGCGGCCACCAGGCCGGAGATGGCCGCAGGGATCACGACCTTGACGGTCGTGGTGATCTTGCGGGCCCCCATGCCTGCGGAGGCCTCGCGCAACGTCGTCGGCACCGAGCGCAGCGCGTCCTCGGAGATGGCGGCCACGAGGGGGATCGTGAGGATCCCGACGCCGATGCCGGCGGAGAGCAGGGTGGACTGCGGTGTGCCGTCGAAGATCTTCTGGAGGAGCTCGGGGGCGATGAACGTCAGGGCGAAGAAACCGAGCACCACGCTGGGGATGCCGGCCAGGATCTCGAGCACCGGCTTCAGCACCTTGCGGACGCCGGGCTTGGCGTACTCCGAGAGGTACACCGCGGCGCCCAGCCCCAGCGGTGCGGCCACGATCATGGCGATGGTCGTGGTGATGAGCGTGCCCAGGAACAGCGTCTTGACGTCGAACAGGTTCCGCCGCGGGAACCAGCCGGTGCTCCACACCGTGGACCACTCGACATTGCTCATGAAGGTCCAGGCTTCGCGGACCAGGGAGAAGACGATCAACACGCTGATGACGATGGACGCGAGCGCCGCGCAGAAGAAGATGGCGCCGATGATGCGCTCCTTGCGCATCCGGCGGCCGTCACCTCCGAGGTCGGCCAGCGTGATCGCCCGCGGCGCGCCCAGCCCGATGTCCGTCACGACGTGAACGCTACGCGGCAGCGGTGACCCGCGCACATGGGGAGCGTGAACGTAAGGAAAACCACAGGCGAACAACACCCGAGCGTGGTCGGCGCCGCCTCAACCCGCGCCTTCGTCACCAACGAAGCCCACGTCCAACGGCAACTCGTTCCCGCGATCGACCTCGGCGGGCGGATCGAGAGCGAACACCCGGGTGATCCGACCGTCCTGGACAAGCCCGTGGACGAGGCGTAGCCCCGGCCAGGGGCCCCGTTCGAAGAGGCGGTGGAACTGGGGGCGCTGCGCACGCAACTGGTACTCGTCGGCCACGATGTAGTCGACCCCGTGGGCCCGGGCGAAGCGCAAGAGCCGGGGCATCGAAGAATACGGCATCGGCACCATCACCCGATCGGCGTAGTAGTCCACCACCAGGTTCCGGGTCATCACCCGGGTGCCCGGCGGGGTGTTCTCGTTGAGCCACTCACCCACGCGGCGGTGCTCGACCTGTTCGCGGGGCGCGAGGAAGTGATGGAGCCCGCCCAGACCACCGAGCAGCGAGAACACCAACACGACACCGGCGACACCCCAGGCGGCATGGCGCCAGCGCAGGGGGAGCGCGGCCAGGCCGACACCTGCGAACACGCAGGCGATGGCGGCCACCGGCGTCATGTACCTCGGCTGCACGAAGAAGGTGAGCGGGACGACAGCGGCGAGCGCCGCGGTGGCGAGGACTGCCGGCACGCCGGGCTGACGGCGGGCGCGCCAAGCGGCCCAGGCGCCGAGGAGCAGCAGCGGCAACGGGATCAGCTCCCACGCCGGGAACGGCTGGAGCCGGGCCACGGTCAGCTCGGAGGCGGCGGTGTGCACGTTGACCCCGATGATCCCCAGGTAGCCGGCGGCGTCGTCCTTCACCAGTTCGGCCAGCGTGGCGCGCCCGGCCACGAACTCGACGCCCTCGTCGTCGAGTGCGTAGAAGATCTCATCGCGAGCCCGGCGATCGTGCTCGGCCACCGCTCGCCAGGCATCGAGCGACGCGTCCCGGGCCTTGGCCGTCAGCTCCCAGCGACCCGTGTAGGTGTGGAGGTAGTCCACGTAGGGCACCACGAACACCGCCAGGCCGAGGCCGAAGACCACGGCGAGCACCGCCGCGTTCCGCAACCCTCGCGGGGCGATGGTCCTGTCGCGAACGGTTGCCCAACCCCCGAGTCCAGCAAGGATCAGCACCGGCAGGAAGACGGCCGCGTAGGAGATCCCCTCAGGGCGCGTCAGATACGCGAGCCCGGTGAGGGCGCCGGCACCCGCGGCGCCGGCCACCCGCGACCCGCCGGCCCGGCGCGCTGCGGCCAATGCCAGCCACAGTGCGGAGACCACGAGCAGGACATAGGGCCCCTCGGACCCCCCGCCCTGGTTGGCGGGCACCGTGGTCAATGCGGGGACGAACGCACCGACCCATGCCGCCGCAAGCCCCGCGCGATCGCCCCCGATGACCCGACCCACCCCTGCGAGAGGGATGAGCAGCACCGTCCCGGTGATCACCATGACCACGACCGATCCCGTCAGCGGGTCGCCGAACAGCTCCTCGGCCCCACCCAGCAGCACCGGTATGACCGGCGGGAAGTGCAGCTCAGGCTCGCCCTCGCGCCGATAGCCGTCGCCGTTCCAAACGCTCTCGCCGGTGCGGAGGTACGCGGTGGCATCCGTGGTCGGCACGTCGTCGGTCGCCCCGCAGACGATGCGGACGAAGCCACCGACCACCAGCGGCAACAGGAGCAGCAGCCAGAAGCGCCGGGGCGACCTCGGCGCGCCGTCTCGGGCGCGTTCGGCCTCGCGGGTGGCGAGCGGGGCGTCGTCGCGGGCCGAAGGGCCGGCCATGATGCCCGAACCGGGGTCGGCAGTCAGCACGTGACCCCGGGCGGTGTCGGGGGTGCGACCCGCGTCGCCTGACCGTCAGGGTCACCCGGCTCCGTCCACCGACCTCGCCGGGTGAGGTAGGGCACCGCAAGCGCCGCGCCTCCCAGTTGAACAGAGGTCCACAGGGCACGGGACCCGATCGCCACCGCCAACGCCACGTCAGCGCCCGCGGCGGGGGTGAGCGCCGAAGTCATCACCGCCTCACGCACGCCGAGGCCGGCCGGTGCCCCTACGACGAGGAAGCCCACGACCCACGAGACGGCGAAGGCGCCGATGGTGGGCAACAGGTCGGCGCCCAGGCCACGGGCCAGCAGGCCGGCCGCGAACCCGTAACCCACCCACACGACGACGTGCCACGCCACGACCACGCCGTACGAGCCCAGCGCCAGGAGGGGCCGCCCCGCGATGCGCCCGCCGACGTGGCGACCGGCGACCACGACTGCGGCAGCGGCACCGATCGAGCCCACCACCTCCAGGGCTCGGAGCACCGGTCCGACGTCGTCGACCACGAGTGGCGCGATGGCGCCCAACACGCCACCGATCGCCACCGCGGCTGCGACCGAGGCGGCCATCTCCAGGGCGAGCGACCCGGCGACCACCCGCTTCGCCACCCCCAGGCGATCGGCGGTGCCCACCCGGCCCACGGCATGCCACACCGAACCGGGCACGAACTTCGCGGTCTGGGTCACGAGGAACGTGGCGCCGCCGGTGATGGGCGGGACCGGGTGGCCCACCCTCCGCAACGTCAGCGGCCATGCCGCTGCGTACCCCACCTCGGCGACTGCGAAGACCGCCGTGGAAGCGACGAGCCACCACGGGCTCGCGGCACGGACCACCGCGGTGATGTCATCCCACTGACGGACGATCTCGACGACGACGAACACCGCGGTCGCCGCCGCGAGGACGCCCCCCGCCACGCGGGTGGCGCGCCGGGCACCCGCTCCGAACGTGAGTTGTTCGCTCAGGGACACCGAGCGCCTTTCCGCAGAGATCCGTCAGGGGCGAACACGAGGAGAGGCCGAGCCCCCGTGGGCCCGGCCTCCCTCGTGCAGCGCTGGAGTTGCTGGCTCGGGGATCAGCCGCCAGCGGTGGTGCCGGTGGTCCGCGCGTCCCACGTCGCCTGGCTGGTGGCCAGGCGATCGTCCGGGATGGCGACGTAGCCGACATCGGTGACCGAGGTGATGCTCTCGTTCAGGAAGTAGTCCACGTAGGCGGCGAGGCCGGTGTTGTCGGCGGCGTTCGCCGCGTTCACGTAGAGGTAGAGCGAGCGGGACAGCGGGTAGGAGCCGTCCTCGACCGTCTCGGCCGAGGGCGCCACGCAGGTGCCGTCCTCACCGGAGATCTCGATCTCCTTGATTGCGTCACCGGCCTCTTCGGCAAAGGCGAAGCCAACGAAGCCGAACGAGGTGTCGCTGCCCTCGACGCCCTGGATGATGGCGTTGTCGTTGGCCTGGGTGGTGTAGTCGGCACGTAGGGTCTCGACGACATCCTCTTCGATCGCACCGGCTTCGAACTGGGCCTCGGCGATGCTCTTGGTGGCGAGGTCGATGTAGGCGCCGTAGGTGCCCGACTCCTCGCCGGGAGCGGTCATGTCGAACGCCGCATCGGGGAGCTCGGTTTCCGAGCCCAGCTCGATGGCCAGGTCCTGGGCCGCGGCCCAGGTCTCGAAGCCCTGAGACTCAGGGCCGGTCAGTGCGTAGAGGTCGTTCAGGTTCAGGCAGGTCACGGCCTCGTTGGCCGGGTTGGTCATGACGGTGATGCCGTCGAGAGCGACCTCGAGCTCGATGAACTCGACGCCGTTGTCGGCGCAGGCCGTCAGTTCCTCTTCCTTGATGGGGCGGGACGCATCGTTGATGTCGGTCTCGCCGCCGCAGAAGAGCTCGAAGCCGTCGGAGGTGCCGGGGCCATCGACGTTCACCGACACGTCGGGGCTCACATCGGCGAAGGACTCCGCCACGGCCACCGAGATGGGCTGCACGGTCGACGAGCCCGAGATCACGACCTCGCCCGACACGTCACCGCCGCCTGTGTCGCTACCGTCGGTCGCCGAAGCGTCCGTGGAGCTGCTGTCGTCATCACTGCTGCAGGCCGCGGCCAGCAACGTGAAGACGGCCAGGACTGCCAGAATCCACACCGTGTGGCGTTTGTTCGTTCGCACATGCCCTCCTTGGGCTCTCACAACGCTCGTCATTCGACGTTCGTCGTTCGACGTTTGTCGCTGGGAACCTACGGAGCGGGGGTAGCGACGAAAGGTGGGCCAGGTGAATGGCACGTGAACGACACTGAAACAGTGGGAAGCTCCTTCAGAGCGCCGTCAGACCAGCCGACGAGCCCTCTCCCCGTCCTGCGGACCGGTGCCGTTCTGCTACCCCCGGTGCGGTCCCGGAGCCGACGTCACGCCGTTGACGCCCTGCTCCGGGACCGCCTCCGGGCGGGGGGAGAACCGCTGGAACACACAGTAGGGAACACCGCTGAACCGCTGATGACCCGGCGCTGAACTCCTCCTGTCGGTTTGCCGAAGCGTAGGGACGCCGGCGGTTCCGTCGGCCTACGAGGGGAGTCGCTCGAGCAGGTCAGTCGACGGCCCGGCCTCGAGCGTGATGTCGTTGGCGTCGGCCCACGCCTTCGTGAAGGCCATCCGCTCGGCGGCGGGCGGATGCGTGGCCTGCAACCGCTTGAGCCGGCCGGGGTCGAGGTCGGCCAGGTTCTTCACGTGGAGTCGGCGCTGCATGTCGAGCATCACCTGGGGCTGTTGGAGGAGCTCGAGGGCCTCGAGGTCGGCCTGGCGCTCGAATGCCCGCGACACCCAGCCCGACACCAGCCCCGTGGCCATGAACCCGGCCTGCACACCCATCAACAAGATGGGCAGCGCCGCCGGGTTGCCGATGGCGGTGACGGGCCCGTCGGTGGGGATGCCCGCCTGCTGGAAGAGCCAGTCCCATTCGGACAGGAGCTTCAGGAACGCGAACACGACGAACGAGAGGCCGGCCGCCAGCGGGATCTGGCGGCGCAGGTGGCCGAGGCGCCAGTGGCCGACCTCGTGGGCGACCACCTGGGTGACCACCGCCGGTGGATGCTCGAGGAGCGTGTCGAAGAGCACCACCCGCCGGGTGGCGCCCAGACCGGCGACGTAGGCGTTGTCGCGCCGGGAACGACGGCTCTCGTCGGCCACGAAGGCCCCGCTGATCTCGACCCCGGCGAGCTGCGCCACGGTCTGGATGCGCCGTGAGAGCTCGCCCTCTTCGAGTGGCGTGAACTTGTTGAAGATCGGGGCGATGACCACCGGGAAGAGGAAGCCCATGCCCACGCTGAACACCACGACGAGCAACCAGCCGTAGACCCACCAGAGGTCGGTGGACCGGATCACCGCGAAGAGCGGGACCAGCAGGACGGTGTTGATCACCAGGCCGAGGACCAGGTTCTTCACCTGGTCGACCACGAAGCCCTTCTTGGTCTGGGTGGAGAGGTCCCATCGCTTGTCGTGCACGAGATCGACCCAGGCATCGAGCGGCGGGTTGTAGACCAACGACACCACCTCGAGGGCGGCCACGATCACGAACAGCTGGGCGACCCAGTTGGTCACGTCGAGGCGGCTGATGAGCCGGGGGCCGACGTCGGCGAAGATGAACACCCCGAGCACGACGGCGGTGATGGCGCCCCGCAGGAGACGCAGCCGAGTGAGCGGGCGCTGGTAGGCGCGGGCACGCTCGAGCTCGGTGGCCGAGAACCAGTCGGCGGGGTCGTTGGCCACCAGACGATAGGTGGGAAGGCCGGCCCCGGCGGTGGGTACCGCCATCTCGGGGTCGATGGTCGCCTCGTCGACCGCCATGAGGGCCTCGAGGGGGGCCACCGCCTCCGTGTCGGTCGCCGGCGGGATCGATGCCCCTGCCGCCGCGAAGTCGACCAGGATCTGGGCGTCGTAGGGGTACGCCAGCATTGCGGTGGCTTCGCCGATGGCCACCCATCGCACCTCGTCCACCTCGTGGTTGACGACGAATTCACCCTCGGTGTCGGTGACACTGAAGTAGTGGACGGTCTTGTCGCGTCCCTTGTTGTCGACGTAGCGGGTGACACCGACCTCGGGCCCCATGGTGCCCCGCAACCCGGTCTCCTCCTCGATCTCCCGGGCGGCGCAGACCTCGTCGGACTCGCCGGGCTCGTGCTTGCCCTTGGGCATCGACCAGTCGTCGTACTTGGGCCGGTGCACCAGCAACACCTCGATGTCCGCACCGTCGGCGGTCGGGCGCCACACGACGCCTCCGGCGGCGGTGACGGTCGCGATCCTGCCCATGTCGGGCGACCCGCGCGTCATGAAGTGCGCTCGCGTCGACGCGTGCGGTCGACCGCCAACTCCTGAAGCCGCGTCTGGACGTTGCGCACGCCGGCCGCGGGGGGTGGCCGCCACTGACCGTCGGGCCCGAGGCTCCAGGCGAGGCGGTCGTCGGTGAGGTTCATGTGGAGCACCTCGTCGATCCTGGCCTGCAGGGCGGGATCGAGGACCGGCACGAGCGCCTCGACCCGCCGGTTCAGGTTGCGGGGCATCAGGTCGGCCGAGCCGATGTAGGCGATCGGCTGTGACGGCCCGGCGCCGTTGGCGAAGCGGTAGATCCGCGAGTGCTCCAGGTAGCGGCCCACGACCGAGCGGACCCGGATGTTCTCGGACATCCCCGGGACGCCCGGCACCAGGCAGCAGATGCCCCGGACGACGAGATCGATCTCCACGCCCGCCTGCGAGGCCTCGTAGAGCAGGTCGACCATGTCGGCGTCGGCCAGGCTGTTCAACTTGAGCACGATGCGCCCACCGGCGGGCGCCACCATCTCGTTGCGGATGAGATCCGCGATACCATGGCGGAGCTCGTGGGGGGCGACCAACAGCCGGTGGTACTTCACGTTGCGGCCGTAGCCGGTGAGGAAGTTGAACAGCTGGGTGAGGTCGGCACCGAGGTGCGGGTCGGCGCTGAGCAGCCCGAGGTCCTCGTAGAGCCGGGCCGTCTTCGAGTTGTAGTTGCCCGTGCCCACGTGGCAGTAGCGGTGCATGCCGTCGGCCTCTTCGCGCACGACCAACGCCGTCTTGGTGTGGATCTTCAGCCCGACCAGGCCGTAGACCACGTGCACGCCGGCCTCTTCCAGGTGACGGGCCCACGCGATGTTGGCCTGCTCGTCGAAGCGGGCCTTCAGCTCGACGAGGGCCGCCACCTGCTTGCCCCGCTCGGCGGCGCGGATCAGCGACTTGATGATCGGGCTGTCGCCCGAGGTGCGATAGAGGGTGAGCTTGATCGCCTGCACCTGCGGGTCGATCGACGCCTGGCGGATGAACTCCTCGACCGAGCTGGTGAACGACGAGTAGGGGTGGTGCACGAGGATGTCGCCGCGGCGGAGCTCGGCGAAGATGTCGACGGGGCCCTCGTCGGTGCCGGCGAGTTGCGGCTCGGTGACGGGGACCCACGGCGGGTCCTTGAGATCGGGGCGGTCGAGGGCATGCACCGCCCACAGCCCGCTCAGGTCGAGGGGGCCGACCTGCTCGTAGACGTCGTCCTCGTCGACGTCGAGCTCGCTGACCAGCAACGCCCGGGTCTCCGCGGACATCGCCGCGTCGATCTCGAGGCGCACGGCACCGCCGAAGCGGCGGCGGCGCAGCTCCATCTCGACCGCGGCCAGCAGGTCGTCGGCCTCTTCCTCCTCCACGGTGAGGTCCGCGTTGCGGGTGACCCGGAAGGGCTCGTGGCTGTCGACCACCATGCCGGGGAACAACAGCTCGAGGTGCTCTGCGATCACCTGCTCGAGGGGCACGAAGCGCTCACCGTCGGGCATCACGACGAAGCGAGGAAGGAGCGAGGGCACCTTCACCCGGGCGAACCGGACCTCGCCGGTGAGCGGGTTGCGCACCATGAGGGCCAGGTTGAGCGAGAGGTCGGAGATGTAGGGGAACGGGTGCCCCGGGTCGACCGCCAGGGGGGTGAGCACCGGGAAGATGTGGTCCTCGAACACCTGCACCAGGTACTTGCGATCGTCCTCGTCGAGCTCGCTCCAGCTCGAGAAGGTGATGCCCTCGGCGCTGAGGGCCGGCGCCACCACCTCGAGGAACACCCGCTGACTGCGATGGGTCAGGGCCTCGGCCACGTCGCGGATCTCGAGCAGTTGTTGGGCGGGCGTGCGGCCGTCAGGGGTGGTCGACCCGATGCCCGCCGCGACCTGGTCCTTCAGGCCCGCGACCCGGACCTGGAAGAACTCGTCGAGGTTCTGCGAGAAGATGGCGAGGAACTTCGCCCGCTCGAGGAGCGGCACACGGTCGTCTTCGGCCTGCGCCAGGACCCTGGTGTTGAAGTCGAGCCAGGACAGCTCGCGGTTGATGAACCGCTCGTGGTCCTCGGCCTCGGGGGACGCGGACGGGTCGGAGAGGTCGAGAGCCACCGCAACAGAGTACCGATCAGGTTCGCGAGCGGGCCGCAGCCAGTCGAGAAGCCGGCGGACGAGTCTCCGGACGAAGCCCGTCGGCTCAGCCGGCACCGTCGATGCCGACAGAAGGGGACGGCCCGGGCTTGGTGGCCACCACCGTGTCCTGGAACTCGGGCGCACCGACGAGGCCGGCCGCGCCCGACCAGCTGCCGAAACGCAGCGGCTCGACCAGGCTGAGCCCTGCGCCGGACACCAACCGGCGCACGTGGGCCTCTTCGTAGGCCACGGCCGCCTCGGGCCGCTCGGCTTGCCAGAGGCGGCAACCGTCCGGGCCCTCGTGGTCGAACCAGACCTCGCGATGCTCGGGCGTCGCCGCCCGGGTGGTGTCGTTCAGCACGAAGAAGGTCGACACACACCGGCCACCGGGCCTGAGCACCCGGTTGATCTCGCGGAGGTAGTGGTCGATCGTCGTGGGCAGCAGGTGGGTGAACACCGAGCTCAGGTGGGCCACATCGAAGACGTCGTCGTCGTAGGGGAACACGAACGCCTCGGGGGCGATCCGGCCCCGCGGGTTGTAGACCTTGTTGTAGACGTCGACCCGCCGGAACTGCGCCGCAGGCCAGCGGCGCCCCATCGACCGCCGGCAGAAGCGAATGGCGCGTCGTTGCACGTCGAAGCCGTCGTAACGGAGGGTCGGGCCGAAGGCCTCGAGCAGTCCCATGGCAACCCGCCCGGCGCCGCAGCCCACGTCGAGCACGTGCTGGTCGGCCTCGAGCCCACCCCATTCGCGGAGGTGCTGCGCCCACTGGCGACCGATCTCCTGCCAATCGCCCGGGCCGGGCTGGCCCGCGATCGAGCGGGGCGGGCGCCCACCCGTGGACGGCCGGCCCGACCTACCGATCGACACAGGTCAGACCGGGCCTGCGCGAACCGTTCAGCCCTGCTCGTCCTCGGGGTACCCGAGGTCCCAGTCGAGCCGCAGGTTCTCGCGCTCGGCATCGCGGGCGACCCGTTCGCGGTTCCGCCGGAACTGCGGGTCGTGGGGTGGCAGCAACTGCAGGCGAGCCATGACCCGCGACCGGAAGTCGTCGACCATCGCACGATCGCCGAAGTCGGAGCGGACGTCCCAGTGCGGTGCGACCGGCCCCAGGTACACAACGGTCACATGGCCCCTCGGCGGCTGCGACGGCTGCGGTTGTTCTGCCATGGACATGTGGCCAGCCTACCGGGGGACCAGCGGACCGGGCATCCGGGCGGGGCGAGCAGGCGGGCACGGAGGAATCTTCGGGCTCGTGGAACCAAATCGCGCTCCCCCTCGTAATACTTACGAGATCACGGAGGATTGATGGACACGACCTGGATGGCAATCGGTTACTGCAACGACAAACCCCCCGCCTTGTTCTTCCCGAGCGACGGTGTGGGAGTCGAGGTGGCTCGGCGCATCTGCGCCGACTGCCCGGTGAAGGAGCCGTGCCTCGAGTACGCCCTCGCCCAACGCATCGACCACGGCGTGTGGGGCGGCTGCTCCGAGCGTGAGCGCCGCCGCATCCTCAAGCGCCGCCGCCAAGAGGCCGAGACCGCGGTGACCGTCACTCGCTGACGGTCGTCCGACCCGGGCTCGATCCCCGGGGCCCGTTCCCGGAACACCAGCTGTCGGTTCGCCGGGGGGGGCTCGCCTACCGAGCCACCAGGCTGCCGACTCAGCTCCCGAGGCCGAAGGTCCAGACGACCTCGGCGCTCGCGTTGCGGGCCCGCTGCCAGATCGAAGGGGACGGCGGTCCCGGGAGGTTGCGCGCCACGGCCATGAGCGACGCCATCGGCGCCTCACCGACCACGGTGTAGACCAGCCGACCGCGCACGTAGACCACCGCGAGGACGCCATCGGATTCCATGGCCCACGCGTCACCGGCCACTGGGGCCATCGAAGCATCCAGTGCCTCGGTGTCGAGCGCGCCCGTCTGCTCGAAGACCGAGACGGCATTGCCGTCGCTGCGGTACGAGACAGCCATGATGTGATCGCTCTTCCGCTCGTAGACGGCCCGGCGCTCGTAACCGGCCCCGACCTCCCCGGGCGCCTCGAAGGGCGCTCCCATGTCGCCGGCCGTCGATTCCTCGAAGCCCTTGTCCGCAGCAACCGGCGGCAGGAACCCGGCCTGGTGGACCGCCATCATGTCGTCGACCGGCGGTGACACGGGCACCTCGCTGAGGTCGCCCGCGACGGCAACGGCCACGGCCACCACGGCGGCGGCGGTCGCGACGGCGATGCCGATGCGGAGGGAGCGGCGCGGCAGGCCGAAGCCGCCTCGCCTCGTGAGCCGCTCGTAGAAGCCGAAGCGCGGGTCGACCGGAGGAAGGCCCCGGACGGTCCGCGCCACCGCTTCGGTTGCGGTGTACTCGTCCCGACACTGGTCACAGCCGCTCAGGTGGCGGTGGGCCGAAGCGGCATCGGGGCCGTGGAGCTCGCCGTCGACGAGTGCGCTGACCAGATCGCCGAGGTGATCGCCGACGAGCTCAGCCATCGGTGAGTGCCTCCCTGAGCCGACCGCGACCGCGGTGGATCCGGCTGCGCACGGTGCCCACGGGCAGGTCGAGCGAGTCGGCGATGTCCTGGTAGCTGAAGCCCACCACGTCACACAGCACCACCGCGGCCCGGTAGTCGGGCGGGAGCGCGAGCAGGGCGTCCTGGACGTGGTCGGGCAGGTTGGCCTGGTCGAGGGCCTCGTCGGCCGACGCCGAGGTGGGGAGCACCCGCTCGGCGTCGTCGGGCAGCGCGTCGACGGGGCGGCGCTTGCGGGCCCGAACCCGGTCGAGGAAGGCATTGGTGGCGATACGGCTCAGCCATCCCTCCATCGATCCGGGCCGGTACGTCGCCAGCCCCCGATTCACCCTCACCAGAACGTCCTGCACCAGATCCTGCGCATCCTCGTGGTTGCCGGTGAGCCGGTAGGACACCGTGTAGAGGAAGCGCCCGTGATCCCGGGCGACCTCCTCCCACGTGGGCACTCGATCCGCGTCCCGGCGACCGGTTCCCTGTGACTCCCCGGTCGACGACCGGCGCCACCTCCGCTCAGCAGCCACGGGACACGATCCCACGGCCCGACGGAGAAGGCTGACTCATGGACGACAACGACAGGTCGGGCCGCGGGGTTCCCGACGCGACCGCGGCCCGAAGCGACCCAGGCGGCGACTCAGGCGGGAGGCGTTGAATCCTTGGCGGCCGACTCGTCGGCGCCGGCCTCGGTACCCGCCTTGAACTCCTTCTGCGCCTGCCCGAGCGACCGCGCCAGCTTCGGGAGCTTGGCCCCACCGAAGAGGAGCAGGATGATCAGCAGGATGACGATCAGTTCGGTCGGCCCGAGGTTCACGTCGGTAGCCTACCGCGGCGGTGCTGGAGTGTGTCATGAACGTGAGCGAGGGCCAGGACCCCTCGGCGATCACCGCCCTCACTGTCGCGGCCGGCGACGACCTGCTGGACGTGCACGCCGACGCCGACCACCATCGAGCCGTGCTCACCCTCGTGGGCGAGGCGGCACCACGCAGCGTCGCGCGGGCCGCGGTCGAAGCGATCGACCTGCGCAAGCACGCGGGGGCCCACCCCCGGTTCGGGGCCGTCGACGTGGTCCCGTTCGTCCCGCTCGGTTCGTCCACCATGGAGACGGCCGTGCGGGCGCGAGACGACTTCGCCCGCTGGGCGGGGGAGACGCTCGGGCTGCCGTGCTTCCTCTACGGTCCGGAACGGACCCTGCCCGAGGTGCGGCGAGGCGCCTTCGCAACCCTGTCACCTGACACCGGCCCCCTTGTTCCGCACCCCACCGCCGGGGCGGTGGCGGTCGGAGCCCGACCGTTGCTGGTGGCGTACAACCTCTGGCTGGTCGAATCCGACCTCGACCGGGCCAAGGCCATCGCCGCCCACCTGCGCTCGGCCACCGTCCGCACGCTCGGGCTGGCCGTCGGCGGGGCGGTGCAGGTCTCGTGCAACCTGGTGGACCCCACCCGGTCGGGCCCGGCCGAGGCCTACGACGCCGTGGCTGCCGAGACCGAGATCGAGCGGGCCGAACTGGTGGGTCTGATCCCCGAGGCCGTGGTGCGGGCGATCCCCGAGTCTCGCTGGGACGAACTCGACCTGGCGGTCGACCGGACCATCGAGGCCCGGCTCGCACGGCGGGGAGTCAGGCCGGCCTGACCTCGGCACGGGCCAGGGTCCGCTGCCGCCGGAGGCGGCGGCGCTCACGCTCACTCATGCCACCCCAGATGCCGAACTTCTCGCCGTTCACCAGGGCGTACTCGAGGCAGTCGTCGCGCACGACACAACCCCTGCACACCTCCTTGGCCTCACGGGTGGAAGCTCCTCGCTCGGGGAAGAACAGATCAGGGTCGACCCCCAGGCAGTTTGCATAGTCCTGCCAGCCCTGGTCTTCGAGTTCGTTCGCAGCTGCGGTTCTCATGGGAGCCCCCTGGCCAGATGTCGCCGGATGTCGCTATTACCACAGTTGTAATTACAACGGTGTGATCATCATCATGGCCCGCATCCCCGCCGAGTGCAAGGGCGAATCTGTACCCGCCCGGGTCGACTGATCTCGAAGGCCACCCCACGACTCCGGACGGCCGCTGCACTCCGGATCTGCCTGGCCTAACGTCGAGCCCATGGCCTCGGCTCCCGGCCCGTGGGACACGCTCTCGCGGTCGTCGAAGCAAGCGTTGCGTTGGGCGGCGGCGGCAGCCCGCCTCCGTGCCGAACGCAGCGGTCAATCGCCCGGCTCGGCCGAGGTGGACGAGTTCGACCTGCTCGTGGGCACCCTGTTGGCGCATCCGGTCGACAGCGAGCCGAGAGCGTTGCTCACCCACGTCGGGGCCACCGCCGCCGATGTGCTCCCACCCGACTACCCGATGCCGACCGAAGAGCTCCTGGCACGCCACGCCGCCTCGGTCGCCGCATCGCAGGCGCCTCCACTGACGAGACCGGTCGATGGCCTGCTCACCAGTGCCTCGACCCAACCCCTCGGCGGCGACGGCGTCGTCGAGCTGAGGGTGCTGTTCGGCGGGCTCCTGACGGGCCCGAACCGAGTGTCGACGGCATTTCGAGACCTGCTCTCGCGTTCGGGCCTGCCCGAGGTGATCGCCACCTACGACCAGTACCTCGCCGAGGCGTCGAGCGCTTCCTCCGCTGACGGCTACGCCGAGTTCCTCGCCAGCCGGCACCCCTTCTCCGCACAGCCGGTGGAAATCCCGAGGTACAAGGCCGATCACGGGCCCGGCTCGATGGGAGAGGACCTCGTCGACATACACGGCGAGGTCGACGCGTTCTCCTACCTTCTTGCATCCACCGCGCTGAGGCCACCGTTGGCTGTCGGGCTCTTCGGCCACTGGGGCTCGGGGAAGTCGTACTTCATGGACTCGGTTCGCAGCCGGATCGACCAGTTGGTGACGAGTGACGAGGTCAAGACCAGGCCCCAGGCCCAGGTTCCCTTCTGGAAGCGGGTCGTCCAGATCGACTTCAACGCCTGGCACTACGTCGACGGCGACCTCTGGGCCAGCCTCGTCGAGCACATCTTCGCCGAGCTCCGCATCGACGAGGGTGAGCCCGCGACCGAGGTCGAAAAGCGCCAGAGCGCCTGGCTCGGCAAGATCGACGAGAAGCTCAGAGAACGCGGCGAGCTGGTCTCGAAGAAGGATCGCAAGGACGAGGCCCTGACACAGGCACAGCGCCGGTTGGCGAAGGCCGAGGCGACATGTGTCGCCGAAGAGGCCAAGCGGAAGAAGGCCCCCGGCGAGCGATTGGCGGAGGACACCCTTGAGATCGTCCAGGCCGCACTTGTCGGCCTTGTCGACGAGCGCACCGGCGGCGGTGCGAGCGAGACCCTGGACGCGATCGACGAGGCCCGGACCGAGTTGCGGCGCGGCACCGGCCTCACCCAACGGTTCCAGTGGCGTGACCGGCGGACCATCGCCGCGGTCGTTGCCCTCGTCGCCCTGCCCGGCGTGCTCTGGCTCCTGGCGGACCGGACCACCGTGCCCCAGGTGGCGCAGTTCTTCGCCGGCCTCAGCGCCTTCCTGGCCACGGTGACCGTCGCGATTCGCGGGGCCACCGCCCAGGTGCGAAGTCGCCTCGATGCCCTCGACCGGGCCGACCGGGCCGTACGTGACGAGATGGCAGACAAGCGCAGGCTCCTCGATGCTGCCGTCGACGAGGCGCAGGACGCCGTCGATGCGAGGGCCGGCGAGGTCGCTGAGTTGGCAGCCGATGCACAGGTCCTGACCGACGAGATCGACCTGCTCCGCCGTCAGGTCGCCGGCGTGAGCACGGGTCAGCTCCTGTCCGAGTTCGTGGCCGAGCGGTTCGGCTCGGTGGACTACCGCGCGCGGCTCGGTACCCAGGCCCTCGTGCAGCGCGACTTCCGCAGGCTGTCCACGCTGATCGAGGAACAGAACAAGGAGTGCCTCAGGTCCGAGGAAGCTGAGCCCGGGCACGAGGTCGTCAACCGGATCATCCTCTACGTGGACGATCTCGACCGCTGCGAGGCCGACCGGGTGGTCGAGGTCCTCCAGGCCGTGCATCTCCTCCTGGCCTTCCCGTTGTTCGTCGTGGTGGTGGCCGTCGACGACCGCTGGTTGTCGCAGGCGCTGAGCGATCGCTACCCCGCGCTGGTCGGGTCACCGAGAAGCGACGAACACGCCAGGCCGGCCGACTACCTCGAGAAGATCTTCCAGGTGCCGTTCTGGATCGAGGCGCTCCCCCCACCGGCCCGCCGAGCCATGGTGCGAGGGCTCCTGCAGGACAGCGTGGTCGGCACGGCCGGCGGTGACGACGAGAACGTCGACCCCCTCGAGGTCACACCCGACCAGCGATCGCTGCTCACCACGATGTTCACCGGCCGCACCGCCCTTCGCCGAAGTGCGCAGGCGCTGACCCTGACGGTGGACGAGCTCCGCTTCCTCGACGGCCTCGGCCCGCTGCTCGGCACGACACCGCGGTCGATCAAACGGTTCGTGAACGTCTACCAGTTGCTCTGCGCGCTGCCTCCACTGGAGACGTCACCGGACGCACATCCGTACGAACAGCTCGTCGGGTTCCTGCTGGCGGTCACCGACGGTCTGCCCCGTCTCGTCGTCCTTCTGCGACAGCGCGTCGACGAGGCCGGGAGCAGCGAGACCCTGGCTACCGCCATCGCCGACATCCGGGCCGACGCAGGCAAGGAGGAGATGCGCCGCTACGACGCTTGGATCGCGGAGAACGAGGGCTGGGACGACTTCCCGCTCGACGCGCTCGCCGGCACGGCCGAGCGCGTTCGCCGGTTCTCGTTCCGCTGAGCGTGCCGCCACCCGTGGCCGCGAGCCCCCAGCAGTCAGGCTGAACGGCGGGAGCCGCCCCGGTGGCCGATGAGGGCGCGGCGCTGCTCGATGAAGTCGACCAGCACGTAGTCGCCCAGCGTCTCGGGGGTCGTGAAGAACGCACGGCCCTTGTTCATGCGGGTGAGCTGCTCGATGAAGTGCTTGAGGCCGCCGTCGGCGTCCAGCATGAACGTGTTGATGCGGATGCCGTCGCGGGTGCATCGGGCCACCTCCTTCAAGGTGGCGTCGACCGTCTCGCGGACGGGCGGGTAGTTGAAGAACACCTCGCCGTTCTCGCGGATGTGGGCGGTGGGCTCGCCGTCGGTGATCATGATGATCTGCTTGGTGCCGGTCTGGCGCGACAGCTTGCGGCGGGCGATCTGGAAGCCGTGTTGCATGTTGGTGCCGTAGACGAAGTCCCAGGACACCTCGGGGAGCTGCTCGGGCGTGAGGTCGCGGGCGATCTCGCTGAAGCCCACGAGCCCCAGGTAGTCGCGCGGGAATCGGGTGGAGATGAGCGAGTGCAACGCCATCGCCACCTTCTTCGCCGACAGGAAGTTGTCGCGCATGGGCATGGACAGCGAGAGGTCGAGCATGAGGACCGTGCTCGACCGCACGAGGTGCTCGGTCTGCTCGACCTCGAAGTCGTCGGGCGTGAGCCGCACCGGCGTGCCCCCACCCGTGCGGCGCACCGCGTTGCGCACCGTGCGCTCGATGCTCAGGTTGAACGGGTCGCCGAACTCGTAGGGCTTGGTGTCGTAGGTGCGCTCGTGGCCCGAGCCGGTGCGCTCGAGTTCGTGGCTGCCCATCTGGCTGCGGTCGAGGTGCTTGAACAGGTCGTTGAGCGCGTTGGCCCCGACGCGGCGCAGACCGCGTGGGGTGAGCTCGAGGCGGCCCTCCTTGTTCTCGATGAGGCCCGCCTCGGTGAGCATCTTGGTGAGCTCCTGGATGCGCTCGAGGCTGGCGGCCGAGGGCTCGCCGAGCAGGTCGCGCGCCTTGTCGATGTCGACCTCGGCCAGTGCGCCCGGGTTCGTGGCGCCCCGCAGCAGGTTCTCGAGCTGGTCGATGTCGCCGAGCTGCTCCATCATCGCCGCCGCTTCAGCGAAGCCCAGCGGGTCCTGCCCGCTGAAGTTGTAGCTCTTCTCCCAGCCCGCGTCGGGAAAGGCGTTGCGCAGGTTCTCGGTCAACTGGTCGGACAACCAACGCAGGTCCATGTCCTCCATCAACTGCTCGGACAGGCTCTGCAGCTGGGCGCGCTGCTCAGGGGTCATCGAATTGAGCATCTGCTGCATGGCCGCCATGCGCCGAGCCATCACCTCGAGCAGCTCGTCGAGGGTCTCGGGGCCCTCGGGGAAGAAGTCGCCGAAGCGATCCATGAAGCCCTCGAAGTCCGGCGTCTCGCCCCGCTCGCGCTGCTCGAGCATCGAGTTGAGCTCGGCCATCATGTCCTTCATCCGGGCCATGTCCTCGGGAGAGATGTCGCTCATCGCCCCGGCCATCTGGTCGACGTAGCTCTTCATCAGCTGCTGGCGGAGCTTGTCCACCAGCTCGTCGAAGCGCTCGCGGGCCTCCGACGAGGTGAAGTCGTACTGCTGGAGCTCGCGCACCTGACCGGCGAGGTCGGGGGGCAACATGTCGAGGGCAAGGTTCCGCTCGTCGGCGACCTGGTCGGTGAGCTCCTGGCGGCGGGCGTCGCCCGACTCGCGGGCCTCGCGCCGGAGCTCGTCGATGCCGGCACGCTCCTGGTCGACCACCTCCCGGAGCTCCTGGGCGATGTCGTCGTAGACCCCGCCCAGGTCGTGCTGCTCGAGCTCGTCCTTACGCCGGCGACGCAGCTTCTCGAGCATCTCGCGGATGCCCTCGATGCGCTCGCCGTTCTGGTCTCGGAAGCCGGACTGCATCATGCGCCGGAGCGCGGCGTTCAGGTCGCCGTGGTAGAGCAGGTCGTCGGTGATCTCGCCGAAGACGTCGTCAGCGTCGAGCTCGAAGCCGGTCTGGGTACCGTCCCAACGCGAATAGGCGAAGCGCGGGGTGGGAGGCCGACGGCGGCGGAGCACATCACGAGGGTACTCCGGCGAGGCACCGCCCGAATGATCATACATTTGTTATCATCAGTTCATGCAGGCAGGCACCGTCATCCACGGCGTACGAGCCGACAAGCAGTGGTCCCAGCGCGAGCTCGCGCGCCGCTGCGGCGTGGCCCAGCCGTCGATCTCGGACATCGAATCCGGCGAGCGCGACACCACCGTGGGCAAGCTCGAGCAGATCCTGCGCCCCGCCGGCTACCGCCTGGTCGCCATCCCCACCACCCGCCCGACCGTCGCCGACTGGGCCGCCGAGCTGAAAGTCGCGCTGCAGGACGACCCCGGCGCCGTCGAGAAATCGCTCGTCCAAATCGGCAACGACCTGCAAGGCGCGGAGTCGGCCAGTTGCGTCGCGCTCTGTCTCACTCCTCCACCTCCCACCGGGTCAACGGCCATCGACGCGGTACTCGCCGCGATCGTCGAGTACCTGCTGAGCCGTCGTGACCTCCCCGTCCCTGCCTGGGTGCACACGACAAGTCGTACCTCCATCGACGAATGGGATCTCGTCGACATCCCGAGCCTTCGAGCAGTAGCTCGACAGGGGACCCCGGAGCCGTTCCGGCGACGCAACGTCTTCGTGCCAGCCGACTTCTTCGAGAGCGTGTGACAGTGGCGAGCGAATACGGCGCCACGCGCCTCTTCGACACCGAGCGCCTGCGTTCGGTGCTCGACACGCTGGTGCACCGCCTCGCCGACCGCGGTGTGGAGGGACGGATCTACCTCGTGGGCGGAGCGGCGATGGCGTTGGCCTACTACGACGAGGGTGAGCGCCGAATGACAGCCGACGTCGACGACTGGTTCACCCCGGTCGACGCGGTGGACGAGGAGGCCACAGCGATGGCGGTCGAACTCGGCCTCGCGGGCGACTGGTTGAACGAAGGAGCGGTGCAATTCGTACCGGCGCATGGCCTGCCCGATGGGACACCCCTGTTCAAGCACGGAGAATTCGCGGTCGAGGTCGGTTCGCCCCGACTCCTGCTCGCCATGAAGCTCCGAGCAGCACGGCTGGGGCGCGACAACGACGACATCGCCGTGCTACTCCGTCGTTGTGGCGTCCGCTCGGTCGAGGAAGCCCGAGCGGTCCTTGACGACTGCTACGACGGCGAGGACCGGTTCACCGAGAAGTCACGGGCGATCGTCGAGGCCGCACTGGGCGAGTACCCCGTGCTGTCGGCCATCCCGCCGTTCACCCTGCCGCCCGTCAACACGGGAGACTCTGGCTCATGAGCTCCGCTGCGGATGAACGTGCCCACTTCTGGTGGGGCACCGGCGCCTCGTCCACGCAGACCGAGGGTGCGGCACCGAGGGCCGACTGGTTCCGGTGGGAGCGCGAGGGGCGGGCGCCGGAATCGGGCGAGGGCAACGGGTTCGCCACCAACTACCGGGACGACTTCTCGATCTTCGCTGACCATGGCCTCACCCACCACCGGCTGTCGCTCGAGTGGGCCCGCCTCGAGCCCGAGCCGGGCCGCCACGATCGCGCCGAGGTCGAGCGCTACCGCACCATGCTCGGGGCCGCCCGGGACGCGGGCGTCGACATCTGGGCCTGCCTGCACCACTTCAGCCTCCCGGGCTGGTTCGCCGATGACATGGGCGGGTTCGTCGACGACCGCGCCCGCAACTACCACTGGCCGAGGCACGTCGACTGGGTGGCCGAGACCTTCGGCGACCTGATCTTCGGCTGGAAGCCGATCAACGAGCCGGTCGCCTACGCCGCCCTCGGCTGGCTCGACGGCACGTTCCCCCCGGGGCGTCGTGACCTGGGCGACTTCAGCGACGCGCTCCGCGCCATGCACCTGGCGAACCACGCCGCCTGGATGCAGCTCAAGGGCGGCGACCAACCGGTGGCCACCGTCTACAACCTGGCGCCCGTGGTGCCCCGATCCACCGAGCCCCCCGTTGTGGCGCTCGCCGAGCAGGTCGATGCCACGCTCTGGGGCTGGACCAGCGCCCTGCGCGACGGCTTGCTGCGCATCCCCGGCCGGGCCCAGGAGGAGATCCCCGACATGGCCGGCTCGTTCGACCTGATCGGCTTCTCCTACTACTCGGCCTACGGCATCGCCGATGACCCCGAGGCGCCGTTCGTGCCCTATCCCGCCGACGCCCGCGTGGGCCCGCTCGGCTACGCCCCCTGGAGCGAGGGACTGGGCATCGTCCTTCGACGCCTCGCCGACGAACTGCCGGGGCGGCCGCTGCTCATCGCCGAGCACGGCGTGGGCACCACCGACGACGACTGGCGGTGCGACATCCTGCGCTCGTCACTCGCCGAGGTGGAATCGGCGCTCGCCGACGGAATCGACGTGCGGGGGTTCTTCCACTGGACCGGCATCGACAACTACGAATGGCTTCACGGCTACGACGTGCCCTTCGGCCTGTTCGACCGCGACCGCAAGCCCCGCCCCTCCGCCCACCTCGCGGCCGGATGGGCGGCCCGCACCCCGTTCCCCACGTAGTCGAGGCAATGGCGCTCGGATTCCGACCGCCATTGCCTCGGGAATGCGCCCACCCGAAGCAGGTGCGGTCAGCGGTGACCTCACCGCCGTCCCGGACGACAGTCAGCTCGGGTCGAGGGTGACGTTCACGGTTGCCGCGGCCACCGCGGTGACCGCCACGGGCGTCGCGGTGTTGGGTGTGTGGTGGTCGTCGTAGAACTCGAGTCGGTGGTGGCCGGTGGGGTCCACACTCACCACCGTGTAGGGGCCAGGGCTCAACCCGGCCAGGGTGTAGGTGCCGTCAGGATTGGTGGCCACTCCCCTGATGCCGGTGGCCCCGACGGCCACCACCCAGGCTCCCCCGATCGGTGCGCCCGTGCCGGTCTCGGTGACCGCTCCCGCGATCGTGCCGGTGGTCGGGGCCACACCGGCATCGGCGGTGCTACCGGGCATGACCTGGGTGAGCATCCCGAACGAGGCCGGGTCGGGTTGATCGTCGAACCACTCGAACCGGTGGTTGCCCGCCGGGTCCGCCACTTCCAGATACGCCGAACCGGCCGGCACCGGCAGCGTGTAGGTCCCGTCCGCGCCGGTGAGCGTGGCACCGACCAGGCCGAGGTCGCTCGACCGCAATGCGACCACCATCGCCCCCGCCACCGGCTCCCCCGACCCGTCTTCGGTGACCGTGCCGTGCACATCGCCCGCGGCCGGCGCCGGTGCGTTCGCCGCCAACGCCGCGTCAACGCTCGTCGCATCACCAGCGGTCACCGTGACTGGCATGGCCTCCGTCGGGACGGGACTGTCCGGATGGAACTCCGGGCGATGACCCGCCGACGGGTCCACGAACACCACCGTGTAGGCCCCCGGCCTGAGACCGACGATCCGGTACTGCCCCGACCCGTTCGTGGTGGCCCGCCCCGCCGGCGTCCCGTTCCGCAACGCCACCGCATACGCGCCCGCCACCGGATCACCGCTCGTGTCGTCGGTCAGTGTCCCCGCCAGGTCCCCACCCGTGCGGGCCAACCCCGCGTCCGCAATCGCCACCTGGTGTGCCGTCACCACTACGCGGGTCAACACCCCGAAATCTGCCGGGTTCCACTGATCGTCGAACCACTCGAACCGGTGCGCCCCCGACGGGTCCACGAACTCCAACAAGTACTCCCCTGCCGCCACGGGCAAGGTGTACTGCCCCGACCCGTCAGCGACCGTCCCACCCACCAATCCCAACGTGTCGGGCCGCAATGCCACCACATACGCGCCCGCCACAGGGTCACCCGACCCATCCTCCACCACCTGCCCCACGATCGACGCCCCGTCCACCACCACCTCGACCGGGTTCGACGTCACGGCTGTTGTCTCGGCCGAATCCACCGTCGCCGACCGCGACAACACCCCCACATCGCCCACCGTCGCCGTATAGGTGCAGTCCACCACCCGCGACGACGCCGGCCCGATGTTCGCCACGGGCCCCTCGCAGCCCGCCGCCGGCCCCCCGGACACCACCACCCCGGTCAGGTCCTGGTTCCCCGTGTTGGCCACCGTCACGTGGAAGTGCACGAGCTGGCCCGGCGCCACACTCGCCTCGTCCGCCGACACCACCACCGACACACCTGGATCCGGCACCCCCAACTTCACGACGGTTCCCTGGCTCGTGGTGACGTAGGCGTTGTCCTGGTCGACGGTGATCCCCGTCGCCCCCTGCACCGGATAGGTCGCCAGCGGGAAGCCGCCGCCGGTCCACACGCTGACCGAACCGGACTGGGTGGTCCACACGTTGCCGTCGACTTCGACCGCGAGATCGGTGGGCGTCAACCCCGTCGGCCAGCTCGTCCTCGTGCTACCGGTGAGGGTGGCGGCCTCGACACCGGCGAGGCGCCCGTTGGCCATCAGGAGGGCGCCGTCGGAGGTGATCCAGAGTCCGCGCAACTGGTAGCGGACCGGGTAGCCGCCCCAGTCGGCCAGGAAGGTGCCGTCGGGGCCGAATCGTCGGACGCGGTTGTTGCCTCCGGGCGGGATGACCGTGCAGTACGGGATGCCGTCGATTATCGTGCACGGCTCGCCCTCGGTGGCGGCCTCGCTGTCGACGACGTACACATTGGCGTCGTCGTCCACGTCGATGCTCGTCGGGAGACCAGGCGCGGTCGTGTGCGTCGACCACGCCCGTTCGAAGTCGCCGTCGCGCGTGAACTGCTGCACGCGGCGGTTCCCCCGGTCGAGCACCAGCACGTCGCCGCCCCGGACGGCCACGTCGACCGGGCAGTCGAACTGGCCGTTCCCGGTGCCTGCGGTGCCCCACTGGTCGACGAACAGCCCGTCGGTGGTCAGGTGCTGCACCCGGTTGTTGCCGCAGTCGGCCACGAAGAGGTCGCCACCCCAGGTGACCGCGACCCCCTTGGGGGCGTTGAACTGGCCTGCGCCACTGCCGGGCGACCCGATTTGGGCCAGCCGGGCCCGGAGCACCTCGACGCCGGTGTTGTTCGAGTGCACGGGTGCGATCTCCGCCCCGTCCACGACCACCCGCTGGTGGTGCCTACCGGTGTCGCCCACGTCGGGAACGAAGGTGCAGGTGGTGGTGCGCGTCGCTCCCGGTGCGATGTCGGCCACCGGGTCCGTGCAGCCCGAGAGGCCCGCGCCGTCCAGGGTGACCCCGGTGAGCGGGGCCGGGCCCCGGTTCGCGATGTCCACACGGTACTGGACCGTGGCACCGACCACCGCCCTGGTGACCGACGGGGTGAGGGTGGCGACCACGACGGGCCCTCCGGTGAACACCCACTCGCGGATCACGCCGTCTGCGGTCCCATCCGAAAGTGAGCCCGACTCGGGGTAGGTGTAGACGTGGACGCTGCCGTCGTCTCGCTCGGCCGCGGCCACGTGATCCGTGCGCTCGGAGAACTTGGCGAGGAAGCCCCCCTCGCCCGAGAACACCTGCACGCGGCGATTGCCGCTGTCGGCCACGAAGACCCGGCCCGAGGCGTCGACCGCGAGGTCGGTCGCCCCGTCGCCGAACTGACCGTTCCCCGCACCCACGGACCCCCATGCGCCCAGGAATGCGCCGTGCGCGTCGAAGCGCTGCACGCGGTGGTTGCCGGCGTCGAGCACGTACACCGAGCCGTCGGGGGCCGCCGCGATGCTCGACGGCCGCTCGAACTCGCCGTCGCCCGTGCCGGGACCGCCCCATCCGGGGCCGTAGACGTTGCCCGAGATCACGTCGACACGCTCGTTCCAGGCATCGACCACGTAGGCGGTGCCGTCGGGGCCGACGGCGACGTCGGCCGGGGAGCAGACGCCGGGCTGGTTCGGCGGGACCCGCTCCTCGTTCCAGTAGACCTCCGGCTCGCCGGTGGCGCTGAAGCGCTGGATGCGCCCCAGCGGGCACTCGGTCACGTACACGTCGCCGTTCGGCGCGACCGCGACGCCCGACGGCTCGGCAACCTGCCCGACCGCGGTGCCGGGCGGCCCCCAGCCCGCCTCGAACACACCGTCGCCGCTGAAGCGCTGCACCCGGGGCGTATCTGGATAGGACCGCGTGCCAGCCAGGTGTACGTCGCCGTCGGCGGTCGCGGTGAGCGTGATCTCCTGGGTGCTCAGGACGCTGTTGCCAGACGGTCCGATGGGATCGCCGTCGAGCAGCGCTGTGGGCGACGGCCACCACTCCCGAACCCGGATCGGGGCGCCGAACGCGGCCACGTCGACGGCGTATGGATCGCTGGCGACCGGGCCGAGCTCGTTCGACTGCAGAATGACGGTGGCGGTGAAGCGACCGGCGTCGGCCGACGTCGGCTGGTGGGTGCAGTCGTACGTGGCCCGATCCTGCACCGCTATGTCGGGCAGCGAACGGGCACAGTCGACCACCGCACCGGCGGTGGTGGTGAGCCCGGTGAGGGGCAGGCCGCCCAGGTTGTCGACGGCGACGTGGTAGTGGATCGTGGCGCCGGCGACCACGTCGGTCTCGTCGGACCTGACCGTCACCTGAGCGAGCGGCCCGCTGGGGTAGGCGTACTGCACGATGCGGTCGAGTCGGGGCCACTCGTTGTCGGGGTACACGTCGGCGACATGGACGTTCCCCGCACTGACGGCGAGGCCCGCGGGGCAGTCCAGGTGACCGTCGCCCTCGGTCCCCCAGGACGCCACGGCCGTGCCGGTGGGGGAGAACTGCACCACCCGATCACGGCGGCAGTCACCCACGAACACGTCGCCGGTGGGGCCGACGGCCACCGAGTCGGCGCGGTCGGTGTCGGGTGTGCCGCCCACCGGGGGAACGTCGGGCAGGCGCCACGCCACCACGAAGATGCCACCGGCGTCGAAGCGCTGGATGCGCAGGTCGCCGCCGCTGCTGTTGACGTCGGCGACGAAGGCGTTGCCGACGTCGTCCACCGCCATCCCCCGCAGGAAACGGAACTGCCCGTCGGCCGACCCGGCCGTCCCCCAGGCCCGCACGAGGGCGCCGCCCGCGTCGAACTCCTGGACGCGCTTGTTCCCAGCGTCGGCCACGTGGACGTGGCCGCCACCGTCGATGCCGAGCCATGAGGGTCTCCGGAACTGGCCCTGGCCCGTGCCGGTGCCGCCCCACGACCCGAGATGCCGGCCATCGGGCGCATAGCGCTGGACGCGGTCGTGACCGGTGTCGGCAACGTACACGTCACCGTTCGGGCCCACGGCCACGCCCACGGGATCGAGCAGGTGACCGTCGGCGTTGTCGGCACCCGCCCACTCGCGAAGGAAGGTGCCGTCGGGCGCGAACACCTCGATCCGGTCGGCGGTCTCCTCGGCCACGTACACGTTCCCCGACGCGTCCATGGCCACACCGTTGGGGCGCTGCACCCGTCCGGGCAGCAGCCGCGTCCCCCACGTCGCCTCGAACACGCCACCGGCCGAGAACCGCTGCACCCGCTCGTTCCCCGAGTCGGCCACGAACACGTCGGCACCGGCGGGGTCCACCGATATCCCGAGGGGCGGCACCAACTGGCCCGGCAACGTGCCCTCGCGCCCCCACGAGCGGACGAAGACGCCGGCGGCGCCGAACTGCTGCACACGGTCGACATCGGCGGCGTAGACCGACCCGTCGGTGCCGGTGGCCATGCCGGTAATCGAGCCGAACTGGCCGTCGGCGCTACCCGTGCTCCCCCACTTCCGCACGAAGGCGCCGGCTGCGCTGAACTGCTGTACGTCGTCGCGGGTCCTGTCGCCCACGTAGACGTCGCCGGTCGCGCCGACCGCGACGGCGGACGGATCGCGGAACCTCCCGTCGGTGGTGCCCGAACTGCCCCACGCTTGCAGGAACGTGCCGGTCGCGCTGAAGCGGCTGATGCGGTCGTTGGTGGCGTCGGCCACGTAGACGTCGCCCCCCGCGGCGATCGCCAGCGCGGCCGGGCTGGTGGGCAGCGTGCCCGCCGCGGTCCCGCACGAGCCCCACGCGCGGACGCTGGCGCCGGCCGGTGTGTACTCAGCGACCCCGCACTGGCGCAGCACGCGCACGTTCCCATCGGCGGGCGACACCGCGACCCCGGAAGCGGTGGTGGCCACCGTCCACCGGCGCAGGTAGGCGCCGTCGCGGTCGTACACCTGCACCGCGTCCCGCTCCGTGTCCAACACGAACACCTCGCCCGCGGCACTCACCGCCACACCGGACGGTGCCCGCAGGTCGGCGTCGGTGGCCTCCACCGTCCCCCACGCACGCACGAACTGGGGAGGTTGCGCCGCGGCGGCAGGGGACGGGTCGACCACGACCAGAGCGCCCGCAAGCAGCACCCCCGCGAGGGCCACGGCTCTCCGACGCCTGATACCCCGTCCACTCACGCCAGTCCCCCTTCGGTGGACGGCCTCTGCCTCAGCCCGCCACGGACATCACGGTAATGCGCCGATGGCGCGACGCGACCGGCGCCGCCGATCAGCTCCGCCCGCGGTAGGTGGCGCGAGCGCCGACGGCCTCTTTGTTGAGGCGCTTGGAGAGGTGCAGGCCCTCGAGGATCAACTCGACCGCTCCGGCGAGGGCGGCGGGCGACTCGTCGTCGGTGAGCCGACGAACTGGGTCGCGCAGCGCGGGGATGGACGTGACCAGCTGGGCGTAGTCGTTGGCGCCCACGTCCTCGCCGGCGTTCACGACCGTGCCCTCGTCGAACGCGTCGAGCACGCCCCGCAGCTCGTCGATCGCGAAGCGGTCCTTGAACACGGTGAGCACCGCGGCCTTCATCAGCTGCTCGACGATCTGGGCGTCGCGGCCCTCTTCGATCGCCTCGATCTCGACCTTGCCCGCGGTGGACGAGGCCAGCGCCTCGAGGTCGCTGACCCGGGGCACCACGTCGGACTCGCCGAGACGGAGCGCACGTCGGGTGGCGTTGGCCACCAGGGTCTCCTCATTGGAGACGGTGAGCCGCACCGACACGCCGGACGCCTGGTTGATGTGAGGGCTCTGGCGGGCCAGGTGGCTGATGGTGGCCACGATCTCGGTCATGTACTCGGGCACACTCACCCGCACGCCCGCCACGTCGAAAGGCCGGGCCTCCTGGGCGGCGATGGCTACCTCGGTCTCGACGTCGAGCGGGTAGTGGGTGCGGATCTGGGCGCCGAAGCGGTCCTTCAGCGGAGTGATGATGCGCCCCCGGTTCGTGTAGTCCTCGGGGTTGGCCGACGCGAACAACATGACGTCGAGCGGTAGCCGGATCTTGTAGCCCCGCACCTGGATGTCGCGCTCCTCGAGCACGTTGAGCAGGCCCACCTGGATGCGCTCCGACAGGTCGGGCAGCTCGTTGATGGCGAAGATGCCGCGGTTCGTGCGGGGCACCAGCCCGTAGTGGAGGGTGAGCTCGTCGGACAGATAGCGGCCCTCGGCCACCTTGATGGGATCGACCTCACCGATGAGATCCGCGATCGACGTGTCGGGCGTGGCCAGCTTCTCGCCGTATCGGGTGTCGCGGTGCACCCACTCGATGGGCGTGTCGTCACCGTGCTCGGCGACCAGGTCGCGGGCGTGCTTCGACACCGGAGCGTACGGGTCGTCGTTGATCTCGGAGCCGACGACGATGGGCATCCACTCGTCGAGCAGACCGGTGAGCGAGCGGATCATGCGGGTCTTGGCCTGGCCCCGCTCGCCGAGGAAGATCACGTCGTGGCCCGCCAGCAGCGCGTTCTCGAGCTGGGGCATCACCGTCTCCTCGTAGCCGAGGACCGACGGGAACAACGCCTCACCGGCGGTGATCCGGGCGACGGCGTTTCGCCGCACCTCGTCCTTGACGGGCACGGACTCCCATCCGGCATCGCGGAGCTGACCGATGGTTGCGGGGCGGGACGACATCGGCCCAAGTTACCGGGGACCCGCTCGGCCGCGGCGGTCGACCCCATTACCCTCTGCGTCTTGACGCAGAACCTCTCCGGCACCTGGCGGGCGGCGATCGCTGACGAGGCGCTGCGCCGCTCGTTCACCACCGACGGGTTCGCGGACGACGGGTGGGAGGCGATCGAGGTGCCCGGGCACTGGTCGTCCACGCCCGCGTTCACCGGCGCCGACGGGCCGCTCCTGTACCGCCGGTCGTTCGACACCGCTCGACCCGAGGACGACCGTCGCTCATGGCTGGTGCTCGACGGCCTCTTCTACCAGGGCGACGTCTGGCTCGACGAGGGTTACGTCGGCGCCACCGAGGGCTACTTCTTCCACCACACCTTCGAGGTGACCGAAGCGCTCCGGGCGCGCTCCGAGCATTCGCTCGCGCTCGAGGTCGTCTGCGCGCCACAGACCGACAAGGCGGCCAAGCGCAACCTCACCGGCGTGTTCCAGCACTGGGACTGCCACGATCCCGACCGCAACCCGGGTGGCATCTGGCGCCCGGTGCGACTGGAGGAGACGGGCCCCGTCCGCCTCCGACGACCCCTCGTGGTCTGCCGGGACGCCAGCGAGGCACAGGCCACGCTGGCCGTGGCGGTCGTGATCGACACCGAGGAGGCGCGGAGCGTCGAGGTCCGCACCACCGTCTCGTCGCCCGACGGCGGCGCCACGTTGGTCGATCAACGGGCCGACCACCCGCTGGCGGCGGGCGAGAACCAGGTCGAGTGGACCGTCGCGGTGCCGAACCCGGCACGGTGGTGGCCCTGGTCGCTCGGTGACCAGCCGCTGCACGACGTGACCATCGAGGTCCGCACCGCGGACGGAGCAGTCAGCCACGAGGTGACCCGACGAATCGGACTGCGGTCGGTCGAGCTGCGCAACTGGGTCTGCCACGTCAACGGTGAGCGGATCTTCCTCAAGGGCTCCAACCAGGGGCCCACGCGCCAGGCACTCGCGGAAGCCTCGGCCGCGGACCTCGCCGGCGATGTCACGCTGGCCCGCGACGCCGGGCTCGACTTCCTGCGCCTGCATGCCCACATCAGCCGCCCCGAGCTCTACGACGCGGCCGACGAGACCGGCCTGCTGCTGTGGCAGGACCTCCCCCTCCAGTGGGGTTACGCCAGGGGCGTGCGGAAACAGGCGGTGCGTCAGGCCCGCAAGGCGGTCGAGCTGCTCGGCCACCACCCGTCGGTGGCCATCTGGTGCGGGCACAACGAGCCCATGGCGATCGACATCGACGCAGCAGCCCTGGCGAATCCGGCCGAGGCGCGCAAGCTCGCCCTCCGGAGCCTCGTCGCCCAGGAGCTGCCGACCTGGAACCGGTCGATCCTCGACCGGTCGATCAAGCGGGCGCTCCGCCGGAGCGACCCGTCACGACCGGTGATCGCCCATTCGGGGATGCTTCCCCACCTGCCCCAGCTCGACGGCACCGACACCCACACCTACTTCGGCTGGTACTTCGGCGACGAGCGCGACTTCCCCGCGCTTCTGCGACGCATCCCTCGCCTGGCCCGCTTCGTCACCGAGTTCGGCGCCCAGGCCGTGCCGACGACGGCTGACTTCTGCCAGCCCGAGCGATGGCCCGACCTCGACTGGGAGGGTCTGGGTCGCACCCACAACCTCCAGAAGAGCGCCTTCGACCGATACGTGCCACCCGCCGACCACGACGACTTCGACGCCTGGCGCGACGCCACCCAGCGCTACCAGGCAGTGGTGATCAAGCACCACATCGAGGCTCTCCGCAAGCTGAAGTACCGGCCGACGGGCGGCTTCGCGCAGTTCTGCTTCGCCGACGCCCACCCCGCGGTCACCTGGAGCGTGCTCGGCCACGACCGCGCCCCGAAGGCGGGGTTCGACGCGCTGGTCGAGGCCTGTCGGCCGGTCATCGTGGTCTGTGAGCGCCCACCGGCGTCGGTGCGGCCGGGCGACCGCCTCACCCTCGACATCCATGCCGTGTCGGACCTGCACCGACTGGTGAGGGGCGCCCGGGTACGAGCCACCGTCTGCTGGCCCGGCGGCGAGGAGTCGTGGGCCTGGCAGGGCGACCTTTCCGCCGACGAGTGCACCCGCATCGGGGCGCTCGACCTCGAGGTGCCCGACGCCCCCGGGGCGCTGACCATTGGCCTCGCCCTGGGCGCCGGAGACCTCGACGAGGTCACCAACCAGTACGAAACCGTCATCGGCTGAGCCCGGGCCACCATCGGCCGGATCGCCATCCGGACCGACCTCGGGCCGCGCCGCGCTCGGTGGCGGTCAGCGGCGATCGGTCGTCGCCAGCGCGCCCGCGATCAGGTTGCGGAGGGCGGCTCCGTAGGTCTCGACCGAGATCTCGGGATCGAGCCGGCGGGTGACGCCCAGCCCCGCAAGCGTGGCCAGGAACACGTCGACGGGCGTCCCGATGCGGTCCGGGTCGACCTCGATACCGCTGACCCGGGCGAGCTCGGCGGTCACCAGCTGCGCGACGAGCGCTCGGTTGGCTCGGTAGGGCTCTCGGGACGCGGCCGCGGTGGCCGCCGTGCTGGCCGCTTCCACCAGGAACTCGGCGTAGGCGCTCAGGTGCCGGTCGGACTCGCCGCCCAGGGTGGCCACCCAGTCGGACACCAGGTCGATCCACACGTCGAGGTCGCTGACGCCCTCGAGCGCGGCCACCAGCTCGCGCAGCCCGCGCAGCGACCACTCCTGGCGGACCGCCTGGAAGAGGTCGGCCTTGGACGCGAAGTTGGCGTAGACCGCGCCCTTGGTGAGGTCGGCGTCGGCGGCGATCTGGGCGAGCGAAGTCCCGAAGTAGCCGTCCCGTTCGAACCGTTGTCCGGCGGCATCGAGCAGGCGCTGCCTCGTCCGCTCCTGTGATGCCGCCCGAGAGGAAGCACTTACGGCCACGTTGCACCATCCCGGAAGGGGGTCGGGTACCCGATCGCAACACGATGTCCGCCGATCGGCGTCCAACGCCCCCCTCGAGATCGGGTTCGAGGGCGAGACCCCCGCGATCGGCCGTTCTGGCGACGTCCTGAGTCATTCCCCGAACACGCCGCCGACCTGACGGGCCCGGCGGAGCGGGCGGTGGACGATGCCCGACCCTCCGACAGGTCACCCGAGGAAGGTGGGCGGCGGCCTCCGCAGCCACCCAATGCGGTGCATTCAGGTGACGCGTGGAAAAGTGGCGGCGTGAAAGTCCATCACCACAGCTACGACGCGGTGATCGTCGGCGCCGGCGGCGCCGGCCTCCGCGCCGCCATCGAGGTCGCGGGCACCTGCAGCGTCGCGGTGCTCACCAAGCTCTACCCCACCCGCTCACACACGGGCGCGGCGCAGGGCGGCATGTGCGCCGCCCTCGCCAACGTCGAGGACGATTCGTGGGAGTGGCACGCGTTCGACACGGTGAAGGGCGCCGACTACCTCGGCGACCAGCCGGCGATCGACGTGATGTGCCGCGAGGCCATCGACGCCGTGATCGAGCTCGAGCACTTCGGGCTGCCCTTCAACCGCACTCCCGACGGCAAGATCGACCAGCGCCGCTTCGGCGGCCACACCCGCAACCACGGCGAGGCACCGGTGCGCCGGGCCTGCTACTCGGCCGACCGCACCGGCCACATGATCCTCCAGACCCTCTTCCAGCAGTCCGTGAAGCGTGGGGTCAACTTCTTCAACGAGTTCCTCGTGCTCGACATCGCCTTCACCGACGACCCCGACAGCGACACCGGCAAGCGCGTGTCCGCGGTCGTCGCCTACGAGATGGCGACCGGCGACCTGCACGTGTTCCAGGCCAAGGGTGTGCTGTTCGCCTCCGGCGGGTTCGGCCGCATGTTCAAGGTCTCGTCCAACGCCGTCAGCATGACCGGTGACGGCCCGGGCCTGCTGCTGCGGCGGGGCATTCCCATGCAGGACATGGAGTTCTTCCAGTTCCACCCCACGGGCATCTACAAGCTCGGCATCCTGCTGTCCGAGGCCGCCCGTGGCGAGGGCGGCATCCTGCGCAACAAGGACGGCGAGCGGTTCATGGAGCGCTACGCCCCGACGGTGAAGGACCTCGCACCCCGCGACATGGTGTCGCGCTCGATCATGACCGAGATCCTCGAAGGTCGCGGCTGCGGCATCCACGGCGACTTCGTGCACCTCGACCTCACCCACCTGCCGCCCGAGCAGATCGACGCCAAGCTGCCCGACATCAGCGACTTCGTCAGGACCTACCAGGGCATCGAGCCGAAGACGGACCCGATCCCCATCCAGCCCACCGCCCACTACGCCATGGGCGGCATTCCCACCAACGTCGACGGCCAGGTGGTGGTCGACGACCAGAACACCGTGATGCCCGGGCTCTACGCCGCCGGCGAGTGCGCCTGCGTCTCGGTGCACGGCGCCAACCGCCTCGGCACCAACTCGCTGCTCGACATCGTGGTGTTCGGCCGTCGTGGCGGAAAGGACCTCTCGCGCTACGTGAACAGCGTGGGCATGCCCGACCTGGCCCCGGGGGCCGAGCGGGACGTGGCCGCCCGGATCGACAAGCTCAAGGCGGGCAAGGGCACCGAGAACTACGCCGACATACGCACCGCCCTGCAGGAGGACATGACCAAGGACGCGACGGTCTTCCGCACCGACGCCACCCTCGCCCACGCCGAGGGCACGGTTGCCGACCTCAAGGGCGCCTACGAGGACGTGGCCATCCAGGACAAGGGCGAAACGTTCAACTACGACCTCACCGAGGCGCTCGAGGTGAGCTACCTGCTCGACCTCGCCGACGTGACGGTGAAGAGCGCCCGTGCCCGCACCGAGAGCCGCGGCGCCCACGCCCGCGACGACTACACCGCCCGTGACGACGCCGAGTGGATGAAGCACACGCTGGCGACCTTGAACGACGACGGCTCGATCACCCTGTCCTACAAACCGGTGATCGGTGGCCGCTACGAGCCGATGGAGCGTAAGTACTGATGCCTGAAACCGCCACCACCGGAGCCGCGACGACCCCGGCAGCCGCCGTCGAGCTGTTCAAGGTCGAGGTCAGGATCAAGCGGTACAACCCCGAGGTCGAGACCAAGCCCCATTGGGAGAGCTACCACGTGGAGATGGAGGGCACCGATCGGGTGCTCGACGCCCTCCACGAGGTGAAGTACCACCACGACGGCACCCTCGCCCTCCGACGTTCGTGCGCCCACGGCGTGTGCGGCTCCGACGCCATGTTGATCAACGGGGTCAACGCGCTCGCGTGCACCCTGCTCATCAAGGACGCCGGCTCCACCGTCACCGTCGAGCCCATCCGCGGCCTGCCGGTCATCAAGGACCTCGTGGTCGACATGGAGCCGTTCTTCGCGCAGTACCGGTCGGTGATGCCGTACCTGATCAACGACGGCGACCCCGGCTACACCGAGCGCTACCAGAGCTCGGAAGACCGCGAGCGCTTCGACGACACCACCAAGTGCATCCTCTGCGCCGCGTGCACCACGTCGTGCCCCGTGTACTGGGGCAACTCGTCGTACGTGGGCCCCGCGGCCATCGTGAATGCCCATCGCTTCATCTTCGACAGCCGCGACGAGGGCGCGGCCGAACGCCTCGACATCCTGAACGAGAAGTCGGGCGTGTGGCGCTGCCGCACGGCGTTCAACTGCTCCGAGGCCTGCCCCCGCGACATCAAGGTCACCCAGGCCATCGAAGAAGTGAAGCGGGCCATCCTCTACGACCGCGTGTAGGCCGCTCGCCCGATCATCGCCGTCTCCTCCTCGTCGCAAACCGTTGAACAGCCGGAAACGCAGGATCGAGGCGGCGTGCGCACGTCGGCGGCGTTACACCACGTCGATCCGGATCTCGCCGTCGGCGACGGCGGCGAGAAGAGTGATGTCGCCCGGGTCCGAGGTGATGACCCGGTCGCGGCGCCGTGCCGCGCCCTCCACCACCGCCACGTCCACGATGTCCTGATGCCCTGACCGCGCGCTCAGCACGCCGACCGCACGCGCCCGGCGCTCGTCCATCGCCTCGACCCGGCACCCTCGCAGGAACCGGGCCAGGTTGGCCTGCCGGGGCCCGCCCCCGCGCCAGGCCTCGGCGAGGACCGGTGCCGGCACCACGGGCATCAGCCCAGCGCTCAGCAACGTCCGATGCGCCAACCAGACCCTGCGGACGTTTCGCTCTGCGGCCAGGAGGGCGCCCGTGTCGTAGGTGATGCCCGACATCACGCAGAACGCGACCGGATGGGCCCGGGGCCCTGGTCCCGCCAGAGCCGCTCGACCCGAGCGCGCTCCTCCGCCATCTCCTCGTCCGTGATGGCGCCGTGCTCGGCCTCCCACTCGGCGACGCCGGCCAACCCCCATTCGATCCGGAAGTGACGCTCGATCAGGTCGGCCAGCCACGCGCTCACGCTGAGGCCGGCCGCCACGGCCGCCGCTTCGACGGCGGAATCGATGTCCTCGGGGAGGGAGATGGATCGCCTGGTCACGGGGCTCATGGACGCCATCGTACCCAGGGAGGTACTCAGGCAGTAGGAAGAAATATGTTTCAGTATCTTCCATGATCTTCCGGCCAAAGGCGGCCAAAGGAGAAGGTCCGAGGCGAAGGGTGAGCGCGGGCTCGACCTCAGGATGGCGCAGCCGTGCACCCCGAGCGCCAGAGGTGCGAGGTGGGCGCCGTAAGCCCTCGAGCAGAGCGCCGCGTGCACGCTCGTCGGGCGGGCGGGCGTCCCGGCGTCCCCCAGCGTCCGACGGAGTCGACGACGGCGATCTGGCCGATGCCGAGGCCATGGATTGGCCTGACGCGCGGTCGGTGGGTAATCCTCTAGGCGGCATGACGCTGGTCTGACTCCCGATCGGCGCGCCCGACCTCATGACGGACAGGCAGCACACGGCTGTCTGCGACCAAAGGAAGCACCTTGCCCATACTCAACGTCCTCGCTGCCGAAGGTGGCTACCAGGAGTTCACCCTCGGCGGTGGCGAATGGTTCTGGTTGTACTTCTCGGCGGCCACCGCGCTCCTGGCGCTGGCTGTCGGCGCGTTCCTGGTGCGATCGGTGCTCGACGCCGACACCGGCACCGACAAGATGCGCGAGATCGCCGCGGCGATCCAGGAGGGGGCCATGGCCTACCTCAAGCGGCAGTTCCGCACGATCGCCGTGATCGTGGTGCCCGTCGCCATCATCGTGTTCCTCACCTCGACCGAGGTGCTGAAGCCGGACGGTGCCACCGCACTGACCTTCTTCCAGTCGGGCCTGTTCCGGACCCTGGCGTTCATCGCCGGTTGCTTCCTGTCGGGCCTCACCGGCTTCATCGGCATGAGCCTTGCCGTGCGGGGCAACGTGCGCACGGCCGCCGCCGCCAAGTCCGGCTCGATGCCCGCTGCCCTGCAGGTCGCCTTCCGCACCGGCGGCGTCGCCGGCATGTTCACCGTCGGCCTGGGACTCCTCGGCGCCACGTTGATCATCATGATCTTCCAGAACACCGCCTCGGCGATCCTCATCGGCTTCGGCTTCGGTGGCTCGCTCCTGGCCCTGTTCCTCCGTGTCGGCGGCGGAATCTTCACCAAGGCTGCCGATGTCGGCGCCGACCTCGTGGGCAAGGTCGAGGCCGGCATCCCCGAGGACGACCCTCGTAACCCCGCCACCATTGCCGACAACGTCGGCGACAACGTGGGCGACTGCGCCGGTATGGCGTCCGACCTCTTCGAGAGCTACGAGGTCACCCTCGTCGCCTCCATCATCCTGGGCGTCGCCGCGTTCGACTCGATCGGCGCCAACCCGGCCCTCGGCCTCATCTTCCCGGTCGCTGCGCGCGCCATCGGCGTGCTGGCGTCGATCGTCGGCGTGTTCTCGGTGCGGGCCACCGACAAGGACAAGTCGGCCATGGCGCCGATCAACCGTGGCTTCGCCGTGGCCAGCGTCCTCACGGTCATCGGCACCGGCGCCGTCGCCGTGCTCTACGTGGGCAACGACATCGGCAACCCCGACCTCGACGGCTACGTGAGCAACGCCGGGTGGCGCATGCTCGGCGCCGTGATCGCCGGCCTCGTGCTGGCCCAGGTCGTGAGCCGCCTCACCGAGTACTACACGTCCACCGAGCACAAGCCGGTGCAGGACATCGCGGTCGCCGCCCGAACCGGCCCGGCCACCACGGTGCTCTCGGGCATCAGCTCGGGACTCGAGTCGAGCGTGTGGGCCATCGTGGCCATCGCCGGCGCGCTCGGCGCCGCCATCGCCCTCGGCGGCGGCAACATCCAGTTCGTCTTCTACCTCGTCGCCCTCGCCGGCATGGGCATGCTCGCCACCACCGGCGTGGTCGTGTCGGAGGACACGTTCGGGCCGGTCGCCGACAACGCCGCCGGCATCGCCGAGATGTCGGGCGAGTTCGAGGGCGAGGCCGAGCGGATCATGGTCAGCCTCGACGCCGTGGGCAACACCACCAAGGCCGTCACCAAGGGCTTCGCCATCGGCTCGGCCGTCATCGCAGCGGTGGCGCTCTTCGCCTCGTTCATCGAGGTGATCGCCGACGAGCTCCCCGAGCTCATCAAGCCGGGCGAGAACATCTTCCAGTCGATCCAGATCAACGTGGCCGACCCGAAGACCTTCATCGGGCTGCTCATCGGCGGCTCGATCGCCTTCATGTTCAGCTCGCTCGCCATCCGGGCCGTCGGTCGTACCGCCGGCACCGTGGTGCAGGAGGTCCGCCGCCAGTTCGCCGACGGCAAGATCATGGCGGGCACCAAGCGCCCCGACTATGGCCCGGTCATCGACATCTGCACCACGGCCTCGCTTCGTGAGCTCGCCACCCCGGCACTGCTCGCGGTGCTCACGCCGGTCATCATCGGGTTCGGCATCAACTTCTACGCCCTCGGCGCCTTCCTGGCCGCAGTCATCCTCACCGGCCAGCTCATGGCCAACTACCAGAACAACGCCGGTGGCGCGTGGGACAACGCCAAGAAGTACATCGAGGACGGCAACGAGGGGGGCAAGGGCTCGGATGCCCACACCGCGGCGGTCATCGGCGACACCGTCGGCGACCCGTTCAAGGACACCGCCGGCCCGGCCCTCAACCCGCTCATCAAGGTGATGAACCTGGTGTCGCTCCTGCTCCTGCCGGCCATCATCAGCCTTCAGGACAACGACGCCGCCCGCCTCGGTATCGCCGCCGTGTCGCTCGTGGTGCTGCTCGGCGCCATCAGCTTCTCGAAGCGTGACGCTCCCGGCATGGACGCCCCGATCGAGCCCCAGGGTCATCACCCTGAGGAGATCTCGGCCTGAGCGATGAGGCGCCCGTCGCGATCCGAGGAGAACTGATCTGAGATGCCCCCCACCGTGATCGCCGCGGGGGGCCTCGACCCCGAGCACCTGCTCGACGTGGCCGGGGCCCTCGGTCTCTTCCTGATCGTCTTCGCCGAGTCGGGGCTGTTCTTCGGCTTCTTTCTCCCGGGCGACTCGTTGCTGTTCACGGCGGGTCTGCTGTCGTCGCAGGGCAACCTGGCTCCCCTGCCGGTCCTGCTGCTCGGCTGCTTCGTCGCCGCCGTCGCCGGCGACCAGGTGGGCTACGTGTTCGGCCGCAAGGTCGGCCCGGCGCTGTTCCGCCGGCCCGACTCGCGCATCTTCAAGCAGGAGTACATCGAGCGGTCGCAGGAGTTCTTCGAGCGCCACGGCTCGAAGACCATCGTGCTCGCCCGTTTCGTGCCGGTGGTGCGCACGTTCGCCCCCATCGTGGCGGGCGTCGGGCGTATGCACTACCGCACGTTCCTGGTGTTCAACGTGCTCGGCGGGTTCCTCTGGGCCGTCGGCATCACCACGCTCGGCTACGTGCTCGGCGACCGGGTCCCGTGGGTCGAGGACAACCTGGAACTCGCCATCCTCGGCATCATCGGCCTGTCACTGATCCCGGTCATGGTCGAGGTCATCCGTGCCCGTCGGGCGCCCAAGCCGACCCCCGAAGAATTGCAGGAGCACGAAGACGAGATCTTCGGCCCCGAGATCCCCACCGACTGACGGCCGTCGCCGTCAGACGGGCGGTGGCAGCACGTGCGGGGATGCCTTCTGGGGTTGGCCGTACTCGATCCAGCCGACACCCTTCCGGCCGTCGGCCTCCTGATACCGCACGAGCGAACGGGGAAAGCGCGACAGCTCGCCTTCGGGCGAGGTGAGCAGCACCGGCGCGTGGGCGACGGACTCGACCTGGAGGTCGAGGCCCGGCATCGTCATGTGCGCCGTGACCGGCAGGCCCTCGGGGTCGAACTCGGTGTCGGTGTGGTAGCTCCCGAAGTCGCCCTGCGGGGTGCCGCCTGGCGGCTGCACGTACCCGATCGACCAGTCGCCCCACCCGGGCATCGCATGGGTGCCGTGGAAGCGGGTGCCGTCCTCGAGGGCACCCTCGCTCCAGTTGTGCGACATCGCCCACCAGTCGCGCACACCCCACGAGTGGTCTCGCTGGCCGGAGCCCTCGAACTCGATCTTCTCGTCGGCCACCAGGATCTCGCCGTGCACCCGGCAGGGAACCTCGTACCGGGTGATGCCAAGCGGGAAGGGGAACGGCTCGCCCTGCGTCTCCCAGTCGAGCTCGAAGCCCAGTGCCGTGCGATCGCCCCGCAGATCGCCATAGGTGGCCGCGGGGTCGTCAAGGGCCACGCCGAACGCCTCCAGGCCCAACGACACGTGCCGCCACGGGGTCTCGACCACGTAGTCGGTCCAGAGCCCGTCGCCGCGGACGGCAAGCGCCGGCGCCGGAGGGATGGCCACCTCGTGGTCGATCACGGTGACGAGGGGACGGCCCTCGCCCACCAGAGCGGCCCAGTACCAGCACACACCGAGGTTGGGATACAGGCCGGTGCGGACGTAGCCACCGAGTCGGCCGTCGTCCGACGCGAAGTCGAGGTACCACGACTCGTTCCAGTAGCGCTCGTCGCCGGGAACGTGGCGGCCCTCGTTCGCAGGATCCTCGATGAGCTCAGCCATCGCCGGAGCGTAGGCGCGACCTCAGGGGATCAGGGTGTAGTACTCCTCGTCGCCCACACCGGCGTTCTCGCCCTCCATGGCCGAGAGCAACTGGTAGAGCGGGTCGGGGACGTCCCGGGGGACGGTCCAGTCGAGCTGGTCGCCGACCCCGGCGGCATCGGCGAAGGGCCTGAGGAACGAGAAGTACACGTACGCGCCGCAGCGGATCTTCTCGTCCCGGCTCATCGCCGCGATGTTGCGGTAGTGCTGCGACTGCGCCTTGCGGACCTCGGCGAGGATGCCGGGTATCTCTTCGTCGGGCACCGGTTGCAGCGAGCGATCGGGGGTGTCGGTGGTGAAGAGCCCGAAGCCGACCAGGCGGTCGAGGTAGTCCTCGGGGTCGGTGTTCGCCGTGCCGAAGTCGGTGATCCTCACCGCGACGTCATCGAAGACGAGCGCGGCCGTGAGGTGATTGTAGGGCACGTCGGCGGCGACATCGGACCACCAGAAGTCGCTGCGGCCCATTCGGTAGTAGTCGCGCACGACCAGCGTGCGCCCGTCGGGCAGCGGGTAGGGGCCGGTGTCGCCCGAGCCCACCCTGGTGTCGAAGTACATGAGGAACAGGTAGTTGATGAGGGTGGCGTTGAGGCGCTTGATGGTTGCCCGGCGCTCGTCGTCGACGGATGCGGCGCCCTCGAGCAGGGTGGCCACGACGGTGTCGTCGTAGGGGCGGACGACACCTCCGGCATCTACGGCCTGGCGGGTGCCGTCGTCACCACGGAACGCCATCGCGGCGCGCTCCCAGAAGTCGAGCACGGTGAACGCCGGTTGCGGGTCGTTGGACGCCGCCGGGTCGACCATCGCCATGATCTTGCGGCCGAGCAGCCAGAAGTTGGCGATCGACCACAGGTAGACGGTGTTGACCTGGCTCCCCGGGCGACGGCCGGCGCGGCCGACCTCCTCGGCGGACATGGCCTGCTCGATCTCGCGCATCATCTCGGGGTACCGGTACCAGGACTCGACGCACGCCACGACGATGTAGGCCGTGACGGGGATGAGCTTCGACTCGAGCGACGTGCGTTCCTCGGTCAGCTGCTTCGAGATCGGCGCGTGGTAGGCGATCAGGCGGTTGGCCTCTTCTATCGCTCTTCGCTGATCGCTCATCGCACCGTCATGACTCGCTCGTCCCTCGCTCGTCGCGTCGAGCGCCGCCGGGACCGGACAGGACCACCCCGTTGTCGATCGTCACCTGGTCGCCGTTGTCGGGCTCGCCGTCGGGGAAGCTCGCCCCCATGACGCACGGCACCTGGAACTCGCGGCTGACGATGCCGATGTGGCTGCGCAGGGTGCCCCCGGTGCAGATGATGCCCGTGAGCTCGTGGTAGATCGGCGCCAGGAACGTGGCGCCCGCATCGCGCACCACCGCCACGATCCCTTCGGCGCCGTTGTCCATCAGGTCGAGCACGTCGTCGGGCCCGTCGAGGAGTCGCCACTCCCCCGTCACCGGCTCGTGGCCGAACACCGCCTCTCCCCGCCCGATCTCCGGCACGGCCACGGATCGTAACCGTGCCAAGCTCGGGGGATGGCCCGGTACCTCAGCGACGACTGGTTCACCGCCGTGGCCGAGGCACTCGCCGACGTGGTTGTGGTGGACACCCGGGTCACGATCCAGCAGACCGTGACCGACGGCCCCGACGGCGACGTCACCTGGGTGGTCGACATCGACGAGCACGGCATCCACCTCACCCACGGCGCCGCTGCCGAGCCTGCCGCGACGTTCACCCAGACCTACGCCACCGCAGCTGCCGTGGCGAGCGGCGAACGCCGCGCCCAGGCCGCTCTCATGGCCGGGGACATCAGCCTCGCGGGTGACGGCGGCGCCCTGCTCGCCGCGGCAGGTGCGCTGGCCCGGATCGGCGACGCCCTCGCCGCCGTGCGGGCCTCGACCACGTACTGACGAACAGGCGCGCCCCGACCGACGGCTGCCGCCGACCGGACCTGACCCAGACGGTGGCTAGGTTGACCCGGTGCCCGAGATGCCGGAGCTCCAGGCCCACGCCGAGCGGCTCACCGCCGCGTTCGCCGGGGCCGAACTGGCCTCGTTCCGCCCCATCGCGTTCACCGCGTTGAAGACCTACACACCGGCGCCCGACGAGGCCGTGGGCACGCCCCTCGGCCGGGTGGGCCGGCGGGGCAAGTACCTGCTGCTCGAGTTCCCCCCAGTCACGTTCGTGGTGCACCTCATGCAGGGCGGGCGCCTGAAGCCCGACCCGAAGCAGAGCGCGAAGCCTCGGGGCGGGCTCGCCCGCTGGGTCTTCACCGACGACCGGGCCCTGCTCCTCACCGAGGCCGGCACCGAGAAGCGGGCCGGCGTGTGGGCGGTGGCCGGAGACGTCGAGGCGCAGAGCCCGATCCTCGGCCTCGGTCCCGATGCCGACACACTCGATGCCGCCATGCTCGCCCCGATCCTGGCCGAGCATTCGATGCGGCTTCACGGTGCGCTCCGCAACCAGCAGATCGTGGCCGGGATCGGGCGCCGCCTGGCCAACGAGATCTGCCACGCCGCGAAGCTCTCGCCGTTCGCCAACGCGGCCAGGCTGAGCCCCGACGACGTGGCACGCCTGGTTGACGGAATCCGCACGGTGATCGCGACGTCGCTCGTCGCCGAACGGGAGCGTGACGACATGAGCTCGTCGAAAGACCGGCCGAGCGCCGTCCACCACCGCGAGGGCGAACCCTGCCCTGCCTGCGGCGACGTCGTGCGGGCCGTCGAGTACCGCAGCTACACGGTGAACTACTGCGCGGCCTGTCAGACCGGCGGAAAGGTGCTCGCCGACAACACCACCAGCAAGTTCCTGAAGTAGCCCACCTGCGTCATTCCCGAGGCAATAGCGGTCGGAACCCGACCGGCATTGCCTCGGGCATCGGACAGATCAGATGAGGCCGAGCTCCTTCACGGCGTCGCGCTCGTCGACCAGCTCGGCCACCGAGGCGTCGATGCGCTCGCGTGAGAAGTCGTTCAGCTCGAGCCCCTGGACGATCTCGTAGGCACCGTCGCCGGTGGTGACGGGGAACGAGGAGATGAGACCCTCGGGCACGCCGTACGAGCCGTCGGACGGGATGCCCATGCTCACCCAGTCGCCAGGGGGGGTGCCGTCGACCCAGGTGCGGACGTGGGCGATGGCGGCGTTCGCGGCAGACGCTGCGCTGGACAGGCCACGGGCCTCGATGATCGCCGCTCCCCGCTTCTGCACGGTGGGGATGAAGTCGTCGGCGAGCCACGCCTCGTCGTCGATCACCTCGGCGGCGTTGCGCCCGCCGATCCGGGCGTGGAACACGTCGGGATACTGGGTGGCCGAGTGGTTGCCCCAGATCGTCATGTTGGTGACCTCACTCACCGCCACCCCGGCCTTCACCGCCACCTGGGCCAGCGCCCGGTTGTGGTCGAGCCGGGTCATGGCCGTGAACCGCTCGGCCGGGATGGACGGCGCGTTGTTCATGGCGATGAGGCAGTTCGTGTTGGCCGGGTTGCCGACGACGAGGATGCGCACGCCGTCGGCGGCGTTGTCGGAGAGCGCCTTGCCCTGGGCGGTGAAGATGGCGCCGTTGGCGGCGAGGAGCTCGCCCCGCTCCATGCCCTTCGTGCGAGGGCGGGACCCGACGAGCAGCGCGTAGTCGACCCCGCCGAACGCCACGTCGGCGTCGTCGGTCGCCACGACACCGCTGAGCAGCGGGAAGGCGCAGTCCTCGAGCTCCATCACGACGCCGCGCAGCCCGTCGAGCGCCGGTGTGATCTCGAGCAGATGCAGGATCACCGGCTGCTCGGGGCCGAGCAACTGCCCCGACGCAATGCGAAAGAGCAGCGAGTACCCGATCTGGCCTGCCGCACCCGTAACCGCCACCCGAACCGGAGATGAAGTCATAGGTGGAACCTACCCAACGGGCCTCGCCATCCAGAAACCGGCCGGGCCGCCGTGGTGCCTGCCGCGGGAACGGCTCAGCGCTGCATCGACTTGACCTCGAGGAACTCCTCGAGGCCGTACTTCCCGTTCTCACGACCGGTTCCGGACTGCCCGTAACCCCCGAACGGCGCCAGGATGTTGTACCCGCCACCGTTGATGTCGATCTGCCCGGCCCGCATGCGACGAGCGACGCGCTCGGCCCGCGCCGGGTCGGCCGACTGCACGCCGCCGGCGAGGCCGTACAGCGTGCCGTTGGCGATGCGGATGGCGTCCTCTTCGTCCTCGTACGGGATGATCGACAGCACCGGGCCGAAGATCTCCTCCTGAGCGATGGTCATGTCGGGTGACACGTTGGCGAACACGGTGGGCTGCACGAAGTAGCCCGTGTCGAGGCCCTCGGGTGTCTCGGGGCCGCCGGCCACGAGGTCGGCACCCTCCTCGACGCCCTTCTCGATGTAGCTGCGCACGCGGTCGCGTTGGGTCGCCGAGATGAGCGGGCCGAGCGTGGCGTCACCGCTGGCGGGACCCACCGAGAAGCTCGCGGCCGCTGCCTTGGCGAGCTCGACGACCTCGTCGTGGCGCTCACGGGGCACCAGCATGCGGGTGTGGGCCGTGCAGGTCTGCCCCGAATTGAGGTAGCAGGCGAACAACCCCTTCGGCACCACCTTGGCGAGGTCGGCGTCGTCGAGGATGATGTTGGCGGACTTGCCGCCGAGTTCCAGGGCGACCCGCTTGACCGTGTCGGCCGCCACCTTGGCCACCCGCTTGCCCGCGGCGGTCGACCCGGTGAACGAAACCATGTCGACGTCGGGGTGCTCGGCGAGCCGCTCGCCCACCACCGGGCCCGTACCGCTGACCAGGTTGAACACACCGGCGGGCAGGCCCACCTCGTCCACCACCTCGGCGAGGATGAAGGCGTTCAGAGGGGCGACCTCGCTCGGCTTCAACACGATGGTGCAGCCCGCGGCGAGGGCCGGGGCCACCTTGGCGATGATCTGGTGCAGCGGGTAGTTCCACGGAGTGATGGCGCCGACCACACCCACGGGCTCCTTGACGACCAGCGAATTGCCGATCTCCTCCTCGAACTCGAAGTCGCCCAGGATCTCGACGAAGTTGGCCACGTTGCCCACCGGCAGGCCCGCCTGGATCATGTTGGCCCACATGATCGGCATGCCGACCTCTTGGCTGATGACCTCGCCGATCTCGGCGCTGCGTGCGCCCAGGCCCTCGGCCAGCCGCTGCAGGTACTTGCCCCGCTCCTCCTTCGAGGTGTGACCCCAGGTCTGGAACGCGGCCTTTGCCGCGGCGACGGCACGGTCGATGTCGGTGGCGGTCCCCTCGGGGATCGAGCCCATGACCTCTTCCGTCGAGGCATTGATCACGTCGATGGTGCCCGTCCCGTCGGGCTCGACCCAGGCACCGTCGATGTAGAGCTTGTCGTAGTTCCTCATGCTCGGAACGCTACCGGCCCGGTGACACGAACGGGGATGGTGCTCCCTCCTCCGCGGCGCCGGGCGGTCGCTCCTGAGGTGTGCGGTTCAGTACCGCCTGCAGACCCCGGGAACCCTCCTCGAGGTGCTGTTCGACGAGCAACGATTTTCATCTTTATCTGAGTTTATCCAACGATGATAAACCATCGACATCCAGGTAAAGTGTCGGTGTGGATCCGAGGGTCAACCCATACACGCCGAACGCGGGCGCCCGTCCTCCGGTCTTGGCAGGACGCGACGACCAGCTCGAGACATTCGAATTGCTCCTTGGCAGATTGCTCGCCGGCTACGCCGAACAATCGATGATCATCACCGGACTCCGCGGTGTCGGCAAGACCGTGCTGCTCAACGAATTCCGAACCCGAGCAGAAGAGGCCGGTTGGGCGGTAGTGGAGATCGAGGTGTCCAAACACGACGACCACGGCTTTCGTTCGATCATGGCCAGGGAGGCGCGTCGGGCACTGCTGAGCATCGCACCACGTTCCACATGGCGGGAGAAGGCGAAGCGGGCGGCCGGCGCGCTCCGGTCGTTCTCCGTCACCGTGTCACCCGACGGCGGGCTCACTGCCGGTCTGGAGGTCGACGCAGTAGAGGGCGTCGCCGACAGCGGGATGCTCGACGCCGACCTGACGGATCTGTTCGTCGCGCTCGGCGACGCTGCCCGGGACCACGAGACCGGCGTCATCTTCCTCCTGGACGAGATCCAGTTCCTCTCGGTTGGTCAGCTCGAGTCACTCATCTCGGCGCTCCATCGGTGCGTGCAACGAACGCTTCCCATCACGCTGGTCGCTGCCGGGCTTCCCCAGATCCCGGAGCTGGCCGGCGAGGCGAAGTCCTACGCCGAACGGCTGTTCAAGTTTCCCGCGATAGGCAGGCTCCAACGACCGGATGCGGCTCGGGCGTTGGAGGATCCTGCTCGGGCGCAGGAAGTGGAGGTCGAGGAAGGAGCCACCCGTCTGATCGTCGACTACAGCGAGGGCTACCCCTACTTCATCCAGGAGTTCGGCAAGGCCGTCTGGGACCTGGCCGACGGCCCGGGCATCAGTGCTGCTGACGCCGCCACCGCCGTGGCATTCGTGGAAGAGAAGCTGGACAGCAGCTTCTTCAGGGTGCGGCTCGATCGAACCACCGACCTCGAGAGGGCATATCTCCGCGCCATGGCGGAGCTGGGGCCCGAGGCCCACGCCGCCGCCGACGTCGCGGTGATGTTGAAGCGGACGTCTCAGCAGTGCGGCCCGACCCGAGCCCGCCTGATCGACAAGGGCCTGCTCTACACGCCGACGTTCGGCTATGCCGCGTTCACCGTCCCGAAGTTCGACGCCTTCCTCAAGCGCGCGCTTCCGCTGGAGATCCCACCCCTCCGGGCCCGTCGCCCATCGACCGACTGACGATGCGTGGTAGGCGCCGACCGGTGGGTATCGGATGCGGGGCGCCCGCAGCCCGGGAGGCAAGAGGTCAGTGGCGGGTGGCGACCGAGCGGATCTTGTCGATCGCCAAGTTCCCTGGCTGCCCCCAGGCTTGCAGTCACCACCGACCCCCAGCCTCCAAGCCATCCGAGGTGCACCAGAGAGTCAACCGGGCGATCCGAGAGCGCCTGTCCGAGCGATCGAAGGGCCCCCGAGCAAGGAGGCACGGCGCGGCTGGAGCACAGCGACGATTTCGCCAGCCCATGCGCCGCAGGCGCCCCAGGAGCGAGCACCAGACCCGTCGGACCGACTGGGCACCAAGCGAGACCAGCGGCCTACAGGCGGTCGACGATGGCGCTGGCGAACTCGCTCGTCTTCACTTCGGTGGCGTCGTCCATCAGGCGGGCGAAGTCGTAGGTGACGATCTTGTCGGCGATGGTGGCCTCGAGGGCGGCCACGATGTCGGTGGCGGCTCCGTGCCACCCCAGGTGCTCGAGCATCAGCACGCCCGAGAGCAGCAGTGAGCCCGGGTTCACCTTGTCCTGGCCGGCGTACTTGGGTGCCGTGCCGTGCGTGGCCTCGAAGATCCCGTGGCCGGTGACGTAGTTGATGTTGCCGCCGGGAGCGATGCCGATGCCGCCCACCTGGGCCGCCAACGCGTCGGACAGGTAGTCACCGTTCAGGTTCAGGGTGGCGATGACGTCGAAGTCGTCAGGTCGGGTGAGCACCTGCTGGAGGGTGATGTCGGCGATGGCGTCCTTGACCAGCACCTTGTCGCCGGGATCGCCACCGCAGTCGTCCCAGCCGACGGCCACATCGGCGAACTCGTCGCGCACGAGGTCGTAGCCCCAGTTGCGGAAGGCCCCCTCGGTGAACTTCTGGATGTTGCCCTTGTGCACCAGCGTGACGCTCTTGCGGCCGCGGTCGAGGGCGTACTGGACGGCGGCCCGGATCAGGCGCTTCGACCCCGTGATCGACACGGGCTTGATGCCGATGCCCGAGTCGGGGCGGATGTCCCAGCCCATCTCGTCGTGGAGGTACCCGATCAGCTTCGCCGCCTCGGGTGAGCCCTGCTCGACCTCGAGGCCGGCGTAGACGTCTTCGGTGTTCTCGCGGAAGATCACCATGTCGACCAACTCGGGGTGCTTCACCGGTGACGGCACGCCGGTGAACCAGCGCACAGGTCGAAGGCAGACGTACAGGTCGAGGATCTGGCGCAGCGCCACGTTCAGCGAGCGGATGCCGCCCCCGACGGGTGTGGTGAGCGGGCCCTTGATGCCGATCAGGTGCTCGCGGAAGGCGTCGACGGTGGCATCGGGGAGCCACTCACCGGTCTCGTCGAAGGCCTTCTGGCCGGCGAGGACCTCTTTCCAGGCGATCTTCTTGCCGTACTTGGCCGCCGCGGCGTCGAGCACCGAGCGGGCGGCGGGCCAGATGTCGACACCGATTCCGTCGCCTTCGATGTAGGGAACGATGGGCTCGTCGGAGACTTCGAGGGCCCCGTCGGCGGCTGCGGTGATCTTGTCGGCCATCGACCGATCCTAGTGGGCGGCTGTGAGCCCCAGGTTTGCGTAGATCTCACGGGTCGCGGTGGAGCGATTGAGCGTGTAGAAGTGCAGGCCGGGGGCGCCTGCGTCGAGGAGCTCCTGACACAGCTCGGTGGCCACCTCGACGCCGATGCGTCGCACCTCTGCGGGATCGTCGCTCGCCGCGACCAGGCGCTCGCCGAGCTCGGCCGGGAACTCGGCGCCGGCCATCTCGGCGAAGCGCTTCACCTGCCCGGCGTTGGTGACCGGCATGATGCCCGGGAGGACCGGCGTCGTGACGCCCAGGGCCGAGAGCTCGTCGATCATGGTGAGGTAGTCGGTGCTGCGGAAGAAGAACTGCGTGATCCCGAAGTCGGCGGCGCGCAGCTTGGCGGCCAGGTGCCGGCGGTCGCTCTCGCGGCTGGACGACCGGGGGTGCAGCTCGGGATGGGCCGCCACGCCGACCGAGAACCCATCGCACCCACGTGCCAGCTCGACCAGGTCGAGCGCGTACGAGAGCTCGCCCGGCTCGGCGTCGACGTCGGGCGGGGGGTCACCGGCGAGGGCCAGGATGTTCTCGATGCCGGCGTCGCGGTACTCGGTGAGGATGTCGACCAAATCCTGGCGGGAGTGCCCGATGCAGGTGAGGTGGGCCATCGCGGTCATCGAGGTGTCACGGTTGATGTGCAATACCACGTCACGGGTGCGCTCACGGGTGCTTCCCCCGGCGCCGTAGGTGACCGACACGAACGACGGCGCGAGCGGCTCGAGCTCACCGATCGTCTCTTCGAGCAGCGCGGTGGCTTCGTCGCTCTTCGGGGGGAAGAACTCGAACGAGTAGGTCCTGCCCGCGGCCAGGAGGTCGGTGATCCGGGTCATGGGAGGTGCAGGTTACGGGATCCGGACGCTGGTAGCAGCCGACGGACCGGCCCCGACGGCGTTGAGCGCCTTCACGTTGACCGTGTAGCGCACGCCCCTGGCCAGGCCCGCCACGTTGGCCGCCCGTGCCGACCCGGCCACGCTCACCACCCGTCCCCCCGGGCTGAACGTGAGCCGGTAGCCGGTGATCCGGGTACCACCGTCGAAGAACGGCGGCACCCACGTCACCCGCGCCACGGCGAAGGCCGAACCGGCTCGCACGGACCGCGGCGCGTCCGGCGCGCTGTCCGGATCGAGGAAGCGCTCGATGAAGGGTGTGAAGTACGTGTCGAGGCGCGTGTAGACCCCGGGGAAGTCGGGAAGGGCACAGCCTTCACCGAAGCTCGTCGCCCCGATCTGAAGAGGCGAACCCGCGTTGTCGACCACGATCGGGCCGCCGCTGTCGCCCTGGCAGGTGTCCACCCCTCCCAGGTCCACGAGGCCGGCACACAGCATGTGGCCGCCGAAGAACTCGCTGCCGTAGGCCGCCGCGCAGGCGGGGTCGGCGAGAACCGGGACCTCCGCCTCGCGGAGAACGGTCGAATAGTCGCCGTTGCCGGTGGTGTCACCCCAGCCGGTGATCGTCGCGGCGGTGCCGGGGGCCCACCGCGCGGTCTGGCTCGTCTGCGCGATCTGCACCGGGGTCTCGGGCAGGGCACGGTCGAGTTGCAGGATCGCCAGGTCGTTGTCGGACGTGTGCGGGTCGTAGCCGGGGTGGACGCGGATCTGGCGGACGTGCGCCCGATGGCCCTGGTCGGCCACCAGGTCGACGATGCCCGAGCGCACGTCGACGTCCGCGGCCGTCTCGCCGGGCATGCAATGAGCGGCCGTGAGCACCGTGTCGGGCGAGATCAGCGAACCGCCGCAGAACTGGGCGGCGGCCGGGTCGTTCTCCCAGCGGTGGACCAGCGCCACCTGGTACGGGTACTCGCCCGGGGCGGCAGGCACACCACCGACGATCTCTGGCTGGCCCGTGCCCTCGGCGGTGGCTGCGGTGGCGCTCGTGGCGCCCGCCAATGTCGTGACCGCCAACAGCGCCAACATCAGGCGCCCGGAAACCTGCACGCGTGCTCTCATCCCGCTCCATCCTCGTGGTCGAATCCGGCGTCCCGTCTCTCGGCCGCCTCGACCGTGTTCTTCAACAGCATCGCACGGGTCATGGGCCCCACGCCGCCGACACGCGGTGACAGCCATCCGGCCACCTCGGCGACGCCGTCGTCCACGTCGGAAACCAGCTTGCGCCCCTCGAACGACACACCGGCGGCGACGACGGCGGCGCCGGCCTTGACCATGTCTGCGGTGATGATGCCGGGCGACCCGGCGGCGGCGACGAGGATGTCGGCCTGGCGGGTGTAGCCGGCCATGTCGGCCACGCCGGTGTGGACCACCGTGACCGCGGCGTTGGCGTTCGGGCGCTTCAGCGAGAGCAGGTTGGCCAGGGGCCGGCCGATGGTGACGCCCCGGCCCACGATGACCACGTGACGGCCCGAGATCGGCACGTCGTAGTGCGCCAGGAGCACCTGGATGCCGTGGGGCGTGCACGGCAGCGGGCCGTCGGCGCCCATCACGAGCTTGCCCAGGTTGACGGGGTGCAGCCCGTCGACGTCCTTGGCGGGATCGACGGCGAGCAGGACCGACTCGTAGTCGAGCCCGGGTGGGAGCGGGTACTGGACGAGGTAGGCGTCGATGAGGGGGTCGGCGTTGAACGCCCCGATCACCGCGCGGAGATCGGCCTGCGTCGCGGTGGCGGGCAGGTGCTCGTGCACCGACCCGATGCCCAACTCCGCGCAGTCCCGGTGCTTCATGCCCACGTAGTTCGCGCTCGGCCCGTCGTCGCCCACCAGGATCGTGCCGAGTCCGGGGGTGATCCCCCGCCCGGCGAGGGCCTCGACCCGGGTGCGGAGCCCGGCCCTGATGGCGGCGGCCACCGCCTCGCCGTCGAGCACCCGGGCGGTCATCAGTGGCGGAAGTGGCGTTCGCCGGTGAAGATCATGGCCAGGCCGTTCTCGTCGGCGGCGGCGATCACCTCGTCGTCCCGGATCGATCCCCCGGGTTGGATGACCGTGGCGGCCCCGGCCTCGCCGGCGCCGTCGAGGCCGTCGGGGAAAGGGAAGAAGGCGTCGCTGGCGTAGGCCCCGCCCGCCGCTCGCCCGTCGGCCTTCTGGCAGGCGATCTGGCCGGCGTCGCGCCGGTTCTGCTGGCCGCATCCGATGCCGACAGCCTGGCCGTCGTTCACGAGGACGATGGCGTTGGACGACGTCCGGGCCACCACCCGCCAGGCCAATTCGAGGTCCTGCCACTGCGCCTCGGTGGGTGCCACCCTGGTGACCACCCGCCAGGCGGACCGGTCGACCGTGACCTGATCGGCCGTCTGGACCAGGAGGCCGCCGTCGATCGACCGCATGTCGAGCGGCGCGGGGGTGGGCGGCGGCGCCGAGAGGATGCGAAGGTTCTTCTTCGCGGACAGGACCGCCAAGGCATCGTCGTCGAACGACGGGGCGACGACCACCTCGGTGAACACGGGGGCAAGGGCCTCGGCAAGTGCGACGGGGACGGTGCGGTTGACCGCGACGATCCCACCGAACGCCGAGGTGGTGTCGCAGGCGTGGGCGCGCTCGTAGGCGCTGGTGATGTCGTCGCCGACGGCCACCCCGCACGGGTTGGCATGCTTGATCACCGCGACCGCCGGCTGATCGCCGAGGCCGTGGACGAGCCGCCACGCGGCCTCGGTGTCGTACAGGTTGAGGTAGGAGAGCTCCTTCCCGCCGTGCTGGACGGCGCCGTCCCACCATCCCGATCCGTAGGTGTGCCGGTACCGCGCGCCGACCTGGTGCGGGTTCTCGCCGTAGCGGAGGTCCTGCACCCGGTCGAGGGCCAGGTGAAGCGTGGCCGGCAGCGGATCGTCGAGGGTCGACCGCTCGTCGAGCCAGTTGACGATGGCGGCGTCGTAGGCCGCGGTGTGGGCGAACGCGGCCCGGGCCAACGCCCGGCGGGTGGCGGCCGAGACCTCGCCCGAGGACCGCAGCTCGCCGAGCACCAGCGGGTACGAGGCGGGCTCGACGACGATCGTCACGTGGTCGTGGTTCTTGGCCGCGGCCCGGACCATGGTGGGCCCGCCGATGTCGATCATCTCGACGGAGGGCTCCGCAACGAAGGGATAGAGGTTGCTCACGACGAGATCGATGGGACCGATGCCGTGGTCGGCCAGGTCGGCCAGGTGCTCGGGCTTGGCGCGGTCGGCCAGGATCCCGCCGTGGATCTTGGGGTGCAGGGTCTTGACCCGGCCACCGAGCATCTCGGGCGAGCCGGTGACCGCCTCGACCGCCAACACGGGCAGTCCGGCGTCGGCGAGCGCCGCCGCCGTCCCGCCACTCGAGACGAGCTCCCACCCGAGGTCGACCAGCCCACGGGCGAGGTCGACCAGGCCCTCCTTGTCGTACACCGACAGCAGTGCCCTCGGTGTCGGCATCGGCTCCTCGTCGCTCGTGACGCCCTCGTCAGCCGGGTCTCGACGGTGGGGCCGCTCCGCTCCGCTGCTCGTCGTCACTCGGCTCACGTGCCCCTCGATTCGCTCAGGAGAGCGGCGTCGTCGACCACCGCCCGGATGGTTGCCGGGTAGAGCCGGCGCTCGACTTCCTTGATCCGTTCGTGGAGCGACTCGACGGTGTCGTCCGGCAACACCGGCACCGCTTCCTGCGCCAGGATGGGGCCATCGTCGACCTCGAGGGTGGCGAGGTGCACTGTGCAACCGGTCACCGGTGCCCCCGCCGCCAGCGCGTCTTCGACGGCGTGCCAGCCCTTGAACGCAGGCAGGAGGGCCGGGTGGGTGTTGAGGATCCGGCCGGGGTAGGCCGCGTGGACCGGCTCGGCCAGGATCGTCCCGAACCCGGCCATGACCACGAGGTCCGTGCCGTGGGCCATCAACGCTTCGACGACCCGTCGGGTGTACGCCGAGCGATCGAAGGCCGAGCCGAAGTCGGTTCGCTCCACCAGGACCGACGGGATGCCGTGGTCGGCCGCCACCTGGGTAGCCCGGCATGGCCGGTCGACCAGTACGAGCGCCACCGGCAGGTCGGCGGCGAGGATCGCTTCGAGAATCGTCCCACTGCCCGATGCCAGCACCCCGATGCGCACGGATCGCAACCTACCAGCGACCCTCCGCAGCCCACTGAACCGCCGGGCGGTCGGCACACCCGCCCGGGGCGGTGGGCTAGGTTTGCCGCGAGACGCCACCCTCCGGGGGCAGGAAGAGGAACTGAGATGGAAGACAAGAAGCTGGGCACCGCCGACATCGTGGGCATCGCCTCGGTCGCGGTGTTCTTCGTCGCGACGTTCCTGCCGTGGTTCAAGGTGTCCGTGAGTGGCGACACCAGCGGCATCCTCAGCAGCGCCGACTTCCCGAGCGCCAACGGCTGGGATGCCGGGTTCTTCTGGTCGGGCTTCCCCCTGCTGCTGGGCCTCGCCATGCTCGCGCTGCTCCTGTTGCCGAAGATCGCTCCCGATGTCACGCTCCCCGACATGCCGCCGTTCGTTCCCTTGGCGCTCGGGGGCGCAGCCGCCGTGCTCGTGCTGCTCAAGTTGCTCATCGGCGCCGACGTGAACGGCGGTGGTGCCGCGGAGGCCTTCGGCGTCAGCATCGACGTGAGCCGGTCGTTCGGCATCTTCCTGGCGTTCCTCGCCGCCCTGGGCATGGCGGCGGCCGGGTTCCTCAAGATGAAGGAGACCGGGGATGCTCCCCTGGGCGGCGGCACCACACCCCCGCAGCCCTTCTGATCCGCGTAGCCCTGATCCACCAACTCTGATTCCCTCAGCCCGCCTCATCCTCCCCTGACAAGAGGTACCCGCATGGACCTGGACAAGCTCACGACAGGCGACAAGGTGCTCGCGGGATCGGGCATCGTGTTCCTCCTCTCCATGTTCCTGCCCTGGTTCGGCGCGGGGGGCGGGTCTCGGAACGGGTGGGACTACTTCCTGTTCGGGATGATCCCGTTCCTGCTCGTGGCCCTGGCCACCGCCGCGGTGCTCGTCACCCGCCTGGTGGACGACTTCACCATGCCCGACCTGCCACTGCCGCTCAGCCAGTTCCTCCTCATCGACGGCGGTGTGGCCGCTGCCCTCGTGCTCCTCAAGCTGCTCATCGGTGACAGCGTCGGGGCCCTCGGGTTCACCGTCGACCTCAGCCGCAAGTTCGGCATCTTCATCGCGCTCCTGGCTGCGGGCGGCGTGGCCGCCGGCGCCTTCTTGAAGATGCAGGAAGGCGACGATGCGCCGACGGGTGGCGGCTCCACACCGCCACAGCCCTTCTAGACCCTCCCGCAGCCCGGCATTGGCGTCCATCGACCGATCGGCGGTGGAGGTGCCGCCGATCCTGCGGACCCGGCGGGCCATTGCGGCGCTCACCGCCCTGGTGCTGGCACGGGCGGCGTACTACTCCCTCCTCGGTCCCGGCTTCGTGGGCGACGAATGGAGCCTGGCCGGCGCCATGCACCTCGACGGGCACCAGGGTCGCTTCATCCTCGAGAGCCGTCCCGGCTCGTGGCTCGTGTTCACCGCCGTGTTCTGGCTGGCCGGCCTGCACCCGTCCATGCTGTTCGCGATCGTCACCCTGCTCTACCTGGCCGTGGTGACCGCCCTGTTCATGCTGCTCACCCGCTTCCTCGCCACCCCCACCGCCTTGGCGGTCGCCGCCATCTGGGTGCTCGCGCCCACCCACAACACGATCACGGTGTGGGGGGCGACCACCAATTCCCTCATCGGCATGCTCCTCGGCATGGCCGGCCTCCTGCTCCTCACCCGCGGGCGGTGGCTCACCGCCGGCCTCCTCATGGCCGCGTCGGTGCTGTGCTACGAGCTCTCGACCCCCGTCCTCCTCCTCGCCGCCCTCCTCCTGCCGGCGTCCTGGCAGCTCCGTCCGGCCGAGCGGGCGGTCCGGCCCGCCGAGCGGGCGGCCCTCTTCGCGATGGTGGCGGCCGCCGCCTGGTGGTCGACCACCCACTCGGTCTACGAGGCGACGCTCCGTGTGCCGAACCCGGCGGTCCTCTGGTCGGCCCACTTCGGCAGCGGGCTGTTCGCGACGGCAGCCGTGCCCTCCGTGCTGCGATTCGCCTGCCTCGGGCTGAGCGCCGTCGGGGTCGTCGTCGGCGTCGCGTTGTGGCTCCGGGGTGACCGCGGCCGTGAGTCCGGCACCACGTTGGTGGTTGCCGGCCTCGCGGTGATGGCGATCGGGGCCTGGACCACGTTCACCCTCCCCATCGCCGCTTTCGGTGTCGTCGACCGCCTGTACGCGGTGTCCTCGATCGGCGCCGCCCTGATCGTCGTCGGCTTCATCCGGTACCTCCACGACCACTGGCCGCCGCTCGCCCCCGTCGCGGGGGTGGGCTTCGTGGCCCTGTGCCTGCTCGGGCAGGTGGTGTCACTCCGATCGTGGAGTCAGGCCGGGCAGGACTCGGTGACGCTCCTGCGGTACCTCGACCGCACGTACGAGGACGCGGGTGGCCGCCGCTTCGTGGTCGGGCCGGTCGTGCCCTCGCGCAACGGCATCTCGGGCATCTCGGGCGGTCACGCGAAATGGAGCATGTGGGTGTACTTCGATGCACGGCAGGGTTCGCTCCGGACGGCGACGACACCGGCGGAGTTCGTGGCCCGCGAGGCGGGCGAGATCCTCGTCGACTGGTCCGACGTGTCCGCCGCCGCTGCTACCGGTTCCGGTTCCGGACGATGAGCGGATCCCCCGCCACCGGCGGCCCGTCGGTCTCACCGCGCGACGTCCGGCGGATCATCCTCGAGCAGTCCCGACGTGCCGACGTCGGCCACATCGGCTCGGCGCTCTGTGTGGCCGACATCGTCGCGTCGCTCTACGGCGGGGTGCTGCGGCAGGTGTCGCCCGACGACCCCGACCGTGACCGTGTCGTCGTGTCGAAGGGGCACTCGGTGCTGGCCGTCTACGCCGCGCTGCACCTGCGGGGTTGGATCGACGCCGCCACCCTCGACACGTACTGCAGCGACGGCACCCTGCTCGGCGTGCACCCCGATGCGGCGCTGGCCGGCATCGACTTCTCCACGGGATCGCTGGGACAAGGCCTGTCCTTCGCCGCCGGTGCCGCCCTCGCCGCTCGGATGCAGGGATCCGCCCGGCGCTCGTTCGCGCTGGTCAGCGATGCCGAGTGCAACGAGGGCGCGTTGTGGGAGGCGGTGATGTTCGCCGCCCACCACCGACTCGGCGGCCTCACCGCCATCGTCGACCTGAACGGCCAACAGGCCCTCGGCGACACCGACCGGGTGCTGTCGCTCGACCCCCTCGCCGACCGCTGGCGGGCATTCGGCTGGGAGGTCCACGAGGTCGATGGCCATGACCTCGCCGCGCTCGACCGCACGCTCGGCCGTCCCGCCGCGTCCACCGGCCCTCCGCTGGTGGTGATCGCGAGCACGACGTTCGGCAAGGGCGTCTCGTTCATGGAGGGCCAACTGAAGTGGCACTACTGGCCGATGTCCGAGGCCGAGTGCCGCAAGGCGCTCGAGGAGGTCGCCGTCGCGTAGCGGCGGGCCCATGCGACACACGCTCGTTCGAACCCTGGTGGCGTTGGCCGACCGCGATCCTCGCGTCGTCCTGCTCACCGGCGACCTCGGCTACACGGTGGTCGAGCCGTTCGCCGAGCGGTTCGCCGACCGCTTCTTCAACGTCGGGGTGGCCGAGCAGAACATGACGGGGCTCGCAACGGGCCTGGCCGAGGCGGGCTTCATCCCGTTCACCTATTCGCTCGCCCCCTTCGCGTCGCTCCGACCCTACGAGTTCATCCGCAACGGTCCGGTCCTCCACCGGCTCCCGGTCCGGATCATCGGTGTGGGAGGAGGGTTCGAGTACGGGCTCCAGGGGGCCACCCACCACGGCCTCGAGGACCTCGGCACGCTCCGGATCCTGCCGGGGCTCGCGGTGATCGCGCCCGCAGACCCCGAGCAGCTCGCGACTGCGGTGACGGCCACCTGGGACCTGCCCGGGCCCGTCTACTACCGGGTGGGCAAGGACGAGGCGACAACCGTTCCGGGACTGTGCGGACGATTCCGCCTGGGCCGGGCCGAGGTGCTCACCGAGGGTGACCAGGTCGCGATCGTGTCCACGGGTGCGGTCGCCGCCCAGGCTGTCGGTGCCGCCGCCGAGCTCCGGCGACAGGGGATCAGCTGCGCATCGGTGGTGGCCGCCAGTGTGAGCCCGGCCCCCGATGACGACCTCGTCGAGGTCCTCGCCCGGGTCCCGGTGGCGATCACGGTCGAGTCCCACTACGCCGTGGGGGGGCTCGGATCGCTCGTGGCCGAGGTGGTGGCCGACCACGGGCTCGGCTGTCGGGTCGTCCGACGGGGCGTGCGCATCGCTCCCGGTGGCCCGGTGGGCAGCCAGCGCTTCTTCCACCGTCTGCACGGGCTCACGAGCGATGCCATCGTGCGCCTGGCGGTCGAGACCCTCGGCCTGGCCTCGTGACCGGTGTCTCGATCGTCCTGCCGGTGCACGACCAGGCCGACCACATCCGCGCCGTCGTCACCGAGTACGTGGCCGCCGTGGCCGACCTGTCCCGACCATGTGAACTCATCCTCGTGCCCAACGGTTGCCGAGACGACTCCGACGCGATCTGCGCGGGCCTCGCCCGTGAGCTCGAACCGGTGCGATCGGTGTCGAGCGACCGGGCCGGCTGGGGTCGTGCCGTCCGCCTCGGCCTGGCGTCCGCCGTCGGCGACACCCTCTGCTACACCAACACAGCGCGCACCGACCCCCGCGACCTGCGCCAGGCCCTGCTCTACGCCGAGTCCCTCCCCGGTGTCGTGGTGAAGGCGAACCGCAAGATCCGCGAGGGCCGCACCCGGCGACTGGGGTCGTTGCTCTACAACCTGGAGTGCCGTGCCCTGTTCGACCTGTCGAGCTGGGACGTGAACGGGACCCCCAAGGTGTTCCCGCGATCGTGCGGCCGGCTGCTCGACCTCACCCGCGACGACGACCTGATCGACACCGAGTTCGCGGTGATCTGCCGCACCGAGGGGTACCCGATGGTCGAGCTCCCCATCTTCTCGGCCCGCCGGCACGGTGGCCGCTCCACCACCAACGCCCGGACCGCCCTACGCCTGTACCGGGGCGCCTTCGAGCTTCGGCGTCAGTCCCGGTGACCCCCACCGACGGCCCCTCCTCGACCGACCGGGCCTGGCGAGACCCGGTGCACGTGGCCACCGGCTGGCAGGGCGACGTCGATCCCCGCCTGCTCCAACGCAGGGCGCGGGGGCCGTTCTGGGACGTGCTCGACCAGGCCGGCGTGTCGCTGCTGGTCACCCGGGAGTACGAGCACCTGGTCGTGGCCCTCGACGCGGTCGGTGGTCGGGGCCGGGTGACCCACCTTGCGGTCCCTCACCCCTCGGGCCTCGCCGTCGACGTCGCCCGGGGCGTCGTGCACCTCGCCAGCACCCGCAACCCCAACCAGGTGATCGACCTGGCGCCCGTGGACAGCCCCGGTTGGGCCGACGACCGCGGCCGCGGGCCCCTCGTCCCGGTGCGGTCTCGGACGCTGCCGGGCCGGCTCTACCTGCACGACCTGGCCCTGGTGGGTGGCCGCCTGCACGCCAACGCCGTGGGCGAGAACAGCGTGGTGCGCCTGGCCGACGACGGCACCCACCGACGAGCGTGGAGCCCGGCGGTGCTCGACGACCACCCCGAGGGCTTCCGGCGAAACCACCTGCAGCTCAACTCGATCGCCGCCGGACGCTCCCTGGCCACGTCGTACTTCACCGCCTCGGCCGAGCGGGTGGGGCCCCGCCGTCCCGGCCACCGCAACTTCCCCGTCGACGGGCGGGGCGTGGTGTTCTCGGGCCGCTCGCGCACCCCCGTGGCCCGCGGCCTCACGCGGCCGCACTCCGCCCGCATCTCCCCCATCGACGGCCGCCTGTGGGTCGCCAACAGCGGCTATGGCCAGTTGGTCACAGTCGATGTCAGATCCCCGGCCGCCCTCCGCGGTGATGCCGAGGTCACTGTGGCCGCCCACCTGCCGGGGTGGGCGCGTGGCATCGCCCTCTGCGGGGACCTCGCCTTCGTGGGCACGTCCCGTGTGCTCCCCCGTTTCCGCCGGTACGCGCCGGGCCTCGACCCCGACACATCCGTCTGCGGGGTCCACGCCGTCGACCTGCGCACCGGCGACGTGCTGGCCAGCCTGCGGTGGCCTCGCGGCGACCAGCTCTTCGCGGTCGAGGCGCTGCCCGTGGCCTTCGCCGACGGACTGCCCGCGGGCCCCGGTCGCGGCGCGGCCCGCCGCCGGGCCCTGTTCTACGATTTCGTGCCGAAGGAACCCACGTCAGCGCAGCGGAGCGACCCGGAGCGGGAAACATGAGCGAAGCGACGGCCCGAGCGGCCCCGGAGCGGGAAACATGAGCGCAGACGCCACCGACTTCCGCCTGTTGATGCTGGGTGCCATGTACGAGAACGGGGGGAACCTCACCCACCGGTCGCTCGACGGCCACCCGCAGCTTGCTGTGTACCCGTTCGAGTCGCAGGTGGGCACCCGACACGTGCAGGACGCCCTGGCCTCGATGTTCCCCGTGAAGTACCGCTGGCCCGAGTTCCTCCTCGACGCCACGCCGCTGCAGGACTTCCGCGCCATCATCGACGAGGAGACCAAGGTCCGCGCCCGCACCCCACACGTCAGCAAGTTCCGCCACGTTGCCTTCGACCTGGACGACGACGCGCGGGCCGCGGCCTACTCGCGACTGATCCTGGCCTCCGGGCGCTCGCGGGCCGCCAACGTGGCCGCGTTCTTCCGGGCGACCTTCGAGACGTGGCACGACTGGCGGTCCAGCGGCGACGAGCAGGTGTACGTGGGCTACAGCCCCATCATCACGGTCGACGCGACCCGCATCCTCGACGACCTTCCGGGCGCGCACGTGCTGCACGTCGTGCGCAACCCCTGGTCGGCCTACGCCGACACGAAGAAGCGGCCGGTGCCGATGGACATCGACGCCTACCTGCTGGCCTGGGCCACCACCCAGTTCCATGCTCTGCTGGCCCAGCAGCGCTTCCCGGGCCGGGTCCACGTGGTGCGGGCCGAGGACGTGATGGCCGACTCGGTGGCGGCTCTGGCGCCGGTGTGCGAGGCCCTCGGGGTCGAGGTCCACGCGGCCCTCGCCGTCCCCAGCTGGAACGGCGAGGCTCTCCACGAGGTCCGCCCCTGGGGCACCATCCGGTCCGCCACCACCGCCGCCAACCGGGCGACCGCGGCCGAGCTCTCGCATGTGGAGGTGGCCCGGGTGCGGACGGCCGCATGGCAGTACCTCGACGCCTTCGGCTACCGGGACTTCCTGGGCTGATGGGCCGGCGCACCTGATGGCCCGCGTGGCGGTCACCGGCGGCACGGGGTTCGTCGGCGCGAACCTGGTGCGTCGGCTGCTGGTCGAGGGCCACGAAGTCCACCTGCTGGTGCGCCCCGGCCACCACACCTGGCGCCTCGACGGCGTGCTCGACGACGTACGCCGTCGCGTCGTCGACCTGGGCGCCCGCGACGACCTGGCCGCCCTCGTGCGCGTGATGTCACCGGACTGGGTGTTCCACCTGGCTGCCCATGGTGCCTACCCCTGGCAGACGGACCCCGTCGCCATCCGCGACACCAACGTGGTGGGCACCGACAACCTCGTGAACGCCTGCACCGCCGCCGGCGTGGGGTCGTTCGTCCACACCGGCTCGTCGTCCGAGTACGGCGCCCGCGACCACGCTCCCGCCGAGGTCGAGGCCGCCGACCCCGGCAGCTACTACGGCCTCACCAAGACATGGGCCACCCAGGCCAGCCGGCTCGCAGGGTTCACCACCCTGCGCCTGTACTCGGTGTACGGGCCATGGGAGGACCCCCGCCGCTTCATCCCCATGCTGGTGCAGCACGGATTCGAGGGACGGCTACCGCCCCTCGCCCACGCCGACACCGCCCGCGACTTCGTCCACGTCGACGACGTCGTCGGTGCCCTGCTGTTGGCGGCATCGGCCATGGCCCCCGAGCCGGGCCGACCCGGGCCGGTGTACAACGTCGGCACCGGCGTGCAGACCACCCTGCGAGAGGCGGTGACCGTGGCACAGGAGGTGCTGGCGATCGGCGCCCAACCCGGGTGGGACACCCTTGCGGCGCGCCCGTGGGACACCGTTGTGTGGGTGGCCGATCCTCGGCGGATCGGCGAAGAGCTCGGGTGGCGTCCGAGTCTCACCTTCGAGGAGGGCTTCCGGCGGACGGTCGACTGGCACCGTGCCCTCGAGGGCACCGCGTCGGCGACCGGCCGAGTGGTCGGAGGGGGCGCCGACCGATGACCGCCCCGGCCGCTCGCAGGCCCAGCAGCGGCAGCGGCCGCGTCGCCCGCCTCGGCGACCGGCGCTGGGCCCTCATCGCGCTCACCGCCCTCGTGCTGGCTCGAGCGGCGTGGTACGCGATGCAGGGTGTCGGGTTCGTGCTCGACGACTGGAGCCTGGCCGGGTACCGCCACTTCAACGGGGCCATGACCGACGTGATGCTCGAGAGCCGGCCAGGCACGTGGCTGACGCTGACGACGCTCTACGCGATCGCCGACACCCACCCACTGGTGCTCTTCGCCCTGATCACCGCGCTCTACCTACTGGCCACGGTGCTCCTCTACCTGCTGCTCGCCCGGTACGTCTCGCCGCCGGTGGCGGTCGCCGCCGCCGCGACCTGGGTGGTCCTGCCCAACCACAACACCATCGCCCTGTGGGGAGCCAGCGGCAACGGCCTGGTGGCCCTGGTGCTGGCCCTGGCCGGGGTGCTGGTGCTGACCCACGGCCGCTGGCTGGCCGCCGGTCTGCTGCTGGCCGGATCGGTGCTGTGCTACGAGCTGTTCACTCCGCTGTGCCTGCTCGCTCCCGTGCTGGTGCCAGGGCGCTGGCAACTGCAGGTTCCCCGTCGGCAGGTGGCCGTCTGGCAGCGGGCCGTGGCCATCGCCCTCAGCCTGGCCGCCGCGGGTTGGTCGTCGACCCACTCCAGCTACCCACTCGAGCTGCGGATGCTCGACCCGGTGGTGTTCTGGTCGGGCCACTTCGGTACCGGCCTGCTGGCCAGCGCCGCGCCGCCGGCACTGCTGCGCACCGGGCTCGCTGCTGCTGCCGCGGTGGGCGTGATCGTCTGCGCGGTGGCCTGGGTGAAGGGCGAGCGCGAGCGTGAGTCGGGGCCCACGCTCGTGGTGGTCGGCATCGCACTCATGGCCATCGGCGGATGGGTGGGATTCACGCTGCCGTTGGGCTCGCACGGCCAGAACGACCGCCTGTACGCGGCATCGTCCATCGGCTCGGCACTCGTGGTGGTGGGCATCGTGCGCTACGCATGGGGTCGCAGCCACGCCGCACTGCCCTCGCACGGCCTGGCTCGCTTCGCCATCCGGGCCGCGGTGGTGACGTTCGTGTTGGTCTGCCTGGCGGGCCAGCGCATCTCGCTGGGCTCGTGGATCCGCGCCGGCGACGACGCCGTCGCCGCGCTGCACTACATCGACGCCAACGCCGAGGGCGATCCCGGGGCCAGCCGCTTCGTGATCGGTCCGACCCGGATCTACCGCAACGCCGTCAGCGGCATCCAGGACGAGGACGGCAAGTGGGCGCTGCGCCTCACCTTCGGCGACGAGGGTGGCGGCACCCTGCGCATCCCCGACACCGCCGACGCCTTCGTCCAGCGGTCACCCGGCGAGGTGTTGGTCGAGTGGCGCCAGATCCTCCCGAGCCCCCCGCCCCCGACCCCCGCCGAGCCCTGATCTCCCCGTCTGCGCCTCGCTTCACCCGTTCTGCGCCTCGCTTCACCCGTTCCGCGCCTCGCATCCCCCGTTCCGCGCCTCGCATCCCCCGTTCCGCGCCTCGCATCCCCCGTTCCGCGCCTCGCATCCCCCGTTCCGCGCCTCGCATCCCCCGTTCTGGCGTCGTTCACCGTCGCAGAGCGACGGAATCAGACGCCAGAACGGGTGGGGTGGTGCTACAGGGAGGCGACGATGTCGGCCATCAGGTCGCCCGCCTCGGTGGGGTTGAGGCCAACCCGGACGCCGGCGGCACGCAGGGCGTCCATCTTGGCGGCCGCGGTGCCCTTGCCGCCCGAGACGATGGCGCCCGCGTGGCCCATCTTCTTGCCGGGAGGCGCGGTCACGCCGGCCACGTACGCCGACACGGGCTTCGTCATCGAGGTCGCGATGAACTCGGCCGCCTCTTCTTCGGCCGACCCGCCGATCTCGCCGATCATCATCACGGCCTTCGTCTCGGGGTCGGCCTCGAAGCGCTCGAGGCAGTCGATGAACGTGGTGCCGGGCACCGGGTCGCCGCCGATGCCCACACAGGTGGTCTGACCGATGCCCTTCTGGGTGAGCTCGTGCAGCGCCTGGTACGTCAGGGTGCCCGAGCGGCTCACGATGCCCACCGGGCCGCCGCCCATGGCGATCTCACCGGCGGTGATGCCGATGTTGCACTTGCCGGGGCTGATGATGCCTGGGCAGTTGGGCCCGAGCAGTTGCACGTCGGGGTGGTCCCGCTTCAGCTGGTTGTAGAACAGCGCCTCGTCGTGGGCGGGCACGCCCTCAGTGATCACGATGATCATCTCGACGCCGCCCTCGGCTGCCTCCAGCACCGCCGCCTTCACGCCCGGCGCCGGGATGAAGATGCACGACACGTTGGCGCCGGTCTCGGCCACGGCCTCGGCCACCGAGGCGAAGATGGGCACGCCGTCCACGTCGGTGCCGGCCTTCTTGGGGTTCGTTCCGGCCACGACCTGCGTGCCGTACGCACGGTTGCGCAGGCCGTAGAAGCGGCCCTGGCTGCCGGTGAGGCCCTGGTAGACGACCTTGGTGTTCTCGTCGACGAAGATTGCCATCAGCCCCGTCCCTCCTTCGTCGGGACCCCTTCGGGATCCAGGTCGCGGGTCGCGGCTGCTCCGCTCCGCTGCGCAGCGTGGATGGTCATGTGATCAGGCTCCTTCCGCGGCGAAGGCCACGGCTCGTGCGGCGGCGTCGAGCATCGTGGGCTCGGAGACCAGCCGGGCGGACGCATGCTCGGCCAGGATCGCCCGACCCTCCTCCGCGTTGGTGCCGTCGAGGCGGATGACGATGGGCGAGCTGATCTCGACCCGGCCGAGGGCCTGGACGATCCCGTTGGCGACCTCCTCGCCGCGCGTGATGCCACCGAAGATGTTGATGAAGATCGACCGCACCTTCTCGTCGTTGTTGATGACCTCCATCGCCGCGGCCATGACGTCGGCGTTGGCGCCGCCGCCGATGTCGAGGAAGTTGGCGGGCGTGCCCCCGACCTGGCTGACCACGTCGACGGTGCTCATGGCGAGTCCGGCGCCGTTGGCGATGATGCCCACGGTGCCGTCGAGGCCCACGTACTGGAGGCCCTTCTCGTGGGCGGCCTGCTCACGCTCGTCGCGCACCTGGGTGGCCTCGTACTCGGCCCACTCGTGGCGGAAGCCGGCGTTGTCGTCGAGGGTCACCTTGGCGTCGAGGGCGTGCACGCCCCCGTCCGGCTTGACGATCAGCGGGTTGATCTCGACTAGGTCGGCGTCGCCCTCGGTGTACGCCCGGTAGAGCTTCGTGAGGATGCCGACCACGCCGTCGGTGACGTCGGGGTCGAGTCGGGCGGCCAGCACCCACTCGCGGCACACCTCGGGGGTGAGGCCGTCGACCGGGTCGATGTGGATCTTGGCGATGGCGTCGGGGTTGTCGGCGGCCACGCCCTCGATGTCGACGCCCCCCTCGGCCGACAACATGCCCAGGTGCTTCTTGGCAGCACGGTCGAGGGTGAAGCTGGCGTAGTACTCCTGGGCGATGTCCGACGCCCGCTCGATCCAGACGATCTCGACGGTGTGTCCCTTGATGTCCATGCCCAGGATCGCCTCGGCGTGGGTGCGGGCCTCGGTGGTGTCGGCCGCCAACTTGATGCCGCCCGCCTTGCCCCGCCCCCCGACCTGGACCTGGGCCTTCACGACCACCGGGTAGCCGATTCGATCAGCCGCGGCGACGGCGTCGTCGACGGTGCTCACCGCCTCGCCGGCCGAGGTGGGGATGTCGTAGGAGGCGAAGAGCTGCTTCCCCTGGTACTCGTACAGATCCACTACGCGCGTGCCTCCAGTTGTCGCTCGCGTTCCGCCAGGGCGGCGGCGAGCCAGTCGGTGATGGTGTCCATCGTGGTACCGGGGTTGAACACCTCGGCCACGCCGAGGTGTTTCAGCGTGGCGATGTCGACGTCGGGGATGATCCCTCCGCCGAACACCAGCGCATCGTCGCGCCCTTGTGCCGCCAGTTCGGCGATCACCCGGGGGAAGAGCGTCAGGTGTGCACCCGAGAGCACCGACAGGCCGACGGCATCGGCGTCCTCCTGCACCACCGCCGAGGCGACCTGCTCGGGGGTCTGGAAGAGCCCGGTGTAGATGACCTCGAAACCGGCGTCCCGCAGTGCCCGGGCGATCACCTTCACGCCCCGGTCGTGGCCGTCGAGGCCGGTCTTGGCGACGACGACCCGGTAGCGGCGATCCACGACGGCCGATAGTAAGAGGGCATGACGAAAGGCACCAAAGCCGTCGCACTCGCGATCGCGGCTGTCGTGGTCGGGCTCGGGGCGGGTTGGCTGATCCTGCAGCTTGCGTCGTCGGGCCAGGCCGACGTGCGGCTGGGCGATGCCGAGTTCAACGCGGGCTACAGCGAGGTGCTCGCCGGTGCCATCGACGACGGCGACGGCCAGCCGCTGATCTTCAACGACCTGGTGGGCGGCGACCGCGACATCTACGTGCAGCACCGGGGCGGTGCGCTGGACGAGGGCTGGTCGGCCTTCGAGACCCGGGTGCCCGGCACCGATGACTGCTTCGCCGAGTGGGATGGCGACGACCGGGTCTTCCGGTCGACGTGCGACGAGGCCCTCACCTTCCCCGCCGACGGCGACGGGCTGACGGCCTACCCCACGCGCATCAGCACCGACGACCGCCTGATCATCGACCTCCGCAACTGAGCGCTCCGCTCGACGACGGCGGGTCAATCACCGAAGAGCGCCAGGACCTCGCGCTTCTGGACCTTGTTCGTGCCCGTCCGCGGGAGCTGTCCGACCACGAGCACCCGCTGCGGCGCCTTGTACGGCGCCAGGCGCTCGGCGGCCCAGGCGACGAGCGCCTCAGGAGTGAGCGACGCACCTTCGGCCAGGCGGACCGCGGCCACGGGCACCGCACCCTTGCGCTCGTCGGGAAGGCCGACGACGGCTGCTTCGAGCACGTCGGGATGCTCCTCGAGGGCGTGTTCGACCTCTCGGGCGTAGACCGAGTAGCCCCCGTGCATGAGCACGTCCTTCTTCCGGCCGGCGAACAGGGCGGTGCCGAACGCGCCCTTGCGCGCCAGGTCGCCCGTGCGCAGCCAGCCGTCGGCCGTCACCATGTCGGCGGTGGCGTCCGGCGACCCCCAGTAGCCCTTCAGCACCCCGGGCCCGTGGATGAGCAGCTCCCCCTCGCTGCCGGCGCGCACCTCGTCCCCGTCGTCGTCGACCACCTTGAACCGGTAGCCGGGAAGCGGCACGCCGAGCGAGTCACCGAGCCCCAGGTCGAGCATGGGGGGTGAGATCTTGGTGGCCACCGCGCCGCCGAGCTCGACCATGCCGTAGCCCTCGGCGAAGAGCGCCTCGCCGACCGGGCCGATCACCGGCAACGTCGCGGTGGCGCCGAAGGCCTTGAAGCGCCGGGCGAGCTCCGACGGCATCGCGTCCGCACCCGAGATCCACGCCCGGACACACGTGAGGTCACGCCCTTTCGCACCCGCTTCGTCCATCATCCGGTACATCGCGGGCACGCCGATGAACACGCTGCTGCGGCGCTCCTCGATGATGTCGAGCACGTCGTCAGGACGGAAATGGGCGAGGAAGTAGATCGGGATGCCGGCGCACGCCAGGCCGACCGCCGCCGCGAAGCCCATGATGTGCGCCATGGGGAGGCTCACGACCGCCTCGTCGGTCCGCAGGAACGAGGGCCACGCGGCGCCGGCCCCCAGCGACCCCACGAGGGCGCGATGGGTGAGCTCGGCCCCTTTGGGCTTGCCGGTCGTGCCCGACGTGTAGAAGAGGGCGGCCACGTCGCGGGCGTCGACGGGCCGAGCCTCGAGGAGCGGGTCGTGGCCCGCCAGGGATGCGGTGTCGCTCACGATGAGGTCGGCGCCCGAGTCGGCCACCACGTGGGCGATCTCGTCAGGCCGCATGTGGGCGTTCACGGGCACGGCGATGCCCCCGGCCCTCGAGGCGGCCAGGCAGCCGAGCAGCAGGTCGTAGGCGTTCGGGGTGGCCAGCACGACGCGGTCGCCGGGCTCGATGCGCGCCGCGATGCCCCCGGCCCACTCGGACACCTGGGCGGACGCCTGGCGGTAGGTGCGTTCGTGACCGCCGGGCTCGGCGACCAGGCGGCGGTCGCCATGGATGGCGGCCAGGCGCTCGGCGATCGTGCCCAGTGTCTGGTCGCGCGACAGGACGAAGCGTGCGCGGGCCAGTGGATTCACCCGCCCGACCCTACCGGCGACCGACCTCGGCAGACCGCGGCAGACCGCGGCAGACCGCTCAACCGGCGTCACGGACGGCCGATTGGACACACGCAGGCGCCCTGGTGCCCGCGGTTCCGGCCGGCGATGAGCCGGCAGTCGCCAACTCCCTCGCAGGCGGGCATGGACCTCACCGAGCACCTCAGGATCATCTGGACCCGCCGGTGGCGGGTACTCGCCGGGTCGGGAGCCATCGCCCTGCTCGTGTTCGCGTGGAGCAGCACCAAACAGGACGTGTACGAGGCCACTGCGTTGCTGAGCGTCACCGCGGCGGGCGCAGCGAACGGCGACTCGGTGTCGAAGGACGACACGCTCTTCCTGGCCGAGACCTACGCCGAACAGGCCACCACCGAGCCCGTGGTCCGCTCCGCCATCGAACAGGGCGCGCTGCCACTGCGGCTCCGGGAGGCCACCGCACGCCTCTCGGCCACACCATCGGCCGACGCGGGGTTCGTCACCATCACCGCAACCGGACCGTCCCGTGAGCAGGCGCTTGCGCTCGCGCAGGCCGACGCCGACGCCCTCGTGGCCGACGTCGAGCGTCGGCAACAGGACTCGCTCGCCGCGCTCCTCGAGCCGATCCAACGCGAGATCGACGCAGCGCAGGTGCAACTCGACGCGATGCCCACCGACGACCCCTCGCGTCCGGCGCTGCAGAGCCGGCTCGACACGCTCCGATCGGCGGCGCTCGACCGTCAGTTGCTCCAACGCGACCAGGTGGAGGTGGTGTCGCCCGCCCACAGCAGCCCCGCCCCGGTGGCTCCCAACCCCCGACGGGACGCCCTCCTGGCGTTCCTGGTCGCGCTCGTCGTCAACGCCGAGTTGATGGTCCTGGTCGAGGTGCTCGGCGACCGGTTCGGCAAGAACCTCATCGAGGAGGTGCCCAAGGTCACCGGGCTCTCCGTCCTGGCGGAGATCCCGCGCGGCGCCGGCGCCCAGGGGGTCGAGGCCTTTCGCACGCTCCGCACCAACCTCATGTTCGCCAAGGGCGAGAAGGGCGTCGGCACCATTGCCGTGGTCGGCGTCGAGCCCGGATGCGGCCGCTCGTACGTGGCCGCCAACATCGCCCGGTCCGCCGCGGATCTCGAGGTGCCGGTCCTCCTCATAGATGCCGACCTGCGGAGCCCGATACTCCACGACCGGTTCGGGGTACGCGTCGTTCCGGGCCTCACCGACCTGAGGACCCGCAACGACCTCGAGCGCGTCTGCCGGCCGGTCAGCGGTGAGCCGAACCTCACCCTCATGCCCGCCGGGTCCACCACTCCGGACCCGGTGGCGCTCCTCGGCCGACTCGGCGAGGTCCTGGCCACGATCACCCGACCCGAGCTCATCGTCGTCGACACCCCGCCGAGCGCGCTCTTCGCCGATGCCATCGCCATCGCCGTGCAGTGCAATGCCACGCTCGTCGTCATCGATCCCCAGTCGTCGCGCCGGCGGGCCGTGCGCGGCCTCGTCGATTCGCTGAGGAAGGTCGGGGCCAACCCGATCGGGGTCGTGGTCAACCGGGCGGAGTCAGGTAGCTGGACCAGCTATGAGCAGCGCGAATCCGCCGTGCGCGTGGGCCTCTGAGCGCGCGCTGCCCAGTCGGCCAACTCAGCCCACGACGGCAGGCAGGGTCGAGGCGGTGGCGCGTTCTCGTAGTCGGTGGTAGCGCTCACCGCCGAGGTCCACCCCCCGAGCCACGGCCGAGGTGATCCTGCCCGATCCCGCCAGCACCAGCGTGGTCTCGTAGGTGCCCGTGCTCCAGGCGAGCTTGTACGGGTCGTCGCCGATCGACAGATCGACCCCGCGGGACTCGTCCGAGGCTCGACGAACGATCTGGGCGAGAGCGAGGTGGCCGGGTGAGTACTCCCGGGCCGAGGGCTCGAACCGGCCGGCCCACAGCACGATCCAGCCGCCCACGGCGAAGCCCAGGTCGGCGGTGACGACGACGCCCCCGACCCGGCCCACGAAGAGCCGGAGCGACCCCTCGTCGGCCGTACGGGAGAGCAGGTCGCGGGTGAACGGGGCCCACGGCTCGGCGAAGAGGTCGAGCCGTGGATTCTCCCGCTCTGCGGCGCGATAGACCCGTTCGACCTCCGGCAGCACCGCTGCCACCCGATCGGGAAGGGTGACCGTCTCCAGCGTGAAGGCCTCACCAGCGGCCTCCAGCCGCTCGGCGGCCTGACGGAGCCGGCGCCGATGGCTCTTCTTGCGACCCGCGAGGAACGCGTCGACGTCGGGCCCGGGCTCGATCACCGGGCAGGTGTCGTGGGCGTGCACGCGGCACCCCGGTACCAGCGCTCGGAGCTCGGCCAGTCCCGCGCCGTCACGCCGGTACTCCACGAGCTGGGCGATCCGTCCGACACCCCCGAGCGCCTCGTCCCACAAGGCCGCGCTGACGTCGGCCCGACCCGGGTCCACCAGGGCCTCGCCGACCGCACCCAACCCGTGGCCGAGGAAGCGAAGCACGCGGAGCGGACCGAGCGATCGTCCGTGGAGGGGCAGCAGCCCCACCAGCTCGTCGCCCTCGGTGGCCACCACGACCCGCAGCGTGCCCCGGCCGAGGTGCTCCCACCAGGTGGTCCCCCACGACGGTCGCACGAACAACGACGCCCCGACGCGGTCGGCCAGACGGTTCCAGGCCGGGATCATCGGGCCCAGGGCATCCATCGAGGCCAGGGTGTCGACCCGGATCATCGGACGGCCTCGAGGTGGCGCCGCGCCGCCGCGGGGCCCCCGGCGGCCCGATGGGCCCTGAGCGCGGCCGTCACGATCTCCTGTCGCCGCTCGGGGTCGAGCCCCGGTCGGCTCGCCGCCACCGACACCAGTTCGTCCAGGTCGACGGCCGGGTCCCCGCGGTACGAGTCGGTCCAGTCCACGACACCGGCGACCTGTCCACGGTCCACGACGAGGCAGCCGAGCCAGTAGTCACCGTGGACGAGCACCTGACCGTTCGCGTCGGCCGTGAGCCGCTGGATCCGGGCCAGGACCTCGGCCCCGGCCGCGGTCCATGCGACCAGCCGGCGCGCCGGCATCGTCAGTGCGTCGAGGCCCCCACCGGCGACCCAGGTGATCCGCAACCGGCGGGGGTCGGGGCGATCGATCACCTGCGGGGCGAGGGCGAAGCCGGCAGCGGCCAGGGTGGCCAACGCGGCCTCGACCCGGTCGGCGTCCTCGCGGTTTCGGAACCACTTCTCGACCCCGTCCGGACCGGCACCGAGCACGACCACTCCCTGGTCGTTCTCCTCGACCCCGATCCGGCCCGACGGCGTGAGCGGGTCGTCCGGAGCCGCCGCCGGACGCCGTGCGACGATCAGCCATGCCGGCACGAGGCCCGTGGCCCGTCCGATCCCCGCGCCGGCCCGCAACGCCCGGAGTGCCCAGCCCCGGCCGCCGCCGACGAGCGAGGTGGCCGCGGTCAGCACCGACCGGGCGACCTCGTGCCGATCGGTCCGGAAGGCGACCACCGGCGACGACGAGCTCCTCAGGAGGGCGAACGTCGACGTCGAGGCCAGCCCGGCATGGCGAAGCCGACGCACGAGTTTCCGATGGCTTCCACCTGTCGCACCGGACGGTCGACCGCGCAGCCGGTCGACGGCACGCAGCGGGCTCACGGCGTTGTCGGTGAGGATCACCAGGCGGCCCGACGGCGCCAGGCGACGAGCCACCCGATCGAGCGAGACCGCGCGCACCGTGCCCTGGAGGATGACGAGGTCGAGCTCCCGATCGGGGCCCAGGAGCGAGTCGAGGGACCCGACCTCGACATCGATCGGCGCCCCGTCCACCTCGGCGAGCGCGAGCGGGCCCGTGACGGCGTCGGTCACGGCCACCGAGAGCGAGCCGGCACGACCGGCCAGGCGGGTGAGCGCAGGCCCTGGCGCCCCGGTGACGATCAGCACGCGGTGTCCGGGGCGCATCGGGACGAGGTCGAGCCAGGCGTCCGACCAACCGGTTGACCGCTCCGTGGGGGTCGGCACCATCGTCACGAGAGGACCACCTCCTGGTTCTTCACGAGATCGCGAAGACCCCGCGGCCCACCCACGCGGAACAGGTGCAGGGCGGCGACGTAGGTGGCGCCCGACGCCAGGATCGCCAACGGCCACCACGCCACGTCGTCGGAGGCGAGCACGACCACGACCGTCGCCGCCCCTGCGGCCACCGTCCTGGCGGTCGAACGCCACGGCAGTGGCCGGATGCCGGGCACGGCGAGCACGGCGCTGCCGAGCGCGGCGAGGACCGCGACCTCGGTCACGACCGTCGCGATCGCCGAGCCGAAGTAGGACCAGTGAGGGATCAGCGCGAAGTTCAGCCCGACGTTGACGGCAACGCCGCCGATCATGGCCGCCGCGTAGCGCCGGTTCCGGCCCACGGCGACGAGGATCACGAAGCAGAGCTGCGTGAAGAAGTTGAGCGCCTGGGCGGCCACGAGGGCACGGCTCGCCCCGGTGGCCACCTCGTACCGGCTCCCGTACAGCAGCGAGATCAGCTCGCGGGCGAAGCCGGTGAAGACGATCGTGCTGCCGACGGCGGCGACGAACAGGAGCACGAAGGCGTGGGTGGACGCGCCGCGGAACCGAACGGGGTCGTCGGGCCAGGCGTCGACCAACATGGTCAGGGCAGGGACGGCCACCGCGGCGCCGATCGACCCGAGCAGGTCCGAGAACTTGTAGCCCACGCTGTAGATCCCGACCGAGTTCAGGCTGTCGAGCGACCCGAGCATCACCGTGTCGATCTTCATGTAGAGGGACGCGGCGGCCGCCCCGACCGCGAGCGGGGCGGCCTCGCGGAGCCATGGTCCCCACGCCCTGACATCGACCCGCCAACGCAGCAGGGGGCCGGCACGACGCGAGTACCAGGCCAGCTCGCCCGCAGGGAACAGGGCGGCCGCTGCCGCGAACCACACGAGGCCGACGTGGCCCGAAAGGACGAGGGCGACCGTCGCGATCAGTTGGGCCAACTGGCCCAGCACCGACCCGACGGCCACGTCTCGTAACCACAGGCGAGCCTGGAAGAGCAGGACGAGCGAGTTGGCGGCCGAGGCGATCACCAGGCTGAGCCCGGCGGCGGCCATGCCGAACACCACCGAGGAGGGGTAGTCGCCGGCGACCACCACCACCAGTGCGATGACCGCCGACAGCACACCCAGCAGTGTCCTCAACACCATGTAGTTCGTGATGGTGGCCCCGGCCTCGTCGGGGTCCTCCATGACCTCGACCAGCACGATCCGACCGATGTGCAGGTCGGAGACGATCCCCAGGATCCCGGCCAGGCCGAAGATGAACGAGTAGCCGCCCCAGGCGTCGGCCGGGAGCTGGCGGATGACGATGAGCGTGCCGGCCCACCCCATGACCGCCACCAGGTAGCGCCGGGCGAGCAGGATCCCCGCCCCGGACGTGAGCGAGGTGGATACCCGGGGCGGGCGCGGTGGAGGCGTGGTGTCGTTGGCCATGGTCGAAGCCGCCGCAGGCTGCCCGAGACGATGCGACCGGGCCACGGTTGGCGTGCACGCGCCTATCGACGGATCGGCGGCCATTTGAAGGCTTCAGGTACGCCGCGTCGGGCCGATCAGGGAGCCATGACGATGGAACGGCGCGGCACGGCCCGCCACCTGGTGAGCATGGCCGCGGCCGCCACGCAGGCGCTGGTCGCCGGTCGGTCGCGCACGCCCGGTGCGGTGGTGATGGCCTACCACGACGTGGGGCCGGGGGCCGAGCGCGGGACCGACTACTACGTGACGCCCGAGCAGCTCCGCCGACAGCTCGACCTGGCCGGACGGCTGGGCCTCGAGTTCGTGCCGCTGCACGACCTCGTCAGGGCGATGGAAGCGGGCGAGGCCGTCGACGGGCTCGCCGCGGTCACCTTCGACGACGCGTTCCGCGGCGTCGCGACCGATGCCGCTCCGGTGCTCGCAGCCATGGAGGTGCCCGGCACGGTGTTCGTCCCGTCCCGGTGCCTCGGGACCACGCCGCGCTGGTGGCCCGGGGCTCGACCGTTGATGTCCGAGGATGACCTGCTCGGGCTCGCCGAGGCCGGCTGGGGCATGGGCGCGCACTCGCGCCACCACGTGCAACTGGTGGGCCTCCCGGACGCGGCGCTCGACGCCGAGCTCGCCGGCGGCCGTCATGACCTCGAGGAGCTCATCGGCACGCCCGTCGAACTGGTCGCCTACCCCGACGGCCGCCACGACGAACGGGTCCGTCGCTCGGCCCGCGCCGCCGGGTACCGGGCCGGGTTCACCTTCGTGAACGGCCGGCTCTCGAATGGCGACGACCCCTTTCGGCTCGCCCGTCTCACCATGGGTGACCATCAGGGACGGCTCCGGCTCACGACCCACCTCACCCGCCCGGCGACGAGCTGGCCGGACCCACCCACCCAACCCGATCCCGCCGATCGGACCCCCGCGGAGGCACAGCGATGACCACGGTCGACAATCCCCCACCACGACCGGCGAGCCTGCTCGACATCGACGCCGGCGCGTGGCGGACCCACGCGGGCCGCGCCCCGTTCCTGGTTCGACACCACCTGGTGGGCCACCCCCTCCTCACCCACGAATCGGTCGCCGCCCTCGCCGGGCGCCTTCCGCTGCAGGACGTGGAGTCGTTCACCGACGACCTCCCCCGGGTGTTCGACTCGGACGAGGTCGGTGCCCTGGACCGGCCACCGGAGGAGCTCGCCCGCCGGGTCGTCGAGCTGCGCCGCTGGGTGGGCCTGCACTACATCGAGCAGGACGAGGCCTACCGGGAGATGGTGCGCGACTGCATCGAGGACGTCACGGGCGCGGTGGCCGGATGGCACGAGCGGATCAGTCGTCCCGAGGGCTACATCTTCCTGTCGCCCCCCGGGTCGGTGACGCCCGCCCACGTCGACCACGAGCACAACTTCCTGCTCCAGGTGGCGGGGACCAAGACGATGACGATCGGCTTCCTCGACCCCGACCGGGAGGAGCGGCTGCTCGAGTCGATGTACGACGGGCACTACGGCCGCACCGACGCACTGCCCGACGAGTGCGAGTCGTTCGTCCTCGAGCCCGGGACGGGCGTGTACGTGCCCCCCCGGTCGGTCCACCTGGTCGAGAACCACGCCAACGTCTCGATCTCGTTCTCGCTCGTCTTCCACGCCCCGAGCCTCGACCGTGAGGCGCTGGTGTACGCCTTCAACGCCAAGACCCGCCGACTCGGTCTGGAGCCCCGCCATCCCGGGCGCTCACGCCACCGCGATCGAGCCAAGGCGGCCGCCGTCCGGCTGTGGCGACGACGGCCGAAGGGGCCGGACCACACTCAGCGCGCCCCGACGACCGCAGAACGGTAGGCGTCCAAGGCCGGCTTCGGCGAGAAGTCGCGGCGGACCAGGCCGAAGTTGGCCTCACGATCCGTCGGGTCCTCCGACGAGTCCCGGTAGGAGTAGACGAAGAGCGGCCCGACCCACTGCCACCGGCGGGCGGCGACCACGCCGTCGCGTATCAGCGTCGCCTGGCGGGCCTCGTCGACGGCGCCTTCGCCCGATCCCGTCGGCGCGCCATACTCCGTGAGCCACACGCGCCGGTCCCCGTCACCCTCCGACGCCAGGACCTCGTGGACCTCGGGCAACCGGATGAAGGCGTTCCAGTCTGAGGTCGAACGGTCGAGCGGCGAGGCGGGATAGCAGTAGGGATGCACGGCGACGGCATCGAAGGACCCACCACCACCGGCCCCGTAGACCTGCCGGAGGAAGGTGGCCGGGGCGATGAACGACCCGTCACCTGCGTCCTCTCCAGGGGCGAGCCCGCCGCTGATGACCGTCGCCCCCCCGTCGACGGCGCGCACGGCCTCTGCCGCGGCGCCGAGCAGTGCGGTGTAGGCGGCCGCGTCCGGGCGGGGGGCCCAGAACGAGGCGGCGTTCGGCTCGTTCCAGATCTCCCAGGTGTGCACACCCCTCGGCGCGTACCGGCGCGTGGCCTCGCCCACGAAGCGCCCGAAGTCCGAGACGTCGGTCGGCGGGTTCTTGTCGGATGTGCCCACGGGGCGGGCCCACGAGGGCGTGTAGGCGGGAAGGGCCAGGACCCGGAGCCCGTGGGCCTGGGCCGCGGCCACCATCCGGTCGGTCGCCGCCCAGTCCCAGGCTGCCCGCTCGGGCTCGATCGCGGGCCAGTTGAGGTCCAGCCGGATCCACGTCGCCCCGGTCGAGGCCATCGCCCGGAGCTCCCGCTCCATGTCCGTGTCGGACAAAGCGGCGAAGGAACCGCCGGGCGAGAACCCGGCGAGCGCGGCGTGCTCGGGAGACGGGCCCCCCGACGACGACGCGCACGAGGGCGAGAAGAGCGCCAGGACGCCGAGGCCGCACACGGCCCACCGGCCCACTCGCCGCTGCCCGATCGACAGCGACCGGCTCTTGACTCGTTGCACGTGGGTCTCCTCCGGCGCAGGCGGCGCGCCTGAACCCATCGGCACGTTCCGACCGGCCTCCAGCGATCGCCCGGCACAATCCCTCGACCCGGGAACCCTCGAAGCCACGAGAACCCTCAACACCCGCGGCACCGGTTCCGATGGTACGGGGAACCAACGGCACGAGAAGAGGAGGTGTCCGTGAGCATCGCCGAGCGGGCCACCCCGAGGACCCGGACCACCGGGGCCCTCCGGGCATTGCTCGTCAACGAGAACATCGGTGGTCACGCCACCATGCACCTCCACCTGCGCGAGGCACTGTCGCACCGCGAGGACGTCGTCGCCGCCTTCCTCGACGTGCCCCGGCCTTCCTTGGGCCGTCGGGTCACGGGGGCGCGCATCCCCGGCCTCGCCGCCCTCGACCTGGACCTCCAGGCGCTCCGCTCCCAGCTGGCCCTGAGCCGGTGGGTCCAGCGACGGCTCCGGGTGGCGCTCTCCGACGTCCACGTCCTCCACGCCTACACCCAGAACGCGGTGCTCCTGAGCCCGGAGCTGCTCGCAGAGCGCCCGTCGGTCGTCAGCACGGACGCCACCAACGCGCAGAACGCCTTCACCCTGCCCCACCGACGGCCGGGCGCGGGGACTCGAACCGCCGTGCGCCTGACCCGGCACTTCGAGTCACGCGTGTACGCGGCGTCGACCCTCGTCGTCGCCCAGTCCGAATGGGCAGCGGCATCGCTCGAACGCGACTACGGCGTGGCGCGCGACCGGCTGCGGGTGATCCCGTTCGGCATGGCCCTCGGCCCGGCACCGGTGCGAGCCCACACCGACATCCCCGAGATCACGTTCGTCGGCACGTCCATGGCACGGAAGGGCGGCTTCCGGCTGCTCGAGGTCTTCAACCGGCACTTCCGCGACCGCGCTGTCCTGAACATCGTGACGAAGGAGCCCTTGGCAGGCGACGACCGCGTCCGGGTGTTCTCCGACGTGCGGGCGGGTGACGGTCGGGTGGGTCGGTTGCTCGCCCGGACCGACGTGTTCGCCTTCCCCTCCGAGGTCGACAAGTCGAGCTACGCGGTGCTGGAGGCGATGGCCGCCGGCGTGCCGGTGGTGGCCACCCGCATGGGCGCGATGCCCGAGATCGTGGACGACGGGACAACGGGGCTGCTCATCGAGGTGGGCGACGACCGCTCGCTCGCCGCCGCACTCGAACGGCTCCTCGGTGACGCCAGGCTCCGTGCATCGATGGGGCGTGCCGCCCGGCAACGCGCCGAGCGTCGCTTCGATGCCGAGCGGACGACCGCGGCGCTCGTCGACACCCTCGGGGAGGCCGTCGTCCGGTTCTCGGCTCAGGAGCGGACGCGGCCGTCCCCGTCGACGAGCTGATCGAGCGCCCCGACCAGTTCGGACCGCTGATGGTCGAGGGTCAGATGGTCACGCACCTGGTCCCTGCCGGCGGCGGCGCACCTCGCCCGCAGCTCACCGTCGTCGAGGAGCGCCTGGATGGCCGCGGCGAGGGCGCAGGCATCGCGTGGCGGCACGAGAAGCCCTGCGTCGCCGAGGACCTCGGGCGCACCGCCGTGGTCGGTGGCCACCGACGGCACCCCGTGACTCATGTACTCGAGAAGGGACAGCGGCGCCGCCTCGGGGTCGGTGCTGGGGAGCACCGCCACCGTCCAGGTCGCCATCCGTGACGCGACGTGCGCGACGTTGCCCAGCAGGTGGACGCGGCCGACCAGGTCCGGTTGCTCGGCCCGTCGTCGCAGGTCGGCCACGTAGGCATCGTCCTTGGGGAACGACCCGCCGGCCAGCTCCACCTCGACCCGGGCGTCGGCCAGGAGGGCCACTGCCTCGAGGAGCACGTCCTGGCCCTTCCACGAGGTGAGGAGGGCGGCGCACCCGACGACCGCCGGCGCCGGATGATCGACCGGTGCCGCCGGCACCGGCCACGGCGTGCCGTTGCGGACCACCCGGACCTCGAGGCCGAGCTCGGCGAGCGGCGCGGCCACGGCGTCTGAGACCGCAATGGCGAGGTCGACCGCGGACGCCGAGTGGCGGATGAGCCGGCGCCAACTCCGGCGGTGCGCCACGTCGTGCACCAGCCACGCGGTCGGGATGCCCAACCGGGCGAGCCGCAGCGCGGGGAGGGCGTGCATGCCGTTCACCAGGACGACGTCCGCGCCGGCACTGACGCGACGCAGCACATGCGATGCCCGTCGGCCGCTGGCGGCCGCCCGCACGACGGCGGCGGCTCGCGGGCCGGCGGAAAGCTTGAGATCCGGGATCTCCACCCGCTCCACACCACCCGGGAGCAGGTCCGAGAGCGGCCCGTCGGGGGCGACGCAGACCACCGACCAGCCCTCGTCGCGGACCCACTCCAGCGCACGGGCGAGCACGCGCTCGGCACCGGAGGCCAGGCCGGTCGGGTTGACCGCCATCAGGCGGGGGCTCATCCGACCACTCCCAGCGAGCGGTAGACATCGGCGGTGCGGCGCGCCGTGTCCTCCCAGCTCATGGCTCGCACGCGACACGCGCCCTTCGTCACCAGGTCAGAGTGACGATCGTCGTCGGCGAACAGCTCCGTCATGGCGCTCGCAAGGCCGGCGACGTCGGTCGGGCCCACGAACACCGCCGCGTCGCCCAGGACCTCGGGCAGCGAACCGACGGGACTCGTCACGACGGCCGTGCCGCAGGCCATGGCCTCGACGGGCGGCAGCCCGAAGCCCTCGTAGTACGAGGAGTACGCGAGGACGCGAGCGGCCGAGACGAGGGTCGGCAGATCCGCCTGGGGCACGTAGCCGAGCCGGCGTGCCGACGCGGGCACCTGCACCCCACGCGCCGTCGAGCCGGCGATGACCAGGGGGACCCGGGCCGCCACGCAGGCCTCGGCCAGCGGCCCGATCGCCTTGCGGGGCTCGACGGTGCCGACGTAGAGGACGAACGCCGCGGGAAGCGCCCACTGGTCCCGGAAGCGCTCGATGGCCTCGGGGGGCGGCCGAACCATGTCCGGCGACGGGGCGAGTCGGGTCACCGTGGCTCGGCGCCCGAAGCGGTCTTCGACGCGCTGCGCGGTGAACTCGGACACGGCGATGATCGCATCGGCCCGGCGCACCGCGTCGCGGATCAAGAGCCGCTCCCCGAACCCGCGGACCGCCGAGTGCGCCCACGGAACGTCGAAGACCGACAGATCGTGGACGGTGATGACCGTTGGCGCGCTGTTGCGCAGGGGGATGTCGACATCGAGGCCGTGGACGAGGTCCTGGGCCCCGAAGCCCCACATGCCATGCCATGCCCGCTGGGCCCCGCTGACCACGGGGCGGGCACGGGTGACGATCGCGGGAGGCACCTCTCCGAGCGCGTCGGCCTGCACCGCCACGTCGTAGCTCGCGGGCAGCGTTCCGGGAAGCGTCCGGAGCAGTTCCCGGATGTAGGTCTGCACCCCGCTGCCGTTCGGCCTCAGGGCAAGTGCGTTGAGTGCGATCCGTGATCCCACCCCGCGACAATCGACACGAGCACCCAGAAGTAGAGGTCCATGGGGAAGATCTCGAAGTAGCTCGCGACCAGTGACGCACCGGCGACGGCGAGAGCCATCGCAGCTGCAGCGGCAGCCAGGGCCGCGTCGGCACCAGTCGCCGACCGCGCGCTGTCCCGGGCGGACACGAACGCGGTCGCGAGCAGGAGCCCGAGCAGCCACAGCCCGAGAATCCCCAGTTCGTACGTGGTCTTGAAGTAGTAGTTGTCCGGCTGGAACGTCGGGCGGCGGTCCCCGAGGGCCTCCGCCGTGAACTCGGCCGCCGCCCCACTCGAGCCGAGGCCCACGCCGAGGGGATGTTCGACGATCGCGGCAAGGTTCTGGTCCCAGGCGCTGACCCGCTCCTGGGAGCTGTCGGAGGACAGTGCCGGGGTGACCACCTCGGTCGGGAGCATGAGCAGCGTGACCGCCGCCACGGGGATCAGGAGGAGCAGGGGCCGATAACGACTCGATCCGAGGTAGGCGAGCCCGATCGCGAGCCCCAGCCACGCACCCCGGACGAACGTCGACAGGAGCGCCAACGCGAGGATCGGCAGCGCGAGCGCGAACAGCTGGTTGCGCAACCGACGCGGGTCCTGGAACAGCTGCGAGACCCCCACCAGGAGCACGAGCATCAAGAAGAACGCGAACGGGAACGGCTGGTCGAAGGTGGAGAACGAGCGAAGGCGCCCGCCGGCGAAGCGGATGGCGCTGTTGTACTCCCAGCCGAGACCGGCCAGCCGATCCCCGCCCAGCACCTGTTGCACCAGCCCGAACCCGGCGGTGAGGACACCGGTCGCCATGAGGATCGTGACGAGCTGATCCCGCTCGGGGCCCGAGAGCGGGCAGCGCCAGACCGCGTAGGCGAGCAGCAGGAAGAAGAAGGTGATCTTGAGGCCGGCGAGGCCCTGGAGGCCGCCGACCACCGCCGCAGAAGCGGTGCCCACCGCGACCAGGCCGGCGACGGCAAGGAGCCACGGGGGCATGGGGCGCCCGGCCCGGCCGCGCGTCTCGACGGGGGACACGAAGGTCGCCGCGAGCGTGAGCAGCACGAGGAGCTCCTTCCACCATTCGGCCGGCACCGGGTGGGCGACGACGAGCAGGAGACCGTTGAAGGGGGCGAGGGCCGTGACGAGGAGCACGCCCCGCTGCGGGCGGCGCACCAGAGCGACACCGACCGGCACGACGAGGGCGACCGCGAGCGCGGCGGACGCCAGCCCGGCGAGAACGAGCGCCAGGAGCAGCGCGTTGGCCGACAGCACCAACACTGCGCCGACAGGCACCGGCAGACGCGGTGCCAGGTCGATCGCGTTTCCCGTGCGCCGAGCGTGCGCGCCGCGAAGCAGGACCGGGCTCACGACTTCCGCTCTCGGCTGCGCCGGGCCGCTCGGGCCCCGCCCTCGTCCCTCGGGCTCACGACTTCCGCTCTCGGCTGCGCCGGGCCGCTCGGGCCCCGCCCTCGTCCCTCGGGCTCACGACCTGCCTCCCATCAGGACACCGCCGGCGAGGAGTGCACGACCGAGGCCGCCCTCGATCGCTCAGACGTTCTGGGCCTCCCAGGTGAAGCCGGCCGTGGCCGACAGCCCCTGCGCCCGGTTGTCGTCCTGCAACGTCACGGTGACCGCGTAGGTGCGAGAGGACGGGTCGGTGGCGCCGGCAAAGCCGGCCAGGCCGTTGACGAAGTTCGTGCGCCCCGCCGCGAAGTCAGTCAGGGTCCCGTTGAACAGCGTCGAGGACGCCGCGAAGCCTGCGCACGAGGCGAAGTTGCCGCCGGTGCCGATCTCGACCGAGACGTCGAGGTAGTCCGCCAGCCCGGTCCCGCCCGCGGTCCCGTACATGCGCACATCGGCGTCGAGCGACCCCGTGTAGGTCACCTCGATGCAGCGGGTGCGGCTCGCGCCGGGCGCCAGGTTGGCGACGCTGAACATGACACTGCCCGCGTCGTCGTCGTTGAGCACCACGTCGCCGGCGGCGAAGGTGTTGGGCGAGTTGTCCGTCGTGTCGAGGAAGGCGGCACGCGTGCTGGTCACCACCAACACGCTCACGAAGCCGAGCGACGCCAGGAGCGCCAGACCCCGGAAGAGCCTGGAGCGCCCAACCTGTCCACGTTGCTTCGTCTCCACGGTTCTCGTCTCCTCGGCCTGTGCTCGGTTGGTATGGGCCTGTTGCGGCTCCCGTCGGTCGTTACGGAACCTCGGGCAATGGGTCGATCGACCCAATTCACCGCCATCGCGGATTCCCTTCAGGCGAACCGCCCGCAGACCGATGGTCTCGGGCATGGACACCCTCGCGAAAGGCGTGCTGGGTCGGCGTCGCAAGCTGGCGCTGACCGCATCGATCCTCCTGGTGGTGACCGGCCTGCTCGCGACCGGCGTGCTCGCCGTCTTCACCGACACCGCCACCACCGATGGCAACACCTTCAGCTCGGGCAGCGTGGACCTCACGGTTGCACCGGTGACTGCCGCGGTCACGATGGCGGGCATGGCCCCGGGCGACCGGGTGACCCGCCCCATCGACGTGCTCAACTCGGGCGCCCTCGACCTCCGCTACGCAGTGCAGAGCGCCACCACCGAGAACGTGCTGGCGTCAGAGCTCGCGCTCACCGTCAAGTCCGGCGTGCTGACCTGCACCACCGGTGGCTTCGCCGGCTCGGGCACGGTGATCTACGGCCCTGCCCCTCTGGGCAACACCGCGCCCGTCGCGTTGATCGGCGACGCCGCCCAGGGTCAGGACCTCGGCGACCGGATCCTGGCCTCGGGCGCGACCGAGGCTCTGTGCCTCGACGTCCAGTTGCCACTCACCACCGGCGACACCGCCGAGGGTCTCACGACCACCGCCACCCTCACCTTCCTGGCCGAGCAGACGGCAGGCAACCCGTGAGCGGGATCGTGAGGCGGCCACACGCTCAAGTCCCCCGTTCGGCGTCCGACGGGACGCCGGTGACCTCATCTCCGATCACCCGCCGCCGGAAGCGCTGGATCCTGCCGGTCGCGCTCGCAGGGGCCGCCGCATTGATCGGCACGGTCGGTTTCCTGTCGGGCGGCGTCAACGCCCTGTTCACCGACAGCGACCCGGTCGGGGCGAACAGCTTCACCACGGGCACCCTCAACCTGACCGCGTCGCCGGCCTCTTCCGCGATCAACTACGTCAACATGGTTCCGGGAGACACGGCCACCCAGCCGCTCAGCGTGGCCAACGGCGGGTCGACCCCGCTCCGCTACGCCGTGCGGAGCACCACGACCGAGGACGTGCTCGGCGCTCAGCTCGACCTCACGGTGAAGAGCGGGGTGGCCAGTTGCACGACCACCGCCGGTTTCAACGCCACCGGAACCGTCATCTACGGACCCGGCGACCTCGGCTCGGTCGCCACCGCGAACCTCGTTGGCTCGGCCGCGGCCGGGGCCAACCCCGGCGACCGCACCCTTGCCGCTGGCGCCGGCGAGACGCTCTGCTTCCACGTCGAGTTGCCCGTCGGCTCGTCCAACTCCTTCCAGGGCCTGAGCACCACGGCGACCTTCCAGTTCATCTCCGAGCAGACCGCCAACAACCCCTGACGGGGGCTCGGCCGGTGACCGCATACGGCCAAGGCCCCGGGGGGCTGTTCGCGGTCTCATCAGCGACCGGCTCGGGCGTCGCTCGCCGTGTCCGTCAGGTGCCGGGTGCGATGGTCACCGTCGTGCTGTCGCTGGTGGTCCTCGGCCTGCTGGCGCTCCTCGGCGCACGCCTCGTCGGGTACGAACCACTCGTGATCCGCAGTGGATCGATGGGCGAGGCCGTCCCCACCGGAAGCCTGGTCCTCACCGAGGATCGGCCACCCACCGCCATCGGCATCGGCGACATCGTGGTCATCGACCCGGCCGGACCGGCCGCCCCCCGGATGCACCGGGTCATCGCCCTCCATCAGCGTGACGGTGCCACCGTCGTGCGCACCAAGGGCGACGCCAACCCCACCGCCGACGTCGGCCGGGCGATCCTCCCTGCGGCCGTTCCGACGCCCGCGCTCGTGATCCCCCGCCTCGGCTTCGTGATGGCGGCGGTCGGCTCGCGTGGGGGGCTGCTGCTGACCGCCGGCGTGGCGGTGGCCATCGTGGGGCTCTCGCTGCTCTGGGCGCTGTGGCGGGCACCGGAGCCGGAGCCCGCATTCCGGGGCGTCGACGACCCCGGCTGATTCACCCCCGGGGCGCCGGTCCTCGAACCCGAGGCAATAGCGGGCGGAATCCGCCCCCTTATTGCCTCGGGTTCGGTGGTGGGGGGTAAGGGAGTCGGTCGGGGCTCACCGCCACACCCAGACGAAGGGCTGGAGGCCCGTCTCGCCGGTGTTGGTCTCCATCAGCGCGAGGGCGGCCCAGCCGCTGCCGTCCCAGATCAGGTAGGTGAGGCGGCCGTTGTCGGTCTGGACGCCAAGGGCCAGGTGGTCGCTGCCAGGGCGGGGATCGAGCACCATCGAGTTCAACCCGCTTCCGAGGCCAGGACCGTCCTGCTGGAGTGTCCAGCCCGCGCCCGAGGTCCAGGTCCGGTACTGCACACGGTTCGTCGTGCCCTCGCCGTAGACGGCCATGGCGTCGCCCGACAGCCCTTCGAACCCTACCGCCACGTTGGGAGCAGCCGGCGCCGAGGCACCCGTCCCCGCGGCCAGCTTGCGGTCCACCCATGCGCTGCCGTCCCACACCGCCAGCCAGGTTGCCGCGGCGTCCGTGATGACACCCAGCGCAATCCGATTGCTGCCGGGATCGGGCCCCAGCGTGGTCCAGCGAACGTGTCCCACCGACCCACCCGGCTCGGCCAGCACCGACTCGGCGCTCCAGGCCGCACCGTTCCACACGCGCCATCTGACGGTCGTGGCGTCCCGACCGTAGGTGACCATGGCCCGGCCGGTCTGCTGCTCGTAGGCGACGTTGCTGTCGGTGCCGTCGTCACCGGTTCCCGGGTCGAGCACGACAGCATCCGAGGTCACCCAGGACGACCCGTTCCAGACCATGGCGTAGTCGTTCCCGGCACCGTTGGTCACGGCGAGCACCATCTCGTCCGAGTTGGGGTTCGCCGCCAGGTGCAGCTGCTGGGGCTCGCCGGCCACCGGTGTGGTCGCGGCGGTCGACGCGGACCAGATCGTGCCGTTCCAGACCCGGTAGGACACACCGGCCGTTCCAGTGGTGCCGTTGTTCCACACCAGCAGGGCATCGCCGCTGGTCGACTCGTAGGCCACCTCGACCCCCCACCGGGTGGTCACGGTCGGGCCCCCCAGCGACGCGCCGAACGGCTCCGACCACGTGCCGTTCGAACGAACCTCCACGTTGCTCTTGCCGTCGGTGTTGACACCCGTCGCGATCACCTCGTCGCGGGTCGCCGATGCGGCTGCCTGTACCACCCGCCACTCACCCAAGGTGGCGGTGGCGGTGTTGGCCGTGAAGTTCGTGCCGTCCCAGGTGGATGCCCGGGGTGCCATGTCGCCGCTGCGGCGCCACAGCGCGGTCGCCGTCATTGCCGGTGCCGAGCCGCACGTCGTGGTCACCGTCGAGGTCGCCACCGAGGACGTCCAGTTCTGGAACGCGGCGAAGAGGCGGTACTCATAGGTCGCGTTGGCCGTGAGCGGGCCATCGGATGCCGAGACCGTGCCCGCCGACCCGATGACCTGCTCGCTTTCGAGCACGCCGAGGCGCCAGCGCTGGAGGCGGTACCCCGACGCGAACCCCGACGGCGTCGCCGTCCACGTTGCGTTCACGCCCGCGACACCGCTGGTCGATGCCGGCGCCAATGCGATCAGGTGCCCGATGCCGTTGTTCGACCCGGTCGTGGTCGCCACCCTCGTGCCGGTTGCTCCTGCGGTGGGGAACGACTGGTCGGCCGAGGTACCGGCGATGTCCTCTGGCAGCGACGCCCCGTTGAGGGCCCAGCGCTGGGTCATGCTCGCCGGCGCGTTGAGGAACTCGTCACCGTCACGCCCGAAGAAGGCGACCAGACGGGTGTTGGCCATGGTGGTCGTGATCGACGGTGCGGTGACCGTGGCGATGAACGCCGAGGTGATCTGGCCGCCCTGGGCATTGACGGGGTTGGCGGTGTCCACCCCGCGGTAGGTGTTGACCCCGAAGACGATCTCGCCCGGGGCCGACTGGGAGGGGGTGAGGGTGTAGGAGACGGGCTCCGATGCCACCGCCACGCGGTACAAGATGGCCTGCCAGAAGCCGTCGCCGACGTCCTTGTCCTGACGAATCAGGGTCCAACCCGGAGCGCTCACGCTGTTCGTGTCGTCCGCGGTGATCTGGGCGATCAGTACGTCGCCGGCCTGGGTGCCCACCGGGCGGGTGACGGTGACGGGGCCGTTGAAGCCGGTGGTCTGGGAGTTGGCCACGAAGGTAGGGACGGCGCCCGGGGTCGCACCGGTGCAGGTGGGGGTGAGTTGCAGGGCGGCAGGGGGGTCGAGCACATCGGTGGCGAACAGGTTCGCCCCGACGCTGTCGGTGTCGCCGAACGCGGCCAGCGCTGCTCCCGCGGTCGCCACCACGACGGCCGCCGCGAGCACGACGGCGCCCAGCGGGCGGCCCGATCGGGCAGTTCGGCTGTGGGACATGCAGATCAGGCCCTTTCGCTCCTCTCCCCGTCCGTCGGCACGAGCAAAGGGCGACTTGAGATCGGCCGGTGGACGGTCAGGATCCTCGCGATCGGGATACGCAGGCTCCCCGTCGGCCACATGGGCCGGATGGCCCTACTCCAGAGGCCGACCGTCCTTTCCCGCGACATCGCTTGCCAAACGCCGTGAGCGGCCGATAGAGCCGAACCGTCGACCGGAGACCACCACATGGCACTGCAGATCACGGACCGGGAGCCGGGCGGTCCGACGTGGGTGGACCATTCCGTCCCCCCCGAACGGCGCACCGGGGATCGCCCCTGGGTGGGGCGCGTCGGGCCGGTCGCCGGCCTCGTGTGCTGGTTCTACCTCTCGATCGTCGCCTGCCTGGTGCTCTGGGTGCTGCTCGTCCGCCTCCTCGTCGGATGGACGCCGCTGGTGGTGACCACCGGCTCGATGCGCCCGAGCATCAACGAAGGCGACATCGTCCTCTCGGCACCACCCCAGGATGGCGGCCGGGGCCTCGCCGACGGCACCGTGATCACCTTCGCCGACCCGGTCCGACCGGGCGGTCACCTCACCCACCGGATCGACCGCGTGAACGACGACGGGAGCTACGAGACCAAAGGCGACGCCAACTCCGTGGCCGACTCGTACCGCGTGCAACCTCGGGACATCGAGGGTGTGGGCCGTCTGTTGGTGCCGTCGGTGGGCCTCCCCCGAGTCTGGCTGGAGCAGGGGAACCTGCCGATGCTCTTCGTGTGGGGTCTGGGCACGTTGCTCGCGCTCTGGGCTGCCCTGCGACCGAGCCGGCGACCACGCCATGGCTGATCGCGACGAATCCACCTACGCCACGACGGCCGAGGAAGACTCGCGTCGGACCGCGCAGGTCATCGGTTCCGCGCTCCGCCGCATGCGGCTCATCGCCGCCGCACTGCTGTTCATGCAGTTCGCCACCTACCGGCCCGCTCCGGGCGACCCGACGCTCCCGGCTTCGGGGCCCGTCGTGGGACTCCTGCTGGCTTCCCTGGCCGGGCTGATCAGCCTCGTCTCCCTGGCCGCCGAGCGCTCGGTCAACCCCCGGCGACAGGCGGTGCTCTCGCTGATCGAGATCTCGGCCGACGCCGCTCTCGTGCTGGCGCTCGCCACCGCCCTCGACGTCACCGGCCGGGACGTGATGTGGGTCCTGCTGGTGGTCCCGGTGCTCGAGGGCGCCCTGCGCTACCGGCTTCGGGGCGCGATGGCGGTGTGGGCGTTGGTCTCCATCGCCTACCTGGCGCTCCAGGTCCGTGGGGCCACCGGGTCCGAGGACGAACTGCTCGCCATCGTCGACCTGTCCGTCCAGCACGTCGGGGTGATCCTGCTCGTCACCATCCCCGCCGGGTTCCTGTCCGAGCAGTTGCTGATCGGAATCCGCGCGCAGCGCAACGCGTGGGAGCTGGCCGCACACCGCGGCGAGCTGCTCGAGACCGTGGCCGAAGCCGGTCACCGGGTGACCAGCCTCGAGGTCGAGGTCGTGCGAGCCGTCACCTCGTCTGCGCTGGCACTGGGGTTCGACACCGCGGACCTGGCGCTGCAGCGGCCGTCTGGCGAGTGGTTCGTGACCGGCGCGCAATCGAAGGGTGGGGAGACACTCCCCGCTCCCGAGCAACCCGCCGGCGGGGCCGTCGCCGCCAGTCAGACCCACCGAACCATGGTCACCGATCAGGCGAGCGACGTGGCCGAGGAGCGGGCTGACCTCGAGGCCCTTGGGCTGGCGGTCGTGGTCGCCAGCCCACTGCACGCGCTCAGTGGCGGGGCGTCGCTCCGCGCCGGTGTCGGCGCCGGCGCGGAGGTGACCAACGCACAGCTCGAGTGCCTCGAGCTCCTCGCCGCTCAAGCCGGCGTGGCCATGCGCAACGGCCAGCTCGTGTCCGAGCAGCGGGCCATGCGCGACCAGCTCGAGCACCGGGCGTTCCACGACGGCCTGACCGGGCTCCCCAACCGGGCACGGTTCCTGCAACGCCTCGAAGAATCGGTGACCCGGCCGGCTCCCGCCCATGAACAGGCCGCGGTGCTGTTCATCGACCTCGACCGCTTCAAGCCGGTGAACGACAGCCTCGGCCATGATGCGGGCAACGAACTGCTGGTGGCCGTCGGACGACGCCTGGCAGGGAACGTCGGAGCCAAGGACATCGTCGGCCGTCTCGGTGGCGACGAGTTCGTGGTCCTCCTCGACACGGTCGCCACCGCCGAGGACGCCACCGAGGTCGCCGAGCGCCTGTGCCGCGCCCTCAACGAGCCCTTCGTCGTGGCCAGCCACGAAGTGGCCATCTCCGCCAGCGTCGGGATCGCCATGGCGACCCGACCCTTCTCCGACCCCGGCGAGCTGGTGCGGCGGGCCGACCAGGCCATGTACCGAGCCAAAGCCAGCGGTCGGGCCCGATGGTCGCTCTACGAGCCGGGGCACGACACGGCATCGATCTCCCGGCTCCAGCTCGAGGCCGACCTGCGCACCGCGCTCCAGCGCGACCAGCTCAGCCTCGTCTACCAGCCCGTCTACCGCGCCTACGACCAGTCGATGGTGGCCGTGGAGGCCCTCGTTCGCTGGGAGCACCCGAGCCACGGGACCATCGCGCCCAGCACGCTGATCCCCATCGCCGAGGAATCAGGGCAGATCCTCGACCTCGGCCGCTGGGTCCTCCGCAGGGCCACCCAGGCGCACCAGGAATGGCGGAGGACACCCCTCGGCGGCACCCTCACCCTCGCCGTCAACGTCTCGCCGATCCAGCTCAGCCATCCGGGTTTCGCGGCCGACATCGACCGCATCCTGGGCGAGAGCGCCATGCCGCCGTCCTCCCTCCTCCTCGAGGTCACCGAGAACGTCGTCTCCATCGGCACCGACCTCATCGCCCTCATGCGGGGCCTTCGGGCCCGGGGCATCCACCTGGCGCTCGACGACTTCGGACAGGGCCAGACCTCGCTCCGCCACCTGCGGGAGCTGCCGCTCGACGTCTTGAAGATCGACAAGGTGTTCGTCGACCGGCTCGCCGAGGAGGGGCCCGACCGGGCCATCGTGCGCTCGATCATCGGGCTCGCCCACGAGCTGGGCCTCCGGGTGATCGCCGAAGGGATCGAGAACGAGGAGCAGCTCCAGCTGCTCCGCACCTATCGAACCGACCTGGTCCAGGGCTACCTGCTGCACCGGCCCACCGGCCCGGATCAGATCACCGTCCTGCTCGGCGGCGTGCAGGCGGCACCCCTGCGCGGGCGTGTCCCCACCGGAGCGCGCGCATGAGCCGGGCACTCGAGCGCGCCACCGGCCCGATCGACGTCGCCGACCAGGAGGCCAGCACGGGGCGCACGACCGCCCGGGCGCTCGCCACCGCCATCGCCCTGCTGTTGGTCAGCATCCTCGTGGTCACCCGTTCGAGCGCGGCGCTCGGCACGCGAGATGCCGAGACGCGCACCTCGTTCCGCGCAGGATCGGTCGAGCTCGAGGACGACGACCGGGGGACGTCGCTCTTCGCCATCGACGACATGGCGCCCGGGCAGCCCGTCCGCGACTGCATCGCCGTCAGCTACCGGGGGAACATCATGCCCGTGGTCGTGAGCCTGTCGGCCGAGGCCCAGGGCCCCCTCGCGTCGCTGCTCGACGTTCGGGTCGAGCGGGGCACCGGCGGGTCCTTCGGCGAATGCCGGGGGTTCGTGCCCGAGGCGACCGTCTTCCAGGGGACCCTGGCCGGCCTGGCCGGCCTCGACCGCCCCGTGCCGGCGTTCACGGTGCGCCGAGCGCCGGCAGAGCGCACGTTCCGGTTCACGTTCCGCCTTGCCGACCTGCCCGAGAGCGTGGCGGCGACCGATGCCCCGACAGCCTCCGCCCGCTTCGTCTGGGCCGCCGACCCCGCCCCCTGATCGCCGGGCGGTTCAGAGCTTCTCGAGCGGCGCCCACGACAGCAGCAGCCGCTTCTCGCCGGCATCGCGGAAGTGCACGGTGGCCTGGGTCTTGTCGCCGGTGCCCTCCATGTCGATGATGACGCCCTCGCCGAAGGTGTTGTGGCGCACGTCGTCGCCCACGCGAAGGCCGATGGCGTCGGCGCCACTGGGCACCGGTGGTGCCGGCCGAAGCGCCCGTTCGACGATCTCGTCACGGTTGCGGCCGATCGACGAGGAGTACGACGCGGACGAGGGTGACGCTGACGTCGGACCCGCGCCGGAACCACCGAAGGTGCCGGTCCGGCCGCGGCCGCCGACGACCCGGCTGCCCTCGACCACGCGCACCAGGGCCTCGGGTATCTCGTCGAGGAACCGGCTCGGCGGGTTGTACTGGGTCGACCCGTAGAGCATCCGGCTCCACGCATGGCTCAGGTAGAGCCGCTCGCGCGCCCGCGTGATGCCCACGTAGCAGAGCCGTCGCTCCTCCTCGAGCTGCTCGGGCTCGCCGAGCGAGCGCAGGTGGGGGAACACGCCGTCCTCGAGGCCGACGAGGAACACGCTGGGGTACTCGAGGCCCTTGGCCGAGTGCAGCGTCATCAACACCACATAGGAGTCGTCCTCGTCGAGCTGGTCGGTGTCGGCCACGAGGCTCACCTGCTCGAGGAAGTCGTCGACGTTCTCGAACTCCTGGGCGACGCCGACCAGTTCGGCCAGGTTCTCGAGGCGCCCCTCGGACTCGACGCTGTGCTCGGCTTCGAGCTCGTCGGCGTAGCCCGACCGGTCGAGCGCGGCCTGGAGCAGCGCCGAGGGGCCGTCGGGCGCGACCTCGGCGAGGCGGTCGAACAGCTCGAGGAACGCCTCGATGCCCTTGACGGCGCGTCCGGTGACCCCCGCGTCGGCCGACCGGCGCAGCGCCTCGATGAAGGCGACCTCGTGTGACTTGGCCCACGCGTCGAGTCGGCCGATGGTGCTGTCGCCGATGCCCCGCTTGGGGATGTTGAGGATGCGCTTGAGGCTCACCTCGTCGACCGGGTTCACCACCGCCTTCACGTAGGCGAGCGCGTCCTTCACCTCGCGCCGGTCGTAGAAGCGGGTGCCGCCGATGACCTTGTAGGGGATGCCCGCCCGGATCAGCTGGTCTTCGACGACCCGGCTCTGGGCGTTGGTGCGGTAGAAGACGGCCACGTCGCCCCACCGGGCCTCGCCCTCGTCGTGCAGGCGGGCGATCTCGTGGGCAACCCACTGCGACTCGTCGCCCTCGTCGTCGGCGTGGTAGCGGGCGATCGCCATGCCCCCGCCCTGGTCGGTCCACAGCTCCTTGGGCTTGCGCCCGAAGTTGTTGGCGATGACGGCGTTGGCGGCATCGAGGATGGTCTGGGTGGAGCGGTAGTTCTGCTCGAGCACGATCACGGTGGCGTCGGGGAACGCCTCTTCGAATTCGAGGATGTTGCGGATGTCGGCGCCGCGGAACTGGTAGATCGACTGGTCGCTGTCTCCCACGACGCACACGTTGCGGTGGCCGCCGGCCAGGAGCAGCACGAGCTCGTTCTGCACCCGGTTGGTGTCCTGGTACTCATCGACCAGGACGTAGCGGAAACGCCGGCGGTAGTGCTCCAACACGTCGGGGTTCTTCTGGAACAGCTCGACGGCCACGCACAGGAGGTCGTCGAAGTCCATGGCCCCGGCCCGGCGCAGGCGCGTCTGGTACTCGGTGTACACGTCAGCGACCTTGCGCTCGTAGATCACCTGTGCCCGGTCCGCGTACTCGTCGGCGCGAACCAGGTCGTTCTTGGCGGCACTGATGGTGGCGTGCACACCGCGGGGCGGGAACCGCTTGGGGTCGAGGTTGAGGTCGCGTATGACGTAACCGGTGAGACGCACGGCGTCGGCCTGGTCGTAGATCGTGAACGACGACGGGTAGTCGAGCCGGGAGGCGTCGCGCCGCAGGATGCGAACGCAGGCCGAGTGGAACGTGGACACCCACATCTTGGCGGCCACGGGCCCGACGAGCCCGGCGACCCGTTGCTTCATCTCGTCGGCGGCCTTGTTGGTGAAGGTGATCGCCATGATCTCGAAGGGCGACACACCGTGGTCACGGATCAGGTGCGCGATGCGATGCGTGAGCACGCGGGTCTTGCCCGACCCGGCGCCCGCCACCACCAGCAACGGCCCCTCGTGGTGGGTGACCGCCTCCTGCTGCGCCGGGTTGAGACCCTCCAACAGCTCCGAAAGCGGCACGACCGCCACCCTACCCGTGCATCACATCCCTGGGATTTCTTGTGAGAAACCCCCTCATCGGGGGTTTCTCACCAAGAATTCGGGTGGTCGGGACCCAATCAGGTGTCGGTGAGGAGACGCTCGCGGAACAGGTCGAGCACCTGGTTGAGGGCGTCGTGGGTGGGGTGGCCGGGCTCGTCGACCAGGTGCTCGGTGAGCACCGAGTGCGCGGTCCTCGGGATGTCGTGGGGGTTGCCGGGCGACGAGTCGATCTCCACCCCGACGAAGCCGTCGCCGAGCTCGCGGCGGAGGGTGGCGAAGCGGTCGGCGGGCACGGCCCGGTCGCCGGTGAACCGCAAACCGAGCACGCACACGCCCTCGGCGACCCGCTCCTTCACCCGCACCAGATCCTGGGGTGAGATGCCCAGGTCGCCTGCTCGGGACTTGCCGAGCGCGAACGGCAACGAGGGCTGGCTCAGCACGGGCGCGACCACCTCGTCGTCGACCATCATGGCAAGGGCGAAGCCGCCCGTGAGGCACATGCCCACCACGCCGACGCCGGGCCCGCCCAGCTCGTCGTGCAGGTCGCGGGCGAGCGAACGCAGCCACACGGTGACCGGCGAGGTCTTCCCCGCCGCCCACGTCGAGAACTCCTTCGAGACGCAGGCGCCCAGCATCGACTTCGCCAGGTAGTCCCCCGATGGGGCGCGGCCGGGGTCGCCGAACAGCGAGGGCATGGCCACCGTGCAGCCGAGGTCGACCACCCGCCTGGCGAAGTCGGCCACCAGGGGCGTGATGCCGGGGATCTCGGAGATGACGACGACGGCCGGCCCCGTGCCCTTGCGGAACACGGTGCGGGTGACACCGTGGTAGGTGACCTCGTGCGCCTCGAAGTCGTCCAGGGGGTCAGCGATGTCGGCCATGGCTGCGAAAGTAGTCTGCAGGCCGTGCCCAGACCCTTCCGCTTCGGCGTCCAAGCCAGCGCCGCCCCCGACCGGGCGGCCTGGATCACCCTGGCACGCAGAGCCGAGGACCTCGGGTTCTCCACACTGACGGCCGCCGACCACTTCGACGACCAGTTGGCCCCCACCCCCGCCCTCATGGCGGCTGCCGACGCCACCACCACCCTCCGCATCGGGGCGCTGGTGTACGCCAACGACTACCGCCATCCAGTGGTGCTGGCCAAGGAGGCCGCCACTCTCGATCTGCTCTCCGATGGCCGGCTCGAGCTGGGCATGGGTGCCGGCTGGATGACCACCGACTACGTGAAGGCGGGTATCGCCCTCGACCCGCCCGGCACCCGGGTCGATCGCCTCACCGAGGCGGTCGCGGTCGTGAAGGCGCTCCTCGGCGACGAGCCGGTCGAGTTCACCGGCGAGCACTACGAGATCCGCGGGCTGCACGGAACTCCGAAGCCCGTCCAACGCCCCCATCCCCCGATCCTCATCGGCGGGGGCGGTCGCCGTGTGCTGAGCCTCGCGGCGAGAGAGGCCGACATCGTCGGGCTCAACTTCAACCTCGCCCACGGGCAGATCGACGCCTCGGTGGGCGCCGACGGCACCGCCGACCACACGGCGGACAAGGTGGCATGGATCAGGGAGGCGGCCAGCGACCGCTTCGACGACCTGGAGCTCCAGGTGCGCGTCCACCTCGCGGTGCTCACCGACGACCGCGAAGCCCTTGCCGAGCAGCTCGCGCCCGGCTTCGGCCTGAGCCCCGAGGCGGCGCTGGCGAGCCCGCATGCCCTGGCCGGCACGATCGGCCAGATCATCGACGACCTCGAGGCCCGGCGCGAGCGCCTCGGCATCTCCTACATCGGCCTCAGCGCCGATGCCATGGACGCCATGGCCCCGGTGGTCGCCCGCCTCGCCGGCACCTGACCAGCGCCCCGCTGCCGCTCCCCTGCCCGCCCTCATCCCCGACGCACTGACTCCTGTTCCGAGGGACCTACTGGGTCGAGGATGAGGGAACCGGGCGGGGCTCAGCGGTTGCCTCCGCGAGGAGCGCGGTGAGACGGCTCTCGGCCCGGCCGTACTTCTTCCGGTAGCCGCCGTGGCGGTAGGTGCCGGGGAACAGCTCGTGCACATCGCAGCCGGATGCCGCGACCGTGAGCCCCGCGTCGTAGAGCTCGTCGACGAGGTGCACGAACAACAGGGCGTCGCCCTGGTTCTCGATGGGGCACAAGCCGCGGACGGCGACCGTGTCGACCCTGTCCAGCAGCGCCACGAACTGCACCGGGTGCACCACCCGCAGATGATCGAGCAGGTCCCCGAACCGGTCGTCGGTCACGGGCCCGCCGGACCGGGCGATCACCCGGTCGACCTCGGCGTCGTCGAGCGACTCCACCGGCGCGATCGAGCTGCCCCGGTAGTCGGGCCCGTCGATGCGGGTCACGGCGAAGTGATCGGCGATGGCGGCGATCTCACGCCGGAAGTCGGCTGCCGCGAAGCGCCCCTCCCCCAACTGGTCGGGCACCGAGTTCGAGGTCGTGACCACCCGGGTCCCGGGCATCACGCTGCGCAGGAAGGTGACGGCCATCAGGGTGTTGGCCACGTCGTCGAGCTCGAACTCGTCGATGCAAAGGAGGCGGTACCGAGAGAAGGCCCGCACCGCCTCGGGCATCCCCACGAAGCCGATGACCGCGGTCAGCTCCCCGAAGCTCAGATAGGCGGCCGGCCCCGTTCCCCGCTCTGATGGGCCGCTCGGACCCTGGGCCGCGTGCCAGAGGGCGGCGATGAGGTGCGTCTTGCCCACCCCGTACCCCCCGTCGAGGTAGATGCCCGAGGGCGTGGTGGGAGCGGTCCGCGACCGCCGGAGGAAGCGACCCTCGGCGGGCGCATCGGCGAAGCCGTCGGCAAAGGCCTCGAGCGCCACAACGGCCGCCGACTGCGAAGGATGGTCCGGGTTCGGCAGGTAGTTCGAGAACCGCACCGAGGCGAACCGGGCCGGCGGCACGAAGCCCGCCACGAGCTCATCAGCCGTGAGCGAAGGCCGCCGATCCACCAACCGAGAGACACCCATGGAGCGGCCATGCTGCCCCACGCGGCGTCGAAGTCACCACCGAGCGGCCGTACCCAGCCCCAAGCAAGGAAGGGCGGAGGCGCATCACGCCGAAGCCGCGGAACCACGATCGAGTGGTAGGTCCGCCGGGAGCGGGGAGGTTGACGGGTGGCGCCGCTTCGGAGGGTCCAGAAGCCGGCCCGTCTTTTGGCCGGTTCTGGATACCGAAGCGGGGACAGGACCCGTCAACCGGTCACTCAGGAACAGACAGAACCAGCAACTACTCCCACTCGATCGTGCCCGGCGGCTTCGAGGTGATGTCGTAGACGACGCGGTTCACGCCCCGAACCTCGTTGATGATGCGGCTCGAGAAGCGCTCGAGCAGGTCGTGGGGCAGACGGGCCCAGTCGGCGGTCATGGCGTCTTCGCTCGTGACCGCCCGCACGATGATGGGGTAGGCGTAGGTGCGCTCGTCCCCCATCACCCCGACGCTGCGGATGTCGGGGAGCACCGCGAACGCCTGCCAGATCTCGCGTTCGAGCCCGGCGGCCTTCACCTCTTCGCGGACGATGGCGTCGGCGTGTTGCAGGATGGCGACCCGCTCGGGGGTGACCTCGCCGATGATGCGCACGCCGAGGCCCGGGCCGGGGAAGGGCTGGCGCCAGACGATCTCGTCGGACAGGCCGAGCTCCCGGCCGACCTCGCGGACCTCGTCCTTGAAGAGGCTGCGCAGCGGCTCGACGAGCTCGAAGTCCATGTCTTCGGGGAGCCCGCCCACGTTGTGGTGGCTCTTGATGCGGGCGGCGTCGGGCGTGCCCGACTCGATGACGTCGGGGTAGAGCGTGCCCTGCACGAGGAAGCGGGCGTCGGACAGCCCGCCGGCCGCCTCTTCGAAGACCCGGATGAACAGCTCACCGATGGTCTTGCGCTTCTCCTCGGGATCGACGAGGCCGGCCAGCCGGTCGAAGAACCGGTCGGCGGCGTGGACGTGGACGAGCTCGATGCCCTGGCTGCGACGGAAGCTCTCGACGACCTGGTCGCCCTCCCCCCGGCGCATGAGCCCGGTGTCGACGAACACGCAGGTGAGCTGGGCGCCCACGGCCTTGTGGACGAGGGCGGCGGCAACCGCCGAGTCGACCCCGCCCGACAACCCGCAGATCACCTTCTCGTCACCGACCTGCTCACGAATGGCCTCGACCGAGTGATCGATGATCGAGCGCATGGTCCAGGTGGGCGAGCAGCCGGCGCCCTCGTAGAGGAACCGCTCGAGGATGGCCTGGCCCTGGGGCGTGTGGCCCACCTCGGGGTGGAACTGCACGGCGAACACGCCGCGCTCGGCGTCCTCGAAGGCCGCCGCCGGCACGTCGGCGGTGCGGGCGGTCACCGTGAAGCCGTCGGGGGCAGCCACGATCGAGTCGAAGTGGCTCATCCACACCTGCTGGGTGGCCGGCGGGTAGTCGTGGATCAACAGGCCGGGGTTGACCACCTCGATCTCGGTGCGGCCGTATTCGCCCTTGCCGGTGCCGGCCACCTCGCCGCCGAGTTGCAGCGCCACCAACTGCGCGCCGTAGCAGATGCCGAGCAGGGGGATGCCGAGGTCGTAGATCCCGCGATCGAGCCGAGGGGCACCCTCGACGTTCACCGAGGCGGGACCGCCCGACAAGATGATCGCCACCGGTGCCCGCTCGGCGACCTCGGCCGCGGTGATGGTGTGGGGAACGATCGCGCTGAAGACGTGCGCCTCACGCACGCGGCGGGCGATCAGTTGCGCGTACTGGGCACCGAAGTCGACGACCAGGACCGTGGCCGTGGCGTCCTCGCTCAGTGACCCATCCCCACGCCCTGGGACTTCTGCAGCGACTTGCCCTCGGTCTGGAGGGCCGGGGCCACCATCACCTCGGCCTTCTGGAATGCCTTCACCGACTCGTAGCCACAGGTGGCCATCGAGGTGCGCAGGCCCCCGAAGAGGTTCATGCGGCCGTCGTTCTCGTGGGCCGGGCCGACCAGGATCTCCTCGAGGGTGCCCCGTGTGGCCGTCTGCACACGGGCACCACGGGGAAGGGTGGGATGGAAGGTGGCCATGCCCCAGTGGTAGCCGCGGCCCGGCGCTTCGCTTGCCGCGGCGAGGGGCGAGCCGATCATCACCGCGTCCGCACCGCACACGATGGCCTTGGCGATGTCGCCCCCGGTGCCCATGCCGCCATCGGCGATGACGTGGACATAGACGCCCGTCTCGTCGAGGTGCCGCATGCGGGCGGCCCTGGCGTCGGCGATGGCGGTGGCTTGGGGCACACCCAGCCCGAGCACCGCCCGGGTGGTGCAGGCGTGGCCGGGACCGACGCCCACGAGCACGCCGGCGGCGCCGGTGCGCATGAGGTGCAGGGCCGCCTGGTAGCTGGCGCAGCCACCGACGATGACGGGGATCTCGAGCTCGCGCACGAAGCGCTTGAGGTTGAGGGGCTCGGCCGTCTTCGACACGTGCTCGGCCGAGACCACGGTGCCCTGGATCACGAGCAGGTCGAGCTCGGCGTCGAGGATGGCCTTCGAGAACGCCTCGGTGCGCTGAGGGGTGACCGACGCACACGACACGACGCCGGCCTCTTTGATCTGGCGGATGCGCTGGCCGATCAGGTCGGGTTGGATGGGCGCGGAGTAGATGTCCTGCATGCGCAGCGTCGCCTTCTCGGGCGGCAGCTCGGCGATCTCGGCGAAGAGCGTGTCGGGATCCTCGTAGCGGGTCCAGAGGCCTTCGAGATTGAGGACCCCGACACCGCCCAGGCGCCCGATCTCGATGGCCGTGGCCGGGCTGATGACCCCGTCCATGGCCGAGCCCATGAGCGGCAGATCGAAGCGGAAGGCATCGATCTCCCACGAGATGTCGACGTCTTCGGGGTCACGGGTGCGGCGGCTCGGCACGATCGCGATGTCGTCGAAGCCGTAGGCCCGCCGCCCCGACTTGCCGATCCCGATCTCGATCTCAGCCACGTCGGTTCACCTTTGCCTCGTCCCGTGTGAAGGTGGTCAGTCTAGCCAGCCTGATCGGTGGCAGGGACCGTCGCCACGGCGCCGACGAGGCTCAGCACCGACGAGGCTCAGCACCGACGAGCCTCCAGCCGGTCCTCCATCGTGGAACGGCTCGGTGGGGATGCGGTGGGTGAGGTAACGACGGCCCCTCCGATGGGCGACAATGACGACTTGACTCTTGTGCGAACCGCCGGCGAAGCCGCGTCCCATGCCGCTTGACGACGACATGGGCGCCTGACCCCCGGCGTGGGCACGACACCATGGGGTCGGATCGAGCGGAAGGCCCCGGCGCACCACGGGCCGCTGTTCGGGAAGCTCGCCCTCTTCGGCGCTGCCGCCGTCTGCTTGCTGCTCATCAGGAACGGGCATCTCTGGGCATCACTCGGCGTCGCCGCAACCGTGCTCGGCATCACCCAGGCGAGTCGACTGTCGCCGCGCCTCGCGGGTGAGGCCGAGTCCACTCTCGCCGGGTTCGCCCGGGCAACGTCGCACGCCGTCGGGGCCGGGCTGTCGTGGTTGCTGCTGTCGCTCGCCTACGTGCTCGTCTTCGTACCGCTGGCCGCCGTGACCGCCGTGTTCCGGCGGCGACCTCGGGAGGCTCGGCGTGACGGCTGGGTCCCACGGGTGCAGCCGGTGCCGCCGGGGTCGCGTCGACGGACCTTCGGCGCCGAACCGCTACGGGCACCCGCCGCTCGGACGTCGCTGCTGTTGAAGGTGATCGCCGTCGTCGTCTCCGTGGCCGTCATCGACGTCGCCGCTGGAGCGATCCTGGCGGGCTCAGGCGTCCTCCCCGGCACGCGGGGGGAGATCCGGACGTCGATCACCGAGGGGATCCAGGCGACGATGCGCGCGGCGCCTGTCGGTGCCGAGCCCTGGGCCAGCCAGTTCGGCCAGGATCTGGCGGCCTTCGAACTGCAGGAACCCACCTATGTGCCCTTCGTGCTCCGCGACTTCGGCGAGTTCCACGGTACCGACCTCAACACCACCGACGAGGAGCGGGTGTCGTACCAGCCGACCTCGGGTGAGGGTGTCGAACCCCTGCACGTGGCCTTCCTGGGCGGTTCGGCGATGTTCGGGGTGGGCCAGCGTGACGGGCACACGATCCCATCCGAGTTCGCCCGCATCGCAGAGGCGCGAGGCATCCCCCTCGACGTGCACAATTACGGGTTCCCGGGATGGGTGAGCTGGCAGGAGTTCCTGTACCTCGAGCGCCTCCTCGCCGCGGGACGGCGATACGACCTGATCGTTGTCTTCGACGGGTTCAACGACTTCCTCGTTCAGACGAACAAGATCTCGAGGGATCCGACCCACTTCGGCGTGGGTGCGATCCAGGGGCTGCTCTCGGAGTTCCACCGAGAGCACGATGTCGAGCCGGGATTCCTCGACGGCGTGAACGAGTTGGTCAAGGCCTATCAGCGCAACAGTGCGATCGCCCGCTTCATCGACCACCTGGACGGAGATGCCACCGACCCGCCAGGAGTCGTCGCCGACGAAGCCGCCGACCCCGGGAGGCAGGCGGACGCCACCGTCGCGATCCACCGCCGCGCGCAGCGTCGCATCTCCGACCTGGCCGACGACGATGGAACCCCGGTGCACTTCTTCTGGCAACCCCAACGCGGTGGCTGGCCGACCAGGGTGACTTCGCGGCTGTCCCCGAACGTCTCGGACCTGTCCGACGTGTTCGCAGGGCGCGAGGACGACCTCTACCTCGACGAGGTCCACACCAACGAGGAGGGCGCCCGCATCGTTGCCGAGGCGATGTGGGCCGAGCTCGGACCAGGCCTCGAGGACCAGAGCGGCTTCAGGACCCGTGGAACTGCTTGAGGATCTGCTTGGCCACGGCCACGTTCATCTCGTAGATGGCATCGCGGCCCGTGTCGCGGACCTCTTTGACCACCCCGCCACCGGTGGCGTCCTCGATCGCACCGACGCCGGTGACCAACGCGTTCTTGGTGGCGTCGGTGGCCTTGTAGCCCATGCCGGTGAGCCGCTGGAAGACCTCGTTCTGGGCGATCCGGCCGGGCGCGGCCGAGGCGATGATGCGCAACGCGTCCTTGGTGAGGTCGGCACCCTGGGCGATCGCCTCGGCGGGCGAGAGCTGGCCTTCGGGCTCGGCCTCGACCGTGGCCAGCCATTCCTGCACCTGTTTCACCACATGGGCGTGGTCCTCGCCCTCGAAGGTCACCGTCACCGACATGACGTCACGGTAGCTTCCCCCTGGCTCTTCACTCAGCGCGCATCGTGATCGTCATGGCTCGCTCGTCCCTCGCTCCCCGCTCCGAAGGCCGCAGCGAGGTCGGTCAACGCATCCCAGGCGGCCTCGACGTGGCGGCGCTCGGTCTGTGTCTGGCCGATCGACATGCGCAGGGTGAGCTTGTCGTCGACGCGGGTGTGGGTGAGGTACAGCGCGCCCGACGCGTTGAGGGAGTCGATGAGGTGCTGGTTCACCTGGTCACCCCCGACATGTCGGAAGCACACCAGGTTGAGGGGCACGGGCGCGGCCAGCTCGAACCGTTCGTCGGCCTCGACCCAGGTCGCGAACTCGTGGGCGAGCGCCACGTGCTGTCGGACATGGAACCGGAGGCCCGCCGCGCCGTAGTGGCGGATGACCATCCAGAGCTTCAGGGCCCGGAAGCGGCGACCGAGCGGGACCTGCCAGTCGCGGTAGTCGATCACGGTGCCGGCGTCGGACGCGGCGTTGCGCAGATATTCGGGCAGGATCGACAGCGCGCCCGTGAGCGCGTCACGGTCGGCCACGTAGAAGCAGTCGCAGTCGAAGTTCGTGAACAGCCACTTGTGGGGGTTGAAGGCGTAGCTGTCGGCCCGTTCGAGCCCGTCGTTGACGAACCGGAGCTCCGGAACGACGGCCGCCGACCCGCTCATGGCCGCGTCGACGTGCAGCCACAGCCCGTGGGCCTCGCACACCGAGGCGATGGCGGGGACGGGGTCGACCGCGTTGGTCGAGGTGGTGCCGACCGTGGCGCACACGAAGAACGGCCGCAGACCGGCAGCGAGGTCGGCCTTGACCGCTCCGGCCAGAGCGTCGGGCCGCATCGCGAGCTCGTCGTCCACGTCGACGAGCCGGAGCTGGTGGGACGCCAGGCCCGCGACCCGGGCGCCCTTCTCCACCGACGAGTGGGCCTGGGTCGACGTGTAGGCCACCAGACCGGGAAGATCGTTGTCGGGCGCCACGCGGTGCCGGGCCGCCAGCAGCGCACACAGGGTGGCGCTCGACGCCGAGTCCTGGATCACGCCTCCCCCTCGCCCGGTGGACCGGAGCCGATCGGGGAGCCCGAGCAGGTCGATCATCCAGTCGAGCACGTGGGTCTCGAGCTCGGTGCACGCTGGGCTCGTGGCCCACAGCATGCCCTGCACCCCCAAGCCGGCAGAGAGGAGCTCACCCAGGATCGAGGGTCCCGACGAGTTCGCCGGGAAGTAGGCAAAGAAGTTGGGCGACTGCCAGTGGGTGACACCCGGCAGGATGACGCGGTCGAGATCGGCCATCACCGCCTCGAACGGCTCGGGGTGCTCGGGCGGGCGCCCCGGCAACTGGGCGCGGACGTCGCCCGGCGCCACCTGCGACAGCACCGGGTAGCGCTCCACCTGCTCGAGGTACCGGGCGATCCACTCGACCACCTCGGCGCCCCGCTCACGGAACTCGTCGGGCGTCATGTGGAAGCTGTCGGCGGGATGGTCGGGCGTCACCGACCCGTCCCCGTCGCGAGCGACAGCAGTTGGTGCAGGATCCGGGCCGTGGCGCCCCAGATGGTGTCACCCACGATCTCGAAGAAGTAGAGGGGGTGATACCCCTCGGCGAACCGCCACTGCTCCTCACGGAACGCGTCGTCGTGGAGCAACTCGGCCAGCGGCACGTGCAGGATGGCCTCCACCTCGGCCTCGTGGGCCACGAGATCGGGCCGCTTGGCCAGGAGGCCCACGTAGGGCACGATCAACGAGTGGCTGGAGAACGTGGCCAAGGGGTCGAGGTCGCCCACGATCTCGACCTCGTCGGGCGCCAGGCCCGTCTCCTCCTCTGACTCCCGGAGGGCCGCCTCGAGGGGGGTCTCGCCCGGCTCCTGTCGCCCGCCCGGGAAGCTGACCTCACCCTTGTGCGAGCGCAGGTGCCGGGCCCGGCGGGTCATCACGACCACACCCCCGTCCCCGTCGTCATAGATCGGGATCAGCACCGCCGAGGGTCGCGCTCCCGGCGGCGCGCCGCCCGCGATGGGCGTGGGCGCTCCCAGCCGGCGGACCGAACGGGCGACATCGGCGGCGGTCACCCGGCGATGCTCCGGCGAGAGGGAGGCCCAGGGCGGCGGTCCCCCGGGTCGCGCGTCGGCCGGCCTCGGGATCTCCTGGGCCCCACCGCGCACCGCCATCGGGATCAGGGAGCGGGGGGAGCGACCATGGCCTCGAGGAGCTCACGGAGCCCGCCGGTCTTGAGGTTCTTCATGATCGTCCCGGGGGTGGTGTCGCCCTTCTCCCATTCCATCCAGTACGCCAGCAGCTTGGCCGGATCGGGAGGGGGACGCTCTTCCATGAGCGTGATCGTACCGGTGCGTGCCACCAACGACGGTGTGCGAGATCGGCCGACCGCCGAGCGACGCACCGGAGGCAACGACCTTCCCGTGGGTAGGAGCGCTGCGGTTCGGCCAGTGGTGAGCGGAGCGGCCTTCCCGTCACCCGCGGTCAACGGCCCCTTCGTCCCCGGTGCAGAACGCGCGGTCAGTCCTCCAGGCGGGCCTTGAGGGCGCCGAGCGCGCCCTGATAGATGTCGCGGAAGAAGGCGGCGCCCTCGGGCGCCACCGAGACCTCCCAGGTGACCCGTGAGCCGTCGCCGGCGGCGTGCACGGTCTGGGTGGCCTGGTGCGACTCCACCGGCACCGGTCCGTCGACGATCGAGTAGGCGATCGACATGGCTGCGTCGTCGCGCGACACCAACTGCTCCTTGATCTCCATGCCGCTCATCGAGATGGTGCGCACGTCGCCGTCGACGGTCACCGACTCGATGCCCGGCATCCAGGCGATCCCCCCGAAGTCCCCCACCAGTGCCCAGGTGTCCGCCGGCGAAGCGGCGATCTCGATCTCTGCGGTCTCAGTCTCCATTCCCCGAACCTAGACCGCGGTCAGCAGGGGGGCGACCTGTTCTCTGAAAGCGCAACCACCGCACAGGGGGTTCCGCGTGCAGAGAACGACCGAGGCCGGCGTCGCCGGCATCGCCCTGGCCGTCGCCAACCACCGGTGAAACGCAAGAGAGCGCCGGCCCGAAGGGCCGACGCTCTCTTCCTGCTACAGGATGGGATGGGGTGTCGTGCTGGTGGTGCGAGCACCGGGGGGTGGCGCCGATCCGGAGGGTCCGGAACGCCCCGTTCTCTGGGCGTTCCGGATACCGGATCGGTGACAGGACCCGCCGGTGCGGTCACACGCGAGACACCCCAGGGCTCACATCATGCCGCCCATGCCACCCATACCGCCCATGCCGCCGCCACCGGGCATGGCCGGCATGGCCGACTCTTCCTCGGGCTTGTCGGCCACGAGGGCTTCGGTGGTGAGGAGCATGGCCGCAATGGACGCGGCGTTCTGGAGTGCCGCTCGGGTGACCTTGGCCGGGTCGATGACGCCGGCCTTCATGAGGTCCTCGAACTCCCCCGTGGCGGCATTGAAGCCGATGGCACCGAGCTCGCTCTCGACCTGGCGGACCACGACGGCGCCTTCCTGGCCGGCGTTGTCGGCGATGAGGCGGGCCGGGGCGTCGAGGGAGCGCAGCACCATGCGGGCGCCGGTGGCCTCGTCGTCCTTCAGCTTCTTCATCACCTTCTCGACCGCACCCATGGTGCGGATGAGTGCGGTGCCGCCACCGGCGACCACGCCCTCTTCGATCGCGGCCCGGGTCGCGGAGAGCGCATCTTCGATGCGGTGCTTCTTCTCCTTGAGCTCGACCTCGGTGGCCGCGCCGACCTGCACGACGGCCACGCCGCCGGCCAGCTTGGCGAGACGCTCCTGGAGCTTCTCGCTGTCCCAGTCGGAGTCGCTCTCCTCGATCTCACGACGGATCTGCGCGATCCGGCCTTCGACGTCGGCCTTGGATCCGCCACCGTCGACGATGGTGGTGGTGTCCTTGGTCACAACCACCTTGCGGGCGTGACCGAGCAGATCGAGGGTGGTGTTGTCGAGCTTCAGGCCGATCTCTTCCGAGATCACCTGACCGCCGGTGAGGACGGCCATGTCCTGGAGCATCGCCTTGCGGCGCTCGCCGAACCCGGGGGCCTTGACGGCCACCGAGTGGAACGTGCCGCGGATCTTGTTGACCACGAGCGTGGCCAGGGCCTCGCCCTCGACGTCCTCGGCGACGATGAGCAGCTGCTTGCCGCTCTGCATCACCTTCTCGAGGACGGGCAGCAGGTCCTGCACCGAGCTGATCTTGCCGTTCATGAACAGCAGGTAGGGATCTTCGAGGATCGCTTCCTGGCGCTCGGCGTCGGTGACGAAGTACGGCGAGAGGTAGCCCTTGTCGAACTGCATGCCCTCGGTGAACTCGAGGTCCATGCCGAAGGTGTTGGACTCCTCGACGGTGACGACGCCGTCCTTGCCGACCTTGTCGATGGCATCGGCGATGACCTTGCCGATGGCCGGGTCGGCGGCCGAGATGGCCGCGACCTGCGCGATCTCGGACTTCTCGTCGATCTCCTTGGACTGCTCGGCCAGGGACTCGACGGCGGCCGCGACGGCCTTCTCGATGCCCTTCTTGAGGCCCATGGGGTTGGCGCCGGCGGCCACGTTGCGGAGGCCTTCCTTCACCAGCGCCTGCGCGAGCACCGTGGCGGTGGTGGTGCCGTCGCCCGCGATGTCGTTGGTCTTGGTGGCCACTTCCTTCACGAGCTGGGCGCCCATGTTCTCGAACGGGTCTTCGAGCTCGACCTCACGGGCGATCGAGACACCGTCGTTGGTGATCGTGGGGGCACCGAACTTCTTGTCGAGCACCACGTTGCGGCCCTTCGGGCCGAGCGTGACCTTGACGGCGTCGGCCAGCTTGTTCACGCCGGCCTCGAGACCGCGGCGGGCCTCCTCGTCGAACTTCAGGATCTTCGCCATGTGCTTCCTACTTCACGATCGCGAGCACGTCGCGGGCAGAGAGGATGAGCAGGTCGTCGCCCTCGGAGGTGATCTCGGTGCCGCCGTACTTGCTGTACACGACGGTGTCGCCGACGCCCACGTCCATCGGGATCAGCTCGCCGGTGGTCTCGGAGCGCTTGCCCGGGCCCACGGCCAGGACCTCGCCCTGCTGGGGCTTCTCCTTGGCGGTATCGGGGATGACCAGGCCGCTGGCGGTGGTCTCCTCGGACTCGCCGGGCTTGACGACGATTCGATCGTCGAGGGGCTGGAGGTTCATTCAGGTACTCCCTGTGTTCTCTGGCGGTGTTCTCGGGCAGGCATTAGCACTCTCAGGTGCCGACTGCTAATGCTAGGCCCAAGGACCCCCACTCGCCAACTCGTGTCGTCGGCGTTTCGGCGGGCGATGGCCGAGCCACCCCGCCCGGCTCATCAGAGCCGGAGGTTCGGGTCGGCGCCGGTGTCGAGAGGGCTGGGGCCGTCGAGCGAGAGGCGCCACCACCCTGCGGCGGCCACCATGGCGGCGTTGTCGGTGCAGAGCGCCAGGCTGGGTGCGTAGCCCCGCCGACCATCGGACTCGCACGCGGCGAGGAAGACCTCGCGGAGACGCGAGTTGGCGGCCACCCCGCCCCCGAGGCACACCGCCGTGGCCCCCACCGTGTCGGCCGCGGCGCGGGCCTTGGCGACAAGGACGTCGACGACCGCCTCCTGGAACGACGCCGCCACATCGGCCGCCGAGGACTCGGGGTGCTTGCGGACGTGGTTGATCACCGCCGTCTTGAGGCCACTGAACGAGAAGTCGAGGCCGTCGCGGCGCATCGCCCGGGGGAAGGCGATCGCCTCGCGGTCGCCTTCGACCGCCAGGCGATCGATCGCCGGGCCACCCGGGTAGTCGAGGCCCAGGAAGCGGGCGACCTTGTCGAAGGCCTCGCCCGCGGCGTCGTCCAGCGTCGATCCGAGCACCCGAGAGCGCCCGTGGCCCTCCATGGCCACCAGCAGGGTGTGCCCCCCCGAGACGAGCAGCACGACCAGGGGTGGCTCCAGGTCGGGCGCCTCGAGGGTCGACGCGTAGAGGTGGGCCTCGAGGTGGTTGACCGCCACGAAGGGCACGTCCCATGCGAGGGCGAGCGCCTTGGCCGTGCTCACACCCACGAGCAGCGACCCGATCAGCCCGGGACCGACGGTGGCCGCCACCGCGTCGACCTCGCCGTCGGCCAGGCCCGCCTCCACCATGGCCTCGGCCACGACGGGGACCATCAACTCGACGTGGGCACGACCGGCGATCTCGGGGACGACGCCCCCGTAGCGGGCGTGGATGTCGACCTGGCTGCTCACGACCGACGACCGGACCGTACGGGGACCCTGCACGACGGCCGCCGCGGTCTCGTCGCACGACGTCTCGATGCCGAGGACGCGGGTGCGCTCGTCGATCACGGCCGCTCCCCCGCAGCGCCCGTGGTCAGGCCCGCTCCGACGCGCTCGAGACGGGCCGCATACGCGGGGGTTCCGATGTCGTTGGCCCACATCACCAGTGCATCCTCGTTGACCTCGGCGTAGTAGTTGCGGCGGATGCCCGCGGGGGCAAAGCCGAATTGGCGGTAGAGCCCGATCGCCGCCTCGTTGGTCACCCGCACCTCGAGCGTGAGGTTCTCCGACCCCCGCCGAACGGCATGGCCGGCCAGGGCCAGCAGCAGCCGGCGGCCGATGCCGCGCCGGTGGAACTCGGGCGCAACGGCCAGCGTGGTCACGTGCGCGTCGGGACCGATGAACATGAGACCGCCGTAGCCGACCACCTCTCCCCGCATGCGGGCCACCAGGTAGTAGCGCATGCCGCCGAGGGCCAACTCGCTCAGGTAGAGCCCGATCGACCAGGGCCGCGGGTACGACTGCACCTCGATGCGCAGCACGCTGCGCAGGTGCCGGCGGCGCATCGCCACGACCTCGACGGGCTCGTGGCGATCAGCCGTGCCGTCCGGTGCGGTGGGCCCGGTCATCGCGGCCGCCAATCGGGGCGGGTGGGCCCGATCATCGGGGCCCCCGCTCGGGGCGGGTGGGCCACGGGGCTGCGGCGTCGGGCTTGCGCAGGTAGAGCGGCTCGACCTCCCAGGGATTCACGGTCTCCTCGCGCAGCGCCTGGGCGTGGGCCAGCTGCACCAGCGAGGACGCACTCGGGTACGCCTGTTCCTGATCGGCGATACGGACGCGGCTCAACGCCTCGAACACGTCCGCGTAGCGGCGGGCGCCGTCGCCGACCAACAGGCACTCCTCCCCCGAGGCCACGATCTCCGAGGCCAGGTCGTCGGGTGCGCCCACCTGGTGCTCCGACACCCGCTGGACGCCGGCGGGCACCGGTCGGTAGAACGCGTAGAACAGCTCTCCCCGGCGGGCGTCGATCGCGGCCACGATCAGCCGGGGCGTGTGGCGCAGGGGGAAGGCGAGCAGGTCGAGGCTGGGCAGGCCGATCATCGGCACCCGCAGGGCGTAGGCCATGGCCTTGGCCGTGGCCACACCGACCCGCAGCCCCGTGAAGAGGCCGGGGCCGAGATCGACCGCCACCACCCCGATGTCCGCGAGATCGATGCCGACCTGGCGGCGCACGAAGTCGATGGCGGGCACCAGCGTCTCGGCGTGGCGACGGCCGCGGGCGACGTTCGCCGAGCCCAGCACCCCTTCGTGGCCGCCGATCGCGCACCCCACCTGGTCGGTGGCGGTGTCGATGCCCAGGATCAGCACGGACCGAGCTCCTCGAGCGCGTCTGCCAGGGTCGCCAGCCGTCCGTTCCAGGTGGGGCCGACCGCGTCGATCAGGACCTCGCGGTCGTCGTCGGCGTCGCCGAAGGTGAAGCGCACCTGAAGGTAGTCGGGCGGCAGTGCGGGCCGGATCGTGTCACCCCACTCGACCACCGTGACGGCGTCGTCGTCGAGCAGGCCGGCGATGTCCAGATCGGCCACCTCGTCGAGTCGCTCCAGGCGGTACACGTCCAGGTGGTGGAGCCGGAGGCGACCCTCGTAGCGGTTGGCGAGCGTGAAGGTGGGGCTGGTGATCGGGTCACGGACACCGAGCCCTGCGCCCAGGCCCTGGGTGAAGGCGGTCTTGCCGGCGCCCAGGTCGCCGGCCAGCACGAACAGATCACCGGCGCAGGCGTGGTCGGCCACGACGCGGGCCACGGCTCTCGTGCCGTCGACCGATGAGGTCGTGACGAGGATCACCCCCGGAATCTACGCCCGCCCGTCGCCTTCCGTGCCGTTCGGGGGCACTGCGGCCGGGTGGCACTGCTCCGCTCCCGGCGTTCAGGCGCCCCGGTAGACACGGGGCACGCGCGGGCCGATGCCGCACACGATCTCGTAGCCGATCGTGTCGAGCCGCGCACCCCAGTCATTGGCCGTGATCGCCTCGGCCCCCTGCCGGCCGATGAGCACCACCTCGTCGCCCTCGGCGACCTCGTCGTCGCCGCAGTCGACCATGAACTGGTCCATCGTGACCACACCGGCCATGGGGTGGCGGTGCCCGCCGATGAGGACCTCGCCGCCCGCCCCGGCAAGGCGGCGGGGAACCCCGTCGGCGTACCCCAACGGCACGGTCGCGACCGTGGACTCGTGCTCGAGGCGGTACCGCAACCCGTAGGACACCCGCTCGCCCGCAGCCACACGCTTCAGGTGGGTGACCCGGGCCTTCAGGGACAGTGCGGGCCGCAGGCCGGCGGCCTCGGCCACGCCGTCGAGCGCCGGTGACGGCGAGATGCCGTAGAGCGCGATGCCCGCCCGAACGAGGTCGAACCGAGCGTCGGGGAGGGTGAGGGCGGCGGCCGAGTTGGCGGCGTGGCGCATCGGTGGGTGCACGCCGGCCTCGGCGAGCGCGCCGACTGCCGCGTCGAAGCGGGCGAGCTGTTCGGCGGTGAAAGGGTCGAGGGGCTCGTCGGCCACCGCGCAGTGTGTCCACACCCCCTGGAGCGTGAGGGCGGGATCGCCGTCGACGGCGAGGGCCAGGGCGACGACATCGTCGGGCTGCGCGCCCACTCGGTTCATGCCGGTGTTCACCTTGAGGTGCACGGGCACGGGCATGGGTTCGGGGGCCGCCTCGGCCCGAGCCGCCGCCGCGAGCGCGGACACGCCGCCCGGCGTGTAGACCGTCGCCACCAGGCGGTGCGCGACGACGGCCGCCATCTCGGCCGGCCGAGGCTCGGACAGGACCAGGATCGGCACGTCGATGCCCGCCTCGCGGAGCCGCACGCCCTCGTCGACGAGCGCGACCGCCAACCACTCGGCCCCCGCGGCCACCGCCGCCCGGGCGATCGGCACCGAGCCGTGGCCGTAGCCGTCGGCCTTCACCACCGCGCAGACGGCGGCCGGTCGGCACCGCTCGACCAGCGAGCGCACGTTGTGGGCGACGGCGCCGAGGTCGACCTCGGCCCACGCCGGTCGACCCTCGGGGTCAGGCATCCTTCTCGACCCCACCCGTCTCTGCCTCACCCGTCTCGGCCCCACCCCAGGGATTTCTTGGTGGTTGACCACCTGTTCCGGGGTTCATCACCAAGAAATGCCGGGGGTCAGGCGTCGTTCCCGGCTCCGTGGACGATGGCGCGCAGGATGTCGCCTCGGGCGATGATCCCCACCAGGCGGCCGTCGCTGACCACAGGGAGCCGGGACGCGTCGTGGTCGTGCATGAGCGTGGCCGCCGTCTCGACCGTGTCGTCGGGACCGCACGTGACCGGCTCGTCGTCCATCACCTCGGACACGATGGCACCGACGGCCTTCTGGAAGTCCTCCGCGAAGTGCTTCTTCCAGGACGGCAGCTCGATGTAGGCGCCGAGCAGGCTGATGACGGTGGGCCCGTGGACCTGGGCGTCCTGCATGATGAGGTCGCCGGTCGAGAGCATGCCGACGACGGTCCCGTCCGCGTCGACCACCGGCGCGCCGTCCACCTCGGCCTCGACCAGGGCACCCATGGCGTCCTGGATGGGTTGATCGGGCGCGACCGTGACCACGCCGGTGGTCATCACGTCGCGTACGGGCAGATCCTGGGTCATCGCTGGTCCCTGTCGGTTCGGCGGCGGTCGGGGCCCGTTGCGGCGATCAGAGCGAACGCCTCAGGTAGCCGATCGACCAGATCGCCGGCCACCAGGCCCTGCCGCCAGCCTAGGGTGCCGGCGAGCCCGTGGATGAACGCGCCGCAGGCAGCGGCGTGGAAGGGGTCGAGGCCGGTGGCACACAGTGCCCCGATCACCCCGGCCAAGACGTCGCCGGTGCCGGCCGTCGCCAGCCGGCTGTCCCCCGAGGTCGACAGGAGCACCGCACCGCCGGGTTCGGCCACCACCGTGGTGGCGCCCTTGAGCAGCACCACCGCTCCGGACTGCTCGGCCAGCGACCGTGCCGCCGCCACGCGGTCGCTGCCCGGCAGTGCACCGGTCAGTCGTTCGAACTCTCCGTCGTGGGGGGTGAGCACCGTGGGGTGACGCCGGGCGATCAGGGTGTTGACGGCTCGCGAGCCGAGCGCCGAGAGGCCGTCACCGTCGAGCACCACCGCAGGGTCGAGCATCCGCAGCAGCGCGCGGACGCCCGTGGAGGCCTCGTGCCCGAGGCCGAGACCGGGACCGACCACGAAGGCACCGAAGCGGTGCGCGTCGTGTCCGACGCTCTGGAGCCAGTCGGTGGGCGGGAGCGGGCGGCCGACGGCCTCCGCAGGCCGCAGCAGGTCATCTGGCACACCGGGGGTGCTCAGGCGCACGTAGCCGGCACCGGCCCGCTGGGCCGCCCTTGCAGCCAGGTGAGCGGCGCCGGTCATGCCGGCCGAACCGGCGATGATCCAGCAGGCGCTCTGCCACTTGTGGGCGTCGGCCTTCCGTCGCGGCAGCCACCCGGCCACGTCGGTGACCTCGACCCGATGCGCGGTCGCCGACGAGACGTCGAGGCCGATGTCGGCGACGGTCACCTCGCCGGTCGACGAAGCGCCGTCACCGAACAGCAACCCCGGCTTCAGGGCCGCGAACGTCACGGTCCGGTCGGCGGCCATCACGGGTCCGGCGGCGACCCCCGTGAGCCCGTCCACCCCCGAGGGGATGTCGACCGCCAGGACCAGCGCGCCGCCCGGGTCGGGCGCCAGGTAGTCGCCCCGGAAGCCCGTGCCGTAGGCCGCGTCGATCACCAGATCGGCAGCAGGCAGGCGCCGGGGGGACTCTTCGGCGGGGACGACCTCGACCCGCACGCCTCGGCGCCGGAGGCGCTCGGCCGCGTCGCGCCCGTCGTTGCCGTTGTTCCCCTTGCCGGCCACCACCACCACTCGACGCCCGTAGGTGCCGCCCATCATCTCGACCGCCGCCTGCGCCACGGCTGCGCCCGCGCGGCCGATCAGCACGTCGACCGGTTCAGGAGCGGCAGCATCGACCGCTCCCATCTCCTGTGGCGTCAGGACCGGGATCACGCGCTCCCCCCGACACCGCGACGCGAGCAGAACGGCGGGCTCGGGGCACCGGTGGCGGAATGCGCAGCTATCACTGGCCGCCGGCGATCACAGGGCCACCGCGATGGCGTGGGCGGTGGTCTCGGAATGGGTGAGGGTGAGCAACCAGCGCGAGACGCCTCGTTCGTCGGCGAGGGCGGCCGCCCGCCCGTGAAGGGCGAGCGAGGGAGCCCCCGAGTCGTCGTCGCGGACCACCTCGATCTCGGTGAACTCGACCGCGCCCAGCCCGACCCCCAGGGCCTTCATCACCGCTTCCTTGGCCGCGAAGCGGGCGGCGAAGCGCTCGGTGGGGTCGTGGCGCCGCTCGGCATAGGCCTGCTCGGCCTCACAGAACAGGCGGGGCACCAGGCCGGGGGTGCGATCGAGCGCGTCCCGGAAACGGTCGAGGTCCACGAGGTCGGTGCCGATGCCGATCATCACGTGCCGAGCGCCCGCCAGCGCTCGGCCAGGTCGGTGACGGGCTCGGTGAGCAGCACGACCACGTCGATGCCGGCGAGCAGGTCCTCGCGGAAGAACGGCTCGGTCTCCGCGACGGTGTCACGCAGCGCGGCGAAGCGGCCGCGGTAGCCCTGGAGCACGCTGCGGGCGGTCGCCATGGGCAGCCGCTCGGCGAAGCGGACGTGCAGCAGCGTGAGGCCGGTGGCCTGGTTGTCCTTTATCTCGGGCACGATGACCAGTGTCCGGCCGTCGCTGCGGCCGCGGGCCACGAGCACCTCGCGGTCGGTGGCCACCCGGTTCTTGGTGCCCCTGAGCACGGGGTTGCGATCGGTGCGCGAGGCCAGCTCGCGGGCGATGCCGCCCCGGTCGACCACCACCGCGGTGGCCTCGCCCACATCGACTCGACCGTCGATGCGGTAGCGGGTGAAACCGGTGACCTCGACCACCGCCGGGTCGAGGTCGGCGAGGGTGCGCAGCGAGCGGTAGCTGAGGCGGTCGCGGGCGGCGCCGGCGTCGAGGACGGCGCGGACGAGCGGCGTGTGCAGCAGCGTCTCGTCGGACCGCGAGATGCCCACCGTGACGGTCTTGGCCTGGTGCTTGATGGCGTCGACGGGTCGGGTGAGCTCCTCGATGGCCCGGCTCAGCGCCGCGGTCAGGTCCTCGACGACCACGCTCGGTGTGCCGACCTTGCCGTTCTCGACCTGGTACAGGTCGAGGGGTGTGGTGCCGAGCGCGTAGCGGAACAGCGATGCCACGCGCACCGCGGTGCTGGCCTCGAGATGGCCGTTGTACTCGCCGGACCGCAGCCCGTCGTAGAACTGGCCCGCCAATGGCTCGAGCGTGGGAGCGAGGTCGGCCAGCAGCCGCTCGGGGTCGGTCACCTCGGCGGCGTGCGACACGGCGCCTTCGATCGCGGCACGGGCCCCCCGGAGCGGACGGGCCTGCCCGTCGATCGCCAGGGCCGCCTCGTAGCCGAACAGGTGGCCGACCATGGCGGCGAGGACGAAGGCGAGCCGGGGATGGGTGACGGGGACGAACAGGGCCTGCAGCGCGGCCGCGAAGCGACCCTCACCTTCGGTGGCGATGACCACCGGGGCGGCCTTGTGGGCCCGGTAGATCGCCACCTCCTTGGCCACGTCGTCGGCGTTCGAGCCTTCGAGCCCGGCGGCGCACACCAGGATCAGCGGCTCGGACGACAGGTCGATGTGCTTCTTGTCCTCGGTGCTGTCGCAGGCGATGGACTTGTAGCAGAGCTCGGACAGCTTGATCCGGATCTCGTGGGCGGCCACCCGGTTGACGCCATTGCCGACGATCGCCCAGTACCGACGCGGCGGCGCCAGTTGGTGGGCCGCCTGGGCGATGGCGGGTCGCGTGGCGATCGTCGCCTCGAGGGCCTCGGGAAGGTCGCGCAACGCCGCCAGCAGGGCCTGGCGGTCGGGGGCAGGGGCCACCCCGAAGGCGTCGGACAACGCCACGGCCAGCAGGAACCCGGCCGCGATCTGGGCGTAGAAGGCCTTGGTGGAGGCGACGCTCATCTCCACGTCCCGGCCGTCCGAGGTGTACAGCACCCCGTCGACCTTGTCGGTGAGGTCGCTGTTCCGACGGTTGACGATGGCGATCACCCGGGCGCCGCGCGCCCGCACCACGTCGACGGTGCGGTTGGTGTCGGTGGTGGTGCCCGACTGGCTGATCGCCACCACCAGCGTGTCGGACATGTCGGGGCGCATGGCGAAGCCCGAGAGCTCGGTGGCCAGCACCGCGTCCACGCGGACGGTGGTGGACGCCAGGGCGGCGTCGAGGGCGACGGCCAGGCTCTGGCCGGCGACCGCGGCGGTTCCCTGGCCGGTGACGACGACCCGGGTGATGGCCCCTGCGCGAATCGCCGCCAGAACCTCTTCGGAGAGCGTGTCGGCGCCGAGGACCACCCGCAACCGACCGCCGTCGTCGAGGAGCTTGCCCCGCAGGGTCTTGCGGAACGAGGTGGGGGCCTCGGTGATCTCCTTCAGGAGGAAGTGGGGGTAGGCGCCGCGGTCGATGTCGCGCGTGGTCACCTGCGCGGTCGCCAGGTCGGCCGCCACCACGGGCAGCGGGGTGCCGTCGTACGCCCGGCGGTCGATGCCGTCGAGGGTTCCCGCCTGTGCGCCGTCGAGCACCACGATCTGGCCGCGGCTGGCCGTGGGGTTGTCGAGATCGGCCGGCGTCTCGCCGTCCATGCGCAGATAGGTGGCGGTCTCCTCGACCAGCCCGTAGGGCTCGCTGGCCACCAGGTAGGCGTCCTCGGTGAGCCCCACGTAGAGGGCCTGGCCGCTGCCCCGGAGGGCGAGGTGCAGCCGGTCGGGCGTGGTGGCGGCACTGGCCGCGATCGCGACCGAGCCCTCCATGGCGGCGACGGTGGCACGGAACGCCGAGCCGAGGCCCTCTCCGGCCGCCACCCGACGCGAGACAAGGGTGGGGATCACCTTGGCGTCGGTGGTGATCTCGGGCGCGAGCTCGAGGCCCTGCGCCGCCTTCAGGTCGGCGAAGTTGTCCACGTCGCCGTTGAGGGCGGCGGTGACGTAGGGGCCCGCGGTGAGCCCCTCCTCGTCGGAGTTCAGCGGATGGGCGTTGGCCTCCGAGATGATGCCCACGCTGGCCCAGCGGGTGTGCCCCAGAACGAGGGCCCGGGCGTTGTCGTTCGACAGGGCGTGGTGGAGCAGGGCGTCGCCTTCGATCGCGGCTCGCAGCGACGCGGTGTTGTCGCCGAGCTCGCCGATCTCGGCGGCGGCCTTGTACACGAAGCTGAGCGCGGTCTCGCCCGCCGGCGAGTCGACCGCGGCGCGCACGGCCAGCGACTCGAAGAGGCGGTCGCCGTCGCGCTCGCCGAGCAGACCAGCGTTGGCGGGTGCGGCCAGGTCGAGGCCGTGCCCGGTGACGAGCAGGTGCAGCCCCGCGGAGTCGCGGCCTCGCACCTCGAGCCGGTCGAGGGCCGAGAGCGCCTGTTGCACCGACAGGAAGGCCTCGACGGCGGCCGGGCCGGCGTCGGGGCCGGCCAGGGCCCGCACCTTCGCCGCGGTTGGCAGCCGGTCGCGCTGCACCGCCCACGCCGCGTCCTTGACCCGGATGAGCGTGGCGTTCACCGCTTCCAGATCGGCCGCCGCGATCTCGGCCGCCCCCGCGTCGAGCGCCCGCTCGAAGGCGGCGATCCGCGACTGGGCCCGGTCGAGCAGCACCCCGGCCGATGCCAGGAGGGAGCCGTTGCGGAGCAGGCAGGTGACCCCCGGCGTGCCCCGCAAGAGGCGATCGGCCCCCTCCAGCGACATCGCGGCACGGTCGATGAGGCCGGCCTGGGCCGCCAGGTCGCCCGTGCTGGCGGACAGGTCCCCGACCGCGGCCTCGAGCAGGTCGAGGACCTGCTGGGGCTCGGGCGTGGCCCGGGTGGAGGGCCGCCGGACGACCCCGATGATCCCGCACATGTCGACCTGCACCTCCCGTCCTGCCCGCGGAGCATCAGTGTAGAGCGACGGGGAGAGCACCGACCCCCGAGGGAGCCTCCGCCCCGAGCCCCAGGGCCGACCGGGTGTGACCCGATGCAGGCGGCGACGACACAACCAGGCATGGGCTGCGATACCGAGACACCCGATGCCGGGGGGCGGCGCCGGGGCGCACGGACACGGCGGAGCCGACGGGGGTGTTGGGCACCGCAACAGGGCACGGAGGGGCCGTCGCCGGCGTGGACGTGATGGAGTTGTGGACCAGCGGGCAACTCGGAGGCGACGCCACCACCAACGCTTCAGGCGTGTGCGACATCGGCCTCGCCGCGACCGGGCGAACACCAGCCACCTACCTCACCCTCACCGCCGGCCAAACCCTCACCGGCATCGACGAAACCCTCCCCACCCAACCTTGACCCCCGAGGGGTCCGCTAGCGTCATCGCATCCCCAGTGACTGTGGCGATCCTGGTCTCCCACCGCACGCAGCCGACGGGCAGGTGGTCGTGCGTTCACTCATCGTCAACGCGGACGACTACGGGCTCACCCACGGCGTCTCGCGAGCGATCCTGCGGGCGCACGCCGAGGGGGTCGTCACCAGCACCTCGGCGCTCACGGTGGCCCCGGCATTCTCGGCCACCGTCGGATGGCTCGACGACGCACCCGGGTTGGGGACGGGCCTCCACCTGGCCGCCGTCGGCGAGGACCCGCCGCTGCTGACCATGGCAGAGGTCCCGACCCTTGTCGACCGCCGGGGCAACTTCGCAGTGAGCTCGCTCAGGATGGCACCCCGCCTCGCCGCCGGCCGGGTGGATCCCGACGACCTCCGCCGCGAGTTCCAGGCCCAGTTCGATGCCTTCACGGGGGCGGGGCTGGTGCCCACCCACCTCGACACCCACCACAACCTCCACCTGTGGCCCATGGTGGGCGAGGTGGTGGCGGGCCTCGCCGCGCGATGGTCGGTGCCGGCAGTGCGCCTGCCCTGGTCGCGGACGCGGACCCCGCTCGGGCTCGGCGTCCGCCGATTCGCGAGGACGCTGGCCCGCCATCTCGACCACACCGGCCTCTGGCACCCGGACGCCTACTTCGGCATCGACGAGGGCGGGCGTCTCGACGCGGCCACCTTCGGCGATCTCGTCGTCCACCTGGGCGGGCTCCCGAGCCACTTCCGTTCGGTCGAGGTCGCCGTGCACCCCGGCGAGCCCGCCGACGCCGAGCTCGCCCGGTACCCCTGGCCCGGTGCCTCGCGAGACGCCGAGCTCGTGGCCCTGACCTCGCCCGGTCTCCCGCATCGCATCGAGCGGGCGGGCTACCTCTTGACGTCCTACGGGGGCGCCGCAGCCGTCGTGGCGGAGGAAGCCGCCGGGTCGAGCGCACCGGCACCTCCCCCGAAGACGACGAGGGGACCGGGCTGAGGGAGTCCGCCTACGGGTCCCGAGGTCGGTCGCCCCGAGACGCATCTGGCGGTGATTCGACCGTGCCGGCGCCCGAATCGCGCGCCATGGTTCCGGCCTATGCGCTCAACCCGTTCAGGGCGTTGCGGCCAGCACGGCACGAGCGATTCGCTGGGCCGCCGCCTCCGCCCGGTCGGCGGTCTCGGCCTCCACCATCACCCGGACCAACGGCTCGGTGCCGCTCGGCCGCACCAGGACCCGACCATGGTCCCCCAACTCGGCTTCGACCGCGGCGATCTCGCCGGCCAGGTGCTCGAGGAGCGCGGGATCTCGGTCGGCGACACGTACGTTGTGCAGCACCTGCGGCAGCTCGGTCATCGCCGCCTGAGCCAGGTCGGCGAGGGTCCGACCCGAGCGGGCCACGACATCGAGCACTTGGAGCCCGGTGAGCAGCCCGTCTCCGGTGGTGGCCAGGTCGCGGAAGATCACGTGGCCCGACTGCTCGCCGCCCAGCGACCAACCTCCCGCGTCGAGGGCCTCGAGCACGTAGCGGTCGCCCACCGGGGTGTCGACCACAATGATGCCCCGCTCGGCCATGCCGAGCCGGAACCCGAGGTTGGTCATCACCGTGACGACCACCGTGTCGCCGGGGAGGCGGTGGCGTGCGTGGCGGTCGATGGCGCAGATCGCGATGAGGTGGTCGCCGCTGATCAGACGTCCGGCTGCATCGACGGCCAGGACGCGATCGGCGTCGCCGTCGAAGGCCAGTCCGGCATCGGCGCCCACCGCCCGCACGCGCTCCTGGAGCGACTCGGGATGGGTCGAACCGCAGTCGGCGTTGATGTTCGTGCCGTCTGGCTCGGCGTGGAGCACGTCGACCTCGGCGCCGAGACCCTCGAGCACCGGGCCGGCCACCTCGGAGGCGGCGCCGTTCGCGCAGTCGATCACGAGGCGCAGACCGGCCAGTGCACCCGCTTCGAGCGACCCGGACACCGCCGCCGCCCACCGCTCGACCTGATCGTGGGCTTGCCATGGCAGCGGCGGGGCATCACCCACCCGACCGCCGCCCTCGGCGAGCAGGCGGTCGAGCTGGGCCTCGAGGCGCTCCTCGGTCTCGTCGGACAGCTTCCGGCCACCCGCGGCGAACAGCTTGACGCCGTTGTCGGCAAACGGGTTGTGCGAGGCCGAGATCATGGCCGCGGGCTGGTCGTCGGCGTGCGAGAGCCACGCCACCGCCGGCGTGGGGGCCACGCCGAGCAGATCGACGCCCACCCCTTCGCACGCGAGACCCTCCACCAACGCCGCCTCGATGCGGGGTCCCGAGGCCCGTGGGTCGCGGGCCACCACGAAGCGATCACCGTCGAGGACCCGCGCCGCAGCGCGACCCAGGGCCACGATCAGCTCGGTGGTGAGCTCGGTGTCGGCGACACCGCGGACACCGTCGGTGCCGAACCGCAGGGTCATGGGTGCATCGGATCCCCGACGGGGCGCAGACCTACCGCTTCGAGTACTGCGGTGCCTTGCGGGCCTTCTTCAGGCCGTACTTCTTGCTTTCCTTCTCGCGGGCGTCGCGGGTGAGGAAGCCGGCGGCCTTGAGGGCGGGACGCTGCTCTTCGTCGAGGGCGATGATCGCCCTGGCGATGCCGAGGCGCAGCGCACCGGCCTGGCCGGACGGGCCGCCGCCGTGGATGCTGGCATCGATGTCGTAGGCCTCGGACAGCTCGGTGAGGCGGAGCGGCTCGGCCAGGATCATGCGGTGCGTCTCGGACGGGAAGAAGTCCTCGACGGTGCGCTTGTTGACCGTGATGGTGCCGCTGCCTTCGCGGACCCGGACCCGGGCGATGGCGGCCTTGCGGCGGCCGGTGGTCTGAACGAGCGGTTGAGCCATGTTCCCTGTTTCAGTCGCGGGCGCGGGCGTGGTCGAGCACGAGAGGCTCGGGACGCTGCGCGGAGTGGGGGTGGTTGGGGCCGGCGTAGACCTTGAGCTTGCTGAGCATCGAACGCCCGAGGCGGGTCTTCGGGAGCATGCCCTTGATGGTGCGGCGCACGGCCTCTTCGGGCCGCTTGGCCATGAAATCGGCATAGGTCTGCGAGCGGAGTCCGCCCGGGTAGCCCGAATGGCGATGGATGAGCTTGCGCTCGGCCTTGCCCGCGGTGAGCACCACCTTGTCGGCGTTCACGATGATCACGTGGTCGCCCACGTCGAGGTTGGGCGTGAAGGTGGGCTTGTGCTTGCCCCGCAGGCGGGCGGCGACCTCGGTGGCCAGGCGGCCGAGGACGAGGCCCTCGGCATCGACGATCAGCCAGGACCGTTCGATCTCTCCGGCCTTGGGGGTGTAGGTGGGCACAGCGCAAACCTTCGGGTGGGGTGAGTCGGGACTGGCGCCGCGGGCCGAGAACGGCCGGGAGGGGCGACCGACAACGATACGGCGAGGACGACCGCTTCACCAACTCGGGTAGCGCACCTCCCACAGGCAGAGGCCGTGCGGCGGGGCGATCGACGGCGCCTGGTGGCGATCGCGTGCCGCCAGGATGCCCATCATCTCGCCGGGGGCCCTGGCCCCCTTGCCCATCTCGACCAGGGTGCCGACGATGCTGCGCACCATCTGGTGGCAGAACGACGATGCCTCGATCTCGAAGCGCAGCACGCCGTCGCCCAGGTCGACCCAGCGGGCGTCGGCGACCCGGCGCACGAGCGAGCGCGGCCCCCCTGACGCGAGCGGCGGCGGCTTGCGGCAGAACGAGGCGAAGTCCCGCTCGCCGATGAGGGGGTCGCAGCCCAACCTGAGCACCGCCAGCGAGAGCTGATCGGGAACGTGCCACGTCGTCGCCGCCAGGAACGGGTCGGGGACGGCCCGGTTCAGCACCGTGTACCGGTAACAGCGGGCGACGGCCGACGAGCGGGCGTCGAAGTCGGGGTCGGCCACCTCGGCCGAGCGTACGGCGACGGCCGGGCCGCACATCGCGTTCAGCGAGTGCTGCAGTGCGCCCGGGTCGACGTGGGGCGTCCGGGCATCGAAGCTGACCACCTGGCCCCAGGCGTGCACGCCGGCGTCGGTGCGGCCGGCGCAGACCAGGGAGATCGGGTGCCCGAGGATCTGTTCGAGCGCGGCCTGCAGGGTGCCTCCGACCGTGGCGACGCCGGGATTGGGCCAGAAGCCGTGGAAGCCCGAGCCGTCGTAGGCGACCGTGAGGCGAACCCGGGTCATGCGACCCGTTCGGCTAGACGAGCTCGATGCGGGCCATGCGGGCGTTGTCGCCGTGGCGGGTGCCCAGCTTCAGGATGCGCGTGTAGCCGCCGGCCCGATCGGCGTAACGCGGCCCGATCTCTTCGAAGAGCTTGGCCGTCACCTCTTGGTCGTTGAGGTACGAGATCACCTGGCGGTGGTTGTGCAGGCCGCCCTTCTTGGCCTTGGTGATCATCTTCTCGGCGACGGGCCGCAGGGCCTTGGCCCGGGCTTCGGTGGTCACGATGGCCTCGGCGGCCACGAGCGAGGCGACCAGGTTGGCCATCTGCAGTCGGTGGTGGGCGGCGGAGCCACCCATGCGACGGCTCTTCGGGGGGGTTGCAGGCACGGTGCTGACTCCTAGTCGCGGTTGCGGAGCTTGAGGCCGCGTTCATCGAGCTTGACCGTCACCTCGTCGAGTGACTTCTGGCCGAAGTTGGTGATGGCCAGCAGGTCGTCCTCGGTCTTTTCGAGCAGTTCGCCCACCGTGTTGACCTGGGCGCGCTTGAGGCAGTTCCGGGGACGCTCGGAGAGGTCGAGGTCTTCGATGGGCAGGTCGAGGTCGGGCGAGCCGACCGTGATCGTGGCCACCTCGCCGAGCTCGAGACCCTGGGGCTCGTCGCTCATCTCCTCGACGAGCTGCACCAGTGACCGCAGCGTGGACCCTGCCGAAGCGAGGGCCTCACGGGGCGTGATGGAGCCGTCGGTCGAGATGTCGAGCTCGAGGCGGTCGTAGGCCGTGTCGTGCTCGACCCGGGTGGGCGACACCTCGAAGGTGACACGCCGGACGGGCGAGAAGATCGAGTCGACCGGGATGACGCCGATGGTGGCCGAGGTCTTGTTGCGGTCGGCCGACACGTAGCCGCGGCCCTGCTCGACGGTGATGTCGATGGCGAGACGGCCCTTGGCGTTCAGGGTGGCGATGTGGAGGTCCTCGTTGAGGATCTCGACCTCGGGGTTGGTGTTGAGCGCGGCGGCGGTGATGTCGGCCGGGCCCCGCACGTCGAGCCGCAGCGTCACGGGCAGCTCGGAGTGGCAGATCATCACCAGGTCCTTCAGGTTCAAGATGATGTCGGTGACGTCCTCGGTGACACCGGCGATGGTGTCGAACTCGTGGAGGGCATCGTCGAAGCGGACCTGGGTGACCGCCGCGCCGGGAATGGACGACAGCAGGGTCCGCCGGAGCGAGTTGCCGAGTGTGTGGCCGAAGCCGGGCTCGAGAGGGCTGACGGCGAACTTCTGCCGCGTGCCCTCTTCTTCTGAGCTCGGCTCGACCGTCGGGCGCTGAATGACCAGCATGGTGCGACTACCTCAAGATGTCGGGGATGGACCGGGGGGTGAGCCCCCGGAAGTTGCTCGTGGTGAGTTCGTCTCGGGTGATGCGTGCTTGGCGTGACGCTTGGTGAAATCGGCTACTTGCTGTACAGCTCGACGATGAGCTGTTCGCGGACGGGTATGTCGATCTGCTCCCGGAGCGGCAGCTCCCGGATCGTGACCACCTTGCCGCCCTCGGCGGTGTCGAACCACGCCGGCGGCGTGCGGTCGAGGATGTCGGTGTTCTGCTGGACGGTGATCATCTCGAGTGCCTTCGGCCTGAGCTCGACCACGTCGCCCTTGCGGACGCGGGCACTGGGGATGTCGACCCGTCGACCGTTGACGTTCACGTGACCGTGGTTGACGAACTGGCGGGCCTGCGGCCGGGTGGCCGCCCAGCCGGCGCGGTACACGATGTTGTCGAGCCGCAGCTCGAGGAACCGGAGCATGTTCTCGCCGGTGACGCCCTCCTTGCGGTTGGCCTCCTCGTAGAGGTTGCGGAACTGGCGCTCGGTGAGCCCGTAGGTGAAGCGTGCCTTCTGCTTCTCCTGGAGCTGGTAGAGATACTCCGAGACGTTGCCGCGGCGCCGACTGCGGCCGTGCTCACCCGGGGGATATGGACGGCGGTCGAGGGCGACGATCTCACCCTTGGTGCCGAATATGTTGACGCCGAGCCGACGCGAAACCCGGGCACGGGGGCCTGTGTAGCGGGACATCAGACCCTCCGGCGCTTCGGTTGGCGACAGCCGTTGTGCGGCACTGGGGTGACGTCTTTGATGCCGGTGACCTCGATGCCGGTGTTCTGGAGCGAGCGGATGGCGGTCTCGCGACCCGAGCCGGGCCCCTTCACGACCACGTCGACCTTGCGGATGCCGTGTTCCATGGCCCGCCGGGCGCACTGCTCGGCGGCCATCTGGGCCGCGAACGGTGTGGACTTGCGCGAGCCCTTGAAGCCCACGTTGCCGGCGGAGGCCCAGGCGAGGACGTTGCCCTCCTGGTCGGAGATCGAGACGATCGTGTTGTTGAACGAGCTCTTGATGTGTGCAACCCCGTACGCGACGCTCTTGCGCTCGCGGCGGCGGGGGCGACGGCCCCCAGGCTTCGGCTTGGCCACTACTTGGTCACCTTCTTCTTCCCTGCAACGGTCTTCTTGGGGCCCTTACGAGTGCGGGCATTGGTATGGGTTCGCTGACCGCGCACGGGCAGGCCGCGGCGGTGGCGGATGCCCTGGTAGCAGCCGATCTCCATCTTGCGCTTGATGTCCTGCTGCACATCGCGTCGCAGGTCACCTTCGACCTTGATGTTCTCGTCGATCCAGCCGCGGATGCGGCTGACCTCTTCGTCGGTGAGATCGCGCACTCGCGTGTTGGGGTCGATCTCGACCGCCGCGCATGCCTGCTGCGAGGTCGAGCGGCCGATGCCGAAGATGTAGGTGAGCGAGATCTCGAGCCGCTTCTCGCGGGGGATGTCGACGCCGGCGATCCGTGCCATCGGCTCAGCCCTGCCGCTGCTTGTGACGGGGGTTCTGACAGATGACCCGAACACGCCCGTGGCGACGGATCACCTTGCACTTGTCACACATCTTCTTCACACTGGGTCGTACTTTCACATGCTTCCTCGTCGCGACAATGGGCCCAGCCGAAAGCGGCGGACCTCGGAGCTCCTGCTGGGGTCGACGCGCGCGTGACACCCAGGCTTCGAGCCGAAGGGTCAGGCTAGCGGCGCACCCCATGGCGAGCCAACTCGCGTCATGGACCAGGCCGTGGCGCTGCGATGGTGGAGCGCACTGATCGGGCAGTTCGACGGGTTCGCCCCCTTCGAATTGCGGCTCCGGGCACGGATCCGCCACGGCAACGATGTCAGTCGGTCGAGTGATCCGGAAGGTCGAGTGATCCGGAAGGTCGAGCCACAACCTCCTGCTACAGTATGCTCATGTTGAGCCGCCGACTCCAGGTGCTGATCGACGACGAGCAGGCGCGCCGCCTCGAGGACGAGGCGGGGCGGCGGTCGGTGTCGGTGGCCACCATCGTGCGCGAGGCGCTCGATCTCGCGCTCCCCGTGACCTCGGACGAGCGGGCCGCAGCGGCCACGCGGCTGCTCGAGGCTCCCACGATGGCCGTGCCCTCGGTCGAGGACCTGCGAGCCGAGCGCGACGAGGCCCGCTCGGCGGCCCGGTGATCCTGCTCGACACCACGGTGCTCGTCTATGCCGTGGGCCAGGACCACCCCTTGGCGGCGCCCAGCCGAGCGGTGCTCCGCTCGATCGGGGCCGGGACGGTGCAGGCAGTGACCACACCCGAGGTGATCCAGGAGTTCACCCACGTGCGCGCCCGTCGCACCGGCCGGGAGGATGCGGTCGCCCTCGCTCGAGAGTTCCGCACCCTGCTGTCCCCCCTCGTCACCGTCGGCGAGGACGACCTGGAGGACGGGCTCGCCCTGTTCGCCGCCCATGATGGCCTCGGCGCCTTCGACAGCGTGCTCGCCGCCGTCGCCGTCCGCCGGCGCGCCAACCTGCTCTCCGCCGACCGGGGCTTCGCGTCGGTCGGCGCCCTCGGCTTCATCGACCTGACCACCCCCGACCTGCTCGACTCGCTCTGAACGAGCGAGTTCGCTACGGGACGGTGAGGATCTCGGGGCCGTCGTCGGTGATGGCGATGGTGTGCTCCCAGTGGCACGACAGCGAGCCGTCGGCGGTCAGCACGCTCCAACCGTCGTCGATGAGCCGGGTCTCGGCCGAGCCCACGTTGACCATCGGCTCGACCGCGTAGACATTGCCGACGCGCAGCTTCGGGCCTTTGTGGGGGTCGCCGAAGTTGGGGACCTCGGGCTTTTCGTGCATGGCGGTGCCGATGGCATGGCCCACGTACTCGCGCACCACCGAGAAGCCGGCGGCCTCGGCCACCGTCTGCACGGCGTGGCCGATGTCGGAGATGCGGTTGCCGTCGACCATCTGGGCGATGCCGGCGTACAGGCTCTCCTCGGTGACCTTGATGAGCTTGGCCGCTTCTTCGCTCACCTGGCCGACCGGCGCGGTGAAGGCGGCGTCGCCATGCCAGCCCTGGATGATCGCCCCGCAGTCGATCGAGATGATGTCGCCCTCGTCCAGGCGGTAGGGGCCGGGGATGCCGTGCACGATCATGTCGTTGGGTGACGTGCAGATCACCGCCGGGAAGCCGTGGTAGTTCAGGAAGTTCGACCGGGCGCCGCGGCGCTCGATGACTGCACGGCCGACCTTGTCCAGCTCGAGGGTGGTGACGCCGGGGCGGATCGCCTCGCGGATGCACTCGTGCATCTCGGCCACGACCTTGCCCGCCCTGCGCATGATCGCGATCTCGTCGGGCGTCCGTCGCACGGGGGTGACCCTGCTCACGAACCGAGGTTGGCGTCGATCGCTTTCACGACACGGGCGAAGACCTCGTCCACCTCGCCGACACCGTCGACGGTGACCAGCACACCCAGGCCCTGGTAGTAGGCCACCAGGGGGGCGGTCTGCTCTTCGTAGAGCTCGAGGCGACGGGTGATGGCCTCTTCGGTGTCGTCGGCCCGGCCGCGGGCCAACATCCGCTCGAGCACGAGGCCCGTGGGGACGTCCAGGTTCACCACCACCGACGGGGCGGCGATCTGGGCCAGCGCCTCGGCCTGGCCGACCGTGCGGGGGAAGCCGTCGAGCAGGAAGCCGGCGGCGACATCGTCCCTGGCCACCCGCTCCTCGACCACGCCCACGATGATGTCGTCGGACACCAGGTCGCCCCGGTCCATGATGGCCTTGGCCATCAGCCCGAACTCGGTGCCCTCGGCGACTGCGTCGCGCAACATGTCGCCCGTCGAGATGTGGGGGATGGCGTAGTGGTCGACCAGCAGGGCGCACTGCGTGCCCTTGCCCGAGCCCTGCCGGCCCAGGATCACCAGGCGCACGGGCGCGGTGGTCATTTCAGGAAGCCTTCGTAGTTGCGCATCATGAGCTGGCTGTCGATCTGCTTCATGGTCTCCAGCGCGACGCCCACGGCGATGAGCACCGAGGTGCCGCCGAAGGCGAAGCTGCCGGCACTGCCCGCCGGCAGCACGAGCGTCAGGAAGATCGAGGGGAGCAGGGCCACGCTGGCGATGAACAGGGCGCCCGGCAGCGTGATGCGCGAAAGGATGTGGGCGAGGTACTTCTCGGTCTGCGGCCCCGGCCGGATGCCCGGGATGAACCCACCCTGCTTGCGGATGGTGTCGGCCTGCTGGGCGGGGTCGAAGGTGATGGCGGTGTAGAAGTAGGCGAACCCGATGATCAGGAGGCCGTAGATCAACAGGTAGAGGGGGCTGGTGGGCGAAGCGAGGTGGTCGTTCACCCATTTCTGGACACCGACGCCCCAGCTCCCGGGGTCGGACGGCAGCACCTGCGAGATGAGGAGCGGCAGGTAGAGCACGGAACTGGCGAAGATGATCGGGATCACGCCCGACTGGTTGACCTTGAGCGGGATGTAGGTGCTCTGGCCGCCGTACATCCGCCGGCCGACCACCCGCTTGGCGAACTGCACCGGGATCCGGCGCTGGCCCTGCTCGACGAACACGATCGAGACCAGCAGCACGATGAACAGGAGCAGGAGCATCGCCAACGCGGGGTTGCCCGCCTCGACCCGGACCCGGCCGCCCTGGGCGGGGAGCTGGCTGACCACGGACGAGAAGATGAGCAGGGACATGCCGTTGCCGATGCCCCGCTGGGTGATCAGCTCACCCATCCACATGAGCAGCGCCGTGCCCGCGGTGAGGGTGAGCACGATGAGCAGCACGCGGGGGATGCTGAAGTTGGGGATCAGGTCGAGGTCGGTGTTGTTGCCACCCGCGCCGAACCCGCCACCGCCGTTGTGGAACAGGAAGGCGAGGCCGGTGGACTGCATGACCGCGATCGCCACCGTGAGATAGCGGGTCCACTGGGTGATCTTGCGCTGACCGACCGCCCCCTGCTTCTGCCACTCCTCGAGCTTCGGGATCACCACGGCGAGGATCTGCATGATGATCGACGAAGTGATGTAGGGCATGATCCCGAGCGCGAAGATGGCGAACTGGGTGAGCGCGCCCCCGGAGAAGAGCTGGAGGAAGCCGAGCACGCCGCCTTGTTCAGCCTGGTCCTTCAGCGTCTCGACGGCGCCGAGGTCGATGCCCGGGGCCGGCACGAACGCGCCGAACCGGTACAGCGACAACATCAAGAGGGTGAAGAGGATCTTGTTCCGGAGATCCGGAACCTTGAACATGTTCTTCAAGCTGGTGAGCACGCCGGCCCTCGCTTCCCGATGCTTCGGCTTCTAGCGGTTGGTGAGCGCGTTGCCCTTGGCGGGCGGACGGCGATCACCCCATGGCAATGGCAGGACCTCGACGCTACCGCCCGCGCCCGTGATGGCCGCGGCGGCCGACTTGGAGAAGCCCTGGGCCTTCACCGAGATCGCCCGGTCGAGCGAGCCCCGGCCGAGCACCTTCACCAGCGCGCCCTTGCGCACCAGGCCCTTGGCGTAGAGCGCCTCGGGAGTGACCTCGTCGAGGCCGCAGTCCTGGAGCGTGTCGAGGTTGACCGCCTGGTACTCCACACGGAAGGGGTTGTTGAAGCCCTTGAGCTTCGGCACGCGGATGTGGAGGGGCATCTGCCCACCTTCGAACCCGACCCGCACCGTGTTGCGTGCGTGCTGGCCCTTGGTGCCGCGGCCGGCGGTCTTGCCGCCCTTGCCGCCGATGCCGCGTCCGACCCGCTTGCGGCGGGTGGACGACCCGGGTGCGGGCTTGAGGTCGTGGGCCTTCATTCGTCGTCCTCGCTCTCGGTCTCGACGGGCTCGACGGGCTCCGTCTCGGCGGCCGGTGCGCTCTCGGCAGCCGGTGCAATCGCGGGGCCGGCCGTCTTTGCGGGCGACGCCTTCTTGACAGGCGACGCCTTCTTGGCAGGCGCCTTCGTCGGCGCGGGCGCAGCCTCGCCGGCCTCGACCTTCACCAGATGGGGCACCCGTGCGAGCATGCCACGGATCTCGGGCCGGTCGGGAAGGGTGTGCGAGCGGCCGATCTTGCCCAGACCGAGGGCGCGGAGCGTGCCCCGCTGCTTCGGCTTGCTGCCGATCGCGGACCGGTACTGGGTGACCTTCAGGGTGGCTTCAGCCATGACGGATCACCTCACCCCTTCGGGCCTGGGCGCCGGTCCGCGCTGGGTCTCCTGGTAGGCGTTCAACAAGCCCTTGGGCACGAAGTCCTCGGGGTCGAGACCCCGGAGCCGGGCGATGTCGTCGGGTCGCTTCAGGGCCTTGAGCCCGGCGATGGTGGCCCGGGCCACGTTGATGTGGTTGGCTGAGCCGAGCGACTTGCAGAGCACGTCGTGGATGCCCGCCTCTTCGAGGATGGCGCGGGCCGCACCACCGGCGATGACGCCGGTACCGGGTGCGGCCGGCTTCAGGAGGACCCGCCCCGCGCCGGTCTCGCCGGTGACCGGGTGGATGATCGTGCTGCCGGCCAGGGGGACGGTGAAGAGGTTCTTGCGCGCCTCCTCGGTGCCCTTCTGGATGGCCAGCGGCACCTCCTTGGCCTTGCCGTAGCCGAGGCCGACCCGGCCGTGGCCGTCGCCGATCACCACGAGGGCCGTGAACGAGAAGCGGCGCCCGCCCTTGACCACCTTGGCGACCCGGTTGATGTTGATGACACGCGACTCGCGGAGGCCCGAGTCGCTGCTCTGACGAGGGTTGTCGCGGGGCGGCCGGTCACGGTCGCGGGGATTGGCGTTGCTCATGTCTCCCGCTCCCGGCTCGCGATTTCCGTTCGGCCACGTAGGCGCCGGGCCGCTCGGGCCCCGCACTCGTTTCTCGTGCTCATGTTTGTCTCGTCTCTTCCTAGAACTCGAGGCCGGCGTCGCGTGCGGCGTCGGCCAGCGCGGCCACCCGGCCGTGGTAGCGGAAGCCACCCCGATCGAACGTGACCTTTTCGATCCCGGCGGCCTTGGCCCGTTCGGCCACCAGCTTGCCCACCGCACCGGCCGCCTCGACGTTGCCGGTGCCGCCGGCACGCAGAGCGCCTTCCACGGTCGACGCCGCGGCCAGGGTGCGGCCGTCGCGGTCGTCGATCACCTGCGCGCTGATGTGACGACTCGAGCGGAAGACGGCCAGACGCGGCCGCTCCGCGGTGCCGAACACCTTCTTGCGGACGCGACCATGGCGTCGCTGCCGGGCAACTCGCTTCTTCTTCGGGCTCGTGCTCATATCTCTTGCGCCTCCCTCGTCGGCGCCCCTTCGGGATCCGGTGCGGTCTGTGGCGCTGCTCCGCTCCGCTGCGCAACCTCGATGATCATGCTCTACCCCACACTGGCGGCTTTGCCCGCCTTGCGCTGGACGTGTTCACCGACGTACCGCACCCCTTTGCCCTTGTAGGGCTCGGGCTTGCGGAGGGCACGGATGTTGGCGGCCACCTGGCCCACCACTTCCTTGTCGATGCCCACGACGTCGATGCGGTTCTGGGCCGGGACCTCGAAGGTGATCCCTTCGGGGGCCTGGACCTTGACCTGATGGCTGAATCCGAGGGCCAGCTCGAGGGCGGCCGGGCCCTGAGCGGTGGCGCGGTAGCCGACGCCCTGGATCTCGAGGCCCTTCCTGAAGCCGTCGGTGACACCGATGACCATGTTGTGCACCAGGGTGCGCGTCAGCCCGTGGAGCGAGCGGGTCATCCGCTCGTCGTCGGGACGCTCGACCAGGAGCTGATCACCCTCCTGGCGGACGGTGATCGTGCCGGGCAGCTCGCGCGACAGGGTGCCCTTGGGCCCCTTCACCGCCACCTGGCGGCCCTCGATGGTGATGTCGACCCCACCCGGGACGGGGATCGGTGCTTGGCCGATTCGGCTCATGTTGCCTGCACCTCCTCTGTCGGTGCCCCTTCGGGATCCGACTCGATTCGTAGCCGCTGCTCCGCTCCGCTCCGCAACCTCACGGCGCTCACCACACGAAGCACAGGATCTCGCCGCCCACACGGCGTCTCCTGGCCTCGCGGTCGGTCATCAGCCCCTGGCTGGTGGACAGCACCGCCACCCCGAGACCCCCGAGGACACGCGGCACCTTCTCGGCCTTGGTGTACACACGGAGCCCCGGCTTGGAGATCCGCTTCACGCCCGAGATCACACGGGCCCGCTCGGGCGAGTACTTCATCTCGATCGTGAGGATTCGCCCCGGGCGGTCGACGGCGTCGGCCACCGAGTAGCTGCTGATGTAGCCCTCGGCGTGCAGCACCCCGGCCAGCGCCTCTTTGAGCTTCGACGACGGCATGAGCACTTCGTCGTGCATCGCCACGTTGGCGTTGCGGATGCGCGTCAGCATGTCGGCGATCGGATCGGTCATCGTCATCGTCGTGCGCCCCTCACCAGCTGGCCTTGGTCAGACCCGGGATCTCACCCGCGTGCGCGAGCTCCCGCAGACACAGCCGGCACAGGCCGAACTTGCGGTAGACGGCGCGCGGGCGCCCGCATCGGCGGCACCGGGTGTAGCCGCGCACCTTGAACTTCGGGGTGCGCTGCTGCTTCTCGACAAGAGCTTTCTTGGCCATTACTGGTTCCCCTCACGGCGGAACGGGAAGCCGAAGGCGCTCAGCAGAGCCTTGCCCTCGGCGTCGGAACGGGCGGTGGTGACGATGGTGATGTCCATTCCCCTGGTGTGGTCGACCTGGTCGTAGTCGACCTCGGGGAAGATGAGCTGCTCGGTGACGCCGAAGGTGTAGTTCCCCCGGCCGTCGAACGAGTTGGGGGGCAGTCCGCGGAAGTCACGGATGCGCGGGATCGCCAGGCTGATGAGCCGATCGAGGAACTCCCACATGCGGTCGCCCCGCAGGGTGACCTTCGCGCCGATGGGGTTGCCCTCACGCAGCTTGAAGTTGGCGATCGAGTTCTTGGCCCTGGTGACCAGCGGCTTCTGTCCCGAGATCGTGGCGAGGTCGCGCACGGCACCGTCGAGCAGCGACGAGTTGGAGACCGCCTCGCCCACGCCCATGTTGATGACGACCTTCGAGAACCGGGGCACGTCCATGACGTTGCCGAGCTCGAGCTGCTCCTGGAGGGCGGCCCGGATGCTCTCGTTGTAGCGGACCTTGAAACGGGGCACCTCACGCGTGGTGGGCTCGGCCATCAGAGATCACCTCCGCACTTCTTGCAGGTACGCACCTTGGCGCCGTCGGGCTCGAACCGGTACCCCACACGGGTGGGACCACAGGCGGAGCAGAGGACCGCCACGTTGGCCACCGGGATCGGCATGTCCTTGTCGATGATGCCGCCCTGCATGGTGGCGCGGGTGGCCTTCTGGTGCTTCTTGGCCACGTTGACACCGTCGACGATGACCTTGCGCTTGTCGGGGAAGGCGCGGGAGACCTCGCCCTCCTTGCCCCGGTCCTTGCCGGTGAGGACACGGACGCGGTCGCCCTTCCGGACTCTCATGCCTGACATCAGAGGACCTCCGGCGCGAGCGAGACGATGCGCATGAACTTCTTGTCCCGCAGCTCGCGGCCTACAGGGCCGAAGATGCGGGTCCCCCGGGGCTGAGCCTGCTCGTTGAGGAGCACCGCCGCGTTCTCGTCGAAGCGGATGTAGGAGCCGTCGGGACGGCGCTTCATCTTCTTGGTCCGCACGACGACGCACTTGACGACGTCGCCCTTCTTCACGGCGGCACCCGGGATGGCGTCTTTGACCGTGGCCACGAACACGTCGCCGATGGACGCGTACCGCCGCTTGGAGCCACCGAGCACCTTGATGCACAGCACTTCCTTGGCCCCTGAGTTGTCGGCCACGCGTAGGCGGGATTCCTGTTGGATCATCGTGCGCGCTCCAGCACTTCGAGCACCCGCCAGCGCTTCTTCTTCGACAGGGGCCGCGTCTCCTGGACACGCACCTTGTCGCCGACGTTGAGGTCGTTGTCCTCGTCGTGGACGTAGAGCTTGGTGGTGCGCTGCATGGTCTTGCTGTAGCGGCGATGGCGAACCCGGTCGGTGACGGCGACCACTGCGGTCTTGTCCATCGCGTTCGAGGTCACGAGCCCGTCACGGACCTTGCGGTTGTTGGCACGGCCGGCCGTGGCCTCGTCGGCGACCGCTTCGGCGGCGACAGGTTCGGCTGCGGGTTCGGCTGCGGGTTCGGCTGCGGGTTCGGCGACAGGTTCGGCTGCGACGGACTCGTCCGTGGGGACGGCGTCCGCAGCCACCTCGTCCGCAGCCACCTCGTCCGGTGTTGTCGCGTCAGCGGTGGCTTCGTCCGGCGTGGTCTCGTCGGTCATGGTCGCTCCTCGTTCTCGAGTGCCTCGGCCGCGGCGATCTCACGGGCCCGCAGCTCGGTGTGCAGACGGGCGATCTCCCGCTTCAGGTCCTTCAGGCGGGAGTAGTTGTCGAGCTGGCCCGTGACGTGCTGGAAACGCAGGTTGAACAGCTCCTGCTTCGTCTCGGTCAACCGGTCGAGGAGCTCGGCGTCGGACAGGTCGGGGATCACGGAGGGGGCCATCAGAGCGCCTCGTCCCGCGCCACGAAGCGCGCCTTGATCGGCAGCTTCTGAATGGCGCGCTCGAGGGCCTGGCGGGCCACACCGGCGTCCGCGTACGACAGCTCGAACATGATCCGACCCGGCTTGACCACGGCCACCCAGTGCTCGGGGTTGCCCTTGCCGGAGCCCATGCGGGTCTCTGCCGGCTTCTCGGTGACGGGCTTGTCGGGGAACACGTTGATCCAGACCTTGCCGCCACGCTTGATGTGGCGGGTCATCGCGATACGGGCGGCCTCGATCTGGCGTGCGGTGATCCAGCCCGGCTCGAGGGCCTGGATGCCGTAGTCACCGTGGGTGACGCTCGTGCCACCCTTGGCGGGGCCCTTCGTTCGACCCCGGTGCTGCTTGCGGTGCTTGACCTTCTTGGGCATCAACATGGTGTCACTCGTCCCCTGGCCGGAAGTGGGGGGTCTCGGAATGCTCGCGGGTGGAGCGTTCGATCTCCTCTTCCTCGGCGAGCAGTCGCTCGAGCTCGGGGTCGGCCTCCTTGACGAGCGGGGCGACCTCTTCGGTCGCGGCAGCGACCTCGGCTTCGTCGGCCGGGCGGCGGCGGGCAGCCGACGACGACACGACCTTCCGCGGCTCGCCTGGCGCCGTGGGCTCTCCGACCGCGAGCGCAGCCTCTCGGGCGATCTTGTCCTCGGCGATCGTCTTGTAGGGCAGGATGTCGCCCTTGTAGATCCAGACCTTCACGCCGATGCGGCCGTAGGTGGTCCGGGCCTCGCGGAAGCCGTAGTCGATGTCGGCCCGGAGGGTGTGCAGCGGCACCCGGCCTTCGCGATACCACTCGGTCCGGGCCATCTCGGAGCCGCCGAGGCGACCCGAGCACTGCACGCGGATTCCGAGAGCGCCGGCCTTCTGGGCACTCTGCACTGCACGCTTCATGGCCCGGCGGAACGCCACCCGACCGGCGAGCTGATCGGCCACGCCCTGTGCGATGAGCGCCGCGTCGAGCTCGGGCTGCTTGATCTCCTGGATGTTCAGCTGCACCTGGGCATTGCCCGAGATCGCCGTGAGCCCAGCCCGGAGACGGTCGGCCTCGGTGCCGCGCCGGCCGATGACGATGCCGGGGCGGGCGGTGTGGACGTCGATCCGCAGGCGGTCGCGGGAACGCTCGACCTCGATACGACTGATGGCCGCGTGGGGAAGCTGGGTCATGAGGTAGTCGCGGATCTTCCAGTCCTCGATGACGAAGTCCGCGTACTCGTTGCGGTTCGCGAACCATCGGGACTTCCAGTCGGTGGTGACGCCGAGGCGGAACCCGTACGGGTTGACTTTCTGGCCCATCAGTCCTGCTCCCCGTCCTCGGTGGACGCTTCGTCGGTGGTGTCGTCGATGACGGCGTCGTCGGTGACGGCGTCGTCGCTGCCCGCTTCGTCCGTGGCGGTCTCGTCCGTGGCGTCGGTCGATGCATCGGTCTCGTCGACCGGGGCCTCCTCGGGCTCGGGCGCCTCGGCCGCTGGCTCGGTGACCTCTGGCGCGGAGACGTTGGGATCCTCGCCGCGGCTCCTGGCGACACGGCGCCGTCGCGAGGTCGCCGCATCGCGACCTCTGGCCTTGCCGCCGCTGGCCGCCTTGGCATCTTCGCGGTGGCGGATCTGCTGGAGCTGGGCCTCGGAGTAACGGCTCACGATCACCGTGATGTGGCAGGTGCGCTTGCGGATGCGCGTGGCCCGGCCCCGGGCACGGGGACGCCAACGCTTGAGCGTGGGGCCCTCGTCGGCGTAGCAGGACGACACGTAGAGCTCGTCTGGCGACTGGGCGTCGTTGTGCTCTGCGTTCGCCACCGCGGACGCGAGGCACTTGCGGATGACGATCGCGGGGTCGCGCTCGGAGAACTGGAGGATGTCGAGGGCGTGGGCCACCGGCTCGTCACGGATCAGGTCGAGCACCTCGCGGGCCTTGTAGGCCGAGAAGCGCACGTAGCGCACCTGGGCGCGTGTGCCCGGGCGTTCGTTCGTCTTGACGCCGAATGCCATCAGCGACCCGACCGTTCCTGGCCCGCGTGGAAGCGGAAGGTGCGAGTGGGGGCGAACTCGCCCAGCTTGTGACCCACCATCGACTCGGTGAGGTAGACGGGCACGTGCTTGCGGCCGTCGTGCACCGCGATGGTGTGACCCACCATCTCGGGGATCACCGTGGATCGACGAGACCACGTCTTGATGACGCTCTTCTCGCCCTTGGCGTTGAGCGCGTCGACCTTCTTCAACAGGTGATCGTCGACGAACGGGCCCTTCTTCAGGCTGCGCGGCATGGCAACTACCTCCGGGTGCCGCGGGTACGTCGGCGGCGGACGATCAGCTTCTGGGATTCCTTGTTCTTGTCGCGGGTGCGACCTTCGGGCTTGCCCCACGGCGACACCGGGTGGCGGCCACCGGAGCTCTTGCCCTCGCCGCCACCCAGGGGGTGATCGACGGGGTTCATGGCGACACCGCGCGTCTGGGGGCGAACGCCCTTCCAGCGGTTGCGGCCGGCCTTGCCGATCTTGACCAGCTCGGCCTCGCTGTTGCCGACCTCGCCGACGGTGGCACGGCAGTCGATCGGCACCCGGCGCATCTCGGTGCTCGGGAGCCGCAGGGTGGCGTAGTCGCCCTCCTTGGCCACGAGTTGCACGCTGACGCCCGCGCTGCGGGCCAGCTTGGCGCCGCCGCCCGGCTTGAGCTCGATGTTGTGCACCGTGGTCCCCACGGGGATGTAGCGCATCGGCAGGGCGTTGCCGGGGCGGATCTCGGAGCCCTGGCCACTCTGGAGAACGTCGCCGACCGCGACACGGTCGGGCGCCAGGATGTAGCGCTTCTCGCCGTCGTAGTAGTGCAGGAGGAGGATGCGGCAGTTGCGGTTGGGGTCGTACTCGACGGCGGCGACCTTGGCCGGGACGCCGTCCTTCGTGCGCTTGAAGTCGATGATGCGGTAGCGCTGCTTGTGACCGCCGCCCTTGTGGCGGGCCGTCTTGCGGCCGTGGTTGTTGCGCCCGCCGGTGTTGGTCTTGGGCGCGAGCAGCGAACGCTCGGGCGTCGTCTTGGTGATCTCGGAGAAGTCGGACGACGTCTGGAAGCGACGGCCCGGACTGGTGGGCTTGCGTTTGCGAATGGCCATGAGCTGTCTCTTATCCCTCGAACAGATCGATCGAGTCACCCTCGGCCAGGGTGACGAGCGCGCGCTTGGTGTTGGGCCGCCGGCCGTAGGTGAAGGTCTTGCGGTTCCGCTTGCGCTTGCCCTTGCGGTTGAGCGTGTTGACCTTGAGCACCTTGACGCTGAAGATCTCCTGGACGGCGTCGCGGATCTCGGGCTTCGACGCGCTGGTGTGCACCCGGAACGTGTAGACGTTGGAGTCGAGCAGGCCGTAGGACTTCTCGCTCACGATCGGCTCGAGGATGACGTCGCGTGGATCTTTCACGATGCCTGCTCCTCAACCGATTCGTCGGTGGCGCCGTCGGTGGCGTCGTCGGACCCGGCCGCCGCGCCGCTCGACGGCTCACTGGTGGGCAGCGTCTCGCTGGTGAAGACGATCCAGTCGCAAACCAAGATGTCGTAGGCGTTGAGCTCGCCGACCAGCAGGGTGTGCACCTCGGGGAGATTGCGGAAGCTCTTCCATGCGCCCTCGTCGGTGGGGGCGAGGACCACGAGGATGCGGCCGTCGACGCCCAGGCTGGACAGCGCGGCGCGGGCGGCCTTGGTGGACGGCGTGTCCAGCCCCCAGCTGTCGACGACGAGGACCTTGTCGTCGGCGGCACGATCGGACAGGGCCGAGCGCAGCGCGAGCTTCACCATCTTCTTGGGCGTGCGCTGCTTGTACGAACGCGGCTTCGGGCCGAGGGCCACACCGCCGCCACGCCACTGCGGCGATCGGATCGAGCCCTGCCGGGCCCGGCCGGTGCCCTTCTGCTTCCACGGCTTGGCGCCGCCGCCGCGTACCTCGGCGCGGGTCTTGGTGCTCTGGTTGCCGCCACGGCGAGCCGCGAGCTGCGCGGTGACCACCTGGTGGAGCACGGCCTCGTTCGGCTCGATGCCGAAGACGGCCTGGTCGAGGTCGACCTTGACCGACTTGACCTTGGTGTCGGCCATCAGCTCTTCACCCCGGCTTTCACGGCGTTGCGGATGAGGACGATGCCGCCCTTGGGGCCGGGCACCGCCCCACGCACGAGGAGCAGGTCGCGGTCGGCGTCGGCTTCGACCACCGTGAGATTGAGGGTGGTCACCTTCTCGCCGCCCATGCGTCCCGCCATGCGGGTGCCCTTGAAGACACGGGCCGGCGTGGCGCACGCGCCGATGGACCCGGGCATGCGGTGCACGCGGTGCGCGCCGTGCGAGGCCCGCTGGCCCTTGAAGTTGTGGCGCTTCATCACGCCGGCGAAGCCCTTGCCCTTGCTGACGGCCGTGACGTCGATGAGGTCGCCCGAGGCCAGCACGTCGACCTTGATCTCCTGGCCGACCGAGTACTCGCCCACGTCGTCGAGCCGGAGCTCGACCAGGCGCACGCCGGCGTCGACACCGGCCTTGGCGAAGTGGCCCGCCTTCGGCTGAGACAGCTTCGCGGCATCGCGGTGGCCGAAGGTGACCTGCAACGCGCTGTAGCCATCGATCTCGGGGGTCTTGATCTGAACGATGCGGCAGGGCGCGACCTTGACCATGGTCACGGGCACGACGCGGTTGTTCTCGTCCCAGACCTGGGTCATGCCGACTTTCTCGCCGACGATTGCCTTTGTCGCCATCCCGGTTGTACGTCTCTCTCGTTCGGACGGGTCGAAGTGTGCCCGTTCACGCGAACGCTCCGCAGGAGGTCAGACCCCCGGCGGAGCGCGGTTGAAGTTTTGCCACGTGGTCCCTGCGAGCAGGCGCACATGGACGTCAGTTGCGAAGCCCGATCACCTTATCGGGACACGCCGGGTTCCCGCCAAACGGCGGAATCCTGCCCGGTCGGGCCTGCGGGGTCGGGCCTGCGGGGTCGTGGTCAGTTGCCGGCTTGGCGCCTGGCGTAGGAAACGCCGTAGGCCCCGGACCGTGCATGAAGGATCCCCGTGGCCACGACCCCAGAGGCGTGGGCGCGCCGATGACCCGGGTGGGTGCCGGTCACCGCTTCGATTGCGTCGACCAGAGCCTCGGGGCTGACGTCCATCGACGGACACTAGCCCTGGGGGCCTGTCTCGACACCCGTCCGCGTCCGTTATTTGCAACTGTACCGGTAGGAAAGGTTGACTATGGGCATGCGCGGACCGGACGACCCGACAGTCACCCACATCCACGGCATCGAGCTGCCCGATGAGGATCTCGTCGTCGCCCGGTCGACCCCCGTCCGGCTCGTCCTCAAGCTCATCTACCTGATCGTCGGCATCGGCCTGTTCGTGGTCGCGCTCGGGTTGATGAAGAAGGGGTCGGCCGAACTCATCCCCGCGCTGGAAGGCTCGATCTTCACCGACAACGCCTGGAGCACCCTCGGCCTGGGCTGGATCGGGGCCTGCATCGTCCTGTCCGGATCGCCGGTCGCCGCCTCGGCCCTCACCCTGCTCGACGGCGGCGCGATCGACCGCACCCAGGCGTTCACCATGCTCACGGGCTCGCGGCTCGGGGCCGCCTTCGTGGTGCTCGTGGTCGGCGCGATCTACGCGCTGCGCAACAACGGGACCACGGGCCGACGGGCGCCGATCTCCATCGGGGTGCTGTCGCTGCTCATGACGATGATCACCTACGTGCCGGGCGCCATCATCGGCTACCTGCTGCTGACCCGTGGATCCCTCGACGGCATGGACATCGGCACGTCCCCGCGACTCACCTCGCTCACCGACACGCTGTTCGGCTGGCCGGTCGACCTTGCGGTCGACCACCTGCCGGGCTGGATGCTCTTCCCGATCGGGCTCGGGACACTGCTCGTCGGGTTCTGGCTGTTCGACAAGGTGCTCCCCAGCGTGGGTGGGGAGGAGCTCGAGCACCGGCCCGAGCAGTGGTACGAGCGCAAGTGGCCCATGTTCCTGCTCGGCTGTGGGGTGTGCATGCTCACCCTGTCGGTCTCGGTGGCGCTCACCGTGCTCGTGCCTCTCGTGGCCAAGGGCCAGATCCGCCGGGCCAACACGCTGCCCTACATCGCCGGGGCCAACATCACCACGCTGGCCGACACGCTCGTGGCCGCGATCTTGTTGGGGAACCAGGACGCCGTGCGGGTGGTGGTGGCCGTCACCGTGGCGGTCACCGTGTGGACGCTGTTCCTCCTCACCTTCTGCTACCCGGCCGTCCGACGCTTCTGCCTGGGCGTGGCCCGCCGGGCCCTCGAGTCGCCGGCCCGCCTCGTCGGCTTCGTGGGTCTGCTCTTCCTCGTCCCCATGATCCTCATCGCCGTCTGACAGTCAGCCCAAGCCACCAACCTGCGCGCGTCTTCGCGGCCGGAGCGCCCAAGGTGCTCGCGAGTTGAGAGACTCGGGTCATGACCGACCTGATGCCAGCGGCCTTCCTGGGCCACGGCAGCCCGATGAACGCCCTCGAGCACAACCGTTACACCGACGCCTGGCGGCTGTTCGGCGACTCCATCCCGTGCCCCCGAGCCATCCTCGCGGTGTCGGCCCACTGGTACATCAACGCCACGGCGGTGACCGCGCAGACGCAGCCGCCCACGATCCACGACTTCTACGGGTTCCCCGACGCCCTGTTCGCCGTCGAGTACCCCGCTCCGGGTGACCCCGCCCTCGCCCACCGGGTGGCCGAGGTGGTCGACCCCGTGTGGGTGGGCCAGGACCGCGACAGCTGGGGCATCGACCACGGCACCTGGTCGCTGCTCGTGCACGCCTTCCCCGACGCCGGCGTACCCGTGGTGCAGTTGTCCGTCGACGCGACGAAGCCGTGGGACTACCACCTCGACCTCGGCGCCCGCCTGGCCCCGCTACGAGACGAGGACGTGCTGATCCTGGCCAGCGGCAACGTGGTGCACAACCTGGGCCTGGTCGACTGGGGCAAGCCCGATCACGGAAACGACTGGGCCCGCCGCTTCGATGACGCCGCCCGCGCCGCCATCACTTCCGACCCTGCATCGATCCTGGCCCTCACCGACCACCCGGACCGGGTGCGCGCCGTCCCGACGCCCGACCACTTCCTGCCCCTGCTCTACCTCGCCGGCCTGGCCCAGTCCGCCGGCGAACCCTGCGCCACCCTGGTGGAGGGCTACGCCTACGGCTCGCTGTCCATGACCGCCTACACCCTCGGCCTGTGAGCACCTCCATCGACGACATCGAGGACATCAAACGCCTCAAGGCGCGCTACTTCCGCTGCCTCGACACCAAGGACTGGCCGGGCCTGCGGGCGGTGTTCACCGACGACGTGGTGGCCGACAGCACCGAGGCCGGCGGCAAGGTCATCACGGGCGCGGACGCGTTCATCGCCTTCCTCCAGGAGGTGCTCACCGGAGCGACCACCGTGCACCAGGGCCACATGCCCGAGGTCGAGCTCACCTCCCCCACCACCGCGACCGGCATCTGGGCCCTGCACGACATCGTGATCTGGCCCGCCGGCATGCGCCTCGACGGTCACGGTCACTACCACGAGACCCACACCAAGACCGACACCGGATGGCGCATCGCCACCTCCCGCCTCACCCGCCTCCACACCGACCTCCGCCCCGCCCCCGGGACACGCCCGGCCTAGCATCGACCGATGCGCCGACCTCGCCTCCTCGTCGCCCTCGCCGCATCCATCGCGCTGGCCGCCGCCGGCGCGATGACGTCGCCGGCAGCCGCGCAGGTGGCGCCGACGGTGGCCGTCACCGCCGACCCGGACGTCGCCGAGTACACCGACCTCAGCAGTTGCGGTGCCGCTGCCGAGGTGCAGATGGGCGCCTTCGTGTTCACCCGGGACGACGCCACCACCGGCGTGAGCGTGGAGTACTCGCTCAGCGGCGACGCCGGGTTCGGCACCGACTTCGCCTCCGACCCGCTCCGGCTGGGCCACGTCGACCTGCTCGTCGGCGAGACGACCGCCACGATCCCGATCGAGCCCGTCGCCACCCTGCAGACCGGGCGAACCCTCACCCTCACCATCGAGTCGGGCCCCGACTACCTGGTCGGCTCCCCGGCGTCGGCAACCATCACCTTCGCCCTTGCCGTGGCCGACTGCGCCGCCCCACCTCCTCCGGCGGTCCCCCAGCCCCTCGCCCCCGCCTTCACCGGCTGAGCCACCAGGATCCTGGATCGGCTCGAATCCCCTCGGAACCCAGAACCCACCTCCCCCTCCGGACACGAACGATCGCAGGGAGGTACGCAGGACAGTCACCGGACGCGAGCGCCAGGAACGGTACGAGAGGCCTCGTCCTCGCCACCGCCGAGGACAGGTCCCCGGGCACCAAGCGCCGGAGACCTCGCCTGGTGACCCGGCGTCGCCGGGTCAGTCGCCGGCGGTGCGCCGGGCGTAAGACACGCCGTAGGCCCGGGAGCGGGCCGCCAGGAGCGGGTCGTCCGAGCACTCGACGCCCGGGGGGACGTTGACCGGGTCGAAGATGAGCGAGTCTTCGCCCTCGGTGGACCCGAGTGCTGTGAGCTCGAGCCGGCCGACGTCGACCCGCTGACGCTCGTCGGGCCAGCGCTCGGTCGGGTCGTCGATGGCGTCGCCGTCTCCCGCGATCACGACCCAGAGTGCGAAGGCCGCCGGCCCCGTCGCCAGGCGGTCGGCCAGCTCCCGGCGCAGGTGATCCGCGGGGCGGTCGGTCGCGGCCGGGTCCGCCGCGAGCTCGCCGGCGTCGGGCGCCCACTCGTAGCGGACCGCTCGGGTGGTCCCTTCGGGATCGGTCCAGTGGAACGAGTGGATGCCGTGGTAGCGCACCTGGGCGTAGCTGGCCGGGATCGGGGCGGTGATCGCCGCTCCCGCCGCGCCGAGCGCCTCCGGGTGCCCCTCGAGGAAGGTGCCGACCTTGGCCATGTCGAGCTCGCCGGTAGAAGGGTCCGGCGTCCGGGCGGCGACGAAGGCCACGAAGTCCTCGGGCGTGCGCACGAAGAACTGCGGCAGCGACAGCCCGATGAGGTCCCAAGTCGGGTCACCGTCGGCCCGCAGCTTCACGGCGATCCCGCGCCCGTCCTGGTCGTCGTCGCGCGTGGCGGGGTTCCCCGTGCCGTTCGAGAACCGCACCGTGGCCGGCACCGCCCCGCCCTGCATCGCCGCCGCCGTGCACAGCCCGGGCGCCGCTGGCGTCGCGGTGAACGTCCCTGTGACCACGATGCCCGTGGCGTGCGCCCGCCGCTTCCCCGGATGCCGCCCCGACGCCGCCTCGATCGCGTCGACCAGCTCCTCCCCGCTCATCTCCCCCATGGGCCGCACGCTACCGACCGGCCCGGTCGCCCGCTGCGAGGTGTCAGACCGCATGACTATCCTGGCCCCACTTCCCCTCCAGACGCGCACGATCGCCTGGAGGCATGCGATGGCAGTCACCGAACGCACCCGACACGAACTCCACGAAGCACTGGTGGAACTCATGGGCCGAACCCACACCGCAACCCTCATGGAGCACCTCCCCCCGACCGGATGGGGCGACGTCGCCACCAAGGCCGACCTCGACCACCTCGAGGAGCGCATCCAGCTCCGCATGGAGGCCCTCGAGCACCGCTTGATGGGGTCCATCGCCGAGAAGAACCGTCAGACCGTGGTCGCCGCCGTCGCCATGATGTTCAGCCAGACCACCATCCTCGCCACCCTCATCCTCGCCACCCGCTGATGCACCAGGAATCGATGTCGACCGCCGAGGATCGGCACCTGCTGCCCTGGCAACGAATCATGTTGGCCTCAGGGGTCGTCCCCCTGATGATCGTCGGGCTCAGTGACCTGCACGGCGCAGCGGCGCTGCCGTTCATCGTGGCCGGCACGACCGGCCTCGCCATCGGCGTCAAGCAACTCTGGCCGTCAGGCGCCACCACCGGCGACCGCCCCCCGCCTCGCCCGTAACCGACAGACCGCCAGACCTTGCCCCATGCCAAGATGGGCCGATGCCGACCTGGTGGCGCCGGGGCCATGCGCCGGCTCCCCTGGCCGACCAGCCGCCGATCGTCCCCCTAGCTCGCCGACCGGCGACGCCGACGGCCGAGCTCGAGGAGGCCATCGGCCTCTGGCAGGCGGGGAAGGGGATTTCGGAGGAGATCGTCGACGCTGCCGTGAGCGCACTGGTCGCCGGTGCCGACTCTCCTGCGCTCCCCGAGCTCGCCGGCGTGCAGATGCGGTTCGCTGCGGCGGATGCGCCGCCACTGGTACCCGCCGTCGTGCGGGAACTTGGGCTCCTCCCGACCGATCCGGAGCTAGCGCTCGAGCACCGAACTCGCGATCTCCTCGAGCGCTGCGCTGCCGCCCCGTCAGTCACGCCTCGGGAGACCGTGGGGCGAGTCGACGCCCTGCTCGAGCGTGAGCCCAGGAGCGGCGACGTGGCCGCTTTGCGCTACGCGCACGAGGAGTACGGTCTCCTCGACGAGGGCATCCTGCCGCATGCCGAAGCCCAGATCGACGCCCAGGTCAGGACGCTCGTGACGGCCCTCATCGCCGATCCCGCGAGCTGACCAGCCACAGTTCACGGACCTTTGTCGCGCCGCGCGAAGGGCGCAGCGACGCTCGTCGAGCCGAGCGGTCGCCCGCGCCCCACCAGGTTCTGGTCAGCGGTCGGCCCGGAAGCCGCCAGGGCTCGGCCGGAGGCGGAGGGGTGGCGCCGAGCCGAGGGATCACGTCACCACCGACCCCCAGCAAGACGGGGTAGCGAGGCGGCGGGCGGCGACGGAACGGCTTCCGGCCACGCGCAGGGACGAGCATGGCCGGAAACGGACTCCGGCGACAGGACCCGCCGACTCGCGGGGGTGGCCCCCTCTATGCGTTCTGGATCTTGATCTCGATGTCCACGCCGGCCGGGAGGTCGAGGCGCTGGAGCGAGTCGACCGTCTTGGGCGAGGGATCGAGGATGTCGAGCAAGCGCTTGTGGATGCGCATCTCGAAGTGCTCTCGCGAGTCCTTGTCCTTGTGGGGCGAGCGGATCACCGTGTAGCGGTGCTTGTCGGTCGGCAGCGGGATCGGACCCCGGATGTCGGCGTGGGTACGCAGCACGGTCTCGACGATCTTCTTCGTCGACTGATCGATGATCTCGTGGTCGTACGCCTTGAGGCGGATCCGGATCTTCTGTCCTGCGGCCATCGTCTCTTCCCTGCTACTTGAGGATCTTGGTGACGGAGCCGGCGCCCACGGTACGACCACCCTCACGGATGGCGAACCGCAGACCCTCGTCCATCGCGATCGGCGCGCCCAACGTCACCGTCATCGTCGTGTTGTCACCCGGCATGCACATCTC
>JAYRVH010000008.1:0-60007 GCA_041918615.1 Acidimicrobiales bacterium
CGCGCGATACTGGACTCACTGAAAATGCCTCCTCGATCAGTTGGAACGGTGCCGTTAGACAGCTCCATTCTCCCTGATCAGGAGGCATTTTCGGTGGATACGCGACCCCTCAGACCCCTACCCGATCGGTGGATCGAGGCTAAGGTCCCGACCGGGCCGAGCAGGGGCGCGAGGAAGGAGCGATGATGGAGTTGGGCGACGAGCAGCGGGCGGCCTGGGAGCGGGACGGATGCCTCGTCCTCCGCCAGGCGCTGACCGAGGCCCGGGTCGACGAGATCCGGTCGTGGGTGGGCGAGATCGCCGGCTGGGCCGAGCGCGGTGGGCCGGGCCTGCATCACTTCGAGCAGACCGAGGCCGGGCCCACGGTGGCCCGCAGCGAGGACCTCGTCGGCCATCACGCCGGGTTTCGGGCGCTGCTCACCCAGGGACTGATCCCCGAGCTGGCGGGCGCGCTCCTCGGGGAGCCCGCCGTCCTGTACAAGGAGAAGGTCAACTACAAGCAACCCGGTGGTGGCGGCTTCGCCCCGCACCAGGACGCACCCGCCTACCGGTTCGTGGCGCACCACGTGAGCGTGATGGTGCCGATCGATCCCGCCACCAGGGCCAGCGGCTGCCTGTGGGTCGCCGCCGGGCACGAGCAGGGCCTCCTGCCCACCGAAGGCCTCAAGGGCCTGCGCGCCGACATCGTCGATTCGCTCGAGTGGCGTCCGGTCGAGCTCGCGCCCGGCGATCTGCTGTGGTTCAACTCGTACGTGCCGCACTACAGCGAGACCAACACCACCGACACACCTCGGCGCGCCCTGTACCTCACCTACAACGCCCAGTCGGCCGGCGACTTCCGCACCACCTACTACGCGGACAAGGTGGCCGAGTTCGATGCCCTCGACGGCCCATCCGAACGGGCCCGCCTCAGCATCACCGACGACTTCCTCGGCAGAGCGGTGGAGCCCGCCGAACATGGCTGAGCGCCCGCCACTCGACGAACTGCTCGACCTGTACCGGAGCGAGAAGGCCACCGCCATGTACGACGAGGTGGTCACCGAGCGCGAGCACGCCCTCCAGGCGGCCGCCCTGGCCGAGGAGGCAGGCGCCTCCGATGCCACCGTCGCGGCGGCGCTCCTGCACGACGTGGGTCGCCTGACCATTGCCTGGGACTCGGGCGAGGGCGAATTCGTCGCCGCCGACCGCGCCCACGACGCCGTGGGCGAGCGATTACTGCGCCGATGGTTCGGCGCCGAGGTCACGGCCCCCGTGGGCATGCACGTCGCGGCCAAGCGCTACCTCTGCGCCACCGAGGCCGACTACTTCGACGCCCTCTCCCCGGTGTCGGTGCGGAGCCTGGCGGTGCAGGGCGGCCCCATGAGCCCCGACGAGGTCGAGGACTTCCGTTCCCGGCAGGGGTGGGAGGCGGCCGTGCAGCTCAGGCGCTGGGACGACCAGGCCAAGCGCACCGACCCCGCCGTCAAGACTGTCGAGGACTACGTCGAGCTCCTGACCTCGCTCGCCCGCTGACCACGGTTGCCTGGCTCGGGCCCCTCTCAGCCCTCGTGCAGCAGGGAACGGGTGAGGTCGATCGCGGCTGACGGGCCGGCGAAGAAGTGCTGCGCACCGGCGTGCAGGTCGCGGAAGCCCCGCTGGATCGGCCCCTCGCGCAGGGCCTTGGTCCCCGCCAGGAGGTAGGCCTGCCGGGCGATGTCGGCACCGCCCTGGTTGACGTGGCGACAGGCCTCGCGCACGAGGTTGGCCGTGACGGCGGAGACGCCGCCGTCACGGGCGGACTCCTGCTCGGCCGCGGTGACCACCTCGCGCACCCACGCCCGCCCGGCGCGGTAGCGGCCTTCCAGAGCGCCGAACTCGAACAGGAAGCGCTCGGAGTCGGCGAGCGAGGTGGCGGCACCCATCCGGGTCGTCGCGGCGGCGAGGGCGGCCACCTCGTCGAGCACCCGCCGGGTGACCCCCAGGGCCCAGCCGGCGTGACCGGCCGCCGTGAGCGGCAGCACCCCCAGTGCGTACATCGGGCCGCCGCGATGGACGACCGGCGCGAAGAAGTCGAAGGTGCGGTCACGGGGAACGCGCACGTCTCGGACCAGGTAGTCGTAACTGGCGGTGGCCTGCAGGCCGAGGACCTCCCAGTTGCCCTTCAGCTCGGCCTGCTCGGCAGGGAAGCAGCCCATCAGGAAGGCGGCGTCGGTGCCGTCGTCGGGTGCGGTCATCATGCCGGCGCCGGCCCAGGCGGCATGGGCGATGCCACTGCCGAACTGGTAGTCGCCGGTCAGCACCAGGTCGTCACCCTCGATGATGGCGACGCCGTTCGGTGCGAACTGGCCGGCGACCACCGGGACGCCGCCGCCGAAGATCGCATCCGCGCCGGAATCCGGGAGGTACGCGCCGAAGAAGGCCGCGGCCACGTCGGCCGCGAAGTAGCACCAGCCCGCCGAGCCGTCGGCGCGGGCCACCTCGGCGTACACGTCGACGATCTCGCTCAGCGGCAGTTCCAGACCGCCCACGGCGCGAGGCACCATCGGCCCGTAGAGGCCCGCATCGGACAATGCGTCGAGGGATGCCTGTGGCATGGGCTCGCCCGGCGGCGTCGCCGCCGCCGCGGTGTCGAGGGTGTCGAACAGGGCGCGGGCGGCGTCGATCATCGGGGTCGTCATGGCCCCTCAGGCAAGCAGGGTCGGGGCCGGGCGGCCAACCCGCACGCACCGGCAGACCGGCGGGCCGATCGACGAGAACGACTGCAGCAGGGGCCGCCGTCAGGAGTGGGGGTAGGGGTCCCAGGCGGGGGGTTCGGTGGCGAGGTGGACCTCGACCAGCGAGCGGACGCGGGCCGGGTCGATCGAGCTCTCGGCGTCGCCGTCCACCGACAGCCCGGCCAGCAGGCTGCCCGGTCCGGCCGCTGTCCACGTCGCGCCACCGGATTCGAGCTTGGTGAGGCGGACCGCGAGCGGCCCCAGGTCGACCCGCTGGCGCAGTGGGCGCGACCGCAACTGGATCCAGCCCTCGTAGCGGCACACGACCTCATGGCGTCGACCACGCGTCACGAGCAGGGTCAGGCGCTCGGTGGCGTTGTTGAGCGCCATCGGGTGCAGGCCGGCCGACCACTTGTCGCCGAAGCGGTGGCCACCGGCATCGGGGGCGTCGGCCGGCACGTCGAACACGGCCAGGTCGAGCTCGGGCACCTCGTCCACGGTCACCTCCTCGGCCAGGCACCGCTCGCTGGCGGAGAGCACCGCATCCTCGTCGGCCCACAGCGACTCGAATCGGGCAGGCTCGGTGCCCAACTCGACCAGCCGGGGCAGCAGCTCGGTGTAGAGCAGGCCGGTCGGGTCGTCGACGGTGGCGAGAGCGTCCGCGACGGGCGAGCGGGCGGGGTCGGCGTAGGCGGAGATCGCCATCGACGCCCGGGCCGCGTCCCGGATGCGGTAAGTGCCGAAGTCGCCGGCGGCCGCGACGTCGATCAGCAGGTCCTCGTGCTCGAGCGCGGCGGCCGGTTCGGTCAGGGCGAACACCGACACCAAGCCGTCCTGGTCGAAGTGGTTGTTGGACACCAGGGTTGCGCCGGCGTGGCGGTCGAACCGGCGCAGGTAGCGGAACGCCATCTGGGCGCTCAGGTCGGCCTGGAACTCGGGCGGGGTGGCCGTCCCCGGCCAGTGCGACAGGCACAGCACGGTGCCCTCGGTGGCCGACCCGTCCACGATCACGTTGGGGCGACCGGCCAGCTGGTCGTAGGGCGCGAACTGCAGCGGGGTCACGCTGAGGGCGGGCGGACGGTCGCTCGTGGTGGCCATGACGACCGACCCTAAGTGCCTGACCCCACGTCTGGTCGACCCCGAGGTAACCGTTCCGGATCCGGGATCCCCGCGACCGTGTCCCGCACCCCGCTGCCCTCCTAGCCTGGGGACATGAGCGACGCGATCTTGCAGACCGTTCCGCTGGGGACGCAGTGGCCCACCCTGGATCCCTTCCTGTTCTGCGCCCACCACCTGGACGCGTACCCGGCCGGCAACGACCGGCTGGGGCCCGCGGCATCGCTCGACGGCCGTGAGATCGGCGCCGACTTCGCCGGGGTCGACGGCTGGAACATGTACCACGGCGACCTGGTCCCGGGGTTCCCACAGCACCCGCACCGGGGCTTCGAGACCGTCACGTTCGTGCGTGAGGGCCACATCGACCACTCCGACTCGCTCGGCGCCACCGCCCGCTTCGGCGCCGGCGACACCCAGTGGCTCACGGCCGGCGCGGGGATCGTCCACTGCGAGATGTTCCCGCTGCTCGACCCCGCTGGCCCCAACCCGCTCCACCTCTTCCAGATCTGGCTGAACCTGCCCGCGGCCGACAAGCTCACCGACCCCTACTTCACCATGTTCTGGGACAAGGACGTCCCCCATCTCTCACACCGGGACGACGACGGCCGCATCACGCGGATCACCGTGGTCGCCGGTGCCATCGACGGCCATCGGCCTCCGCTACCACCGCCCGACTCCTGGGCGGCACGGCCCGAGGCCGACGTCGCCATCTGGCACGCAGCCCTCGACCCCGACGCCACCTGGACGCTGCCGGTGGCCGGCCCCGAGACCGGCCGCACCCTGTACTTCTACGAAGGTGGGTCGCTGCTCGTGGACGGCGTCGAGCTCGGGCCGTCCACGGGCGCGGTGCTCGACGCCGATGCCGAGGTGACGGTGACCGCCGATCACGGCGGCGGTGAGCTGCTCGTCCTCCAGGGCCGGCCGATCGCCGAGCCCGTCGCCCAGTACGGGCCGTTCGTCATGAACGACGAGGCGGGCATACGCCGGACCATCGCCGACTACCAGCGCACGGGCTTCGGTGGCTGGCCGTGGCCCGAGGACGGCCCGGTGCACCCCCGCGACCAGGGTCGCTTCGCCCGCCACCCCGACGGCAGGGTCGAGTTGGTGGACGACCACTGACTCGGAGACTGCGACCGGGTGGTGCTGCGGTCGCCCCCGTCGGTCAGGAACCAGAGGTGGCGGCCAGCGACTCACGGAGATCGCGCTTGAGGATCTTTCCGGAGGCGTTGCGGGGCAGCGGCCCTGGCCACAGGGCGGCTCGCGTGGGCACCTTGAAGGCGGCCAGGTGCTCGGACACGTGCGCCAAGAGGTCCTCGACCGTGGCCGTGGCTCCCGGCCGCAACATCACTGCAGCCGCGACCTCCTCGCCGAGCCGCTCGTGGGGCACGCCGAACACCGCGGCCTCGTGCACCGCGGGGTGCTCGTAGAGCACGGCCTCGACCTCTGCGCAGTAGACGTTCTCGCCCGCCCGCAGCACCATGTCCTTGGCGCGGTCCTCCACGTAGACGAAGCCGTCGTCGTCGACCCGTCCGATGTCGCCGCTGCGGAGCCAACCTGCCACCAGGACCTCGGCAGTCGCCTCGGGCCGGTTCCAGTAGCCGCGGATGAGGTTGGGGCCCCGGAACCAGATCTCACCACGCGCACCGGCGGGAACGGCCACGCCTTCCGGGTCGCGGACCTCCACCTGGAGGATGGGCGTGCTGCGCCCCGTGCTCGTGGGGTGGGCCAGGTAGTCGGCACCGCCGTTCTGGGGGCCGTAGGCGTTCGTCTCGGTCATGCCGTAGCCGATGCCCGGGCTCGCCGACGGGAATCCGCTCGACACCCGCTTGACCAGCTCGGGCGGGGCCGGGGCCCCTCCTCCACCGACACCACGGAGGCTCGACGTGTCGTGCTCGGCGAATCGGGGCGAGGCCAGCAGGTCCCAGCTCTGGGTGGGCACGCCCACGAAATTGGAGACCTGCTCGCGCTCAATGAGCTCGAGGGCCCGCTCGGGGTCCCACTTGCGCATCATCACCAGCTTCACGCCGGCGGTCAGGCAGCTGAGCATCACGGCCACGCAGCCGGTGACGTGGAAGAGCGGCACGACGAGGATGAACGCCGGCGCCCCCGCGGACGGGCGGGCGTCGGGGTTGCGGAGCCGGTCGACCTCCGATCGACAGCCGAAGCCGAAGAGCGCCTGCACCACAGCGCGGTTGGTGGAAACCGCACCCTTGGGGTGCCCGGTGGTGCCCGAGGTGTAGAGGATGGTGGCGTCGTCGCCGGCCGCGACCGCCACGTCGGGCATCGGGGCCCCGACCCGCAGGGTGTCGGACCAGTGGTCCACACCCCCGACCGTTGCGGGACACCGGACGGCCAGCACGGCGATGTCCAGACGGGCGCAGGACGCCCGTGCCCGCTCGACCCGCTCCTCGTCGGCGATCAGCACCCGCGGGGTGCAGTCCTGCAGGGCGAAGGCGACCTCGTCGGCGGTCCACCACGCGTTGAACGACACCGAGATCGCGCCGATCGACGTGATCGCCGCGAACGACACCACCCACTCGGGGTAGTTCCGCATGGCGATGGCCACCCGGTCGCCCTTGACCACCCCGTAGCGCTCGACGAGCGTGGCGGCCAGCGCCGACACCTGCTCGGCGAAGTGGGCGAAGCTCCAGCGCTCGTCCTCGTAGACGAGGAAGGTCGTGTCACCGCGGGACGCGGTGGACAGCACCAGCTCGCGCAGGCTCGCAGGCGCGTTCCTGAACGCGGTCACACGCTGCCCGTCGACCTCGATCTCGGTGGTCTCGAACGTGGACCCCGGTGCGGTGACCGTGGCGACGGCATCTGCGTACTCCATGCGCCGGCGACCCTACCCAGCCCCGACCTCGCCACCCCCCACCCCCGACGCCGGGAGGCCGACGGGCACGCTGCTCAGTGGGCCACGCGGAGGACGGCGGCGCCGGTGATCCGGTCGTGGGCGAGGTCGCACAGGGCGGCGTCGGCTTCGTCGAGGGGGTAGGCCACGGTCTCGACCCGTATGCCGATGCGTGCGGCGATGGCGAGGAACTCCTCGCCGTCCTGACGCGTGTTCGCCGTCACGCTCCGCAGCTGCCGTTCCTGGAAGAGGTGGTCGGCGTAGCGCAACGAGGGGATGTCGCTCAGGTGGATCCCCGCGACCGCCACCGTGCCGCCCCGATCGAGGGCCTCGAGGGCGGCCGGGACGACCTCGCCGGCGGGGGCGAAGACGACGGCCGAGTCGAGCGGCTCGGGTGGCCGGTCGAGCGACCCGCCGGCGGAGGCCGCGCCGAGTGCCAACGCGAGTCGGCGGGCGTCGGCCGAACGCGTCATCACGTGCACGGTCGCCCCTTCGGCCAGCGCGACCTGGGCGGCCAGATGGGCCGAGCCCCCGAAGCCGTAGATGCCGAGGCGCCCGCCGACCGGCAGCGCGGCGCGGCGGAGCGCTCGGAAGCCGATGATCCCGGCGCACAGGAGGGGTGCCACCTGCTCGTCGGAGAACCCGTCCGGCAGGCGGTACGCGTACTGCTCGTCGACCACCGCGAGCTCGGCGTACCCACCGTCCGCGTCCCATCCCGTGAAGCGCGGGTCGAGGCACAGGTTCTCGGCGCCGCGCCGACAGAAGCGGCACGACCCACAGGTGTGGCGCAACCAGGCGATGCCGATCCGCTCGCCGATCGAGAAGCGGGAGGCCCCGGCGCCGAGTCGATCGACGACCCCGACGATCTCGTGGCCGGGCACGACGGCCGGCAGGTGGGGCGCGAGGTCGCCCTCAGCGAGGTGGAGGTCGGTGCGACACACGCCGCAGACCGAGACCCGCACCCGCACCTCCCCCGGACCGGGCTCCGGTGCCACCCGGTCGACGAGCTGGAGCGGGCCACCGTCGATCGGGCCGGGGCTCCGCACCACCCATGCGCGCATCCCGCGACCATCCCGCGTGGCCCGGATGGGCGCAAGCCCCGTTCGCAACCCACCGCCGACGTCGCGGCCGGCGACGCCGGGGCCGGGCCGATGCGAAGATGGGCCACGACGACCAGTGGAGGAACCAACCGTGCCACCCGAGCCCGCGACCACGACCCGACCCGCACCCGATCCCGACGCGGTCGGCCTGTTCGCCTTCCGCGTCTGGGGGTACAAGCAGGGTGAATTGGTGTCGCTCCTCATCCACCTCGGCGACCGCCTCGGCCTCTACCGCGCGCTCGCCGAGGTCGGCGCGATCACCGCCGCCGAGCTGTCAGAGCACACCGGCATGCACGAGCGTTGGCTCCGCGAGTGGCTCCGGGGCAACGCCGCCGCCGACCTGGTGCACACCACCGACGGCGACCACTTCGAGCTCACCCCCGAAGGCGTCGCGGTGCTCGTCGAAGAGGACACGAGCCTGGCCTTCGCCGCCGGAGCCTTCACCGCACCGCTCGACGCCACGGTCGTCGACGAGCTCGCCGATGCCTTCCGGACGGGCATGGGCCTCCCCTACGACCGGCTCGGGCCCAACGGGGCACACCGCACCGAGCGAATGCTCGGGCCGTGGGCGCGCATCGCCCTCGTCCCCCAGATCATCCCCGCGCTCGACGGTGTCGTCGAGCGGCTCGAGTCCGGCGCCCTGGTCGCCGACGTGGGGTGCGGTGCAGGGGTCGCGCTCACCGCCCTGGCCGAGGCATACCCCAACTCGTCGTTCCACGGCTACGAGCTGTCCGACTACGCGCTCGACCGGGCGGCGCAGCGAGTCGCCGCGCTGGAGCTCGACAACGTCACCCTCCACCCGGAGCGCGCCGAGCACGTGCCCGACGACGGCCGATACGACCTCGTGCTCACCTTCGACTGCCTGCACGACATGACGCGGCCCGCCGAGGCGCTCGCCGCCATCCGGAAGACGGTGCGCGATGACGGCACGTTGCTCATCAAGGACATCCGCTGCACCGGCTCGTGGGACACCGACCGGCAGAACCCGATGCTGGCGATGTTCTACGGGTTCTCGATCACCTCGTGCATGTCGTCGGCCCTCTCCGAGCCGGGTGGCGCCGGCCTCGGCACGGTGGGCTTCGGCACCGCCGTCGCCGAGCAGATGGTGCGGGACGCCGGGTTCGGGCGGTTCACCCTCCACGACTTCGACGACCCCGCGAACCTCTACTACGAGGTCCGCCCCTGACGCGGTCCGCTCATCGGAGCGCCCGCCGGGCCCGCTCCAGGCGAAACCCGGCGTAGGCGGGGAAGTCCTGGGCGGGGTTCCCGTCGGCATCCTGCACGAGCGCCCACGCCGCCCAGACGACATCGGTGAGCGCCTTCGCCGCGGTCACCCGCTCGTGCAGGCGAGGCGTGGGCTCGCGTTCGGTGTATGCCGCCAGCAGCACCTCATCGCCACGATCGTCGAGGCCGGCCTCGACCGAGAAGTTCGCCAGGTCCCACGCCGGGTCGTTCATGGCGGAGTACTCCCAGTCGAGCAGCCGCATCCCACCACCCGTGTCGATGAAGTTGCAGGGCCACGTGTCGTTGTGGCTCGGCACGAGCACGACGCCATGATCGCCGTGGCCACGGACGCGGAGCTCGTCGACCAGTTGGTCCAGCAGCGCGGGCACGGGGCGTTGGGGGCCGAGGGCCGACCGGTGCCGCTCGATGACCGCCATCGCGTCGAAGCGACCCCGGAAGCGGCCGGCATGGTGATGGACGAGAGCCAGCGCCCGGCCGGCACGCTGCACGGCACCGGGGTCGTCGCGAAACCGATCGGCATCCATCGGCGCGCCGACGACGAACTCGGTGAGCATGATCCCGCCGGCTTCGGCGACGATCACGTCCGCGTTGACGCCGAGGGCCGTCGCGCACCGGGCGTTGTGCCGTTCGGCATCCCGATCGATGTACGCGCCGGTCCCGGGGCGGGGGATGCGCAGGGCGTAGGTCGCCGCGCCGGTCGACACCTTGTAGTTGCGGTTCGTCCAACCGACCAGCGGCTCCACCCGGACGGCGACGAGCGCCGACGCACTGAGGCCGAGGAGCCGTTCGAGCACGCGATCGACCTCGTCGCGCTCCGTCCCGCCCACGTCCCCCATGACGGTCAGGATTCCATGCCGGCGGGAGGCCCGCTCGTGTCACCCGGCTCCTCGGCCGGCACCGACCCGTCTAACGTGGCGGTCCGTGACCCCGCCGAGTTCCATGCGGGCGTGGCGCACCCACGCCTACGGCGACCCGCTCACGGCGCTCCGTCTCGACGAGGTCGAGATCCCCGAGCCCGGTGACGGCGAGGTGCGCGTCCGTGCGCTGGGCATCCCGCTGAACCTCAACGACCTCGAGCGCATCACCGGCGGGAACATGATGGTGCGCCCCAAGTTGCCCTACTCGCCCGGCATGGAGGTGATGGGCGTCGTCGATGCGTGCGGCCCCGGCGCCGAGGCCTTGACGGGCAAGCGGGTGGTCGCCGTCACGCGCGGCGCCCACGGCGGTTTCGCCGAGTACTCGATCTGCCCCGCGGTGTCCGCGTTCGAGATGCCCGACGAGGTGCCCCTGCCCGATGCCGCGGCGCTGTTCTTCCCGTTCCACCTCGCATGGCTCGGCCTGTTCGACCGCGGCGGGCTCCAGGCAGGCGAGACCGTGCTCGTCCACGCCGCCGCCGGCGGTTCGGGCTCTGCGGCCGTCCAGCTCGCCGTCGACGCCGGTGCGCGGGTGATCGCCACGGTCGGCTCGGACGACAAGATGGCGCTCTGCCATGACCTGGGCGCCGAGACCGTCGTCAACTACCGCACCGATGCCTTCGCTCCGATCGTGATGGAATTGACCGCGAGCAAGGGTGTCGACGTCGTGTTCGACAACGTGGGCGACGCGGTCATGGCCGACTCCATGAACTGCCTGGCCTACAACGGCCGTTACCTGATGATGGGTTTCGCGTCCGACAAGGCAGTCGCCGACGAGAAGGCGATCGTTCCCCGCGCCATCGCCATGGGCAACATCAAGCTCTGCGGGGTGCTGCTCGCCTACGCCGATCCCGCCTTCGCCACCATGGTGAAGCAGGGGATGGGTTGGAACCTGCCCTCGAGCGAGTTGGGCGCGCGGATCAACCGCGTGGTCGTCGACCTGGTGACGGCGAAGCGGGTGCATGCCGTGGTGGGCAAGGTCGTCGGGTTCGCCGACGTCCCCGCCGCCTTCTCGGCGATGGCCAACCGTGAGACCACCGGACGCACGGTCGTCAACCTCTGGGACGACCGACGCGGGTAGCGTCGCCTGCGGTGACCACCAGGCTTCCCACCACCCGAGCATGAGCCCGAAGTCCCGCGCCCGCCGGGTCGCCGATGCCGTCCTGTCGGTGGACGAGACCCTCGATCGCCTCAACGACACGGTCGACCACATGCACACCACGCTCGGCAGCCTGGACGGCACCATCGGGAAGCTCGACGCGGCGATCGACCAGTTCGCCCAAGTGGTCAGCGGCGTCGACGACCTGCGCACCGGCATGGTCGAGACGGTGGGCGACGTGACCGAGCTCACCGAGCAGGTGCGACGGCTCGTGGACGCCCTGGAGGTGACGGTGGGCCCGGCGCTCTGGGCGAACGAGGGCCTCCGGCGCCTGGGACTGCGGGGGAAGCCCGACGACGGCGGCCATGGGTCCGGGCACGGCGCCCCCCGACCGGACGACGGCTGAACCCGTCGCCCTCACGGCATGGCCGAGCGCGCGATCACCGACGACAGCGAGCGGATCGCGTTCGACGGTGTGATCGGCTTCGCCGAGGAAGCCAGGAACCGCTGGTGACCGACTGGCAGGCGATCGGCGTGGAACGCGGCGACGACGGACGACAGCGGTGTGGTTGGTGCACGGCCACGCCCGACTACCTGGCGTACCACGACGACGAGTGGGGCCGGCCCGTGGTCGACGACGTTCGCCTCTACGAGAAGCTCTGCCTCGAGGGCTTCCAGTCGGGGCTGTCATGGCTCACCATCCTGCGCAAGCGCGACGACTTCCGCCGGGCGTTCCACGGCTTCGACCCCGGTCAGGTGGCGGCATTCGACGAGGCCGACGTCGATCGACTGCTGCAGGACGCGTCCATCGTGCGGCACCGGGGCAAGATCGAAGCCACGATCGCCAACGCGCGGGCCGTGCTCGCCGTGCAGGAGCGCTTCGGCTCGCTCGCGGCGCTGGTGTGGTCGTTCGAGCCGATCCGTCGAGGTCGGCCCGTGCCCGAACGCCTCGGCGAGGTGCCCGCCACGACACCCGAGTCGACCGCGCTCTCGAAGGAGCTACGGCGCCGGGGCTTCCGCTTCGTGGGGCCCACCACGGCCTACGCCGCAATGCAGTCCCTCGGCCTGGTGAACGACCACGTGAAGGGCTGCCACGTGCGCACCGCCTGCGACCGCGACCGCAGGGCCATGATCGTCCCCACCGCGACAGCTCCGAACGGGGGGTGACGGATGACGCCACCCGGGCACCCCGTTCGTGAACGCACCCTCGACCACGTCTCGGTGCCCGCCGCCGGCACGCTCTTCCTCGCGAAGAGGACGTTCATCGTCACCTCCGCCATGCCGGCCCGCAGCCCAACGTAGAGGTCGGCGTCAGGTGCCCACGACGGTGAGGCCCAGGCTCCGGGCCGCCTGGGCCTGACGAAGGTCGAAGGTCAGGAAGGTGAGGGCTTGGCGACCCACCCGCTGGGCCGCGCCGAGGTGCAGCGCGTCGAGCGACCGGACGCCGGTCTGCTCGGCGATGGACGCGGCCAACTCACATGTCGCTTCATCGAGTTCGACGATCGCGAACGCGCCGAGATCAACCTCGAAGGCCTGACGCGTCTCGGTGAGGGAACGGCCGGCGAGCAGTCTGGCCAGGTTCCGGCGGACCTCCACCACGGTGTGCCGGCCCGTCACCAGCTGATCGTCGGATTCCAGCAGGTCCTGGGCGAGATCGGAGTCGGGCTCATCGATGTAGCGCTTCAGCAGCGCGCTCGAATCGACGTAGAGCGTCAACCCTCGCGATCCTCAGCGAGCACGTCGGCCGTACGCCGATCCGAGGGGTGTCGGCGGACCAGGCCGAGCCCTCGCCTGGAGGGTGGGGTCACCCACCCTTCGGCGACCCCTTCGTCCACTCGAACCCGGCCGGGCAGCGGCCCGAGGACAGCGATAGGTCGACCTCGATCGGTGACCGTGATGGTGTCGCCCCTGCTGGCCCGATGCAGATGCTCGGACAGCTTGGCCTTCAGCTCTCTCACCCCGACTTCCATGTAGTCACGATACAACCATCATGTGACCACATTCAATGGTCCGTGATCCCCTGATTCAGTCGGTGACGGCGTGGCGCTGCAGGTCGGCGAGGTCGCACCACTCGAGCGTGCCGATGTGGGTCGCCTCGAGCACGACAGCCGGGGCGGCGCCTGCGTCGAGCGCCTCCTTCCAACGGGGCGCGCAGAGGCACCACTGGTCGCCCGGCTGCAGCCCGGGGAACTCGTACTCGGGGTGGGGGGTGCTGAGGTCGTTGCCCACCCCCTGTGAGTAGGCGAGGAACTCCGCGGTCACGCGGGCACAGACGGTGTGGACGCCGTCGTCACCGGCGCCGGTGTCGCAACAGCCGTTGCGGTAGAAGCCGGTGAGGGGCGATTCGCTGCAGGACAGCAATTCACCACCGAGCACGTTGCGAGCCATGGCCCCATCGGACCACAACCTCGGCCGCTCGCGCGGCACCGGTCGGTCAGACCCGGCGGCCGATGCCGATCAGGGCATCCACGTCGAGCCCCGAGCCACCGTCCTCCGCCTCGTCGATCACCTCGACGAACGCCGCTGCTGCCCTTTCCACCACGGGCTCATCGAGGGCTTCGAAGAGCGGCTGCACGGGCGGCGACCAGTCCGGCAGGCGCCGGAAGAACTCGGCGGGGTCGTCCCACACCCACCTTTGGGTGACGGTGTGCACCTCGACCGCATCGAGCCCCGCTTCGGTGAGCCAGCCGCGCAACCCGTCCGCGTCACCGATCCGCGCCCACACCGGTTCGGCCTGTGGTGGGTCGAAGCCGGGGATGGCCCGCGAGAACGCCGTCCGCACGAGGTCGACCAGGCGGAATCCCGCCAGCCGCCAGGTGGTGACGCACACCCGACCACCCGGCCGGGTGGCCCGCGCCATCTCCCGCAGGCCGGCGCCCATGTCGGGGAAGAAGATCAGGCCGAACATCGACACGGCCAGGTCGAAGGAGGCATCGGGCACCTCGAGGGCCTGGCCGTCCATCTCGGCCACGGTGCACCGGTCGAGGCCTTCGGCGTCGCACCGCGCCCTCAGGAGCTCGACCATCCCCGGCGCGAAGTCGGTGGCGAGCACCTCGGCGCCGAGGCGGGCCGCCCGAAGAGACAGGGCACCCGAACCGGCAGCGACGTCGAGCACCCGCTCACCGGCCACCAGACCGGCGAGGCGCAACGCCTCGTCCGCGTAGGGCCCGGTGTACGGGGCGAAGGCCTCCTCGTAGCCGGAGGCGGCGGCACTCCAGTTCTCGGGGCGTTGATCGTGGGCGAGGTCGGTCATGGTGGCCATGGTCGCGCCTCGGCCACGGCGTCGTCGGCCGGCGTCACTCGCCGACAGCCGACCTCCGGTCGAACGAGCGCAGGGTGACGGTCTGCTGGATCGCCAACGCGACGGCCACCACCGCGACCACGGCGATGCCCGACAGGGTCGACCCCAGGCCCGCGCACACCGCGACGACCACCAGGATCACTGCGACGCGTTCGGGTGCCACCCGGCGGACCGCCTGCCACTGCAACCCGGCCAGCCCGCCGACGAAGAACGCCACCGCACCCGCGAGCGCGGCGAGATCGCCGGTGGCCAGGTGCTCGGCGGGGTGGGCCACGGCGTGCTTGGCCGCCACGGCATAGAGCACCAGGCCGAACACGACCGGGAAGTGCCCGAAGGTGAACAGGTCTCTCGCCACGCGGCCGCGCTCGTAGGTGCCCGCCACCCGGAGCGTGTGCTCGACGGCCTGGGGCACGTAGGCGAAGTACGTCCACCAGAACACGCACGCCATCGAAACGGTGATCGCCAGCCCGAGACCGACAGGCGGGGTGAGCTCGGACTCCGATGCCGTCGCACCGATCGCCACGAGCGCCTCGCCCAACGAGATGATCACGAAGAGCGCGTGGCGCTCCGCGAAGTGGGTGGGGTCGATCGTCCAGGCGTTCGTGCCCTGCCGTCCCTTTCCGGCAGCCGCCAGTGCGCTGCCGACGTTGAAGATCGCGACGAACGCCCACACGGCCACGCGGGCGTCACCGTCGAGGAAGGCACCGATGAACAGCACGCAGGGGGCGAGCGCGGCCAACGGCAGGTAGCGGAGCCATGCCGCTCGGGTCGCCGGCTCGCCCCACAGCTTGCGTCCCTGTATGCCCAACGCCCACAGGTTGACGGCGAGGTAGGCGCCGGCGAACTCCAGGCCCGTGGCGCCGTAGGCCTCGGGGAGGGCCACCGCCATCAAGAGGGCGAGCGGGACCGCGGCGAGCACCAGGAACTGGGCCGTCGAGCGCCCGGCCAGGTCGACCGCAGTGCCGAGCCAGGTGAACTGCGACCAGAGCCACCACACGAGCCAGGCCAGAAGGAGGCCGCGACCGAAGCCCTTCCAGGTGAGGTCGGAGGCGAGCACGCCCGCGATCTGGGTGACGGCGAAGACGAACACGAGGTCGAGGAACAGCTCGAGGTTCGTGGCGTGCCGGCCGACCTCCTCCGCCGTCTCCGTCGCCTCAGAGGTCCCGTCGTCTGGTTGGCTCATCCGGCCGAGGTTACGGGCCGACGGCCGCCAGCGCGGGGGCCAGATCGCCCTGATCCCGCACCGTCACGTCGTCGAGGCCCAGCCAGGTCGCCATGGTCCGCAGCTCGCCGGCCAGCCGTTCGGACACCGCGAGCTCGTCGACGCCGTCCTCGGCGAACGCCGCCTGCACGAGCAGGCGTGAGCCGGCTCGATCGGCCTTCACGTCCACGCGGGCGACGTAGCGATCACCGAGCAGGAAGGGAAGCACGTAGTAGCCGTGCACGCGCCTGGGCTTGGGCACGTAGATCTCGATGCGGTAGCGGAAGCCGAAGACGCGCTCCACCCGGTCGCGCTCCCACATCACCGAGTCGAACGGGGAGACGAGGGCACACGCATCGATGCGACGCGGGAGCACCGCCTCGGGGTGCCGGTAGGCCTGGTGCTTCCAGCCGGCGACCGTCACCCGCTGGAGCAGGCCCTCGTCGGCCATGTCGTCGATGAGGGGCCGGGCCTTCGCGATGGGAAGCCGGAAGTAGTCGGCGAGGTCCTTGGCCGTGCCGATGCCGTGCCCCCGCGCCGATCGATCGAGCAGGGCGACCATGGCGTCCCGGGGGGTCGGGGTGGGCGAGGCCGCGACGGTCGGCGGCACGACGAGAGAGGGATCGCAGTAGGCCCGCTCGAACGTGCCGCGGCGGACGGCGCCGACCCGGCCCTCGTAGAAGAGATGCTCGAGCGCCCGCTTGGTGTCGCCCCAGCCCCACCACGGACCCTTCTTGCGCTCGCCGGCATCGAGCTCGCCCGCGCTCAGGGGCCCGTCGGCGAGCACGTCGCCGAGCACCCGCTCGATCAGCTCGCCCTGCTCGGTGGCCCACTCGCGCATGCCGGTCCACTGATGCGCTCCCGCCATCCGCCAGCGCAGCAACGGCTGGAGGTCGGACCGGATGAGCGAGGCCTCGTGCCCCCAGTACTCGAAGGCCTCGTGATCGTCGTAGACGAAGCGGTCGAGCAGCGTCCGGTCGTAGGGCCCGAGACGGGAGAACAGCGGCAGGTAGTGGCTGCGCACGAGCACGTTCACCGAGTCGATCTGAATGAGGCCGAGCCGGTCGAACACGCGCCGGAGGTGCCGCCGGTCGATGCGCCCGCGAGGCCGAGGCTCACCGAGCCCCTGCGCCGCGAGCGTGATCCGGCGGGCCTGGGCCGCGCTCAGGGTGTCCGGTCGTGCCACCTCTCGAAGCTACCGACCCGGTCCCATCAGCGGGCCTGCCGACCGAATGCTGCACCGCCGCGCGGGCCCACCCGGCACCGGGCGACCCGGATCGCGAACCGGCACCGCCCGAAGGGGGGCCCGCAGAAGGCGGGCGGTAGCGTCGACACCGATGGCGACGACAGTGATCTCTGGTGGCCTGGTCTTCGACGGGTCGGGGGCGGACGGGCGACGGGCCGACGTGCTCATCGCCGACGGCACCGTGCGCTCGATCGGCGTCGGCATCGCCGTGCCCGACGGGGCCGAGCGCATCGACGCCACGGGGTGCTGGGTGACGCCGGGCTTCGTCGACCTCCACACCCACTACGACGCCGAGATCGAGTTCGCGCCGGCCCTCGGCGAGTCGGTGCGCCACGGGATCACCACGGTGCTCGTCGGCTCCTGCGGGCTGTCGTTCGCGGTCGGCGAGCCCGAGGACCTCGCCGACATGTTCTGTCGCGTCGAGGGCATCCCCCGCGACGACGTGCTCCCCAAGCTCCGCGGCATCGTCGACTGGACCTCTCCCACGGGATACCTCGAGCATCTCGACACACTGCCGCTCGGGCCCAACATCGTCTCCCTGCTCGGGCACTCGGCCATCCGGGCGCACGTGATGGGCTTCGGCCGCTCGGTCGACGACCACGTGGAGCCCACGGGCACCGAGCTCGATGCCATGCTGCGGCTCGTCGAGGAGGCGCTCGACGCCGGCTACCTGGGCCTGTCGGTCAACACGCTGCCGTGGGACAAGCTCGACGGCGACCGCTACCGCAGCCGGCCCACGCCGTCGGTGTTCGCCAAGTGGAAGGAATACCGGGCCCTGGCCGAGCCGGTGCGGCGACGCGGCGCGCTCTTCCAGGCCGTGCCCAACATCCAGACCCGCTGGAACCTGGCCCTGTTCATGGCCATCGCCTCCAAGGTCCGCCATGCACCCATGCGCACGATGATGATCTCGATGGTCGACGCCAAGGCGGCGCCGGGCATCCACCGGGTGGTGGGCGCCTTCCTGTCCCTGTCGCGCCGTCTGCTCGGTGCCGACCTGCGCATGCAGTCGCTGCCCAACGTGTTCGACATGTGGATCGACGGCCTCGAGAACCCCGTGATCGAGGAACTGGGCGCCGGCACCGAGGTGTTGCACCTCGACCGCAGCGTGCGGGGGGAGCTGATGACCGAACCGGGTTGGCGGCGGCGGTTCCGGGAGCAGTGGACCAACAAGATCCGGGGCCGGGTGTACCACCGCGACCTGCACGAGGCCCGCATCATGGGCGCGCCCGATGCCGCCCTCGTGGGTCGGACGTTCGCCGAGGTCGCCGCCGAGCGAGGTCAGGACCCGCTCGACTGCTTCATGGACCTCATCGCCACCTACGGCACCGACCTGCGCTGGCACACCGTCATCGGCAACGACCGCACACGCGAGCTCGAGTGGATCGCGGCGCACCCCCAGGTGCTCGTCGGGTTCTCGGATGCCGGCGCCCATCTTCGCAACATGGGCTTCTACAACTTCGCCCTGCAGATGCTGCGCCTCGTGGAGGACGCCCACGGTGAAGGGCGCACGATGATGACCACCGGCCGAGCCGTCCACCGGGTGACAGGCGAGATCGCCGACTACCTGGGCATCGACGCCGGCCACCTGCGCGAGGGCTGCCGAGCCGACGTGGTGGTCGTCGACCCGGCCGGCCTCGACTCGTCGCTCGACGACATCCACGAGGAGCCCATGCCCGGCTTCCCGGGGCTCAACCGCCTCGTGCGCCGCAACGACGCCGCGGTGCGGGCGGTGTTCGTGAACGGCCGCCTCGCCTGGGACGGCCATGAGGCCGCCCCCGACCTCGGCAAGTCCTCCGGCTACGGCCGGCTCCTGCGCGGCGCTTACTAGCGCAGGCCGAGGGGCATCGGCCCCGCTCGGATCAGAACCAGCGGAGGTCGGCGTCGCCCTCGCCACCCGGCGTGCCATCACCGTCGATGACCGTGGCGCACTGGGGGCACCACGCCCGGCGTTCGATCACCGATCCACAGGCGGCGTGACGTTGCGGTTCGGCCCCGCCCTGACGGCCGGCCCAGGCCGACAGCGCCGGCAGGAGTGTGGCCAGATCGCGTCCGGACTCGGTGAGGTCGTACACGTAGCGCCGGGGACGCTGCGAGTACGGGGCCGCGACGACGAGGCCCTGGCGCTCCATCCGACGGAGCCGATCGGTGAGCACGTTGGGGGCGATCCCCTCGACCTCGGCGATCAGGTCGCCGAACCGCCTCGGTCCGTGCACCAGCGCGGCGAGGGTCAACAGGACCCAGCGATCACCGGCCACGTCGGCGCCTTCACGCAGTGCTGGATCGACCACGACCACCAGTGTGGTGGTGTGGATCGGAAAACCCGGCGGTAGAGTCACTTGCAATTACGAAGTAACTATCGACTCGGAGGAAGAAACATGTTGAAAGAACTCCAGGAACACGTGCGCACCATCGCCGACACCGCCGGCCCGTCGGTGGTCAGCATCGGCCGCAACGGTCGCGGCACCGGCTTCGTGGTGGCCACCGACCGTGTGCTCACCAGCTCGCACAACCTGCGCGACAAGACCGTCTCGGTGACTTTCGCCGACGGCCGCACCGAGCAGGCCCGGGTGCACGGGCTCGACGGCGACGGCGACCTGGCCGTGGTCGAGGTGCCCATCGGCGAGACGGTGGCCCTGGCCTTCGCCGAGGCCGAGACCGACACCGGGGTCGGCGCCCCTGTCGTGGCCCTCAGTCGAGGCGGCCACCGGCCGCGGGCGACGATCGGCTTCGTGAGCGCCGTCGACCAGGCGTTCCGCGGCCCGCGGGGCCGAGCCGTGCGCGGCGGGTTGGAGCACACCGCCCCCCTCGCCCGTGGCTCGTCCGGCGGGCCCGTGCTCGACGGCGACGGCCGCGTGGTGGGCATCAACACCCACCGGGCGGGCGACGGCTTCTACCTCGCGCGGGTCGCCGACACGGCCCTCCAGGCCCGGCTGGCCGAGCTGATCGCCGGCCGGTCGATCCGACGGCGGATGCTCGGCGTGGCCGTCGCCCCCTCGGAGGTCGCGGAGAACCTGCGCCGGGCCGTGGGCCTCGACGACCGCACCGGGCTCCTGGTGCGTGCCGTCGAGGAGGCCGGACCGGCGGGAGCAGCAGGCGTGCTCGTCGGCGACCTGCTCGTGTCCGTCGACGGGCACGACCTCGCCTCGGCCGACGACCTGGCCGCGGCGCTGGACGATCTCGAGGGCGACTCCGTCGAGGTGACCGTGGTGCGGGGCGCCGACGAGCGCACCGTGACGGTCAGCTTCGCCGCCCCCGCCCCCGCCCCCTCGTCCGACTCCTAGCCCGACCCCACCCCCTCCTCCCGCCCAGGCTTCCGAACTCGGCGCATCCACTGCGCTGTCAGGTGTGTAGATGCGCTGAGTTCGGCGGGAGGGACGCGCCGAGTTCGGCCGGTCAGGCGAGCCTCCAGGACCGGGCGACAGCGGAGCCACTACCGTCGGCGTGAGATCAACCGATCGAGGACGGTTCACGACAGCCGATGTGGATTCCCTGGCCGTACACCATGGCGGCGGCGATGGCGCTCGCGGGCCTCGCGTGGTTCATACGCCCGCGGCGGGGGCTCGCGGCGGCCGCCACCCCCTTCGCCCGTGAGGCGGCGGTCGTGCTGAGCCTCTATTCGCTCTGGAGGATCGCCGGCAAGATCTCCGTCCGTCACACCGAGGGGGCCGAGGCAAGGGCACGGTGGATCTGGGAGGCGCAGCAGTGGCTCCACCTTCCGAGCGAACTCGCCATGCAGCGAGCCGTGCTCCCCCACCCCGTGCTGATGCAGGCCGCCAACCTCTACTACGCCGTCGCCCACGTGCCGGCGGCCATTGCCATGTTGCTCTGGCTCTTCGTCCGGCACCGCGACCGGTATCCCGCCCTGCGCAACGTGCTCGCCATCCTCACGGGCACCTGCCTGGTCCTCCAGCTCGTGGCGGTCATGCCGCCACGGTTCCTGCCGTCGCTCGGTTTCGTCGACACCGCGCAGCTCTACGGGCAGTCGGTGTACCCCGGGCTCGGGCGAGGCGCCAACAACCAACTGTCGGCCATGCCGTCGCTGCACGTGGGCTGGGCCGTGCTCGTGGCGGTCGCCGCGGTGATCGCGAGCAGCAGCCGCTGGCGATGGATCGTGGTCGGGCACCCCGTCGCCACCTGTCTCGCCGTCGTGGTCACCGCCAACCACTGGTGGCTCGACGGGATCGTCGCAGTGGCCATCCTCGTCGCTGCCATCGCCGTCGAGCGCTGGGCCCGCCGGGGGGTGGCCCGGCTGTCGCTCGCGTCGGTGGGCCAGGCGGACGGGGTGGGCGTCGACCCCCGGTGGACCCCGGCGCGGGTGGGCCAGGCCCCCTGAGGCGTCGTCAGGCGACCTCGCCCAGCGAGGCGAGCTCCTCGGTGGCGGTGTCGGCGTGGTTCGCGAACTGTGCCACCTGGAGCTCCTCGAAGAGCTGACGGACCCGGGGGGTCATCAGTCCCAGCTTGTTCACGTTGGGCACGATCTTCGAGAAGAGCACCTGGCGGAACATGATCATGAGCGGGTTGTCGGCGGCGAAGGCCTTGCCCTGCTCGACGTCGACCCCGAGACGCTCCCAGAGCTGCTCGAGGAGGAAGCGGCGGTACATGAGGTCGGTGGCCTCGAGCAGGAATTCCTCGCGGTCGGCCAACTCGGCCGCACTCAGCTCGGGGATGACCTCCTTCAGCGCCAACACCCCGAAGGCGACATGACGGGCCTCGTCGCGCATCACCAGGTCGGTGATCTGCTTGATCACCGGGTCGTTGAACATCATGTTGCCCATGCCGAAGGCGGCCAGGGCCAGGCCCTCCACCATGATCTGCATGCCCAGGTAGGTGATGTCCCACCGCTTCTCGGTCATGATGTCGACCAGCAGCGCCTCGAGGGGCGCGGAGATCGGGTACTCGTGGCCCGGGAGCTTGGTGCTGAGGTACCGGGCGTAGGCCTCCACGTGACGGGCCTCGTCGTTCACCTGGTTGGCGGCGTAGAACTTGGACTCGATGTCGGGGACGGTCTCGACCAGGCGGGCGGTGGCCACCAGCGCGCCCTGCTCGCCGTGCATGAACTGGCTCGTCATCCAGGCCTGGAGCTCCCAACCGACGACGGCCCGCTCGGCCTCGTTCATCGACCGGAAGGGTGAGCCCTCCGCGTCGATGCCGATGAATTGGCCGATCATGGCCAGTTCCTCCTCGGTGGCGTTGGGATCGGGCTCGCCCCACACGACCTCGGGCGTCCAGTCCACGTCGGTGGTGGCGTTCCACTGCGACACCTTGCCCTTCTCGTAGAGACGGGTGAGCTGGTGGTTCGACGGCTCGTAGTCCCAGGTGAACCGGGTGACGCTGGTGGCCTCGACCAGCAGCTCTGGGGAGGCAGCGGGCGCGGCGGTCTCGGAGGGAACGACGGTCATGGCAGGAGCCTTTCGGGTTGCAGGATGGACAGGAGTGACTCGACGACCTCGTCGAGCGGCAGTGCGTCGGACGTGCCGAGGGTGGCGACCCACCAGTCGCCGGCGGCGTGGAACATGCCCACCAGGCCGTAGGCCCAGACCCGGGCCGAGGCGTTGGGGCGACCCGTGTCGCGGTGCTCGGCTTCGAGCGACGCGGCCAGCCACTCGGCCACGAGTCCGACCAGCAGGTCTCGCTTCTCGGTGCCGGCCTGGGTGGACAGGAAGCGGTAGAGGTTGGGGTCGGCCTCGAGCAGCCCGAGGTAGAGCCGGGCGGTGAGCGCGAGCCGGTCGCGGGCACTGCCCCGCTCGGCCAGGCCGGCGCCCACCGCATCGACGAGCGTGGCCACGAACCGATCGGCCAGCGCCTCGACGAGGCCGCTGCGGTCGCCGAAGTGACGGTAGAGGATCGGCTTGGTGACGCCGCAAGCCGCCGCCAGCTCCTCCATGGTGACGAAGGGGCCATCGGTCCGCACGGCGGCCATGACATCGGTGAGCAGCTCGTCGCGGCGAGCCTCGGCGCGCACTGATCGGGGGTTCACGGTGGACGGGCTCACGGTGGACGGGTTCACGGTGGACGGGGTCATGGGCGGCAACTGTTACCAGGAGTAACTGTTACTCAAGGTAACGAATCCGCCCGGCCTCGTCAACCGCCTTGCCTGCGGACGGGTGCGCTCAGGGGGCCGGGCGCGTCGACCACGGTCGCCCACCCAGGCGGGACTGGATTATCCTCGGCGCGACAAAGAGGAGGGGTCACCCCATGACGGACAACGACGCACCCGGACCGATCGACTTCGTGCTCATCGAGTTCCCCGGCGACAACCTGACCGGCGAAGCAGGCGCAGCGCTGCTCGAGCTCGTGGATCGCGGCATCGTCCGCGTCTTCGACATCCTCATCGCCCAGAAGGACGCCGACGGCACCTTCTCGGGTGTCGACATCGCCGACCTCACGGCCGAAGGCCTCGGTGGCTTCGCGGCATTCGCAGGGGCCCGGTCAGGGCTGCTCGGCGGCGACGACCTGGCCCGGGCGGCCGAGACCATGGCGCCCGGCACCATGGCCGCGCTCATCGTCTACGAGAACACCTGGGCCATCCCCTTCGTGGCCGCCGCAAGGCGAGCGGGCGGCCAACTGATCGCCAGCGAGCGGATCCCGGCGCAGGCGATCATCGACGCACTCGACGCACTCGACGCAGCTGACTGAGAGGACAACCAATGCCAGGACTACTACGAGGAGTCGCCCGCACCGCCGTCGTCGCCGGCACGGCGACCGCGGTGAGCGGTCGTGTCCAACGGCGCCAGGCGGAGAAGTTCGCCGGTCGGGACGCTCAGATCTACGCCGACCGGGAACAGGCCTACACCCAGACTGCTCCCCCACCGCAGGCCGCCTACCCGGCACCAGCACCGGCACCCGTCGCCGCTGCGAGCGAGTCCGACAAGTTCGACCAGCTGGCCAAGCTCGGCGAGCTGAAAGCCCAGGGCATCCTCACCGAGGCCGAGTTCACCGCCGAGAAGGCCAAGATCCTCGCCAGCTGAGCAACACCCGGCCGGCGGGCTGCTGCGCCGGCCCGCCGCCACCCCGCACTACCATGGGCCTGCGTGCCCCGAGCCCTGTCGTCGTTTCGCGCCCGCCTGCTGCTCGTCGTGGCGGTCGCGCTGTTCGTGCGCATCGCGGCGGTCATGGCCGGCTACCAACACCTGCCGCTGGGCCTCGACGACAACAACGGCTACCACATCCAGAGCCTGCTCCTCGCCGACCACGGTGGGTTCTACGAGCCCTTCGTCTGCCTCGACAGCGTCCGCGCCGACGGCGACCCCTTCAGCTCCGATGCCCTGACCGCCGCGTGTCGCGAACGTGGCGAGCTCGAGCCCTCGGCGGGCCACCCCCCGCTGTTCCCCGGCTATCTCGCGGTGGTGTCCCTCCTCGGGTTCGAGAGCGTCCTCGAACACCGGCTCGCCTCCTGCCTCCTCGGCGCCGCAGCGGTGGCCCTGATCGGGCTGGTCGCACGTCGCATCGCCGGCGACCGGGCGGGACTGATCGCGGCCGCGCTCGCCGCGGTGTACCCGAACCTCTGGATCAACGACGGGCTCATCCTCGCCGAGTCGGGGTACACCGTGGCCATCGGCCTGTTCCTGCTGGCCGCCTACCGGTTCTGGCAGGAGCGATCGATCGCACGAGCGGTGGTGCTCGGCGTGGCGGTGGGCGCCGCGGCCCTCACCCGCTCCGAGGGACTGCTCCTGCTCGGCTTCGTGGTGCTGCCCCTGATGGTCGTCGCCCGCGGCCCGTGGAAGCGCCGGGTCGCGCAGTTCGCGGTGAGCGGGCTCGTGGCCGTGGCCATCGTCGCGCCCTGGGTGGCCTACAACATGAGTCGCTTCGACGAGCCTGTGCTGCTCGCCTCGGGAACCGGCCGCGTGCTCGCCTACGGCAACTGCGACGCCACCTACTACGGCCCGAAGATCGGGTACTGGGACCAGAGCTGCGCCCCCACCGCCGAGGCCCTGGTGGGCGACGAGTCGGTGATCGACACCGCCCACCGCGAGAAGGCCGTGGCCTACGTGTCCGACCACCTCGGGCGGGCCCCGGTGGTGGTCGCCGCCCGGATCGGGCGGATGTGGGGGCTCTACCGCCCCCTCGAGGGCATGCGACTCGACATCTTCTTCGAACGTCGGGGGCAATGGCCGTCGAGGCTGGCCCTGGCCATGTACGCGGTCCTGCTCCCGGCCTCCATCGCCGGCCTGGTGGTGATGCGCCGGAGACGGGTCACGATCGTGCCGATGGTGGGCATCGCGGCGATGGTGACGTTCACCGCGGCGGTCAGCTTCGGTGTCACCCGCTACCGGGTGCCGGTCGACGTGATCCTCGCGATCCTGGCCGGCGTGGCCGCCGACGCCGTCCTCAGGCGGTGGTGGACCCCCGACGAGGCAGCCGCGGAGGACGGGCCCGCACCGATCGCTCCCGATGGCGAGCCCGACGGGGGGCTCGAGCCCGATGACCTGCCGGTTCTGGCGCGCTGACCGACCGGTGGCGCGCCGAGGCCGTGCAGGGCCGATGGTACGATCGGCCCTCCCCTGATCGACCGTCCCGACCTCCCCGGGCACGCCACCCAGACCCTGGAGCAGCCTTCGTGAGACCACAGAGAGCCCGCCTCCGATTGGTCGCGCTGCCGGCGGTGAGCCTCGGACTGGTGCTCGTCGCCGCGGGGTGCGGCAGCGACGGCACCGACACCACCCAAGCGACATCGACCACCGCGGAGTCCGACGTGGCCGTGTCGCCGGACGACCGGGCCGACCTGAGCACCTACGACTCGGTCGACGCGATCGACCAGGCCCTCGCCGACGGCGGGATGACCTGCGATCTCGAGTACGAGGGCCTCCAGGACGAGGAGCGCGAGATCAGCCAGTGCGTCCTGAACGGCGAGCAGGCGATCCTGTCGGTCTGGGTCGACGAAGCGCCTCAGGACACCTTTCTCGGCTCCCTCCCGGCCGGGCCCGCCTCGGTGGCCTTCGGGAACAACTGGACTATCGAGGTGCTCACGCCGGCCAACGCGCAAGAGATCGCCACGGTCCTCGACGGCTCGGCACGATGAGCCGGGGGCGTGGTCGGGCGGGCGTGCCCGCCGCCACGCTCGTGACCATGGCGGTGCTGGTCGCCGGGTGTGGTGTGGGGGGCGGTGCCGCGCCACCGGACAGCGCGGCGGACACCGACAGCACCCAGGGCACGTCGGCGCCGACGAGTATCTCGACGAGCATCCCCACGACCACCACGACGGCACCACCCTCGCCGCCGCTCGACGCCGCGGGCCATCGGGCGCTCACACCCCAGGACCCGTTGCGCGTCCTCGTCCTGGGCGACTCGGAGATGTACGACGCCAGCGCGGCGATCAAGGCCGCACTCGAGTCGACGGGCGTGGCCACCGTCACCGAGGGCGCCGTGTTCGGCTTCGGCCTCAACGAGGAGAACCCCGCCGACTGGCGCGTCTACTTCCCCCGGGTCCTCGCAGAGAGCCAGAGCGAACTGGTCATCATCATGCTGGGATCCTGGGACCACCTCTACGTCAATCGATACGGGGTGGACACCTACGCCGCCACCGTCGAGGAGGCGACGAACGCCCTGCTGGCCACCGGCGCCCAGGTGCTGTGGCTGGGCGAGCCGCCCAACGATCCCGCCCGCGGCACGGTGGGCCTGCGCGAACAGGTGAACGAGGTCTACGCGAGCCTGCCGGCCGCGCATCCCGGGCAGGTTGCCCACCTCGACCTGGCCCCTGTGCTCACCGACGAGTCAGGCCAGTTCGCCGACATCCTTCCGGGCCTCGCGGGGCCCGAGCGGATCCGCAAGGCCACCGGCAACCACTTCTGCCCCGCCGGTGCCCAGCGGGTCGCCGATCTGGTGACCACGACGGTCACGCCCGTGTGGGCGCTGCCGGCGCCGGCGGCGGACTGGTCCTTCGGTGCGTGGCGGGGCGATGCCCGCTACGACAACCCGGCCGGATCCTGCCCGCCGATCTGATCGCGGCCGCCGAGCCGGTCGGCAAGTCGGTCGAATGCCGCCGCCGCCAGCACCACGAGCGCGATCTCGGAAGGGATCCGGAAGCGGAGCAGGCCGTAGAAGGCAGCCGCGGTGATCGTGACGATGAGGAACGTGGCGACCAGGGGGAGGATCATCACCTTGCGGCGGCGGAGGATCACCGCACCGGCCACGGATGCGGGCACGAGGGCGACGTACATGGCGAACCCGAGCCATGACACCCACTGCGGACGCCCCTCGCCCTGCATGAAGTGGACCATGAAGTCCGGGTCGTAGACGCTCCACACCCGACCCACCCGAACGGCCATCACCACCGGGAGGCGGGTCAGGTTGTGACGGATGTAGCTGAGCGCCTCGGCGCGGTACGCGGTCGAGATGACCGACTGGTCCACCATCTGATCGGCCGTGAAGGCCGTGGGCGGCAGGCAGTCGCCGTGCCACAGCCCGATGGCGGGTGTGAAGTAGTCGGTCGCACAATTGGTGCCGAGGAGGGTGAGCCCGTCGTTCGTCGAGATGGCCACGGGGTCCTCGAACCGGGACGCGTTGTAGACCATCCACGGGCTGAGCACGGCGATCGAGACACCGACCGCCACCGCCGCCCACCGCAGGCGGGCCTTCCACGAGCCCGCCTTCGCCAGCCAGATCACCGGGAGAAGGACCAGCGGCAGGAACAGCGCCAACTCGGCACGGGTGAGCATCGATGCACCGAGGAGAGCACCCATCTCGGCGGCTCGACGCGCCCCCGGCGCCTCGGCGAAGCGATAGGTGCTGAGGAGCAGCAGGGCCACGGCCAGGGCGGTGAGCGTCTCGCTCATCATCAGGGCGTCGTTCACCCAGAGATTGGGGTAGACGGCCGCCAACCCGGCGGCGATCAGGCCGACCCGCGGCCCGCCCACGCGCCGGCCGAGCAACCCGACGCCGACCACGACCGCAACGCCGAACAGGCACATGAGCAACCGCTGCGCCAGCGTCTCGTCGGGGAAGAGGAGAGACGCGGGCGCCAGCGCGAGCGCCGTCATCGGCGGGTGGTCCGCCGCCTCGCGGGGGTGGTAGGGATGGTGGTACCACTCACCGTCCGAGATGGCCTGGGCCTGACCGCTGTAGTAGATGGCGTCGCCGACCACCGGTTCGTGGGCCTGCACCGCCGCCACGTAACCGACGCGGAGGCCGAGGGCGAGGACGGCGATCAAGACGAGGCCCCGCCGGAAGGTCATCGGCCTCACGCTAGCCCTGACGCCGGCGGGCCCCATCTCGGCCGGCGCCGGAGCCGAGGTCGCGGTCGCGGCCCCGGGGGCAGCCGCGGCAGTGGTAGGTCACGCGGGCGCGCCGAGCACGGATTCGATGGCCCGGGCAAGGGCGGGCCGCACCACCGCGGCGATCGACGGATTGGCGTAGGCGACGAACGACACCGCCGAGGTGGTGTCGAGGGGCACGTCGACCGGACCGCCGTAGGGATCCTCGAACACTCCGCCCGCCTCCTGGAGGATGAGCGCCGTGCACACGTCGTAGGGATGGGCGACGAGCGCACCGGCGAGCCCGAGATGGTCGGCGACGAGCGGGCGCAGGTCGCCGACCAGCCGGTCCCGTCCACTGGCCACCTCGTACAACTGGCCGCCGCTGCAGAGGTACTGGTCCTCGAAGATCTGGCGGGGATCGACCGACGGCGGCACCAGGTCGTCCCACAGCGCCTGTTCGATCGCCGCGAGCAGCGCCTTCCCGTCCGGAAGCGCATGTGAGAACGAGCAGAAGCCGTGCTCGAAGCCGACCGCGGCGCTCGGCACCATCGGGATCGGGCGCGTCGAGCCGTCCCGCCGGTCGAACCGCCCGGCGACCAGCCCCGTCGGCCCGTCCCCACGCAGGGCGCTCAACTGATCGGCCAGCGTCTGCTTGGCGGGTGGGATCTCGGTCATCGCCGCCACCTCGATGTCGGCCAGGCGTGCGGTCGGCCACCCGTCGGCGCCGCGGTCGGCGGGGGCCAGCGCGGCCAGCACCCAGCCGGCCCGCTTGTCGTGCATGAGGTTGCGCGTGCCGTCGATGGGATCGATGACGCAGATCCAGACCACCTCGTCCGGGCCCGCCCCTTCGGGGAAGGTCACCAGTTCGTGGTCCTCGACGCCCTCCATCACCACGCGCACCGGTCGGTCGGCGGGCCAGTGGCCGGCGAACCAGGCCAGCACGGCCTCCTCGCTGACCTTGTCGATGGCGTAGACCACGTCGGCGACCACCCGGTCGACCACCGGGCGCAGCGCCGCGATCCCCTGGGCGTCACGCTCGTCGCACACCCGGTCGCGGATCGTCGCCCCGAGCGAGCACAGCAGCGCCCGGAACCGCTCGCCGTCCCGAGCGATGCACCGCCGGGGGGCCGTCACAACTCGAGTCGGTAGGCCTCGGTTCGCCGCAGTGTGTTGCGATCGGTGTGGTGGAGGAGGTCGTCGAGGTTGCTCATCTGCAAGACCGAGTCCTCCTCGTAGGAGAAGGTTCCCTCGCCGACGGTGACCGTTACCTCGTAGTGGACGCACTTGGCGTTGGCGTCCAGGTAGGGGTTCGTGGCCATGCCGTAGTCCGCGCCGTCGGCGTCGGCCACGAGCGTGAACGACGTGGCGTCGGCCGACGCCGGCCCGCCCGCCAGGATCGCCGATCCGCGTGGGATCACGAAAGCCCGCATCACGTGACCGAGCCCGGCGTCCCACAGCCAGTAGCCGACCTCGGTGTGGAACGGGTCCTCCTCGACGCCCCGCCACATGGCGGAGCGGTAGTCGAGTCCGTAGAGGGTCTGGGTGCCGTTGTCCACGGGCCCGAACGGCTTGAACGTGAGCTTCTCCCGGTACGGCGCCTCGACCACCTCCCCGACGTCGTGGTGGAAGGAGAGGTCCATGCCCTCGTCGCCCTCCCACTCGCCGGCCAGTGCGTCGAGCGGTCCCAGTTCGTTCATGCGGGCCACCGTACCGACCGGCAGGGCCGGAGGCGAGAGGCGAGGGTCCCGTCCGCTCACACGGCGAGCGGTCGCCCGGGCCGGCCGCCGACCCAGGCGGCCACCTCGCCCGAGCGCGACCCCTTGGCGTCGTGGACACCGACGAGTCGCCGGACGGGTGATCCGGCGGACTGCGATTCGGCCCCCAAGTCAGTCAGTCGGTGAGCCAGACCGCCGGTGCGCTGGCCCCACCCCATTGTCACGGTCAGTCCGCGGCGAACCATGCGGCGTGGAACCCGAAGGGCAGGCGCCGCGGCAGTTGCACGCGGGCGATGGGGCCCGCCGCCACGTCGCGCGCGTCGATGACCGCGAGGTCGGTTGCCCCGGTGGCCCGGTCGTGCACGGTGCAGAGGAGCCAGCCGTCGTTCTCCGCGGCGCCCTGGGGGTCGGCGGCGAAGACCGGCTCGCCGACCACGGTGCCGGGCCCGGCGTACCAGTCGGCACGGGCGCCGGCCACGTCGTCGTACTGCACGACGGTGTCGAAGTGCCCGACCGCGCTGGGAGGCTCCCTGAAGGCGCCCATGGTGTGGAACCGGCTGCGCACACCCGTGTACGCCTCGTTGATCCGGGTGTAGTCGCCCCCCAGGTCGTCGATCTGGTCCATCGTCGTCGTCCCGCGGGCCAGGTCGAGGACGACCCGTGTGGGCCGTCCCGCGTCGGCCTCGGCCCCCTCGCGGTCGGCGGCGCCGCCCTCTCCCACCGTGAACGCGCTGCCGGTGCTGCACGACCCCGAGAAGGTGACGGTGTCGCCCTCCTCCCAACCGTTCCAGAAGTGGTTGAAGTAGCCGTCCGCCAGGTCGAACCAGTCGACCCGGTCACCGTCACGCGCCATCACGCCGACCCGCGTGCCGTGGTCCTCGTCCCACCGGAACGGGGCCTTGCCGTCCATCATCCCGGCGAAGTCGAACAGGAGCGGTGAGTCGACGAAGACGAGGTGGCGCTCGGTGAGCACGAAGTCGTGCATCACGGAACAGGCGGGCAGGTCGACATCGACGGTGCGCACGAGCCGGCCGGCGGCGTCGACCGCATACACCCGGAGGTGCGGCGCGAACGGCACGTAGGCGAACGCGAACATCTCGCCCGTGCGGGGATCGATCTTCGGGTGCGCGGTGAAGGCGGAATCGAGCGCGCCGTCGAAGTCGTACGGGCCGACGGTGTCGAGATCGGCGGTCACCTCGGTGGGGAGACCCGCCTCCCACAGCGCGAGGTAGCGGCCGGCGTGGCGGACCACGTTGGTGTTCGCCGGGTTCTTGACGGCACCGGCGTCGCCGACCTCGGACCGGGAGGGGAAGTGCAGCTCACCCAACCCGCCGTAGAGGGCTCGGCCCGCGCGCTCCTCGGCCTGGAGGGCAGGTGTCCGGACCCACCGGTTGCGATAGCGGGCGGTTCCGCCCGTGAGGCTCACCGAGTGGACCATGCCGTCGCCGTCGAACATGTGGTAGCGGCCGAGGGGCTCGAATCGGGGATTGGGCCCGATCCGGGTGAAGGCACCCTCGAGGCCCGCAGGCAGCGAGCCGGTCACCGCGAGGCCGGTGACGTCGAGCTCGTCGGTGACCGGCACGAAGAGGCCGCGCAGCATCGGCTGGTCGAGGGCATTGGTGACGAGGCTCATCGACGATCACCTTAACGCTGTTCACCAGCCGGAGCCGAGGGCGGTCGCGCCGGTCAGCCCCCGACGAAGGCCACCAGTTCGTCCAGCTCGTCCTGGGTGCCGACCGCGATGATCACCTGGCCGCGGCAGATCGCGGTGCCCGGCGACGGGTTCGTCTGGAACGTCCCGTCCTCGTCGCGCAGGGCCAGCACCAGCGCGCCCGTGCGGTCGCGAAGGCGAGCCTCGTGGAGCGACCGGCCCACGATCGGCGACCCCGCGGTGACGGGCACCTCCTCGAGCCGGAACTCGAGGCTGCGCTCGTGCATCACCACGTCGAGGAACTCGGCGACGTGGGGTCGCAGGACGAAGGCGGCCATGCGCGCCCCGCCGATGCTCTGCGGGTTCACCACCCGGTCGGCGCCCGCCCGGCGCAGCTTCTCACCGCTCTCCTCGCTGCGGGTCCGCGCCACGATGAACAGGTCGGGGTTGAGCGTTCGTGCGCTCAAGGTGATGAACGAGTTGGCGGCGTCGCTGTCGACCGCGGCGATCAGCGCCGCGGCGCGGTCGATGCCGGCGGCTCGCAGCACGGCGTCCTCGGTGGCGTCGCCCACCACCGCCAGGTGCGAGACCCCGTCGAGGATCGAGGCGCCGGACTCGACGACCACGAGATCACGGCCCGCGTCCACCACCTCTCCGGCGATCGAGTGGCCCACGCGCCCCCACCCGCAGATGATGACGTGGCCGCGGAGCGATGCGATCGACTTGTCCATGTGACGTCTCCCGAGCAGTTCGTTGAGGCGGCCCTCGAAGACGGTCTCGACGAGCACGCTGAAGGCGTAGAGCGCGGCGCCGACCCCCACCAGGATCAGGGCCATGGTGAACACCTGGCCGGTGGGCGACAGCGGCTCGACCTCGCGGAAGCCCACCGTCGACACCGTGGTGACCGACTGGTAGACCGCGTCGAGCAGGCCGAAGCCCAGCAGCAGGTACCCGACGGTGCCGACCACCAGCACCGCCAGCAGGGCGAGGAGCGCGATGCCCAGACGCCGCCAGTGGCTCACCGGCCCGAGGCTACGGCGGTGACGACCCGCCGTCCCACATCGAACGCACGCCCTGCCGCTTCCGCGCCAAGATGACGGGACTCGACCATCTGCCACCGCTGGGGGCCAAGCACCATGTGCCGCAACATCACGACGCTTCGTGGCCTGGAACCGCCCGCCACGGACGAGGAGATAGAGGCGGCCGCCCGCCAGTTCGTCCGCAAGATCAGCGGAATCCGGGAGCCGTCGGCCAGGACCGAGGAGCGCTTCGAGGAGGCCGTGACCCAGATCACCGCCGTCTCCAGCGCCCTGTTGGCCGAGCTGCCGCCCCGGAGGCAGCCACCGACGACGGTGCCGCCGCTGCGACGACTCGCGGCTCGCTGAAGGCCGCTGGCGACGTGACCTGGCGGTACGAGGACGGCGGAGCCCGGCGCCCACAGACCACGGCGGGCGCGCTCGGCCTGCGACCCGGCGACACCCTCGAGGTCACCACCCGCATGGCACCGGCCGTCACCATGGTCGTTGCAGGCGACGCGGGTGAGCTGTTCCTGCTCCGCCACACCGCGGGCGGCGGCGCGACCGCACTCGTCGAGCGTGTCGACCCGCACACGCTCGAGGTGCTCGACCAGTCGCCGGAGCTCGACGGAGGACCGGTCTGGCCGGGCGGTCTCGGCGCACACCAGGACGGGTCGCTCCACGTGGTCTTCGGCAACCACGCCCACCGGCTCGACGCCGACCTGCGAGTCGTCGCGTCGACGACGCTGCCACGGGAGCGGCCCTACAACAGCTTCGTCACCTTGCCCGACGGCCACCTGGTCACCAAGGACTTCGGCGGCTCACGACCAGGCCTCACCGTTGCAGCCGCCGAGCGTGAGGCCTGCGAGCTCCTCGTGCTCGAGCCCGAAGGCCTCACGATCGTCGACCGCCTGGTGGCCCCGGAGCCGTCCATCGCCAGGCTGTCGGCCGACGGCGACGACGTCTACGTGGTCGGCGACACCAGCCTGTTGCGCGTGCGGTGGGACGGCCGGCGGTTGGCGCTGGACGACGCCTTCACCGCCCCTTACCGGACGATGGAGGGCCAGACCTACGGGTGGGACTGCGTCATCGCCGCCGGCGCCGCGTGGTTCCTCGACGACGGCGACGGCAGCGAGCACTACAGCGGCACCTTGCGCGGCCACGGCGTGTCGACGGCGCCGCTGCACCTCGTACGGGTCGACCTCGGGACGGGCGCCGTCACGATGGTCGAGATCTGCGGCCGGCCGGGCGGGCTGGTGGCCAACCCGCCGGTGGTCGACGAGGAGCGTGGCGTGGTCGTCGGCTACGACAGCGGCAACGGCGCGCTCGTGGGGTTCGAACTCGACACCCTCGACGTGCGCTGGCGGCGCGACCAGGACCACGGCAGCCACCTGCTGCTCTACGCCGGGTCCGGCGAGCTCGTCACCGGCGACCATGCCGACGCCGTCGTCCTCGACATCGCCACCGGCGATGAACTGGCTCGGGCCGACACGGGGAGCGGCATCCAATCGGTGCTCTTCCCGGCGCCAGGCTTCGAGCGCGACTTCTACGTCTGCACGTTCCTCACCGTGTCTCGGGTCGCCGTCGCCGCCTGATCCTCACGGGACCTCCGCGTGCGCGGCCCCCACCCGGCCGAGCCCGGCGATCATCGGCTCACCGCGGCCCGAACAGGGACGTGTCTCCGGCGAAGGGGTCCGGGCGGCAGATCAGGTCGGCCACCAGGCCGGTCCAACCGGTCTGGTGCGAGGCACCCAGTCCCGTTCCGTCGTCGCCGTCGAAGTACTCGCTGAACGTGATGTTGTCGCGCCACCGCGGATCGTTCTGCAGCCTGTCCACCGTGCCGTGACAGGGGCGTCGACCGTCGCCGTCGCGCAGGAACAGCGCCACCAGGCGACGACGCAGGTCGTCGGCGCACTCGGCCAGGTCGGCGTTGTGACCGCTGCCCGTCGGGTACTCGAACACGAACGAGTCCCCGAGCGATCGGGCATAGCGCTGCAGGCTCCGGAGCACCAGGAAATTGACGGGCATCCACACCGGCCCCCGCCAGTTGGAGTTCCCCCCGTACATCGGACTGGCCGACTCGGCGGGCTCGTAGTCCACCGAGGCCACCACCCCCTCCAGGTCGAGCCGAAGGGGATGGGCCCGGTGGTGCTTCGACAGCGAGCGCAAGCCGTAGGGCGACAGGAACTCGCCCTCGTCGAACACGCGGGTCAGCACCCGGCGACCGTCACCGGGCGGGATCACCCCGACCCGCACGACGCCGATGTCGGGGCCGGGCTGCACCTCCCCCCGGGCCTCGGCGAGCGCGTCTGCGTCGAACCGGTCGAGGAACTGGCCGAAGCGCTTGTGCAGGCTCCCGGACGGCCCGACGACATCGGGCCCGAGCACCACCGACGCCAGCAAGGGCAGCACCCCTGCGATGGACCGGACCTTGATCGGGATGTCCACGCCCTCCGGCGTGCGGAACACGTCGTAGAAGAAGCCGTCGTCCTCGTCCCAGAGGTCCTGGGTGTGCATCGCGTCCACGATCAACACGAAGTGCTCGATGAACTTGACGGCGATGTCGGTCCAGGCGTCGTCCTCGAGGGCGAGGATGTTGGCCATCTCCAACAGGGTGAGCGAGTAGAACGCCATCCAGGTCGTGCCGTCCGCCTGTTCGAGGTGCCCGGCAACGGGCAGGTTCGAGCGATCGATTGCGCTGATGTTGTCGAGACCGAGGAACCCCCCGGCGAACAGGTGGTCGCCGTCGGGGTCGATCCGGTTCACCCACCAGGTGAAGTTCAACAACAGCTTCGGCAGGAGCCGGGCGAGGAAGGTGCGGTCGCGGCGACCGTCGACGTCCCACACCTGGAGCGCGGCCCAGGCGTGCACGGGCGGGTTCACGTCGCCGAAGGCCCACTCGTAGGCCGGAAGGGCGCCGTTGGGGTGCTGGAACCACTCACGGCAGAGCACCAGCAGCTGGTACTTGGCGAACGCGGGGTCGACGTGCGCCAGCGCGACGGCGTGGAAGGCCAGGTCCCACGCGGCGAACCAGGGGTACTCCCAGGGATCGGGCATCGAGAGGATGTCGCGTGCGTCGAAGTGGGTCCAGTGGGCGTTGCGGCCCTGACGCCGCTCGGGCGAGGGCGCCGGCTGGGTGGGGTCGCCGTCGTGCCACCGCTTCACGTCGTACTCGTAGAACTGCTTACCCCAGATCATCCCGGCGAAGGCCTGCCGGGCGACCAGGCGCTCATCGTCGCCGACATCGGCCGAGATCACCTCGGCGTAGAACTCGTCGGCCTCGGCCCGGCGCGTCGCGAGCACGGCGTCGAAACCGGCACCGAAGGCCGGCTCGCCCGATGGCGGGCGCAGGCGCACGCGCACGACCTTGGTCTCGTCGGGCGCCACCTGAAGCCGGCACCAGGCTGCGCTCTTGGTGCCGACGCCGTCCGGGTTCACGGTCGCCGCGCCGCTCACCACGTGGTCGTTGATGGCGTCCTTCGGGTGGGCGGGCGAGTGCTCCGAGCCGAAGAGGCGCGACAGGTTGGTCTCGTTCTCGCAGAACAGCAGGTCGGGTGGCGGCCCGGCGGCGGCGCCCTCGACCTCCCAGACCAGGTCGCCGAACCGAGGGTGGACGAGGTCTGCCCTGCCGGGCCCCGTGGCCCGCATCGTCGGGCGGTCACCGCCCACCGACCAGGACCACGTGTTGCGGAACCACAGGTGGGGCAACACGTGAAGCGTGCCGGGCTCGGGCCCGGCGTTCGTGACGCTGATCTCCATCAGCAGGTCGTGGGGGTCGGCCTTGGCGTGGGTGACCTCGACCACCCAGTAGCGGTCGTCGTCGAACGCTCCCGTGTCCAACAGGTCGTACTCGGGCCGGCTCCGGTCGCGGCGGCCGTTCTCCTCCACCAGGTCGTCGTAGGGGAACGCGCCCTGCGGGTAGTGGTAGCGCCACCGCAGCCATGCGTGACTGGGAAGCGCGTCGAGGTACCACCAGTACTCCTTCACGTCCTCGCCGTGGTTGCCCTCGGGGCCGGAGAGCCCGAACATCCGCTCCTTGATGATCGGGTCGTTGCCGTTCCAGAGGGCAAGCGCCAGGCAGAGGTTCTGGCCCGCATCGCAGACCCCGCCCATGGCGTCCTCGCCCCAGCGGTAGGCGCGTGAGCGGGCGTGGTCGTGGGGGAAGTACTCCCAGGCGGTTCCGTCGGCGCTGTAGTCCTCACGCACCGTTCCCCACGACCGCTCCGCCAGGTAGGGGCCCCAGTGGTACCAGGGCGTCGAGTCGAAGAGCCCGTCCTCGGGATGGCCGAACGACGCCACCCGTTCGCGTTCAGCGCTCGTCATCCGGTCATTGTGACCCGGAGGACTCGCCGGTCCACTCGACACCGAGGGGTTCGACAAGGCAGCCGCCCGCTCCCGTCGTCCGGTTCCTCACCCGCGGCTTCCGGCAGGGCCGTCGCCGGACGGCACCCTGGGCAGGATCAGGGGGCGATGCCGGCGTGCTCGACACACCAGTCCCAGAGCTTCGTGCGCTCGGCCGGCGTGTCGCTCCGGCGGGTGCTCGGCAGCCGGTGGACGGCGCGGGGTCGGCGATCGAGCCAGAAGCGCCCAGTCTCCACCAGGGGCTCGCCATCATCGGCCGCGAGCCACACGAGGGTGTCGGCGCCTTGCTCGGGGGTGCGGAGCAGCGGGCCGACGACCCTATGGAAGCGGGGCAGTGATCGCTCGACACCAGGGGTGTCCGCCCAGCCGGGATGGACGGCGTGGAAGACGACGCCACGCGTGGCGAAACGGTCCGACCAGAGCTCGTTGAGGGTCACCTGGGCCCGCTTCGCCCTCGCGTACTGCTCGCTTCCCCGGTAGTCGGCTCCGTCCATCTCCAGGTCATCGACGTCGAGCGCCGCGGCGTACATGCCCCCGGACGACATCGTCAGCACCCGCGCCGGCGCCGAGTCGATCAACCGGTCGATCAGGAGCCCGGTGAGGAGGAACGGCCCCACGACCTGCGCCGCGACCGTGGCCTCGATGCCGGCAGCCGTCGTGTGCCGCTCGGGGTCGAGCGCGCCGGCGTTGTGGATCAGCACGTCGAGCCGGGATCGGGTCGCGCGCACCTCCTCAGCCACGTCGCGCACGGCGCCCAGGTCACCGAGATCGGCGATCACGGCACTGAGCTGCTCGTTTCCGGTCGCGTCGGCGATCTCGTCCCGGACCCGCCGTGTCTTTGCGGGGTCACGACCCACGAGCACCACGCCCGCGCCCATCGCCGCCATCTGGCGGGCCGCGGCCAGCCCGAGGCCAGAGGTGGCGCCGGTGATCATCACCACGCGTCCGGTCAGGTCGTAGGAGTCGAGCGGGCGCCAGTGGCCGGCCCGCGATCGGATGTCGTAGCCGAGCCGGGTGAAGCTGGGCGCGATGGGGAGCTCGAGGGCGGCGTCGACCAGGCCGGCGACGTTCATGGCGACACCACCTCGCCGCCAAGGGCGGTTCGGAGGCCGGCGGCGGCACGGTCGCCGATACGACCGAACACGAGACGCAGACCCACATCGAACACCGCGAGTGGGCCGTTGAGACGCAGGACGGCGTCGTAGGTCACGACCGAGCCCGTGTCGGATGGTTCCACCGTGATCCGGTCCTCCGAGGTGAACACCGCGCTCCGGGCCACGGCCAGGGTGGAGCGCGGTGCATCGTGCTCGACCGTCTCGTATCGCAGCAACAGGTCTCGGGGAACGGCGGCAACCGTGACCTCGTAGGCGGCACCGGGGCCGGGGCCGTCGCCCGCCACCTGCACCGATCGCCGGACGCCCGGATCCCACTCCTCGAAATGTCTGAGGTCGGCCATGTAGGCGAAGGCCTCGTCGGGTGCGAGCGATGTGGCCACCTCGGTCACGTAGCGAGCCACGTCGACGCCCCTCCCGTGAACCACGGCGATACCGAGAGGACCAGCGGAAGCCCTCCCGCCAGCGGGAATGCGAGCGTGGTCCCGTGAAAGGCATCGAGCCTTCCGTGCACACCTCGGACGGTCGGACGCGAACGTGTGTCCTGCATGGTTTCGTACCTCCTGTACCTCGAACCATATTTATCACTAATCCATTCCACCCGGCACGGATCAGTCGGGACCGGGGATGAATGCGATCGGGGCCTGGGCCGACCGGCGGCAACGTGGTCACCGCCGACCTCGCCGAACTCAGCGTGCTCGACGTGATCGAGGCCGTCGAGAGCCCGACCGGCACCGGCCGATGCGCTCCGGAGGACCGACCCTGCGCCGGGCGGGGCGCCGGATCAGGTGGGTGAGGCGAACCGCCCGCCGGACTCGATGACACCGCCGAGCACGTCGTGGGCGGTGTCTTCGCTGGGGCGACCCTTCGGTGAGTGCTGGGCGACGTGGCCCAGCAGCCCGCGGCCCCAGTCGACGGCCCGCTCGGCCTCGCCGTCGACGAGGTGCAGATCGTCGCCGACCACGAAGCTCTCGGGCTCGGCGATCATCCGGAAGCCGTGGTGCTGGAGTCGGCGCCGGATGCCCCTCGACGCCCGACCGGTGAGGAGCGGCAACGCGTCGGGGCGGGTGTCGAACGCAGCGGCAGGCAACGGGTGGCCGAGGTCGAGGCCGTCGAACCACTCCCGCAGGCCGGGGCCCTCGGCGTCGGGGTCGACCTCGACATCGTGGCCCACCTCGGCCTCGTGGGCGAGAGTCTCCTCGGCGATGGCCTTGTCCCGGCTGCGGTGGGTGCTCAGCCCATGGTGGTGCGTGGGGGCACCCACCACCAACAGGTCGGCGGCGTGGAGGAGGGCGTCGGTGACCTCACCCACGGCGACGACGTCGACACCATCCGCGACGGCGCCGAGCCCCTCGCCGATGCGCGCGGCCACCGCGTGGGTGTTGCCGTACATGGATTCGTAGACCACCAGCACTCGCATACCGACCTCCCCGGTCGCACGAACCTACTGCCGCCCACGAGCGCAACGAGGCACCCAGCGGCACGGAGCACCGAAGGCTGGTGGATCAGGGCTCGATGAGCTCGAAGTCGATCCCGAGCGCTTCGTAGGTGCGGAGCGCCCGCTGGTCGAAGGTCAACAGGCACTCGCCGTGTTCCTTCACGATCAACGCGATCAGTCCGTCGTAGACCGCCCCACCTGAGATCCCGGCGGCGTGCAGGCGCCCCAACGCATCCCGCTGGAGCGCAGCGGAGGCGGCGAGGACCCGATCCCGAGGAAACCACCGTCGCAGCAGGTCCTGGGCGGTGTCGGCGGGCAATCGCAAAGGAGCCGGCATCCTGGTCAGCACCGAATAGGTCTCGAGGAGAGCGTGACCCGGCATGCTCGCGCCCGCCGCAGCCTTCCGGCAGATGGTGTGCTGCTCGTGCCACGACGCCAACGCCGGCACGCAGACGCTGGTGTCGATGGCGGTCACCGCCGAGTCGCGTCGATCGCGGCCAGCACCTCGGTCTGGGTCAGCGGAGGAACCGGTTCGACCGGCGTGACCACCGGCCCCTCAGGGGTCTCCTCGATGACGACGGCCAGCGCCGACGCTGTGATCTCGATCGTTCCATCCCGCTCGACGACCTCGACCTCACCACCCCCTCCAAGTCCGAGGCGCTCGCGGATCGCCTTCGGCACCACGATCCGGCCGGCGCCATCGATGGTCGTCTTCATGGCACTAAGTCTACCATTGGATCTGCCATGGGTTCCACCACTGATCGGACGGGCTTGGCGTCGCCGGGGGTCGTCGGCGGCGAGGTCGGGGCGGTCGCGGCCGAGGAGGTGCCCGTCACCTACCCGCGCGGAGGGTGACCAGGCGGGTGCGGGACTCGGGAAGGTCGAGGGTGCCGAGCGCCGCCTCGGCGGCCTCGAGTTGGGCGGTGGCCCGGTCCGTCTCGCCACGGGCGAGGAGGTACTCGGCCCAGTCGAGGTGGGTGCGGGCCACCCACGGCGGGCTCTGGAGGCGGGTGTGGTCCTCGACCGCGGCAGCAGAAGCAGCGTCGGCGTCGTCGTAGTTGCCGCGGCGGTCCTCGAGAAGGGCGACGACGCGGTTGGCCGCCCCGCAGTAGATGCCACCGGTCAGCAGGTGGTCGCCACGATGGGACTCGAGGAGACGGATCACCTACGCACAGGTGTCGGGCGAACCCAGCCGGGCCACCACCTCGGCCACGTCGCCGTGGCGATCGCCCAGCCGACGTCCTCGGGTACTCGGCTCGGCTCGAAATCCACGAGCAGCGCCTCGGTCGCTCGCTCGGCGTCGTCGAGACGGCCGCCGATCATCGCGGCCATGTTCTCGAGCACGTAGGCGAACATGGAGTGGAACGCGGACCGCTCTCGGCGCTCGCCGAGGTGCGCCAACGCGGCGTCGGCCCCCGCCCGGTCGCCAAGGCCGACGCTCAGAAAGAAGTCCATCGAGTGCAGCGCGGTCAGCTCGAACAGATCGTCCTCGTGCACGAAGCCCTCACGGATCCACCCCTGCCGCTGTCGGAGGAGGTCGCGGTCATAGCCGACGCCGGGACGTTCGAGGCCCACTCCCCGGGCCGCCCCTGCCCGGAGGCGGGGGTCGAGAACGCTCGGGAGCAGTGCCTCGAGGTCGTCGAGCACCGCGGAGCGCCGGGCGAGATCTCCGGCGATGACCAGCTCGAGCGCCAGTTGACCGAGCAGCTGCGCACGCAGCACCACGTCGTCGCCGAGAGCGCGCAGCGCTCGTTCGACGAGTTCGACCTTCTCGGGGTCTGGATCCGTACCCACCGTCACCCCGATGCGGAGGGTGAGGGTCAGCGCCTCGACCGCGGTGGCCACATCGCCGGCGTCGAGCGCCACCCGAGCTGCTCGCCGGACCGTGGCCGCGTAGTCGTTGTCCCCCGCTCGCTGTTGGACACCCGCCAGGCGGGCGAGGATGCGCCCCCGGGGGGCCTCGTCACCATCGGCACCGTCGAGCAGGTCGAGGGCGCCGAGGTAGTGCACCGCGGCTCCCTCGTAGGCGAGGCGACCGTCAGCCCCGTCGCCGTCCCCACCCTCGCGTCGTCAGCCTTCGGTCCCCCATCTGCTCTCGCGCCAGGCCCCGCCCCGGGCGAGCCGTCAGTCTCCCACACCCAAGCCCCAGGATTCCTTGTTGAGGAACCCCCGATACCGGGGTTTCTCACCAAGGAATGCGACGATCGGGGCGGCGCGGGGTCAGCGGCGGTCGGTAGGCATTCGGGCGGGGGCCCAGGCGTCGGCCAGGGTCACGCCGACGATGCCCATCGGACGCATGAAGGCGTCGGCCCTGAAGCTCGTGGCGCACACGAGCAGATCCAGCTCGTGCAGCTGCCCGTCCTCTGCACACACCCCCCCGGCACCACGCACTCGATGCCCTCGGTGACCACCTCGTCGTTGGGCCTCTGGATGGCCTCGTGGTAGTCGCCCGACATGATCAGGCGCTTGCACGCCGGCTGGTGATCGGGGCGCGTACGCTCGCCGAATGCTCGACCATCTGTCCATCCAGTGCGCCGACGTCCCCTCGAGTGCCGCGTTCTACGACACCGTGCTCGCGCCCGTGGGCGGGAAGCGGGTGCTCGACTTCGGCGGGGTCATCGGCTTCGGGACCGACTTCCCCGACTTCTGGCTCGGCCCGCGCACGACCGGCGAGGGGTTCCGTGAGTCCCACATCGCCTTCACCGCCCCCGACCGGGCCGCAGTGGATGCGTTCTTCGCCGCCGCTGTCGCCGCCGGCGCCGAGCCGCTCCACGAGCCCCGGGTGTGGCCCGAGTACCACCCCGACTACTACGGCGCCTTCGTGCGCGACCCCGATGGCAACAACGTCGAGGCCGTCTGCCACACCCCCGCCTGAAGGCGGGTCTCCCGTCTCGGGCAGAGTCGTGGGCGGCGGCCTGGGCGTTGGAGAGCTCCGCCTGCTGGCCGCCTCGACCCGTCGGGCCCCGTCGGCCCGAATTGCGTGTCGAGCCCCGGCCCGGGAGGGGGCGACCACGGTCGTCCGCGGGTGTGCGCTCCTCGGACTGGTGGGGACTACAACTCGTCGAGGGCGGCGCGGGCCATGGCCACATCGCCCAGGTCGAACCCGGGATTGAGTGCGAGCGCCCGCGCCAGATGGTCTCTACCCGCGTCCTTGTCGCCAGCGGCCAACTCGATCATGCCGGCGTGGAACAGCATCGGCGCATCCTCGGTGCCGAGGCGCAACGCCTTGTGCATCTGGGCCTGTGCCCCCTCGACGTCGCCGTTGAGGTAGCGCGCCCACGCCAGCAGATCGAAGCCGTAGATGTCGCCACGGGTCTGAATGTCCTCTTCCATGAGATCGAGGAATCGTTCGGGGTCCTGGTCGGCGAAGAACCCTGCGAGGTGGCGGCGCTCCGAGGGGAATCGACCGACCTGCGCCTCGGCGAGGTCGAGTCCCACCCGTATCTGCTCGTCGGCATCCTCGGGACGGCCCAGGGCCTGGTACACCTCGGCCAGCAGGCCGTTCAGGTCGGCGGCCGGCGTGTCGACCAGGATGTCCTCGTAGAGCGACGCGGCCTCGTCGAGCCGGCCCTGCGCCACCAGCACCTTGCCCAGGAGCTCACGCGAGCCCAGGTGGCCCGCGTCGATGCTCAGGCCCGACCGGAGCGACTGCTCGGCCTCGTCGACCATCCCCGCCTGGTACTGGAAGAAGGCGACCTGGAACCACGCCGAAGCCGAGTCCGACCTGCGGAGACCAACGTTGGCGGCGAGGTTGAGCGACTCGATGGCGAGCTCGACGGCATCTTCGTTGCGACCCGTCAGCGCCGCCACGCGTGCCTGCCGGGACAGCGTGGCCGAGTTGTCGGGGAGCGCGGCCGCCAGGTCGTCGATCGCGGGGAAGGCGGTCTCGTAGTCACCCAGGTCGATGTGGGCATCGGCGATGGCGGCCTGTATGCCCAGATCATCGGGGCGCTGCGCCTGGACCGCAGTGAGGATGTCGAGGGCGGCGGCGAATTGGTGCTGTGCCGACAGCGACGACGCCAGGCCGGTCTGGGCCGACACGTCGTTCGGGGCCTCGGCGGCGGCGCGGCGGAGCTGGGCCTCGGCCCGTCGGTAGAAGGTCAGATCGCCGGTCTCGCGGGCAAGGGCGAGGAAGTTCCGGCCGTACTGGATGCGACTCAGGTAGTCAGCGGGGTTCTCGTCCACCCGCTCGCTCCACATGGCGTTCACGTCGCTGAGCGACCGGTAGCCGTGGCCGTTGGCCGCCATCAACTCCGGGTCGGGCACCGACACCGTGGTTGTCGTACGTGCCGGGTCGTCGCGGAACAGCGTGGTACCGGCGATCAGGGCGGCGGCCACGAAGAGCGCGGCCGGAACCTTGTTGCGGAGCATCGAATCTCTTTCCTCGAGATGCCGAGGGCGGGGCCGGGGGGGGGGCCGGCGGGGGGCCCCCCCCCCCCGGGCCGCACCCCGTGGGCGGGGGCCCGGGGGGGGGAGGGGGGGGGTAAGCCCCCTCGGGGGCGCGCGCAATTTGTGGGGCCCACCACACACCCCCTTCCCGGTCGGCGGGGGGGGGGGGGGGGGGGGGCCCCCGCGCGCCCCCCCCCCCGGCCCGGGCCGTCAGCCGTTGGCCGGAGCCAGGTAGGGGAACTGGGTCTGGAACGCCGAGTCGTTGGCGACACAGTCGCTCGTCAGCACGGCCGAGCCGCCGAAGAAGCCACCGGTCACGATGGCAAGCTCCGGGTCGATCACGTCGTCGGCCAGGGCCCGCCCGTTCGGGAAGGCCACCGGGGCGCTGAGGTCCACCGTCAAGATGTCGGGCAACAGGAACTCGGCGATGCCGGATGCCTCATCCGCGCTGTAGGGGGTGCCGTCGAGGCCGCTGAGCGCCAGGAGATGGTCCTCCACGTCGCCCTGCCACTGCTTGCGGTCCTGAGCGGGATGCGTCGAGTTGAACGCGTCCTCGAGGCCATCGGTGATGAGCACCGTGGCGATGGCGGGGCGCCCCGCCCGGTCGAGGGTGGTGCTGCCCACCCGGGTGCGACCCCACACACCGATCTCGGGGCCGTCCAGCAGGGCCGTCGGCACCTGCAGGACGATGGCGCTCACGTCGAACCCCTCGAAGAAGTCGGTCGGCGTGGCGTCGCAGAACGTGCGCGACCCACCGGCACCCTTCACCTGGTCCTTGAAGGCCTGCAGGTCGAAGAAGAACGGGTCGTCGAACACACCACCCGTGCCCCGGCCGCCGCCGGCCAGCCGGAAGTCGTCACCGGTGCGCCCGCCACCGAGGCGCCGGCCGTTGCGGAACACGGTCATGTCCTGCTCACCGTCGGCGCCGACGGCGCCGAAGACCACCTTGAAGCGCACGTCGGTGAGGGCGTCCCCATCGGTGTCGACCTCGAAGAGGTACTTCGCCTCGGGTCGGAAGTTGGTACCGGACAACGACCCAGCCAGCGGGTTGACCGTCATCACGAGCGCAGTGCGGCCCGGGCGGGCGCCCGGGAACACGAAGATGTCGTTGATGTCGGTGCGCCCGTCGCGCATCACCAACGGGGATTCCAGGTGGTCGGAGGCATCGGATCCGCCCCCCGCGACCACCAGTGCGGCGACCACCGCCACCGCACCCAGTACTGCCAATAACCGTCTCATCTCTGTCTCCTCAGGATGGCCGTGAGCCTCTTGACCCACGCCCCCCCCCTTCGGAGCCACCGGGGCGGCCGGATGTCGATGATCCGAGAAAGGTGCCGGAACGCCTCCGGGGAGTGTGACGCCACTCACCCGAGGGCCCATCCGGTAGCGGCCCACCACGGCCCCAGCTAGCGTCAGAGGAGCGGCCGCCAGACTGCGCCTCCGGGCGACATCGGCCCGAACTCCTCCACGGGCTCCCCCATGACGCGACGTCGGACGACCCGAATCGAACGAAGGAACTCGACACATGCACGATGACCGAGCCAGTGCGACACCGACGCCGAAGGCCTCGTTCTTCGCCCGGCTCGGCCCCTGGTGCCACGACCGCCGGCGCTGGGTGCTCGGCGTCTGGGTCGTGGTGCTGCTCGTCGCCGGCGGTGCGTCCGGCGCGGTCGGCTCGGCGTTCCGCGACGAGTTCAACCTGCCCGATGTCGAGTCCAAGCGCGGGCTCGACATCCTCGACGACGAGTTCGGCGGCCAGGGGGCCGGCGCCACCGGCACCATCGTCTTCGAGGCCGACCAAGGGGTCGACGATCCCCAGGTCCAGGCCGAGATGCAGGCCCTGTTCGACGAGGCCGCCGCCATCGACGACGTCACCGGGGTGGTCAGCCCCTACGACACCGCCGGCGAACGCCAGATCTCGGTCGAGGGAGCACAAGCCGGCCGGATCGCCTACGCAACCGTCGAACTGCCCGCCGACATCGACTTCGCACGGGCGGGCGAGATCCGCGATGAGATCCTGGCCGACGCCCCCGAGATCGACGGGATGCGCATCGAGATGGGCGGGCTCATCTTCTCGGAGTTCGAAGAGCCCTCGTCCGAGGTGATCGGCATCGGCTTCGCCATCGTGATCCTGATCCTGGCCTTCGGCTCGGTGCTCGCCATGGGCCTGCCCCTCGGCGTGGCCCTCTTCGGCATCAGCATCGGCACGTCGATCGTCATCATCCTGAGCAACTTCATCACGATGCCCGACTTCACCCAGTTCCTCGGCGTGATGATCGGCCTCGGGGTCGGCATCGACTACGCGCTCCTGATCGTCACCCGCTACCGGGAGCAACTCCACACGGGGCACACCGTGCGCGAGTCCATCGCCATCGCCATCGACACGGCAGGGCGGTCGGTGCTCTTCGCCGGCACCACCGTCGTCATCTCGCTCATGGGCATGCTGGTCATGGGCGTGACGTTCGTGCGAGGCCTGGCGGTGGGCGCTTCGTCGGTGGTCGCCATCACGGTCCTCGCCTCGCTCACCCTGCTGCCGGCGCTGCTCGGGTTCGCCGGCCATCGGGTCGAGCTGACCCGATGGCGCGGCCTCATCGCCGCGGGCCTCGCGGCAGTGGCACTGGTCGGCGTCGGCTTCAAGATCACGCCGCTCACGCTCCTCATGCCGCTCGCCGTGGTCGTGCTGATCGCCGGGCTCTTCGTCCCGGTGCTGAAGAAGGAGGTGCCGCGCCGCGAGCCCAAGCCCCTCGACCAGACGACGGCGTACCGCTGGAGCCGCATCATCCAGCACCACCCGTGGATCAGTGCCATCTCGGGCACGCTCGTGCTGCTGATCCTGGCACTTCCCGTTCTCGGCCTCCGGCTGGGCTTCTCCGACGAGAGCAACTTCGCGCAGGACACCACCACCAAGCAGGCCTACGACCTGCTGGTCGACGGCTTCGGCGCGGGGTTCAACGGTCCCCTCATCCTCGTGGCGAAGGTCCCCGCCGGCACCGACCCCGAAGGCCTCAGCATGGTGACCGACGCGGCTTCGGCCGATCCCGGCGTGGTCTTCGTGTCACCCCCGGCACTCAACGACCCGCAGGACCCCACGGCGGCAACCTGGACCGTGATCCCCACGACCGGTCCGCAGGAGGAGGCCACCACCCAACTGGTCGACCGCCTACGCAATGACGTGCTGCCGGCGGCGGAAGGCGCCGCCGGGGTCGACGTGGACGTCACCGGCGCCGTCGCCGTCAACGTCGACTTCTCGGACTACCTCGCCTCGCGCCTGCCGTACTTCTTCGCGGCGGTTCTGGTGCTGTCGTTCCTGCTGCTCATGGTGGTGTTCCGATCGCTACTCGTGCCGCTCAAGGCCGTGATCATGAACCTGCTCTCGATCGGCGCCGCGTACGGCATCATCGTCGCCCTCTTCCAGTGGGGCTGGCTGAGCGACCTCACGGGCGTGCAACCGGCGCCCATCGAGCCGTGGATGCCGATGATGCTCTTCGCCATCGTGTTCGGCCTGTCGATGGACTACGAGGTGTTCCTGCTGTCACGCATTCGTGAGGAGTGGCACCGCACGGGCGACAGCCGCGGCTCGGTGGCCGACGGACTGGCGGCGACGGCCAAGGTCATCACCGCCGCGGCCGCGATCATGGTGGTCGTCTTCGGCAGCTTCATGCTCGAGAACGACCGCACGATCAAGCTCATGGGTACCGGCCTCGCGGTCGCGATCCTGCTCGATGCGACCATCGTCCGCATGCTGCTCGTGCCCGCCACCATGGAACTGCTCGGCGACCGGAACTGGTGGCTGCCGAAGTGGCTCGACCGCCTCCTGCCCGACATCGACGTGGAAGGCCACGCCGAGCTCGAGGCCGGCGAGGCGGCGCCGGCCGCCGAAGGTGCCGACGATCACGAGCGCGAGCCCGCCCCAGTCAGCTGAACCACCGACGCACCACAACCACCCCCGAGCCCCAGGAGCACGTCATGTCGAGCCAGGCCGACTTCACCGAGGACGAGTGGTCCGCGATCACCGAGGCACCGCTGCAGGTGCTGGTGACCATGTTCGCCGCCGGTGAGCACGGCCCGATCTCGATGATCAAGGAGTCGAACGCGGGCGCCCATGCCCTCGTACAACCCGGCAACCGGGGATCGGGCTCGGGCCTGATCGCCGAGATCGCCCCCGTCGCCCAGGGCAAGGAAGCCCGCCACGAGGTGGGCCACCCCAAGGGCCACTCGATCGCCGAGGTCATCGCCGACTGCATTGCCGAGCTCGAACCGGCCGCCGCGGCGCTGGCCAAGCTGCCGGGTGACGAGGGCGCGCAGGTCGGGGCCTGGCTCGTGGACATCGGCGCCGCCGTGGCCGGCGCAGCGAAGGGCGTGAACGACACCGAGCGCGACACGCTGGCGAAGATCGCCTCGGTGTTCTCGGTGCCTGCACCTACCATCTGACCCCGTGCCGGGCGGGCGTCGCCTCGCCTCGCGTCGCCTCGCCAATGAGCTCGAGCCCCGCGCTTCGGGTGCGCTCGCTGGGTAGCGGATGCGCGGCGCCGACACCACGTTCCTCATCGGTTCCTCACCGTGAGGTCGGCGGACTGGCGCAGGGTGACGATCTGGGGCCGGCTCGGTGGCTCAGGGGCGGTGGTCGGCAACGAAGCGGTCGACGAGGGCGTCGAGGCGCTCGTCGGAGAGGCGTTCGCCCAGGAAGAAGCGGCGGAAGAAGACGGGCGCCACGAAGTCGACGGCGGCGTCGTCAACGTCGAGGTCCTCGGAAAGGTCACCCCGTTCGATCGCCCGGGCAAGCACTTCGCGTAGTGGGGCGAGCCGGCGCTCGATGCGCTCGCGACGCAGGTCGGCGAACGTCCCGTCGTAGTCGGCGCGCGCCATCACCTGAGCCATGCCGTGGCGGTCACGCCGGCCCGTCGTCCCCCGCCGGAGTTGCTCGAGGTACAAGTGCAGGTCGTCTCTCAGGTCGCCGCTGTCGATCTCGGCCGCGTTGCCCGAGGTCTCGGTGAGGACGGCCGCGAGTAGCGACTCTCGGTCGGGCCAGTGGCGGTAGATCGTGGTGCGGGCGATGCCGGTGGCCTCGCCGATGCGCAGGTGGGTGACGGCGTCAGGGCCCTCGCCCTCGAGCAACTCGCGGCCCGCCCGAAGCACGGTCTCACGGGTGCGGGCCACACGCGGGTCATCGTCCGATCCGTGCCGCCGCCCTCGATGTGGTCCTCGCCGGTGTCCTGGCATCCGAAAACTTTCGCTACAAAGTGTTGTGTTCTTTCCTAGACCAGTATACAACACTCTGTAGCGCAACAAAGTGTTGCACAAACTGAACAATGGAGGAAGCCATGATGGCTCACACGAAACACCGCGACAGAGGCCGCCGACTCGAGATGCTCCGGCGCAGGCTGGACCTCACCGACGAGCAGGTCGCCACGCTCCGCGAGCGCTTCGCCGAGCACCGGGCCCAGGCCGAGCTGATCCTGCGTGACGTGCTCGACGACGGGCAGCGGGCCCGTCTCGACCGCCATCTCGAACGCCGCCATACCCATCGCGGCGGACGGGGCGGCCGAGGCCGGGACCGCCGGCACGAGGCCCCCGAGGCCTGACGCCTGCCCGGCACCCATCCAGGCGGGTGCCGGGAGCTCCGGTCCGCCCGCAGGCCGAGCGCACGGGGTAGGCGCCTCCCCGGAATAGCTGAACCCCGGCCTCGGTTAGTATTTGCGTACGCAAGCATTTGAGAGGATACAGCACGCATGTCCAACACCCTGTCGCCCACCCTGGAGCTCGGGCTCGACACCTTCGGCGACGTAACCGTCACAGACGACACCGGCGAGCCCCACACCTGCGCCCACGTCATCCGCGACATCGTCGAGCAGGGCGTGCTGGCCGACCAGGTCGGCGTGGACTTCCTGGGCGTCGGCGAGCACCACCGCGACGACTTCGCCGTGGCCTCGCCCGAGATGGTGCTCGCCACCATCGCCGGCAGGACCGAGCGCATCCGGCTCGGGTCCGCCGTGACGGTGCTGAGCTCGGATGACCCCGTCCGGGTGTTCCAGCGCTTCGCCACCCTCGACGCCCTGTCGAACGGTCGGGCCGAGGTGATCCTGGGCCGTGGCTCGTTCACCGAGTCGTTCCCCCTGTTCGGCTACCGCCTCGAGGACTACCAGGACCTGTTCGAGGAGAAGCTGGACCTGTTCGCCCAGCTGCGCCACGAGCGCCCCGTCACGTGGCAGGGCCGCACCCGCGCCGGCCTCACCGACCAGCAGGTGTACCCCACCACCGAGTCGGGCGCGCTGACCACCTGGGTCGGCGTCGGCGGCAGCCCCGAGTCGGTCCTCCGCGCCGCCCGTCACGGGCTACCGCTGATGATCGCCATCATCGGCGGCGAGAGCATGAGGTTCCGGCCGCTGGTCGACCTCTACCACCGTGCGCTCGACGAGCCCGGCCGCGCCCGCCTGCCCGTGGGGGTGCACTCCCCAGGTCACGTCGGTCCCACCGACGATCAGGCCAAGGAGGAATTGTGGCCGCATTTCAAGGCAATGCGCGACCGCATCGGCGGCGAGCGGGGCTGGCCGCCCATCACCCGGGGCGAGTTCGAGCAGATGGCCGGCCCAACGGGCTCGCTCTACGTCGGCTCCCCCGACACCGTCGCCCGCAAGATCGCCGCCACCGCGGCGGCGCTCGACCTGAGCCGCTTCGACCTGAAGTACAGCCATGGGTCCCTCCCCCACGACGCCATGATGCAGAGCATCGAGCGCTACGGCACCGAGGTCATCCCCCGGGTCCGCGAGCTCCTGGCCGCGGACGCGTCGACGGCAGAAGTGGCTGAGGCCGCTACGCCCGGAGGCCGGAGCGGGAGTCAAGCGGGAGCGAGAAGGTCGCGGTGGGCCTCCACCGGCCCCGACAGCACCTCGACCTCGATGATCCGTCGTCGGTCGTCAGGATCCGCGCCACCATGGGCACGGCTCCCCGGTCGCCCATGACGGCGTTGCTGCCGACGACCGGCTCGTCGCCAGGCCGCCCATCGATCACCCCGGTGAGAGCGGCCCCTGGACGACCAGGCCCGCTTCGCCAGTAGCCCAATCAGGTTGCGCTCGGGCCCGTGGGTGATCCGCACGTCGGGAGGAGTGATCGAGTCGCTCAGGCCTGTTGGCCGCGCCGAGCGTGCGGATGGGGGCGAGCAGGTCGGCGGTGTTCGCGTACGCGTGGCTCTTCTTGCGTTCGATCTGCGTGGCGACCTCCCGCTCGTAGACCCCGATGGTGCCGAACAGGCCCGCATCCGCTGCCTCGAGACATAGACGATCCGATATGTACCCGATACGCTGGACGAATGGACGCCGCCACCCTCATCCGCCGGGCGAGGATCCGTCGCGGTCTGACCCAGGCCCGGCTCGCACGCAATGCCGGCACCAGCCAGCCGGTGGTGTCGGCCTACGAGCACGGCCGCCGCGACCCGTCGCTGGAAACGCTTCGCCGCCTGATCGCCGCCACCGGCGAACGGATGCAGGTCGGTCTTGCGCCCCTCATGGCCGAGGTCCCACCGCCCGCGAGTCCATCCGAGCACGCCCGGCGCCTGGTCGACCTGCTCCTGCTCGCCGATGCCATCCCCATCCGCCGCCGGGCCGATCACCTGGAAGCTCCCCGCCTCGTGTCCCGGCAATGAGCCCGACGCTGCCGGAGAAGGTGCTGGCCCTCTCCGCAGCCCTTGGCGCAGTCCCCCACGCGTTCGGCGGCGCGCTTGCGCTGGCCTACTGGGCCGAGCCCAGGGCCACCGTCGACATCGACCTCAACGTGTTCGTCGCCGCCGACCAGGCCGACGAGGTGCTCGGCTCTCTGTCGGCGCTCGGCGTACAGACGGCCGGGTCGCAGCCGCTGATCGAGCGTGACGGCCAGGCCCGGGTGTGGTGGGACGACACCCCCGTCGACCTGTTCTTCGCCTACGACCCGTTCCACGACGCCGCTCGCGAGGCGACGGTCACCGTCCCGTTCGCCGAGACCGAGATCCGTGTGCTGTCCGCCGACCATCTCGCCGTCTGCAAGGCGGTGTTCAACCGGCCGAAGGACTGGATCGACATCGAGGCCATGCTCACCCTCGGCACGAGCCTCGACACCGCCGAGGTCCTGCGCTGGGTCGGCCGCATCGCCGGCGACACCGACCCCCGCTACGAACGGGCGGCGGCAATGCTCACCGGGACACGCTGACGGCCAGTCCCCAGGATCATTCGGGACGCTCACAAGACCATCCGACGCCCGGGGCGTCAAAGAGGTCCCCGGCGTCGGATGCGAGCCTGCCGAGCGAGCAGCTCGACCAGCCGAGGATCGGGGCGCACCGGCTCATCGAGCACGGCGACGAACGGCGACGAACTGGGCCCACGTGGCCTCGTCGATCACGAACTGATCTACCGACGGGGTGCGTGCGCAACTCGAATCGGGAGGTCTTGGACCTTTTGTCGACGCCAAGATGGGGGCATGGCCCGCTGGTTCACGTCCGACCTGCACCTCGGACACGCGAACATCATCGAGTACTGCGACCGGCCGTTTGCCGATGTCGACGAGATGAACCGCTCGCTCGTCGAGCGCTGGAACCGGGTGGTCGCGGCTGACGACGAGGTGTGGGTGCTCGGCGACATGGCCATGGGGCAGATCGCCGACTCGCTCGGACTGGTCAGGGGTCTCGCCGGTCGCAAGATCCTCCTCGCGGGCAACCACGACCGTTGCTGGTTCGGCCACGCCGCCAAGCGCAAGGCGAGAGTCGACGAGTGGACGGTCACCTACCGCGACGCCGGTTTCGACGAGATCCACCAGGACAGCGTCGATCTCTCCATCGGCGACGCCGACGTGGTCGCCTGCCACTTCCCCTACCAAGGCGACAGTCACGACGCCGACCGCTATTCGCAGCACCGGCCGATCGACCGCGGCCGTTGGATCGTCCACGGCCACGTGCACAACACGTGGAGGGTGCAGGGACGTCAGATCAACGTGGGCGTCGACGTGTGGGACTACCAGCCGGTCGCCGAGGACACGCTGGCCGCGATCATCAGCGCTGGCGTCTGAGCCTCGCGCCGCCGGTCGGTCCGGGCGGAGAATCGTGGGGCTTCTCACGGATTGGGCGCACCCTGCCCCCGGTGTCCCCGCCTGGACGGACCGACCGGGAGACCCGCCACCGACAGGCCCACTTCCGCGCCGAGGTGACGCGGCCACGAGATGCGGGTGACCTCCGAACGCTTCTCCTGATCGCCCTCGGTCCGAGGTTCTGCGTGAACCGGACCATGTGGACCGGCCCGGGCGGAGTCCTCGGCCAGATCATCGGTGAGGACGGAGGCTGGCAGTTGTCTACGGTTGCGTCATGTCAGCCGATGACGTGTTCGCGCTGATTGCGGTCGAGCGCGTCGAGCTCGCCGACGAGCTCGACGCCCTGACCCCCGAGCAGTGGGCGACGCCGAGCCTCTGCACGGACTGGACGGTGCGCGAGGTGGCCGGGCACCTCGTCGTCCCCTTCGAGGTGTCGGTGCCGACGCTGATGATTCGCATCGCCCGGTGCCTCGGCAACTTCAACCGAGCCATGGACACCTTCGCCCAAGAGCAGGCCCAGCGGCCGACCGCCGAGCTCGTCGACACCCTGCGGGCGAACGCCGAGCACCGCTTCACCCCGCCCATGTCGGGCCCGGAAGCCCCCCTCACCGACATCGTCGTGCACGGCCAGGACATCCGCCGGCCCCTCGGCATCGTCCGCGCGCTCGACCCGACGGCCGCGCGGGCGGTGCTCGACGCCACCGCCGACGGGTTCACCGGTTTCGTCCCGAAGAGCAGGGTGGCAGGGCTGGGTTTCGCGGCCACCGACCTCGACTGGTCGTCAGGAACCGGTGCCCTCGTGCAGGGCCCCGCCGAAGCCCTCGTCCTCGCCATCGCCGGCCGGGCCGTCGCCCTCGACGACCTCACCGGCGACGGGGTCGAGACGCTCCGGGCCCGACTGGCGGGCGCGTGACCAATCGCCAGATCCACCTGCGGACGTGCCCGCTGTGCGAGGCGATGTGTGGCCTCGAGGTCCACGTGCAGGACCAGCGGGTCGAGCTGATCCGGTCCGACCGCGACGATGTGTGGAGCAAGGGGTACCTCTGCCCCAAGGGCACCACCCTCGGCCACCTGCACCACGACCCCGACCGACTGCGGTCGCCGCTGATCAAGGAAGGTGGCGAGTTCCGCGAGGCCACCTGGGACGAGGCCTTCGCCCGGTGCGGTGAGCTGCTGGGCAGGGTCATCGACCGCCACGGCAAGGCGGCCGTCACCGCCTACATCGGCAACCCGACCGCCCACAACTTCTCGTTGGGCCGCTACATCGGGCTCTTCGTCGGCCTGGCCGACCTGCCGATCATCTACTCGGCGGGCACCGTCGACCAGTGGCCCAAGAACGTGTCGACCATGTTGCTCTATGGCCACATGTGGTGGATCCCCACGCCCGACATCCGCCGCACGGACTACTGGATGATCCTGGGGGGCAACCCCCAGGCATCACAGGGCAGCTTGCTGGCGTGCCCGGACGTGCTCGGCGAGATCGGGCGCATCCGCGACCGCGGCGGCAAGGTGGTGGTGGTCGACCCGCGTCGTACCGGCACCGCTGACGTGGCCGACGAATGGGTGCCCATCGTGCCCGGCACCGACGCCGCCCTGCTGCTGGCCATCGCCCACGTGCTCTTCGCCGAAGGCCTCGTCGACCTCGGCGGCCTTGCCGACCTGGTGAACGGGCTCGACGAGGTCGAGGCAGCCGCGGCGGACTGGGCACCCGAACGGGTGGCTGCCACCTGCGGAGTCGACGCCGACACCATCCGCCGTCTCGCCCGCGAGATCGCCGCCGCACCCACCGCTACGGTCTACGGCCGCATCGGCACCTGCAACCAGGAGTTCGGCACCCTCGCCTCGTGGTTGGTCGACGTGGTCAACATCCTCACCGCCAACTTCGACACGCCCGGCGGCCTCATGTTCGGCAATCCCGTCGCCTGGGGCGTGAACTCGCTGCCCCTGCCCGACTTCGCCGACGGCGTGACCTTCGGCCGGTGGAAGACCCGCGTGCGGGGCGCCCCCGAGGTGCTGGGCCAGGTACCGCTGTCGTGCCTCGCCGAAGAGATCGCATCGCCGGGTGACGGCCAGGTGAAGGCGCTCATCACCGTCGCCGGCAACCCGGTGATCAGCGCGCCCGACGCCGGCCGCCTCGATGATGCCCTACCTGCCCTCGAGGCCATGATCAGCATCGACAACTGGCTCAACGAGACCACCCGCCACGCGGACGTGATCCTTCCAGGCCTGTCGGCCCTCGAGCAGCCGCACTTCGACGACCTGATCACCATGTGGGCCGCGTCAAGCATGGGCAACTTCTCGCCGGCGGTGTTCCCGCCGGCCGACGACCGCCCCGCCGAGTGGGAGATCCTCACCCGCCTCGGGGCGATGATCGCCGGGTTCCCTGCGGACGACATCGACGTGGGCATGCTCGACGACGGCTTCTTCGCCGCGCTCTGCGATGCCCAAGGTGTCGACGCAGGAGCGACGATGGCCCACTACGACCACGGCGGCCCCGAGCGCCTGCTGGACCTCCAGATCCGCACCGGCCCGTTCGGCGACCGCTACGGCGAGGACCCGGACGGGCTCACCCTCGACGACTTTCGTGACAACCCCCACGGCATCGACAGGGGCCCGCTGGTGCCCCGGGTGCGCGAGTTGCTGAACACCCCATCCGGGAAGATCGAGCTGGCCCCGCCCTACATCACCGCCGACCTGCCCCGGCTGGCCGAGCGCCTCGACCGGCCGGCCGGTGGCCTCGTCCTCACGTCCCGCCGCCACCTGCGCTCCAACAACTCGTGGATGCACAACGTGAACGTGCTCGTGAAGGGCAAGGAGCGCTGCACCCTGCTCATCCACCCCGACGACGCCGCGCGCACGGGCGTCACCGACGGGTCGGTCGCGTCCGTGCGGTCCGAGGCCGGACAGGTCGAGGTGCCCGTCGAGGTGAGCGACGAGATGATGCCCGGCGTGGTCTCGCTCCCCCACGGCTGGGGCCACGACAAGGCCGGCACCCGGCTCTCGGTGGCCCGCGAGCATCCCGGTGTCAACAACAACCTGCTGGCTCCCGGCTACCTGACCGACCCCCTCAGCAACAACGCGGTGGTCAACGGCATCCCGGTCGAGGTGTCCCCGGCCCCCGGCTGAGGGCGCCCGTCAGCCCGGTGCGGCGAACGTCCAGACGTCGTCTTCCACCCGGAGGTAGTTCTCGGGGTCGGTGAAGTCGAAGGTCTCGCGGTCGCCACCCACGGTGACGATGGCAGGCACGCCGTCCGGACCGCCCTGCACGGCCACCGAGTCGAAGTCGTAGCGAACGGCGTCGGGGCCCTCGGCATCCCAGGGCGACTGCGGCAGCAACTGCCAGGTCGCCCCGTCCTCGCTGGCCCACATGTCGACGGGGTTGTCGGGCTGGCCGAACCCGCCGAAGCACACGATGGTGGTGTCGAGAAGCTCGCACTGGTGGCCCGGACGAGCCGACCACTCGGCCTCGGGCGTCACCTCGTCCCAGGTCTCACCGTCGCCGGTCTTCCACACATCGTTGAAGTAGGGCGGCTCGCAGTCGGGCTGTGGCGAGCACACGAAGCCCTCCTCACCGCCGAGCAGGTACAGCTCGTCGTCCTTCACCACCACCGCGCCACCGGCCCGCGGCTCCCACGGGGCCGACGGCGCGACCTCTTCCCACTCGGCCCCGTCCGCGCTGCGCCACACGTCGTTGAAGTACTCCCGTGCCGGTCCGTTGGGGCCCACCACCGCGGTGTCGTCGTTGCGGGAGCCGCCGAAGACATAGATCTGGTCGTCGAGCACGGCCGCCATCAGCCCGGCCCGCCCCGCCCAGGGCGCGTCATCGGTCACCTGTTCCCACTCGGCGCCGTCGGCGCTGCGCCACACGTCGTTGAAGAAGGTCGAGCTGGGCAGGCCGAAGTTCTGGCCACCGAGCACGTAGACCATGCCGTCGAGCGTGACCGCCTGGAAGTAGGCGCGGGCAGGGAAGGCGTCACCGGTCTCGGTGACCTGGTCCCAGGTCACGCCGTCGTCGGCGCTCTGCCACACGTCACCCCACAGCTCGCTGTCGCCGGGGATGGGCGAGTCCTTGGGGGTGCGCCCGCCGAGCACCAGCAGGTCGCCGCCGAGCTCGACGACCCGCAGGCCGGCCCGGCCACCCCACGGCGCCCCGTCGGCCACCTGGTCCCATGCGTAGTCGTCGAGGGCGACCGGCACGTCGGTGGTGACGGTTGTCTCGGCGGGTGCATCGGCGCCCACGCTCGTGTCGTCGTCACCGCTGCTGCCACACGACGCGACGAGGATCATCGACACCGCCACACCCAGCGCTACCCCTCGCGCTACCCCCATTCGATGCTTGCCCAGACCGTCCACCGCTGCCTCCCCCTTCACTTGCCTCCTCGTTCACTCCACTGACAACGATACGAGCAGCCCCCCGTGCGGGCCCGACCCAGGTGGGCTGAATCCCCCAGTCCTGAGCGTCGCAACCCGTCAGCACTCCGCCCCAGCTCAGGGTCGATGCCAGACCTGCAGCTCCCCGGCCAACCCCTCGGGGCCCAACGCCGCGGTTCAGGGTCGGCCGTGGAACGGGAGGGGGCCCACTGTCAGTCGGTGAGGAGGTGCAGCGCCAAGCGGCGCCCGCGACCCTGGCCGAACGCCAGCGCGAACCACAGGGTCATGAGCCCGTCGACGGCGCGGTGAGCGGCCGCGTCAGCGCCTACGTAGACCGGACCGAACCCGACGTCGCTGATCAATTCCTCGACCGTCTCGCGCTCGGGCCCGTCGGGGCCGGCGAACGCCAAGTCGGCCCGCACCCCACCGAGCACCGGGTCGGCCATGACCTCCCACCCCACCGAGTTGAAGGCCCGGTACCCGAGGGCGGTCGGGGCCACCTCCGTCAGGGCGCCGAGCGACGAGAGCTCTGGCCCGCCGGCGCCGCCACTCAGGTCATTGGTGGCGTCGATCACCACCGTGCCGGCGAACGCATCGTCGTGCGCCCGGATCAGTCCGGCCGCCGCGCCTCCCGGGACCGCCAACACCACGACGGCCGCTGCCGCGAGGGCGTCCCCGAGCTCGGCCACCGTGGCGCCGGTCTCGGCCGCCACGGCCTGCACCTTCTCGGACTGTGGGTCGCGGGCGCCCAGCACCACCTCGCGTCCGGCCCGCCTCCAGGCCCGCACCAGCGTCGCCCCGACATCGCCCGACCCGATCACCGTCACCGCTGCACTCATCGTCTGCTCCTCGATCCGGCGTGTCGCCGTCTCAACACCGACCGGCCCTCGTTCATTTCGAGGGACCCGGTTGGGCGTACCTTCTGACGATGCACCCAGCCACGCTGACCGCGCTGATCGGTGGCGCGGTGATCCTGGGCCTGTCGCTGGCCGGCGCCCGCCACCCCGTCATCCACCCGGCCGAACAGCGGGTCTTCCGGGCGGTCAACGGCCTGCCCGACCGGCTCTACTGGCCGCTGTGGCTGCCCATGCAGTTGGGCAACCTGGTGGTGGGCACGCTGGTGGGCCTGGCCGTCGCGTGGGCCTGGCACGACCTGCGGCTGGCCGTGGCGGTGGTGGCGGCCGCCGGGCTGAAGCTGGCCGCCGAGCGGGCCATCCGCCACTGGATGGCGGAGTACCTGAAGGTCCGTCAGCGGCCCGGCACGAGCGAGCCCGATGCCACACTGCGGGGCTCGGACGTGCCTTCGTCGGGCCCGAGCTTCCCGTCCGGCCACGTGGTGCTGGTGGCCGCCGTGTCGTCGGTCATCGCGGACGACCTCGCCCTGTACGGCCTGATCCTGCCCGCCGTGCTGACGTTGGCGGTGATGGTGGGCCGGGTCTACGTCGGGGCCCACAACCCGCTCGACGTCACCGCCGGCCTGGGCGCGGGCCTCGTGGCCGGCGCCCTCGTCGCCGCGGCCCTCGGCATCGGCTGACCTTCGGACCACCGGCCGACTATCGCCAGAACCCGGCGGGGCGGCGATCAGCGACCCGGCTCAAGCCTCGTCACCGGCGCGGAACCGGCAGCGGTCGTCACCCCGGGCGATGGTGGTGGCGCAGGTGAAGGGGAGGCCGGGCAGGGCGCCGGCCACGAACGGCTGGTCGACCGCACAGAACACCTGGCCGACCTCGGGCGCGCCCATCTGGCGCGTGAGCTCCGCGTACCGGCACGACGTGACATCGAGCATGATGCCCGTCTCGGTGGTCGACAGGGCTTCGATGCGATAGATCCCCCGGGTCTCCGCGTCGCCCATCACCACCCGCACCTGATCACCCAGCGCCACGATCGAGCGTTCTTCGGGGAGCCAGTCCTCCATCATCTCCGCACCCGAGGCCACCACCTGATCGCGGACGACCCGCAGGGCCTCGTCGGCGCCCAGCCGGGGGGTGAGCGTGCGGTACATGGCCACGGCCATCGACACCGAGTCGTCGACCATGGGCGCGGAGCCGCCGCTGGTGCCGACGCGGAGGCGCACGTAGCGGACCAGGGTGGCGACGAAGCCCACCGTCCCACGGAGCCAACCGAGCGCCCGACGGTGAGCCACGGCGAACGAGCGCACCTCGGCCACCTTCTGCCGCGGGCTGAGAACGAACGGGGACAGATCAGGCATCGGGGCTCCTGGCCACAACGGCGAAGACTTCGAGATCGAGATCGGTGGGGCGGGTGACGATCCCTGCGTTCGAGACGAGGAACTCGACACCCCCGGGCACGACCCTCGTCACCCAACGCCGTAGGTAACGTCCGCGACGCTTCGGGGTGTTGGTCACGGACCACGAGAAGCCGCCCAGCGCGAGCGGGGCCTCGGGGCCCACGCGAAGCAGCCGCGCCCGATGCTGCGGGTTGACGCCGGCGCCGTTGTGCACACCGGCCGCCTCGACCCGTCGCACTTCGGGGACGACCGGCGTGGGGTGCCCGGCATCGGGGCCGACACCCGCCAGTTGCAGATCGGCCTCGATCTCGATCTCCGCGAAGTGCTCGGGCCGGTCGGGCACCTTGCCGGCCTCGACACGCACCCAGGCCGATCCGGCGCCGTCGGTACCGACGGACAGCCCGGCCAGGTTGAAGCCGGCGTCGTGGGAGAGCGACCGGATGGAGAACCCGACCAGAGCGACGGGCCCGTGCTCATCGTCGGGAAGAGCCCATCGGCATTCGGCCGCGCCTCGGCCGACCGCGCGGCGCCGCTCCAGGACGAACGGTCGGGTGGCGATGCCGGGCACCTCGGCCCATTCGGCCGCGGGCTCGATCGTGTCCCTCGCCCGCTGCCCGGTGGTCCACGGCCCGCCGACCACCTCGATCCCCGCGTCGAGGTCCGGCGACACCCGCATCGTGTGCATGCGGTGGGGGTGCC
>JAYRVH010000009.1:0-142534 GCA_041918615.1 Acidimicrobiales bacterium
ACCCCGATTTCGGGGGTGTGGGGCCTGGCGTTGTCGGCCTCGCCGGCGAACACCGGCGCGACCGAAGCGGCCGTGACCGCGAACGGGGCCGGCCAGTTGACCATCCCGGGGTTGCGGGCCGGGAACCACTACGTCGGGTTCATCGACCCCACCGGCGCGCACGCCACCCGGTTCTTCCCGAACTCGCCGACGCTGCCCGGCGCCACCCCGACGGCGGTCACCGCCGGCAACGCGACCGCCGCGAACGCGTCGCTGCCCACCCAGACGCTGGTGGGGACCGGGTCGACGATCTCGGGCACCGTCACCGAAACGGGCACCAACGCGCCGTTGGCCAACGGGCGGGTGCTGGCGTTACGGGCCGCGGACTACCAGATCGTGCGGGCCGCGGCCACCAACGCGTCGGGCCAATACACCCTGAACCTGGCCGCGGGTGACTACAAACTGGCGTTCCTCGACGCCACCGGCAGCCACGACATGGAATGGTTCGACAACCTGCCCTCCACCGGCCTGCCGTCCGCGGTGTCGGTCACCGCCCCCGGGACCGCCAACGCCGCGTTGAACCCCAACACCGGCACCATGGCCGGCTTCATCACCAACGACCCCCCCGACCCCCCCTCCCTGACCGGCGCGTGGGCCATCGCCATCGGGCCCACCGGCATCGCCGGCGGCGCCGTCACCGCCGCCAACGGCACCTACACCCTGCCCGGGCTGGCCCCCGGCACCTACCGGGCCACGTTCGTCGACCCCAACGGCGGCCGCACCCAGGAATACTGGGACAACAGCCCCGACTACGCCGGCGCCACCACCTTCAACATCACCGCCGCCAACACCACCACCATCAACGCCTTCCTCGGCTACACGCCACCACCGAACGACGCTTTCGCGAACGCCCAGGTGATCACCGGTGCCACCGGCACCGCCTCGGGCACCAACAAGGCGGCGACCAAGGAAGTGGGCGAGCCGAACCACGCCGGGGACGCGGGAGGCCGGTCGGTCTGGTACCGCTGGACCGCACCCGCCACGGGAACCGCCACCTTCAACACCTGCGGCAGTGACTTCGACACGCTGCTCGCCGCCTACACCGGCACCGCCGTCAACGCCCTCGCCCTGGTCGCGGGCAACGACGACACGTGCGGCCTCCAGAGCCAGGTCTCCTTCGCGGTGGCGTCGGGGGTCACCTATCGCATCGCCGTCGACGGGTACGCCGCGGCAACCGGGACCATCACCCTCGGCTGGTCCCTGGCCTGACGGAGGCTCCAGCCGGTACTGGGGTGAAGGCTCGGCTCCGGGGGTGGGGCTCGAACCCACGACAACTCGATTAACAGTCGAGCGCTCTGCCAACTGAGCTACCCCGGAAGGGATTCCGACGATAGCAGCGGGTCGATGCGGCCCGATACCTTTCCGTGGGTCCGTGCACGGCAGTAGCCGATCGAACGACGGCCGACGACATGCTGGTCGCCGGGCACTCGGATCGGGCGTCATTCCCACTCGAAGCGTGAGACACCCGACGAAGGGGTAGAACTGGGGCATGAGATTCAGAACCGGGCTGATCGTGGGCGGAACCGTGGGTTACTACCTGGGCGCCAAGGCGGGCCGCCGCCGCTACGAGCAGCTGAACCGCTGGGGGGCCAGGGCCATCCAGTCGGGGCCCGTCCAGGCCGCAGCGGCGAGGGCGCGACGGACCGTCGGACGGGGAAGCGGCGAGGCAACCGACCCGACCGTCGACCTGATGCGCCCCGAGTGGAGCAACTGACCTACTCGCCGTCGAGGTAGTCGCGCAGCTTCTGGCTGCGATGCGGGTGCCGGAGCTTGGCCAGCGTCTTGGACTCGATCTGGCGGATGCGCTCCCGGGTCACGCCGAACTCACGGCCGACCTCCTCGAGGGTGCGCGCCTGGCCGTCATCGAGCCCGAACCGCAGGCGGACCACCTGCTTCTCGCGATCGTTCAACTCGTCGAGGGCCTCGATCACGGCGTCGCCGAGCGCCTTGCGGGCCGCGGCCTCGGCGGGGGCCTCGGCATGTTGATCCTCGATGAAGTCACCGAGGTTGGAGTCGTCCTCCTCGCCGACAGGCGAGTCGAGCGAGAGTGGGTCCTGTGAGATGCGCTGGATCTCGCGCACCCGCTGCGGCGTCATGTCGACCTTCTCGGCCAACTCCTCGACGGTCGGCTCGCGCTCGAGCTCCTGCATCATCTGGCGTTGCACGCGGTACACCTTGTTGATCGACTCGACCATGTGCACCGGGATGCGGATCGTACGGGCCTGGTCCGCGATGGCTCGGGTGATGGCCTGGCGGATCCACCAGGTCGCGTAGGTGGAGAACTTGAAACCCTTGGAGTAGTCGAACTTCTCGACCGCCCGCATGAGGCCGAGATTGCCCTCCTGGATCAGGTCGAGCAGCAGCATCCCCCGGCCGACGTACCGCTTCGCGATGGACACGACGAGCCGCAGATTGGCCTGCGTGAGTGCCTGCTTGGCCACCTCGCCATCCGAGACGAGGCGCTCGAGCCCACGCCGCTCGTCGGTGCTCGGGACGGAGGCGGCGTCGGCACTCGCGAACGCGGCGAGCTTCGCCTCGGCCTCGGCGCCGCCCTCGATGCGCTTGGCCAGCTCGACCTCCTGCTCGCCGTTCAGCAACGAGACCCGGCCGATCTCCTTCAGGTACATGCGTACCGGGTCGGAGGTCGCACCCGCCTGCGAACCGTCGGTGCCGGATACCGGGGCGCGGGCCTTCGCTCGCGGCTTCGGGCCCTGAGCCGGGCGGAGCGAGGCGTCGAGCGTCTCGTCGAGGGCAATGCCCTCGCCATGCAGGAGCGAACGAACGCCGATGATCACCTCGGCGGTCACCTCGACGTCCTTCATGACGTGGAGCACCTCGTCGAGGGTCAACTCGCCCTTGGCGCGGCCCCGGTCGAGCAGCGCTCCCATCGCCGCGTCCGGAATGCCGGCCCATGGCGGGAGCCGGTCGCCGGCCGCCCCGAGCAGGGCCGCGTCGCGCCGAACGCCCGCGCCACCGATCGGTTCGGCCGGCGTGACCGCGTCGATCACCAACCGTCCGTTCGGGCAACGCCGGGAATGGCCGCACCCGGCGGCGCCGGTCGGCCCTGGACCCCTGTCCCACCGAGCAGCTGTGCCCCGTTCGTCATGCGGTCTCCTCGGCCGTGGTGGCCTGTTCTGCGAGCCAGGCTAACAACTGGGCGCGCACCTCGGGGTCGGCGTCGTCCGGGCCGATCTCCTCGATGCGCATCTTGAGCCATGCGATCTGACCGGACCGCTCCACGTCGTGGTGGCGGCGGTTCGCCGCATCGAGCGCACGGAGCGATCGCCGGGCGGCCGCCGCGATCAACAGGTTGGCCACGTTCTCGGGATCGGCGTCCGCCTCCTCGACCACCAGGCGCTGCAACAGGTCGGCCGCCCCCGGATCACACCGTTCGAGGACGTCGTGCATCGTTCCCCCGGGAGCGAGGGCTCGGAAGACGGCGACGTGCAGCTCATCGTCGAAGAGCACCTCGTCGAGGAGGTCGGCGACCTCGTCGGGCCGATGGACCGCCAACCGGAGCGCCTCGATCTCGACACCCGCGCGTTGGTCGCGCCGTCGAACGACCGCCGTCGGGCGACCCGCCGACGACCCACTACGCCCCAGCTGGTGGCGCAACTGGTCCGGTGCGAGCCGGCAGTAGTCGGACACCTCCATCAGGTACTGGTCGCGAACGAGCTCACTCGGGTGCTCGGCGATGACGGCGAGCGCGGCCTCGGCCGTGCGGGCGCGACCCTCCGGCGAGGCGATCGACCCGGCCGCGAGGGCCCGCTTCACGCGGAACCCCAGGAAGGGGGTCGCCCCCCCGACGGCGGCGACGAGCGCGGCCGGGTCGGACCGGGCCAGATCGGCGGGGTCGACGCCGGCAGGGAGGTCGGCCACCGCGACGTCGATCTCGTAGGCCTTCTCCCACTCGTAGAACCGCTCGGCGGCAGCCTGGCCGGCCGCGTCGGCGTCGAACGCGAGCACGACCCGGTGGGCGTAGCGCTTCAGGGTGCGGAAGTGCTCCTCGGTGAGCGCCGTCCCGCAGGTGGCCACCGCCCGGGGCATGCCGGCATCGGCAAAGCCGATCACGTCGGTGTACCCCTCGCACACGATGGCCTCGTCGGCCTCGACGATGCCCGCCTTCATCCAGTTGAGGCCGTAGAGCACCTTGCTCTTGGCGTACAGGGCCGACTCGGACGAATTCTTGTACTTCGGCCCGTCGTGGCCGGGCAGGATGCGGCCACCGAAGGCCACCGGGTCGTCCTGGACGTCGAAGATCGGGAACAGGACCCTGCCGCGGAAGGCGTCCTGCTGGCGGTTCCGGCGGTTGATGAACCCGAGCCCCGAGTCCTTCAGCACGTCGTCCGGCACCTTCAGCGCCCGACTCAGCGCGTCCCAGTCGTCGGGGGCCCAGCCGAGCCGGTAACGGCGCACCCCCTCACCGTCGAAGCCGCGCGCCCGGAGGTAGCCCCTGGCCTCCTTGGCGTCGGCGCCCGAGACGAGCCGCTCGTGGTACCACTCGACCGCCCGGGCCATGGCCTCGACGAGTCGCTTCCGGCGGCGGCGACCCTCGTTCTCGCCCGTGTCGGTGTAGCGCAGCGTGATCCCCGCCTTCGCCGCCAACCACTCGACCGCGCCCGGGAAGTCGAGGTGCTCGATCTCGCGCACGAAGGTGATGGCGTCGCCCTTGGCCTGGCAACCGAAGCAGTAGAAGAGGCCCTGCTCGGCGTTGACCGAGAACGACGGGGTCTTCTCGGCGTGGAACGGGCACAGGCCCACCCAGCGGTTCCCCACGCGCCTGAGCTGCAGGTGCTGGGTGACCACGTTGACGAGGTCGGTGGCCTCGCGGACACGGACGATGTCCTCGTCGACGATCCCCACCGGTCAGGACGTCGGCTCGTCGACGGGCGCGTCGCCCTCGGCGCCCAGCTGCTCCTGGCGCCGCACCATCACCACCGACCAGACGATGGCGCCGACGAGGATGGCGACGATCACGAGCAGAGACAGCGCGGTCGAGATGTGGATGACCTGGGACAGCAGCATCTTGGCCCCGACGAAGATGAGGATGAGGGCCAGGCCTTCCTGCAGGTACTCGAAGCGGTCCTTCAGGTCGGCGAGCAGGAAGTAGAGCGAGCGGAGGCCGAGGATGGCGAAGGCATTCGACGTGAACACGATGAACTGCTCACGCGTCACCGCCAGGATCGCCGGGATGGAATCGACGGCGAAGATCACGTCGCTGGTCTCGACCACGACGAGCACCGCGAACAGCGGCGTCGCCAGGATCTTCCTGCGGTGACGGACGAACAGGTGCTGGCCGTTGTAGTCAGAGGTGGAGGGGATCACCCGGCGGACCAGTCGCAACACCGGGTTGTTCTCGGGGTGGACCTCCTCGTCGTCCTGGGTGAGGAGCCGGATCGCGGTGTACAGCAGGATGGCGCCGAAGACGTAGATGATCCACTCGAAGCGCTCGAGGAGCGCCACGCCCGCAAAGATGAAGATGGCACGGAACACGAGCGCTCCGAAGATGCCCCAGAACAGCACCCGGTGCTGGTACTTCCTCGGAACGGCGAAGTAGCTGAGGATCAGCGACCACACGAAGACGTTGTCGATCGAGAGGCTCTTCTCGAGGAGGTACCCGGCGAGGTACTCCCCCGCGGCCGGACCGCCCTGCCAGAACCAGAACACCAGGGTCATGGCGAGGCCGAGCGTCACCCAGAAAGCGGTCTGGACCGCCGCCTGGCGAGCGGTGACCACGTGGGCGTCGCGGTTGAACACGAACAGGTCGAGCATCAGCAGGCCCACGATCACGGCAACGAAGAGGGCCCATTGCCAGGCCAGGACCTCGAAGCTCACGAAATCGACCGTTGTCGACTCGCTCGTGGACGCGAGCCGCATGGACAGCGCCCCGATCAGCATCGGCGGGCCGATCGTCGACGCTGCATCACCTCGAGGCTACCCGGCCGCCTGTGCGCTCAGGACCGCTCGCGCGGCCTCCAGCCGGGCGATCGGCACCCGGAACGGGGAGCACGACACGTAATCGAGCCCGAGGCGGTGGAAGAGCGCGATCGAGGCGGGATCGCCCCCGTGCTCGCCGCACACCCCCAACGTGAGGTCGGGTCGGGTGACCCTGCCCCGTTCGATGGCCATGGCCACCAGTGCGCCCACACCGTCGACGTCGATGCTGTCGAAGGGGTCGCCGGGAAGCAGGCCGAGCTCGAGGTAGGTCTCCATGAGCCGACCCTCGACGTCGTCGCGGCTGAACCCGAAGGCCATCTGGGTGAGGTCGTTCGTGCCGAACGAGAAGAAGTCGGCCTGCCGTGCGATCTGGTCGGCGCAGACGGCGGCGCGAGGGGTCTCGATCATGGTGCCGATGCGCAGGTCGTCGGGATCCACACCAGCGCCCGCCGGTCCTGCCAGTTCCTCGGTGACCCACTGCCGGGCAAGGGCCAACTCGGGCTCCGAGACCACGAGGGGGATCATGATCTCGACCATGGGCCGACCCCCGGCGGCGCGTCGCGAGGCCGCCGCTTCGAGCAGCGCCCGGACCTGCATGCGGTAGAGCCCCGCCTTCAGGACCCCGAGGCGCACGCCCCGTGTTCCGAGCATGGGGTTGGCCTCCTGCCAGGTACGCGCCGCGGCCAGCAGTGCCGTGTCGCGCTCGGAGAGGCCGTCGGTGGCCTGACGCACCGCCAGCTCCTCCACGTCGGGAAGGAACTCGTGGAGCGGAGGGTCCAACAGCCGCACCGTGACGGGCAGGCCGTCCATGGCCTCGAGGATCGCCTCGAAGTCGTGACGCTGGACACGGCCCAGCTCGGCCAGCGCCGCATCTTCCTCTTCGGGGGTGTCCGCGAGGATCATCCGCTGCACCACCGGCAGACGGTCGCCGAGGAACATGTGCTCGGTCCGGCACAGGCCGATGCCCTCGGCGCCGTGCCGGCGGGCCCGCGCCGCGTCGTCCGCGGTGTCCGCGTTGGCACGCACCCCCATTGCGGCACCCCGGATCTCGTCGGCCCAACCCAGGATCGTGTCGAACTCGGGTGGCGTGTCGCCCTGGGTGAGGTGCATCGCCCCGAGCACGACCTCGCCGGTGGTGCCGTCGATCGAGATCGTGTCACCTCGACGGACGGTCACCTCTCCCACGGTGAACGAGTCGCCCTCGACCAGCACCGCCTCGGCCCCGCACACCGCAGGCTTTCCCCAGCCTCGGGCCACGACCGCCGCATGGCTCACCAGTCCACCGCGTGAGGTGAGGATGCCCTGGGCCGCCTCCATGCCGTGCACGTCCTCGGGCGAGGTCTCCTGGCGAACGAGGATCACGTCCTCGCCCGCACTGGCCGCGGCCAACGCCTCGTCGGCGTCGAAGTACGCTCGGCCGACCGCGGCGCCCGGCGAGGCGGCCAGCCCCGTGGTCAGCACCTGGTGCTCGACATGCTCGAACTGGGGGTGGAGCACCTGGTCGAGGTGGTCGGCCGAGACGCGCTGCACGGCCTCGGCCCGGCTCAGGGCGATCGACGGGTCGTCCACCATCGCCACCGCCAGCCGCAGGGCGGCCGCGCCGGTGCGCTTGCCGACGCGGGTCTGGAGCATCCACAACCGGCCCTGCTCGACGGTGAACTCGGTGTCGCACATGTCCCGGTAGTGGTGCTCGAGCGTGGCGAAGATGCCTTGGAGCTGGCCGTAGAGCTCGGGCCACCGGGCACCCATCTCCTCGAGCGGCTGCGTCTTGCGGATGCCGGCCACCACGTCTTCGCCCTGGGCGTTGACGAGGAAGTCGCCGAAGCTGCCCGCCGTGCCGGTGGCGGGGTCGCGGGTGAAGCCAACGCCGGTGCCCGAGTTGTCGTCCCGATTGCCGAACACCATGGCCTGCACGTTCACCGCGGTGCCGAGGTCGTGCGGGAGCCCCTCACGGTTCCGGTAGGTGATCGCCCGCGGGGACTGCCACGACCGGAACACGGCCTCGATGGCCCCGCGCAACTGCATTACCGGGTCCTGCGGGAACGGCTCGCCCGTGTGGTCGGCCACCAGCTCCTTGAAGCGCCCGATCACGAACTCGAGCAGGTCGGCGGGGATCTCGTGGTCGGTCGCGACGCCGGCGAGGTCGCGGGCACCGTCGAACCGCCGGTCGAACCCCTCGCCCGGCACGCCGAGCACGACCTTCGCGTACATCTGGATGAATCGGCGGTACGAGTCGAGGGCGAAACGGCGGTCGTCGGTGGCCTCGGCCAGCGCCTCGACGGACACGTCGTTGAGCCCGAGGTTCAAGATCGTGTCCATCATCCCCGGCATCGAGTACTTGGCACCGGATCGCACACTGACGAGCAGTGGCTCGGCCCCGGCCCCCAGTCGCCGGTCCATCTCCGCCTCGAGGCGCTCGACGTGGGCGGCCACCTCGTCGTCCAGACCGTCGGGCCAGCCCCCGTCCAGGGCCGCCCGGCAGGCCTCGGTGGTGATGGTGAACCCGGGCGGCACCGGGAGGCCGAGGACCGAGGTCATCTCGGCCAGGTTCGCGCCCTTGCCCCCGAGCAGGTCCTTGCACTCCATCGGGTGCACTGGGTGGGGATGATCGAACCCGAAGACGAACTGCTCTGGCGACATCTCTTCAACCTGCCTTCGTTGCGCGGAGGGTGTACATGAGTGGGAGCATCGGTCGATCGTCGGGCATCCAGTAGGTGCCGTCGTCGTGCCGCTCGAGGAAGGGCCAACGCTGGAACACCGTGAACGGCTGCTCGTGGAGGAAGTCGAGGTGCAGGCCCTGGCCCAGCACCGCGGAGAGCACTTCGCTGATGGGGTGCTGCCACTCGAACGACCGGTTGTGCACGGTCTCCGCGTCGGGATCGGCGTAGGTGCCCGCGTCCTCCCAGGTGAGCGGCTCGGCATCGGCGAAGTAGTCGTAGGCCACGTCGAGTGTCTCGTCGGCGAACACGTCACCGAACGGATGGGTCTCGCGCAGGTAGAGCCGACCACCGGGCCGGAGCAACTCGCACGCGATCTCGGCCCAACGCCAGACGTCCGGCAGCCAGTTGAGGGCCCCCAGGTTCACGTAGACGACGTCGTAGCGGTGGTCGAGGACCTCGAGGGCGTCGTAGACGTTGGCGGCGACGAATCGTGCGTCGACGCCGCACTCCGCCGCGATCGACCGGGCCGCCTCGACGGCCGGCACCGAGAAGTCCAGCCCGGTGACCCTGGCCCCGAGCCGCGCCCACGACATCGTGTCGAGGCCGAAGTGGCACTGGAGGTGCACGAGCTCGAGCCCCCGCACCGGCCCGACCTCGTCGACCTCGAACGGCTGGAGGGTCGAGCGGCCCGAGCGGAAGGACTCGACGCCGTAGAAGTCCGAGGCCACGTGGATGGGCACCCGTTCGTCCCACATCGCCTGATTCGCCGCGAACCAGGTCTCGTCGGAGGGATCGGCCACGGGATCAGGCCAGGCGCTCACGCAGGTAGGCCACGACATCGCCGATGGCGACCCGGTCCTGGGCCATCGAGTCGCGCTCACGGACCGTGACCGCCCGGTCGTCGAGCGAGTCGAAGTCGACCGTGACGCAGTACGGCGTGCCCAACTCGTCCTGGCGGCGGTAGCGCCGACCGATCGCCTGCGTCTCGTCGTAGTCGCACATGAACTCGCCCTGCAACATCCCGAGCACTTCGCGCGCGGTGGGCGTGAGCGTGTCCTTCTTGGACAGCGGCAGCACCGCCACCTTGTAGGGGGCGAGGCGGTGATGGAGGCGCAGGACGGTCCGGGTCTCACCGCGGACCTCCTCGGTGTCGTAGGCGTCGAGCAGGAACGCCATCATCGTGCGGGTGGCGCCCGCGGCCGGCTCGATGACATGGGGGACGTAGCGGGTCTCGGTGGCGGGGTCGAAGAAGTCGAGCCGCTCGCCCGACGCGGCCGCGTGCTGGACGAGGTCGTAGTCGCCCCGGTTGGCCACCCCTTCGAGCTCGCCCCAGCCCCACGGGAACAGGTACTCGACGTCCGAGGTGGCCGACGAGTAATGGCTCAGCTCGTCCTCCGCGTGGGGGCGCATGCGCAGGTGTTCGGGGGCGATGCCCAGGTCGACGTACCACTGGTGACGCGCCTCGCACCAGTAGTCGAACCACCGGGAAGCGTCGTCCGGCGGCACGAAGAACTCCATCTCCATCTGCTCGAACTCGCGGGTGCGGAAGATGAAGTTTCCCGGCGTGATCTCGTTGCGAAAGGACTTGCCGATCTGGGCGATGCCGAACGGCGGCTTCTTGCGGCTGGTCTGAAGGACGTTGGCGAAGTTGACGAAGATGCCCTGCGCCGTCTCGGGTCGCAGATAGGCGATCGCCGCGTCCTCCTCCACCGGACCGGCGTGGGTCTTGAACATCAGGTTGAACTGCCGCGCCTCGGTGAAGGTCCCCCGCTCGCCACAGGTGGGGCACACGTCGGGGTCGGCGATGTCGTCGGACCGGTGACGGGCCCCGCAACTGCGGCAGTCGACGAGGGGGTCGGAGAAGTTGGCCAGGTGCCCGGACGCCTCCCAGATCGCCGGCGGCGACAGGATGGCGGCGTCGAGGCCAACGACGTCGTCGCGCTGCTGCACCATCGACCGCCACCAGGCGTCCTTCACGTTGCGGAGCAGCAGCACGCCGATGGGCCCGAAGTCGTAGGTGGAGCGGAAGCCGCCGTAGATCTCGGCTGACGGGAAGACGAACCCGCGGCGCTTGGCCAGGTTGACGATCTGTTCCATGCGGTCGGGACTCGAGGGCTGGACGGCGGGGGGCATCGGCGTGAGACTACCGTCCGACCCCCAGTGTCCCTTCAGGCCCTCGATGCGGTAGGAATACCACCTGTGACTGACGATGCCGATCGACGTGATCCGACTGCGGTCCTGGCCCGGCGCACCCTCGCCTGGCTCATCGATGCGGTCGTGTACCTGGCCGCGTTCCTTGTCCCCGTGATCATCTTCGGGCAGCGCTTCACGGGCCGGGCCATCGCCGTCCAGCCCGCGGGCTTCCGCTTCGAGAGCGGCGACGCCACCCTGTGGTTCCCGAAGGCCGTCCCGTCGCTCGGCGATTCGGTCCTCGTGGTGCCCGGCTCGAAGTTCTGGCTCGCCGTGGGCATCTTCGCCGTGGTGCTCGTCGGCGAGCTGGTCTTCGTGCAGGGCCTCACCGGCCGCACGCTCGGCAAGTCGCTCTGCAAGATCCGGTGCGTCACCCGTGAGCGGGCCCGCCCCGGCATCGGACGCGCCTTCCTCCGCAGCCTGCTGTGGATCATCGACCTCCTCTGGATCGTCCTGCTTCCGCTGGCCTTCATCCTCGCCAGCTTCACCAAGGGCCACCGGCGTGTCGGCGACTTCGCCGCCGGCACCTTCGTGGTCGACCGCTCCTTCGCGGCCCGCCTGGCCGCGAGCCCCGAAACCGAACCGGCTGGGGCCGACGCCGCCCCGCCAGGTGGAGCCCCTGAAGAGCCGGAGCTGGCGGATCTGCAAGGGTCGTCCGAGCCGCAAGGGCGGTCGCAGGAGCCCGACCAGCCGGTCGCCGTCCCCGCGGCGGAACCGCACCCGGAGCGATCCACCGAGCCGGTCTGGGACGACGCCCTCGACACCTACGTGCGCTGGGAGCCGTCGGTTCAGAAATGGATCGGCTGGGACGAGGCCGGCCAGAAGTGGCGGGTCGTCGACCAGTCCCGACGGGACTGATAGAAAGGGCGCCGTGAGCGCCTACCAACCAGCAGCAGACCCCACCGCCGTCGTCGGCAAGCGTGTCGCCGCCTTCATCATCGACTGGCTCATCTACCAGGCGATTTGGTCGATCCTGTTCTTCCTCCTCGCGGATTCGGCAGACACCGACCGTGCGATCTGTACCGGCACGTGCATCACGACGGGCAACACCGTCTACGGCGTCGGGGGCGGCAAGGCCGCCCTCCTCTGGCTCGTCAGCTTGGGTTACTCGATCGGCATCTTCGTGTTCCTCCAGGGCTTCAAGGGCTTCACGCCCGGCAAGGCGGCACTCGGCCTCCGGGTGGTCAATCCCGACGGCGGCGTGCCAGGACCGGTGAAGGCCCTCATCCGTTGGCTGCTGCTGATCGTCGACATGCTGCCCTACTGCATCCCCGGCCTGCTCGGCTTCATCCTCATGCTGACCGGTGACAACCACACCCGACTCGGCGACCGAGCGGCCAAGACCTTCGTGGTTGGGAAGAACGACATCGGCCGGCCCATCGGGGCCCCGACGGCGGCCGCCCAGCCGTACGGCACTCCGGTGATGGGCGCCCCGGCCGCGCCCGGTGCCTACGGCACCGCCCCTCCCCCGGCCGCGCCGGCGTACGGCACGCCTCCGTCAGGGCCACCGGCCTACGGCACGCCACCCCCTGCGGCACCGGACTACGGCACGCCACCCCCTGCGGTCGCTCCCGAGCCCTACACCGCACCCGCACCCGCCGAGGGGCCGGCGCCGGCAGCGGCACCGGCACCCGCCGGCACCGAGGCCCAGTGGGACCCGGCCCGCAACGCCTACATCCAGTGGGATGCGGGCCAACAGGCATGGCTGCAGTTCGACGACGCCACCCAGCAGTGGCGAGCCATCGACCAGTAGCACTCGGGCACAGGCCACGCACCACAGACCACGCGAAGAGGCCCTCCCTTGCGGGAGGGCCTCTTCGCGTCCTGGTCAACCGGTCAACGAGTCAACCAGTCGTGGGGCTCACTGCGCCAGGGGGCGACCTTCGGCGTCGGTGGAGAGGCTGGGCGAGCCCGTGAGGATCAGGATCCCCTCGATGAGGCCCCAGATGCCGCCGATCCCGCAGGTGACGATGGTCACGGCGATCTGCGCGATGCCGATGCCCGTGTAGCCCAGGTAGAAGCGATGGACGCCGATGCTGCCCAGGAAGATGCCGAGCAGGCCGGCGGTCATCTTCGACTTGAGGGGCCGACCGTCCGGGCCGACCGGCACCGGGGCCGGGCCGTAGGCGGGCTGGGGGGCGTAGCCCTGCGGCGGAGCGGCATAGCCAGGCGCGGGCGGCGGTGCGTAGCCCGGGGCGGGCGGAGCCGCATAGCCGGGGGCCGGGGGCGGCGAGTAGTCGGGACTCGGAGGGGCCGGGGGGGCATCGCCGCCGGGTGGCGGTGGTGCCGACCAGACCGTCTCACTGGGATCGGGATCGCTGCTGCCCGGGGGCGGCGGTGGCGGGTAGTCACTCATGGTGGGCCTCGCGGGTAGTCGGACGAACCTTCCCACGTTAGCAACGGCCGCCCGGTGGTCGCAGGAGATCGTGGCAAGCTGAACAGATGAGCGACTACTCCCAGGGCCCCGGATGGTGGCAGGCATCGGACGGCAAGTGGTACCCGCCGCAGCAGGCGTCCGCTGCACCTGCAGCCGGGCCGTGGGGCGCCGCACCACCGCCGGGCATGCCCTACGCCATGCCCGCGTACCAGATCCGCTCGACCAACGGACTGGCGATCGCCGCACTCGTCTGCGGCGTTGCGGGGTTCGTGACCTGCGTCAGCGCCATCCCAGCGGTGATCATGGGCCACATCGCCCGCAAGCAGATCCGTGAGTCCAACGGGACCCAGCAGGGGGACGGCATGGCCCTGGCCGGCATCATCACCGGCTACGCCGTGCTCGGACTCCTGGTGGCCTACGTGATCTTCATCGTCGTCGTCGCCAACACCACGAACGACCTCAACGACACCAACAACTTCGGCCTGGTCTCCGGCCTGCTGGCCCGCCTTCGCTGACGGACCGGCCTCAGGCCTGCTCGAGCACGCCGAAGGAGCGCAGGCGGCGCTCGAGGTGGCGTTCGAGCGATCGGGTGGCCAGAAGGTCCACCTCGGCGGTGGCTGCCGAGTCGGGTGCGTCGAGCGCCGTGGCGAGCCGCCCACCGAGGATCTGCTGCATCAGCAGCAGAGCCTCCGGGCTCACTGCGGTGCCCCGGCGGCATGACCGGCACAACATGCCGCCCTCATCGAGATCGAAGGCGACGAGGTCCCGGTCGGCACCACAGAGCACGCACTGGTCGACCACGGGGCGGAGGCCCTCGAGCGCCAGCAGCTTCCAGAAGAACCCGGCGACCACGAGGGCCGACGAACGTGCCGCGAGTGTCCGCAGGGCACCGAGGAGCAGTTGGTAGAGCGCCGTGGCCGGCGGTGCGTCTTCGGACACCTGGTCGACGGCCTCGAGCATCGCCGATGCCCGCGCGAACGAATCGAGGTCTTCGCGCAGGGTGCGAAACTGGTCGACCGACTCGACCTGGGTGACGATGTCGAGCGTGCGGCCCTTGTAGAACTGCGCGGCCACGTGGCTCGTGGGCTCGAGGCGGGCGCCGAACTTGCTGCGGGTCTTGCGCACCCCCTTGGCCACGGCGCGCACCTTGCCGTGCTCTGCGGTGTAGAGAGCGATGATGCGGTCGGCCTCGCCCAGCTTGTGGGTCCGCAACACGATGCCGTGATCGCGGTACAGGCTCATGTCTCCCGCTCTCGGCGACTGCGTCGCCGGGCCGCTCGCTCTGCGTTCAGGCCACGCAGGCCGGGGGCCGCCGCTCCGCTCATGATCGGCGCTTGCCGCGCCCCCGACGCTCGGCATCCTGGTCGAGGCCGCCGAACCGACGCTCGCGCTGCTGGTACTCGCGCACGGCGTCGAAGAGGTGCTCTCGGCGGTAGTCGGGCCACAACACCTCGGTGAAGACCAACTCGCTGTAGGCGATCTCCCAGAGCAGGTAGTTCGAGATGCGGTACTCGCCGGACGTCCGCACCATGAGGTCGGGGTCGGGCATCTCGGGGTCGTACAGGTGCCGTCGGATCGACGCCTCGGTGATCTTGTCGGCGGGCGTGCCCGCCCGGACCAGCGCCTGCACCGCGTCGACGATCTCGGCGCGACCGCCGTAGTTGAAGGCGATGGTGAAGGTCATCCCCCGGTTGTCGCGGGTGAGCTCGATCGACTCGTCCATGCGCCGCAGCAGGCGTTTCGGCACCCGCCAGCCACGACGACCGACGAAGCGCATGCGGACGTCCCGGTCGTTCAGTTCGTCCCGCCGGCGGCGCAGGATCGACTCGTTGAAGCCCATGAGGTACCGGACCTCGTCGGGCGGGCGCTTCCAGTTCTCGGTGGAGAACGCGTAGACGGTGAGCCACCTGATGCCGAGGTCGATGGCCCCCTCGACGGTGTCGAACAAGGCCTCCTCGCCCGCGGCGTGGCCCTCGGTGCGCTTGAGCCCCCGTTGTTCGGCCCAGCGCCCGTTGCCGTCCATCACCAGGGCCACGTGGGTGGGCACGCGCGCAAGATCGATGTCGTCGGGCAACACGACAGCAACCTACCGCCTGCCCTGCGGTCAACGAGGGAGGCCCCTCCGCGAGACTCTCCCGGCCCGCCCCTATGGTGGACCGGTGAGCCCGAGGAACGAGGGCGGGGCCCGAGCAGCCCGGCGAAGCCGAGAGCGGGACGCGTGAGCCTGGCTGACGACGCCACCGACACGCTCGACCGGGTGACGGCGGCCCTCCCCGGTGGCGGAGAGCGACGCGAAGGCCAACGCCGGATGGCCGAAGCGGTGGCCGTCGCCATCACCGGGAAGCGCCACGTGATCGTGCAGGCCGGCACGGGAACCGGCAAGTCGCTCGCCTATCTGGTCCCCTCCGTCCTGAGCGGCCGTCGCGTGGTGGTGGTCACCGCCACCAAGGCGCTCCAGGACCAGCTGTTCGGCAAGGACCTGCCCTTCCTGGCCGGACACGTCGACCGCGACGTGACCTACGCGCTGCTCAAGGGCCGCTCCAACTACCTCTGCCGCCAACGGGTGAGCGAGCTCGATGCCGACCAGGCCCAGCTCGGCCTGGACGGTCTGGCCGAGCGCGCCTCCCGCCAGGAGCTCGACCAACTGCTCGCCTGGGCCGGCACCACCGACACGGGCGACCGGGCCGAGCTCGCGTTCGAGCCGTCGGTCGAGGGATGGGCCGCCGTGAGCGTGGGGCTCCGCGAATGCCCCGGGGCGGCCAAGTGCCCGCAGGGTGCGGCCTGCTTCGCCGAGGATGCCCGGGGCCGGGCGGCCGAAGCGGACATCGTGGTCGTCAACACGCACCTGTACGGCACGCACCTGGCCAGCGACGGCGCAGTGCTCCCCGAGCACGACGTCGTGGTGTTCGACGAGGCGCACCAGGTCGAGGACGTGATCTCGGCGACCTCGGGCTTCGAGCTGAGTGGCGGTCGGCTACGGGCCCTTGCGCGCACGGTGCGGGCGATCATCGACGACCCGTCGCTCATCACGTCGCTCGAGGCGGCGGGCGACCGGCTCACGTCCGCCCTCGAGCCCGAGGTGGACCGGCGGCTGCGGGGCACCGTCGAACCGGCGCTGGCCGATGCGCTCCTGGCCGTTCGGGACCGCCTCGAGCAGACCATGGCGGCCCTGCGCAAGGTCCCCTCCGACGCCCCCGGTGACGTGGCCGCCCGGCGAGAGCGGGCGGTGAGGGCCGCGACGTCGCTCACCGACGACGTCGACGCGGTGATGGACGTTCCCCCCAGCCACGTGGCCTGGGTCGCGGGACCCGACACCAATCCCACGTTGAAGGTGGCGCCGGTGGATGTGGGCGAGGTGCTCCGTGACCGGCTGTGGGGGCAGTGCACCGCCGTGCTCACGAGCGCCACCATCCCCGAGGCGCTGGCAGGTCGGTTGGGCCTCGAGGACACCGATGTGGACCAGCTCGACGTGGGCAGCCCGTTCGACTTCGAGCACCACGCGCTGCTGTACTGCGCCGCGCACCTGCCCGACCCCCGCAAGGCGGGGTACGAGGAGGCCCTCGTGGACGAGTTGGTGGGCCTCATCGAGGCCGCCGGCGGTCGGACGCTCGCGCTCTTCACCAGTTGGCGGATGATGACGGCGGCGGCCGAGGCCGTGGCCCCCCGGCTGGACACCCCGGTGATGACCCAGCGCGACCTGCCCAAGCCGGCGCTCGTCCGACGGTTCACCGAAGAGCCCCAGACCAGCCTCTTCGCCACCATGGGCTTCTGGCAGGGGGTCGACGTCCCGGGCCCGTCCCTCTCGCTCGTCACCATCGACCGGCTCCCGTTCCCCCGACCCGACGATCCCCTCCTCCAGGCCCGTCGCGAGCGCGCCCGTGGCGAGGCATTCCGGCTCATCGACCTCCCCCGCGCCGCCACGCTCCTGGCGCAGGGCGCCGGGCGCCTCATCCGCACCGCGGAGGACCGGGGCGTCGTGGCCGTGCTCGACTCCCGCCTGGCCACCGGCCCCTACCGCTGGGACATCGTGCGCGCCCTGCCACCCATGCGCCGCACCAGGGACCCGGCCGAGGCCCGAGCGTTCCTGGCCGCCCTGCTCGACCCCTGACGGCCCCAGACCCGGATTCTCGCGTCTGAAGGGGCCGTGATCACGGCCCTTTCAGACGCGAAGACGGGCGAGCGGCCAAAGACCGGCTAGTAGCCGAGGCGTTCGAGGGCCTTGGGACGGCGCTGCCAGCCCTTGTCGACCTTCACGAAGAGCTCCAGGTAGACCTCGTCGGGGAGCTGCGCACGGACGGCGATTCCGGTTGCCTTGAGCACCGCCCCCTTCTTGCCGATGACGATCCCCTTCTGCGACTCCCGCTCGACCAGGATCTCGCAGCGGATGCGGGGCCACTCCCATTCGGTGACCCGAGTGGCGATCGAGTGCGGGAGCTCGTCGCGGGCCACGGCCAACAGCTGCTCGCGGACGAGCTCGGCCACCCAGAACGCCTCGGGCACGTCGGTCACCATGTCCTCGGGGTAGTAGGCGGGACCCACGGGGAGCCGGTCGACGAGGTGGTCGACCAGGGCATCGACGCCCTCACCGGTCACGGCCGAGACCGGGAAGTACTCGCTGAGCTCGAGCGCGCCGGCCTTGGCCAACTGGCGGAGCACCTGCTGCGGGCTGGCGACATCCACCTTGTTCACGACGACGATCGAGTCGGGCGGGATGCGTGCCGCGACGAAGCGGTCACCGGGACCGAGCGGTGCGGTCGCGTCGATGACCAGGCAGACCTCGTCGACGTCACCGATGGCACCGGTGGCCGTGGCGTTGAGGCGGGTGCCGAGTTCGGTGCGGGGTCGGTGGATGCCCGGGGTGTCCACGAAGACGACCTGGGCCTCGAGCCCACCGGCGTCGTCACGCCGGTTGAGCACGCCTCTGACCTGCGTCCGGGTGGTCTGGGGCTTGTCGGAGACAATGGCCACCTTCGTGCCCAGGATGCGATTGACCAGCGTCGACTTGCCGACGTTCGGCCGCCCGACGATGGTGACGAACCCCGACTTCACGTGCTCGGTGCCCGCGCCCGGCGGCGGCGGGAACCGGCGATGCACGCGCCGCCCAGCACGACGAGCGCGACGGCGACCACCACCAGCGACCCCGGATCGGCACCCGTCCGCGCCAATGAGGCGGGCCCACCGCGCCCACCGTCGGGGTGGGGTTCGGTGGGTGCATTGGGCGGCGGTGGGCCCGACGTGGCCACCGTGGCCTCCCAGGCGACCCGTTGGTAGAAGAACCGGGCGTCGTCCCACTCACCACTCGTGCTCACCGTGCTGCCGAACACGTCACCGGCACGGTCCGGAGCCACGAGCGAGAAGCGGCATCGGGCCGTGTCGCCCGCGGGTAGGTGGGACGGTTCGGGCACACAGTCGTGGCCCGCATCGTCGTAGACCGCGTCGACCCGCAGCGCCAGGAACGGTTCGAGATTCGACACGGCGACCTCCACCGACACCGACGCACCCGGCGCGGGGTGGGTGGGCGAGGTCGTCACGGCGACCGCTATCGGATCGAAGCGAACGGAGAGCCGGATGCCACCGGTGGCTGCTCCTGCGCCGAGGTCGCGTCCGTCGACCGCGATCCAGTAGGTGTCGCCCGCCTCGACCGGGAACGAGGGCGGTCCGACGTCGAGGTCTTCGGGGACGGCACCCGCGGCACCCTCGGCGGCCACGGCACCCTCGGCGGCCACGGCGCCCACGGCGCCCTCGGCGCCCTCGGCGCCCACGGCGGAGGTGGTCGCCGGCCCCGAGGTGACACGCGTCAGGTGGTCGACGCTCGGGCCGCGGTAGACAGCCATCACGCCGTCGAAGGTGGACTCGATCGCCACGTTGGCCAAGCCGTCGAGCGGCGGGGTGTACTTCCACCAGACCGATGCGCCGCCCGACTCGCCGTCGTGGTGGGGCTCGCCGGCCTCGAGCGTCGCCCCCTCGTTGTAGCCCGTCGCCGTGGCCGCGCCCACGAGCGGAAGGGCATCGGCGAGGTCGTCGTTGGGCGGTGGTGGCGGCGGTGACGGCGAAACCCCACCACCGGGGTCGATGTCGGCGTGCATGACAGGGGCGCACCCGACATCGACGGTGCGCACCGACACGCCCGTGGGCCGACCGTCGTTGCTCCGGCTGTCGGGCGTGGAGGTCGTGTCGAAGAGTGTGGCCCCGCCGCTACCGGGCCAGGGATCGGAGTCATCCGCGTACCCGCCGTCGGGATTGCCGGCCTCCCCCGCCTCCTCCACGTCGACCAGCCGCCTCGACTCGTCGCCGTTGCCGAACGACGACTCGTCGATGTGCCAGATGAGGAGCCCGCACCCCGGGAGCGCGACGTCGTAGCCGATCGGCTCCCGGTTCTCCACCAGTAAGTACTCGCCCCGGGCCTGGTCGCGGTGGAGGAAGCCGACGTCGACTCCGCCAGGGTTGTCGCGGATCTGTGCGACCTGGCCCGAGGTCTCCACCTGGTCGAGGGCGACACCCTGCGGCGTGGCGACCTGCGTGGGCGCGACCCAACCCGCGAACCACTTGTGGAAAGGGTCGACGTGGGGAGGGTGCGTGCCCGACGGCTCGCCCGGCAGCTGGCCCCGGTGCTGGCCCATCAGGCTCCACTGATCGACACCGGCCGAACTGCCGTCCACGTCGTAGAGGTCGAGGAAGCCGAGGTCGTGACCCAGCTCATGGGCCAAGATGCCGATGGACTGCGGGTAGGTGCCGTCGGCGTCGCACCCCATCTCCGAGGCCATGACGTAGCCACCCTCGGTGCTGCCGTCGCCCACGGTCACACCGTCGAGCACCGGTGGGATGGCACCGTCGACGTCGTCCTCGCTCAGCGAGCCCCGGTGCGCCCAGATCGTGGGGCCGTCACAGCCGTCGGCGGCCTCGTTGCCGGCGGGGACCATCACGAGGTGCAACTCGTCGGGGGTGACCTGGCCTATCGGCGCACGGGTGTCGTAGGCGCCGAAGTCCACGAAGGCGTCCGCGGCGCGCAGCACCGACGCGGCGAGCACCCGGGCCTCGACACTCCCGACCTGTCCGGCGGTGTCCGGGTGTGGAGTGGGGAGGCTGATCCACCCGACCACCCCGTCGCCGGGCACGCCCGAGGTCTCGGCCGCCGGGACGACGTCGAACCGGCCTCCCGACACCTCGTCGTAGTAGTCGGCCACGCTGCCGGTGGGCCCGAAGAGCCGCTCGTGCCAGTGGGCCGTCGTCGTCTGCTCCGCCCGGTCGACGAACCGCACCAGCATCACCAGGGTCGGCGCCGTCCCGAGGCTGGTGGCCTCCCTTGCGCCGCCGGCGTCGACGCCCGCCGCGTCCTCCCGCAGGGCCTCTGCCTGCCGGAGGTCACCGGAATCACGGAGGTGCCTTTGCAGGCCCAACGATCGGGGCGGGATGCCGGTGGGCCCCGGCGGGACTGCGGTGGCCGACAGGTTGCCGCCTGCGTCGGCGCGGGCGAAGGCCCATCGGCCGTCGGCGTCCCGAACCACCGTGTAGCCCGCCGAGGTCTCGAACCCGTTGAGGTACTCGTCGCCCCACAATCGGGCGGGGAACGTCGTCCCGTCCGGCTGGGCGAGGGGGCGCACCCGCGGGTCGGCGGGGGCCGCGCCAGCGGGCCGGGCGCCGAGCACCCCGAGCACCCCGAGCACCCCGAGCACCATGACCAGCAGGCCACCGGCGGCCGTCGCGAGAAGGAACGAACGGGCCCGGGACACCGCGGGAGACTACCGGACGGTGTCCTCCGGAAGGGCCACGTGGAGGGGCGTGATGCGCACCCGGCCGATGCGGCGGGCCTGCACCCGCTCGGCCCGGAGCCAGTGGCCGTCGAACTCGACCGTCTCGCCCTCTGCCGGCACGCGACCGAGGCGGCTGTAGAAGAAGCCGCCGACCGTGTCCCAGTCGCCGTCGGGGATCTCGATGTCGATCAGGTCGTTCACCTCGTCGACCGGCATCCGCGCGTTCACCCGCATACCGCCCCCCGGCAGCGGCTCCATCATCGGCTCCTCCACGTCGAACTCGTCCCGGATCTCACCGACGAGCTCTTCGATCAGGTCCTCCAAGGTGACCATCCCCGCGGTACCGCCGTACTCGTCGATGACGATCGCGATGTGGAACTGCTCGTCCTGCATCTGGCGGAGCAGCGCGGGGACCTTCTTGGTCTCGGGCACGTACACCGCGGGCCGCAGGAGGCCGGACACCTCGCCGTCGGCGGCTTGGTCCCGCTCGGCCTTCATCAGGTCCTTGGCGTAGACGATGCCCACGATGTCGTCGATGCCCTCACCGTACGCGGGCAGTCGGCTGTAGCCGTGCAGTATGGCCACCTCGATGGCGGCGTCGATCTGGAAGTCCGCGGCCACCGTCACCATGTCGGTGCGGGGGACCATCACCTCACGGGCGATGGTGTCACCGAACTCGATGATCGACTCGATGAGGGCCCGCTCCTCGACCTCGATCACGTCCTCGTCGGCGGCCGCCCCGGCGAGCGCGAGGAGCTCCTCCTCGGAAACCGACGGGCCCTCGCGCCGGCCCTTCCCGGGCAGCAGGACGTTGGAGATCCCGATCAGGCCGCGAGTGGCCCATCGCAACGGGAAGAAGAGCGCCAGGCCACCGACCACGGGGGCCAGGCGGGTTGCCGTCCCACCGGTGTGCTGGAGGGCATAGGTCTTGGGCATCGCGACGGTGACGACGAACAGGACCGCCACCTCGACGACCAGCGCGATGGCCGCGCCCCAGAGACCGGTGCGGTCGAACGCCACGACCGCGACCACGGTGGCCAGCCCGAGATGGCACACGAGAAGCAGCAGCAGGACCGGGTTCAGGACCTCGTCACGTCGCTCGAGCAACTCGGGCAGCGTGCCCCGGCGTCGCCGTTTCGGCTGCTTGTCCTCGGGGGTGGCCGCAGCCAGCTCTTCCTCGATGGCGGCGGCTCGCGCCCGCCCCAGATGGATGAGGGCGGTCTCGGCCATGGCCAGCACCGCGGCCAGGCCGGTGAGCACGGCGACGACGAGCCCGACGAGCAGGACGGTGGTGCTCACGGTCGGCGCTCGATCCCGACGGCAGACAGGTGGGCCCGCTCCCGGTCGACCATGGCCGCGGCCTCGGCGGGATCCGCGTGGTCCATCCCGAGGACGTGCAGGACACCGTGCACGACCAGAAGGGCCATCTCGCCGTCGTAGCCGCCGGTGTGGCCCGAGGCATTGCGGGCGGCCACGGCCGGGCAGACGACCACGTCGCCGAGCAGCCGCAGGACCTCGTCGCCGGCCGCACCGCTGGGGACCAGCTCGGCATCGAGGGGGAACGACAGGACGTCAGTGGGCCCGGCCTCGCCCATGAACGTGGCGTTGAGCTCGGCCATGCGCGACGGCGACTCGAACACGAGGCTCAGTTCGGCGGGACCGTCCACACCTTCTGCGACGAGCACCGACTCGGCGAGCGCCCGCCATCGCTCGAGGTCGACGGGCTCACCGACCGGCCGCTCGCCCTCGGCGCGCTCGTCCACGGCCACCACCGAAGGACTCACGCCGGTTCCGCGGCGGCCCGCTCGTAGGCGTTGACGATGTCGGCCACGATGCGGTGCCGCACCACGTCGGCCGCACCGAGCCTGACGAAGGCGAGCCCGTCGATGCCGGCGAGCACCCGCTCGAGACCACCGAGGCCGCTGCGGCCGTCGGGCACATCGACCTGGGTGACGTCGCCGGTGACCACCACTCGGGAACCGAAGCCGATGCGGGTGAGGAACATCTTCATCTGCTCCGGCGAGGTGTTCTGGGCCTCGTCGAGGATGATGAAGCTGCGGTTGAGCGTGCGGCCCCGCATGAAGGCCAGGGGGGCAACCTCGACGGTGCCTTTGTCGAGGAGCCGTTGGGCCCCTTCCGCCTCGACCATGTCGTAGAGCGCGTCGTAGAGCGGGCGCAGGTACGGATCGACCTTGGCCATCAGGTCGCCGGGCAGGAACCCGAGGCGCTCGCCGGCCTCGACCGCGGGGCGGGTGAGGATGATGCGATCGACCTCCTTGGCCTGGAGCGACTGCACGGCGCAGGCAACCGCTAGCCAGCTCTTGCCCGTACCGGCGGGGCCGATCCCGAAGGTGATGACGTTCTCGCGTATCGCGTCGACGTAGCGCTTCTGCCCGCTCGACTTGGGGCGAACCGACCTTCCGCGGGCCGACCGCCACACCTCGGCGGTGAGCACCTCGGACGGGCGCTCGTCCGCGCGCACCATCTCGATCGTGCGACGGACCCCCGCAGGCTCGAGCGCATGACCCTGCTGGACCAGCAGCACGAGCTCCTCGAAGAGCCGCCCGACGATCTCAGCATCGGCACCGGCGACACTGATCTCGTTGCCCCGCACGTGGATGGTGGCGTCGAAGGCGCCCTCGATGAGCCGCAACAACTCGTCGCGGTGGCCGAGCAGGCCCACCATGAGGTGGTTGCCCGGCACACTGATCTGAACCTGGGTCTCGGGCATCGGTTGCCGTTGAGCCTACCGCTCACCCGTGCGGTGATCCGCGGCCGCCCGGCGAGGTCACGTGCCGTTGCCGTCCTTGTGGGCTGCGTCGCCGACGGCCTCGGGGTAGAGGTGCTCGAGGCTCCCGGGAGGAATGCGACACGCCTCGATGAACGTGTCGACCTCTGACTCCTTGAGCCGGATCACGCGACCGAAGCGATAGGCGGCGAGCTCCCCGCTGTCGATGAAGCGGTAGAGCGTGCGCGGAGTGATGCCGACCCGTTTGGCCGCATCGGCCGTCGATAACCACCGGATCTCGTTGTCATCCATCTCGATCACCCTAGACCGGCGGCCACTTGCGCACAGCGGATCCCCGGCTGTGCATGTGTCCCATGTGGTTTCGGTGCCTTGCAGCGCAACCGACGGAAGGGGCCCGGGCCCCGTTGACGATGCCCGTCGCACTGCGATCATGCGCCTGGTGATGCGGTGTCGCGGCGCGGAGCAAGGCCACCGACGCCTCTGGTCAATCGCTGGGCCACGAGGATGGGAACGAAGGTGATGGCCATCACCAGCACAGCCACCACGTTGGTGACCGGCCGGTCACGGGGACGGAAGAGGCTGTTGAAGATCCAGATCGGGAGGGTCTCCTGGCTGCCCGCGGTGAACGTCGTGACGATGATCTCATCGAACGAGAGTGCGAACGCCAACATCCCCCCGGCGAGCAGCGCGGTGCCGACGGTCGGCAAGAGCACGTACCGCAGGGTCTGCACCCCCGACGCGCCCAGATCCATCGACGCCTCCACCACCGATCCGGCGGTCTGGCGCAGGCGGGCGAGGACGTTGTTGTAGACGACCACCACGCAGAACGTGGCGTGGCCGACGACGATGGTCCAGAAGCTGAAGGGCAGGTCGGCGAGGCTGATCGCGGAACGGATGGCGATGCCGGTGATGATTCCCGGAAGCGCCAATGGCAGGACGACGAAGAAGGAGATGGTCTCCCGGCCGAAGAACCGGTACCGACCGACCGCCGCCGAGGCCATGCTGCCGAGCAGCAGCGCCACCAGCGTGGCGACCGCGGCCACGCCGATCGAGAGCCGCATGGCCTCCCAGATGCCCTGGTTCTCGAAGGCCACCCCGAACCAGCGCGTGGTCAGGCCGGGTGGGGGGAACCGGAAGGTGCCCTCCGATGTCGTGAAGGCGTAGAGGACCACGACCACGAGCGGGAAGTGCAGGAACAGGATCGCGGCGGCAACCGCCGCCTTCAGCCCCCACCGGCCGGGCTCGTCGGTGTTCGATCGCGCCATCAGCGGGCGATCAGCGTGCCGTGTGCGCGCGCCATCAGAGCGCGCCCAGGGCGCCGAGGCGGCGGGCGAGGAGCAGGTAGACGGCCATGATCACGATGGGGATCACGGCGAACGCCGCTGCCAGGGGCAGGTTGCCGGCCGTGCCCTGGAGCACGTAGATGCTGCCGCCGATCGACGGGCTCGAGTCGCCGATGATCGTGGGGATGATGTAGTCCCCCAAGGTGAGCGAGAAGGTGAAGATCGAGCCCGCGACGACACCCGGGAACGCGAGCGGCCAGATCACGCGTCGAAAGGTGAGCCTCGGCCCGGCGCCCAGGTCGGCCGACGCCTCGACGAACGACGGCGGCACCCGCTCGAGGGCCGCCTCGACCGGCAGGATCATGTAGGGCAGCCAGATGTACAGGAACACCATCCACTGGCCGAGCGACGACACCGCCAGGCTGGGGCCACCGATGGCCGGCAGGCGCAACACGGCGTCGAGCCCGGCAGTGAGCCCGAGGTGGTCGACGAACCAGGAGAGCACGCCCTCCTTCGCGAGGATCAGCTTCCACGAGTACACCCGCACGAGATAGCTCGACCACAGCGGCAACATCACCGCCACGAAGAGCACCGCCTTGACCCGGGGCCTGGCGTACCGGGCCATGTAGTACGAGAGCGGGAAGGCCACGCACACCGCGCCCACGGTGACCGCCGCGGCCATGCCGGCCGTGCGCAGCACCACGTCGCGGTTGGCCGGCGTGAACAGGCTCTTCCACGTGTCGAGGCTCACCGTCTCGTCGATCTGGCCGGTGAAGTCGTCCAGGCGGTAGAAGCTCTGCCAGAGCAGGGCGGACAGCGAGCCCAGGTAGAAGACGACGAGCCAGAGCAGCGGCGGCGTGAGCAGGATCGCCACCTTCACCCACGGGTGGCGGTACATGAACGCCGACAACCGGTGCCACACCGTGAGTGGTCGGGCGGGGCCCTCGCCCCGCCCGACCACCACCGTCACCTCAGTTGCCGCCCATGACGGCGAGGTACTCGGTGGTCCACTCGCTGTAGGGGACGCACTCGCCGTCGCCGAAGCAATCGGCCTCCGGCGTCTTCCAGAAGGAGATCTGGTCGAAGTTGTCGATCCCGTTGGTGGCGCAGCCCTCATCGGTGAGGAGCTCGTTGCCGGTGCAGGCGGCCTCGACGACCGGCACCGAACCGAACCACGACGCCACGTCACCCTGCACCTTGGGGTCGAGGGAGTGCTCCATCCACAGATAGGCGCAGTTCGGGTGCTGGGCGTTGGTGGCCAACATGGTGCTGTCGGCCCACCCCGTGGCGCCCTCCTCGGGGATGGTGCTGGCGATCGGCTGATCGTCGGCTTGGAGCAGGTTCACCTGGTAGGGCCAGGAACCGCTCGCCACCACGCCCTCGTTGGTGAAGTCCTCGGTCTGGACCGTCACGTCGTGCCAGTAGCGCTGCACGAGGTCGTGTTGGGTCCGCAGCAGGTCGATGGCGGCATCGAACTGCTCCTGGTTGAGCGCGTACGGATCATCGATGCCCAGGTCGGGCTCGTGGGCCTTCAGGTACAACGCCGCCGAGGCGATGTAGATCGGTCCGTCGTAGGCCTGGATCCTCCCGGCGTTCGTCTCGCCGTCCGGCAGGTCCTGCTCTTCGAAGACCACGTCCCACGAGGTGGGTGCCTCGGGGAACGTGTCGGTGTTGTACATCAGGACGTCGGCCCCCCACTGGTAGCCCACCCCGTAGTGACGGCCGTCCACCGTGTTCCACGCCGCGTCCTGGAACCGGGGGTCGATCGTGTCGTAGCTCGGGATCAGCTCGGTGTTGATCTCCTGGACGGTGTCACCGGCGATAAGTCGCAGGCTGGCGTCGCCCGAGGCCGTCACGAGGTCGTATTCGTCGCTGCCCGTCATCAACGACACCATCTCGTCGGACGTGCCGGCGGTCTTGACCTCGACCTGGCAGCCGGTGTCCTCCTCGAACCCGGTGACCCAGTCGTAGGCCTCGTCGTTGGAGCCGTCCTCGACGTAGCCGGCCCAGGCGACGATGTTCAGCGCGCCTTCGCCCTCGCCCACCTCGGTGGGCAGGTCACTGGCGGCCTCCGTACCGCCACTACCGCTCTCGCTGTCGCTGTCGCTGCCGCAACCGGCGGCCACGAGTGCCAGCACCGCCAGGACGGCGGCCAATAGTCGGAACCTGGTCATGTCTTCCCCCTTGTTGGTGGTTCTTGTCTTGGTGGTTCTTCTGTTGGTGGTGCTTCGGCCGCGACGACTGGCTCGGGCGTCGTCGTGACGCTGACCCGGTGGTTGAAGGCCGAGGCCCAGAGCGCACGGGCCCGACGGCCCTTGGCCGCGAGCACCTCACCCGACGTGGTGACCAGGTTCTGCTCGACCACGGTGAGGTCTCCCCCGGCGTCGAGCGCGATCAGGTAGCGGGTGTGCGCGCCCAGGTACACGACGTCGCGGATCGTTCCGTCGGCCGAGCACTCGCCAGGTCGCGCAACGGTCTCGGTGCCGGCCAGGCGGATCTTCTCCGGCCTCACCGTGAACGGCTCGGCGGACCCCGTGAGTGCGCGGGCCAGGTCACCGCTCAACACGTTGGAGACGCCCACGAACCCGGCGACGAAGGCCGTGCGCGGGTACTCGTACACCTCTGCCGGAGTGCCGACCTGCTCGACCTGACCACCCTCGAACACCGCGATTCGATCGCTCATGGTGAGCGCCTCCTCCTGGTCATGGGTGACGAAGACGAAGCTGATGCCGACCTCACGCTGGATCGCCTTCAGCTCGACCTGCATGGCCTGCCGCAGCTTGAGGTCGAGAGCACCGAGGGGCTCGTCGAGCAGCAGGACGCGGGGACGGTTCACGAGGGCCCGTGCCAAGGCGACCCGTTGGCGCTGTCCCCCCGAGAGCTCGGCGGGCCGGCGCCCACCGAGCCCCTCCAGGTGGACCAGCTCGAGGGCCTCGCCCACACGCGTCCTGCGCTCGGCCTTCGGCACCTTGCGGACGACGAGCCCGTAGGCGACGTTGTCGGCCACCGTCATGTGCGGGAAGAGGGCGTAGTCCTGGAAGACGGTGTTCACGTCCCGCTCGTAGGGTGCCCGGCGATTGACCTCGACACCGTGCAGCAGGACCCGCCCGCTCGTCGGCGTCTCGAAGCCGGCGATCAGACGCAGGCAGGTGGTCTTCCCCGATCCCGACGGCCCCAGCATCGAGAAGAACTCGCCGTCACGGACCTCGAGGTCGACCTCGTCGACCGCGCGCACCTGCCCGAAGTGGCGGGTGACCCGGTCGAAGCGGACGGCCGCGACCGACCCCTCGTTCTGCTCTGGCCGCTCCTCGTCGAGGACCGCGGTATCTGTCCCCTGCCCCATGCTTCCCCCCACCCCGTAGGGCTGGGCATGAAACCTAGCGGACCGGCGCCCACCCGTCGCTCAACGCAGACGGACCGAAACCTCGTTGGCGAGCAGGCGCCCCGCGACCGTCAGCCGAGCCTGGCCACCCTCGAGCTCGACCAGGCCGGCCAGATCCTCGTCCTCGCCCAGGGGAAGCGCGGCAACCGGTACGCCGCGGCCCGTGCGCAACGCCAACTGCAGGCGCTCGATGCGGCGACCGGCCGCGTCGAGCCGCTCGTCGGCAGCTTCGGGGGAACGACCGTGCTCGATGGCCTCGATGTAGCGCTCGGGGGTGCGGACGTTCCAGAACCGGCGCCCCGCACGGTGGCCGTGCGCTGCGCAACCGATGGCCGCGTAGTCGTGCTGGCTCCAGTAGAGGAGGTTGTGTCGGCACTCGTGACCGGGTCGTGCCCAGTTCGAGATCTCGTACCACTCGAGGCCCGCCGCGCCGAGGGCGTCGGTGGCGAGGAGGTACTTGTCGGCCTGGTCGTCGTCGTCGGGGTGACGGGCGCGATCGTCGAACAGGGCGGTCCCGGGCTCGACCGTGAGCCCGTACGCGCTCACGTGCGGCGGCTCGAGCGCCGTGGCCAGGCCCAGGGTGCGCTCCCACTCCTCGAGGCTCTCGCCGGCCGCGCCGTAGATGAGGTCGAGGTTCCAGGTCTCGAACCCGGCCGCCACGACCAGGTCGACGGCCTGGCGCACGTTGGAGGGATCATGGGTCCGGCCGAGGCTCGACAGCACCGTCGGCACCATCGACTGCACCCCGAGGGAGATCCGGCTGACGCCGCCGGCCGCGTACTCGGCGAGCAATTCGGCGGTCACCGTGTCGGGGTTGCACTCCACCGTCACCTCTGCGCCCGGCGCCATCGGCAGCGGTGCCAGGACGGCGAGCAGGGCACCGGCCGGCACGAGCGAGGGAGTGCCGCCACCCACGAAGACGCTCGTCACCGTCGGCAGGCCGGCGGCGATCTCCCGCTCGACCTGGGTGCGGCAGGCGGCCAGGTAGCGATCGACGAGGTGCATCCGGTCGGTCCACGTGGCGAACGCGCAGTAGTCGCAGCGGGTCGCGCAGAACGGCACGTGGACGTACACACCGAACGTGCTCACCGCAGTCGTTCGCCCGTCGGGGTGGCTTCGCCGGGTGACCCAGGACCGTGGTGCTGCTCGGCTGCGCAGCGTCGGCCCACGGGGGACGAGCCTATCGACCCCTCACTTCTTGCGGATCGAGGCGAGGCCCAGGTCGTCGAGACGATTCCCGGCGGCATCCACCCCGGTGCCGAGGATGCAGGCGATGGCACGAAGATCGTCACGGCGGATGGTCAGCACCCGGCCATTGAAGTCCTGCCGCTGGACCTGGATCATGGTCAGGTAGCGGTTCAACATGTCGGCCTCCGGGCCGTTCAACGTGTCGAGGCGGGTGAGGTCGATCGTGACCGAATTGAAGCCCGGCTGTGTGGCCACGCGGGTCTCCGTGAGGTCGATCACCGCGTCGTCGTCCCGGGACACACCGAAGTCGGGGCCCTCGTCGACCGGCAACAGCTGATCGACCGGCACGTTGTAGAACCGGGCCAGGCGCTGGAGGCGCGGCACGGAGATGGCCCGCTCGCCACGCTCGTAGGCACCGAGCACCGACGCCTTGAACTCCTGTGCCGAGGTCGCTTCGACCTCCTGCAGCGACAGCTTCTTCTGACGACGGATGGCCCGCAGGCGTTCGCCGACCTTTCGCCCGTAACCAGCCGAAGCACCCTCGGTTGAGATATCGCTCATCGGTCGCCCCTATCGCCGTCGCTCGAACCATCATACGCGCAGTGCGTAGGCTGTTCAACCACCCTACGCGTTCAGAGCGCCCCCCGGGCGGATGGCGGTGAGAAGCACGGCGGCCGACACGGCTGCGGTCTCGGCCCGCAGGGTGGTGTCACCGAGCCGGATGTGCGGTATGGGCACGGCGCGCTCGACATCGGACCAGCCCCCCTCGGGGCCGATCAGGACGAGTGGAACATCGACCCCGAGGCCACCGCCGTCCCGGTCCGCCAGCACGGCCCCGGGCCGCGACGCCACCGTCGTGAACGACCGCACCGGCTCGATCTCGGGCAGCCACGTGCGCCGGCTCTGCATCGCGGCCGACCGGGCCACCCGCCGCAGGCGCTCGATGTGACGGTCGGCGCGGTCGCCCGTCCAACGCACGACCGAGCGATCGGCGAGGAACGGAACGATCCGATCCACCCCGAGCTCCGTGAGCTTCTGAACCGCCCATTCCGGCCGGTCGCCCTTCACCACCGCGAAGGCCACCGCCACGGCTTGCTCGGGTGCCCGGTCGACCGAGATGTCGCCCACCGGTTCGAGCGCGTCGCCGAACCGGCACGCACGCCGGCCCCCGAGGCCGTCCGAGACGGTGATGAGGTCACCCGCACCGATCCGGAGGACGCGCTCGAGGTGGTGGCGGTCGTCGTCATCGAGGCAGGGGGCATCGAGATCCTCGACGAAGGCGTGGGCGCGCGCCCTTGCTCGCCCCGGCACCGGCTATTTGAAGGCCGAGCGGATCTTGCCGAGAAGGCCGGCATCGGGAGGGGCGACGGGCTCTCCGCGGAGCTCGGCGAGTCGACGGACCGCGTCCTCCTGTTCGGGGCTGAGGTCGGTGGGGGTGTCGACCACCATGTGCAACATGAGGTCACCTCGACCGCGACCCTCGACGTGGGGGACACCGCGACCACGAAGCCGGAAGGTCCGGCCCGATTGCGTGCCCCTCGGGACGACCAGGTGCTCGATGCCGTCGAGCGTCTCGAAGTCCAGTTGCACGCCGAGCATCGCCTGGAACGCGGACACGTGGAGTTGGTGCGACAGGTCGTAGCCGTCGCGCTCGAAACGATCGTGGGGAGCCACATCGACGTGGACGTAGAGGTCGCCGACGCCCCCGCCGCGCGGACCCGCCGCGCCACGGCCCGTGAGCCGCAGGGTGGACCCCCGGTCGACGCCGGCGGGGATGTCCACGGTGTAGGTCTTGTCCCGCACCTGACGGCCCTCGCCGCCGCAGTCGGTGCACGGCGAGGCGATGATCTCACCGATCCCGCCACACCGGGGGCACGGCGCGGCGCTGACCATCTGACCCAGGATCGACTGCCGGACCCGCCGCACCTGTCCGGCACCGTCGCACTCGGTGCACCGCGAAGGTGTGGACCCGGGCGTGGCGCCCGTGGCCTCGCAGGTCTCGCACGGCACCGCGGTGTGGACCGTCACCTCCGACTCGGTGCCGAAGACCGCCTCTTCGAAGTCAAGGCGGGCCACCGTCTCCAGGTCGGCGCCACGGGGGGGGCCGGAGCGGGCCCCGTTCCGCCCACCGCCAAACGGGCTCGCCCCACCGAAGAACGCGTCGAAGATGTCGCCGAGCCCACCACTCGGCCCACCGAAAGGGTCGGCTGCTGCACCGTCGACGCCTTCCGGCCCGAACGTGTCGTAGCGCCGACGGCGCTCGGGATCGCCCAGGACCTCGTAGGCGCGAGCGAGCTCCTTGAAGTCGGACTCGGCTCCCGGGTCGTCGGGGTTGGCGTCCGGGTGCAGGTCGCGCGCCCGGCGCCGGTAGGCGCGCTTGATGTCGTCGGCGGAGGCGTCTTGGCGCACACCGAGCAGGTCGTAGTAGTCAGTCGCCACGCTTCTCCTTCAGCCTTCGCTCAGTCTGCTGCTCAGGCGCTGGCTGACCACGGCGACGGCAGCCAGGGCCTGCGGGTAGTGCATCCGGGTGGGTCCCAGCACCGCGATCGAGCCGGCCGGCTCGCCATCCATGTGGTAGGGCGACACCACCAGGGCGCACTCGTTGAGCGGTTCCATGCCCGTCTCGGCGCCGATGGCCACGCTCAGCCCGCGGTCGAGCACATCGCGCAGGAGCGTGACCACCACCAGCTGCTGCTCGAGGATCGACAGCACGCTCCGGACCGTCTCGACGGCCTCGAAAGCCGACGCCATGCGGAAGGCCCCGTCGACGAAGACCTGGTCGTCGTCGTCCGCGCCACCCATGGCGGCGAAGACCGCCGACACCACCCGGTCGACCTCGGTGACCTGGCTCCTCGGGGGTCGACGCACCGCACCGACCGGCTCGCCGATCATGTGACTGGCAAGGTGGGTGGCGGCGCTCGCGAGCACACCGTCGGCCACCGGCTCCTGCAGCTCGATCGAGTGCTTCTCGACGACACCGTTCGAGAGCACCGTCACGACGAGCACGATGCGGTCCGTGAGGTCGATCAGCTGCACGGACCGGACGGTGGCGGCATCGTGCGGCGGCCCCACGACCACGGCCGCGCAATCGGTGAGTCCGGCCAGCAGGCGACTCGTGTCATGGAGCATCTCCTCGATCTCGCCGTGGGCGCGACTGAAGAACGAGCGGACCTCCTGCGCCTGGCTGGCCCCGAGCCCCTGGGGCTGCACCAGATGGTCGACGAAGAACCGGTAGCCCTTGTCCGTGGGGACCCGCCCGGCACTCGTGTGCGGTTGACGGAGGAAGCCCTCCTGTTCGAGGGCCGCCATGTCGTTTCGAACAGTCGCAGACGAGACCGTGACACCGGGCGCGCTCGTCACGTGACCCGAGCCGACCGGCTGGGCAGTGTCGATGTACTCCTCCACGACCGCACGGAGGATGGCGGCTTTGCGTTCGTCGAGCATGGGACCTGACCCCGATGATACCGAGCGCGGATCCCTCGTCCGTCACCACGTTCGCCCGCGTCGATGCCGATTCTGGACCTGCGCACCGATTACTATCGTCGGCCTATGACTGCTTCACAGGCGGATGACACGTTCGAGCCGGTCGAACCCGACGACACGCTCGACGTGCGCGAATTCATGCGGGTGCTCGGGCACGCCAAGTGGCGCATCCTCGGCCTCGGCGTCGTGATGGCGCTCGTGTTCGGCCTCGCGGGCTCGCTCCTGATAAAGGCGAGCTACCGATCCACCGTGCCGATCGCCCTCGAACCCGCCCTGCTGGTGGCCCTCTTCGACTATCCCAACGGCGGGCAGCCGCGCAGCGTCGAGGATCTGAGGACCGAGGCACAGGTCATCGAGCGGAGCGATGTCCAACGAACCATCGACGAGGCCGTCAACTTCGACTTCGATACGTCGGCCACACCCACCGCCGGCTCCACCGGCTCGATCGACCTCTCGGTCACCGCGGAGACGGCGGCCCAGTCCGCCGAGGCCCTCGACGCGACCGTCGACGCGTTCGTCGAGAAGCGCACAGAGCTGGGCCTCCAACTCGTCGAGGAGCGGATGGCCCCCATCCAGGCGCAGATCGACGCGCTCGAGGCCGACAGGGCCGAGGCCGTGGCCCCGATCGATGCCATCGACGTGCAACTGGCGGACAATCCGTCCGCGGAGTACCGCCAGACGCTCCTCGACCAGAAGGCGAACGTCCAGGGCCAGCTCCAGGCCACGATCGACAGCTTCGACGGCCAGATCGCCGACGCCCAGGACTCGCAGCAGATCTACAGGGACGTGCGGGACACGATCGAGAGCGGCGTCACCCAGCAGGCCACCGACACCCCGAGAACCGTGGCGGCGAACCCCAGCGGCAGCCGCCTCGCCGTCGTCGGCCTGGTCCTCGGGCTCCTGATCGGGCTCATCGTGTCGCTCGGCCGCCGCGCACTCGACAAGTCCGTTCGGACGAAGGCGCAGCTCGAACGCGCCACGGGCCTGCCGGCGCTGGGCATCATCCCCCGCGTCGTCGACTGGAGAGACGTCGAAGAGATCCAGAACGTCGCCCTCGAGTACCCCGCATCACCACCGGCCGAGGCCTACCGAACGCTGCGCACCTCACTCCATTTCCTCACGGCGGACCCGTCCATGGGCCGGATTCTCCTCACCAGCGCGACAGCCGGCGAGGGGAAGACCACCACCCTGGCCAACCTCGCCGTCACGCTCGTCCGAGCCGGCGTGCGGGTCCTGATGGTCGACGCCGACCTCCGCAAGCCGCGACTCCACGAGTTCTTCGACGTGGCGCCGGGCGGGGGCCTGACCGCGGCGCTGCTCGGCGAGCCCGTCACGGAACTGGTCCAGCCCGTTCCCGGCGTCGAGGGCCTGTCGCTCCTGGCTGCGGGAGCGGGGCTCAGCGACTCGTCCGAACGCCTCGGCTCCGAGCGGGCCGCCGCGGTGTTCGCCGAGTTGGCCGCCCACGCCGATCTGCTCCTGATCGACTCCCCGCCCGTCCTGCCGGTGGCCGACGCCATCGACCTGTCACGACACGCGGACGGGGTCCTCCTCATCGCTTCGGCCGGCAAGACCCAGCCCAGGGAGGCCCAGCGGGCCGTCGAGTTGCTGGTGCAGAACGAGGCGCCGGTGGTGGGCTGCATCTTGAACTCGGTGTCGCGTGAGATGGGCGACGGCTACGCGTTCGAGTACGGCTACGAGTTGGAGCCTCCGGTCGTCGACAGGGACGCCGACACCGACAACGACAACGAGGCCGCCAAGGCCGAGGACGACGAGGCCGCCGAGACCGGCAAGGTTGCGGTCTCGGCGGCCGACACCTCACCCGGCAGCGACGTCAGCTGAGCTCCCCGTAGCGCCGGAGCGCCTCGACCCGCTCGACGCCATGATCGACGATCGGCGAGGGGTACCCCCCGGGCGGTCCGCCCGGCAGCTTCCATGGCTCGTGGATCGCCGGGGCCGAGAGCTCCGCCAGCTCGGGCACCCACCGACGGATGTAGTCCCCCGACCGATCGAACTTCCGTGACTGCGTCACCGGGTTGAACACGCGGAAGTAGGGCGCGGCGTCGGTTCCCGAACCTGCCACCCACTGCCAGCCGTGCTGGTTCGACGCCAGGTCACCGTCGACGAGGCGGTCCATGAACAGTGCCGCGCCGCGTGTCCAGTCGATGTGGAGGTCCTTCACGAGGAAGCTGGCCACCACCATGCGAACCCGGTTGTGCATCCACGCCTCGCCCGCGAGCTGGCGCATGCCCGCATCGACCAGCGGATAGCCCGTCTTTCCCGCACCCCATGCCGCGAACAGGGCGTCGGTCGCGCTCCCCTCGTCCGAGCGCATCGCCCGCATCTTCGGCAGGACCGCTTCGCGGGCCGTCTCGGGCCGGTGGAAGAGCACGTCGGCGTAGAACTCACGCCAAGCCAGCTCGGAACGGAACACCTCGATGCCAGGGCCACCGCCGACCTCCTGAAGGCGGGCGACGACCTGGCGCGGATGGATGCACCCGAACTTGAGGTGGGCCGAGAGGCGCGATGTGCCGTCGAGACCGGGGTCGTTGCGCGCCTCGTGGTAGCGGGCCGCCCGCTCGTCGAGGAACAGGTCGAGACGGTCGTGGGCCGCAGCCTCGCCTGCCTCGGGCAGGTGCGCGTCGAGCAGGGGGGCCGCCGGCACCGGCTCGGAGCCCGGGCCCTCCGCCCACGTCACCGCGGGGGTCGGCGACGGCGCCTCGCCGGCGAGATCCCGCCAGGACCGGTAGTACGGCGTGAAGACCTTGTAGTGCTCCCCCGCCAGGGTGGTGACCGTCGCCGGCGGCACCAGATAGGGCGTACCCACCCGACGCAGCTCCATTCCTGCGGCGCCCAATGCCCGCTCGACCTGGTCGTCACGAGCGACGCCGTAGGGACCGAAGTCCTCGGTGACGAACACCTCGTTGGCCTCCGCCTCACGGGCGACGTCCACGACCACGGCCGCAGGGTCGCCCGAGCGGACGACCAGCCGACCGCCGAGATCGGCGTCGAGCGAGTGGAGGCACGCCGACAGGAAGGCGAGTCGGGCAGCACCCGCGGGGCGTCGCAACCGGTCGTCGAGGACGAAGAGCGCCAGTACCCGGTCCGCCCGGCGGGCCGCGTCGACGAGCGCCGGGTGATCGGCCAGGCGCAGGTCACGCCGAAACCAGAGAACGGCGGTGCGGGGCACCGTCAGTCCTCGAGCCGGAGCGCGGAGACGAAGGCTTCGGGGGGCACCTCGACCCGTCCGATGCTCTTCATCCGCTTCTTGCCTTCCTTCTGGCGCTCGATCAGCTTGCGCTTGCGCGTGATGTCACCGCCGTAGCACTTGGCGGTGACATCCTTGCGCTTTGCCTTCACCGTCTCGCGGGCGATGATCCGGCCACCGATGGCCGCCTGGATCGGCACGTCGAACATCTGACGGGGAATGAGCTCACGGAGCTTGTCGGTCATCTTGCGCCCGTAGTCCTGTGCCTTCTCTCGATGCATGATCGTGCTGAAGGCGTCGACGGTCTCGTTGTTCAACAACACGTCGACCCGGACGAGGTCGGAGGCGTGGTAGCCCGCCGGCTCGTAGTCGAGGCTGGCATAGCCCTGCGTCCGGCTCTTGAGCTGGTCGAAGAAGTCGGTGACCACCTCGGCGAGGGGCAGGCGGTAGACGAGCTCGACCCGCTCGGGCGACAGGTACTCGAGCTTCACCATGTCGCCGCGCCGGGTCTGGCAGAGGTCCATGAGGGTGCCCGTGTAGTCCGTGGGGGTGAGGATGGTGGCGGTCAGGTACGGCTCCTCGACCATCTCGATGTCACCGGCGGACGGCATGTCGCTCGGGTTGTCGATCACCAGCTCGGAACCCGAGCTGGTGAGCAGGCGGTACTCGACCGACGGGGCGGTGGCGATGAGGTTCAGGTCGAACTCGCGCTCGAGCCGCTCCCGCACGATCTCCATGTGCAGCAGCCCGAGGAAGCCACAGCGGAACCCGAAGCCGAGGGCGCCGGACGTCTCGGGCTGGTAGGTGAAGCTGGAATCGTTGAGGCGCAGCTTCTCGAGGGACTCGCGGAGCGTGGCGAACTCGTCGCCATCCACGGGGTAGAGGCCACAGAAGACCATCGGCTTGGGGTCCTGATAGCCCTCCAGGGCGTCGGTGGCGCCCCGGGCCGACGTGGTGACGGTCTCCCCCGACCGGGCCTCACCGACGTCCTTGATGCCGGCGATCAGGTAGCCGACCTCGCCCGGTCCGAGCGAGTCAACCGCCAGCGGCACCGGCGTGCGCACACCGACCTCGTCGGCGTCGTGGGTGGCGCCCGCCTGCATGAACCGGAGCTTGGTCCCCGTCGACAGCACCCCGTTCATGACCCGGACCGAGCTGACCACGCCTCGGTACTGGTCGAAGTGCGAGTCGAAGATCAGGCCCTGCAGCGGAGAATCGGGGTCACCCGTCGGTGACGGCACCCGCTCGAGGACCGCATCGAGCAGGTCGGTGACCCCCACGCCGGTCTTGGCGCTGATCGCCAGGATCGACTCGGCGGGGATGCCCAGCACCTTCTCGATCTCTTCCGCATAACGGTCGGGCTCGGCCGCGGGCAGGTCGATCTTGTTGAGGGCCGCGACGATCTCGAGGTCGTTCTCGAGGGCCAGGTAGCAGTTGGCCAGCGTCTGCGCCTCGATGCCCTGCGCGGCGTCGACGAGCAGGATCACGCCCTCGCAGGCGGCGAGCGACCGGCTGACCTCGTAGCCGAAATCCACGTGGCCGGGGGTGTCGATCAGGTTGATCACGTGGCCGCGGTAGTCGAGCCGGACGCTCTGGAGCTTGATGGTGATGCCGCGCTCGCGCTCGAGGTCCATGGAATCGAGGTATTGGGCGCGCATGTCCCGGGCCTCGACGGCGCCGCATATCTCGAGCATGCGGTCGGCGAGGGTGCTCTTGCCGTGATCGATGTGGGCGATGACCGCGATGTTGCGGAGGAGCGACTGGTCCATGGGCAGGATGCGGACGCTACCAAGCCCTGCCGTCGGTCCGGCCCGGGCTCGCCCCCTCGTCGGGCCGGACGTGCCCCCCGCCCCGGTTCCCCGCTATCATGACCCGACCTGTTTCGACCCAGAGGACCCTCGTGGCCAACATCGCCAGTCAGATCAAGCGCAACCTTCAGAACGAGAAGCGTCGTGTCCGCAACAAGGGCGTGCGCTCCGAGCTCCGGACCCGCGTGAAGGCGGCCGAGTCCGCCGCGGTCGCCGGCGCCGAGAACCTGGAAGAGGCCACCCGCCAGGCCATGAAGCGGATCGACAAGGCCGCCGCCAAGGGCGTGATCCACAAGAACGAGGCGTCACGCCGGAAGTCGAGGCTCGCCAAGCGCATCGCCCGCACCACCGCTTCCGCCTGACCCCGCCACACCCGGCGCGCCATCCGCTCAGCGACGACTCAGCCTCGCCAGGCGCGCCACCAGGACCTCCATCACCAGTTCGGGGGGCCAGGCCGTCGCACCGCGGAGATCCAGGTCGGCGCACGCCAAATAGTGCACGGCCCGACGGAGGCCGTCGGGACCGAGCCGTCGACCCTGTTCGAGCGCCTTCTTGGCCGGGAACGTCGAGCCCTTCATGCCCAGGAGCTCGGCTGCTGCCTTGTCGCCGCGCGCCCCCGCGCCGTCGAGGCGCACCATTCTGCCGTAGTGGGTGTGCAGGTTGGCCATGATCTGCAGCCCGTGCTTCTCGCCGGCGCCCAGCATGCGGTGGAGGCGGTCCAGGGCCAGCGCCTTGTCGCCTTTGTCGATGGCATCGGTGAGATCCCAGGGTGCGACGTTCCCGGCCTCGCCCAGATAGGGGGTGACGTCATCGAGGCCGAGGCGCTTCCCGGGCGGATGAGCGCCTTCGAGCGTGGCCAGCAGGCCCGTCACCCGATCGAGGTCGTCCGCCACCTGGGCGATCACCGCCTTCTGTGCCTGCCCGTCGAGCGCGACGCTCGCGCCTCTGATCTGCGCCAGGACCCAGTCCCTGCGGTCGCCGGGCTTGCCCACCGTGGTGTTGGTGACGGTGCCGCCCGCAGCCGCGACCGCGTCGAGCAGCTTCTTCGGCGGCGGCACCATCTTCGTTCCTTCAGCCAGCGCCTTCTCCCACACCAGGACCAACGCCGTCGTCGGCGCGGGGTCGGCCAGATAGCCCAGCAGCGCGGTCAGATCGGCGAGCTTGTAGAAACGGGCCAGGTTGCGGGCCACGACGATGCGGTGATCGGTGAGGAACGGCAGGGTCTGGGCGGCGTCGACGGCCGCGGCCAGCTCGTAGTCGTCGCCCGCGTGCTCGTCGACGAGGAGGCCGCGGTCGCCGTCGCCCACAAGGGCATCGACCACCCTGAGCACCTCGTCACCCAGGAGCACGGGATCGTCGCCCCTCAGGAGCTGCACCCGCGGGCGTTCGGTCATGCGGAGGCGCCCCGCGCCTCGAGGATGGCCGCCATCACGTCGGCCACCCGTCGCGATCCGCGCACATCGTGGGCGCGGAGGATCCGGCAGCCGAGGCCGATGCCGAGGGCGTGGGCGGCCAACGACGCCTCACGGCGGTCGGTCACCTCGGTGCCCACGAGCGCGCCGAGGAAGCGCTTGTTCGACGCCGACAGGAAGACCGGGTACCCCAGCTCGACCAGGCTGCCGGAGGCGCGGAGCAGCTCCAAGGACTGCGGCTCGGACTTCCCCAGGTCGAGGCCGGCGTCGACCATGATCTGCTCGGCGGGCAGGCCGGCCGCCTCGGCCCGGGCGGCCCGATCCGCAAGGAACGCACAGACGTCGCCCACCAGGTCGTCGTAGGTTGGCTCGGGGTCCGGAACACGGGGCTCGAGCCGAATGTGGGTGGCCACGACCGACGCACCTGCCTCGACGGCGGCCGGAAGGTAGTCAGGGTCGGCGAAACCACTGATGTCGTTGCCGACCACGGCCCCGGCGGCGAACGCGGCCCGGGCCACCGATGCTCGCCACGTGTCGATCGACACGGGCAGATCGAAGCGGGCCACCAGTGCCCCGACCGCCGGCAGCACGCGATCGAGCTCCTCCTGCTCGGTGACCTCGGGCCCGGGGCCGGCCTTCACGCCACCGACGTCGAGGAAGTCGGCACCCTCGTCGACGAGCCGCTCGGCCGTCGAGAGGAAGGCATCGAAGCTCCAGTACCCGCCCTGGTCGAAGAACGAGTCGGGCGTCCGGTTGAGGATGCCCATCACCAGCGCACGATGGGTGATGTCGTAGCGGTGGGTGCCGAGCGCCACGTACACGCTGGACGACGCTACACCGAGGCCCCGTCACCGCCACCGGTGACCTCGACGTCGATGGAGCCCTCCGACAGAGTGAAGGCGAACACGAGGTCGCCGAGCTCGAGCGTCGAGCCCGATGCGGCCACCCTGGCACCCGCCAACGACCCGACCGAGGGTGCCAAGACGAGCGCCGGCCCGTACCGGCGGCGGAGCAGACCGAGGAGGTGGTTGATCGCCGTGGCGTCGCTGCGGCACACCACGACATCGAGGTGCTGGACGCCCGCCTCCCGCAAACCACCCAACAACGCGCCGGCGCCCACCCGACCGTCGAGGACGACCAGGGCCCGACCGTCGGAGCGCCAGAGCGCGGCACCCTCACCGATCCGGCGCATCGGCTCGGGCGGCCCGGAGCGCAGGGCGACGGCCGGGCTCATGACGACCGCGACCATCGCCCCCGCTGCGAGCAGCGCCACCACCCGGCGGCCGCTGCGACGGGCGAACCACAGGACGGATCCGGCGACCAGCGCGCCGGCGAAGGAGGCCACGCCGAGCTGACCGAGCGGCATCGCCACCGCCGATCGGGCGACGAGGGCGACCCAACCCACGAGGAGCCGGGTGGGCACGTGCACGACGCCCGCCAGCGGTGCGGGCACCACCCCTGCCACCAGGCCGGCCGTGAGGCCCCATGCGGTGACCGGGCCGGCCGCCGGGCCCGCCAGCAGGTTGGCCACGACCGACACCACCGGCATGCCCCCAAACACCGTCAGCATCACCGGCGCGACACCGACCTGGGCGGCCACCGTGACCGCCAGGGGCAGCCGCGCCGCCTCTGGTCCGGGAAGCACGCGCACCAGCGGCGGACCGAGGACCACGATCCCGGCGGACGCGGCGACCGACATCTGGAATCCGACCGATCCGACCAGGAGCGGATCGACGACCACCAGTGCGGCAATCGCCAGTGCGAGCACCCGGACACTCGAGGCCTCCCGACCCAGCACCGTGGCCAGCGTCGCGATGGTCGCCATGGTCGTCGCCCGCAGCACCGAGGGCTCGAAGCGGGTGAGGAGCGCGAAGAACCCGAGCGACGCGATGGTCACGGCCAGGCGGGGCCGCTGGGCGAGACGGCGCAGTCCGGGCCCGAGCAACGCCAGCACGAAGGCCACGTTCTGGCCGGAAACGGCCAACAGGTGGGTGAGGCCCGACCCCCGGAAGTCGTCGGTGACGAGCGCCGATTGGCCGCGGTCGTCGCCGAGCACGAAGCCCGTGAACAAGATGCGGCGCTCGTCGGGAAGGACGGCCGCACCAGCGACCAGCGTGCGGCGCAGGCCGTTGGCCGCCCGGCCCACCAGGTGCCCGGGCTCCCACCCCGAGATCACGTCGATCTCGAGCCGGCCGGCCACGTGACGCGCCGTCAGCCACGGACGCCTGGCCGGAAGCGGGCCCACCCTGCCTTCGACCAGGACCCGTTCACCCGCGAGGCGGTCGACGAGGGCACCGGCCGCCGCCCCCCGGGCCCACGCCTCGAGATGGCGCCCGCCGGCCCGCACCTCGACGTGGGTGCCGAACCCGGCCGGCTCGGGATCGGACAGGAGCGTCACCCGGCCGACGAAGGCCTGCCGGGGTGGCGGATCGAGCCCGGCGAGGGCACGGGCGCCCAGGCAGGAGGCAAGAAGGAGTCCCGCCAGGCAGACGAGCCAGGGGCGACGGGCGATCAACCCGACCGCGCACCCGATGAGCACCACGACCATCGGGAGCGGCCGCGCGACCCTGGCACCGCAGACGACCGCGACCGCGAGCGCCACCGCCTGGACATCCGAGAGTCCGGCCGATCCGAACCGCCTGCGCCTACCATCCACAGGGTGATCTCGAGTCGGGGGAGGACCGCCCACGAGACCTCGTCCCGTGGCTTGGTCGCCCGCCCCGGCCAGATCCGGCGGCTCGGCCCGCTCGCGGCGCTCACGATCCCTGCGGCCCTGCTGCTCGCGGGCGCGTTGGCCTTCTACACCTACCCCTGCGAGGGGTCGGCCTGCGTCCGGACCTCGCTGTTCGCGTACCTGCTGGTGCTCCTTGCTGCGCCCACGGCGCTGATCGCGGGGCTGCCCTGGTTCCTCCACCCCGTGAACATCGGAGTTGCCGCCCTGTCGAGCCTCGCCCTCTGGCTGGTGCTCGGACGCTGGTCCGCCCGACGGGCCACCCAGGACGTGGACGCCACCTGGGCCACCTTCGCCGGCGAGTTGCTGTTCATGATCGCCGGAGTCTGGGGCGGCATCGTCGTCGGGCTCGTGGTCGTCGGCCTCTGGCTCTCGTACTGAGCGCTCAGACCGCGACACGGTCGCGCATCTCGGCGAGCTTGGCATCGCCGATCCCCCGCACATCGAGCAACTCGTCCACCGATCCGAACGGCCCGTTCTGCGTGCGGTGGTCGACGATTGCCTGGGCCGTGGCCGGCCCGACGCCGGGCAGGGTGTCGAGCTCAGCGAGGTCAGCGGTGTTGATGTTGACCACGGCCGGAACGGGGCTGCCAGCACCGGTACCCGCACCGTTCGCGCCCGTCGGCGCCGGCTGACCGCCCACGGCGACCGAGGGCACCTCCTGGCCGACGGCGGGCACGAAGACGCGCTCGCCGTCGGCGACCGGCGAGGCCAGGTTGAGGCGAGATCGGTCGGCGGCGTCGGTGAGCCCGCCCGCCGCTTCGATCACATCGGTGACCCGGGCCGCCACCCCCACCCGGTACACGCCGGGGCTGCGCACCTCACCGGCCGCGTGGACCACCAGCTCGGCGACGGTCGGCGCCGTGGTCGGCCCCGCGGCCGCCGGGCGCGTGGTGGACGCCCGAGGGAGCGAGAGCTCCGGCGCCGGTGCCACAGGCCGGGGCCAGAGGACGACCGTTCCGATCGCGATGGCGGCAACCACGACCACGCCGGCCAGGACCCGCGGCGCCGTCACGAGGGGGCCGTCGATGAAGGGAGCGAGGTGGTCGCGGAGGGTCAGGTGCGCCGGCGGGCGCGCCGGGTCGGAGATCGGTGGACCGAATGAGTCGGTCGTCTCGGGCATGGCGGCCTCCCGGGCGGCACGGTGTCGGGAGGGGAAGTGAGGGGGCGGTCCGTCGGGCGGGACCTGGCGCGACTCGCCGGAGCGCTAGAAGAGCTGTGCGGTCAGCCGCTTACGATAGTCGGCGCTGCGCGGATCGTCAGCCCCCATGATGTCGAGCAGGTCGACGAACTCCTGGCGTGCGGCGTCGTCGTCCTTCACCCGACCCAGCAGCTCGTCGAGCTTGCCGGTGAGGTCGTCGCCCTCGGGTGCCCCGGTGCGGGCCAGCGCCGCGATCCGGCGGGTCTCGGCCGTCTCGGGGATCCGGGCCAGCAGCGCCAGTGCCTCCTCGGCCCCGCTCTCGTTGCCCACGAGGAGTTCGGCCAGGGCCATGACCGCACCTTCGTGGCCGGGCTCCAGTTCGAGCGCGCGACGGAGCGACACCTCGTCGCCCGCTTCGACGAGCGCCGCGACCTGGGACTCCTCGGCCGACGGCAACAGGCCGTCGACGAAGGCCTGCACCACGTCCTTGCCCTGGGCCCCCACGAAGCTGTCGACGACCTCGGCGCCCTTGAGCGCGAACACCGCCGGGATTCCCTGGACCTTGAAGGCCCTGCCCACCTCGGGGTTCTCGTCCACGTTCACCTTGGCGAGGTCGACCTGGCCGTTGGTGGCCGCGATGACCTGTTCGAGGATCGGGCCCAGCTGCCGGCACGGAGCGCACCACGGCGCCCACAGGTCGACCACGACCGGCCGGTCATGGGAACGATTCAGGACCTCGGCCTCGAAGGTGGCATCGGTGACGTCGACCATGTGGGCTACAACGACGGGGCCGTGTACGACATTCCCGGTAGGTTTGCCCCGACGACGGCTTCGGAGGACAGGTCTTGCGGGACACGGGCACGAGAAGACGGCGATGACCCCTCACGTCGAGGGAGTCGACGCCGAGAAGGTCACGGACTGGTTCGCCGCCCACGTCACCGGCGTGAAGCCGCCGCTCACCTTCGACCTGATCGCCGGCGGGCACTCGAACCTCACCTACCGGGTCCAGGACACGATCGGTGATACCTGGGTGCTGCGCCGCCCCCCGCTCGGCCAGGTGCTGGCCACCGCCCACGACATGGGACGCGAGCACGCCGTCATCTCGGCCCTCGGCCCCACGGACGTGCCGGTGCCCGCCGCGCTCGGGCTGTGCACCGACGAAACGGTGACCGGTGCCCCCTTCTACGTCATGGAGTTCGTCGAGGGACGGGTCGTCCGCAACGCCGATCTCGCCAGCGGGCTCTCGCTCGACGAGCGTCGGACGGCGGGTCACTCGATCGTGGACGTGCTCGCCGACATCCATGCGGTCGACGTGGACGCCGTGGGGCTCGCCGGCCTCGGACGGCGCGAGGGCTACATCGAGCGCCAGTTGAAGCGATGGCACGGGCAGTGGGAGAAGTCGAAGACCCGGGAGATGCCCCTCGTCGACGAGGTGCACGCCGGCCTCCTGGCCTCGGTGCCCGACCAGGGCCGCAGCGGCATCGTCCACGGCGACTACCGCCTCGACAACTGCCTCGTCGGCGACGACGGTCGGGTGGTGGCCGTGCTCGACTGGGAGATCTGCACCCTCGGCGACCCACTCGCCGATGCCGGCCTCCTGATGGTCTACTGGTCGGAGCCCTCCGACGAGCATCAGATCCCCGCCAACGCGCCCACCGCGGTCGGCGGCTTCCCGTCCCGGGCCGAGATGCTCGATCGCTACGCCGAGAAGTCCGGCCGTGACGTCTCGCGCATCGACTACTACATGGCCTTCGGGTACTGGAAGCTCGCCTGCATCGTCGAGGGTGTTTACGCCCGCTACCTGGGCGGCGCGATGGGCAACCGTGGCTCCGGCCCCGAGTTCGACGTCTTCGCGGCGCAGGTGGACGCGCTGGCCTGGGCGGCCGCCGCCGCCCTCGAGCGGTCGGCCTGAGAGACCGAGGATTCATGGCCCTCTACGAGATCCACGAGCATCCCGACCTCGACTCGCCGGTGCTGATCATGGCCCTCGAGGGCTGGATCGACGCGGGCGCCGGCGCGGCGCGAGCCACTGCCGCGCTCACCGATGCCCTCGACTCGGTGCTGGTGGCCACCTTCGACACCGACGTGCTGCTCGACCATCGGGCCAGGCGACCGGTGATGCAACTGCTCGACGGCGTCAACACCGGCCTCGAGTGGCCCACCATAGAGTTGCGTGCGGCAACCGACGGGGCCGGCCATGACCTGTTGCTCCTCGTCGGCGCCGAGCCAGACCACACCTGGCGGGCCTTCGCTTCGGCGTCGGTCGACCTCGCCATGGAGTTCGGCGTCCGCCTCGTGCTGGGCCTCGGCGCCTACCCCGCACCGGTTCCCCATACCCGCCCCACCAGCCTGGCTTCCACCGCCACCAGCACCGAGTTGGCCCAGCAGGTGGGCTCTGTCGGCGGCGCCATCAACGTGCCCGCCGGCATCCAGGGCGCCATCGAGCGGCGCTGCTTCGAGGTGGGCATCCCGGCGGTAGGCCTCTGGGCCCAGGTGCCGCACTACGCCGCTGCCATGCCGTACCCCGCTGCGGCCGCTGCGCTCGTGGACGGGCTCGCCGAGGTAGGGGGGCTCGAGCTCGACAGCCAGGAGCTGCACCAGGAGGCCGAGGCCACTCGCGCCCGCCTGGACTCGCTCGTCGCCGAGAGCGAAGAGCACCGCGAGCTGGTGCGCCAGCTCGAGGCCCACGTCGACGCCGAGGACAGCCCCGAGCCCGCCGCCCCCCTCGAGATGCAGTCCGGCGACGAGCTCGCCGAGGAGCTCGAGCGATTCCTCCGCGACCAGGACGGCTGAGCGGCTGCGCTACCCCGTCGCCGGTGAGGGGTAGTCGGGCACCTCCTCGCCGGGAGGCCGCTCGGTGTAGATGGTGACGGCGCCGTCGGGGTCGAAGACCCGGGGCGCACCCTCGGGCCACTCACCGGGCAGGTAGCGGGCCCCGCCGTCGACGAACTCGTACATGCCCTGGCCCTCGGTGCCCCGCTCGTCCGGCCCGCTGGCATCGGGGTTCCACCAGATCGAGGTGGCATCGTCGATTCCCAACCAGTCGGTGCCAGGCCAGATGCCCTTGTCGCCCCACGAGAGCGAGGGCTGGGTGACCGCCGGCGTGGTGGGGTCGGCGGCGAATATGGTGTCGCGGAAGCGCTGCTGGGTCACGTCGGGGCCGACACCCTGCAACACGTTGTAGAGGGTGTTGAGCTGGGCGGACAAGAGGGTCACCGAGTCGTTGGCCGGTGGCTCCTCGCCGAAGTACCACTCGTACAGGAAGGCGGGTCCTTGGTTGTCGGGGTCGCCCCGGGCCGCGTTGGGGCTGACGCCCATGGCGTGCGCCCACTGGCCCTGGTCGTAGGTGCGGGCGAACACGGCCGTGTCCACGAGCACCGCCGACGGCGTGACGATCCACTCGGGGAAGTAGTCCTGGGCGGTCGCCTCGCGGGTGAGCTCCCTCGGCGCCACCGGATCCCCCGCGAACAACACCGACGTGACCCCGGCATCCTTGAGCTTCGCGATCACGCTCGCGGCCGTGGTCTGCAGCGTGATCGGGCTGTCGTATCCGACCTTCTCGGCCAGGCTCACGTCGTACTCGTCGAGCCGGTCCTCGAGCATCGCCACCGAGTCGGCCGCACCTTCGATGCTGTCCAGGTAGACGAGGCCGAACGCGCGCTCCTGACCTTGGAGGTCCTCGCCTGCGAACTCGGCGTTGCGCCCGGCCAGTTGCTGCCCGACGAATTCCGACGTGTGGTACTGCCCCTGCTCACCGTTCATGGAGATCGACAGGAGGTAGGGGTCGGCCTCGGCGTAGAACTCGGTGGGCTGGGTGGGCCCGCACTGGATGCAGGAGATCTGGCGGGCGGCCAACTCCTCCGCGAACGCGCTCGTGAGCTGAGGCCCGTTCAGCACCATGTAGGGCGCGATGTCCTCGGCGATGGCCACGGCGTCGGCCCGTGCCGCGACCTCGTCGTCCGACGGCCCCGTTGCGTCGTAGAACTCGAGGTCGACGGTACGACCGTAGGTCTCGCTGAAGTGACCGTAGAACTCGTTGAACCCGGCGACGGTCTCCTTCGCCTGCTCATTGGTGTCGTCCGAGATGCCCTCGCTGATGAAGTCGATGATCGGGTCGACCTCGGGAGAGAGGTACCACACCACCTTGATGCGGTCCGCGGTCACCCCCGGAGCGGTCTCACCGCCGTTGTCGCCTTCGAAGGGGGCGAAGCAGGCGGGCGCGAAGTAGCTGGGGTAGGCCACCTGGCCGAGATCGGTGTTGCAGGTGTCGGGCCAGTCGACCTCGATGCCCTCGCGTTCGGCCACGTCGAACGGCAGCACACCGTCGGGCAGGTCGTCGCTGGTGAGCACCCCGGAACCACCCGCCACCGTGGTCGTGCTGCTCGCATCGTCGTCGCTGTCATCACCGCCGGCCAGCACGAGCACGCCCCCCACCAGCGCCACCACCGCAACGATGGCCACGAGCGGCCCCCATCGGCGGAGCTGCCGAGCCCGGTCCGGGCCCGTGGTCTGGTCACTACTGGGTTGCATGCGGATCCCCCTGCTCGCCGTGCGCCGGAAACCTATCCGATCGACGCGTCACCCGACCGGTGGATGGCCGCCCGCGTGTTCCCCAGGTACGAGGCCACCACCTGCGGATCGTGGAGCACCTCGGCGACGGAACCGTCGGCGATCACCCGCCCCTGCTCCATCGCGATCATCCGGTCGGCGATGCCCGTGACGAGGGCCATGTCGTGCTCGATCACCACCAGGCTGGCGCCCATCTCGTCGCGCAGGCGCCGTAGCACGGGCCCCAGCGCCTCGGCCTCGCGCTGGGCGATGCCGCTGGACGGTTCGTCGAGCAACACGACGGTCGGGCGAAGGGCCACGACGCAGGCCAGATCGACGATCCGCCGTGAACCGGTCGAGAGCTCGCGCACGAACTTCGTGCGGAACGCGCCGAGGCCCATCAGCTCGATCAACTCGTCGACCCGCCTGGCCACCTTCTCCTCCGAGTCGAACGACGCGGGCAGGTGGAAGGCGGCCGAGATCGGATCACGCACCTCGACCCAGCGCTCGAGCGCGACCGCCAGGGTCTCTGCGACCGTCAGCGCCGGGAACAGGCGGGCGTCCTGGAACGAGCGGCCCAGGCCGTGACGGGCCCGGTGGGCGGGGCTGTCGCCGCTCACGTCGACCGCACCGAGCCGGACGGTGCCCGCCCCAGGGGCCGTGAACCCCGAGATCAGGTCGAACAACGTCGTCTTGCCCGCCCCGTTCGGGCCGATGACGCCCACGATCTCGCCGGCACCGATGGTGAGGTCGACCTCGTCGACGGCCCGGATTCCCCCGAACGACACGCCCAGGCCGTGCGTCGTGAGCCGGGCCGGCTCGGCCTCGTCCGACAGCGGCCGCGGCTCGGCGGTCACGATCGGCGTCGAGGCGGTCGGGGCGAACCCGTGAGGCCCCGGCGACACTTCAGACGACTCGGACGGCTCGGCGCTCAGACCGTTGACGGCCGAACCACCCGCGCCATTGTCCTTCGGCGCCCCTCCCTTCGGCGCCCCTCCCGACAGGGCGGCCGCGCCCTCGAGGAAGACCGACCGCAGCACATCGGGGCGATCCAGCAGCTCGGCGGTGGGCCCATGGAAGCGGATCTCGCCCTTCTCCATGAAGTAGGCGGTCTCGGCCAGGGTGAGGGCGAGGTTCACCGACTGCTCGACCAGGATGATGGTGGTGCCGGCCGCGCTCAGCTCGCGGACGACGGGCAGGAGCTGCTCGACGATGGCCGGCGCGAGGCCCAGCGACAGCTCGTCGATCATCAGCAGGCGCGGCTTCGACACCAGCGCCATGCCGAGCGCGAGCATCTGCTGCTGGCCGCCCGACAGGTCCGCGGAGGGATCGTCCAGGCGCTGCGCGAGCACGGGGAACAACGCCAGGGCCCGATCGATGCCCACCTGCACCTCGTCGGGGCGGCCCCGCAGCAGCCAGCCCGCCACCCGCAGGTTCTCGCCCACGGTGAGCGAGGGGAACACGCCTGCACCGCCCGGCACCTGTAGCACGCCGTGGCCCGCCACCTCGTTGGGTGGGGCGTGGGTGATCTCTCGGCCGTCGAAGATCACCGCGCCCTTGTCGGCCTCGACCACCCCCGAGATCGCCTTCAGCAGCGTCGACTTCCCCGCGCCGTTCGTGCCGAGCAGGGCGACCACCGCGCCCTGCTCCACCTCGAAGTCCACATCGAAGAGCACTTGCACCCCGCCGTAGGCGACGTCGAGGTGGCGGACGAGAAGGATCTTCGAGTTGCCGTGGCGCCGTTCCCACAGCGCCTCGGAGCGGGCTGCGGCGGTGGTCCACACCTGGGTGATGTCGGCGCCGATCACCTTGCCTGCCCCCGAGATGACCACGGCACCGATGAGGAACACCGGCGTCATGATCAGCATCCCTTGGCGGATGCCCCAGGTGTCGCCGACCCAGCCGATCAGGGGCAGGACGATCAGGCCGGGCAGCACCCAGAGCGAGGCCACCGAGAACCCCATCGAACGGGCTCGGGGAGGGATGGCCAGCGACAGCGCCGCCAGGATGCCCGGGCCGATGACGGCGAGCGATGCCGAGATCAACGCGTTGGCGATCACTGCCAGCCACAAGGTGGGGGCGAGCGCGAACAGCACCGAGAGCCCCGAGGTGACCAATGCCACCAAGGACAGGAACCGCAGCACGAGCCCGGGGTCCCGGGCGATGAGCTTGGTGCCGATCCTGGCCCCGACCACGAGCCCCACGAACTGCAGCGGCTCGACGGCGGCGGCCACGAAGCCACGGGCCCGGTCGTCCAGGCCGAACACGTCGGCGTAGAGCAGCGAGGCCAGCGAGACGAACCCGATCAGCGAGGCAGCCAGGAAGGGCAGGGCATACCAGATCCGGCGGAGTGACTCGATCTTCCAGACGATCCGCCAGGACTCCGCGAACGACGGTGAGTCCTCCTCGGTGGCGATGGCCTCCGCGGACGCACCCATGGCCCGCCGCTCCTGGCCACCCCGCACCGGCTCGTGCAGCTTGAAGGCCAGCAGCACGAAGACGAACGTGGGGATCGAGAAGAGGATGAACGGCGCCCGCCATCCCCAGTAGTACGCGAGGGTGCCGGCCAGCAGGGGTCCGATGATCTGGCCCACCACGTTCGCGGCACGGTGCAGCGAGTACACGCGGGGTCGTACGTCGACCGGGTAGTAGTCCGCTATCAGCGAGTTGTGGGTGGGGTCGACCACCGCCTTGCCGATCCCCGAGCCCGACCGGACGACGGCCAACATCACCACCGACGTGGCCAGGCCCGTGAGCAGCGAGAAGATGCCCCACGCGATGGCACCGACGATCGTTATCGCCACGCGGTTGTGGCGATCGGCCAGGTGGGCGATGGGCACCTGAAGTACCAATGCGCCGGCCAACACCACCGCGACCAGCGCCAGGATGCCCTGGAGATCCAATCCGAACGACTTCTGGATGTCCGGCAACAGGATGCCGAAGGCGGTGCGGTCGAGCTCGTCGACGGCGTTGAGGCCGAAGAGCACGACGATGGCGAACACCGGGCCGCCACCGCACAGGTCGGCGAGCCACCGGCCCGGATGGCGCACCGGGTACAGCGCGCGGTTCATCCGGCTGTCGGGCCCCGAGGGTGGCGCCGTGGCGGCCATCAGTCGGCCTCCCAGGTGAGCAGCGGCTCGGGCAACTCGACCGGCTCGGGCACCACGTCGTGGTCGGGCAGCACGTCCGCTCGTGCCTGCTCCGCAGCATCGGCCACCAGGCTGGGCACCAGCAGGCCCCGCCGGCGGGCTACCTGACGCAGGAATGCGTCACGGGTCTGGAACCACAGCCCGCCGATTCCGCCGGGCAGCACGAGCAGCACCAGCAGCACGCCCACCGGCGCGGCGAGGGCCTGCCACTCGGTGGGCAGGAACCACTGCGAGCCGCGCAGGAACAGCGCCCCGAACACCCCGCCCGCGAGCGAGCCGAGGCCGCCGACGACCGTGGCGATGAACACGTTGAAGCTCTCGAAGGGGCCGTAGAGCGCGGGGCTGAAGGCCTGCTGATGCTCGAGCAGCAGCGCTCCGCCCACCGCGGCGATGAAGCCCGACAGGGCGAAGGCGGTCAGCTTGGCCCGCGTCACGCCGACCCCGAACGCCTGGGCGGCCCGCTCGTTCTCGCGCAGCGCGATCAGGACGCGGCCGGTGCGGCTGGCCCGGATGCCCCGCAAGGCCACCAGCACGAGCAACAGCACGGCCAGCACCAGGTAGTAGAGGCGAGTGGGTGAGTCGAGGCTGATTCGGCCGAACAGGGGTGGGCGCTCGATCCGCCCGGTCGGGATCCACCCGAAGAAGGCGTCGTTCAAGAAGTACGAGGACATGGCCAACGTGAACGCGAGGGTCGTGACCGCCAGGAACAGCCCCTGCAACCGCAGGGCCGGGAGACCCACCAGCACCGCGATGCCCGCTCCCACCAGCCCGGCGATGGGGATGGCCAGGCTGAGGTCGAGCCCCCACTCCGAGGTTGCCACCGCCGCCGCCGCCGCACCGGCACCTACGAAGCCCATCTGACCCAGTGACACCTGCCCCGCCCAGCCCGTCAGCATCACGATCGACACCCCGACGACGGCGAAGATCAGCACCGCCGAGGCCTTCAGCGAGTCCTCGGCCCCAAGGGAGTGCGGCAGGGCGACGGCGACCGCGAGAATCAGCAGCCCCCCGCCCGTCCGGATGGCCCGTACCTCGGGAAGCCGGGCCACCTCGGGTGGGATCGGGCGCACGTCCTCAGCGACCTGCCAGGTCGAGCCTGTCTGGGTCTCCGCCCGCGACGTCCCCCGCTTCTGCACGAGGAGCCCGACCACGATCACCAGGCCGATGATCGGGTCGATCAGCAACGGACTGTCTGCATTCCAGTCGACGGCCAGCTCGAGCACGCCGAGGGCCACGGCGTTCGCGGCGATGGCCGCGAGGTCGGTGAGGCGCCCCAGCGTGAGGGCCGCCAACGCGCTGAGCAACAGGGTGAAGGTGAAGGCCGAGCCGAAGGGAAGGCCGATGATCCCGGCCCGCAGGAACAGGGCCAGGAACGACAGCACCGTCGCCACGACCCACACGACCGTCTGGAGGCGCTTCACGGGGACACCCAGCAGGTTGGCCCGATCGGCGCTCTCGGCGCTGGCCCGCACGGCCACACCCACGTCGCTGAACCGCAACCAGAGCCCCACCGCCAGCATGGCCAGCGGTGCGAGGACGAGCGCCAGCAGGTCGTTCGCCGAGAAGATGATGGGCGAGACCTCGAAGCTCACGTGGACGGGCATGTCGATGCGAAACGTGTTCGGCCGCTCGCCCCACAGCTTCGGCAACAGCAACGCACCGACGGCCAGCAGCTGCGACAGGCCGATGGTCGCAACCGTCAGGATGAGGCGGGGCGCGCGGAAGAAGCGCCGGATGATCGCCAACTCGATCACCGCGCCCACCACCACCGCCGCGACCAGTCCCACGGCGAAGGCCAGGAAGTAGTTCAGCCCGCTGAAGGTGATCAGCAGCACGGCCAACGCACCGGGCAGGCCGCCCAGGTCGCTCTGCGCGAAGTTGAGGATGCGATTGGCCCGGTAGATGAGGCCCATGCCCACGGCCATCAAGGCGCCCAGCAGGCCCACGATGACCCCGCGCAGCACCACGCCCGCCGGGGCGGGGAACAGCACCTGTTGGACCAGCAGCAGGGCCACCGCCGGGCCCAGCACCGCAACGGTCCGGGCGAGCAGGGGCCGCTCCTCGATGGCCGCCCTCACTGTGTCCACCGGCAGATTCCCCCCAAGGTCTCAGCCCTCCCCGCCGGAAAGCTAGCTTCATCAGGACCTGATCCGAGACCGAGCAGAGGTGGACGAGACGTGTTGGTTGACGGAGGGCTCGGGTTCGACCTGAGCAAGGCCGCGCAGAGTGCCCGAGATGCCGAGGACGTCGGCTACGACGGCGTGTGGAGCGCCGAGACCAGCCACGACCCGTTCCTGCCCCTGCTGCTGGGTGCCGGGGCGACCTCCCGGCTCGAGCTGGGCACCGGCATCGCGGTCGCCTTCGCCCGCAGCCCGATGACGGTCGCCAACACCGCCTACGACCTGCAGGCCTACTCGGAGGGACGCCTCCTGCTGGGCCTCGGTTCGCAGGTCAAGGCCCACATCACCAAGCGCTTCTCGATGGAGTGGTCACACCCGGCGGCACGGATGCGCGAGTTCATCCTGGCCATGCGGGCCATCTGGGACTGTTGGGACACCGGCGACAAGCTGGACTTCCGCGGCGACTTCTACCAGCACACCCTGATGACCCCGTTCTTCGACCCGGGGCCCAACCCCCACGGCCGGCCCAAGGTGTTCCTGGCCGCGGTGGGCCAACTCATGACCGAGGTGGCCGGCGAGACCGCCGACGGCATCTTGTGCCACGGCTTCACCACCGAGTCGTACCTGCGCGACGTCACCGTTCCGGCACTCGAGCGTGGCCTCGCCACCAGTGGGCGCACGATGGACGACTTCCAGCTGTCGCTTCCCGCCTTCGTGGTCACAGGCACCACGGAGGAGGAGGTGGCCCGCAGCGCCAAGGGCGTCCGCGAGCAGATCGCCTTCTACGGCTCCACCCCCGCCTACCGGGGCGTGCTCGAGCACCACGGCTGGGGCGACCTGCAGACCGAGCTGAATGCCCTGTCCAAGCAGGGCGAGTGGGAGCAGATGGGCCAACTCATCGACGCCGACATCCTCGATGCCTTTGCCGTCCAGGGCGAGCCGGCCGCCATCGGCCCGGCGCTCACCGCCCGTTTCGGCGGCCTGGTCGACCGGCTCAGCTTCTACGCCCCCTACAAGAACGCCCCCGACACCTGGCTCCCGGTCATCGAGGCCTTGAAGGCAGGTTGACCCCTACGCTCCTTGGGCCGATGGGATATCATTGCATCGTGTCCAAGACATCTGTAGAGATCGATCGGGATATTGCTCGGCAGGCGGCGGAGATCCTCGGCACGACCACTCTGCGCGACACGATCGACGCCTCGTTGCGAGAGATCGTCCACGCCCGCCTGCGGTTGGAGTTGGTCGACCTGCTCGGCCAACGCGATCGCTTCGACTTCGACGCCGCCGATCGGGCATGGGGGTCCGACTGAGTGGCGCGCCTGCGCTACCTCGTCGACACCAGTGCACTCGCCCGGCTCAACCAAACCCCGGTTGCCGCGGTGATCGCGCCGCTCGTTGCGGCACGAGGGGCGGCGCTTTGTGCCCCGGTGGCCTTCGAGCTGGGCAACTCAGCCCGCAGCGCCGCCGACCATGCTGAGCTTGCCGACCGCTTGCACGCGTTCCCGATGGCGCCGGTCACGGACGCCGACCACGAACGAGCGCTCGAGCTGCAAGGCCTGCTCGCCGAGCGCGGCCAACACCGAGCACTGTCGCTGGTCGATGCTCTCGTTGCCGCGGTCGCGGAGACCCGGGACCTGACCATCCTCCACTACGACGCTGACTTCGAACTCGTGTCAGATCTGACCGGCCAGCCGCACGAATGGGTGGTCGAACGGGGCACCGCCGACTGACACCGCCGCTCAGCACCGGAGGCTCAGGCGACGACGTTTACCAGCTTTGGGGCGCGGACGATCACCTTGCGGGGGTCGCCGCCGGCCAGTAGTTCCTGGATGCGGGCCGAACCCAGGGCCAGCGCCTCGGCGTCGGCCTCGGTGATGTCGGGTGAGACCTCGAATCGGTCACGGACCTTGCCGTTGACCTGCACGACCATGGTCACGACGTCTTGGACGGCCTTGGCCGCGTCGGCGACGGGCCAGGGCTCGGTGTGGACGCGCCCGCCACGGCGCAGCTCCCACAGTTCGGCCGAGAAGTGCGGCGTCATCGGCGCCATCAGGTGCAGCACCGTGTCGATCGCCGCATCCAGCGTTTCGCGGCGGGCGCCTTCAGGCGACTGCACGTACTTGTAGAGCCCGTTGGTGAACTCCATGAAGCCCGCGACCGCGGTGTTGTAGGACCAGCGCTCGTACTCGTCGGTGACCCGCAGGATCAGCCGGTGCCGCGAGGCCTCGATCTCGACGTCGGCGGCGGTGGGCTCGCGGTCGACGATGGCGCCATCCACCTCACCGATGGCCAGGCGCCACAACCGGTGCAGGAACCGCGAGCAACCCTCGATGCCGGTGTCGCTCCACTCGACATCATCCTGGGGCGGCCCGGCGAACAGGTGGAACAGGCGCAGTGAGTCGGCGCCGGCGGAGTCCAGGTAGGGCTCGGGGGCGACCAGGTTGCCCTTGGACTTGGACATCTTGGCGCCGCCCATGCGGATCATGCCCTGGGTGAACAGGCGGGCGAACGGCTCGCGCAGATCCTTCGGCACCACGCCCAGGTCGGACAGGGCCTTCGTGAAGAACCGGGCGTACATCAGGTGCAGGATGGCGTGCTCGATGCCGCCGATGTACTGATCGACGGGCAGCCACTCGGCCACCGCCGCAGGGTCGAACGGGGCGTCCTCGTTGGTCGGATCGGCGAAGCGCAGGAAGTACCAGGACGAGTCGACGAAGGTGTCCATGGTGTCCGTCTCGCGGACCGAGGGCCCCCCGCACGTCGGGCAGGTCGTGTTGAGGAAGCCCTCGTGGAACTTCAGCGGCGACTCCCCCGTCGGCAGGAACTCGACGTCATCGGGGGCCAGGATCGGCAACTGGTCGTCCGGCACGGGCACCGCGCCGTGGTCGGGGCAGTAGACGATGGGGATCGGGCAGCCCCAGAAGCGCTGGCGGGACAGCAGCCAGTCGCGCAGGCGGAAGTTGACGGTGCCGGTGCCCGCACCCTGCTCCTCCAGCCATTCGATGGACTTGGCGATCGCGTCGGCCTTGTTCAGGCCGTCCAGCCACTCACTGTTGATGGCCGGACCGTCGCCGACGTAGGCCTCGCCGTCGAAGTCCTCCGGGGGCTGCACCGTGCGCAGGATGGGAAGGTCGTAGGCCTTGGCGAAGTCCCAGTCGCGCTGGTCCTGGCCCGGCACCGCCATGATGGCGCCGGTGCCGTAGCCCATCAGCACGTAGTCGGCCAGGTACAGCGGCACGGGTTGGCCGTTGAACGGGTTGATCACGGTGGAGCCGGTGTACGCACCTCGCTTGTCGGTGCCACCGTCGGAGGACAGGCGCTCGATGTCGCTGGCCTGGCCCACCTTGGCCACGAACGCGTCGACCTCGGCCCGCTGCTCGTCCGAGGTGACCTGTGCGACCAGGGGGTGCTCGGGGGCCATCACCGCATAGGTCATGCCGAAGCTGGTGTCAGGGCGGGTGGTGAAGACCCGGAGCGCCAGCCCATCCTCACGGGGGGTGCCCTCGCCGTCGGCGATGGGCAGATCGAACTCGGCGCCCTCGGAGCGGCCGATCCAGTTGCGCTGCATGGTCTTGACCCGCTCGGGCCAATCCAAGTCGGCCAAGTCGTCCAGCAACTGCTGGGCGTACTCGGTGATGCGGAAGAACCACTGCTCGAGGTCGCGACGCTCGACCAGGTCGCCCGAGCGTTCGCACGTGCCGTCGGCCAGCACCTGCTCGTTGGCCAGGACCGTCTGACAGCCCGGGCACCAGTTCACCGGCGCGTTGCGGCGGTAGGCCAGGCCCGCCTCCAGGAGGCGCAGGAAGATCCACTGGGTCCAACGGATGTAGCCGGGGTCGTGGCTCTTCACGGTCCGACGCCAGTCGTAGACCGCGCCCAGGCGCTGCACGGACGACGTCAACTCCTCGATCTTCGCGTCGGTGAAGGCCCGGGGGTGCTGGCCGGTCTTGATGGCGGCGTTCTCGGCGGGGAGACCGAACGAGTCGAACCCGAACGGCGACAGCACCGCCTGGCCCTGCATGGTGCGGTAGCGCACGAGCAGGTCGCCGAAGGTGTAGTTGCGCACGTGGCCCATGTGGGCCGGCCCCGACGGGTACGGGTACATGCACAGCACGTAGGACTTCTCGCGGGGGTCGTCGTTGTCGACCTCGTAGGTGCCCTCGTCGCGCCAGCGGGCCTGCCACTTCTCCTCGATGGCGCGGAAGTCGTAGGGCTGCTCGCTCATGTGTTCCGCTCTTGGCGCCTGCGGCGCCGGGCCGCTCGGGCCACCACTTCGCTCATGTGTCCTGCTCTTGGCGCCTGCGGCGCCGGGCCGCTCGGGCCACCACTTCGCTCATGTCCGCATCGTACCGACGGCACCTCTCCGCCCCAGAACCCGATTCCCAGGCCGTTCGGGTATCTGGAGCGGCCGGGGCGGCTGCTATCGTGTCCGGCGCACCACCCCAGGGGGCGTAGCTCAGCCTGGTAGAGCGCCTGCATGGCATGCAGGAGGTTTCGAGGGTTCAAATCCCTTCGCCTCCACCCTGCGCACGACCCGCACCGACCCCGGCCCGAAAGTGGGCCGGGGTCTGCGGCGTTTCGGTGACCGCGAACGACGGACGACGCCGCCGACCCGCCCGCCCGCGCTGCGTCCTCGCCTACTCCCCCACCGCGGCCTCGTCCGTGTGCGCACGCCACTCGACGCGGGGCACGTCGCTCCACAGGCGCTCGAGCTCGTAGTAGTCGCGCTCCTCGGCCAGGAACACGTGGACGACGAAGTCGCCGTAGTCGAGCAGCACCCAGCGACGGGTGTCGAGGCCCTCCGTGCGCAACGGACGCATGCCACCCACGGCACTCACCTGCGCTTCGATGTCCTCGGCGATGCTCTTCACCTGGCGCGAGTTGGATGCGCTGGTGATGACGAACCACCCCGTGATGGCCAGCACGTCGGACACGTCGAGCACGATGGTGTCGTCGCCCTTCTTGGCGTCAGCGGCGCGGGCAGCGGCGATCACGAGATCGAGGGTCGGGACCTGCGGGCGGGACTTCGGTCGGTCAGCCAGTGGGAACAACTCCAGGGACGTCGGTGGGCGGGGTGAAGGAGGGCGGGGTGCCGAACGGCACCGAGGTCGTGGCGGCAAACGGGTCGAAGGGCGCAGTCTGGGCCACGGGACTCGTGGTCGACGTCGAGGCGGTGGTGCCCGGGACCGCGTCAGGATCGAAGGCGCTGCCCACGATCACGGTCACGTCCACCGTATCGGTGACGTCCTCCTGCAGGATGAGCCGGCCGCCCCCGAGCGCGTCGAGAAGCTGCTGAGCTGCTTCTCGCTCCTGCCGGTCGTAGTACCGGATCGTCGTCTCTTGGTGATCGAAGTTCCCGGCGTTGCCGATGATCGAGATCTCGGCGCCGGCGGGCACGAGCACGCTCGCAGCGGTTGCGGCCAGCCCCTCGGTTCCCGTGCCGTCCAGAACCCGTGCCCGGAGGCGCCCGACCCCGACCGGGAAGGGGATCGTCTCGGCCACGAGCGCCTCGACCGCCGCCTCGTCGGGCAGGTACAGGTTCGAGTCGGTGGCCGCCACACCGGGAATGCCGATGGGGGTGACCGGCAGGGTGTTGTAGGCGGCCTCGCCGCCGGCGAGCTCGCGGACGAATCGCCCCAGTCCCTTGTCGGTCTCGCCCGGCACGGCACCCGGATCGGTCGACGTCTTCACCGCGGCGAGCCAGGCCGTCCAGAAGGCCTGCTGGCGCTCGACGCGGGTCAGGTCGTTCTCGTCTGCGCCGCGTGAGTCGACGAAGAGCCCGATCTGCTCGGGTGGGACCTCGATCTCACCCTCCGCGAAGGTGACCGGCGCGCCCGACGCGTCCACGGTTTGCAGTGCCACGGGATTGTCGATGGTCAGCGGGCCGATCGGCGCCAGGAGGCTCGCCCACTGGTCGGTGTCGGATCGCACCGCGACGCTCTCCTCCATCGCAGCGCCGAACTGCGTCTCGACCCGCTGCTCCAGCCCCGGAAGTCCCAGACCCTCATAGATGACCTGGAGCGTGGCGATCCCTGGCTCGGTCCACGGCAGCTCGAGTTCGGTGCCCGCCGGGAAGAAGGTGAGGTTGCCGCCACTGCCCGAGGCGTCGAGCGCCAGGACCGTGACCCCGGTGATGGTGCCTGCTGGGTCGATCTGGGTGACCATCATCGTCGGAGTCGGCTCGACGAAGGCCTCGAAACCCGGTGCGTCGGGGTCGGTGACCACGTTCAACTCGCGGCCGCTGTTGCTGCGCAGAACGGCCTTGCCCCCGACGTAGGTGAGGACCGGGATGGCGAGAACCAGCAGGGTCATCATGGCGACGAAGGTCCACCGGGCCCCCGGATGGGCCCGCTTCCGTGCAGGCTCCGCCGCCCCGGTCGCGCGCGCGGAGGCGCGCCGCTCGGGAAGTACCCCCGGCCCGGACCCGTGCTCGGAGCTGCGTCGGCGTCGCCGACTCGCACGCTCGCCGGTCCCCGATGACGGGAGGACCAGGGGATCGTGGCTCACCGGCACCCCATCGACTGGCGTGGCGAGGGCGGCGTCATCGGCCCTCACGATAGAGCCCGAGCTTGGAGATCCCGGAAACCACCGAGGGGGGAACAAGGAAGTCGAGGGGGCGCCCATCGGCCACCCGGGCCCGCAGGTCGGTCGACGAGATCTCGAGGCGGGGCACCTCGACCCGCTCGATGCACCATGCTTCCGGGGGGTCCCAGGAACCGCCGGGGCGATCGACCACCGCGATCACCGCGTTCTCCCGGACCTCGTCGATGCGCTCCCACGTCGGCATGCCGGCTGCGGCGTCGCTGCCGACGATCACGAAGAGCTCGCGGTCCGGGTCCTCCGCGAGCATCTCGGCGAGCGTGTCTGCCGTGTAGGAGTCATCGCCCCGACGGATCTCCCGGTCGCTCACCTCGAGGCCGTCGACATCCCCCACCGCCCAGCGCACGAGCGCATACCGATCGCTCGCGGCACTGATGGGGCGGTCGCCCACCTTCTGCCACGGCACGTTGGCGACCATGAGGAGGACCCGGTCGAGGGCAAGGGCGTGCCGGGCGTTCACGGCAGCGGCAAGATGGCCGACATGGGGGGGATCGAAGGTGCCCCCGAAGATGCCGATCCGCTCGCCGCCTCTGGTCACTGCCGGATCCTAGAGGCCCATCCCGGGACGGTGACGTCGGCTACGGAGTGTCGCCGGCACCCAGCACCCTGGACCACTCGATCAACGACTCCCCGCGTGCGGTGGGGACCCACTCCTCCCGGGAACCGGCAACAGTGAGCGATCCCGTGGCACCAGGGAAGCGAAGCCGGTAGGCGGGATCGGCTCCGCCGAAGGGGGACGAGATGCCGACGACGCCGTTCCGGTAGCTCGGGGCCGGACCCACGATGAAGTGCGTCGAGGCCGGATCAGGGTAGGTGCGGTCGATGTAGCGAAGGAGCGCCACCGTGTCCCCGCCGGCCTGGCTCCACGAATGCAGCGAGACCACCTGACCGATGATCGAGACCGACACGACGACCACGGCGAAGGCCACCCCGAGCGACGGCACCCGGCGCCAGAGGAACACCGTCACGCCCACCAGCATCATGGCCGCCCCGATGGACGACAACGAGTAGATGCGGTCGTTCAGCCCCAGGACGCTGGTGAACAGCGTGAACGAAACGTACAGGCCGAGCGCGCTCACCGCCGCGCCGGCGACGACGAGCGACGGACCGCCATCGCGCGCCCGGTCACCGGAGAGCCACCACACCAGACAGACCGCCACGCCGGCGGCGATGAGTCCGGCCATCACCGAGACCAGGATGTCCTCGGTCGAGAGGCTGCCGAAGAGCCCGATGCCGAAGTGCGCCGACCACAACGTGGCCGGGCTGGGCACGCGGAGCTCGAGCGGGTAGACGGAGTGGGCCTTGGCCCACCAACCCGCGAGGCCGACCATGATCAGGACCTTCACGCGGGCGACGATCGTCAATGGCCGCACCGGTGGTGCCGCCGAGGCCAGGAGGGGGAGCACCGGCGTGGCCACGACGATGGCCGCGGCCGCGGCCATCGGCAACGACAGCTCGTAGCTGAGGATCGACGCGGCGAAGCCCAGACCGGCCGGCAACCACCGCCCATAGGTGAGCGCCAGGAGCCCTCCGAGGAACAGCAGCGCGCACACGGTGATCTGGCTGGTCCCCGTCCAGAGCGCCATCGAGTTGTGGATGGGGAGAATCACCCAGCAGCCGACGACGAGCAGCGCCATCGATCGGGTGATGAACCGCGAGAACACGGCGTAGAGCAAAAGGACGACGGCGAGATAGAGGCCGGTCAGCACCGCGAAGTGCACGAGCGGATGAGAGCCGATGAGGCCGTGCAACACGGTGAACGTGAGCCAGGCACCCGGCCGCGCGTGAACCAGGTCCTGGCCGGCTGGGACCGAGCTCCACGCGCCACTCTCGGCACGGAGGGCCTCGAGGGACCAGTCGTCGAAGATGAAGTTCACCCCGTCGACGACGTAGAACGCCGCCCGTGACAGGACGAGTGCGCCGAGGACCAGGTACGCCACGCGCCGCTCACCGAACCAGGGGGCATGGAAGGCGTCACCGTCGCGCTCCAGGACCGTGAGCCGGGGCAGGCGGCCGGACAGGGACTCGAGCTCCGGCCGCCGGCTGATGATCTCGCGGATTGCTGCGATCACCAGCCCGAGGATCACGCCGCACACCAGGCCGTTGGCGGCGGCCTGCCCGGGGTCGGGGCTCACCGGGCAACAGGGTTCGGTGGGTCCCCTGGTGATCGTCGCCGTCTCCCCCACCGACGCCTGCCCCGCCTGGAAGTCGGCGAGCCTGGCCTGGGCCTCCTCGAGCTGGGCGCCGACGTCGGCACCGCCGGCCTGCTGCTGCGTCAGCTCGTCGATGAGCCGCTGCGTCGCCCCGATCGACGCGTCCGACTGCCCCACCGCATTCTGTTCACGGAGCCCGAGGTAGGTGGTGGCTGCCTTCTGCGCGACCTCTGTGGCGAGAGCGGGGCTGATTGACTGGGCGACCAGCGCGATGGTGTCGTCGGAGACCCGTTCGACCTCGATGCTGTGGTCGAACGGAGTCGTCGAGTCGACCTCCCCGACGACGGCGTCGCTCCGGAGGTATTGCAGCTCGCGGGCCATCGCCTGTTCCGGCCCGAGCGGCGCATCCGGCGCCCCGAAACGCTCCTCGATCGACACCGGGTCGATTCGGACCTCGACGGTCGACTCGAAGGTCTTGGTCTGCACGGCGCTCGCGGCAAGGAACAATGCCGCGCCGGCTGCGCCACACGCGACGATGATCCATCGGACCCCCAGCGGGTCGACCTTGTCCCAGGCGCGGCCTGTCGCCGCCCTGATGCTCTCCGTCACAAATCGCCCACCCTTCGCGGAAACACGCATGAATGGTAGGGAACGGTCAACGCGAACGTGCAATTGGCTTGTCTTCCCGGCCTCGGCCTGTCATCCTGTTCCCTGGCGGCTGTGCCCACGCTGGTGTGTACGCGTTCCGATCTGACCGGGTGGTGACCGATGTCACCCCGGTGGTCGGAACACGGCGGAGTCACCCGTGGTTGTAGGTGGTTCGGAGACCTTCTCGCACGTCCAAGAGCAGTCCTTCCGGAAAATGTCCGTTGTGGGGAATGACAAAGCAGTAATTCCCGTTGGAAAAGGTGACATGAGCGATTCAGTAGGCCAATACCTGAATGAGATCGGACTGGTGCCGCTTCTCACCGCCCAGGAAGAGCGCGAGCTCTCACAGGTGATCGAGAAGGGTTTCGAGGCACGCGCCCGCATCGAGGCCGGGGAATCGGGCATCGAGCTCGACCGGGCCGTGCGTGCGGCCGCCCGCGCCAAGGACCGGTTCATCCGGGCCAACCTCCGCCTCGTCGTCAGCGTCGCCCGACGGTATCCACTGCCACCGAGCATGGAGCTGCTCGACCTCGTCCAGGAGGGCAACCTCGGGCTCGAGCACGCCGTCGACAAGTTCGACTGGCGCAAGGGGTTCAAGTTCTCCACCTACGCCACGTTCTGGATCCGTCAGGCCATCGGCCGGGCCCTCGACCAGAAGGCGAGCCTCGTGCGGCTGCCGGGCGATCGGTCCGCCAGCCTGCGTGCCGCGCTGCGCCAGGTGGCAGGTGACGGCGACGAGCTCGACGACGAGCACGCCCGCCTCCATCGGCTCACCACGCCGACCTCGCTCGATCGCACGATCGGCGACGACGACAGCAACGAGCTCGTCGATCTGCTCCCCGACTCCACCCCGGGACCCGAACAGGAGGTCCTCGATCGAGCCGAGCACCAGATGGTGACCGACCTCCTCAATGTTCTCGACACCCGTGCCCGCTACGCGGTCGAGCAGCGCTTCGGCCTGCACGACGGGCGCAAGCGCTCCTACCGCGAGGTCGGCGAGGAGCTCGGCGTCACCGCGGAGGCCGCCCGTCGGCTCGTCAAGCGGGCCGTCAGCACCGTGCGCGACCAGGCTGCCGCTGCCGCCACCGACGCCGCCTGAATCCATCTTCGGACGCGGGTGAAGGCCGAAGCCGCCGAAACCGCTTGGTGGTAGGGCCCCCGATCCGTAAACCTGACCTCGTGGCCGACCCGACCTGGAACCCTTCCTCCTGGCGAGAGCGCGTCGCAGGCCAACAGCCCGAGTGGCCGGACGACGCAGCCGTCGACCAGGCGCTCAAGACGATCAGCGGCCTCCCGCCCCTCGTGTTCGCGGGTGAGGCGCGCGACCTGACTGCCCACCTCGGGCAGGTTGCCGCAGGCGAGGCCTTCCTCCTCCAGGCCGGCGACTGCGCCGAGTCCTTCGACGCCTTCTCGGCCGACGCCATACGCGACAAGCTCCGGGTCATCCTCCAGATGGCGGTGGTGCTCACCTACTCCTCCGGGGTGCCCACGGTGAAGGTCGGGCGCATCGCGGGGCAGTTCGCCAAGCCCCGATCATCGTCGGTCGAGGTGATCGACGACGTCGAGCTCCCGTCGTTCCGCGGCGACATCGTCAACTCGGTCGGGTTCACCGACGCGGCCCGAACCCCCGATCCCGAACGCCTGGTGCAGGCATACCACCAGTCGGCATCGACCCTGAACCTGCTCCGCGCCTTCACGAAGGGCGGCTTCGCCGACCTGGGCCAGGTGCACGGCTGGAACCAGGAGTTCGTGGCCAGCAGCAACGAGGGTCGGCGCTACGAGCAGGTGGCCGAGGAGATCGAGCGGGCACTGCGCTTCATGAAGGCCTGCGGCGTCGACACCGAGTCGCGACCCGAGCTCCACCAGGTGGACTTCTTCACGAGCCACGAGGCCCTCATCCTCGGCTACGAGGAGGCGCTCACCCGCCGCGACTCGCTGTCGGGCGACTGGTACGACTGCTCGGCGCACATGCTCTGGGTGGGCGAACGCACCCGCGAGCCGGACGGCGCCCACGTCGAGTTCCTCTCGGGTGTGCACAACCCGGTCGGCGCCAAGGTCGGTCCCGATGCGTCGGTCGACGCGGTGATCGCCCTCTGTGAGCGGCTGAACCCCGGGCGGGTCCCCGGTCGGTTGACGCTGATCAGCCGGATGGGCGCCGCCCTGGTCGAGGACAACCTCCCGCCCCTCCTACGGGCGGTGCGCCGCGCCGGGCACCCCGTGGTCTGGGCATGCGACCCGATGCACGGCAACACCTTCACCAGCGCCAACGGCCGCAAGACCCGCCACCTCGACGATGTGCTCGCCGAGATCGCCGGCTTCTTCTCGGCCCACCGGTCCGAGGGCACCTGGGCGGGCGGGGTGCACGTCGAGCTCACCGGCGACAACGTCACCGAATGCCTCGGTGGGGCCGAGGAGATCCTCGACACCGACCTCGACGACCGCTACGAGACCGTCTGCGACCCCCGACTGAACGCCCGGCAATCGCTCGACCTGGCGTTCCGGGTCTCGGAGCTCCTGCGTGACCGTGAATAGTTGACCAAACTGGTCGGGTTTCTCCTACACTGGCGGATACCTGAGTGATCCACTCAGGATTAAGCGCTTGTGGAGGCACCAACCGTGTTGAACCCGGAGATCGACCCCGAGATCTCGGCAGACATCGCCAAGTTCGAGGCGCAGCTCACCCGGTACCGAGCCGGCGAGTTGGAAGAGGACGTCTTCCGGGTGTTCCGCCTGAACAACGGCATCTACGGACAGCGACAGGGCGGCACCAACCAGATGGTGCGCATCAAGGTGCCGTACGGGTCGCTCCTGCCCGAGCAGCTCGAGATGATGGGCCACATCGCCGACGAGCACTCCCGCGGCTGGGGCCACCTCACGACCCGCCAGAACGTCCAGCTCCACTTCGTCCAGCTCGAGGCGATCCCCGAGGTCCTGCGCAAGCTCGCCTCGGTCGGGCTCACCACCCGCGAGGCCTGCGGCGACACCGTGCGGAACGTGCAGGGCTGCCACCTCGCGGGCGCGTGCCCGTACGAGGCCCTCGACATCAGCCCCTGGGCCGAGGCCGCCCATCGCCATTTCCTGCGCAATCCGCTCGGCCAGCGCCTCCCCCGCAAGTTCAAGATCAACTTCTCGGGCTGTGCCACCGACTGCGGCCAGGCCATGTTCAACGACGTCGGGGTCATCGGGACCACGCGCAGGCGGAGCGACGGCTCGGTCGAGCCCGGCTTCAAGGTCTTCCTCGCCGGCGGCCTGGGCGCGACACCGCACCCGGCCCTCGCCCTCGAGGCCTTCACGGCGAGAGAGGACCTGATGGCCACCCTCGAGGCGGTGCTGCGGGTCTTCGGCAACCACGGCAACCGCGACAACAAGCTCCGCGCCCGCCTCAAGTGGCTCGTCGACACCATGGGCTGGGACCAGGTCCAGGCACGAGTCCTGAAGGAGCGGGCCTTCCTCGTGGCCTCGTCCTCCTGGCCCGGCGGCATCCCCGAGATCGTCGAGAAGCTGGGCGATGCCCCTGCCGGACTCAGCGCGGGCGTCACGCCGTCGTCCATCGGGCAGGGCACGCCGGTCACCATCCGCCGCGGCGACCAGCGCGACCGCTGGGAGCAGGCCAACGTGGTCCGGGGCGCGGCCAGAGGCACCGTGTCCGCCTACGCGTGGAGCCGCCTGGGCGACGTCACCTCCGACCAGTTCCGGGCCCTGGCTTCCATCCAACGCGAGCTCGGTGCCGAGGTCCGGGTGACCAACCGCCAGAACTTCGTGTTCCGGGGCCTCGCCGAGGCGCAGCTCGCCACGCTCTACGACCGCCTCGACGTGCTCGGCATGGCCGAGCCCGGCGCCGAGCTCAGCCGGGACGTCGTGGCCTGCCCTGGCGCCGACACGTGCAACCTCGCCGTCACCCAGTCGCGGGGCCTGGCCGACGAGATCGGTAGACGGCTCGAGGAGGAGGGGCTGGCCGAGATCGGCGGCGTGCGCACCAACATCTCCGGATGCACCAACTCGTGCGGCCAGCACCATGCCTCCGACATCGGCTTCTTCGGCGCCGAGCGACGGGCCCACGGCAAGGCGGCGCCCGGCTACCAGATGCTGCTCGGGGGCTACGTGGGCGAGGCCGGCATCGAGTTCGGCCAGAAGGCCCTGCGACTCCCTGCCAAGAACGCCCCCGAGGCCGCCGTGCGAGTCGTGCGCCGCTACGCCGGCGAGCGCGAGGCGGGCGAGGCCTTCCAGTCCTGGCTCGGCCGGGTCGGTGGCGTCAAGGAAGTGGCCAAAGATCTGCTCGACCTCGACTGGTTCCCAACGCCCGACGACGGCCCCGAGTACTACGTCGACTTCGGCGAGACCGGGCCCTATGTGGCCGAGGTCGGCGACTCGGAGTGCGCCACGTGATGACCTTCGACCCGGCGTCCCTCGACGTCCCGGTCTTCTCTGACCGTGAACTGGCCGAGCTCAACCGGGACTTCGAGCGGCTGCCGGCCGCCAAGATCATCCAGTGGGCGGTCGATGCGTTCTCACCGCACCTCTGCATGACCGCATCGATGACCGACGCTGTGCTCATCGACCTGGCCGTGAAGGTGGACCCTGCCATCGAGGTCGTGTTCATCGACACCGGCTACCACTTCCCCGAAACCCTCGACACCGTGGAGACGGTGCGCCGCCGCTACGGACTGAACATGCGCATCATGACCGTCGCCCATCACGCCGAGGAGCTCTGGAAGCTCGACCCCGAGAATTGCTGCTCCGCCATCAAGGTCGGCCAACTCGACCGCGCCCTCGCCGGCAAGGCAGCCTGGATGAGCGGGCTACGGCGGGTGGAAGCCGCGAGCCGTGACGCCGCGCCGATCGTGGTGCGCGACCTGCGTGGGCTCGTGAAGGTGAACCCCATCGCCACCTGGACCGATGACGACGTGGCCGGCTACATCGCCGACCACGGGGTCCCCCAGAACCCCCTCGTGCACCAGGGGTACCTGTCGATCGGCTGCCAGCCGTGCACCAAGCCCGTCGCCCCAGGCGACGACCCCCGCTCCGGACGCTGGGAAGGCCGAGACCGCACCGAGTGCGGCCTGCACCTCTGAAGGCCCCTGGCCCGCCGAATGGGGTGGCCCATCGGGAGAACTACCCTCGCCGTTGTGACCGATCGCACGCCTGAGACCCACATCCCCACACGGCTGCTGGTGTTGGGCATGGCCCGCCAGGACGGCACCATCGTGGTCAGCGAGGTCGTGCCGGTCGCCGAAGCGTGCGGACAGACGGTCGGACAGGTGCGCGAGGAGCTCGACGCCATCGTGGGCGACGGTCTCTTCGTCACCGACGACGGCGACCACTACTCCCCCACGGACGCCGGAAAGGCCTTCATGGGGTCGGCCCTCGAGCGGGCCCGGCTCGCCTATGTGCAGGACGCCGCAGGCCGGGGTTGGGACCGCCGGTGGCATCTCGTGGCGGTCGCCCCGGTTGACGACGAGGCGGTGGGCACGTTCGTCCGTCGTCTGCTGACCCTCGGCGCGGGCCAGATCCAGAACGGGCTCTACGTCTCCCCCCATCGGTGGGAGGGCGAGGTGGTGGGTGAGGCAGAGCGCCTCGGCGTGAGCGACGCCGTCACCACAGCCATCACCGACGAGCTCGAGATCGGCGGCGAACGCGACCCACGCACACTGGCGGCGCGCCTCTGGGCGCTCGACGACCTCGCCCACCGCTATCGGACCTTCATCGAGCGATACCGGGAGGTGCCCGATGCCCTCACCGACATGCGCAGCCGCCATGAGCGCCTCACCGAAGCCGAATTCCTCGGTGGCGCGCTCACCACGGTCATCGACTTCCAGGCGTGCTTCGGCCGCGACCCGCTCCTCCCCCCCGAGCTGCTCCCCCGCCCGTGGCCCGGTCGGGAGGCACGCGAACTGGTCACCCGGGGGCGCCGGCTCGGCATGCTCACCCGCGAGAAGCACGAACGGCCAGCGCTCTTCGGCGTCTTCGACGAGGTCATCGACGCCCTCTGAGTCGCTCTCTGCCTGGCGGCGCATCGCATCGTCATGGCACGCCCGTCCCTCGACGGCAGCGCCATGGGCGACTACGTGAGCTTTTCGACGAAGGCTTCGAGTTGGCGGAGGTTGCGGCACTCGTAGACGCCGTCACAGTGAATGCCGTACTCGCTCACGATCGAGTCGCCTGTGTCCCAGTACGACTTGGGCTCCGGGTTGAGCCAGAAGACATGACGGGCCCGGTGGCGGATCTCGCTGACCACCCACGACTGCGACGAGTGGTAGTTGTTGCGGGCGTCGCCGAGGATCATCACCGAGGTCTTGGGGCCGATGTCCTTGCCGTAGGCCTTCCAGAACACGTCGAAGGCGTGGCCGTAGTCCGAGTGGCCGTCGACCCACACCACATCGGCCTCGGTGTTCACCCGGTGCACGGCCTCGGCGATGTCCTCGACACCCTCGAAGTACCTGGTGACCTCGTCGAGGCCGTCGATGAACACGAACGCACGCACCTTGGAGAACTGACTGCTGATCGCGTAGACCAGGTGCAGGGTGAAGCGGGCGAACGCGGCCACCGAGCCCGAGATGTCGGCGATCACCATGATCTCGGGCTTCGCCGGCCGCGGGTACCGGAACTTGGGCTCGGCGGGCACCCCGCCGTAGCTGAGCGAGTGACGCACGGTGTTCCGGAAGTCGAGCGGGCCCTTGCGGCCGTGGCGGCGCTTGCGGGCCAGGCGCACGGCCAGCCGGCGGGTGAGCGGGTAGATGGCCCGCCGCAGGTTCGCCATCTCCTCGCGGCTGGCGTGCATGAAGTCGACGTCCTCGGGCAACGGCTTGCGCAGGGTCTTGGCCATGGCCTCGACACCACGGTCCGCCACCAGCCGCCGTCGGATCTCGGCCTCGATCTCCTTCTTCAGCTGATCGAGACGGTGCTGGTACTCGTCGGCCTCGAGCCGTGCCTCGAGGGGCGTGAGCGGTTCGGGCGCGTCCTGCTGCGCCTGGTCCATCAACCGGTCGAACACCCCGTCGAGATCGAGGTTCCGCAGCGTGCGGTACAGGTAGTAGGTGCCACCCACCGGGCGCCCCGGCTCCATGCCGGCGAAGCGCTGGACGGCCTGGCGGGCAATGGCCCGCAACATGGCCTCGTCGCCTCGCATGAGGGCGCGGTAGAGCATCTCGGCGAGCTCTTCGTTGCTCATGCCCTCGCCGGCCCCGCCCTGGCCGCGCACCGGCTGATCGCCAGCGTCGGCATCGCCGCTCGCACCATCGGAGTCGTCGTCGTCGAGGTCGAGGAGGTACTCCTTGCCCCGCAGGGAGAAGTACACCTCGAACACGGTCTCGAAGGACCGCCAGTGCGAGTTGTTCTTCACCAAGGTGGCCGCGAGGGCGTACTTGAACGCCTCGCGATCCTCGAGCGGGATGTGCTTGATCGCCTCCATGGCGTCGAGGTTCTCGGTGAGGCTGACGGGCAGACCAGCCTCGCGTAGCTCCTGGATGAACCCGGCGAGCAGCTCCAACATCGGCGACGCGGGCGCGGCCGCGACGTCGGTCACGAGGCGCTCAGCCCTTCTGGGACGACGGCGTCTGGCCGCCGCGCACCCACGCCTGGCCGTCGCCGCCGAACTCCTTGACCGCCTTGGCGATGTCGGTCTGGTACTTCAGCAGGATGTTGATGGTCTCCGTGGCTTGGGACTCGTCCACGTGCTCGACGCCGAGGAGCACGAGCGTGCGGGCCCAGTCGAGCGTCTCGGACACCGAGGGGGCCTTCTTCAGCTCGAGCTGGCGGATCGACCGCACGATGCGCGCCACCTGGTCGGCGAGGCTCTCGGTGATCCCCTCGACCTTGGTGAGCACGATCTCCTTCTCCCGCTCGAGGTCGGGGTAGTCGATGTGCAGGAAGAGGCACCGCCGTTTGAGCGCCTCGGAAAGCTCGCGGGTGTTGTTCGACGTGAGGAACACCAGCGGGATCTGCGTGGCGACCACGGTGCCGAGCTCGGGGATCGAGACCTGGTAGTCCGAGAGGATCTCGAGCAGCAGGGCCTCGGTCTCGACCTCGACGCGGTCGACCTCGTCGATCAGCAGGACCACTGGATCCGTGGAGCGGATCGCCTCGAGCAGCGGGCGGGTGAGCAGGAACTCGTCGGAGAAGATGTCGTCTTCGATGTCGCTCCACGAGCCGTCGGCGTTGCGCTCGGCCTGGATGCGCAGGAGCTGCTTCTTGTAGTTCCACTCGTAGAGCGCCTTCGACTCGTCGAGGCCCTCGTAGCACTGGAGGCGGATGAGCCGGGCGCCGGTCATCTCGGCCACCGACTTGGCCAGCTGGGTCTTACCGGTGCCGGCCGGCCCTTCCACGAGGACCGGCTTCTGGAGCCGGTCGGCCAGGTAGACCACGCCGGCGATGCCCTCGTCGGCCAGGTAGTTGACGTTGGCCAGGCCGTCACGCACCGCCGGGACCGACTCGAATCGGGATTCCATGGCCCCGATCGTATCCCGGCCTCTTGACCGGACGGTCAAGAGATGCGAGCGCCTACGCTCGGTGCCGTGCGGGGGCTCTTCGTTCATGCGGTGGTGTTCGTCGCGGTCAACGGGGTGTTGATCGGCGTCTGGGTCCTGCTCAACGGCTCGACCGCCGAACTCGGCGACATCGTGGCCGATCCGGCGTCCGCCCTCGACCTGGGGTTCTGGCCCATCCTGGTGATCCTGCCCTGGGCTGCCGCGTTGGTGATCCACGGTGGGATCGCCGTCGCCGGTGCGCTGTCACCGTCGGCACGGCGCGAGCGGCGTGAGGCCAAGCGCCGCGAACAGCACCGTCGGAAGGTCGAACGCCAGGTCGAGCGGGGCCGCGCCAAGGGCGAGGAGCTGCTCACCAAGACCGCCAACGCCGCGATCGAAGGTGCCTTCTCGGCGGTCGACTCCCTCCGCGCCAAGGTCGAGCCCCACCACGACGAGCCGGCACGCGTGACGGCGGAGACGCGCTGGGTGGCGGTGATGTTCACCGACATCGCCAACAGCACGGGTCTGGCCGAGTCGATGGGAGACGAGGCGTGGAACGACGTCCTCGCCCGCCACCGCCGGCTGGTGCGACAGTGCGTCGACAAGCACGGCGGCCAGGAGATCGGCACCCAGGGCGACGGCTTCCTGGTTCGCCACGACTCCCCCGCCGACGCCGTCGCCACGGCGATCGCGATCCAGCGGTCGCACGATCGCCAGCGGCGGGGGCGGCGATTCCTCCCCGCGGTGCGCATCGGGATCCACGCCGGCGACACGCTGCATGACGAAGACGGCGATCTCGTCGGCCAGGTGGTCAACCTCGCGGCCCGGGTGATGGGTGTGGCCGAGCCCGGCCAGATCCTGGTCACCGAGCCGGTCGCCGACCGCCTCGGCCCAGAGGTCACCCTCGAGGACTGCGGCCTCCACGAACTGCGCGGCGTCTCCCGCCCCCGCCACCTCCTCGCCGTCGCACACTGACCCCTCGAACTCAGCGCATCTACTCCCTCCTGAGCGCAGTCGATGCGCTGAGTTCGGCCTGCTGGGTCGCTAGCTGCGGATCTGGCCGTCGCCGTGGATCACGTACTTCGCCGTGGTGAGCTCGCGGAGGCCCATCGGGCCACGGGCGTGCAGCTTCTGGGTGGAGATGCCGATCTCGGCGCCGAAGCCGAACTCCTCGCCGTCCACGAAACGGGTTGAGGCATTGACCAGGACCGCTGCGGCGTCGACCTCGTGGGTGAAGCGCTCGGCCGCCTCGAGGTCGGCGGTGACGATGGCCTCGCTGTGTCCCGAGCCGTAGCGGTTGACGTGGTCGATGGCGTCGTCGAGCGAATCGACCACGCGCACCGACATCTTCAGGTCGAGGAACTCGGTGGCGTAGTCGGCGTCGGTGGCAGCGCCCGCACCCGGCACGATCGAGCGGGTGCGGTCGTCGCCGACCAGTTCGACCCCGGCGAGCGCGGGCCCGAGGCGGGTGAGGAAGGGCTCGGCGACCTTCTGGTGCACCACCAGTGACTCGACCGCGTTGCACACCGACGGCCGCTGGGTCTTGCCGTTGACCACGATGGCCTCGGCCATGGCCAGGTCGGCCGACTCATCGACGTACACGTGGCAGTTGCCGTCACCGTCGATGACGAAGGGCACGGTGGCGTTCTCGAGGATGGACGCGATGAGCGACGGGCCGCCCCGTGGGATCAGGCAGTCGATCGTGTCGCGCTGCTGCATGAACGTCACGGCGGACTCGCGACTGGTCTCCTCCACGAGGACCAGTGCGTCCTCGGGGAGTCCGGCAGCGGCGAAGGCGTCGCGCAACACCCGTGCGATCGCGATGTTCGAGGTGATCGCCCCCGAGGAGCCCCGCAGGAATGCGGCGTTGCCGGCCTTCACGCACAGGGCCGCCGCATCGCTCGTGACGTTGGGGCGGTTCTCGTAGATGATCGCCACCACCCCCAGCGGCACCCGTACACGGTGGATGCGCAGGCCATTGGGACGAGTCCAGCCGTCGAGGATCTCTCCCACCGGATCGGGCAGCGACGCAACCTGACGCAGCCCGTCGGCCATGGCCTCGACCTTGGCGGCCGTGAGACGAAGGCGATCGACGACCGTGGCCGTGACGCCGGCGGACACCGCACGCTCGACGTCGACGGCGTTCGCCTCGAGGATGGCGTCGACGCAAGCCACCAGCCCGTCGGCAGCGAGCAACAGTGCGGCGTCCTTCTCGAGCGACGAGGCCTTCGCCATCGCTCGCGAGGCCTCCTTGGCGCGGTATCCGAGATCGGCGATCGACATGCCCATGAGGTTATCGGCGCGCTTCAGTACGATCGCCCCGTGGACCCCGACCGTGCGCTCGCCGACGCGGTCCGCGAGTTCGTCGACGACCTGAGCCCGACCGTGACCGCGCTGGCGGCCGACCTCGACGGCGTCGACCCCGGCCAGCTCCAGCAGGATGTCGTGCTCGAGGCCTACAACCTCAGCCTGGCGTTCATCGACTGCGACGACCGACAGTCCGACGACGAGCTGCTCGGGCTGATCCTCGCGTTCGGCCCCCGCCTGGACAGCCAACTCGACCACGCCAGCCCTGAGGTGATCCGCGCTGCCGGGCTCGTCTCCGGCAAGCGCACCTGGCTCGACCAGACCAGCGTGCTGTTCGACATCCTCCTCGCGTCCGACCAGCGCCATGGCACCGATCACGCCCGTCGGTACTACGACCTCGCCCTGAACGTCGCGTACACCGTGGCGTCGCTCGATGCCCGGCCTTCCGAGGCCGAGCTTCGCGCCATCGACGACTACCGCGGCCTCCTGATGGAGGCACTCGATCCCTCCCCGGCCCGTCCACGGGAGCAGGCGGCGGGATCGAGCTCCGTCACCTCGACCGCCACACCGCCGACGACCGATGGCGTAACCGCCGACGAGCCCCGCGACCAGCCGGCGCGTCCGCTCGTCGAGCTCCTCACCGAGCTCGACCGCCTCGTCGGGTTGCATGCCGTGAAGGCCGAGGTGAAGCTGGTCACCGACCTCATCTCGGTGCAGAACCTCCGGCGAGCGCGCGAGCTCCCCGTGCTCGAGACGAGCCGACACCTCGTCTTCACCGGCAATCCGGGCACCGGCAAGACCACGGTCGCCCGGCTGGTCGCGCAGATCTTCCGCACCCTCGGCGTGGTCGAACGCGGCCAACTGGTGGAGACCGACCGGTCGAGGCTCGTGGTGGGCTACATCGGCCAGACCGCCGTCCGGGTGCGCGAGGTCTTCGACAGCGCCGAGGGCGGCGTTCTGCTGATCGACGAGGCCTACGCCCTCGCACGCGGCGGCGATCGCGACTTCGGCATGGAGGCGATCGACACCATCGTGAAGCTGGTCGAAGACCGCCGGGATTCGGTGGTGGTCATCGCCGCCGGCTACCCCGACGAGATGGCCGAGTTCATCGACGCCAACCCGGGCCTGCGGTCCCGCTTTCCCCGCACCATCTTCTTCCCCGACTACTCCACCGACGAGTTGGTGGCCATCTTCGGCTCACTCGCGGAAGACGCCGGCTACCGCTGCGCCCCCGACACCGTCGCCAAGGTGCGCGCCTGGATCGATGCCCAGCCCCGCACGAAGGGGTTCGGCAACGGGCGCCTGGCCCGCAACCTGTTCGAGGACGCCGTGGGCCGCCAGGCCGGCCGAATCGTGGCCGCAGGCGACCCCAGCGACGAGCAGCTCACCACACTCGTGCCCGCCGACATCCCCGCCGCAGCGGCGGTGCCCTCGTGAAGCGCCTGCTCGCCGTCATGGGTGCCGTTGCCATGATCGGGGGCTCGATCCTGGTGCGCGGTGCCATGACGGGCGACGGCGACGGCGGCGGCGGCGGGAACGGCTCGTCGGGCGGCGGCGGGACCCACCTGATCTGCGCCACCGAGCTCGAGGCCGCCTGCGCCACCCTCGCGACCGAGGACAGCGACCTCACCTTCGACGTGGAGGAGGCGGGCATCACCGCCGAGCGCTTCGTCGACCCGGCCTTCCGGCCGGCCGACACCGACATCGACGGCTGGCTCACGCTCGCCCCGTGGCCCGAGCTGGTGAACCTGCGCCGCGAGCTCGCCGGCGACGGCGCGGTGCTCGGCGACCCGTCCGACGCGCTGGCCACCGCCAAGCTGACGATCGTCGGCCCGACCGAGCGCATCGACCTCCTGACCACCGCCTGCGGCGGTGAGGCCCAGACGGGCTGGAAGTGCCTCGGCGGCCTCGCCGACGAGCCCTGGGCCGCCAACGGCGGCGATGGCGGGCAGGGCCAGATCGCGGTCGGCCACGACAACCCCACCGAGAGCGCCACCGGGCTCCTGGTCCTCGGCCAGGCCGCCTCGGACTGGTTCGGCGACACCGACTTCGCGCGTAACGACTTCGGCGAGGACCCGGACTTCCGACCGTGGCTCGCGCAGCTCGAGAACGCCGACCCGAATCTTCCACTGGCCGTGCAGTCCCTGCCCGTCATCGACCAGCTCGAGGCCCTGCCCAATGCCTCATGGGACGCCGTCGGAACGCTGGACCCTGCCGCCCGCACGACCGAGAGCCGAACGGCCGACCGGGTTGCGGTCCTCTACCCTTCTCCCATGATCCGGGCGGAGGCGGTCCTCGCACCGATCACCGGTCACGAGGCGGACATCGACGCTGACCAGCTGACCGCCGCCCTCGAGTCCGCTGGTTGGGCCCCGGGCCCGGCCACGCAGGACACGCCCGACGGGCCCTCGGCCGGCGTCTACGAAGCACTGATCGAAGAATGGAAGCAGGCCACCTGATGAAGCGAACCGTCGCCATCGCCCTTCTCCTGGCGCTCGCCGCCGGGATCGCGTCCTGCTCGAGCAGTGGCGAGGACGCCACAAGCGACACCGTCGCGGCCGACGGCCTCCTCGGCGAGGACACCGGCGACTGCATCGTGGTCGACATGTCGGTGTCGCCGGAGAAGATCGACCTCATGACCGATCTGGCCCGGACGTTCAACGACTCCGACGCGGCCCAGGTGGGCGACGAGTGCGTCTTCGTACGCCCCCAACGCAAGTCGTCCGGCGCGTCCGAGCAACTGCTCTACGAGGGCTGGGACGAAGCGGTCGAGGGGCCCCGTCCCGTCGTCTGGTCGCCGGCGTCGAGTGCCTGGGGCGCGGTGTTGAACCAGAACCTGACCGACGACGGACAGCAGCCCATCGCTCCGGACAGTGAGCCCTTCATGCTCACCCCGCTCGTGATCGCCATGCCCCAGCCCATGGCCGAGGCCCTCGGCTACCCCGAGACGCCCGTCGGCTGGGCCGACATCCTGCGGCTCGCCCGCGACCCGCAGGGTTGGGCCGCCTACGGGCACCCCGAGTGGGGCCCGTTCCTCCTGGGCAAGACCAACCCCAACTTCTCCACCAGCGGCCTGTCCGCGCTCATCGCCCAGGCCTACGCCAACACGGGCAAGACCGAGGGCCTGACCACCGAGGACCTGGCCCAGCCCGAGGTCCAGCAGGCGGCGAGGGACATCGAGTCGGCCGTCGTGCACTACGGCGACACCACGCTCACCTTCCTCAACAACCTCTACCGGGCCGACCAGCGCGGCAACTCGCTCACCTACGCCTCTGCCATCGCCGTCGAGGAGAAGTCGGTCATCGACTACAACCTGGGCAACCCCGACGGCGTGCTCGACCCCGGCGAGGAGCCTCGGCCACCACGGGTCCCGCTGGTGGCCATCTACCCCACCGAGGGCACGCTCTTCTCGGACAACCCCTACATCGTGCTCGACGCGGAGTGGGTGTCGGCCAAGGAGAAGGAGGCGGCCGCGCTGTTCGAGGACTTCATCCAGCAACCCGAGAACCAACAGCGCGTGCTGGAATTCGGCTTCCGTCCGGGGAACCCCGACGTCGCCATCGCGGATCCGATCATCGCCGACAACGGCGTCGACCCCGACCAGCCCCAGACGCTGCTCGAGGTGCCTGAGCCCGAGGTGATGGTCGAGCTCCTCGACCGGTGGGACCGCCAGCGCAAGGGTGCCCGGGTGACGCTCCTCGTCGACGTCTCCGGCTCGATGGGCGACACCGGCGACCCGGAGACGGGCGAGACGAAGCTCGACCTGGCGAAGCGGGCCGCCATCGAGGCTCTGGACGACTTCGCCGCGAACGACGAGGTCGGGCTGCGGATCTTCTCCACCGACCTCGGCCCGGGCGGCGATGCCGAGTTCATCGACGTCGTGCCCGTCGGCCCCATCGCCGACCAGCGCGACGACCTCGCCGCTGCCATCGACGACCTCTTCCCCACCAACGGAACGCCGCTCTACAGCGCCACCCAGGCCGCCTACGAGAGTGCCGTCCAGGGCTTCGACGAGGAGCGCATCAACGCCGTCGTGCTCCTGTCCGACGGCGTCAACGACGACGGCGACACCAGCGACGACGCCGACCAGCTCGACGAGCTCCTCTCGACCCTGCTCGACGACAGCGAGGGCCAGCTCACCCGACCCGTGCGCGTCTTCCCCATCGCCTACGGCGCCGACGCCGACCTGGCAACCCTGCGACGCGTCGCCGAGGCGTCGACGGCCGCCGTCTACGACGCCAGCGACCCGACCTCGATCACGAAGGTGTTCACCGCCGTCGTCAGCAACTTCTAGGCCCATGCCCCGCCTGTCCTTCCGCGATCGGTTCTTCACTCCCCCGGTGGCCCGGGCGATGATGTCTCCGTCGGGGATCCTGCTCGCGGGGGCGGGCGCCTCCGTGGCCGTGCTGGCTGGTCTCGGCCCCATCGGCGCCGTCGCGCTGGGCGCGGTCGCCTGGGCGGGCCGGGTGGGCTACTCGGTTCCGCGCAAGGCCGGCGACGACCGCATCGACCCGTTCACGCTCAACGAGCCCTGGCGTCGGTTCGTGCAGAGCTCGGTCCAGGCGCAGACCCGGTTCGACCAGGCGGTGCACAACGCCGAGCGCGGGCCGCTCAGAGACCGACTCGGCGAGATCGCCGGCCGGGTCGACGACGCCGTGCGCGAGAGCTGGCGCATCGCCCGACAGGGCCAGGTGCTGGCAGATGCGGGCAGCCAGATCGACATGGCCGGGGTGCAGCGCCAGCTCGCCGAGGTGCAGGGCAACGCCGGGGCTTCGTGGGCGGCGGGCAGCTCACTCGAGCGCACCGCCGCCGCCCTCGAGGCGCAGCTGGCATCGGGCACCCGCCTCGCAAAGGTTACGGCGGAGGCGCAGGACCGTCTGCGGTTGCTCAACGCCCGCCTCGACGAGATGGTCGCACGCGCCATCGAGTTGTCCGTGGACGCGAACAAGGTCGACGACCTCGGAGGCCTCGGCTCCGACGTCGACACCCTGGTCGACGAGCTCGAGGCGCTCCGGTTGGCCATGGACGAGACCGACAGCCTGGGCACCGCGCCCGCGCCCGAGCTACCACCCCCGGCCCCCCTGCCCCGGCCCCCCTCCCCCGGAACCACCTCTCCGGCGTGAGCAGCGAGGCAGCCGGCCCCGAACTGCCTGCCCCAGACGCAGCGCAGGTGACCGATGACGGCAGCACCGGTCGCCTCGTGCGGTCGAGCGCGGTCGTCGGGATCGGCACCGGGCTCAGCCGCCTGAGCGGGCTCCTGCGGGTGGGTGCGCTCACCTACGCACTCGGGGCGACCGGCCTCGCCGATGCGTACAACCTGGCCAACACGACGCCCAACATCGTCTACGAGCTCATCCTCGGAGGCATCCTCTCGGCCACCCTGGTGCCGATATTCGTCGACCACCTGCAGCACGAGGACGACGAGGCGACCTCCACCGTCGTGACCGTGGCGGTGGTGGCCGTCGCCGCCGTGACCGTCGTCGCGATGGTGGCCGCGCCGCTGATCGTGCACATCTACGCGCTCCGACTGCCGGATGCCGAGGCGGAGCAGCAGGCCGCGGTCGCGGTCCCCCTGCTGCGCCTCTTCGTGCCCCAGATCTTCTTCTACGGGCTCATGAGCCTGGGCACGGCGCTCCTCAACGCTCGGCGTTCGTTCTTTGCACCGGCCTACGCCCCGATCCTGAACAACGTGGTCGTGATCGGCGTTCTGGTCGCCTTCGCTTCGGTCGCCGGCGCCTCACCCACCCTGGGTCAGGTCGACGACGACACCGGCCTGCTGCTGCTGCTCGGGCTGGGGACGACCGCCGGGATCGCGGCGATGACCCTCGCCCTGTGGCCGGCGATCCGGCGAGCCGGCATCCGGCTCCGCTTCCGGTTCGACCTGCGCCACCCCTCGGTCCGGCGTGTCGCCGGGCTGTCCGGCTGGACGCTCGGCTACGCCGCCTGCAACCAGGTGGCGTTGTTCGCGGTCCTGGCCCTTGCCACCGGCGAGGGCACCGGCGCCGTGTCCGCCTACACCTACGCCTTCATCTTCTTCCAGCTCCCGCACGGGCTGCTGGCGGTGTCCATCATGACCACCTTCCTGCCCGATCTGTCGGCCTTCGCCACCCGTGGCGACCTCGCCGGCTACCGAGACCGGTTCGGGCTCGGGCTGCGCCTCCTCGTGCTCGTGATCCTGCCCGCCGCGGTCGGCTACGTGGTGCTCGCCCGGCCGGTCATCGCCGCGCTCCTCGAGCGGGGCGCGTTCGGCGGCGCCTCCGTCGGGGTCACCGCCGACGTCCTCGCCGCCATGGCCCTCGGGCTCGTGGGCTTCTCGGTCTACCTGTTCGTGCTGCGGGGCTTCTATGCCCTCAAGAACACCCGGACGCCGTTCTTCCTGAACCTCCTGGAGAACAGCATCAACATCGCACTGGCCTTCGCCCTCGTCGGTCGCCTGGGGGTCCAGGGCCTGGCGCTCGCCTACGCCGCGGCGTATTCGGTGGCCGCGCTCGTGGCGGTGGCGGCGTTGCGCCGTCGGGTGCACGGCATCGATGGCCGACGCACCCTGGGCGCCATCGGTCGGATGGTCGTCGCCGCCGCGCTGATGGCACTGGCCGTGGTCGGGGCCAGCGGCCTCGTCGGCGGCGACCACGGCCTGGGCGCGGTCGCCCGCACCGCCGTCGGGGTGACGGTGGGTGCCGCCGTCTACCTCGGCGCGCTGTTCGCCCTCCGGCTCCCGGAGCTGCACGAGCTCGTCGAGCGACTCCGGGCACGGCGTTCGGGCAGACCGGCGGCGACCTCGCTGTAGGCTCGCCGGCATGGGAAAGCTCATTTCACGTTGGTGGAAGTACTGGACGGCCAAGCTCAGCGGGAGCTTCAACGAGCGTGCCGATCCGAAGGTGCAGCTCGAGCAGGCCATCATCGAGGCGCAGGACCAACACCGCCGGCTGAAAGAGCAGGCGGCCAACGTCATCGCCAACCAGAAGCAGACCGAGATGCGGCTGAACCGCACGCTCGAAGAGCTCGAGAAGGTGAGTGGCAACGCCCGTCAGGCCGTGATGATGGCCGACGACGCCAACAAGAAGGGCGACCAGAAGAAGGTCGAGGAGTACACCCGGGCCGCCGAGGCCATCGCGAACCGGATGATCGCCCTCGAGAGCGAGGCGGACGACCTCAAGGGTCTCTCGTTGCAGAGCGCACAGGCTGCCGATCAGGCGAAGGCGGCCGTGGCGCAGAACTCCGCACAGCTCCAGAAGAAGCTGTCCGAGCGCCAGAAGCTGCTCGGCCAGCTCGATCAGGCCAAGATGCAGGAGCAGGTGAACAAGGCCATGGCCTCGCTCAGCGAGACCGTCGGCGAGGACGTCCCCACCTTCGACGAGGTCCGCGACAAGATCGAGGCCAAGTACGCCAAGGCCAAGGGGATGTCGGAACTGCAGGAAGAATCGGTCGAGAGCCGCATGCTCGAGATCGAGCAGGCCACCATGAACACCGAGGCCACCGCCCGCCTGTCCGAGATCCGCTCGCAACTCGGCATCGAAGCCCCCACCCAACCGGAGGCCGCGAAGATCGAGGCCCCCGCCGAGCCCGCCGCTGAGGACAAGCCCGAGCCCGCCGCCTGAGCGGGTGCCATGATCATCCTGGCCGAGTCGGCCGCGACGCTGTCGGTCCTTCTCATCGCGACCGGTATGGGGCCGGCGTTGGTCCTGGGAGCGTCACGCCCGTCGGCGATGGCCGTCACACCGGCGGCGGGCAGCGCTGCCTGTGCCGTGGCCGTGGCGCTGTCCGTGCTCACCGGGACATCGATGGTGCCGTGGCTCGTTGCGATCGGCATCGCGGGATGGGCCACCGCGCTCCGGCTCGGGTCCACGCACCATCTGCTGCTCCGTTCGAGCCGGACCGACGCTCGCGTGCTCGCCGCCGCTGTGGCCGTCTCGCTGATCCCCCTGCTCCTCGTCAGGTACCCCACCACGACCTGGGACGCGAGGCGGATCTGGTGGTTCCATGCCGAGTGGTTCCGCGCCGGCGGCAGCGTTGCCGGCGACGTCATGAGGGATCCGGCGTTCCGGTACTCGAATCCCGACTATCCACCACTCGTCCCCGGCGTGATCGCCGGGGTATGGCACCTGCGTCGCGCCTATGACCTGGAGGTGGCCCTCCGCGTGACCCAGTGGCTGACCGCCTACGGGGTCGCCGCGCTTTCCTTCTACACCACCCGCACGCTTCGTCTCCGCGGGACGGTGGCGGTCATCATCGCGGTGGTCGTGGCGTGGGTCGCCTGGTCCGCCAGGCTCGATGTCGGGATCCAGGGCCTGGTCGACCAGACGTGGGCGCTCTTCCTCGCGACGGCAGCCGTGCTGATCCTGGCCGGGGACGCTGACCGACGGACGGTCTGGACCGGGGCCCTGTTCGCCGCCCTGGCGGCCCTGACCAAGAACGAGGGGCAGGCCGCCGGCCTGATGCTGGCACTGACCGTGGCGGTGTCCCGGGCGAGCTGGCGACGGGCAGTGGCGGTCCTGGCGGGCGTGGCCGGCGCGATCGGCCTGTGGGCACTCGCCGGCCCCGGGCGCGACAAGGCGTACGCCGGGGACTGGTCGCGATCAGGCGACCTCCTCTCGTTCGATACCGTCATCCACGACCGCCTGGTCATGTCGCTTCGCCAATTCGCCGTCGACCTCGGCCCGTTGGTGGCCCTCGGCGTCCTGAGCGTGCTCGCCATCGTCATCCTGGGGCGCCTGTCCGGCACGCCGATCCGCCAACCGGGAACCGTCGCATTGCTCGTCTTCGCCGGCGTGTTCACGCTCTTCTCCGCGACCGTGTTCGCTGTTCGCCCCGAAGAGATCGACCTGCTGCTGACGACGACCGCCTACCGGGTGATGATCGTCGTGCGCCTCCTCGTCATGGTCGATGTCGTCCTCGCCGCCGTCGGCGCGTGCAGAGCGCTCGGGCTGCTTCGCGAACCGAGCCCGACGCGGTACCCATCGACGTCGGTACCCGTGGCACCCGGGGTGTCGCACGCCCACTCGACCCCCGATGGCACCCGTCGCCGGTGATCGCCCTGATCAGCCTGATCGCACGGCGTCGCCGCGTGGTGGCGGTGGCGATGGCGCTGCCCCTCCTCGTGGTGCTCGGGTGGCTCTTCGTCGCCGACAAGACCTTCGAGTCCACCGGCGTGGTGCGCGTCGACCCTCTCGGCCTGCCGGCACCGCATGCGGGCGAACGGGCCGACCCGAACCGAGCCGAGGCCGTGGAGGCAGAGCTCCGGATCGCCCGCCGCGACGTCGCGGAGGCGATGAGGGGCTCGGTCCCCGGCCCGTTCACCTACACCGTCCACGCCGATGCCGACACGGGAACCTTCCGTTTCGACGCCAGTGCCGGATCGGCCACCGAGGCCTGGGACGTGGCCTCGGGCGCCACCACGACCTTCGCCCGCATCCACAACGAGGCCGACGACGCGAACCGGTCCGGCGCGGAGATCGTCCAGGAGCCCGAGAAGCCGGGCGCACCGGTGTCGCCCGATGTCGGCGGCCCGTTGCTGGCCGCGTTCGTGGTGGGGCTGGCGCTGGCCCTGCCCGCCGCGTGGCTCGCCGACCGGATCGACAAGCGCCCCGCGGAGGATCCGCCCGTCCCCCCAGCAGCGACCGGCTCGCTGCCCCGCCTCGCGCTCTCCGTGGTGGCGGTGGGGATCGTTCCCGCGGTACTGCTCGCCTCCGGCGCCGTGGGGGTCCTCACCATGTGGGCGCTCCGACCGAGCACCGACCGTCAGGTCGAGTGGCGGGCTCGATGCGTCGACCGGTGGCTCGACGAGGTCCCCGATGGCGCCCGCATCTCCCCCCAGGCAGGATCCACCGGTGAGTTGCAGACATTCTGGGTGGACAGCGTGACCGAGGCGGCGTTCCCCCGGCTGCAGCCGACGTGGTCCGCCCGGGACGCGGAGTACGTCCTCTCGGTGCTTCCGGCCCACGACGCGAGGCGCGGTCGGGAGCAATGTGCCGGCTTCAAGATCCGGTTGCGGCACCGAGCCCGACCACGACCGAGTGACGATGACCGGTCGGTCTGCCGGCCAGGCGGTCAGGTCAGCGCACCGGCGATCACCGACGGGCTCCGGAACGAGGCGACCCGCTCCCTCATCGACACCTTTGTCCGCCAGGGTGACCTGAGGGAAGGCCCCCGGTACCGCGGGTACCAGATCCTGTGCGACACCCTCGGCTCGACCCGCTTCGGTGCGCCCGCCGCGTGGGACGACCGGTACCGGGGCGAGGGCGGGATCATCACGGCATCAACGGACCTCGCCGGCCGGGTCGAAGCCGAGCCCGTGGTCGGCCTGTCTGCCTCACGGTCCGGCAGCCCGACGTCGCTCGACCAGATCGGGGCCAACGCACAAGGCTCACTCGAGAGCGGGACCCGCGCTCCCCGGAGCGGTCGCTCGATCGCCGAGGGCTGCAGCCCGAAACCGCCGGTCCCCTACGACGACGGCACCTTCCACGGCCTCGCCCGGTCGTATGTGGACTGTGACGGCGACCGACGGGCATGGCTCCTCGTGTCCGTCGTCCCGAACGATCGCTCGGACTACCACGTGGACCTGATCGGCCAGGCCCTCACCAGCGGGGACGCCGAGGCCCTCGGCCACGCGCTCGAGACCATGAAGGTCGCCTTCGGCCGCCTGCCCGCCCCCTGAAGCGGAGGGTCAGGGAAGGACGACCAGGTCATCGCGGTGGACGACCAACTGATCACGGGAACCAGCGTCGATCTCCGGGCTGGCGAGGCGCACGAGACCCTTGGCGAACACCAGGCCGTCGGGGCCGATCACCTCGACGGCATCGTTGGCATCGAAGGTGCCGGAGACCGACACGACTCCGGCAGCGAGGAGTGACCGATGGGCCTCGACCAGTGCCCGCCGGGCGCCGTCGTCGACCGTGAGCGAGCCCGACGAGCCGACGGCGAACGCGATCCAGAGCTTGCGCGCCGACAGCCGGCGGTCCTGCGGCAGCACCGTGGTCCCGACCCCCGGGACTCCCGCCACGGCGTCGGCCAGCACCCTGTCACGATGAGCGGCCGCGACCACGGCCCGAACGCCCGACCAGGCGGCGATCTTTGCGGCACGGAGCTTCGAGGCCATGCCGCCGCTCCCACGCACCGTGCCGGTGCCCCCGGCGCGGCGCTCGAGGTCGTGGTCGACCTCGACGATCTCCTCGATCAGCGACGCCGTGTCGTCGAGCCGTGGGTCCGCAGTGAGGACACCGTCGGTGTCGGTGAGCAGGACGAGGACGTCGGCTCCCACGAGGTGGGCCACGAGCGCCGCGAGCCGGTCGTTGTCGCCGAAGCGGATCTCGTCGTCCGCGATCGCGTCGTTCTCGTTGATCACCGGCACCACACCCAGTTCGACGAGACGGTCGAGGGTGGCTCGTGCATGCAGGTACTGCTGGCGGATGATGAAGTCGAGGGGGGCGAGCAGCACCTGGCCGGCGACCAGGTCGCGGTCGGCGAACGCCGAGTCGTACACCTGCATCAAGCGGCTCTGCCCGACCGCCGACGCCGCCTGGAGGGTGACCGCATCGCGCGGCCGTTCTTCCAGACGGAGACTGGGCAGCCCTGCGGCGATGGCCCCCGAGGTGACCACGACCACCTGATGGCCCTCGGCGCGCAGGTCGCCGACCTCGCCACAGAACTTGGCGATGGCACCGGCGTCGATGATCCCCTGCTCATCGGTGATCGACGACGTGCCGATCTTGGCGACCACCTTCATCGTGTCGACGTCACGACGACCGCCCGGTCATCCGAGGGCATCGGACTCGAAGACGAACGACATGCCGCCGATGCGCACGGTGTCGCCTTCCTGGGCCCCGGCGCGGACGAGGGCCCGATCGACGCCCAACTTCCGGAGCCGGTTCTGCGCGTACTCGATGGCGCCCGCGTTGGTGATGTCGGACAACGCGACCGCCCGCTCGGCCTGGCGACCCACCACCCGGAAGCTGGCGTCGTCCTCTCGCTCGATGCGGATGCCTTCCTGCTCCGGCCGGTGCACGACGAAGGCCCGGTTGCGGTCCTCGACCTCGGCCTGGCGCGCCTCGTCGACGATGGCCACCATCTCGCCCACGAGTTCGGGGACGCCGCGGCCCGTGACGGCCGAGACCCGCGACCCCACGAAGGCCGGCGGGCCGTCGTCAGCGGCGGCCAGATCGCTCCGCGACCCGACGAAGAGTCGGGGCCGATCGAGCAGCTCGGCCCGGTAGGCGCCGAGCTCGCGCAGCAGCACCTCGGCCTGCTCGGCGGGAGGCCGATCGGCCGTCGGTGAGAGGTCGATCAACACCGCGAGTGCACGGGCCCGCTCGATGTGGCGCAGGAACTGGTGACCGAGCCCCCGTCCCTCGCTCGCACCTTCGATGAGACCAGGGATGTCGGCCACCACGAACTCGACGCCCTCGTCGGTGCGCACGACCCCGAGATGGGGCTCGAGGGTGGTGAAGGGGTAGTCGGCGATCTTGGGTTTTGCCGCCGAGATCCGCGAGATGAGCGTGCTCTTGCCCACGTTGGGGAACCCGACGAGCGCCACGTCGGCCATGAGGCGCAGCTCGAGCTTCAGCCACTGCTCCTCACCCAACTCGCCCTGCTCGGCGAAGGCGGGAGCGCGACGTCGGTTGGAGAGGAAGCGGGCGTTGCCCCGTCCACCCTGTCCGCCTCGGGCCGCCAACCAGCGATCGCCGGCCACGACCAGGTCGGCAAGCACCTCGCCGTCCTGGGCATGGACGGTGGTGCCCTCGGGGACCGGGACCACCAGATCCACGCCGCCCGCGCCGTGCTTGCGCTTGCCCTGGCCGTGGGTGCCGCTCGTGGCCTTGCGGTGCGGATGGTCACGGAAGGCCAGCAGCGAGGCGACGTTGTAGTCCGCCTGCAGCCAGATGTCGCCGCCCTTGCCACCGTCGCCACCGTCGGGACCACCCTTGGCCACGTGGGCCTCACGACGGAAGGCCACGCAGCCCGCTCCCCCATCACCGGCGCGGACGTTCAGCCCACACTCGTCAACGAATCCCGACACCCGTTCAGGATAGGGACACCGGGTGCCGACCCGCCTTTCGGGCCTACTCGACGAGCCGCACGGGGTCACCGAGGACCCGCGCCGACCAGGTGGTGGTGTCGCGTGGGGTACCCCCGTTGAAGTCCAGGGCCACCTTGAACCAACAGCCCAGAGCGCTGGAGGAGTTGCAGCCGTAGTTCGCCGGGATCGGGATCTGGACCGTGACGGTCTTGCCGTTGTAGGTCGCGCTGTTCAGGCCGGTGATGGTGCAGCCGGTGGTCGTGATGACCGCGGGCGGTGCGTCATCCCTGATGAAGTTGCAGTTGGCGAGGGCCGATCCGGTCTGGTCGGGTGGCGGGAGGACCGTGAGATCCGAGTTGGCGCCGTCGGCGACGTCGTAGAACTCGAGCTGGAGGATCTGACCTGCGTACTCGGGTGTGATCCTCGCCAGGTAGAAGTTGGTCGCACCAGCGCTCTGGTTCACGTAGATCGGGAGGCGTCCGTCGGCGAACATGGCGACACCGGTGCCCGAGATCGTGGTGCCGAAGCCGGCGCGCAGGCTGTATCGGTTGAAGCCACCGGTGGCCACGGTGGAGTCGTAGCTCAGCAGGCTCGAAGGGGGAGTGCTCAGGTTCGCCGCGGTGCGCATCTGCAGGAAGTAGTCACCGGTCTGCACGGACCCGGCCGGGATGGAGCACATCGTGAACCACCGACGGAAGTGGTCCGAGAACCTCAGGTTCTCGGACCCGATGTTGCCGTCCCTGTACCCGTCGGTCTGGTTGAGGAGCCGGTAGACGTCCTCGTTGTAGGCGTCGAAGGTTCGGCTGCAGCCACTGATGACCGGGTTGTCGAAGTTGTCGAAGGGCGTATTGTCGGGGCCCCGAACGATGTAGGTGGTCTGCACGTTCGCGCCGTTGATGCTCTGGTCCCCGGGGCAGAAGGCGGTGTTGCCCCGCACGTAGCGGGTGGCGGGGTTCGGCAGCGCGCCGCCCACGGTCTGTGCGTTCAGGGCGTTGATCTCGGTCGTGTAGTTCGCCTCGGCCGGATCGAGGAGGTTCGCGGTGTCGCAGATGTCACCCGTGAAGAAGAACGCAGGGTCGAACACCTGGATGTTGAGCGGTCCGGAGCCGACGGCCCCGACCTGCACCCGGTACATGTACCCGTCCTCGCTGTACTCGAGGTTGGTGCTGGTGGACGACTGGCCGTTGCAGCCCGAGAACGAGGAGCCCGAACCGTTCACGTTGTCACATCGCTTGGCCGTGTGGCGGTCGCCGTTGGCCTTGACCCCCTGGGGGCCCGAGATGTTGAGCCAGAAACCGGGTGCCGAGCCGGTGTCCGGATCGTTTCCGAGCGAGTTGATTGGTGAGCCCATCGGGATCGACTTGACGTACTCCGCCGTCGCCTGGCGGGCGATGTCCACCCGGTTGATGAACAGCGAGGAGAAGAACTGGTCGACGGAATTGTCCACGATCTTGACCCTCAGGCGCTGCTGGCCGATCGGCGTGACCGTTATCGCGATGTCCGAATCGACGGCTGGATCGAATCCGTCGCGCTTCGCGGTCGTCAACGCCTCACTCGTGGCCCGTCCGACGTCCGGCATCCACACCACCCCCGCGAGGCTGGCGGCGTCGGCCGCACGTTGGATCCGGCTGGCTCGGGCGTACCAGGCCCCCACGTCGGTGGCGAAGCCCGTGAAGGCCAGGAGCGGAAGCAACATCAGCGCGGTGAGCACCAGCGCGTACCCCTTCTCGCCTCGGACGCGCCTGCGCGAGCCATGTCCGGTGGACCGAGCGGGGCGATGTCGATCGGTGGGGTTGCTCACAAGAAGGCTCCTACACGCTCGGTTCGATGCGCATGACGGTGCTGTCGCTGATGGTGATCCCCGAGCCAGGGAAGACGCGGGTCACGTACGGGTGGCTGACCTGCATCCAGATCCCGAAGTAGTCGGTGCCGACCGCCTGCCTCGTCTCGCGCCCCAAGGGGCACCACATCGCGTCGAGGGAGCCCGACGCGCAGGTCGCCCCCAGACCGCTTCCCGTGGTCCCGAAGTTGGCCGTCGACAGCGCGGCCAGTTGTGCCGAGGTGTACACGTTGCAGGAGCCCGAGATGCCGCTCGTGGACGTCTTGCAGTTGGCGGGGATCGTGCCGTCTGCCGTCGTCGACTTGTAGATGACGATCTTGACGATCTGGGTGTTGGGGATCGATGCGACCGCCGCCTGGACCGCGAGCAGCGAGTTGTAGTCGGCCAGCCGGTCCTTGCCTGCGTTGCTGCCGACACGGGCGCCGGCCCGCAGCGTGCTGGAGACGGTGATCGAGTCGCGCCAGGCAAGCCCGAACTCGAGGATCCCGATGGCGAGCATGACGAGCACCGGGGTGATCATGATCATCTCGACCAGTGCCGCTCCCCTTTCACCGCGGGCCCGACGGGCCCGGAGCCGCCAGATCGCTCTCATACCTGCCTCTGCGGTTCCATGCGCATCACCGTGGAGTCCTTGAACGAGACCGTGCTGCCGAACAGGCCGGTCACCCACCGGTGGTTGACCTTCACCCAGACACCGACGTAATCGGGCGGCCCGGCCACGGTCACCACGCGAGCGGTGGGGCACCAGTACTTGTCGAGCGTGCGGTCGCTCCGGCAGCCGAACTCCGTCTCGGCGAGACCCAAGGCGTTCGAGGTGTACACGTTGCACACGCCGCTGATGCCTTCGGAACTCGTCTTGCAGGCTGTGGGCACCACACTGTTCGGCCCCGTCCCCTTGTAGACCACGATGCGCTCGACGTCGTTCCGCGAGATCACGTTCGACGCACTCGAGATCGATTGCAGGATCTGGTAGTCCGTGCTGGGATCGCGCCCGTACACGCTCGCGGTGCGCGCGCCGTCACGCGTGGTGTTGGCCAGGGCCAGGTAGTCCCGGAACGCGAGGCCGAACTCGAGGACCGAGAACATCAAGAAGAACAGGACGGGCGTGATGAAGGCAGCCTCGACCAGCACCGAGCCGCGTTCGCCACGAAACCGCCGTCGGGGTGGACGCCCCGTGGTGTTCACGCTGTCTCGCTTCTCTGGCACTCGTCGTCCCTGTTCCATCGTCGATCCTCAAGCCTGGTGTCGGCACCTCTGCGCCGCCCATGAGGCCGGCGGCCGCACCATCCGTCCAACGCGGCCTTTCGCTATCTCATCTCTCTATGCGGTTACTATACCACTCTCCGTGGTCTTATCCAGGGTCTATCTGTCACCGTGCGTGCGTATGGTTGCGGTGTGGCCACCTCTGAACGGAACAAGCGATGGGCAGCGACGATGGACGGGCACCGGGTCGACGCCGCGCTCCGACTCGCCCACCCCGACGACGTGGCGCTGGGCAGTGTCGCCGTGCTCGACCGTGGCGCCCGTGAGGAGGCCGAGGACCGTGCCTTCTGCGAGCACGCGACCCGGGCGAGTGGCGCCGGGCGACGTCGACTCGCCGAAGAGCCCGACCCCCTCCGCACCTGCTTCGAGCGCGACCGCGACCGCATCCTGCACTCACCCGCGTTCCGGCGTCTCGCCGGCAAGACCCAGGTCTTCGTGTTCCCCGACGACCACCAACGCACCCGCCTCACCCACGCCCTCGAGGTGGCACAGGTGGCCACGGCCGTCGCACGGGCCTGCCGGCTCAACACGACCCTCACCGAGGCGATCGCCCTCGGGCACGACTGCGGGCACGGGCCGGGCGGCCACGCCAGCGAGGACGCACTGAGCCCGTATGTGCCCGGCGGGTTCGACCACGCCGTGTGGGGGGCCGACGAGGTGGTGGCACCGCTCAACCTGTGCGAGGAGACGCTCGACGGCATCCGCAACCACTCCTGGTCACGGCCGGCGCCGGCCACCCCTGAAGCCGCGGTGGTGAGTTGGGCCGACCGCATCGCCTACTCCTGCCACGACCTCGAAGATGCGGTCCAGGCCGGCATCGTCACCTACGACCTGCTCCCGCCTCTCGTCCGCGAACGGGTCGGTACCTCACGCAGCAGCCAGCTCCGGGCGTTCATCGGCGGCATGATCGACGCCGCGTCGGCCAGCGGCCGGGTGGGCATGACCGACGACCTCGCCACCGCGCTCGCCGAACTCCGGGGCTTCAACTACGAGCGGGTCTACCTTCGGCCGGCGTCGGTCGGTCAGTCTCAGGCGGTCGTCGCCGTCCTGCGGGCCCTCGTCGAGCATTTCGCCGACCGGCCCAACCTGCTTCCCGGCCCTGCCGCCCACGGCATCGCCGGCGGCAGCGACGAAGCGGTCCATGCGGCGGTGGGCTACGTGGCCGGCATGACAGACCGGTACGCCTGCCAACTCGCGATCGCCCACCTCAACTGGCCGAGGGAAAGGCTCCCCGAGGGCATCGACGTGTTCCGGTAGGCCCCACCCGGCGGTTGTGGCGGGCGGCGCCGATCGAACGACCGAAGGAGGGGCAGGACCCGCCGAGCGGCGGGCCCGTGACGATCAGTCGGCAGGCAGGACGTCGACGAGCTTGCGGCCCTTGCGCTGGCCGAACTTCACCTTGCCGGGGGCCATGGCGAAGAGCGTGTCATCCTTGCCGATGCCGACGTTCTCGCCGGGGTGGATGCGCGTGCCGCGCTGGCGCACGATGATGGCACCGGGGCTCACGACGTGGCCGTCGAACAGCTTCACCCCGAGGCGCTGGGCGTTGGAGTCGCGGCCGTTCCTGGTGGAACCGCCGCCCTTGGTCTTTGACATGGCTAGCCCTTCGTGATCCCGGTGATCTCGATGTTGCTGTAGTGCTGGCGGTGACCCCAGCGCTTGCGCTGGTTCGACTTGTTCTTGTAGGTGAACCCGGTGATCTTGGGCCCACGACCCTCGCCGAGCACCTTGGCCGACACCGACGCCTTGGCCAGCGCGTCGGGCGCGGACACGATCGAGTCGCCATCGACGACCAGGACCGGCGTGAGCTCCACCGTGCCGTCGTCCTGACCGAGCTTCTCGACGAGCAGGCTCTGCCCCTCCTCGACCCGATACTGCTTGCCACCAGTCTTGATCACCGCATACATAAGAAGGCGAGCCTATCGGCCCAAGGGCGAATTGAGCGAACCGCCGCGACGCCCGGGCGCGCCCCGACACCCGATCCGCCCGACCCCGCAGGGACAGAAGGGTCAGATGTCGAGGAGCTCGGGATCGAACACCAGGCCCCGACCGTCGCAGTCGGGACAGAGCGTCGAGAACGACTCGAGCAGACCCTCGCCGATCCGCTTTCGCGTCATCTCGACCAGACCGAGCTCTGAGATGTCGAACACCTGCGTCCGCGTCTTGTCGAGTGCCAGGGCCTCGCGAAAGACGTTGATCACGTCCTCGCGGTTCTTCCTGATCTCCATGTCGATGAAGTCGATGACCACGATGCCGCCGATGTCACGCAGCCGTAGCTGGCGAGCCACTTCGACCGCGGCCTCGAGGTTGTTCCGGTAGACGGTCTCCTCGAGGTTGGACGTGCCCACGTTCTTGCCGGTGTTCACGTCGATGACGGTGAGCGCCTCGGTGTGCTCGATGATGAGCGACCCGCCGGAGGGCAACCACACCTTGCGGTCGAGGGCCTTGTGGATCTGCTCGTGGACGTGCTGGCGTTCGTACAGCGTCAGCTCGGATGAGCCGGGGTCGAAGTACTCGACCCGGTCGGCGAGCGCGGGAGAGATGCTCGCCACGTAGTCGCGGACATCCTCGTAGAGCGCCTTGTCGTCGATCACGACCCCCCGGTAGTCCTTGTTGAACTCCTCTCGGATGACGCGCAGCGCCATGTCGGGCTCCCGATAGAGCAGGGCCGGCGCCTGCGACTTCTTGGCCAGCGCGGCGATCCGCTGCCACTGGTTCTCCAGACGGGCGACATCGCGCTCGATCTCCTCGGCCGTCACGCCCTCGGCGGCGGTGCGGACGATGATGCCGTGGCCCGGCGGTCGGGCCTTGTCGAGGATGCCACGTAGGCGCTTGCGCTCGTTGTCGGCCAGGCGCTTCGAGATCCCGTAAGTGGTGCTGTTGGGGATGAGCACCACGAACCGGCCCGGGAGCGAGACCTCCTGGGTGAGTCGTGCCCCCTTGGCGCCGATCGGGTTCTTGGTGACCTGGCAGATGATGCTCTGCTTGGCCTTCAGGATCTGCTCGATCCGGGCCGGGCCCTTCTCCTCGATGTCCTCCGCGTCGTACTGGACGTCGCCCCTGTAGAGCACGGCGTTCTTGGGAGTGCCGATGTCGATGAACGCCGCCTCCATACCCGGCAGGACGTTCTGCACGCGCCCGAGGTAGATGTTGCCGTGGATCTGCGAGGTGTCATCGGACGGACGCGAGACGTAGTGCTCGATGAGCGCGCGTCCCTCTTGGACCGCGATCTGCGTGCCCGCCGGTCGCACGCTCACGCTCATGAGGTACCGCCCGACCGGGCGGCCCTTCCGCTCACGGCCTCGACGCTTCTTCATGGTCTCGTCGTCGAGCTCGAGGGGCCCGTCCGCGGTCACGGCATCGACGGTTTCCACCGGCGGCCGCGATCGGCCACTCTGGGAGCGACCCCCCGCGGCGCGACTACCAGAAGACCGACCCCCTTGCGTGCGACCCGTCTGGGAGCGCCCGACCCCGTCGCGACGCCCGTCGGCCGTCGAGCGGCCCTCGCCGGCGCCACCGCCCGATCGCCCCCCGCCCTGGCTACCGCCACCTCGTCCCCGGCCTCCGCGCCGGCGCCGTTTGCGCGGCGACGCGTCGGGATCGCTCGGCGCTCCGTGGCCACCGGAGGGTGCGATGTCATCGGGCGCGCTCGGTGGCGCCGGCATCGTGTCGCCGATCTGCGGCTTGCGACGCACCAAGGCCTTCTCCGCAGCTTCGGCCGACTTCGGTCGGCCCTCGATCATGCGCTCCGGAAGCTCATCCGGGTTCTTCTCGTTGGGGGAATCAGGGGCCGGGCGAGCGCCGGGGTTGGTTTCGGACATGGGGGAGGTCCCTTCTCATGACGCACGCACCGTGGCGCGCGTGGAGGATGGCGCGTCGGCCGACCCGAGCGAAAGGGGCTCGCTCCGGACGCCGTCGAGCGCCATCCACTGATGAATTCGACAGACCCGCCGCTCGATGAGCGGCGGGTCGAGAGCAAGCAGCAGTTCAGAAGGCCGCAAGCTCCGTGGCTGGGTGCCCAACTCGGCTTCCATCTCGACGCCATCGGGGGTCGGGTCGGTCACCGCCAGGGCGAGGATGTACGGGCGCAGGTCGTCGGTGACGGCCTTGCCCTTGCGTTCACGGGTGACGACGAGCCGATCGGCGGCGAGGGCGCGTTGGACGGCCACCGCCGCGTCTTGCACCGTCACGTCGCTGACGCCGATGCGCCAGGTGCAGCTCGTGACCGCTTGTTGCAGGGAGACGCCACCAACGTCGATGGGCACGGCGGCCTGCACCGCGATGCCGACGGGGAGGCATGGGGTGAGACGGGCCGGAAGCGAGTCGGGATCGACATCGGTGCCGGCCACCAGGTCGATGTCGAGGTACTCACCCTCGGACTCGGCGCCCGTAGGGAGCGCGAGGCCGAAATGGAGCTTCGGGCGAGGCGAGAACCCTTGGCTGTAGTCCACCGCCAGGCTCGCCCGCCGCAGCGCGCGCTCCCACATGCGCGCCACGTCGCGATGACTGGTGAAGCGCACCTTGCCCATCTTGGTGAATCGCACCCTGACCTTCACGGGGCGCTCACCGCGAGCGGTCGCGACCCCAGATGCACCGGGACCGCACGGCGGGTGCCGACACCCTGTCCGGTCCCCTGGCTGCCGCCGGCCGGTGGGGTCGCCGAGGCCACGATGTGCTCGATGCCGTAGCCGGTGCACGCGCCGCAGTCGTAGCACGGCGTCCACCGGCAGTCTTCGAGACCCACCTCATCGAGCGCGTCGCGCCAGTCCTGCCAGAGGAAGTCCTTGTGCAGCCCGGCCGAGAGGTGATCCCACGGCAGCAATTCATCCTCGGTGCGGTGGCGGTACGCGTAGTCGTCGACCGAGAGACCGTGCTCGTCCATGGCGGCGAGCCACCGCTCGTGGTCGAAGTGCTCCGACCATTCCTGGAAGGTCCCGCCGTCGCGCCACACCGACTCGATCACCGGGCCGAGCCGCCGGTCGCCCCGGCTCATGACGCCCTCCACCATGGTGGCGCGAGGGTCGTGCCACTTGAGCTGCACCCCCCGTTCGTGACGAAGGGCGTCGCGCAGCAGGTTGACCTTCCGGGTCAGCTCCTCGACCGTGTTCTGGCCGAACCACTGGAACGGCGTGAACGCCTTGGGCACGAACCCGCCGACCGAGATGGTGACCGACGCCCCTTTGTGATGAGCGCGACCGATCTCGAGGCAGCGGCGGGCCAGCTCGGCGATGCCCAGCGTGTCCTCGTCGGTCTCACTGGGCAGCCCCACGAGGAAGTAGAGCTTCATCCGCCGCCACCCCTGCGAGTAGGCCGAGGCCACGGCGTCGTAGAGGTCTTCCTCTCGGATCAGCTTGTTGATGATCTGGCGCATCCGCCAGGTTCCGGCCTCGGGGGCGAAGGTGAGCCCGGTGCGACGGGCCTTCTGGAGCTCGGCGGCGATGCCGACCGTGAAGGCATCGACGCGGAGGCTCGGCAGCGACACCGAGACCTGACCGCAGTTCGCGGGGTCGTTCACCGTGTCGGCGACCACGCCCTCGATGCCGCTGAAGTCCGCGGTCGACAGCGAGGTGAGGGCGACTTCGTCGTAGCCCGTGCGACGGAGACCGTCCTGCACCATCGTGCGCACCTGGCTCGCAGGGCGCTCCCGGACCGGACGGGTGATCATGCCCGCCTGACAGAAGCGACAGCCCCGTGTGCAGCCGCGGAAGACCTCGACGTTCAGGCGATCGTGGACCACCTCGGTGAGCGGGACGAGCTGCGTCTTGGGGTACGGCCACTCGGCGAGGTCGGCCACCGTGCGCTTCTCGATCGTGGCGGGGACGTCCGCGAAGCGAGGCGTCATGGCGACGAGTCGGCCGTCGGCGTAGACCGGGTCGTAGAGGGCCGGTACGTAGACCCCCTGCAGGGCGCAGAGCCGCCGGAGCAGGGCGTCCCGAGGCTCGCCCGCGTCCAGCGCCGCGGCGACGACCGCGTTGATCTCACCGCACACCTCTTCACCGTCGCCGATCACGAACAGGTCGACGAAGTCGGCAAGGGGCTCGGGGTTGTACGCGCAGTGCCCGCCGGCCACCACGAGCGGGTGCTCGTCAGCCCGGTCGGCGCTCCGCATCGGGACACCGGCGAGATCGAGGCAGTTCAGCAGGTTCGTGTAGACCAGCTCGGACGACAGATTGAAGGCGATGAGGTCGAACTCGCCGGCCGGGCGGTGCGTCTCGACGGAGAAGAGGGGGAGGCCGTGCGCTCGGAGCTCCGCCTCGAGGTCGGTCCACGGGGCGTAGGAACGTTCGGCGGCGGCGTCCGGCCGCTCGTTCAGGATCTCGTAGAGGATCTGGAGGCCCTGATTGGGCAGACCGATCTCGTAGGTGTCCGGGTAGACGAGAAGCCAGGCCACCCGCCCCGGGCCGTGATCAGGAATGCGGGCGCCATCTTCACACCCGATGTAGCGAGCCGGCTTCTGCACCCGGCCCAAGAGCGGTTCAAGCTCGGGCCAGAGAGTTGACATTTGCCGGCCATCTTACCGGACGGGTGCCGAAGATCTCGGATGGTGCTAGGTGAATCGGCGCATGTGGACCGAGAGCACCAGGCCCATCGCTGCGGACTCGGTGAGGATCGCCGAGCCTCCATAGGACATGAAGGGCAATGGGATGCCCGTCACCGGCATGATGCCCATGGTCATGCCGGCGTTCTCGAACACCTGGAACAGCACCATCGAGAGCACCCCCACGCACACGAGCATCCCGTAGGAGTCCCGGGCGAGCTGCGCGGTGCGCCATATTCGCCACACGATCACACCGAGCAGGCCGAGCACCAGTGAGCCGCCGAGGAGGCCCAGCTCCTCGCCCACCACGGTGAAGATGAAGTCGGTGTGCTGCTCGGGCACGAAGGCGAGACGTGTCTGCTGGCCCTCGAACAGCCCCTGTCCGGTCAGGCCTCCGCCCGAGATGGCGACCTGGGCCTGGCGGGTGTTGTAGGCCGCTCCCTGCGAGTCGCTGTCCGGGTTCACGAACGAGGTCAGCCGATCGACCTGGTACGCCTTCAGGATCGGCGAGTTCAAGATGAGCACCGTGCCGACGATCGCCACCAGGGCGACGAGCGCCATGTGCCGGGGACGGACCCCCGCCACGGTGACCATCCCGAGCGCCGCGAAGACGAACACCAAGACGGTGCCGAGATCGGGCTGCAACATGATCAGGGCCATGGGGACGGCGGCCAGCCCGAATGCCATCAGCAGTCGGCGCCCGTCCAACTCGGCACGGTCGAAGGTCAAGAATGCGGCCATGCCGAGGATGAACACGATCTTGGCGAACTCGGACGGCTGGAGCTGGAAGCCCGCCAGTTCGAACCACGCCTGCGCGCCGTTGGACTCAGAGCCGAGCGGCGAGATCACCAGCACGAGGAGCGCCAGGGCGGCGCCGGCCATCGGGAGCGCCCAGTCACGGAAGTGGCGGTAGTCGATGGCCGCCACCGCGGCCATGACCCCCATGCCGAGCACCACGAACATGAGCTGGCGCTGGAGGAAGAAGGTCGTCGTCGGCTCACCACCGCCCGGTCCCCGCGTGGCACTGAAGACCATGACCGCGCCCACGATGGAGAGCAACGCGACCGCGCCCACGAGCACCCAGTCGACGTGGCGGACCGGCGTCGAGATGGATGACCGGTTGGCCCCCATCCCGGGGCGGGCAAGAGAGCCCGGCGCCGTCATCGGCTCGTCACCCTGTCGCGCCGGTGGTTGCGGTGGTGGTGGCGGGAGCGACCGCCGAACCGAGTGCAGCGGCGACCTGCGATGCGACGGGCAGCTGCGCGGGATCGGCCAAGCCCGCGAATATACGGGCGATCAGCGGTGCAGCCACGTCACCGCCGTATCCGGCCTCTTCCAGGATCGCGGTCGCCACGTACTGTGGCGGCTGGTCGGCGAGCACCGGACCGAAGCCGGCGAACACGGACGAGTTGGCCTTGCCGGTCACCTGAGCCGTTCCCGTCTTGCCGCCGACCGGCCAACCGGCGGGGTTGTTCTCGAACGCCCGGACCGCCGTGCCATCGGCCCCCGCGGTGACACCGACCAGCCCGTCCACGATCGGCTGGCGCTCGTCCGGGGGCAGGTCGAAGCGGCTGAGCGCCGACGGCTCCAGCGTCTCCAGGTTCCTGAGGCCGGCAGCGCTCGGCTCGACGACGTTGGTGGCCAGGTGTGGTCGCCAGATCGTGCCACCGTTGGCCAGCGCCGCGTAGGCGTTCGCGAGTTGCAGCGGCGTCACGAGCAGGTCGCCCTGACCGATCGAGAGGTTGATGTTGTCACCGCTGACCCAGTCGCCGTACGGGAAGGCATCGGGGTAGTCCCGGTGGTTCTGGGCCTTGCGGTCGGGTGTGGGCACCACCCCCGACCCCTCGAACGGGAGCTCGATCCCGGTGTCCTCGCCCAGCCCGAACGATCGGGCCGCGGTCTGCAGCGCCTCCTCGCCGACCTCGTCGCGCCGCAGCCACAGGATGTCGCCGATCTCGTAGTAGTAGTAGTCGCTCGACACCTCGAGCGACCGACGCAGATCGACCGCCCCGTGCGCCGTCGACTCGTCGTTTCGGAAGACGCAGCTGTCTCCCTCGCAGTCCTGGGCCGTGTACTCCCCCGGGTCGTCGATCGTCGACTGCGGTGTCCGCACGCCGTTGTCCAGCGCGGCCACCGCCGTGATCGGCTTGAACGTCGAGCCCGGCGCGTACTGGCCCTGGATCGCCCGGTTGTTGAGCGGCAGGTCACCGTTGGGGTCGGTCAGCGCCGTGTAGTCAGCCTGACTGATCCCGTTCGTGAAGTCGCCGGGGTTGAAGGTGGGGTACGAGGCCATCGCCACCACACCACCGTCGTTGGGATCGAGCACCACGACCGATCCCGCCGGTGCCGGGAAGTACTCGCTGCGCACCCGCTCGAGGCCTGCCGCCAACTCCGTCTCGGCCAGCATCTGGACGTTGACGTCGAGTGTCGTCAACAAGTCGTGCCCGGGCACCGGGAGCCGGTGGCTCACGGTCCGCACGATGTTGCCCTCCGCGTCCACCTCGTAGGTGATCTCGCCGGGCGTGCCCCGCAACTGGTCCTCATAGGCGAGTTCGAGGCCGTTGCGACCGATCTCGTCGCCCGACTCGTAGCCGAGGGGGTTGCGGCTCTCGGTTTCGGCGTCGATCTCGTCGAGCTTCTCCTGTGAGATCGAGCCCACGTAGCCGAGCACATGAGCGGCCAGCGAGCCGAACGGGTACTGCCGGATCGCCGTGCGACGCACGCCGATCCCCGGCAGGTCCTCCTGGCGCTCCAGCAGCGCGACCATCACCTCGTCGGACACGTCGGTCAGCACGGGAACCGGGGCGAAGACGTCGACGAGGTTCGTCTTGATCGCGTCCTCGATCGAGGCGACCGTGACCGGCCGCTCCGGCGTGGTCAACTGCGCGGCCAGGAGGGTCAGCTCCCGCCGACGCGCTTCGGGCTCGGCCTCGGCCGTGGGGAGCCCTCGGACGTCCACCGTGACCTGCATCACCTCATGGCTGTCGACCAGCACCTCCTGGTTGCGGTCGAGTATCCGACCCCGGGGCGCCTGCTCGTGGACGACGCGGAGCCGATTGGCCGCAGCGACATCCTGGAAGGTGTCGCGCTGGAGCACCTGCAGGGTGAACATGCGCACGAAGAGGGCGGCGAAGAGCGAGACCGCGACGATGCCGATGATGCTCAGCCGGAGGCCAGGGTTCTCAGCGGCCATGGCCCACTTCCCTGGAGACGGACGAAACGGACCCGATGATCATGGCATCACCAGCCCTGGCTTTGGCGTCGGCGGAGAGGACGGCGCGTCCGTGACCGGCGGCGGTTGCGGCCGGTGAAGAACGCCGGTAGGTGCAGCGTCGGCATCGAGATCCCCAGCGCACCGCCCTGGCTCCACCGCGTGACGGGGAGCGCGACGACCGACAGGACGGTGTTGAGCAGGCCCACCACCAGTGCCACCACGAGGGTGCGAGGGCCCAACCATGCGAGGTTGCCGGTCATGGCGCCGAGCACGCCGTACCCGACCACGCCGGCGGCGCTGGCCATTCCGGCAACCACCGGGGGCGTCCACCACGTGGAGCCCAACAGCGTGTGTTGCAGGCCCCCCACGCCGTAGCCCACGCACGCGTACACGAGGGCCGACAGGCCGAAGGGGGTCGACACGGTGCAATCGAACAGAAGGCCGGCGGCAAAGCCCACCACCGCACCCCGCTCCGGCCCGCCGGCCAGCCCGACGCCGATGGCGACCAGCAGCAGCACGTCGGCGGTGACGCCGAACACGGGAGTACGCCCGAACAGGCAGACCTGCATCAGCAGCGCGACGAACACGACCAGCGCGGTGCGACCACCGACAAGCGAATCGGTCACCTCGGGGACCAGAGCATGACGGACACGAACGAGAGATGGTCGAGGTCGGCGGCAGGCTGGATGTCGATGGTCTGCTCGACGGAGCGACCCGCCGTCGTCGTGGCCGTCGTCGCCTGGCCCTGGGAATCGCTCGCAGGTTCACGGGCGGGCACGGCGTCGACCGCACGCCCGACGGTGACCCCGGGCGGGAAGAGGCTTCGCTCCACGCCGCTCGTCGTGAAGAAGTCGCCGGGCGAGATCTCGGAATCGGCGTCCAGACCCACATCGACGCGAAGGGTCTGGCCCTCTCCCCGGCCCGACGCGACTCCGATGTCGCCCGTGAGGACGTGCTTCACCCCGATCCGGAATCCCGGGTCGGTGATGAGCCGCACGCTCGCGGCGTTGAGCGTCACGTCGACGGTCCGGCCGACGAGCCCGGCCGAGGTGATCACCGGCATGCCCCGCCGGATACCCGCGTTCGCTCCTTTGTTGATCTGGACCGTCCGGTCGAAATTCGAGATCGGACCGGCGATCACCTCCGCGTGCGTGCTCACGATGTCGGTGAAGCTCGGCAGGTCGAGCGCCTCGCGCATGGCCGCGAGCTCCGCTGCTGCCTGCTGGGCCGACGACTGCTCGCCCCGCAGGTCGTCGAGTTGCCGGCGCAGACGCTCGTTCTCCGCCTTCAGGTCACTGCGGTTGAACACCCCGTTGAACGCGTCGCCGACGGGGCCGAACACGGCGTCACCGACGGCCCGGACAGGGCTGAAGACGACACCGACCGCCGACTTGACGCCGTTGATCGGGCCGAAGCCTCCCGTATCGAGCGCGAGGACGGTGACCGATATCAGAACGAGCACGATCAGGGTCGTGCGCGAGCGTCCGGGCTCGCGCGACGGAGCCACCGCAGCGAGGAACCGGCGCTAGAGCCGGTTGGCGGAGAACAACACGCCCTTGAGCGCCTCAAACTCCTCGAGCGACTGGCCCGAGCCGAGCGCCACGGCGTACAGCGGGTTCTCGGCGACGCGCACCGGCATGCCGGTCTCGTGACCGAGTCGTTCGAGGAAGCCGTGCAGCAACGCACCGCCGCCGGCGAGCATGATCCCCTGCTCCATGATGTCCGCCGCCAACTCCGGGGGGGTCTTGTCGAGGGTGACCTTGACCGCGTCGATGATGGACGCCACCTGCTCCTCGAGCGCCTCACGGATCTCGCCCGTCGACAACACGACCGTCTTGGGGAGGCCGGTGACCAGGTCGCGCCCCCGGATCTCGGCGGTGAGCTCCTCCTGCAAGGGCCAGGCAGACCCGAGCTGGATCTTGACCTCCTCGGCCGTGCGCTCACCGAGCGCCATGCTGTATTCCTTCTTCATGAACTGGATGATGGCGTCGTCGAGCTCGTCACCGCCGATGCGGGACGACTGGCTGGCCACGATGCCCCCCAGGGAGATCACCGCCACCTCGGTGGTTCCGCCGCCGATGTCGACGATCATGTTGCCCGTGGGCTCCTGCACGGGCAGGCCTGCCCCGATGGCCGCAGCCATGGGCTCTTCGATGATGTAGGCAGGCTTGCGCGCGCCCGCGTACTCGGCAGCCTCCTGCACCGCACGCTGCTCCACGCCGGTGATGCCGGACGGCACGCAGATCACCATGCGGGGCTTCACCCAACGGCGCTGGTGCACCTTGTGGATGAAGTAGCGCAACATCTTCTCGCAGATCTCGAAGTCGGCGATGACGCCGTCCTTCAACGGCCTGATCGCCTGGATGTGGCCCGGCGTGCGGCCGATCATGCGCTTGGCCTCGGTGCCGACCGCGAGGGGGCGACCGTCGCGGGTGTTGATGGCGACCACCGACGGCTCGTTGAGGACGATGCCGCGGCCGCGCACGTACACCAGCGTGTTCGCGGTGCCGAGATCGACGGCCATGTCACGGCCCATCACGGTGGTCAACAGGTTGTCAGACATCGAATGCCCCTACTCCACAGCCGGGTTGCAGGGATTGTAACGCAAATGAAACAGGACCGCCGGTTGCACGAACAGGCTACGCCAGATCCGGGAAGAAGATGGCGATCTCTCGATCGGCGGACTCAAGGGCGTCCGATCCGTGTACGAGGTTCTCGGTGAGCTCGATGCCGAAGTCGCCCCGGATCGTGCCGGGGGGCGAGTCGGCAGGGTTGGTGGCGCCCATCAGTGTACGGACCACCTTGTAGGTGTCCTGGGGCCCTTCCACCACGAGCACCAGTGCCGGCGAGCGCCCGATGAACGACACGAGGTCGTCGTAGAACGGCTTGCCCCGGTGCTCCTCGTAGTGACGCCCGGCCGTGTCGGCGTCGATGACGCGCAGTTCGGCGGCCACGATGCGCAGCCCCTTGCGCTCGAGACGGCTGAGGATCTCACCCGCGAGGCCGCGTTCGACGGCGTCGGGCTTGGCGATGACGAGAGTTCTGTCCATGGCCGACGAAGGCTAGGCCAGCCCTGCGTGTCAGCGGAAGCCGAAGGCGCTCCGAGGGGTCAGACCCGAGGCAGGGTGACCGACGCGACCACGCCGTCCCAGGTGGGCGTCGACGCCACGCCGGTGACGGTGGCCACGACGGACAGGTAGTTGTCCGAGACGCTGTTGAGCCGAGCGTTGCATCGACCGGTGGTGGCCGACGTGCTGCAGGTGGCGGTCCCGAGCGTCGCCCCTGCGATCGTCTTGAACACGACGGTCACGGTCGCACCCCCGATCGGCGCGCTGGTGTTGCTGTCCGAGATGGTCACCTGGGCCCTGGCGTCCCAGGTGGTCGCGTCGCGGTTGAGAGAGTTCGCAGTGATCGAACTGATCCTCGCACGCGGGGCCGCCGTCGTGGTGGTGGTGGGAGCGGCGGTCGTCGTGGTGGTGGTGGGGGCGGCAGTCGTGGTCGTGGTGGGGGCGGCGGTCGTGGTCGTGGTCGACGGTGGCACCGTCGTGGTGGTGCTGCTCCCGCCGGGGATGGACGTACCCGTTGGCGCCGCGCCGCCCGAGCGGGGGAGGTCGCCGATGTGGTTGCTCGTGGTGTCGTAGTAGGTGTCGGCGTTGCGCTCGAGGGTCTTGATCGCCCCCACCGAGCCCGCCAGCATGAGCGAGATCACGAGCGCGTACTCGACGCCCGTCGCGCCGCGCTCGGCGTTCAGGAAGCGACGGCACCAGCGACGAAATCGATCCATGGATCATCCTTTTCGGCATGAATCGCGTCCGCCTTGAGCACCGCCTCCGGATCGGGCCCCGTCGGCGAAGGCGGATCGCGCCAGCTCCTGCGGCAGCACGGGTACAGCCCAGACGCCCCTTTCGAAGACACCCCTTTCGAAGAGGACGGCCGCCGTCAGGTCAGGGGACCGATGCCCTCGGCCCGGCACCAGGCCCGCGCCGCGCCCACCACGTAGAGCGAACCGGCCACCACCACGACGTCATCGGGGCCCGACGCGGTCAGCGTCGAGGAGAGCGCACCGGCCACGTCGTCGATGCGACGGACGGCGAGGCCGAGGGCGACCGCCGCCTGCTCGACGATGGCGGCCGGCAATGCTCGAGGCGACGCCGGCGTACAGACCACGAGACGATCACCGGGCCGAATCCCCATCGCCTCGAGCATCTCGGTGGGGTCGCGGCCCGTGAGCATGCCGATCACGAAGGATCGAGTGCCGGAGGGGGCGAAGCCCTCTTCGAGGGTCGCGGCGAGCGACGCCGCCCCGTCCCGGTTGTGCGCGCCGTCGAGCACGAGCAGCGGCCCGTGGGACACGACCTCGAATCGACCGGGAAGGGTGAGTTGGGCGAAGGCCTCCTCCACGACGTCCGCGTCCGAGGGCCGAGCGAAGAAGGCCTCGACCGCGGCGACCGCGATGGCGGCGTTTTCACCCTGATGCGCCCCGTGCACCGGCAGGAAGAGGTCGCCATACTCGGCGGTCGGGGTGCGCAGGTCGACCAGCCGTCCACCGAGCGCCAACTGGTTCGTCAGGCAGCCGAACTCGCGATATCGGAGCCAGGTCTCGGCGGCGCCCGCCGCCTCGAAGACCCCGACGACGTCAGCATCGGTCTCGCCGAGCACCAGCGTCGAACCGGCCTTCACGATGCCGGCCTTCTCCTCTGCGATGGCCCGGCGCCATCCTGGCCCCCCTTGGGTGTGGTCGTGGCCGACGTTCGTGACGACGGCGACCGTGCCGTCGGCCACGTTGGTGGCGTCCCATCGCCCGAGGAGCCCCACTTCGATCACGGCGACGTCGACGGCAACGTCGGCGAACCAACGGAACGCCGCTGCGGTGAGGATCTCGAAGTACGTGAGGCCGTCCCCGGACCCTCCAGCGGCCTCGACGCGCTCGATCAACTCGAGGAGCGACGCGAGCGAGGCGTCGTCGATGGCAGTGCCGTCCCACGCGAGGCGCTCGTTGATGCGTTCGAGATGCGGGCTGGTGTACGTGCCGACGTGGAGACCGTGGGCCCGCAGCAGGGCCGTGATCATCCGTACGGTCGAGCCCTTTCCGTTCGTGCCCGTCACGTGGATCACGGGGTAGTCCGCCTGCGGGTCGCCCGACGACGCGACCAGGCCCTGCATGCGCTCGAGCGAGAGCCCGTCCACCTTCCCCGCCGTCGCCTCCATGTTGCCGTGCTGGTCGAGGTACGCCAGCGCGGCGTCGATGTCCATCCTGTGTGCGCTCAGGAGGTGGCGGCCGTGGCTCGTCGCCGCGCCCGCCGGTCGGCGACGAGCCCGACGACGGCACCCGCGATCGCGCCTTGAGCAGCACCCTTGGCCGCCTGGCTCGCGACAAGGGCAGCAGGATCGTCTTCCCTGCGCACGGTCTGTGCGACCAGCACGACCGCGCCCACCGCCGCTCCGAGGATGGCGCCCCGGAGAGTGCGACTCACCGAAGGGTCACGAGGCGGCCCGGCGAGGCCGGGCCGCTCGGGTGGGCTCACCACGCGGCACCAGCGTGGGGTTCACCTTTTCGAGCACGACCGATGCGTCGATCACGCACTTGCCGATGTCGGACCGACCCGGCAGGTCGTACATGACATCGAGCAGGACCTCTTCGATGATCGACCGGAGGCCCCGGGCGCCGGTGCCCCGCTTGAGGGCCTGGTCGGCAACGGCGTCGAGCGCATCGGCGGTGAACTCGAGCTCGACGTCTTCGATCTCGAAGAACTTGTGATACTGCTTCACCAGGGCGTTCTTCGGCTCCACGAGGATGCGGATCAAGGCCTCGGTGTCCAGGTTGGCGACGGCGCCCACCACCGGCAGACGGCCGATGAACTCGGGGATCAGACCGAACTTCAACAGGTCTTCGGGCAGTACCTGGGTGAAGATCGCCCCGAGGTCCTTCTCGCCCGAGCGACGGATGTCGGCGCCGAAGCCCACCCCCTTGTTCCCGGCACGGGACTCGATGATCTTTTCGATGCCCGCGAACGCACCGCCGCAGATGAACAAGATGTTCGTCGTGTCGATCTGGATGAACTCTTGGTGGGGGTGCTTGCGCCCTCCCTGTGGCGGCACCGACGCGGTGGTGCCCTCCAGGATCTTCAACAGGGCCTGCTGCACGCCTTCGCCCGACACGTCCCGGGTGATCGACGGGTTCTCGCTCTTGCGGGCGATCTTGTCGATCTCGTCGATGTAGATGATCCCGGTCTCGGCCTTCTTGACGTCGTAGTCAGCCGCCTGGATCAACTTGAGGAGGATGTTCTCGACGTCCTCCCCCACGTAGCCGGCCTCGGTGAGTGCGGTGGCGTCGGCGATGGCGAACGGCACGTTGAGCATGCGGGCCAGCGTCTGGGCGAGCAGCGTCTTCCCACAGCCGGTGGGACCGATGAGCATGATGTTGGACTTGGCCAGCTCGACCCCGTCATCGTGACCGGCGCCGTCGAGTTGCACCCGCTTGTAGTGGTTGTACACCGCCACGGACAGGATCTTCTTGGCTTGTTCCTGACCGATGATGTAGTCGTTCAGGAACTGGTTGATCTCGCGGGGCTTCGGCAGCTCCTCGAACCGCAGCTCGGAGGTCTCGGACAGCTCCTCTTCGATGATCTCGTTGCAGAGATCGATGCACTCGTCGCAGATGTAGACGCCGGGTCCCGCGATGAGCTTCTTGACCTGCTTCTGGGACTTCCCGCAAAACGAGCACTTCAACAGCTCGCCACCGTCTCCGAACTTGGCCACGTTGTCCGCTTCCTCCGAGTTTCGTCGTCGCTAGGAGCCGACCGCCTGGATCGGGCCGCTGTTCTCAGCCAGCTCCCGAGCAGAGATCACCTCGTCGATGATGCCGTAGTCCTTCGCCTCCTGCGCGCTCAGCACGAAATCGCGGTCGGTGTCGATGTTGACCTGCTCGACCGACTGACCGGTGCACTCGGAGATGATCGTCTCGAGCGTCGTACGCATGCGCAGGATCTCTTGAGCGACCAGCTCGATGTCGGACACCTGACCGCCCGCCTGGCCGTAGGGCTGGTGCAGCAGGACCCGGGCGTTGGGGAGGGCCATGCGCTTGCCCTTCGTGCCGGCAGCGAGCAGGACCGCCGCGGCCGATGCGGCCTGACCGAAGCAGATCGTCGTGATGTCGGGCTTGACGTAGGCCATGGTGTCGTAGATCGCCAGGAGCGCGGTGATGTCGCCACCAGGGCTGTTGATGTAGATGTTGATGTCCTTGTCGGGGTTCTCCGACTCGAGGTGCAGCAACTGGGCGCACATGAGGTTGGCGACCGTGTCGTCGATCGGCGTGCCGAGGAAGATGATGTTCTCCTTCAGCAGTCGCGAGTACAGGTCGAAGGCGCGCTCACCGCGGTTGGTCTGCTCGACCACCGTGGGGACGAGGTAGTTGCGGAAGGGCTCGGTCACGAGGCGTCCTCTTCTGTGGGCTCGGGCCCGTCGCCGCCGGGTGCGGCGGCTTCGGTGTCTGCGGGTGGTGGGGGTGCCAGGTCGGACCAGTCGATGGCCATGCCGTCCGCATCGACCAGTCGGACGTTCTCGACGAGCCATTCAAGGGCGAACCGCTTGCGCAGGTCGGATCGTACCGCCGCCAGGGCGTCGTCATGTCCGAGTTGGTGCCGCACGTCCTCGACCCGTTCACCGAGCCGCTCGGCGAGGCGCTCGCACTCGGCGTCGAGGTCCGCCTCGGTGACTTCGATGCCCTCTGAATCAGCGATCGAGCGGAGAGCGAGATCGACCTTGACCGACTGCGTGGCGCCCTCTCGGAGCTCGTCGAGCATGGCCTCGGGCTCCTGGCCCGTGATGGCCGAGTACTGATCGAGGTCCATGCCCTGGGCTTGGAGGCGCATGGCGAGGCTCTGGAGCTGCTGCTGCATCTCGCTCTTCACCAGCGCCTCGGGGACCTCGAGATCCACGAGCGCGACGAGTGCCTCGGCGGTGTTGTTCTGGGCGGCCATGGCCGACTGCGAAGCAAGCGCCACGCGCAGTTGGGTGGTGAGATCGGAGCGGAGCTCGTGCACCGTCTCGAACTCGGAGGCCTCGTTGGCCCATTCGTCGTCCACCTCGGGCAGCACCTTCTCCTTGACCTCCTTCACGAGGACACGGAAATGCAGGCTCCTGTCCTCGTCGGGGTCGGGATGGTCGGCGTCGAACTCGAAGATGTCACCGACCTTTGCACCGGCCAACTGGAGATCCATCTCCGGAACGATGCCGCCGCTTCCGAGCGGGTAGAGGTAGTCGTCCGCCGTCAGTCCGTCGACCGGCTCGCCGTCGAGCGAGCCGGCGATGTCGACCGAGACGTGATCTCCGTCGCGTGCGGGTCGCCCGACCGTCTCGAGCTCACCGAATTGCTGACGGAGGCGCTCGATCCGCTGATCGATCTGCTCCTCGGTCGGCACCGGCGACGGGATCTCGACCTCGAGGCCCCGGTAGCCCGACACGGTGATCTGCGGTCGGACCTCGACCACGGCGTCGAAGGACACCGGGCCCGATTCCTCGCCGTCGGTCACATCGATCTCGGGGGCGGCGATCACGTCGACGTCATGCTCACGGACAGCGTCGGCGTAGTAGCCCGGCAGGGCCTCGCGAAGCGCCTCTTCACGCGCCACCCCTGGGCCGAGCCGGGCCTCGAGCAGCTTCCTCGGTGCCCTGCCCGGCCGGAAGCCGGGGATCTTCACCTCATGAGCGATGCGCTTGAACGCAGAATCCAGCGCCGCTTCGAACTCGCCCTCGTCGACCTCGACGGAAAGCCTGACCTTGTTGCCCTCGAGGGTCTCCACACTGGTCTTCACAGGCGGCCGAGTCTAACGGCCAGTCCGGCGACCCCATCGCATGCCCGTCGCGAGCCCCCGCTCGGCCCGATGACGGTGATCGCCCAGCCACCGCCGGTCGGTAGGGTGACGGCGACGGGGAGTAGCGCAGCTAGGTAGCGCACCTGCTTTGGGAGCAGGGGGTCGCGGGTTCAAATCCCGCCTCCCCGACGTCAGGCGAAGGGATCGAAGCAGACGAACGGCTCGGGCTCGCGGGCCACCGCATCCCCACCGACGGCCTCGCCGTCCTGGCGTGTCGTGCCTTCCCGCTCGCGTTCCGCCTCGCCGCCGCTGGAAGCGAGTTCGTTGCCCGAGCCGACAGCGATCGGTTCGCCGTCCTGGTTGGTCACGGTCAGGCCGACCTCCTTCGCGTTCGGCGCCCCGGCCCGCTCGGCAGGCGGCGGCTTGGTGATCAGGTAGCCGGCAACCACCGAGCAGACCGCGATGGCCTCACGCCCCGCCTCTCCCTCGGGCTCGCCCGTCTGGTCCACCTGCACGGTGCCGCCGGCGCAGACCCGAACCCGGTTGATCCACACCTCATCCGCCGCGACATCGGCCAGGTAATGGCGGAGCCCGTCATACTCCCGGGCGTCGGACGCGCAGTTCGGCTGTGGTTCGGCGTCCAGGACGGTGGCGTCGTCCTCGGTCGACGCCGCCCCCGACCCCGCCCGCGAACAGGCCGGGGTGAGCGCGATCAGGACCGCCACGCAGGCAACGGCCCGCTTCGGACTCACGACGCCCAATACACCTGGACGCGTCCGTACATCGGGTGGGCGACGTCCCGTGTGCGCAGCCGGCGCCCGGACGGGTTCTCCCGCACCACGGGGCCCGACAGCGGGTCATAGCAGCTCTGGGTCGGATCGACATCGACGCGGGAGTCGTACTGGGCGGCGATGGACGCCTTGAGCTCGCCGCGGATGTCGATCGGATCTCCCCCGCCGGCCTCCTCACCGGCGGCCGCCTCGAGGAACTCCCAGGAATCGGTGCAGGTGCGTTGCACCGGCTCAGGAGTGATGCTGGCGCCCAACCCGAGGTCGAGGGTGGCGCAGCCGGCGGACCGCTGCACCGACGGGGCGACCCTGACCCCTGGACGAGCCACGATGTCGTAGTCGAGCTTCAGCCTCGATCCCTCCGTGCCCTCGGGTGCACAGATCCTCACCGGCGAGGGGTTCGCCCTGAGCGCTTGGAGCAGCACCCGGATGTCGAGGTGGTCCTGGCAGCAGAAGGGCGGGAGACCACCGTCCTGAAGCCGGTTCACCGAGGCGATCAGGTACTGGATGGCGTCGACGTTGAAGATCCCGCCACGACTCAGGCCGGCGTTCACCCGGGGCGCGAGCGCCGGGTCGGGGTGATACCGCTGGCCCACCCGGTACGGGTTGTAGAAGAAGCTGACCACGGTCTTGTCGCCATCGACGTGGGACCACGCCACGAAGGTGAGCGGGTGCAGTTCGGTGAAGTAGTCGGGGTGCCCGCAGTCGAGGATCCAGCGGCCCATGACGATCACTCGATCGCCGGGGAGCGGGAAGTAGCCCGGTTGCAGGTTCTCGCGGGCGTGGTCGGACATCGCCGACCACTCGTCGCCGGTGGCCGGGCCCGCGGCCGTGCGCACGTGGGGAAAGAGACCCTCCTCGAGCTCGACGTGCATCGGCAGTGCACTTGGCCGACCCGCCTCCTGGGTGAAGTCGGCGTACGGAGGATCGACGCCCACGTCCATGTTGAAGTCGCTGCCGAACGGATGGTCGAACGGCAGGTCGCCGGTACCCAACGAGCTGTTCTGCACCGTGCCCGCGACCATCACCTGCTTGCCGCCCGCGACTGCATCGCCCCAATGCGATGGGACCACGTAGTCCAGCGCGGAGTGATCGAGCAGCTCGCTCAGGAAGGTGAACCGATCGGAACCGCACGACTCGACCGGGCCCGCGACGGGTGCCGCGCCGTTGCGCGCCGTGGCATCACGGGTGGCCCATCGCAGCGTCGTGCCGCCGACGGTCGGGACCGCCGCCTCGGGAGCCCCCGGTGGCGGGCCCTGCCCCCCTTGCCCGAACGCCACTCCCCCGCTGGTCGCGACGAGTGCCGCGACCGCGCACACGGCCATGCGAACGGAACCACTGCACATCATCGACGACTCTCCCCCGAAGGCTGCTCCCCGAGCCCAGGTGGCGGCCGGGCCGAGCGCTGGCGTGAAGCGCCCGCCGTGCCAGGACCGCCGGCCCGGAGCTACCGTCTCGTGTCCGCGCGGGTGTAGCTCAATGGCAGAGCCTCAGGTTTCCAACCTGATGACGCGGGTTCGATCCCCGTCACCCGCTCCATCGTCGTCCGGCTCGTTCCCAGGCGACCCCAGCACCGCGGCGAGTGCCACCAGGAGCCAGATGTAGCGGGTCCAGATGTGCTCGAGGAAGGACGCGAGCACGATGTGGGCCGCGAACGCGAGGGTGACGGCGTAGAGCACGAGCTCGCGCCCCATCAATCGTCGTCGGGACCACGTGAGCCCGAACACCGGTCGGATCGTCGACAGGCACACCAGGACCCAGCCGGCGAAGCCGACGAGCCCGAGGCCGATCCAGATCTCGAGATGACCGCTGTGCGGGCCCGTCGTCGACCGGTTCACCATGCCGTCGCCCACGAGCAGGGACGCTGTCCCCGCATCCTGCAAACGCTCCTCTGCCAGAGAGAGACGGGTGTCGGTCGACAGGACCGCGAAGCTGCTCGCGACGGTGTCGGTGCGGAGGAGCGCCCGGTCGATCACCGGCACGCGCACGAGCCCGGCGAAACCGAGGAGGAACAGCAGGAGGAGCGTGGCCGCCGCCGCCCCGACCGATCGACCCATGCCCATGCGCACCAGATGGACGGCGAGGAAGACCAGCGCCACCACCAGTGCGACGACACCGCTTCGGGACCCCGTCCACAACAGGCCGGCGAGCAGCGGCACGACGGCCGCGCCGTAGAGCACCCAACGACGTTCCTGGGTGGCGAGGACACACGCCAGGGCCAACCCGATGGCGCAGAAGACGCCGAGGTGGTTTGCGTTGCCCGCGAGGCCGGTGGCCCGTTCGACCTGATCGCGCCACGGGTCGGCGACACCGATCTTGGTGATCGAGGAGAACGCGCCCAGCCCCGCCGACACCGCCGCCCCGAAGATGAAGGCCTGGAGGAGACGTCGGACCTCGCGCCACGTGGGGTCCCACCAGGCGACCACCATCCAGCACACGACCATCGTCGCGACGAGGCGACCGTGGAGGACCGCGCTCTCGAAGGGGGTCGTGGCGAAGAGGAGTCCCGTTGCGGACCCGACCACGACAAGAGCAGCACCCCATCGCAGCAACGGCGGGACCAACTGACCGGGCGGGCGCCCGAATGGCCCCCAGAGGAGGGCCAGCCCCACGGCGAGGGCCAAGGGGAGGTCGGCCACCGACACCACTTTGGTGAATCGGACCCCGAACAGGGGCATGAGCCCGAACGAAGCCGTCATCAACAGTGTCACCATCAGGCGGCGACGGGCGGCGACCGGCGGGAACCGCGAGCCCGGAGACCTGTCGCTCTTCAGGAATGCCACCAGTGCGACGAGCAGCCAGAGGTACCGGTTCCAGACGTTGTTCACGGTCAGCGCGGTGACGGCGAACGCGACGAACGCCGCACTGACGGCGAATCGGATCTCCTGGCGTTGGTCGAAGCTCTCACGCGTCCAGGACAGGCGGAACGCAGGCAGGCAGGTGACGATGCAGATCACGAGCCAACCGATGAGGCCGAGTGCTCCCATGCCGAGCCACACCTCGAAGTGACCGTTGTGCACCGACGTGGCGGGTTGCTCACGGAGACCTGAACCCACGAGGAGGCTGTCGAGTCCCCGGTCGTCGATGGCGCGACCCAGCAGTTCTATCCGCACGTCCGTGGACTCGACGCTCCGAGCACTGGCAGGCGTGTCGGTGCGCAACAGCAGCCGATCGACGGTCGGCACGCGCACGAGGCCGATCACTGCCACCACGAGGAAGACCACACACAATCCGAGACCGACCAGGACCGGTCGCGCTCTTCCGGTACGGACGAGCCGAACGGCCACCAGCGCGAGACCGATCGCCGCGCCCACCAAGGCACCTCGGGAGCCCGAGTACGCGAGGCCCAGAAGTTGCACCACCAGGGCTCCGGTCAGCAGCAGCCGCACACGCACGTCGGTGGTCCAGGTGGCGATCGAGGCCGCGAGTACCGCGCCGATGACCGTCACCACGCCGAAGGTGTTCGCCCCGCCGGCCAGGCCGACCGCTCGTCCGACGCCGTTCTGCAGGTCTTCGAGGGGGAGCGACCCGAGGACGGGCAGTGACGCCATGATGCCGAGGGCAGCCGAGAAGCTGGACGCGCCGACATAGGTGCCCAGGCACCACTTCAGGGCCCGGCTCGACGGTTCGCTGCCGACGACGGCGATCAGGCAGATCAGCACCACCCCGATCAGTCGGAGCAGCAGCGCGCCGCTGCCGGCAGTGACCACCGAGAAGTTGTCCCTGGTGAAGTCCGAGAGCGCACCCTGCCCCTGGATGTCCATCGGGCTGGTGATCTGCGGTCGAGCGAAGAGCAGGCCCACGAACCCGCCGACCGCCATCAGGGCCAGCCCGAGGGGGAGCCAGCCACCGACGGCACTCTCGACCGGCCGCCGATGATGGCACGACACCAGGGCCAGTGTCCCTGCCGCCAACAGCGCGACATCGGCCAAGGTCACATGGGGGCCGATGCGGAGGACCTGGAGCGGCGAGAGGGCGAAGGTGGCAACGAGCAACCAGCAGGCGGGCAACCGCAGGTCCCCGGACCTGATCCGATCCCCGGTCGTGGGGACAGCCTCCTGATAGGCGGGGAGCCGACTCGACGGACCCGCAATCGGAGAGGCCAGGGGCACCCGGGCGATGGTAACCAGAACCGGCCGACCCGGAGTAGCAGGGCAGGAGGGCCGGCACACCCGCACCTCTGACCGGCTCCCGACCGCCGGGACTATCGTCGCCCGGGCGCCGATGGCGCCAAATCCCCACGCCCCGGCCCCCGTAGCTCAGTGGATCAGAGCAGGTCACTTCTAATGACAAGGTCGCAGGTTCGAATCCTGCCGGGGGCGCACACCACCCGCCTATGCTGACCGATCACCCACGCGCCTCTAGCTCAACGGCAGAGCAACAGACTCTTAATCTGCAGGTTCTGGGTTCGAATCCCAGGGGGCGCACCCATCGAGCACGCGACCGACGGCATCTCGGGCGGCGCCGTAACCTCGGATGCATGGCCGACGAACGTCCCATCCTGATCGCGCCGTCGGTGCTACCCGCCGACTTCGCCCGACTCGGCGACGAGTGCCGGGCCCTCGAGGCGGCCGGCGTCGACCGCATCCAGTTCGACGTGATGGACGGGCGCTTCGTCCCCAACCTGACCTTCGGCCCCGACGTGATCGCCTCGCTCCGCCCCCACGCCACGGTGCCGTTCGAGGCCCACCTGATGGTCGAGGAGCCCGACGCCCTGCTCGGCCGATACGTGGACGCGGGCTGCGAGCGGGTCATCGTGCACGCCGAGGCCTGCCGCCACCTGCACCGCACGTTGGGCGCCATCGCCGACCTCGGCGCCGCTGCGTCCGTGGCGGTCAACCCGGCGACGCCGGTGTCCGCGGTCGCCCACGTGCTCGACCTGGTGGACATGGTCCTGATCATGACCGTGAACCCCGGGTTCGGTGGCCAGTCCTACCTCGCCACGATGGAGCCGAAGATCACCGAGGCCCGGACGTTGGTGGCCGAGCGCGGGTATGCCATCGACATCGAGGTCGACGGCGGGATCGGCCCCGGAACCATCGCGGGCGCCGCCGCCGCCGGGGCCAACGTGCTCGTCGCCGGCAGTGCGCTCTACCGCGATCCCGAGGGCCTCGCGCACGCGGTCGCCGATCTCCGCGCCCGAGCCCAGGATGCCCGCCGGTGAGTGTCCGCACGCGTCGCCGCGTCGCCGTCGCGGTCGCCCTCGTCGTCGTTGCCGGCACCGCGGCGACAGCCTGCAAGGACGACAACGACCGTCGCGCCGGAGCCGACAAGCAGCGGTTCTGCGCCAAGGTCGCCGAGTTCAACGAGGGCACCCAGGCGTTCGACCTCAACCTGGCCGACGGCCCCGAAGTCGACCGGATCGCGAGGCTCCTCGACGAGATCGCCGAGTCGGCGCCCGAGGAGATCCGAGACGACGTCGCCCGTCGCTTCGCCTATGTCGACGACGTCATCGCCGCCTCACGCGGCGACGAGGCAGCGGCAGGGCGCCTGGGCGAGGTCGAGCCGACCGACGAGGAGCAGCAGCGCATCGACGCGTACGCACAGCGAGCATGCGGGATCGCTCTGGACACGGGCGGATCGACCACTCCTGGCACCTCGATCCCGGGTGCGACCATTCCGACGGCTCCGGGCGCCGGGGCACCGACCACCGTGGCGCTGGCCTAGCGGCGGGCTACTTGACCATCTCGCGGCGGTTGACCGTGACATGGTCGACGATGCCGTACTCGCGTGCCTGCTCGGCGGTGAACCAGCGGTCGCGATCGGAATCGGCGGTGATCTGCTCGACGGTCTGGCCCGTGTGGAACGCGATGCGCTCGGCCATCAGCGACTTGGTGTAGATCATCTGCTCGGCCTGGATGGCGATGTCGGAGGCCTGGCCCTGAATGCCCCCGGAGGGCTGGTGCATGAGCACTCGGGCGTGCGGCAGGGCATAGCGCTTGCCCGCTGCGCCCGCACAGAGGAGGAACTGGCCCATCGACGCACCGAGGCCCATGCAGATCGTGCCGACGTCGGGCGAGATGAACTGCATGGTGTCGTAGATGGCCATGCCCGCCGTCACCGAGCCGCCCGGGGAGTTGATGTAGAGCCAGATGTCCTTCTCGGGGTCCTGGCCCTCGAGGTAGAGCAGCTGCGCGGTGACCAGGTTGGCGATCTGGTCGTTGACCTCCGTGCCCAGGAAGACGATCCGCTCCTTGAGGAGTCGGTTGTAGATCTCGCTCGACTGGTCCATGCCAGCCATCTGGTCGACGGTCACTGAGTGCTCCATGGCCGTGAGGATATCGGACACCTATTCGTTCGCTCTTCGCTGGCGCTCATCGCACCGTCATGGCTCGCTCGTCCCTCCCTCGCCGCGCCCGCCTCCCGCTCTTCGCTGGCGCTCATCGCACCGTCATGGCTCGCTCGTCCCTCCCTCGCCGCGCCCGCCTCCCGCTCTTCGCTGGCGCTCATCGCACCGTCATGGCTCGCTCGTCCCTCCCTCGCCACGCGGAGACCCGGCCGAGTGGGTGTGTAACGTCGAAGGCCCCGCGGGTGTGGCGGAATTGGCAGACGCGCCGGGTTTAGGTCCCGGTGGGCTTCGGCCCTTGGAGGTTCGAGTCCTCTCGCCCGCACATGAGAATCACACGGCGCTCGATGCTGAAGGGTTCGGCCCTCTTGGTCCTCTACGCCGCCGTGCCGGGCTGCGGTGACGACCCCGACCCGGGGAGCGCGGTGGCCGCCCCCGGGGCCTCCGGCGTCCCCGACCCGGAAGGCTGGACCGTCACCCGATGGCGGGCCGACCCGTTCGCGCTCGGTTCGTACTCGTACCTCGCCGTGGGCGCCACGCCCGCCGACCGCGAGGCGCTCGGCGCTCCGGTCGGCGACCGGCTCTTCTTCGCCGGCGAGGCGACCTCGGTCGACTACCCGTCCACCGTTCACGGGGCGCTCCTCTCGGGCCGGGCCGCGGCGAATGGCGTCGATGCCGTGGCCGAACCGGGCGCGACGGTTCTCGTCATCGGCGCGGGCATGGCCGGGCTGGGGGCGGCCGCGGCGCTCGGCGACCTCGGCTACGAGGTCACGGTCCTCGAGGGGCGCGACCGTCTCGGCGGGCGCACCTGGACCGACAACTCGCTGGGCACGCCCCTCGATCTCGGTGCCTCATGGATCCACGGGGTGGACGACAACCCGGTCTCCGCGCTCGTGGCGGACCTCGGGATCGAGACCGTCGGGCCCACCGACTTCGACAACGAGCCCGAATACGGCCCCGACGGCGACGAACTGGCCGCAGCCGACGCCGCGGAGGCCGCGTTCGATGCCGTGTTCGAGGCTGCTGCGATCGAGGCCGAGCAACGCGAGGCGGACGCCCCCCTCGGCGACGCGCTCGCGGCGGCAACGGCCGACCTCGAGCTCGACGAGCCCGTCGAGCTCGCGCTCCGGCACTACGTGAACACCGCGGTCGAGCACGAGTACGCCGCCTCGGTCGACGACCTCTCCCTCTACTGGTGGGACGAGGGTGACGGGTTCGGCGGGGGCGACTTCGTGTTCCCCGACGGCTACCGACAGGTGGTCGAGGGCCTCGCCGATGGACTGGCCATCGAACTCGAGCAGGTGGTCCGACGAGTGACCGTCACCGACGGCGGCGCCACCGTGGCAACCGATGACCGGTCCTTCGACGCCGACCACGTCGTCGTGACGCTGCCCCTGGGCGTGTTGAAGACGGGGGCCGTGGTCTTCGACCCGCCGCTCCCCGATCGCAAGGCCGACGCCGTCGACCGGATCGGCATGGGCCTCCTCGACAAGACCTACCTGCGGTTCAGCGACGTGTTCTGGGACGCCGACGCGGACCTCATCGGCTGGGCCTCGCCCGACAGCGACGGCCGATGGGCCGAGTGGGTCAACATGGCCAAGGTCACCGGCGAGCCGATCCTGCTCGGGTTCAACGCCGCGAACTATGCCGAGACGATCGAGGCCTGGGACGACGAGGACATCGTGGCCGACGCGATGGACGTGCTCCGAACGATCTACGGCACGTGAACATCCACGACCTGCCCACGCCGTCACTGCTCGTGGATTCCCGCTCGTTCGAGCACAACGTGGCCGTGATGGCCGCCGCCCGTCCGGGGCCGTCGCTGCGGCCCCACGTGAAGGCCTTCAAGTCGACGGCACTCGCCGCCCTCCTCGCGGACGCAGGGCACCGCAGCTTCTGCTGCGCGACGATCCGGGAGATGGAAGGAATGGCCGCCGCCGGCCTCGGCGACGACCTGTTGTTGGCCAACGAGGTCGTCGATGCGCGCCGACTGGGTGTGCTGGTATCGGCCGGAACCGCACGGGTGACCGTCGCCGTCGACAGCGAGGCGACGATCGCGGCGGCCGCCGATGGCGGTGTGGGCGAGGTGCTCATCGATGTGAACAACGGGTTTCGCTGCGGCTGCGAGCCCGACGACGCCGGCCGCCTCGCAGACCTCGCCCGGTCGCAGGGGCTCGACGTCCGGGGGGTGATGGGCTACGAGGGCCACGTGTCACTCAATCCCGACCGGGCCACGCGGATCGCTCTTCTCGAGCCGGCCATGGCCCGCCTGGCCCGCGCCCATGGCGATGTGGGTGGCGAGGTGGTCTCGGGGGCCGGCACGGGCACCTACGACATCAACACGCTCGTCACCGAGGTGCAGGCGGGGTCGTACACCCTCATGGACACCGCGTACGCCGAGCTCGGCCTGCCGTTCCGCCAGGCCGTCTTCCTCTGGGCGACGATCATCTCGGTGAGTGCCAAGGTGGCCATCTGCGACGCGGGCCTCAAGTCACACGGCATGGACCACGGCGATCCCCAGATCGACGGGGCTGACGTCCTCTACTGCTCCGACGAGCACGTCGTCTTCGTCCCGCGACGGGGCCAGGTGTGGCGGGTCGGCGATCGGGTGCGACTGCGCCCGGCCCATGTCGACCCCACCATCGCCCTCCACGAACGGATGTACCTCGTCGACGACGAAGCGGTCATCGAGGAATGGCCCGTTGACCTCCGCGGCTGGTGAGGCGCCTCGAATCCCCGTCGGTGCCGCCTTCAGGACATCGCGGCGCGCAGCGCGCGAAAGCTGCGCCCGCGGTGCGAGAGGGCGTGCTTCTCGTCGGGCGTCATCTCGGCGAACGTGCGGCCGTCACCCTCGGCAGGTTCGAAGAGCGGGTCGTAGCCGAAGCCGCCACGCCCGCGCGGGACGATCGCGATCGTGCCCTCCACCACCCCTTCGGCCGCCACCTCGTGGCCGTCGGCGAAGCGGGCGAGCGCCACGGTGCGGAAGCGGGCGGTGCGCTCCGAGGGATCGGGATGGTCGGACAGCGCAGCCAGCAGCGCGGCGACGTTGTCGGCGTAGGTGGCGCCGTCGCCCGCGAATCGGGCGGAGCGCACACCGGGAGCGCCATCGAGGGCATCGACCTCGAGACCCGTGTCGTCGGCCACCGCGGCCTCACCGGTGGCGTCGACGATGGCCACGGCCTTCAGCCGGGCGTTGTCCTCCAGCGTGTCACCGTCCTCGACGACGTCGGCAACGGTCTCGGGACGAGGAACGAGCTCGACGCCGTCGCCGAGGATGGCCGCGATCTCGACCACCTTGTCGGGATTGGCCGTGGCCAGGACCAGCCTCACGGGCGCTTCGGCGGCGGGTCGGCCAGTGCAACGGCCTGGAGGGCCGTGATCTCGTTGATCCCCGATTCCGCCAGGGCCACCAGTTCGTCGAGCTCGCCCCTGCTGAACGGCAGGCCCTCGGCAGTTCCCTGCACCTCGATGAAGCGCCCCGAGGACGTCATCACCACGTTCATGTCGACCTCGGCCCGGGAGTCCTCGACGTAGGGGAGGTCGAGCATGGGGACACCGTCGATGATGCCGACCGAGATGGCGGCACAGGCCTCGGTGAGCGGATGGCCGGCGATGGCACCGCGCTGCACGAGGCGGGTGAACGCGTCGTGCAGCGCGACGTAACCACCGCAGATCGACGCGGTTCGAGTGCCACCGTCGGCCTGGAGCACGTCGCAGTCGACGATCACCTGGCGCTCCCCGAGCATGGCCATGTCGCAGACTGAACGGAGCGAGCGCCCGATGAGGCGCTGGATCTCCTGGGTGCGTCCCGACGGACGACCCTCCTTGACCTCGCGTCGGACCCGGTCGTCGGTCGAGCCGGGGAGCATCGAGTACTCGGCGGTGACCCAGCCTTCGCCCTTCCCCCGCATCCAGCGCGGAACGCTCTCGTCGATCGATGCCGTGCACAGCACCTTGGTGCGGCCGAAGCTCACGAGCACCGAGCCGGGGGCGAACTCCGTGAAGTCGCGTTGGAAGCCGATCGGCCTGAGCTCGTGGGGCTGGCGGCCGTCGGCCCGCGGGGCGGGGCCCGATGTTGCAGTCACAGGTGGTACCTCTCGTTGATGGTGGCGATCTCCACGGGGCGGCCGAAGGATTCGGCGGCCGATGCCCGCTGGGCCTCGGCGTCGCCCCCTGGCCAGTGGTGGGTGATGAGCAGCCGTCCGACACCGGCGGCGGCGGCCATCGCTCCCGCCTCCCTGGCGCTCACGTGCGGGGCGAGGCCCTCTTCGTCGGTGGTGAGGGTGGCCTCGCAGACGAAGAGGTCGATACCGCCCCCGAACGACGCCACCGACCACCCGGGACCGGTGTCGGCCGAGTAGGCCAGCGACGTGCCGGCCCCCGGGTCGTCGACCCGGACGGCAAGGGTCTCGACGGGGTGATCGGTGCGCGAGAACGACAGGTGCAGGCCACCGATGTCGACCTCGGACCCGTCGCTGACGAGGTGCCAGTCGAACGTGGGCGCCAGGCCGCCGTGCGTTGCCGACTCGGCCATCGACTGCGTCTCGGCAGTGCCGTAGACGGGCACGTGGGCACGGTGCCGCACATACCTGAAGACGTTGCGAAGCACCGGCAGCTCGGTCCAGTGGTCGGGATGGCAGTGGCTGATGACCACGGCGTCGATGTCGTCGAAGCCGATGTGGCGTTGGAGGTTGGCCAGCGTGCCCGGTCCGGTGTCGATCCAGATCGTGGTCCCGGCACCTTGGACGAGGTAGCCGCTGCACGCGCCACCAGCCGCCGCATACGTGCCCGAACAGCCGAGCACCGTCAGTGCCAACGGCACGTCCGGGCTCATGTCCCCGACCAGCCTTCGGCCGCATCGAGCTCGGGGCCGAGCAATCGGCGGCCGAGCGTCACGAAATGGGAGACGTCGCCCGACGAGATCCACCGGTGCCGACCCTGCCCCGTTCGGCTCGTGCGCTCGATGAGCGAGGCTCGCACCTCGAAGGCGGTCTCGTCGGCGGAGGAGACGAGGACCACATCGCGACCCATCACGTCGCCGATCGTACGGGCGAGGAAGGGATAGTGCGTACAGCCGAGCAGCAGCGTGTCGACCCCGGCCTCACGGACCGGTGCCAGGAGCCGCTCGGCGAGGATGTGCACCTGGTCGCTGTCGGTCTCCCCCCGCTCGACGAACTCGACGAACCCGGGGCACGCCGCGCACGTGAGCCGCACCTCGCCCGCGCCCCGCTCGGCGCAGGCGGTCGCGACCGCCCGCTGGTAGGCACCCGAGCCGATCGTGCCGACCGTGCCGATCACCCCGACCCGACCGTTCCGGGTCGCCTCGACCAGTGCTCTCGCCCCCGGCTCGATCACGCCGAGCACAGGCACGTCGAATCGGTCCTGGAGCTCGTCGAGCGCCGCCGCCGACGCGGTGTTGCAGGCCACGACGACGAGCCCGACGCCGTGACCGTCGATCAGCAGACGGGTGATCTGATGGGCGAAGCGCCGTACCTCGTCCTGGGGACGCGGTCCGTACGGGTAGCGCCCCGTGTCGCCGACGTAGACCAGGTCCTCGGCCGGCAGCAGGTCGATGAGCGCACGAGCCACGGTCAGCCCACCGAATCCGCTGTCGAACATCCCGATTGGCCGGTCCCGTCCCTCGGGCATCCCGACGACGCTAACCCGTCGCCACCGCCTCCCCACGAGTCCGATCGTGGCGCTGACCCGCTGGGTCGGGCAGGGGGTTCAAGCAGGGGGGTTCTAGAAGTAGATGATGCGCTCGGCGCGTTCGACGACCTCGTCGATGGGGTCGGTCCACGCGCCGGTGGAGAGGTACTTCCAGCCGCCGTCGCAGACCACGAAGACGATCACCCCGGCGTCGATCTTCTCGGCGACCCGCGCCGCGCCGGCGAGTGCCGCGCCCGATGAGATGCCCGCGAAGATCCCGGCCTCGCTCGTGAGTCGGCGCATCCACTCGATCGACTCCCGTGGCCGCACGATGCGCTTGCCGTCGAGCAGGTCCTGCCCGCCCCACTTCTCGTACACCGGAGGGATGTAGCCGTCCTCGAGGCTGCGCAGGCCCTCGACCCGCTCCCCCGCCGGCGGCTCGACCGCCAGGATCTCGATCTCGGGGTTCTGCTCCTTGAGGTAGGTGCCCACGCCGAGCAGCGTGCCGCTCGTGCCGAGCCCCGCCACGAAGTGGGTGATGTCGGGACAGTCACGCCAGATCTCGGGGCCGGTGCCCTCGTAGTGCGCCCGGGGGTTCGCCTCGTTGGCGTACTGGTAGAGAAAGGCCCATTCGGGGTGCTCGTCGGCCATGGCCTGCGCCCTTCGCACCGCGCCGTTGGAGCCCTCGGCGCCGGGCGACATGATGACCTCCGCGCCGAAGACCTCGAGCAGTTGGCGCCGCTCCACCGACACGTTCTCGGGCAGCACGATCTTGATCGGGTAGCCCTTCAGCTGCGCGATCATGGCCATGGCGATGCCGGTGTTTCCCGATGAAGGCTCGATGATCGTCTTGCCGGGCGTGAGCGTGCCGTCGGCCTCGGCCTCGGCCACCATCTTGGCGGCGATGCGGTCCTTCACCGAGCCGACCGGGTTCTGGCTCTCGAGCTTGGCCAGGATGCGCACGTTCGGGTTCGGGCTCAGCGCGCTCACGTCGACCATCGGGGTGTTGCCGATCAGGTCGAGCACCGACGAGACCACGGCCATCGCTTCCAGCTCCCGGTTCAGGTGGCCAACACTTGATTGTTGACCAGATCGGTAAGGATTCTACCGGTCGAGCAGCCCAACGGGCTCTTCGGCGATCTGGCCGTCCCGGATCTCGTACGAGCGGAGCACCGGGGCGTCCTGTCGGAGCGACACGATCACGTAGTGCCAGTCGGGGTCGGGCGCCTGGGCGACATCGGTCGGTGACGGGTAGGCATCGGTGTGGGTGTGCGAGTGCATGACCCCCACGATCTCGAGGCCCCGGGACCCGGCGTCGCGATCCGCACGCAGGTGGTCACGAGGGTTGACGGTGTACACCCGGCTCGACGCAGCATCGTTGCCGCACGGGTAGAACCGCTCGATCCGGTGGCGCCCGGGGACAGCCGCGAAGAGCCCACAGGCCTCGTCGGGCAGGCCGTCGAAGGCGTGGGCGACCATCTCTGCCCAAACGAACCGTTCCAGGTGGAGCATGAGCCGAGATGGTACCGACGCGGTCACGCGGCCATGCAACGTGCGCAACCGGTGCGGCGGGCGAGGGACGAGCAAGCCATGATGATCGCGATGAGCGCCGAGCGAAGAGCCGACAAGCATGAGCGCCGAGCGAAGAGCCGAGAACAAGGTCGTCGCCACCAACCGCCGGGCGCGGCGCGACTACGAGATCCTCGACACCGTCGAGGCGGGCATGATCCTGTCCGGCAGCGAGGTGAAGGCGCTGCGCGAGGCCAAGGTGCAGATCTCCGACGCGTACGCCCGCATCATCGACCACGAGGCGTGGCTGATCGGCCTGCACATCTCCCCGTACAGCCACGCCAGCCCCCTGTTCGGCCACGACCCCGATCGTCAGCGCAAGCTGCTGCTGCACCGCACCGAGATCGACCGCCTGCGCGCCCGCGTCGACCAGGAGCGCCTCACGCTCGTGCCACTATCGCTGTACTTCAAGGAGGGCCGGGCCAAGCTCGAGGTGGGCCTGGGCAAAGGGCGCACCAGCGTGGACAAGCGCCAGGTGATCGCCAAGCGTGACGCCGACCTCGAGGCGAAGCGGGCGATGTCCCGCGCCCGGCGGGCGGTAGACTGAACAGGCGTTCGTTGACTCATGCTCGTTGAAAACAGAATCGTCACATCACGGGGCTGATCGGTTTCGACGTGGAGACCGGCTGACGTTACGTGCGACCGGAGTTGCTCAGACTCCTAAAACGGGGCACCCAAAGAAGCGCCGATGGCGACTTCGCTCTCGCAGCCTGACCTAGCGTCTAGCTAAGAGAGTCATCGCGACCCGTGAGGGCACGCGGGGCCTGTTCACTGCAGCCCGGCAACAGAAGCAGTGGAGGACAGCAGGGAGAGACCGCTGACGTCGGGAAAGACCGATGGCACCGGGGAAAGACCCGGCGGTGGGCGCAAGCCCAGCTGACCCGGCAGTGTGGTTACCGCAAGCCACCATCTCGGGAATGGTCGTAGCACGAGCGCTCACCGCTTTGCGGACGAGGGTTCGATTCCCTCCAGCTCCACAACACCGACTGGCCCGAGCCGATGGCTCGGGCCACCGGTCCTTTTCGGCTCGGTCGGGACGCTGCCATGACGAAGCCACCGGCGCCGCACATGCGCCTCGTGGGCCGGGACAGGGCACGGTCGCCGACCGACGATCGACCGGGACTCACCCCAAGGTGCGAATGACCTTGGCTGGTACGCCGCCGACGACCGAGTAGTCGGGCACCTCACCGCGTACCACGGCACCGGCGGCCACGACCACGCTCTTGCCTACCCGGGCGCCAGGCAGGATCACCGCGCCGTGGCCGATCCAGGTGCCGTCGCCGATCCGCACCGGATCGTGCGGGCCGAGCTGACGACCGAAGGGCACCGTCAGGTCGGAGAAGCCGTGGTTGGCATCGGTGACGTAGATCTCCTGGCCGAACCAAACGTCGTCGCCGATCTCGATCGATTCGTGAGCCACGATCCCGCAGCGCAGGCCGACCACGCACCGGTCGCCGATGACCAGTGCCCTGGGCGGCACGGTGGTCTGGTCGGGGCCGTACCCGGTGGCGAGGGTGGCCCAGGTGGCGATGAGCGTCTCGCGTCCGATGTGGATCTGACCCTCGCCGTAGAGGGTCGACCACGGGAACCCCAGGATGCTGCCTTCGCCGAACGAGCCGAAGCGCTCGGCCGCTCGGCTGTCGGGGCCGACCGCGCCGTTCGCCTGCATCCACGCCCACGACCGGTGGATCAGACCGTTGACGGCGCGGTACTTCCGCAGGCGGGCTCGCGAGGCAGGCATGGCCGCGGCAGCGTAGGCGGCAGCCGGGGACAGGACCGACACAGGGCGGAGGCAAGGCCATTTCGACCTCTTTGGTCAGGGCCACCTCCCGCCGCCGTCATCACCCTCCGCGGATGCAATGTCAGTGCCATCATGGCGCGGTGACCACCACCACCTTCGACCCTGCCGACCTCGAAGCCGTGGCCGACCCCTATCCGCTCCTGGCCGATCTCCGGCGCTGCGGCCCGGTGACCGTACTGGACAGCGGCTTCGTCGCAGTGACGGGCCACGTTGCCGCCCTCGACGCCCTGCGCGACCCGCGGTGCGGCACGCGCCCGATCGCCGTCCGCTACCTCGACGGGCTTCCACGCGGTGCCGCACGCGACGAGATGAGCCACCGGATCAACTTCCTCGACCCGCCCGACCACCCCCGCGTCCGCGGGCTGGTGTCCAAGGCGTTCACCCCGCGCCGCGTCACGGCCATGGGCCCCTGGATGGAGAAGACCGCGTACGACCTTCTCGACCGCCTCTCGAGGGAGGCTTCCTTCGACCTGATGGCCGAGTTCGCTCATCAACTCCCGTCGCTCGTGATCTCGGAGATGCTCGGCGTGCCCGCCGCCGATCGGGAGGCACTGACGAGCTTCAGTGATCGCACGGCACCGCTGCTCGGCGTGCGGGTGGACGACACCGAGCGCGACGACGCCATCGCCGCCGCCGAGGACTTCCACACCTACCTGTCGGCGCTGCTCGACGAGCGCCGGAAGGCCCCCGGCGACGACCTGCTGTCGGCGCTGTTGCTGGCCGAGGAGGACGGCGAACGCCTGAGCCGGGCGGAACTGCTGTCCCTGGCCGCCACCCTGTACTCGGCGGGCCACCGGACCACCCGTGACCTCTTCACCAACGGCATGTCTGTACTGCTCGAAGCGCCCGAGCGCTACCAGGCGGTCGTCGAAGGATCGTGGGCGCCCGCCGAGGTGGTCACGGAGTTCCTGCGCCACGAGACCCCGACCCTGTTCGTGGCCAGGATCCCCTACGAGGCCGTCGAGATCGGCGGGCAGCCGGTCGACGCGATGGCCCCGGTGCTCGTCTACCTCGCCGCCGCCAACCGCGATCCCGCGGTCTACGACGACCCCGACGAGTTCCGCCCGGGAAGGCCCGGGCCCCAGCCACTCTCCTTCGCCTTCGGTGCCCACTTCTGCCTCGGCGCCTCCCTCGCCCGAGCCGAGGCCGAGGTGATGCTCACGGCGGTCGCCCGCCGCTTCCCACGCCTGCGCCTCGGCGGCGACGCCCCCCTACGCTGGCACCAGCGAGGTCCGTTTCGAGGCCTCGACGCCTTGGAGGTGCACCCATGAGCACTGGTCTTTCGCCAGGGACGCGGGAGCGGGTTCTCGACCGGTTCGGTTTCACCTCCCCGCCGACCACCGACCTCGACGGCCTCTGCCGGCTCTACCAGGCGTGGTGTCGCCAGGTGCCCTTCGACAACGTGCGCAAGTTGATCGCGCTCCACGGCGAGGGTCAAGACGGTCCGCTGCCGGGCATGGACGCCGACGATTTCCTCACCGCGTGGCTACGTCACGGCACTGGTGGCACCTGCTGGCCCTCTGCCAACGCGCTCGGGGCGCTGTGCACGGCGAGCGGGTTCTCGACCCGGCTGATCGCGGCGTCCATGGCGGACATCGGTATCCCCACCCACGGGACGACCGTGGTGACGCTCGGCACCGCGGAGTGGTTGGTCGATTCGTCGATGCTCACCGACGAGCCGCTCCGCCTCGCCCGCGACGCGGGGACGGAGATCGCCCGTCCGGCCTTCGCCACCCGGGCCACCCCAGTCGACGAAGGATGGCTCTTCGCCTTCCCCCTGCCCTACACCACCGACCAGATGCCCTGCCGGACGATCTCCCCCGAAGCCGTGAGCCACGGGTTCTTCGTCGAGCGCTACGAGGCCTCACGCGAGGCCAGTCCGTTCAACACCACGGTCAGCACGCGGCGCAACGACGACGAGGGCGTCGTGTCCTACGGGGGCGGGAAGCGGTTCCGGCGCACCACCGACGGCATCGACGAGTCGGATCTGCAGGGCGACGCCCTCGACCGGGCCTTGGTGGATGAGCTCGGGTTCTCCGGCGAGATCGTCGAACGACTGCGGGGCGCGTTGACGGACCGCCCCTGACGCCTCACTCGTCGAGCGGTTGGGCCTGCTCGACGCGTCGTATGAACTCCGAGGGGGCGACGTCGAGCGCATCGGCCAGACGCCACACCGTCCCGAGCGTGGGGCCGCTGCGCCCCCGCTCGAGCAGCGACACGAAGGTGCGGTGCCGGCCGCAGGCGAACGAGAGGGCTTCCTGGCTCAGCCCCCGTTCGTGCCGGAGCTCGCGCAGCACCCGACCGAAGCGCTCGTCGAGCGACGCCACCATGGGCCAGACCCTGACCGGTTGCAGCAAATACTACTACAGCATATCTTCTACATCGTGGTGCAGAACCCGACCGTCAACGCAGGGTGTGACTGGCTCGGGACCACGGCCGCGGCCCGCTACCTCGGCATCACCCCCCGAACGCTGTACCGCCTGATCGACCAGGGCCGGGTGCCCGCCTACGCACTCGGGCGGGTCTACCGCGTACGCCAGACCGACCTCGACGCCTACCTCCACTCGGTCCGTGTGGTGCCCGGCACGCTGGGCCACCTGCACGGCACCCCGACGCAGCAAACGCGTGCCGCCTCGGGCTGACCCGCCAGCCGGGCCACGACCCGAGAGTCTCCTCCAACATCCGGATGGCACTTGCATCTTGGCTGTCGGACCCTCTGCGTACGATCGCCGTGCCGGTGATCTCCGGTCGCTTCCCCACCTCACCTGCGATGGTCATCCGTCGCCTCACCTCGTCCTTGGGAGCGCCATGCCCGCCGAACCGCCCGATCCCGCACATCCCGACCTGTCACCCCACGCCCCGCCCTCCCACGACTCCGACGGAACCGCAGGGCGGCTCGACCGCCTCGAGGTGGCCGTCGACGACGTGGCGGCCCGGCTCGAACGCATCCGAGCGCAGCTCGGCACCGAGGTGCGCACCGGGCGCCTCGTCATCGTGGAGGCCGACGGTTTCGAGCGAACGGTGCTGGATGCCGCCGGCCACTTCGGCGGTGTGACCGTGCGGGCCCGCAGCCACCGCGCCGGCGAGGTCGCCGGCGAGGTGTTCGCGGCCGATGCCCACGACGGCGACCGCGCCCACGTCGGGCTGGCCCTGCTCGATGATGGCGACGTCGTGGCGGCCGTCGACGTCCAGTCGGGCCGTCCCGCCGTGATCTGGACGCCCGGTCCCGACGACCAACGGCAGCGGCCGAACTGAGCGCGGCGAGATCCGCTCCCGATTCGGCCGCCCACGACGTCTCGCCGAATGGACGGCGTGTGAACCACGATCCCCCGGCCCGGTTGGTCGCGCCCGCGGGTCGGTTGGCCGGCGGCCCCGGCGCAGCCCCGGTGAGGTCGAGCCGGCCGCGCCGCCCGCGACGAGCGGGTCCACCGCCCGATCCTACGGAGCGGGCGCGTCGGCCGGGTCCGGTGGGGTCAGCCATGCCTCGATGCGACCCTCTCGCTCACGGCAGACGAACACCTCGATGTCGGCCTTCGCGTCGCGTCGGCCTTTCACGTTCAGCTTCGTGCCGGTGCCGCCGCACGAGAACCGCCAGAAGTGCGCTGTGCAGACGATCTCGTCGCCGTCCACCACGCCCTCGGCGCCCAGGTGCGACCACTCGTGGGGGCAGCGGGCCTCCATCACGCACGCCTCGCCACCCGTCGTTCGCCACACGACCAGGTCCCGCTCCCCCGCGACGGCGTCTGCCACGTGACCCGGGCCCACCGAATCGGCGCTGACGAGGTCCACCCACTCGCGTTCCACGCCGACCGAGCATACGAGCGCCGCCGGTAGCCTCGGGGCATGGCTGTCACCTCGGAGATGCTGCCACTCGGCACGGCGGCGCCCGGCTTCACGCTGCCCGACCCGTCAGGCACCGAGTACTCGCTCGGCCAGGTCGCCGACGGCGCCAAGGGCCTTCTGGTCATGTTCCTCTGCAACCACTGCCCCTACGTGAAGCACATCGCGCCGAAGCTCGCCCAGCTCACCACGGTGTTCCAGGAGCACGGCATCGCCGCTGTCGCCATCTCGAGCAACGACATCGACGCCTACCCCGACGATGCCCCCGAGCGGATGGCCGAGGAGATCGTCGAGCGGGGCTACACGTTCCCCTACCTCTACGACGAGTCCCAGGATGTCGCCCGGGCCTACCACGCCGCGTGCACCCCGGACTTCTTCCTCTTCGACGCCGATCGCCACCTGGTCTACCGGGGCCAGTTCGACGAGAGCCGCCCCGCCAACGACGCCCGCGTCACGGGTCGGCACCTCCACGAAGCCGTCCACGCTGTCCTCGAAGGACGGCCCGTCGACGTGGACCAGCGGCCCAGCATGGGTTGCGGCATCAAGTGGAAGCCCGGAACCGAGCCCCGCTGAGGGGAAGTCCCCGGGTGACGCTCAGCCGTCCCGCTGGAGCCACTCGGCGAAGTGGGGCGACTCGGCGCCGATGGTGGTGTCGTCGCCGTGGCCGGTGTGCACCACCGTGCTCGCCGGTAACCGCAGCAGACGGGTGCGGATGCTCTCGATGATGGTGTCGTAGTCCGAGAACGACCGCCCGGTGGCGCCGGGGCCCCCGTTGAACAACGTGTCGCCCGAGAAGACCATCCCGCCGGCCACGTCGTGCAGGCAGCACCCGCCCGGAGAGTGCCCAGGGGTGTGCAGCACCCACAACGACTCGCCGCCGACTTCGAGAACCTGACCGTCGGCAAGCTCGGCGTCGGGTGCCCGATCGGGGTTGACCACGTCCCAGAGCATCCGGTCGTCGGGATGCAAGAGGACGGGCGCATCGACAGCGTCGGCCAGGGCGACCGCCGCGTTGACGTGGTCGTTGTGGCCGTGGGTGCAGACGATGGCGACGACCCTGCGCCCGGCCACGCCCTCGACGATGGGCAGGTGGTCGTGGGCGGCGTCCACGACCAGCACCTCGTCGTCGTCACCCACCAGCCAGATGTTGTTGTCGACGTCGAAGTCCTCGCCGTCGATGGAGAACGTGCCACTCGTGACAACTCGTTCGACCCGCAGGCTCACGTCTTCCGCTCTCGGCTGCGCCCGGCCGCTCGGGCCACGCCCTCGTTCCTCGGGCTCACGGGTTCGCACCCATCAGAACACCACCACCGAGCGCAGGACCTCGCCGCGCTCCATCTTGTGGAACGCGGCCTCCACCTCGTCGAGGGCGATCGTCTCGCTCACGAAGCGGTCGAGGTCGATGCGGCCCTGCAGGTGGAAGTCGATGAGCATCGGGAAGTCTCGCGACGGCAGGCAGTCGCCGTACCAACTCGACTTGAGGGCGCCACCGCGACCGAAGATCTCGATCATCGGCACCTCGAAGGTCATCTCGGGGTCGGGCACGCCCACCAGCACCACTCGCCCGGCGAGGTCGCGGGCATAGAACGCCTGCAGCAGCGTCTCGGGCCGACCCACCGCCTCGATGGCGACATCGACCCCGAAGCCGTCCGTGAGCGCTCGCACCGCCTCGACGGGGTCCTCATTGGTGGAGTTGACCGTGTGGGTGGCGCCGAAGTCCCTGGCCCATTCGAGCTTGCGGTCGTCGATGTCGACGGCGATCACGGTGCGCGCCCCCGCGAGTGCGGAGCCGTTGATCGCGGCATTGCCCACACCGCCGCAACCCCAGACCGCAACGGTCTCGCCGCGCTGCACATCGGCGGTGTTGAGGGCGGCGCCGAACCCTGCCATCACACCGCAACCGATGAGGCCGGCCGCTTCGGGTCGGGCGGCGGGGTCCACGCGGACCGCCTGGCCCGCATGGACGAGCGTCTTCTCGGCGAAGGCACCGATGCCCAGCGCCGGGCTCAGCTCGACCCCGTCGAGTGTCATCTTCCGGGTGGCGTTGCCGCTGTCGAAGCAGTAGTGCGGCTTCCCCCTGGCGCACGATCGGCACCGACCGCAGGGTGCTCGCCACGCGAGCACCACGTAATCGCCCGGCGCGACATTGGTGACGCCCCCACCCACCGCTTCGACGACGCCGGCCGCTTCGTGGCCGAGGAGGAAGGGGAAGTCGTCGTTGATGGCTCCCTCGCGGTAGTGCAGGTCGGTGTGGCAGACGCCACAGGCCTGGACCGCGACCACCGCCTCGCCCGGGCCGGGGTCGGGGACGACGATCGTCTCCACGCTCACCGGCTCGCCCTTGGCCTTGGCCACGACGCCCGTCACTTCCTGGGGCACGGCACACCTCCGTCTCGATGTCGTGCTGACACTACCGGCCCGTTTCAGTCGTACTCGGGCTCGTCCCACCAGGGGAAGAAGCCGGGCATGTCGGCGCTCACCCTTCCCGGGAAGCGGGGGCGGCGCTTCTCGAGGAAGGCCACCACGCCTTCGGCCGCATCGGCCGAGCGGCCGGTGGCATTCACCGCCCGGGAGTCGATCTTGTGGGCCTCCATGGGATGGTCCGCCCCCAGCATCCTCCACATCATCTGGCGGGTGAGGGCCACCGAGACCGCGGAGGTGTTCTCGGCGATCTCGACGGCAAGCGCTCGCGCCGCGGCCAGTAGCTCATCGCCCGGATGCAGGCTGCGGACGAGACCGCCCGCCAGGCCCTCCGTCGCAGCGAAGACCCGCCCCGAGTAGCACCACTCGAGGGCCTGGCTGATGCCGACGACCCGGGGCAGGAACCAACTGGAGCAGGCCTCGGGGACGATGCCGCGGCGGGCAAAGACGAAACCCATCCTGGCGTCGACCGCCGCCATGCGGATGTCCATCGGCAAGGTCATGGTGATGCCGATGCCCACGGCCGGGCCGTTGATGGCCGCGATGACGGGCTTGGTCAGACCGAAGATGCGCAGGGTGAGCCGACCGCCCTCGTCACGGTGCGAAGCGACATCTCGTGCGACACCGGTGCCGAGCGAGGCGTCGTCGAACGTCTGCGCGCCGAGCGAGAGGTCGGCGCCGGCACAGAACGCCCGGCCCCGGCCGGTGACGATCACGGCCCGGACATCGTCGTCGGCATCGGCCCGGTCGAAGGCGTCCATCAACTCGCGGAACATGTGCGGGGTGAAGGCGTTGAGCTTGTCGGGGCGGTCGAGGGTGATCGTGACCACCCGCTGGTCGTCGAGCTCGTAGTCGATCTGGGTGTAGCGGGGCGTTTCCGAGACCATGGCCCCTTCCTAGTGGATCGAGGGCGCCGGCCGAGCGATCAGGCGGGTGGCGGGCGTCGATCCCGTCAGACGTCGAGGAAGCGGGTGACCGCCACGAACGAGCCGATGACGCCGACCGCACAGCCGACGGCGAGCAGCAGGATGCTGACGCCGACCTGCTCGCTGCTGTGCACCGCGAAGCCCTGGAACAGGTTGATCGTCTCGGTGTTGGTCAGCTTCGACTCGATGAAGTTGATGATGAGCACGACGGCCGGGATCGCGAGAAATGCACCCACGAGTCCCTGGACCAGGCCTTCGACCATGAACGGCACCCGGATGAACCAGTTGGTGGCTCCCACGAGCTTCATGACCTCGATCTCCCGGCGACGGGCGAACATGGCCATGCGGATGGCGTTCAGGATCAGGAGCACGGCGGCACCGAGCAGCACGAGCGCGCCCGAGAAGAGCCCGAGGCTGAGCAGCCGGGAGAAGTCCTGGAGTGTCCGGATCGCCTCTGCGGCGAAGACGACCTGCTTCACCCCGGACATCGTCTCGAAGGTGGAGCCGAGGGCGCGGATCACGTCGACGTTCTTGTCCTTCGGCTCGACCCGGAAGGACGGGGGAAGGATCTCGGGCGTGACGCTCTGCACCATCTCGGGCGAGTCCGCGAACAGATCGGTGAACTCGGCATAGGCCTCGTCCTGGTCGATGAAGTCGACGGTGGCCACCTGGGGGCTCTCGTCGAGGGTCTGTTGCACCGACGCGATCTGGTCCTCGGTCGCGGTGGGCTGGAGGAAGACGATGAACTCGACGCCGCCCTGCCATCGCTGGGTGGCGTTCTGCACGCCCTGGCGGGTGAGGAAGGCCACGCCCACCAGCGACAACGACACGAACACGGTGAGGATGGAGGCCAGGGTGAGCGTGATGTTGCGCCGGAGGTTGGAACCGACCTCCCGAGCGACGTAGTCGACTTTCAGTGCCATCAGCCCGCCCTAGGAGTAGACGCCGCGGGACTGATCGCGAACGATCGAGCCGCCGTCGAGCTCGATCACCCGGCGGCGCATGGTGTCGACGATGCCGGCGTCGTGGGTGCACATGACCACCGTGGTGCCGGTGCGATTGATGCGGTCGAGCAGGCGCATGATGCCGACCGAGGTGGAGGGGTCGAGGTTCCCGGTGGGCTCGTCGGCCAACAAGATGAGGGGGCGGTTCACGAAGGCACGGGCGATGGACACCCGCTGCTGCTCGCCACCGGAGAGCTCATTGGGCATGTTCTTGCTCTTGTCGGCCAGGCCCACCAGTTCGAGGATGGCCGGCACCTGGGTGCGAACGACGTGCTTGGGGCGGCCGATCACCTCGAGCGCGAAGGCCACGTTGCCGGCGACGGTCTTGTTGGGCAGCAGTTTGAAGTCCTGGAACACACACCCGATGTTGCGGCGCAGGTAGGGCACCTTCCAGTGGCTCAACGTGCCGATGTCCTTGCCCGCCACGAAGATACGGCCCCGGTCGGGCTGCTCTTCGTGGTTCAGCAGGCGGATGAAGGTGGACTTGCCGGAACCGGACGGGCCCACCAAGAAGACGAACTCGCCCTTCTGGATGTCCGCATTCGCCTCGCGGAGCGCGACGACGTCGTTCTTGTAGATCTTGGAGACGTTCTCGAGTTTGATCATGGGGAGCAAGCGTCCAGGGTTCGGGGACAGGACCCAGGCGGCAGTGCCACGGAGGGTCGCACGCGCAAGTGCGAGAGTATCAGCGGGCCCGTCTCAACTCGCGGCATGCGAACGGCGCCAGCGCAGATGGGCCTCCATGAAGGGCTCGATGTCGCCGTCGAAGACGCCCTCGACGTTCCCGACCTCGAAGTTCGTGCGATGGTCCTTCACGCGCTGCTCCGGATGGACGAAGTAGGAGCGGATCTGGCTGCCCCATTCGGTCTTCTGGGTCTCCCCGGCGATGGTCGCCAGTTCGGCGGCACGCTCCTGGCGGGCCAGGTCGGCCAGCTTCGCGGCCAGGATCGACATGGCCCGGTCCTTGTTCTGGTGTTGGCTGCGCTCGTTCTGGCACGAGGTGACGATCCCGGTGGGGAGGTGCGTGATCCGAACGGCCGAGTCGGTGACGTTGACGTGCTGGCCGCCGGCGCCCGACGACCGGTAGGTGTCGATCCTCAGGTCCTTCTCGTCGATGTCGACCTCGTCGGTGCCGTGGTCGATGAACGGCACGACCATGACCGAGGCGAAGGCGGTGTGGCGGCGGGCCTGACTGTCGAACGGCGAGATGCGGATCACCCGGTGCACGCCCCGCTCCCCTTCGAGGAGCCCGTAGGCATGGCGGCCGCGCACGATGAAGGTGGCCGTGGTGATGCCGGCCTCCTGTCCCGGGGACACCTCGTCGAGCTCGACCGAGAACCCTCGCCGCTCAGCCCACCGCAGGTACATCCGCAACAGCATCTCGGCCCAGTCCTGTGAGTCCGTGCCGCCCGCACCCGAGTGCACTTCGACCACTGCGTCGCCCTCGTCGTGCTCGCCGATGAAGAGCGCGCGGAGCTCCAGCTCGTCGAACGTGGCCGAGAGCGAGCCGATGCCGTCGTCGATCTCCGCCTCGAGCGAGTCGTCGCCCTCGTCGCGCGCCATCTCGGCGAGCGTCTCGGCGTCCTCCACGCGACCGGTGAGCGAGTCGAACAGGTCCAGGTCGTCGATGACGGTGCTGAGCTCCCCGGTGACCTGGCGGGCCCGGTCGGCATCGTCCCAGAGGTCAGGGCGCGATGCCTCGGTCTCGAGCTGCGGCCGCCGGGCCCGCAACTCCCGAACCTTGAGGTAGCCCTCCGCCGCGGACAGACGTTCCCGAAGCGTGTCCAGGTCGCCAGAGAAGTCCTTCAAACCGGTCTCCAGAGTGGGGTGGGTGACACGAACACAGCAGTTGGCGGGTCAAGCAGAGGGACGACCGGGGCCCCCGTGGCACATCTTGAACTTCTTGCCGCTGCCGCATGGACACGGGCTGTTCCGAGGGGTCTTGTCCCATTCGGAGCGCACCACCGGCGTGTTGACGATTTCCTCGTCGGGCACGGGTGGCGCGTCAGGTCCGCCACCACCGTCGACCGCGGCCTGGGCGCGGGCCGCCGCCGCCAGCCCCGACGAGCCCTGGACCGGGTCTTCCGGGGCGGAGTACTTGATGTCCTTCACGGTGGCGTCGAGCGCCTCGGGCTCGGGCTGGGCGACCACCTGCACGTGCATGATGTACTTCACGAACTCCTGGGCGATGATCGCCATCATCTGGGTGAACATCTCGAAGCCTTCGCGCTGCCATTCGACCAGCGGGTCCTTCTGGCCCATGGCCCGCAGGTTGATCCCCCCCTGGAGGTAGTCCATCTCGAAGAGGTGCTCGCGCCACCGCTGGTCGATGATGCGCAACATCACCTGTCGCTCGACGTCGCGCATGGTGTCCACGCCCAACTCGGACTCACGCGCCGCGTAGAAGCCGGTGGCCTCGGCCATCAGCAACTCGTACAGCTCGTCGGTCGACATGGACTCTGCCAGGCGCTCGACGCCGAGGGCGCTCGGCCAGAAGGTCGCGATCTCGTGGCTGAGGCCGTCGAGGTCCCAGTCGTCGGTGTAGTCCGAGACGCAGTAGGTGCCGATGGTCGCCTCGACGGCCTCGGCCAGATAGTCGATGGCCTCGGCCCGCAGGTCCTTGTCGTCGAGGATCTGGTCACGGCGCGCGTAGATCACCTTGCGCTGCTCGTTCATCACCTCGTCGTACTGCAGCACGTTCTTGCGGATCTCGGCATTGCGCTGCTCGACGGTGTTCTGCGCCCGCTCGATGGCCTTGGTGACCATCTTCGCCTCGATGGGGACGTCATCTGGCAGCGCCTTGCCCATGACCCAGTTCATGGCGCCCGTGGCGAACAGCCGCATCAGGTCGTCCTCGAGTGACAGGTAGAAGCGACTCTCGCCCGGGTCGCCCTGGCGGCCAGCACGACCGCGGAGCTGGTTGTCGATCCGGCGGCTCTCGTGGCGCTCGGTGCCGAGGACGTAGAGGCCCCCCAGCTCACGCACCTTGTCACCCTCGGCCCGGGTCTCGGGCTCGTAGCGAGCCGTGAGCTCGGCGATCCGTGCCCGGCCTTCCTCGGTCTCGGGGTCGAGACCCTCGGCCCGGGTGTCGCGGAGGGCGAGGCCTTCGGGGTTTCCTCCCAGGATGATGTCCACGCCTCGTCCGGCCATGTTCGTGGCCACCGTGACCGACTGCAGGCGACCCGCCTGGGTGACGATCTCGGCCTCACGCGTGTGCTGCTTGGCGTTGAGGACCTCGTGGCGGATGCCGCGCTTTCCGAGCAGGCGGGAGAGCTTCTCGGACTTCTCGACCGAGACGGTGCCCACCAACACCGGCTGGCCGCTCTCGACCCGTTCGGCGATGTCATCGATGCACGCGTCGAACTTGGCGTCTTCGGTCTTGTAGATCAGGTCGGCCTGGTCGAGCCTGATCATCTCCTTGTTGGTGGGGATCGGCGCGACCTCGAGGCCGTAGGTGCCTGCCAGCTCGGACGCCTCGGTGCTCGCCGTGCCCGTCATCCCTGCCAACTTGTCGTAGAGGCGGAAGTAGTTCTGCAGGGTGACCGTGGCGAGGGTCTGGTTCTCCTCTTTGATCTTCACCCCTTCCTTGGCCTCCACCGCCTGGTGGAGGCCCTCGGACCAACGGCGCCCCTCCAGCACGCGACCGGTGAACTCGTCGACGATCTTCACCTCGCCGTGGGCGATGATGTAGTCCTTGTCGCGCTTGAACAGCTCCTTCGCGCGCAGGGCGGCCTGGAGCTGGTGGACCAGATTGGCCGACACCTCGTCGTACATGTTGTCGACCTCGAGGGCAGCCTCGACCTTCGAGATGCCCTCGTCGGTCGGCGCGACGGTGCGCTTCTCCTCGTCGACGTCGTAGTCCGCTTCGGGCTGCAGGTCTCGGACGATGCCGGCGAAGCGGTAGTAGAGCTGGGCGGCGTCGGAGACGCGACCGCTGATGATGAGCGGGGTGCGGGCCTCGTCGATGAGGATCGAGTCGACCTCGTCCACGATGGCGAAGGGGTGGCCCCGCTGCACCTGCAGGTCGCGTGCCATCGCCATGTTGTCGCGGAGATAGTCGAAACCGAACTCGTTGTTCGTGCCATAGGTGATGTCACAGGCGTACTGCGCACGCTTGAACTCACTGTCGAAGTTGCCGGGCAGGATCATGCCGATCTCGAGACCGAGCCACCCGTGGAGCTGACCCATCCACTCGGCGTCGCGCTTGGCCAGGTAGTCGTTGACCGTGATGACATGCACGCCCTGACCCGAGAGCGCGTTCAGGTACACGGGGAGCGTGGACACGAGCGTCTTGCCCTCGCCGGTCTTCATCTCGGCCACCCAGCCGAAGTGCAGGGCGGCACCTCCCATCATCTGCACGTCGTAGTGGCGCTGGCCGATCGTGCGCCGCCCCGCCTCACGCACGACCGCGAACGCTTCGACCAGCAGGTCGTCGAGCGACTCACCGTTGGCGAAGCGCTCCTTGAACTCGGGGGTCTTGGCCTGCAGCGCCTCGTCGGAGAGACGTTCGACGTCGGGCTCGAGGGCGTTGATCTCGGGGACCAGGCCGGCGAGCGCACGAAGCTTCTTGCCCTCGCCGGTGCGGAGAAGTCGATCGAGAACAGCCATGGCCAGAGCCTACCGGCGACCCAGGATGGTGCTTCCCGCGGCGTTCCCTGTGCCGGCAGCGCGGCGTTCCCCGTGCCGGCTCAGCGACCCGGCCGGCCCTCCGCCTCGCCCGGCGTTGCGCTCGCCCAGGTGTGGAGGTGCAGTTTGGCGAGCACGTTGCGCAGGTGGTTCTTCACGGTGTTCTGCGAGATGCCGAGATCGGCCGCGACCGCGGCATTGCTCTTGGCGTCGACCACTCCTTGCAGCACCTCGACCTCTCGGGGTGCGAGCGTGGGGGTCAAGGGCGCGCCGGCCGAGAGGGCGCCCGCGGCCATGGACTCGAACTCCTGCAGCAACTTGGCGGCCAGGCCCGGTGACAGGAGCACCTGGCCGTTCGCCACCGCCCTGACCGCCTCGGCGACCCCGTCGATGGCGGTCTCCTTCGACAGGTTGGTGGTGGCCCCGACCCGGATGGCCTCGAAGAGCACTGCCTGGTCGCTGCCGACCGTGAGCATGATGATGCGGGCGGACGGGTGGTTGATCGCAATGCGCCTGGTGGCCTCGATGCCATCGAGGCCCGGCATGTGGACGTCCATGAGCACCACGTCGGGAGCGAAGTCCTCGGCCATGGCGACCGCCTCGCTCCCGTGCGATGCCTCTGCGACGACCTCGACGCCGGGCGTTTCCTCCAGGACCATCATCAGCCCGCGTCGGAAGAGCGCGTGGTCATCGCAGATGAGCACGCGCACCGGCTCGGCGCCTGGCGTCTCCGTGGTCTCCTCGGGCAACGACCTCTCCTCCAGCGACCGTGGTCAGCCGAACCTAGTCGGCTTGATCGATCAACCCGACGTCACCGTCGTCGCGGCGGTACACCACCGCGGAGCGCCCGGTGCTGTCGTTCGTGAAGAAGTAGAAGTCGTGACCGAGGAGGTCCATCTGCACGGACGCCTCGTCGGCATCCATCGTGGACATCGCGAACTGCTTGGTCTTGACGATCCGGGGAGCGGAGGCGGCGGCGTCGTCGGGCAGGGCGGCGACGATCTGATCGGGGTCGGGACCGCCACGACCGGACCGTCGGTTGAGCTTCGTCTTCAGCTTGTGCAGCTGGTGCTCCAACTTCTCGACGGCGCGGTCGACCGCCACGAACCCGTCGGGGGCCGACACCTTGCACCGGACGTGGTGGCCGTGACCTTCGAGGGTCACCTCGCACACCTCCTTGTCCACGATGCGAGGGTTGTGCTCCTCGGAGAAATGCACCTCGGCCCGCTCCATGCCGTCGAGAAAGCGACTCAGCCGGCCGATCTTGTCGATCGTGGCCTCCCGTAGCGCTCCGGAGACCTCGGTGTGCCGGCCGCTGACCCTGATGTCCACTCAATGCTCCTGGTTCGTCGTGTGCCGCATGGATGGTAGGGCACGCGACCGTGAAGGCGTGCGAGCACCGGTGAGCGCCCGCACTCCGGGCGCGCCCGCTCCTCTCAGCACACGCGCAGCCATGGACAGGGTGGCGCCCGTCGTGGCGACGTCGTCGACCAGCAGCACCGACGTGCTGACCGGGCCGACAGCGCTCAGGCGCGGTCCGTGAAGGCGCTGTTCCCGGGAACGACCCGTCTGGGGTGGGCCCGGACTCCGGCGCAGGAGCCGCCGGCAGGGACGTCGGAGCCAGAGCGCGACCGCTCTGGCCAACAGCTCGCCCTGGTCGAACCCCCGGGCCCTCCGACGCGCAGCGGTGGTGGGCACCCACGTGACCACGTCGACGCCGACCGGGTCGACCAACGCCGCCATCTGCTCGGCCAGCCAGTGCACTGCGCAGCGATTGCCCCGGTACTTCAGCCTGGCCACGAGCTCCCGCCCGACCCCCTCGTAGCTGACGAGTGCCCACCACGCATCGAGGCCCGGAGGTGGTGGCGCCGCCGGTGCCGACAGGAGCTCGGCCACACAGCCGGCGCAGGGAGCGGGCCCTCGAGTGCCGCACCCCGGGCAGGTGGTCGGCAGGAACATCGCCTGACCATACGCAGCGGGTACGACACTCATGACGGACTCGTGCTCGCCTCCATGGCCGTTCCCGCGCTGCGTCGATGTCGGCAGGAAACCGGGCGGGGCGTTCGCCTGCGGTCGATACGGTGCCGCGGTGTTCCGGTTCCTTTCGCTCGCCGAGACGCGCCGGCGGCTGCCCCGACTGGTGTTCGGGCTGGTGCTGTGCGGTGTCGGGCTCTCCCTGCTGGTCCAGGCCGACCTGGGCCTCGATCCCTGGGACGTCCTGCACCAGGGTGTCTCCGACCACACCGGCATCCCGATCGGCACGGTCAGCATCCTCACCGGCGCGGTGGTCCTGCTCAGCTGGATCCTGCTCCGCGAGCGCATCGGCTTGGGCACGATGCTGAACATCCTGCTGATCGGCCTCACCATCGACGCCACCCTCGGTTTGGTCGACGAGCCCGGGGCGATGGCGGTGCGGATCGCGTTCCTCCTGGTGGGGATCCTGCTGTTCGCCGTCGGCTCTGGTTTCTACATCGGCGCCGGGCTCGGACCGGGGCCCCGGGACGGCCTCATGACCAGCATCCACCACCGCGGCCACAGCATCCGGGTCGTGCGCACCAGCATCGAACTCTGCGTGCTGACCGTGGGATGGGCCCTGGGCGGCACCGTCGGCATCGGCACGGTGCTGTTCGCCCTGTCGATCGGGCCCCTCGTCCACGTGTTCCTGCCCTGCCTCACCATCGACCACGGCACCCCCGAACCAGAAACCGTGATCGGCGCCGAGTAGGCCGCCGTCGACCGCAGGCGGGAACGGCCCGCCCACCCCGGAGGGCGAGCGGGCCGGCCGCTGCGGACGTGGGCTCAGTAGCGGTAGTGGTCGGGCTTGTACGGGCCCTCGACCGGGATGCCCAGGTAAGCCGCCTGATCGGGACGTAGCTCGGTGAGGTGGACGCCGAGCGCCTCGAGGTGCAGTCGGGCGACCTTCTCGTCGAGGTGCTTGGGCAGCGTGTACACCTTGCGCTCGTAGAAATCGGGATGCCCGAACAGCTCCATCTGGGCGATCACCTGGTTGGTGAAGCTGTTGGACATCACGAAGCTCGGGTGGCCGGTGGCGCAGCCCAGGTTCAGGAGCCGGCCCTCGGCCAGCACGATGATCGAGTGGCCGTCGGCGAACCGCCACTCGTCGACCTGGGGCTTGATGTTGATGCGCTCGACACCGTCGAGCGCAGCGAGTCCCGCCATGTCGATCTCGTTGTCGAAGTGGCCGATGTTGCCGACGATGGCGTTGTGCTTCATCTTCGCCATGTCGTGGGCCCCGATGATGTTGAAGTTGCCCGTGCAGGTGATGAAGATGTCGGCGGTGTCGACCACGTCGTCGAGCGTGACGACCTGGTAGCCCTCCATGGCCGCTTGCAGGGCGCAGATCGGGTCGACCTCGGTGACGACGACCCGGGCACCTTGGCCCTTGAGCGACTGCGCGCAGCCCTTGCCCACATCGCCATAACCGAGGACCACCGCGACCTTGCCGCCGATCATCACGTCGGTGGCACGGTTGATGCCGTCGATGAGCGAGTGACGGCAGCCGTACAGGTTGTCGAACTTCGACTTGGTGACCGAGTCGTTGACGTTGATGGCGGGGAACAGCAGCGTGCCGAGCTCGGCCATCTGGTAGAGCCGGTGGACGCCAGTGGTCGTCTCCTCGGTGACTCCGTGGATCCCCGCACCCAGACGGGTCCAGAGCTGCGGGTCCTCGGCCAGGGTGCGACCGAGCAGCGCCAGCACGTACTGGAACTCTTCGGACTCGGCGGTGGAGGGGTCGGGCACGGCTCCCGCCGCTTCGAACTCGGTGCCCTTGTGCACGAGCAGGGTGGCGTCGCCGCCGTCGTCGAGCACCATGTTGGGCCCGCCGTCAGGCCAGCGCAGCGCCTGCTCGGTGCACCACCAGTACTCCTCGAGGGTCTCGCCCTTCCAGGCGAAGACAGGGATGCCCTTGGGGTTCTCGGGCGTTCCGTCGGGGCCGACGGCGATGGCCGCGGCGGCGTGGTCCTGGGTGGAGAAGATGTTGCAGGACGCCCAACGCACCTGCGCACCGAGGGCCACGAGGGTCTCGATCAGCACGGCGGTCTGGATGGTCATGTGCAGCGAGCCGGTGATGCGGGCACCGGCCAGCGGCTGGTCCGCGGCGTACTGCTCGCGCAGCGCCATGAGGCCGGGCATCTCATGCTCGGCAAGGTGGATCTCCTTGCGGCCGAAGTCGGCCAACGTGAGATCGGCGACCTTGAAGCCGAGGTCGCCGGTGTTGTCAGTGTCGGTCATGCGAATCTCCTGATGTCGAGAACGCCCGCGCGTCGAAGCAGGGGCGAAAGGGATGTGCAGAACCAGGCTGGGGTCCACTGACACCACTCGAATCAGCCCGAAGCACCACCGAGTCTAGGTAGATCGAGCGCCCGCAGCCACTCGCCTGGGGGATCGGGGGTGGTCGGCGCCGGCTGCGTCAGTCCCGGAGGGCCGCCTTGATCTCGTCGAGCACCGGAACGGGCCCTGGGTCGATGCCCTCCTGGAAGGCCAGATGGAGGCTGACGAAGTCCCCGAAGGTGACGAGGTCGAGCAGCTGCGCCAGCACGCCGTCGCCCTCGGCCCGCACCTCGTGGATGTCGCTCATGACCTCTTCGGTCCAACGGTTGACCAGCTCGAAGCGCTTCATCACCTGCGGGTGCTCGTGCTCGTGGCGCAGGTTCACCAGGCTGAACACCTGCCGAGTCAGGTCGCCGTGCTGGCCCCAGCCGGCGATCTCGTTGTGGCACAGCTCGGGCACCGTGTTGGCGAAGGCCGGGGCCTTGGCGTTCTCGTTGACCTGGGTCTTCCACCGGGCGGCGGCCACCTGGCCGATGCCGCCCCCGCCGTAGACGAGGGGAACGGTGCGGCCGATCCGACGGGCCAGGATCTCAGCCTCGTTGCCAGGGATCAGCAGGGAGTCACGACGGCGCACGAGCTGCTCGACGGCACGCTCGATCCACTCCCCCGCCCCGGGAAACAGCCCGAGGCGCTCGAGCACGATGAGTGGCGGGATGGCCATGGCACCCAGGCCGGCACGCGGCGCGGGTATGCCGTCGGCCACGGGGATGACGGGGGCGTGCCACGTGTCGGCCAGCCGACCGATCTCGCCGCCCCTGGTGACCGCCACCACAGGGGCACCGGCGAGGGCCACGGTGGTGACCGCGTCGACGGTCTCCTCGGTGTCACCCGAGAACGACATGGCGAACACGAGGGTGCTCTCGTTGGCGTAGGAAGGCGGTTCGTACCCCTTGACCACCACGACGGGCACGGGCATGAACGGGCCGGCCACGGTGGTCAGCAGGTCGCCGGACACCCCGCTGCCGCCCATCCCCAACACCAGCACGTTCTCGATCTGGCTCCGGTCGGGCAGGCCCGACAGATCCACGCCCGAGGCGGCCTCGGCCGCGACCTCGACCTGCTCGGCGAGGCCGGCGGTGGCCTCGAGCATCGACCACGAGTCGAGGGGCGTGGTCGGCTCCATCACGCCATCCGCTCCTGGCGACTGCGTCGCCGGGCCGCTCGGGCCACCGCTCCGCTCATGCCCATCCGCTCTTGGCGACTGCGTCGCCGGGCCGCTCGGGCCACCGCTCCGCTCATGCCCATCCGCTCCTGGCGACTGCGTCGCC
>JAYRVH010000010.1:0-164317 GCA_041918615.1 Acidimicrobiales bacterium
CAGAACCGGTCATCACCCCCCAACCCGTCCACCCGGTCATCGCCAGGAGTCCCGTTGATCACATCGTCACCCACCGACGCCACCTCCCCCTCATTCAAATCAACCGTCACCACCGCCCCGTCACACAACAACGGCGGCGGCACCGCCGACACCGTCACCTCCACGGTGTTCGACACCACCGGCCCGGTCTGAACCGAGTCCACCGTCGCCGTGTTCACCAACACCCCCACATCCGCCTCCGACGTCGAATACGAACAGCCGACCGTCACCGACGCACCCACCGCCAGATCCCCGACCGTCTCCTCACAACCCGGCGCCACCGGATCCGACACCTCAACCCCCGTCAACGCCACCCCACCCGTGTTCGTCACCTCCACCGAGAAATCGACCGCCTCGCCCGCCACCACCTCCGTGGCATCGGCCGACTTCACCACCGACAACCCAGGCTCCGGCACCACCGTGATGCGCCCCACCCTATGGAGACCGGTGAACCAGACGTTGCCGTCCGGTCCGGCCACGATGTCGATGGGCCCGACGATCCGCCCGTCAGGGTCCGGGACCATCTCGACCACTCCGTCGGTGCTGATCCGCCCGATCCGATCGTTGTTGAAGCTCACGAACCACAACGCTCCGTCCGGTCCCGCTGTAATCGAATACGCGAAACTGATGTCGGGGCTGCTGAAGAACGAGACGACCCCCGAGGTCGTGATCCGCCCGATCTGGTTGCCTGCTGTGAACCACAACGCGCCGTCCGGCCCGGCAGCGATGAACAGTGGACTCGCTGCGATTGGGAATCGCGTGATCACGCCCTGTGGGGTGATCCGGCCGATCTCATTCGAGTCCTGCAACGTGAACCACACCGCGCCGTCTGGCCCCGTCGTTAGACCGCCGACGTTGGTGTCCGGTCCGGTCGGGAACATCGTGATAGCCCCGTCCATCGCCACCCGACCAACCGCATCGTCGATCCCTGCACCAAACCACATCGCCCCGTCCGGACCAAGGGTCATCTCGAACGCGTCGCTCACGTTCCCCGGGATGGTGAAACGTGTGATCACTCCTTCCGGGGTCAACCGCGCGATCTTGCTGATATACGCGTACCACAGGTTGCCGTCTGGACCGCTGACCATGTGTCCCGCCGACCCCACCTGGAAATGGTCGGTGACCGTTCCGTCGGTCATGACCCGATGCACATACCCACCTCCCATGAAGAGGTTCAACGTCGACACATACAATGCTCCGTCGGGACCCGCACCCAGGCGATGGACGTTCGTGAGGTCCTCCCACGACGGGTCTGTGAACACGGTCACCTCGCCGATATCCGAGCCGTTCACCATCAAAGCCCCCTGACTCTCAAGTCCGCTTGCCCCCGATGAGCCGACACCTGCTACCAGAGCTGCGGCTATCAAAACGGACAGTGCTATGGTCAACTCCGCGTCGCAGAGGGTCCGTGGCCACCGCATCAGTCTGCGGCAACCTGATACGAGAACACGCCCGCCAACACATCGTCCTCCGCGAACTCGAACGGCACCCCCACCTCGGTTGGAGTGCCGAATCGGCCAAGGGGATTTCCTGGCGGATTTCCGCTGAAGGTGCCGTCGTGCACGAACATGATCGCCATTGAGCTATCGACATTGCCCACACGCCATGGCGGATCGTAAACCATGTTGAAGAGATGGTAACGGTCGACCACGTCGCCGCCCACAGCGTGATCGACAGCCCATCCAAAACCCACCAGCTGCGGGGTCGTGCGATCCTCATGGACTTCGTCGTCCACATAGAATGGGCGTTGCGGCAATTCCACCGCGTAGGCACCCTGAAGGTTGCCGGCGCCAGATGGCGGCATGAATGTCGAGCCCATGCGGTACCTGAACCTGCCTGCTAGCGTGCGTTGGAAGCGGCAGAAGGCCCCAGCAACCTCCGAGTTGCCCAGGATCGGGTCGACGGGATCCGCAACGCCAGTGGTGCCCACACACAATAGCCGCGGGGTGTACGAGCGCCAGGTGGCCTCATATCCGTACCCTTCGGCGAACTCCGTCACCGTCTTGGGTTCCGTCGCACGCGATCTCTACGCCCCGTCACGCCTTAGTCCGCCTCGCACTCGTAGGAGAAGCGCCCGGTGAAGATCTTGCCGTCGTCCCACGTCCACGGCACCGTTGCCGCCACTGGGTTCGACGGTGGCATCGCGGACGCGTCGCCGCCGTTGACGTAAATCGTTGCCCGCTTCCCACCACCGGCCCCTCCAGCGTGCTCGATCGCGATGGCCGTCACATACAGGACCCCCGACCCGCCAACGTCGATCACCCAGCCCGTGCCGATGGTCCACGGCGCCTCATCCGACGATGCCGGCGCCACCGGCGCGTACGGCGGCAACCTCACCGTGTACACACCCGTCCCCGCGGCCACGCCGGTGGCGCCGAACACGATCCGGAACCACCCCGTTATCAGCCGATCGAGCCGCGTGTAGCCGCACTGGAACTGTGCACCCGACCCCGTGGTGGGATCGTGGCCGGGATCCGCCTTCAGGTCCACCCCGTAATCCAACCATTCACCCTCATAGAACGCCACCAGCCCACCTACCCGAAATCAGTCGGCGACGCACTGATAGGCGAAGTCAAGCGACATCACGTCATTCGCGGCCCACGTGAAGGGATCGGCCGGACCCGCAAAAGGCTCACCAGTGACAATCATCGCCGCTTCCAGACCCGATTTGACCGGTTCCAGCAACGCCAAGGTCACGGTGAACAGCGCCTGTCCTGAATTTTGGTAGAAAATGCCCGAGCCGACCGAGATCGACTCACCGCTCGCAGGCGCCACGGGCACCACCGGCGGCTTGAACGTGTAGGTGCCCGCCCCAAACGTCGAAGTCGATCCAAACTGGTAACGCAGGTTGCCAACCACGAGGCGGCCGAGCCTCGTCCACTGACCCCGCACCACCCCGTTTCCCAACCCCGGGTTGGTAGTCACCCCGTGGAGCACCGGAGACCAATCGAACCACGCACCATCGAAGAACATCGGGCGAACCTCCCGGCGGCGTCTACCCGGGCGACCCTACGCCCCTGCCCCCCCCTTACGTCAATGGTCCGACGAGCGAAAGTCCCGTCGAGGCACTGCGGTTGCGGGAACCGAACCCTCAGTCACGCCCCAGCCGGTCGGCGTCCGCCTCGAGCCGGCTGCGGAAGCGTGCCAGTTGGCGCGCCACGGGACCCGGGCCGGCGCCGCCGGCGGTCGTGCGACGCGCCGCCGCCGAGCCCGGGGCCAGGAGAGGCACCGCGTCCTCGCCCAGATCCGGGTGCGCGGCGACGAGATCCACGAGCAACGAGCCGTCGTCGACCGACTGGCGCACGAGCCCGCCGACCACCGCGTGGGCGTCGCGAAACGGCATGCCCGCCGTCACCAGGTACTCGGCCAGGTCGGTGGCCGCGGACGTCGGACCGTCGGCCGCGGCCCGCATGCGCTCGTGGTCCCAGGTGAGCGTGGCCATCAGCCCGTTCATTGCGGACAGGCCGAGCGACACCTGGTCGAGGGCGTCGAAGAGCGGCTCCTTGTCCTCCTGTAGGTCACGGTTGTACGCGAGTGGGAGAGACTTCAAGGTGGCGAGCAGGCCGGTGAGGTTGCCGATGAGCCGACCGGCCTTGCCCCTTGCCAGCTCCGCGATGTCGGGGTTCTTCTTCTGCGGAAGCATCGAGCTGCCGGTGGAGTAGGCGTCGTCGAGCCGGGCGAAACCGAACTCGTCGGTGGCCCACAACACGACCTCCTCGCCCATGCGCGACAGGTGGATGCCGAGCAGGGTGAGCGCAAAGAGCGACTCGGCCACGAAATCGCGGTCGCTCACGGCGTCGAGCGAGTTCTCGAACGCCCGGGCGAAGCCGAGGTCGGCGGCCACCCCCACCGGGTCGAGATCGAGCGACGAGCCCGCCAGCGCCCCGGCGCCGAGCGGGGACACGTCGAGCCGTCTACGGGCATCGAGGAGCCGGTCGAGGTCGCGGGCCAGCGCCCATCCGTGGGCGAGGAGGTGATGTGCCAGCAACACCGGTTGCGCACGCTGGAGGTGGGTGTAGCCCGGCAGGTACTCGTCGCCCGCCTGCTCGGCCCGATCGAGGAGGGTGCTCTGCAGCTCGAGCACCCGCTCGGCCACCAGGGCCAGCTCGCGCTTGGTGAACAGGCGCAGGTCCGTGGCCACCTGGTCGTTGCGGCTCCGACCGGTGTGGAGCTTCGCCCCGGCCGGCCCCGCCAGCTCGGTGACCCGGCGCTCGACCGCGGTGTGGATGTCCTCGTCGGCCGGTTGGAAGCCGAAGGTGTCCCCGGCCAGTTCCTCCTCCACCTGGTCGAGGGCACCGAGCACCGCCGAGGCCTCGTCGCCGTCGAGGATCCCCGCCCGCACCAGGCCACGGACGTGCGCACGCGACCCCACCAGATCGTCACCCGCCAGCCGCCGGTCGAACGGCAGGCTGATCGTGTAGGCCATCAGCTCGTCGGCCGGGCCGCCGTCGAACCTCCCGTGCCACAGGGTCATGGTCTTCCACCCTCGGCGACCGCGCCACTGCGGACTTCCCACGCCTGAGGCGGCCGTGATCGCGACCAGTTGAGACGCGAAAACCGAGAGGGGTGACCTGCGCTTGGCGGAGTCACCGGTTCGCGGTCTCCGCGCCGGGGCCCTGGCGGGCGCTCCACGTTTCCACCGAGAGGCCCCACAGCCGGACGAACCCCGCCGAGTCCTCGTGGCGGAAGCTGTCCTCGGCGTCGTAGGTGGCGAGGCCGTAGTCGTAGAGGCTGTGCGGGCTCCGGCGCCCGTTGACATGGCATGTGCCCGGCTCGAGCCGTAGGCGCACGTCGCCGGTGACGGCACGCTGGCTCTCGTCGATGAAGGCGTCGAATGCCCGCTTGAGGGGCGAGAACCACAGCCCGTCGTAGATCAACTCGGCGTAGCGGGGCTCGACCCGCGACTTCTCTCTCGCGATGTCGCGCTCGAGGGTGATCGACTCCAGGTCGGCATGGGCGAGGATGAGCGCCAGAGCGGCGGGGCACTCGTAGGTCTCGCGGCTCTTGATGCCGACCCGGCGGTTCTCCACCATGTCGATGCGACCCCACCCGTACGAGCCCACCACGGTGTTCACCCGGTCGATCAGCGCGACCAGGCCCATCACCTCGCCGTCCACCGACACGGGCACACCCTCCTCGAAGCCGATGACCAGGTCGCGTGGGCCGGTCTCGGTGGGCACGGTCATCTGCCACACACCCGGGGGCGGCACCGCCCAGGGGTCCTCCATCTCGCCACACTCGATGGCCCGGCCCCAGAGGTTGTCGTCGATGGAGTACACCTTCTCCTTCGTCGCCTGGATGGGGATGTCGTGGCGGTAGGCGTAGAGGATCGACTCCTCCCGGGTCATCCCCCACGACCGCACCGGTGCGATCACGTCGAGGTCGGGCGCCAGCGCGCGGGTGGACACCTCGAAGCGCACCTGGTCGTTGCCCTTCCCGGTGCAGCCGTGGGCGACCGCATCGGCGCCGTGATAACGGGCCGCGGCCACCAGGTGCTTCACGATCACCGGGCGCGACAGCGCCGACACCAGGGGGTAGCGACCCTCGTACATCGCATTGGCCTTCAGCGCCGGCACCACGTAGTCGGCGGCGAACTCGTCACGGACATCGGCCACCACCGCTTCGACTGCGCCGGCGTCGAGCGCCCGCTGCCGGACGGAATCCCAGTCGCCGCCCTGGCCGACATCGGCGGCCAGGCAGACCACCTCGACACCCAGCTCCTCGATCATCCAACGGACGGCGACAGATGTGTCGAGTCCACCGCTGTAGGCGAGTACCACTCGTCTCGGGCTCATATTCCTTGCACCTCCTCCGTCGGTGCCCCTTCGGGATCCGACTCTCGTCCTCGTCGCCGTTCCGCTCCGCTCCGCGGCATCACCACGTCGGTGCCCCTTCGGGATCCGACTCTCGTCCTCGTCGCCGTTCCGCTCCGCTCCGCGGCATCACCACGTCGGTGCCCCTTCGGGATCCGACTCTCGTCCTCGTCGCCGTTCCGCTCCGCTCCGCCGCCTCGGACTCGTGCACATCATCGGCTTCTCCTCACACGAGCCCGGCCAGGTCGCGCAGGCGGTCCGCGACGGCGGTCCCCGTCGTCTGTTCGGTGACGACCACCATCAGCGTGTCGTCGCCGGCCACCGTACCCAGCACCTCGTCGAGGTTCGAACGGTCGAGCGCCGAAGCCACCACGTGGGCGGAGCCCGGTGGGGTGCGGAGCACGACGATGTTCGCGGAGCTGGCCACGTCGACCACCCAGTCGCCGAACACCCGCCGCAGGTGGTCCTCCGGTGCCACCTGATCCTTGGGGAGCTCGGGGATCGCGTAGACCGACTCACCGCCCCGCACCCGCACCTTGATCGCCCCCAGGTCGTCCAGGTCCCGCGACACGGTGGCCTGGGTGGCGACCACGCCATCGGCGGCCAACAGGTCGACGAGTTGGCCCTGGTTGGTGACCGCCGCCTGCTCGAGCAGACCGGCGATCCGGTGCTGGCGCTGGGTCTTGGAGAGGCGGGCACCGTCCGGCACGTCAGGCACCTGTCGCCCCGGCACCTGGCTCCTCGACACCGTTGGCCCCGAGGAGCCAGGCCAGCAGCCCACGCGCCGTGTGCATGCGATTCTCGGCCTCGGCCCAGATGCGGCTTCTGGGCCCGTCGACCACCTCGGCCGAGGCCTCCTCGCCCCGATGGGCGGGCAGGCAGTGCAGGAACACGCCGGCGGGAGCGAGTCGTGACACGACCCCCTCGTCAAGGGTCCAGCCTTCGAAGTCCCGGCGACGCCGCTCGGCCTGCTCCTCCTGTCCCATCGAGGCCCACACGTCGGTGCACACCACGTCGGCTCCCTCCACCGCTTCCTCCGCCCGGTCGTGCACCGTCGGCTCGGCGCCCGTCGAGCGGATGCGGTCGAGGTCGATCTCACTGAACCGGTAACCGGGCGGGAACCCGAGGCGCACGTGCATCCCCACCATCAGCGCGGCAATCGCCAGCGACCGGGCCACGTTGTTGGCGTCGCCCACGTAGGCGACGGTGCGCCCCGCGAGCGAGCCGAACTCCTGGCGGATCGTGAGCAGGTCGGCGAGAGCCTGGAGCGGGTGGGCCTCGTCGGAGAGCAGGTTCACCACCGGCACGGGCGACACCGCGGCCATGCGCTCGACCTTGGAGTGGGCAAACACGCGGGCACCGATGACGGCGTGGTAGCCGGCGAGGGTGCGGGCCACATCCTCGGTGGTCTCGCGTACGTCGAGGCCCACCTCGTCGGCGTGGATGGTGATCGGGTGGCCGCCCAGTTGGACGACCGCCATCTCGGTGGAGTTGCGGGTGCGGAGCGAGGGCTTCTCGAAGAGCAGCGCCATGCCCCTTCCGGCCAGCACCTTTGGCGGGGCGGGGTCCTCGGCCATGTCGAGCACGTCGGTGAGCTCTGCCGCAGTGAGGTCGTCGATCTCGAGGAAGTGGCGAACAGTCACGTCGCTTGCGCCTCCTCCGTCGGCGCCCCTTCGGGATCCGACACCCGTCGAGCCTGCTGCTCCGCTCCGCTGCGCAGCCTCAGCTTCATGTCAAGACCTCCGAGAGGGTGGAGAGGGCTTCGTCGATCTCGGCATCGGACACGAGCAGGGGTGGGGCGAACCGCAGCGCGGTCGGCGTCACCCCGTTGACCACCAGACCGGCGGCCAGGGCGTCGGCGGCCACCTGCCGGGCATCCCGACCGTCGAGCTCGGCGGCGAGGAGCAGCCCCAGGCCGCGCACGTGGGACACGGCGTCGAGGGTGCGTAGGCCCTCGGTGAGACGAGCGCCCGCCGCGACCGCCCGGGCGGGCACGTCCTCGGCCTCCATGACCGCGAGCACGGCACGAGCGGCGGAGGCGGCCAGCGGCTGGCCACCGTAGGTCGTGGCATGGTCGCCCGGCCTGAACGCAGCCGCCACCTCGGCACGCGCCCAACAGGCACCGATCGGCACACCGTTGCCGAGCGCCTTCGCCATCGTGACCACGTCGGGCACCACGTCGAAGTGCTGGTGGCCGAACCAGCGCCCGGTGCGACCGAGCCCGGCCTGCACCTCGTCGACCATGAACAGCAGGCCCCGCTCGTCGCACAGCCGGCGGACCCCCTGGAAGTACTCGGCCGTGGCGGGGTTGACCCCGCCCTCACCCTGCACCGGTTCGAGCAGCACCGCCGCCACCGACGGGTCGATCGCCGCCTCGAGCGCCTCGAGGTCGTCCCAGGCCACATGACGGAAGCCCTCGGGCAACGGCTGGAAGGCCTCGTGCTTCTCGGGCTGTCCGGTGGCGTGCAGGGTGGCCAGGGTGCGGCCGTGGAACGATCCGTAGGCGCTCACCACGCCGAACTTGCCGTAGCCGCCCCACCTACGGGCCAGCTTGATGGCGGCCTCGTTGGCCTCGGCGCCGGAGTTCGCGAAGAACACCTGCCCGCCGCCGCCGAGCAACCGGTCGAGCGTGGCAGCCACCTCGGGGCCGGGCAACGTGCCGAAGAGGTTGGACACGTGCAGCAACGTGCGGGCCTGCTCACAGAGGGCGTCGGCGACCACGGGATGTGCATGCCCCAGCGACACGACGGCCAGACCACCCAGGAAGTCGAGGTAGCGGCGGCCGTCGGCGTCCCAGAGCTCGGTGCCGCTTCCCCGCACGAACGTGACCGGTGCGGGCGGGTACGTGCCCATGAGCGCGGACTCAACCATCACCCACCGCCCGACACCGGCGCGCCGACCCGCAACGTCATTGCTCACCCACGATCATGGTGCCGACACCGGCATCGGTGAACAGCTCGAGGAGCAACACGTGCGGTTGGCGACCGTCGAGGATGTGGGCCGAGGTCACGCCGTTCCGCGTGGCGTGGATACAGGCGGCGATCTTGGGGATCATGCCACCCGTCAGGAGCCCGTCGTCGACCATCTGCTGCAGCTCGGTGGCCGAGATCCGGCCCACGAGCGTGGCCGGGTCGTCGGCGTCGCGCCGCAGGCCCTCGACGTCGGTGAGGTAGATCACCTTGCGGGCACCCAGGGCCTCGGCGATGGCACCGGCACCGGTGTCGGCGTTGATGTTGTAGGCCTGACCGGCCGGGTCGTGGCCGATGGTCGAGATCACCGGGATCAGGTCCTCCGCGAGGAGGCGTTCGACGATCGCGGGGTTGACCGCGGCGACATCGCCGACGAAGCCGAGGTCGGGGTGGCGGGCCGACGCCTGGATCAGGCTCGCGTCGCCGCCCGACAGCCCCACTGCCAGCGGGCCGTGGCGGTTGATGCCGGCGACGATCTCGCTGCTGATCTTGCCTTCGAGCACCATCCGAGCGATGTCGAGGGTCTCGGCGTCGGTCACCCGCAAGCCGTCACGGAACTCCGAGACCTTCCCCAACCGGGCCATGAGGTCGCCGATCTGGGGGCCGCCGCCGTGGACGACCACCGGCTTGAGGCCGACCGCGTGCAGGAGCACCACGTCCTCGGCGAACTGTTGGGCGAGGGTGTCGTCGACCATGGCGTTCCCGCCGTACTTCACGACGACGGTGGCTCCAGCGAGCTTCTGGATGTACGGGAGCGCCTCCACGAGAACCGCGGCGCGCGACGTCATGAGGTTCCCCTGTTCTCGTCGACGTAGGCATGGGTGAGGTCGTTCGTCAGCACCGTGAAGCGCCCCGCGCCGAGACCGAGGTCGACTGCGATGTCGAGGTCGCGCTCGGCCATGTGATCGGCCACTGCACCACGGTCGTGGTCGATCTCGACCCCGTGACGGGCCACCATCACCCCGCCATACGACACCGACAGGCACTGCTGGTCGAAGTGGACGCCGGCACTGCCGGCTTCGCTCGCGATCCGGCCCCAGTAAGGGTCCTCGCCGTACCAGGAGCAGCTCACCAACGCGCTGTCGGCGATCCGCCGGGCGGCCTGCTCGGCCTGGGCGTCCGAGACCGCGCCCGTGACGTGCAGGCGCACCACCTTGGTGGCTCCTTCCGCGTCGCCCGCCATCTGCTCGGCCAGGTGCCCACACGCCGCCGCCACCGCGTCACGGAAGGCGACAGGGTCGGGCGCACTCGCGCGACCGCTGGCCAGCAGCAGGACGGTGTCGTTCGTGGACTGGCAGCCGTCGATGCTCAAGGCGTTGAACGAGTGGGCCACGCCACCGACCAGGGCGGCGCGCAGATCGTCGGCAGACACTGCGGCATCGGTGGTCAACACGGCCAGCATCGTGGCCATCTTCGGCGACAGCATCGCCGCGCCCTTGGCCATGCCCCCCACGACGAAGCCGTCGCCCGCCACCACGGTCTCCTTGCGCACCGTGTCGGTCGTGAGGATGGCCTCGGCGGCGTCGGCTGCGCCGACCGTGGCGCGGGCCGCGACGAGGTCGGGGATCGCCGCCGCCATCGCCTCGACCGGCAGCCGGTGGCCGATGAGCCCCGTCGAGCACATCAGCACGTGGTGCGGGGCGCAACCCAGTTCGGCCCCGACGATGCCGGTGAGCTCTTCGGCGTCGGCGTGACCCGCCTCGCCGGTGGCGGCGTTGGCGTTGCCGCTGTTCAGGAACACCGCCGCGGCGTGCCCCCCCGATGTGCGGAGGTGGGCCTGGCACAGTTGCACGGGCGCCGCCGTCATCTTGTTCGGGGTGAACACTCCGGCGGCCGACACCGGGGTGCCGTCCTCGGTGGCCACGAGGGCCAGGTCGAGCGCCTCGGCGTCGTCCTTCACGCCACCGTGGATACCGGCGGCCACGAACCCTGCTGCTGCAGTGACGCTCATGTTGTTTGCGCCTCCTCCGTCGTCGCCCCTTCGGGACCCGGCACCGACCGTTGACGCTGCTCCGCTCCGCTCCGCAGCCTTTCGATCATCTGGTGGGCTCCTTGGTCGCGTTCCGGAGTTGCGCGCGTTTCGGGCGCTCTGGCAGCCAAACCGCGCGCAAGTTGGAGGGGTTGGTCATGGGAAGATGCCGGCCGTGGTGAGACCGGCGGCCTCGGGGAGGCCGAGGGCGAGGTTGGCGCACTGTACGGCCTGGCCCGAGGCGCCCTTCACCAGGTTGTCTATGGCGCAGAGGGCCACCACCCAGCCGGTGCGCTCGTCGTAGCGACCGGTGAGGTGGGCGGCATTGGACCCGAGCGTGGCCTTGGTGGAGGGCGGGCGCTCGCTCACCACGACGAACGGCTCGTGGTCGTAGGCCTCGTGCATCGCGGCCAGGACCGCTCCGGTGGACGTGGGGCGGACGGGACGGGCGTAGCAGGTGGCCAGGATCCCGCGGTTCATCGGGGCGAGGTGGGGCGTGAACAGGACCTCCGTGCCCAGCACCATCTCCATCTCGGGGGTGTGTCGGTGGTCGAGCAGCCCGTAGGCGGTGAAGTCCTCGTCGACCGTGCAGAAGGTGGTGTTGGGCTTGGGCGGCCGGCCCGCGCCGGACACACCGCTGGCGGCGTCCACGACGATGCCCGTGGGCCCGACCAGCCCCTGACGGACCAGGGGCGCGAGGGCCAGGTTGGCGGCGGTCGGATAGCAGCCGGGGACCGCGATCGCCGACGCGCCGGCCAGTTCGCCACGGAACAGCTCGGGCAGGCCGTAGACGAAGCGCGCGAGCAGTTCGGGGGCGGTGTGCTCGTCGCCGTACCACCGCGGGTACATCGCGGGGTCCTTCAGCCGGAAGTCCGCCGCCAGGTCGACCACGTGGGGCACCCGGCCCAGAAGCCCGGGAACGATGGCCTGCGAGGCGCCGTGGGGCAGCCCCATGAACACCAGGTCGAGCCCCTCGATCCGGGCGGGGTCGTAGGGAGCGAAGGTCAGGCCGGGGTAGGCCGCCGCCAGGCTCGGGTACAGGTCGGCCACGGCGGTTCCGGCCTGGCTGTCACCGGTGGCCAGCTCGACCTCCAGATCGGGATGGCCGGCGCAGAGGCGCAGGAGCTCGGCACCGGTGTATCCCGAGGCTCCGACGATGCCGACCCTGACCATCGCAAGAGCATACAGATACCCGTATTACTATGCAAGACCACCCGTTCTGGCGTCAGCACCCGTCGCTGAGCGACGCTCGATGACGCCAGAACGGGGTGGGAGGTGGGTCAGCGAAGCTTGGCGCCGTGGGCGGACTCGACCGCGTCGATGAGCCGGGTGCGGGCTTCGCCCACCTCGGGGTCGGTGAGCGTGCGATCGGTTGCCTGGAAGCGCAATGCATACGCCAGGCTGCGGCACCCCTCGGTGACGGCGTCGCCCCGGAAGACGTCGAAGAGGCGGACCTCGGACAGCAGGTCGCCTCCCGCCGAACGCAGGGTCGCCTCCACGTCGCCCGCCGGGACCGAGTCGTCCACCTCGAAGGCGAGGTCGATGTCGCTGGACGGGTAGCGACTCACCTGGCGGTAGGGGCGGTCGCCGTGGGGTAGCGCCAGCAGGTGGTCGAGATCGAGCTCGAGCCACGCCACCCGGTCGGCGAGGTCGTAGGCCGCAGCCACACCGGGGTCGATCTCGCCGACCAGGCCCACGCCCTCTCCCTCGACGACCACCCGTGCGGTCCGGGTGGGGTGCAGTCCGGGAGCGTCGCACGCCTCGAGCGCCGTCGCCGAGAAGCCGAGGGCCTCGGCGAGCAACCGCCACACCTCGACCGCGGCCGGCGCCTCGGCGCCACTCAGCACCACGGCCAGCATCTCCCGCTCGTCGGGAAGCTGCTGGCCTTCGGGGGGCACGCCGAACGCGTGGCCGATCTCGAACAGCGCCACACCCCGGTTGCGGTGGCGCACGTTGTAGGCCAGCGCCCCGAGGAGTCCCGGGCGCAGCGACGGCCGGAGCACCGACTCCTCGGTGGCCAGCGGGTTGGTCACCGCGACGTGAGGGCCGGACAGACCGGAGCGTTCGAGGTCTTCGGGCGCCAGGAAGGGCAGCGGGAGCGCCTCGTCGATGCCGAGGCCGGCGAGCGTGGCCCGCACGTGGCGGCGCTCGCGCTGGCGCTCGGTGAGCCCGCCGGTGTGCACACCGGGCGGTCGATGCCGCTCGATGGCGGCGTACGAGTGGTGGCGGGCCACCTCCTCGATCACGTCGATCTCGGTGGCCACGTCGGGCCGGAACCCCGGCGAGATGACGGTCTGGGCATCCGGCGACGCGGTCGCCTCGACCTCGAAGCCGATGGGCGTGAGGTATCCGGTGATCGCTTCGGTGGTCAGGTCTGTGCCCAGGATGGCGTTGACCCGCGGCGTGCGCACCGTGATCGGCGAGATCGGCGGCAGGTCGCCCCGCTCGTCGATGAGCCCCGGCGCGACCGTGGCGCCGGCCGCCGCCGCCAACTCGCAGAAGCGGTCGAGGGCGAGGTCGATGCCGAAGGGGTCGATCCCCCGCTCGTAGCGCATCGAGGCCTCCGAACGCAGCCGCAGCCGCTTGGACGACCGGGCGATCCGCATCTGGGGCCACCAGGCCATCTCGAGCAGCACCGAGGTGGTGGAGGCCGAGATCTCGGTGGACGCGCCGCCCATCACGCCGGCGGCGCCGATCGGGACATCGTCGCCGTCACAGATGAGCGTGTCCTCGGCCAGGAACGAGCGTTCCACATCGTCGAGGGTGACCAGGCGCTCGCCGTCGCGAGCCGCTCGCACCCGCAGGGTGCCGCCCGCGACGAGGTCGAGGTCGTAGGTGTGGTTGGGGTGGCCGAGCTCGAGCATGACGTAGTTGGAGATGTCGACGATGCTGTTGATGGGCCGCATGCCGAGGGCGGTGAGGCGGTTGGCGAGCCACTGGGGTGACGAGCCGACCGTGATGTCCCGCAACACCCGGGCGCCGAAGCGGCCGCACCGGTCGGCATCGACGATCTCGACCCCGGCGAGGCCCGCTGCCGGGCTGCCGGTCTCGGTGACCCGGGGTGCCGGCAGGGTGAACGGGACGCCCAGGCGGGCCGCCAGGTCGCGGGCGACCCCGGCCACCGACATCGCGTCGGGCCGGTTGGGGTTGATCTCGAGGTCGTAGAGCACGTCGGCCGTGATGCCCAGGGCATCGACGAGGGGTGCGCCCGGGACGAGCCCCGCCCCGAGGATGAGGATGCCGGCGGCATCGGCCCCGAGGCCGATCTCGGTGGCCGAGCACAGCATGCCGTTCGACCACTCGCCGCGAAGCTTCCGCCGGGCGATCTCCATGCCGCTCGGCATCACCGTGCCGAGCGTGGCCAGCGGCACCAGATCGCCGACGGCCATGTTGAACGCCCCGCAGCAGATCTGGAGCGGCTCACCGTCGCCCGCGTCGACATCGACGATCTGGATCTTGTCGGCGTCGGGATGAGCGCGCAGGTCGAGCACCCGGGCGACCACGATGCCGTCGAGGCCCTCACCGGTGCGCTCTATGGACTCGACAGCCATGCCGAGGTCGCTCATGGTGTCGCCGAGCGCCACCGGGTCGCCCTCGAGGGGAGCGAACTCACGAAGCCAGGAGAGGAGAACCTTCACATCGGCTCCTCGTACCTCGGAGCGCCTTCGGCATCCGGTTCGCCCGCGGCGCTGCTCCGCTCCGCTCCGCCGCCGGACATCAGCTGCTCGCCTCTCGCTCGCTGCTCCACTAGAACTGCTTCAGGAAGCGGACGTCGTTGGTGAACAGCTCACGGATGTCGCTGATGCCGTGGCGGTTCATGGACAGCCGGTCGGTGCCGAACCCGAAGGCGAAGCCCGACCACTCCTCGGGGTCGTAGCCCACGTTGGCGAACACGTTGGGGTGGACCATGCCGCAGCCGCCCAGTTCCATCCAACCCGTCCGACCGCAGGTGGGGCATCCTTCGCCCAGGCAGAACAGGCAGTTGATGTCGTACTCGGCCGACGGCTCGGTGAACGGGAAGTAGGAGGGCCGCAGGCGTGAGTGGATGGCGCCGCCGAAGTAGGCGGTGGTGAAGGCCTCGAGCGTGCCTGCGAGGTCGCCGAAGCTGATTCCCCGATCGACCACGAGGCCCTCGATCTGGTGGAACACGGGCATGTGGCTCGCATCGGCCGTGTCGCGCCGGTAGACCCGCCCCGGCATGATCGAGTAGATCGGCGGGGGGCCACCCTCCATCACCCGGATCTGCACCGGCGAGGTGTGGGTGCGCAGCACCGTGCTCTCGGGGTGCGGGCCGAGGTCGACGTAGAGCGTGTCCCACATGCTGCGGGCAGGGTGCGACTCGGGGATGTTGAGCGCCTGGAAGTTGTACCAGTCGGTCTCGACCTCGGGTCCCTCGGCCACGGTGAAGCCCATGCCCACGAACACGTCCTCGAGGCGGTCGTGGGTCTGGGTCACCAGGTGGAGGTGGCCCAGTTCGCGCCCGACGATCGTCTCGGTCAGGTCGAGGCGCTCGACCTCCAGCCGACGGGCGTAGTCGTCGGCGTCGAGCGTCGCCTTGCGGGCGTCGATGGCCGCCTGGACCCGGGCATGGGCCTCGTTCAGGGCACGCCCCGCGGCGCGGCGCTCGTCCTCGTCAAGGTCGCGCAGGCCCCGCTTCACCTCGCTCAGCGCCGACTTCTTGCCCAGCAGCTCGTAGCTGAGGGCGTCGAGCTCGTCGAGCGAGCCAGCGGCGCGCACGCGCGCCTCGGCGTCGTCGCCGATCTGGGTGAGCTGCTCGATCATCGACACGGGCTCGACGGCCTCCTGGGCGTGCGGGACGCACCGACGATACTGAGCCTCGGTCGCCGCACGGTCATCGGCGGCCACGGTGGGGGTGGCTCCAGCCCGTCGCCGGGGATTTGGGTGGCCGAGCTACGCAGTCGCCTGCAGCTCGCGGGACCGGGCCCGCTGTCGCAGGTGAACGAACGGGTACGCGCTCTGGCGGGCCCACGTTCGCAGCAGCGCGGCCGGCCGGCGGCTGTTCTCCAACGGGAAGGCCTCGTCGTGGATGCCTGTGGTCGGATACTCGTCGTCGTCGACGAACCGGGTGCCGAACAGGTAGTCCCACCCGGCCAGGATGACACCGAAGTTGGTGTCGATGTGCTGGGGTGCCGCCGAGTGGTGCACACGGTGGGCCTGAGGCGATACGAGCAAGTAGCGGGCGGGTCCGAGGTTGGTGCGGATGTTGGCGTGGATGAAGGCGCCCACGTAGATGGAGAGGAACGTGAGGGCCGAGGCGGCCTGGGTGTCCAGTCCGAGGACGCGGGCCACCGCGAAGACCATCGTGGCCGTCAGGAGCGTCTCGACCAGGTGCTGCCGGCTGTCCGAGAGCACGTTCATCTCCCGCTGCGAGTGGTGCACTGCGTGGAAGGTCCACAGCACCGGGACCTTGTGGTGCAGGTAGTGACTGACCCAGCCGATGAAGTCGGTGACCACCAGCGCGAACAAGGGGAGCCCCCACGAGCCCAATACGGACTGCAGGCCGAGGCTCCATCCACCGGACAGCGCCGTGTAGGCCCGGTCGAGCAGGGCGAGGTACGCCGTCACGACCGTCACCGCCAGCGCCGTGCCCGCGAGGAACCAGACCAGGTCCTGGCCGAGTCCCACGGAGAGCGCAGGCAGCTCCGGTCGCGCTGGGAACCGCCACTCGAGCAGCACCAACCCGACGAGAAAGGCCCAGTAGAACGGATTGGTCACCACCCCCCACCACTCCCGGCCGGCGGCGGTCGCCGCACCCCCGAGGCCGGACGCCCCCTCACCGAGCACCTCGACGCCGAGGCCGCGCGTGACGACGACGGTCGCGGCCATGGCCACCGCGAACGCCGTTGCCCCGACGAGCGTGAGTCGCGGGCGCGAGTGGGCCTCGTCGAGGGCGGGCGGGCGGTCAGCGATGCCGATGGCAGAGGGTCTGGATTCCATGGGGTGATGGTGTGATCCCCGCCTGAGAGAGGGCTGAGCACCAGATGAGGATTCACTGAGGTTCTGTCCAGGCCTTCCGCCCTGACCCTTCTGCGCTAACCGTTGCGGCGGCGGCGGGCGGCCTCGAAGCACAGCACCGCGCCGGCCGCGGCCACGTTGAGCGACTCGGCCCGGCCCTCGATCGGGATCGACACCAGCTCATCGACAACCGCCAGCAGATCGGGCGGGAGGCCGGAAGCCTCGTTGCCCAGCAGCAGGGCCACCGCACCAGCCAGGTCGCAGCGGTCATAGGCCATCGTCGCGGCGGCGTCGGTCCCCACGATCCGCAGGCCTGCGTCGCGGAGGCGCGAGACCGCCTCGTGGCCGTCGCCGACCACCGCCACCGGCAGGTTGAACAGCGCGCCCGCTGATGCCCGAACGCACTTGGGGTTGAAGATGTCGGCGCTCTGGCCGCAGATCACCACGCCGGCCGCGCCCGACGCCTCTGCGGTGCGCAGCAGGGTCCCGACGTTGCCGGGATCGCGCAGTTCGTGCAGCACGACGACCGGACGCCGGAGGTCGGTGCCCCCCACGACGACCGTGTCGAGGTCGGCCGCGCACCAGGGAGCCACGGCGAGCACCGGCTGGGGCGACACCGCGTCGGTGATGCGGGCGAGCGTTCCCCGCTCGAGCTCGTGCACGGCGATGCCGGCCTGCCGGGCGCGCGCCACCAGGGCCTGGTCGGCCCCGGCCTCGAAGAACAGCTCCTCGACCTCGATGCCGGCGTCGAGCGCCGACGCCACGACATGGGGGCCCTCGAGCACGAACGCGCGGTCCTCGGCCCGATCCCGCCGACGACGGGCGAGTCGCCGGGCGCGCTGCAGCCTCGGGTTGCGGGCCGACAGGAGCGTCAGCGCCGCTCTCCCACCACTCGGATCAGTCGGTCGCGGCGGCCTGGGTGGCCTCGTCGGCCACCTTCACCAGGGCACTGAAGGCCCCCGCGTCGGTGACCGCCAGGTCGGCGAGGACCTTGCGGTCGACCTCGACCTCGGCCAGCCGCAGTCCCGAGATGAACCGGCTGTAGGTGGTGCCGTTGAGGCGGCACGCGGCGTTGATGCGCTGGATCCAGAGCTTTCGGAAGTCGCCCTTGCGCGCCCTGCGGTCGCGGTAGGCGTACTGGAGCGAGTGCATGACCTGCTCGTTTGCGGCCCGGTAACTGCGGCTCTTGTTGCCGTAGTAGCCCTTGGCCCGCTCGAGGGTGGCGCGACGGTGCTTCTTGCTGTGGACAGCGCGCTTGACTCTGGCCATCGGGTGTTCCTTTCGGGGAGGTTGAGAACGTGGGGCCCGACGCAGGACGCGTCGGGGAACGGCGACCTGCCGGGGTGGTCAGATGCCGAGTTGGCGCTTCACGTGGGCGCGATCGCCCCCGGTGAGCTCGGTCTCGCCGGCCAGGCGCCGGGTGCGACGCGACGACTTCTTCTCGAGGATGTGGGCCCGGTAGGCCTTGCGTCGCATGATCTTGCCGGACCCGGTGACCTTGAAGCGCTTGGCCGCGCCTCGGTGCGTCTTCATCTTGGGCATGTCGTTCTCCGTGGTGCGTCGGGAGCGGGGCTAGGCCGTCTCGGCCGGGCTCTCGCCCGAAGCAACCGTTTCGCTCGTCTCGGTGGGATTGGTGTGGTCCTGCGTGGGCTGGTCGGCGGCGGGTGCGGTCGGACGGGGCCCGTCCGTCGCAGCAGAGGGTGCGTCGGGCGAATGGACGGCTTCGGGGGCCGCTCCGTTGGTGTGGCTCGGGTTCTCGCCGTCCTTTCCTGACGCGGCGTGGGCGATCTGTGCCTTCCGGTCGGGTACGAGCACCATGGTCATGTTGCGTCCGTCGATCTTGGGCATCACCTCGACCCGTCCCGTGTGCATCACCGCTTCGGCCACGTTGTCGAGGATCTTCTTGCCGAGTTCGGGGTGTTGCATCTCCCGGCCGCGGAACATGATGGTGACCTTGACCTTGTGCCCCTCGGCGAGGAAGTGCTCGACCTTGCGCGTCTTGGTGCTGAAGTCGCCGCCGCCGATCTTGGGCCGGTACTTCATCTCCTTCACCACGACATTGGTGCTGTTGCGCCGGGACTCCTTGGCCCGCTGCGCGGCCTCGTACTTGTACTTGCCGTAGTCCATGATCCGACAAACGGGCGGGTTGGCCTTGTCGGCCACCTCCACCAGGTCGAGATCGAGGTCTCGGGCCATGATGAGCGCTTCAGGCAACGGCTTGATGCCTATCTGCTCACCGTCGGGGGCGACGAGTCGGACCTCACGGGCCCGGATCTTGTCGTTGATGCGGGGCTCGTTGTTGGCCGGCGGCGCAGCTATGGCCGATCACTGCTCAATGTGCAACTCCTTGTTGTCTGATCCTGGGCACTCATTCGTACGGTGATGCTGACCCGCCACGGGCGCAAAACGCAAGAGGCGGACGTCGAAAAGCCGACGTCCGCCGACGGCGCGGGATGCCCCGGCCGGTGACGATCGATCGACCCGCCGCACCGTTCCCCGATGATTGCGCCGGGGAGCGATGGCCAGGTGGGGGCGAACGGCCCCGCTTTCCGTCTTCAGTTGTCGGCGTACACTACCAGCCATGATCCGAGTTCCGACAGGTGAGAGAACCGCGCCATGAGCACGCTGTGGACCCCCGGCGGCGAGCACCCGGTCGACCGGGAACCGCCGTCCGCACCGGCCGGACGCGACGATCGGCCGGTCACTGCTCCCGGCGAGGGCGGCGACGACCCCTTCGCGGGGCTCAGCGACGAGGAACGCGAGCAGGCCGAGCAGATGCTCGCCGGCATGGCCGAGGCCCAGCAGCGCCTCGTCGAGGCGCCGGTCGAAGACGTCGTCGGCAACCACGCCATCGGCCTCTACCAACTGGCGGCCATCCACCTCGGGCAACAGCCGCCCAACATACGGGAAGCCAAGTTGGCCATCGACGCCATGGCCGCCCTGCTCGACGGCGTCACCGGCCGGCTCGGCGAGCACGAGGCCGACCTCAAGGCCGCGCTCACCCAGATCCAGTTGGCGTTCGTCCAGGTGCAGCGTTCGTCGACCGGAGCCCCCGACGCCTGATCCGTTCGCCGACGGACGTGGCTTCTTCGAGGCCGTCGCCGAGATCCTGCCGGGTCTGCTCGACGGCCGCGACCATCAGCTGAAGTCCTCGGGCTGGAGCGTGAAGGTCTGGTTCGACGAGCCCCGGGAGCACTACGAGGTGCAGTGGCTCGACGGTCGCCACCTCGAGGTCGGCTTCCACGCCGAGCACCGCGACGGGGCCCGCAACGAGGTGGCACTCGCCGCACTGCTGGCCGCTGAGCCCGCCTGGCGCGAGGTGCTCGGAGCCGATGCCATGGCGGGCCCGTTCATTGGCGGACGGCCCGCGGGCTGGCGGCGGGTGTCCGAGCTCTGGGAGGACGCCGACCTGTCCTCGGTCGACCTGGCCATGGAGGCAGCCGACCGCCTGGCCACCTACGCGGAGGCCCTCGAGCCGTTCCGCAGCCCGCCGACGCGGTAGCCGCCGAACGGTCGAGGTGCAGGGATCGACGGCGGGAGCACCTCGTCGGCGACCCCCCGCTCAGCCACGGGGGCGCAGGCCGGCCGCTTCCCACTGGCCCCGCCGACCGGGGACCACCTCGAACTCGACGGTGGCGCCCACGTCGATCGTTCGGGTGCCGTCGGCGACGGCCGTGCAGTGGAAGAAGTACTCCTGGCCGTCGGACTCATCGGTGACGGTGCCGATCCCCCGGGGGTCGTCGAAGCTGGCCACCGTGCCCGTCGCCATGGATGCCCTCAGCCCTTGGGGAGTTGGCGCAGCAGGTCCACCATCTCGATGGCGGTCTCGGCCGACTCGTAGCCCTTGTTGCCCGCCTTGGTGCCCGCCCGTTCGATGGCCTGCTCGATGGTGTCGGTGGTGAGCACACCGAACACGACGGGCACACCGGTCTCGAGCTGCGCGGCCTGCACACCCGACGCGCACTGGCCGGCCACGAAGTCGTAGTGGCCCGTGGCCCCCCGGATCACCGCGCCCAGCGTGATGACGGCGTCGAACTCGCCCGAGGCGGCCAGGCGCTTGGCCACCAGGGGCAGCTCGAAGGCACCCGGCGCCCAGACCACCGTGATCGATCCCTCGTCGACGTCGTGACGGACGAGCCCGTCGGTGGCGCCGGCGAGCAATCGCTCGGTGATCAGGTCGTTGAAGCGGCCGCAGGCCACCGCGACCCGCATGCCCGACCCGTTCAGATTGCCGCTATAGGACGTCATCAAGACCCTCCAACAGGTGACCCATGCGCTCGCGTTTGGTGCGCAGGTACTGGATGTTCTCGGGATTCGGTACCGATTCCAGCGACACCCGCTCGACGACCTCGAGCCCGAAGCCCTCGAGGCCACCGTACTTCGCGGGGTTGTTGGTCATGAGCCGCATGGTGGTGATGCCCAGGTCGACCAGGATCTGGCTGCCGATCCCGTACTCGCGATTGTCGATGGGCAGGCCCAGCTCGACGTTGGCGTCGACGGTGTCGGCCCCCGCCTCCTGCAGGCTGTAGGCCCGGAGCTTGTGGCCGATGCCGATGCCGCGACCCTCGTGGCCCCGCAGGTACACCAGCACCCCCAGCTCCTCCTTCGCGATTCGCTCCATCGAGGCGTCGAGCTGCAGCCCACAGTCACAACGCAGCGAGCCGAAGATGTCGCCGGTGAGGCACTCGCTGTGCACCCGCACCAACACGTTGTCCTCGCCCTGCACCGCGCCACGCACCATGGCGACGTGCTGCTCGCCGTCGAGCAGCGATTCGTACCCGTAGCAGGTGAAGTCGCCCCACTGGGTGGGGATGCGGGCCTCGGCGATGCGCTTCACCAGCTTCTCGTTCTGGCGACGGTGTCGGATCAGCTCGGCGATCGAGATCATCTTGAGGCCGTGCTCGCGGCTGAACTCGAGCAGGTCCGGCACCCTGGCCATGGTGCCGTCGTCCATCACGAGCTCGCAGAGCACGCCGGCCGGGTACAGCCCGGCCATCCGGGCGAGGTCGACGGCGGCCTCGGTGTGGCCCGCCCGCTTGAGCACGCCGCCCGGCGAGTAGCGCAGCGGGAAGATGTGACCGGGGCGCGCCAGGTCGCCGGGGCGGGTCGCCGGGTCGATGAGGCTCTGGATGGTGAGGGCCCGGTCGGCGGCCGAGATGCCGGTGCTGGTGCCCTGGCGCACGTCCACGCTGTAGGTGAACGCGGTGCGCTGGGCCTCGGTGTTGTGGCTCACCATGAGCGGGATGTCGAGCTCGTCGAGGCGGTCACCGGTCATGGGAACGCAGATGAGCCCCGACGTGTGGCGGACGAAGAAGGCGATCTTCTCGGCGGTGGCGTGCTCGGCCGCCATGATGAGGTCACCCTCGTTCTCGCGGTCCTCGTCGTCGACGACCACCACGATCTCACCCTGGGCGATGGCGGCGACCGCTTCCTCGATGGTGTTGAAGGGGTTCTTGTGATCGGCCATGTCAGGCCTCCAGGGGTGAGTCGGGACCGTCCGCGGGTGCGAGCAGCCGTTCGGTGTACTTGGCGATGACGTCGACCTCGAGGTTCACGATGTCGCCGGGACGGCGGGCGCCGAGGGTGGTGACCTCGGCGGTGTGGGGGATGACGGCGACGGTGAAGCCGTCCTCGAGGGGCTCGACCACGGTGAGGCTGACGCCGTCGACGGTGATGGACCCCTTCTCGATCACGTACCGGAGCAGGTGGGCGGGCATGCGCACCCGCAGGTCGGGCACGGGCGCGACGACCTCGCCGACCGCGTCGACGTGGCCCTGGACGAGGTGGCCGCCGAGGCGGTCCATGAGGCGTACCGGCCGTTCGAGGTTCACCGGGTCACCGGCCTGCAGGCCACCGACGCTGGTGCGCTTGAGGGTCTCGTCGCTGACGTCGGCCTCCCACCAGGTGGGCGGGTCGGCCGGGTCGAGGGCCACGACGGTCAGGCAGCAGCCGTTGACCGCGGTCGAGTCGCCCAGGCCGGCGCCGTCCAGCACCCCGCCGGCGGCGATCCGGAGACGCACCCCGTCAGGGCTCGGCTCGACCGACTCGACGGTGCCCAGTTCTTCCACGATCCCGGTGAACATCAGTCGGTCTCCTCTCGATCTCGCACGCTTCTGGCGCCTGATCTACTGGTCCCAGGCCGCACATCAGGCGCCAGAACGATCGTGGTCGAGGGGGCGAGCTCGAGGCGCACGTCGGCGCCGACCTGGCGCACCGACCGGACCTCGCCCCGCCACACGTCGTCGATGGTGGCCGCGCCCGGGCCCGCGAAGAGGCCCCGGGCGTCGTCGCCCCCGAAGAGCGCCGGCGCCAGGTACAGCACGTACCGGTCGACCAGGCCCTCACGGTGGAACCGGCCGGCCACGGAGGCGCCGCCCTCGACCATGGCCTGGAGCACGCCGCGGCCACCCAGCTCGTCGAGCACCTCGGTGAGGGGGCCGTCGAGCTCGAGTGCGGGGAGCACCTTGGCGCCCTCGGGGGCCCGGCCGAGCACCACCCGCAGCGGGTCGTCGCCCTCGGCGTCGCGCACGGTGAGCGACGGGTCGTCGGCCCGGACGGTGCCGGCGCCGACGATGATCGCATCGCTCTCGGCCCGCAAGGCGTGGGCGTCGGCCCGGGCCTCGGGACCGGTGATCCACTGGCTGGTGCCGTCGGGCGCGGCGGTGCGGCCGTCGGCGGACGCCGCCAGCTTCAGCACCACCCACGGACGACCCGTGGTCCGGTGCTTCACGTAGGGGGCGAGCTGCTCGGCGACGGCGTCACGGCCGACACCCTCGAGCACCTCGATGCCGGCGTCACGCAGCTTCTGCGCCCCTTGGCCGGCGACCTTCGGGTCGGTGTCCTCCAGGGCGAACACCACTTTGGCCACGCCGGCCTCGATGAGGGCGTCCGCACAGGGGCCGGTGCGCCCCTGGTGCGAGCAGGGCTCGAGGGTGCAGTGCAAGGTGGCGCCTCGGGCCTGCTCACCCGCGGCGGCAAGGGCGACGCGCTCGGCGTGGGGCCCACCGGGGGGCTGGGTGGCGCCCTCGAAGGTGGTGCCGTCGGCGGCGGTGAGCACGCAGCCCACCCAGGGGTTGGGCGACGTGGTGGCGCGCACGGCGGACGCGAGTGCCATGGACCGTGCCATCACCTGCTCGTCATCCCGTGTGCCGTCCACTCGTGGTGCTCCTCAGCGTGCGCAGCCAAGGGTGCGCGCGCCGGAAGGTCCGGCGTGGTGGCACCCTCGCTCCCATCCGGACTGTGACCGTCGGCTCCGGAACTCCCCCGGATCGGCCCGGGCCCGAGGGCCAGGGTTCGCAGGCTGTACTGCCGGTCGGGACTTTCACCCAAAACCCCGCGAGGGGTGTGTTCTTCGGTTGTCAGAAATTAGAACCGATTCTAATTTCGGTGGTCGAACCGGTCAACTGCAGCCTACGACGGCACCGCCGGGAGCGACCCGGTCGAACCTCGTTGACCTGTACAGCGCAGAGACGTACATTGAGCCGTGTGACCGCCAAGACCGAGCGCTGGAACCTGCGGGTGACCCCGGCGCAGGACGCGGTCGTCCGCAAGGTGCTCGACGAGTCCGGTGAGTCCCTGAACGACTTCGTGGTCCGCCACGCGGTGCAGGCGGCTCGCGACGACCTCGCCGACCACCGGGTCTTCGTGGTCGAGGATGACGCCTGGAACGAGCTTCAGCAGCTGCTCGCCCGTCCGCCGGAGGCCAAGCCGGCGCTCACCAAGCTGCTCGCGAACCCCTCGGTGCTCGAACCGCCGCCGTGAGCACGCTGCGGGGGCCGCTCCCGCTCACTGCCGATCACGAGGTCGATGAGTTCCGGTCTGGTGACCCCGTGCTCGACGGCTGGTTGCGCACCCGGGCGCTCCGCAACCAGGCCGAAGGCGCATCCCGGACCTGGGTGGTCCTCGAGGGGCGCACGGTCGTCGCCTTCTACGCATCGAGCACCGCCGTGGTGCTGCGCTCTGCGGCGCCAGGCCGACCGGCCCGCAACCAGCCTGATCCCCTACCGGCGCTCCTACTCGCACGGCTGGCCGTCGACGAGCGTCACCAGGGCGAAGGACTCGGGGCGGCACTCCTGAAGCACTTCCTGCTGAAGGCGCTCGAGGTCGCCGAGCTCGTCGGCGTCCGCCTCCTCTTCGTCCACGCGGCGACGCCCGAGGCTGCCGCCTTCTACGAGCACCACGGCTTCGAACGCTCCCCCCTCGACGAGCTCACGCTGCTGCTGTTGGTGAAGGACCTGTCCGTCGCATCACGCCCGGGATCCGGATGACCGAGGCCGGACCCACGTCGATCAGTCGAAGGCGACGTCGATGCTCGATGCGGCGGTCCGCATTCTCTGAACCACGGCGCCGTTCGACTCGGGGACCATCAAGAGCGCGTGAAACGGACGAGCGGGTCGATCGAAGCGTCCATTGTCGATGACCGGCTCAGACCAGAACCGACCGGCTCCGTCCAAGGCTCGTAGAAGTGCAGGGACATCCGCCTCGTCGTCCGCCAAGAGTTCGTCAGCTCGCTCGACTACGAGCACGTAGGCGTCGGCGGGCAACCACTCGTCGAGGTAGCTCAGACACTCGGTGAGTGCGGGCCAGTTCTCGCCGAAGCCAGTGAAGAACTGAAACGCAGCGGCGAACTCGTCCATCAACGCCGGGACGCTCCGCATCTTGTGGCCACGGAGAACCCGGACACAGACGTCGAGCGGTGGATGTGAGTAGAAGTGGCTCGCCGTCCACGGGAGCCGCTCCGACTCCCCGGGACCCACATGGATGATCGGCGCCTCTACACGGAAGAGGAAGTCGAGTCCGGTGGTGCTCACGGGCCCGATCAGTGCTCGCGGTGGCCGGCGAGGAGGCGCAGGGCGTGGGGGATGACGTCGAGGACGGCGTCGAGGGTCTCGATGCAGCCCTTGGTGGAGCCGGGGGTGTTGAGCGCGAGGCTCTCCCCCACCGTGCCCGCGACCGCCCGCGACAGGCGCCCGAGGGGGCTGACGAGGCGCATTGCCTCGGCGAGGCCCGGCGCTTCGCGTTCGAGCACCTGGAGGGTGCCTTCCGGGGTGAGGTCGCGAGGCCCGAAGCCGGTGCCGCCGGTGGTCACCACCAGGCCGGCGAAGCCGTGGGTGAGCTCGCGCAGCGCCGCCGCCACGGGCTCGGCGCCGTCCTCGGTGACCCGGCGCTCGACGACGTCGAAGCCGTGGGCGGCGAGGTGGACCGCGAGCGCCTCGCCCGACTTGTCCTCGCGGGTGCCTGCGATCACGCCGTCGGACACCGTCAGCACCTTGGCCCGCAACCCCTCACCGCTCATGGTGCGGCATCCAGGCGTTCGCCCTCGGTCCAGCGGGTGCCGTGGAACCAGGCACCGGCGTCCTGGCGGCCCTTGCCCTCGGGCTGCACCTCGACCAGGGAGAGGGGCCCATCGCCGGCGCCCACCAGCACTTCGCCGCCGGCGTGCTCGACGTCGCCCACCGCCACCCCGGGGGCCGGTGGTGAGTCGACGAGGCGGGTGCGGTGGACCTTCAGGCGCCGACCGCGGAACGTCGTCCAGGCGTCACCGACCCGCACCTGGCGGTGGATCTCGACGGCCGGCCGGGACCAGTCGATCTCCCGCTCCTCGGGCTGCATCTTCTTGGCGTAGGTGACCTCGCCCACCTGGGGCTGGGGCTCACCGAAGCCCTCGGCCAGGGCGTCGAGCAGCAGCGACGAGCCCAGGTCGACCAGCTCGTCACGCAGCTCGTCGAGGGTGACGTCGGGATGGATCCAACACTCGGTGCGGGCGTACACCGCTCCGGCATCCAACTCGGACACGACCTCCATCAGGCACACGCCGGTGTGCTCGTCGCCGGCCAGGATGGCCCGCTCGACGGGCGCCGCCCCCCGCCATCGGGGCAGCAGCGAGAAATGGAGATTGACCAGCGGCAGCGCGTCGATCACGTGGTCTTTCAGGATCTCCCCGAACGCGACCACCACGCCCAGGTCAGCGCCCACACCGAGCACGTCGTCGACGTCATGGCTGACAGGGATGCCCAGGTCGAGCGCGGCCTGCTTCACCGGGCTGGGCTGCAGCTCGCCTCCCCGCCCTCGCCGCTTGTCGGGGCGGGTGACCACCAGGGCGATGTCCCGGCCGTCGTCCACCAGGGCCTGCAACGGCGGCACGGCCAGTGCGGGGGTGCCCAGGTAGACGAGGCGCTGCGGCGACGAGGGCACCGCGGTCACGGTCGACATCCGTCCACCAGCGTCGCTCTCAAGGGAGGCGGAGCCCGCCCGGGGCGGCGTCGGCCCGCTCGCGCGACGATGCCGCGGGGTCGGCGAGGGTGCGCTCGCGAAGGGTGCGCATCGCGTCCTTGCGCTGGTCGTCGTCGAGCCGCTCGAGCAACAGCACCCCGTCCAAGTGGTCGAGCTCGTGCTGGAAGAGCCGCGCCAGCAGCTCGTCGGCCTCGACCGAGACCTCGCGGCCCTCGAGGTCGTACCCCGTGAGGTGGATCTCCTTGGGGCGCACGATGTCCCACGAGAGACCAGGCACCGACAGGCACCCCTCCTCGTACAGCCACTCGCCGCGGCTCTCGGCGATGGTCGGGTTCACGATGACCCGGGGCCCGTCGCCCGCGTCGTAGACGAAGAGCCGCTTCTGGACGCCGACCTGGGGGGCGGCCAGGCCGAGGCCGGGCGCGTCGTACATCGTGGTGAGCATGTCGTCGGCCAGGCGGACGAGGGCGCCGTTGAGGTCGTCCACCTCCGCCGCGCGCTGGGTCAGCACCGGGTCGCCGAAGACTCGGATCGCGTAGGGAGCCATACGCCTTCAGGCTACCGAGTAGAAGCGCAGCGCCACGTTGCCGTAGCGGCGGCAATCGGACAGCTCGAGGTTGGTGAGCGCAGGCTCGTCGGCCTCTTCCCGGGGGTCGAGTTGCACGACCACCAAGCCGTTCGGCGCCAACAGCGTGGGGTGGGCGTCGATGGCTGCCAACGAACGGCCCCAGAGACCCTGCCACTGAGGTGGCCCGGAGAAGACGATGTCGAAGAGCTTCCCGGCGCCGGGTCCTTCGATCCAGCCGAAGACTTCGGCCCGCACCACCGTGGCCCCGTCGGCGAGGCGGGTGGTGGCCAGGTTGGCCCGGATGACGTCGACCACGGCGGCGTCTTGCTCCACCAGCACCGCCTCGGCGGCGCCCCGGCTGAGCGCCTCGATGCCCACCGCCCCGGTGCCGGCGAACAGGTCGAGGAAGCAGGCGCCGCGGATCCCGGTGCCGAAGATGTTGAACAGGGCCTCCTTGGCCCGGTCGCTGATGGGGCGCGTGCCCTCCGATGGTGGCCCCTGAAGTCGGAGGCCTCGGGCCGATCCCGCTATGACGCGCACAGCGCAAATCTTGGTGGAATACCACCGCTCAGGTGGTCAACCACCAGGAAATCCGGGAGGTCGGCCAGTGGTGGAGTCATCAGCGCAGCGGGTCGACGGCAATCCGCAACCGGCCCGTCGGGCGCGGTGTCGCGGCGAGTGCGTCGCACAGTGCCCGGTGGTCGGGCGCCCGCAGCAGCCACGCACCGTCGCGGGGGCCGAGCACCTCCGCGCCGGGCGGCACGTCGAACGCTTCCACGAAGGCCTCCGAGGCCGCGCCCGAAACCGTGGCCGTGGCACAGAAGGGTGGGTCACCGAGCGCCTGCCGTCGCCGGCGGTCGGCGGCGGCGACCCGCCCCGGGTCGGCGTGGAGGGCGGCGGTCACGACCTCATGATGGGGCAGGCGCGTCTGGAGCACGAGCCGACCGCCGTCAGCCCGGCCCCCGAGCAGTCGGGCCGCCCGCGCCACCAGGGCCAGGGCCTGTTCCGCGGCCCGGTACCGGGGTGCCACCAGCTCCTGGTCGAGGTCGAGGAAGGCCACGACCGCCGCATCGTGGACCTGGTGGAGCACCGCCTCGGTGCCCACGTAGACCCGTGCCGCGGCGAGGTCGGTTCCCGCGGTCTTCGCGCTGACCTCGACCACGGGCTCGCCCGCAAGGGCCTCGAGCTCCTCTCGGGCACGACTCACCCCGGCGCGCAGGTTCTTCATGCGCGTCGCGTGGCACACGAGGCAGATGACCGGCCGTTCCAGCCCGCACTGCCGGCACTGGAGGACGCCCGGGTCCGTCTGGCTGGTCGATGCGCCACAGCGCTCACAGCGGGCGAGCTCGCCACAGGCGGCACACGCCAGCAACCGGGCACGACCGGTTCGGTTGAGCACGCACACCACTCGGCCCCGCCCTCGCAGCCGCGCCACGAGGAGGGGTGAGTACAGCCCCGCCTTCGCGGGGTCCTCCTCGCGCCGGTCCACCACGTCGACGACCGGCCACCCCGCCCGCTCGGCCTGCCTCGACGGCCGGAGCAGCCGGCCCCACTCCTGGGCCTCGAGCGACGGGCACGGCGACACGAGCACGCACGGCACCCCGGCGCGCCGGGCCCGCTCGACGGCCACGTCGCGCGCATGCCACGTGGGTGACCGCTCCTCCTTCAGCCCCTCGTCGTGCTCGTCGAGCACGACGACCGCGGCCAGGTCGTCGACCGGAGCCCACGCAGCCGCCCGGGCGCCCACCACGGTCGCGCCAGCGGCCGCGGCGGCCCATTCGCGTGGCATGAGGGCGGTCGGCACACCGGCACGCCGGAGGCGAAGGCCCAGGTGACGGGCGGCGTCGAGCGACGGCGTGATCACGAGCGCGTTGCCCCTGCCTGCAGCGGCGAGGACGAGCGGGTAGGTGTCCGACGCCGGCGGGAGGCGAACCACTGCCCGCGGCACCGACAGTGCCTCGCGGGCGAGCTCGTCGACGACGTCGGGCACCGGCACCGTACGCCGGGACACCGCCGGCAGAGCCGAGACCACCCGATCGGGGGAGGCGGTGCGAAGGAACGGCACCCGACGCCCCGACCAACGCCATGCCGCCCAGGCGGCCAAGGCGATGGTGTCGGGTCTCGGACCGCGACCCGACACCCTGGCCAGGGCACGGAGCTTCACGCCGGGCGGCGGATCGACCCCCACCGCGGTGACCCACCCGCCGACACGTCGACCGTGCAGGTCGATGCGCACGAGGTCGCCGACCTCGACCCGTGCACCGTCGGGCACGAGGTAGTCGAACTCGCGATCGATCGCGGGCACGTCCGGCAGGACGCGCACCACATCGGGCGGTGCCCCCTGCGGAGGGCCCGGCGGTGCCTCAGGCGTCAGAGCCCGAGCGCGGACTTGAGGCCGTCGACCCGGTCGGTGTTCTCCCAGGTGAACCCTTCGCCCTCACGGCCGAAGTGGCCGTAGGCGGCCGTGGCCTTGTACACCGGCCGGCGAAGATCGAGGTCGCGGAGAATCGCCGCCGGGCGGAGGTCGAAGACCTCGCGCACCGCCCCTTCGATCTTGCCCTGCTCGACCTGCTCGGTGCCGAAGGTCTCGACCATGATGGACATGGGGTGGGCCACACCGATGGCGTAGGCCACCTGCACCTCGCAGCGCGTGGCGGCACCGGAAGCCACCACGTTCTTGGCCACCCATCGAGCGGCGTAGGCGGCGGACCGGTCGACCTTGCTGGGGTCCTTGCCGGAGAAGGCGCCGCCTCCGTGACGGCCCATGCCGCCGTAGGTGTCCACGATGATCTTGCGCCCGGTGAGGCCGGCGTCGCCGACGGGGCCACCGATCACGAAACGCCCGGTGGGGTTGACGAAGACCTCGTAGTCGTCGTCGGCGAACTGGGCGGGGATCACGGGCCGGATCACGTGCTCGATCAGGTCGGGGCGGATCATGGTGTCGCGGTCGATGCCGTCGTTGTGCTGGGTGGACACGAGCACGGTGCGGAGCCGGACCGGCCGGTTGTCCTCGTAGTCGAAGGTGACCTGGGTCTTGCCGTCAGGACGCAGGTACGGGATCGTTCCCGCCCGGCGAACCTCGGCGAGGCGCTCGGCCATGCGGTGGGCCAGGTGGATCGGCAGCGGCATGAGCACGTCGGTCTCGTCGCAGGCGTAGCCGAACATCATCCCCTGGTCGCCGGCGCCCTGCTTGTCGAGCTGGTCCTCCTCACCGGAGGTGCCCGAGCGGACCTCTTCCGAGTCGTCGACGCCCTGGGCGATGTCCTGGGACTGTTCGTCGATCGACACCATCACGCCACAGGTGTTGCCGTCGTAACCGAACGATTCGCGGTCGTAGCCGATGCCGTTGATGGTGTCTCGCACCACGCGCGGGATGTCGACGTAGGCGTCGGTGGTGATCTCGCCGGCGACCACGGCGAGGCCGGTGGTCACGAGCGTCTCACAGGCGACCCGGCTGGCCGGGTCCTGGGCCAACATGGCGTCGAGGATCGCATCGGAGATCTGGTCGGCCATCTTGTCGGGGTGGCCCTCGGTGACCGATTCCGAGGTGAAGGTCCAACTGGTCACGTGTCGCTCCCTGTTTCTTGGATTTGCGATGGCAGGTCTTGGATGTGGGATGGCAGGTCTTGGTGGTGGGTGGCTCGACTCGAGACCACGGCGTCGAGGACCTCTCTGGCCACTGCCCGCTTGTCGGTCAGAGGCACGTCTCGCTCGATTCCCGAACCCGACATGATTAGCACCTGGTTGGTGTCGTGTTCGAACCCGACCGACGGCGCGGACACGTCGTTGGCCACGATGAGATCCGCGCCCTTGGCCGCGAGCTTGGCCGCGGCGTTTCGGCGCAGGTCCCGGGTCTCGGCCGCGAAGCCCACCAGGGTCTGGCCCGGGCGCTTGCGTGCACCGAGTGCGGCCAGGATGTCGGGCGTGGGCTCGAGGGTGATCTCGGGCGTCCCGCCGGCCTTCTTGATCTTGTGCTCGTCGCGATGGGTGGGTCGGAAGTCGGCCACCGCGGCCGCCATGATCACCACGTCGGCGGCGTCGCTGCGGCTGAGCACCGCCTGCTCCATGTCGGCCGCGGTCTCCACCGCCACCACCTCGACCCCGTCGGCGACCGGCCGTTCGACGGTGGTCACGAGCGTCACCTTCGCACCCTGGGCGGCGGCCTCGTCGGCCAGCGCGTGGCCCTGCTTCCCCGACGAGCGGTTGCCGAGGAAGCGCACGGGGTCGAGCGGTTCGCGGGTACCGCCGGCGGTGACGAGGACACGGAGCCCCGCGAGGTGCTGCGGTGCGAGCAGGGCCTCGACGACGCCCACGATGACCGCTGGATCAGCGAGGCGACCCGCGCCCGTGTCGCCCCCGGCGAGGCGACCCTCGGTGGGCGGGACGATGACGACGCCGCGTTCGGCCAGTGTCCGCAGGTTGTCCTGCACCGCCGGGTGCTCCCACATCTCGGTGTGCATGGCGGGACAGACCACCACCGGGGCCCGGGTCGCGAGCAGCGTCGCCGTGAGGAGATCGTCCGAGATCCCTGCGGCGTACGCCCCGATCAGGCGGGCCGTGGCGGGGCACACCACGATCACGTCTGCCGACTGCCCGAGCCGGGTGTGCGGAATCGGGTCGGCCTCGTCCCAGAGCGACGTCTGCGCCGGCTCGGAGGCCAGCGCCGAGAAGGTGACCTCACCCACGAATCGGGTGGCCCCCTCGGTGAGGACCGGCAGGACGTGCGCGCCGGCATCCACCAGCCGGCGGCACACCTCGACCGCCTTGTAGGCGGCAATCCCTCCGCTGACGCCGAGGACGACTCGACGCCCCGCCACCGCCGCGGGCACCGGCGTGGACCTGCTATCCCTCGGTGTCGGCCGTGTCGTCGGTGTCGTCGGTGGCCGGGTCCGCTTCGTCCTCGACGACCGGCGCCGGATGCAGCCCGACGATCTTGTCCGCCGCGATCTCCTCGAAGGCGATCGAAAGCGGCTTGTGCGCCAGTGAGGTGACCTGGGGCGGCACGGCCGAGCCGAGGCCCTCGCCCAGCTGGCCGAGGTACGAGTTGATCTGGCGCGCCCGCATGGATCCGAGGGTGACCAGGGTGAACTTGGAGTCGACCTTCGACAACAGGTCCTCGATCGACGGGTTCATCATGGTGTTGTGGCGCGACGGCATGGCGATCTCCTCAGCGGCTGACTGCGCAGGATATCAGCGCGCCCCCCGGCTCCGGGCATCGGCGATCAGCGCCTCGATCTCGTGCACGGCCTGGGTGAGGTCGTCGTTGACCACCACGTGGGCCCCCATCTGGCGTGCGATGCGACCCTCCTCGGCTGCTTTGGCCAGGCGCTTCGCAATCATGTCCTCGGCATCGCCCCGCGCCCGCAGGCGCTGTTCCTGCACCTCGGGCGTCGGCGTCGTGACGAACACCGCGATGGCCTCGGGGAACTGCTCGACGATCTGGCGCGCGCCGTGGACGTCGATCTCGAACAACACGTCGGCTCCCGCTGGCGGATCGGGTCGAGGGGTGCCCTGGCGGTAGTCGAGGAACTCGACCCACTCGAGGAAGCCGTCCGCAGCCACCGCCGCCTCGAAGGTGGGAAGGTCGACGAAGTGGTAGGCGTCCTCGGCCTCGCCCGGCCGCCTCGCCCGCGTGGTCCAGGACCGGCTCACCCACAGGCGGGGATCGTGGGCCACGAGGCGCTCGACGACGGTGCCCTTGCCCGCTCCGCCGGGCCCGGAGATCACCAGGATCACGGCGGCGGGGGGAACGCCCGGAGCAACTCGTCCCGTTGGATCGTGCCCACACCGCGAACGCGGCGGGACGGTGCGATGCCGACGGACTCCATGGTGCGGCGGGCCTTCACCTTGCCCACCGCCGGGAGCGACTCGAGGATCGTGAGCATCTTGGTGCCGGCGATGACCGGCTCGGACTGAGCCCGCTCGAACACCTCCGAGAGCCCGAACGCCCCGGCCTTCAATTGCTCCTTCAGCGCGGCCCGCGTCCGGCGAGCCTCGACGGCCTTGGCCAACGCCGCTTGGCGCTGCTCGAGCGATAGATCGGGGGGCTGGGGCACGAGGTCTGACCTTACCGAGGGGGACTCCTGTCGATGCGCAACGGCGGCTCAGTACGGCGAGGGCTCCACCTCGACACGGCCGTCCTCGTGGACGAACCAGACCGAGACGGCGTTGGTGTACCGCGCACGGACCGTGCGCTCCGCCAATGTCCGGTAGGTGGTGGCGTCTGGGAATGCCAACACGACCACGGCCTTGTGGCGCTCGGAACGGAGCAGCGTGCCCGTCAGAAGCGCGTCCGCGAAGTAGTGCCTGGCCTGCAGAGGCGCACTCGCGCTCTTTCGTTGGCCGGCCCTTGGCCCTCGGAGGTACGTGTCTGACGGATAGCCCTTGACCTCGACGAGGACCTCCAGCGGCTCCCGAACGGCCTCGATGTCAGTGCCTTGTTCGCGGGACGCCGTGTCCGCGACGCGACGGATGCGCCATCCCTCGGCGACGAGATGCTCGACCACCGCAGCCTGCACGTTCCCTTCCCACCGCCAATCCACGGGTGTTTGCACAACCGGGGTTGGTGCCGTTCCCGATCGGCTGACGACAGGTGCGGACCGCGGGTTTGGCGTGCCGGCACTGGCCGCGCTCGCCAGCGACACGCTCGCCGACGCCAACCGGTACTGGCCGCGAGCGACACGAACGAGGTCGCCGTACTGCACGGCGTGATGGTCCGGCGAGTTCTGACACATCGGTCCTGTGATATGCGTGCGCAGCGTCGTGTCCGGGTACGCACACCCGCGCCGTCGGGCTTCTGCGATCAACCGGGCAGGACTGAAGACCGTCTGACCCTCCGCACCGAGTCGCTTTGCTGCAGAGAGCAGGTCTTCACGTGCGCCCATGCCGGTGGTGCTCTCGACGGATCTAGGCGGTGGACGCCGGCGAGGAGCCTTGCCGAAAGGCGGCCACGGCCTGCTCGGTGACGTAGACGAGCCCATCCTCACCCTTGCCGGCGGGGAGCTCGCCCCGTTCGATGAGCGTGTACACCTCGATCCCGTCCATGCCGAGTCGACGTGCGACCTCGGGTACGCGGAGCAGGTTCTCGCTCATGGTCATGAGGATAGGTCCGCGTCAGAGATCCGGGAGGTCCGACAGGAGCTTCTCGACGAGTACTCGCGCCGCCGCCTCGAGACGCAGGGCGAGTTCGGATCTGGCCGGTGCTGCCTCGATCGCGTCGTCGAGAGCAAAGAGCACCTGTTTCGCCTCGTGGAGAGACAGGACGATCTCGGCGGGGAGCGGGTGACCATTCGACATCGACTCGCTTCAGACGTGCTGAGGCTCATAGCTCGTTTCCATATATTTCAGTCTATTTCCGATCTTCACTTGCTCCAACACCTCAGTAGTGCTCGCGGATGTAGGCGTACGCACACGGTCGAAGATCTCGCCTTGGGGTGGGAGGCCGCTGTCGCGGAGGACGAGGCGGAGCTCCTGGCGGACGCTGCGGTCGCCGGGTTGGCTCTCCTGCCAGCCGGTGCCGCGGACGGGGCGGACGATGGCGTCGATCTTCTCGACGACGGTCTCGATGATCACGGGCACGTCGGGCGGTGCGTACTCGGCCAGGATCTGGGTGAGGGCGCCCTTGTCGGGCTCGACCACCGCCACCTCGTCCAGCCGTCCCTCCTCGTCGGCCTTCTCGGCCTCGACCAGGTCCTTGGCCAATTCGAGCAGCTGCTTGAGGAACTCGACAGACGCGGCCGAACGACTCGATCAGGTTGAGCAGCGACGTCTCGGGCAGCTTGTCCTTGTTGCCCCATGCGACGTCGCCGAAGATTCCGGCGAGCGATTCGGGGTTGGCCTGCTGGATGCGGTCGAGGATCTTCTGTAGCGCGACGCCCACGTTCTCGGGCACCCGGCGCAGGTCGGCCCAGTGGCAGCCGTCGGGAATGGTGAAGCGGTGGTAGTCGGCCTCGATCTCGGCGTCGAGGTCGTCACCCCACTTGGACGCCGCGGCGACGTGCTCGGCCTCCCACGTGTCGCTGATGCGCTTGTAGAACAGCAACGGGAAGATGTACACCTTGAAGTCCGAAGGGTCGACCGGCCCCCGCAGCGAGTTGGCCGCCGCCCACAGCCGGCTCTCCAGCTCCTGTTGCGTCACGCCTGCCGACTCCACGCTTGGATCCTCCCTCGTTCCGCGCCTGCGCTCTCGAGTCCACCGGACGTGTGACACGGCCAGGCCCACGGCCAGTGAGCCACCGGAAGGCACGCGCATCCGCTTCGACTGTGTGGGCACGCATGAACCAGCGGCCATCGATGTCCGCTACTCGGGCATGCTGCTGCCCTTGATGCGGTTGCTGGTGCCGCACTTGCATTCGCCGTTGCGTTCGGAGGTCGGTCCGCCACGACTCTTGGGGATGACGTGGTCGATCTGGCATTCGCGACCGGGGACACCGCAGCCCTCGTCCTTGCAGAACCGGTCGCGGATGATGATGGCCTCACGTAAAGGACCGGTGAAGTAGTCCTTGTCCTCACCGAAGTCGAGGACGTGGCCGTCGGGCGCGAAGATCATCCGGCGGATCGTGCCCGCCAGGCCGAGTGACAGCGCCTGGCTCGGCGCGATCGGCGTGCAGTCCTCGAGCTCGCACATGGTGTCGTAGTAGCTCGTGTCGGCAAACGGATCGGGGGCGCTCCACCAGTCTGGGAGCGGCCCCGTCGAGGGCGACGGCGGCCCACCCGGGCGGGGTCCGGATCGGACCGCGAGCTCGTCGATGTTGTCATCATCGTCAGCGAGGTCGTCATCGACGACCTCGCCGGCATCGGCATCGCTGCCGTCGTCGCTGTCGGCCTCGTCGGCCTCGTCGGCGTCGGCGTCGTCGGCGTCGGCGTCGGCGTCGGCGTCGTCGCGGTTGTCGGCGGCATCGGCATCTGTGCCGGCGTCGCGGTTGTCGTCGTTGTTGGGCGGGTTGGCGTGGCAGTTGCAGCGACCGGAGCCGGGGTCGCCCGTGGCGGCGGCTGCTTCGGCGCAGTAGGTGGCGTAGCCCATCATCACGTTGAGGACCCACTTCGGGGGCTCGCCCGGCGTGTCGCAGGTGGCCGAGCGGCGGGCCATCTCGACGAACGCGTCGGCGCGGCGCTGGGCGGCGGTGCGCAACAGGTCGCCGGCCGTGGCGTTCTCGCCGACCCGGGCGCGGGCCTCAGCCCAGTCGGCTTCGAACAGGAACTTCTCGAGGCGACGGAGCTCGGCAAGGAACTCGGTGCCGCCGACGGCCTCGAGCCACGCATCGAGTCGGACCATGCCGTCGAACGTCCGCGACGCGTGACCCTCGCGACGGGCATCCTGCTTGCGGGCCCGTTCCTCGGCGCCCTCGGGGTCGATGAAGTCGCGCCACGCCCGCACCGCCCGGCAGAACAGATCGAAGTCCAGGCGCTCGGCGGCAGCGACCAACGCAGCCTCGGCCTCGATGAACAACTCGGCCACGTCGGGCGTGTTCGCACGAGCGAGCACCGCGACATGCTCGAACCCGACGAGACCCGCCCGGTACGCCTCCTCGGTCAATGCCATCGACCGCATCCGTCGCGCCACGCCAACCTGATGACGGACCCGCCGACGGTCGGACTTCGTCTTGGCCGCCATCCAGGTGGCGGTGGACGGGTGCCGGTCGACCCGGTACTCGCCCGACGCGTCGAAGGCGCCCAACACGGCCACCTTTGCCGCGCCCACCATCCGCTCGACGTTCGTCAGCGCCACCAGCGCCTCTCCGAGCAGCGGGCCCGGCCGGCCCGCCCAGGTTTCCGCGGCGACCGCCGCGGCCGCACCCGCCAGCACATCGAGCGTGCTCGGCGCACCCAGCCGCTCCGCTGGCTCAACTCCCTGCGTTCGCTCTGCGACGAGCACGTGGCACCACTCCCAACCGGGCCGCAACGGGCCGGAGATCGAAACGAATTCTGTGGGGAAGTGGCAGCCGCCATCTTGTCCGAGCGGGCTACGCCAGGGCTGCGAACCGGCTCCTGAGAGCCTAGCCGAACATACGTTCGACTGCAAGCATCTTCGGGATCGGATGGCCGCGCCGGCCAGCCGCCGCCGCCTCGGCAGCCGGACCTGGCCTCAGACCAGTTCGGCAACCAGTGCTTCGGCGGCCGCGGCCGGGTCGTCGGCGTGGGTGACGGGCCGGCCGATCACCAACAGGTCCGCCCCGGCCTCGAGGGCGTCCCGAGGTGTCGACGTGCGTCGCTGGTCGTGGACGTCGCTTCCCTCGGGCCGGATGCCGGGCACCACCCGCTGGAGCCGAGGCGCGTATCCCCGGACGTCACGCAGGTCGGGGGCGGCACAGACGATGCCGCCACACCCCGCCTCGGCCGCCACCATCACGCGCTTGGGCATGATGTGGGGCGGTGCGTCGTCGTCGCTCGTGAGCACCGTGACCGCCAGGGCCGTCGGCACCTCGAGCCCCGCGCTCGTCGCCCCCTCGGCGAGACCGGTGACCCCGGCGCGGAGCATGGGCACACCGCCGTGGGCGTGCAGGGTCACGTACGACGCACCGAGCGAGCCCAGCACGCGAGCGGCCTTCTCGACGGTGGTGGGGATGTCGTGGAGCTTCAGGTCGAGGAACACGTCGTAGCCGAGGTCCCTGAGCGCGCCGATCGAGTCGGGACCGACGGCACTGAAGAGCTCGAGGCCCACCTTGGCCACCCGGAAGTAGGGCTGCAGCTTGCGGGCGAGCCGGAGCGCCGCGACGAGATCGTCGACGTCGAGGGCCACGGCCAGGCGCTCACGCACCTCGCCCACCTCACTCACCGTCGCACCCGTGTCGCTGTCAGTCATGTGCTCCTCCAATGATTCGTTCGAGGCGGCGGTCCGCTTGTCGTCCCACCCACTCTGCCAGTTCCGCCAGCACCCGTGCGGATGCGCGGGGATCGGCGAACGTCGCCGTTCCCACCTGCACTGCTCCCGCGCCCGCCAACAGGAGCTCGGCGGCGTCCTCGCCGCACGCCACACCACCGACGCCGACGATGGGCAGGTCGGGATGGGCCGCCCGGCATTCGAACACCGCCCGCACTGCCACCGGGTGGATGGCCGGGCCCGACAGCCCGCCACCGCCGTTGCCGAGGCGGGCGCGTCGCGTGTCCGGATCGATGAGCAGGCCCATCACCGTGTTCACCAGGGTGACCGCTTCGGCCCCGCCCTCGCGTGCGGCCGCAGCGATCGCCGGCAGGTCGGTGACGTTGGGGCTGAGCTTGGCCCAACGGGGCCGGTTGCACGCCTCGGTGACGGCCATGGCCTGAGTGGTCGCGGTCTCGGAATGGGCGAACATCGAGTGGCGACGCTCGACATTGGGGCACGAGAGGTTGACCTCCACGGCGACGACCTCGGGAGGCGCGTCGGCCAACATGGCCGACGCCCTCGCGTAGTCCTCGACGGAGCGACCCCAGATCGACGCCACCACCCGGGCGCCGGTGGCGATGAGCGCGGGCAGGTCGTCGCGCAGCCACGACGCGAGACCGGGTCCCTGCAACCCGACACTGTTCAACATGCCGCCGGGGGTCTCGTGGACCCGCGGTGCGGGGTTGCCCGCCCACGGGTCGGCCGAGAGCGACTTCACGACCACCGCGCCGAGACCCGACAGGTCGACGTAGGCCGACAGCTCGGTGCCGTGTCCCGCGGTTCCCGACGCCGTCATCACCGGATTCGGGAGCGTCACCGACCCGATCGTGGTCGTCAGGTCCGGTGGCTCGGACCACCGGCCGGGGGTCATCGGGGCGGCGGGAGCTCGTGGTGGGTGACGCCCCGGTGGTACTCCTGCAGGCTGCGCACCCGGAGCTCGTGGCGAGCCCAGTCGGCCATGCCGTTCGCGGCCGCCAGTCCTGCGGCACCTGTGGTGAGCAGGACCACCTGGTGCTGTCCGGCGGCGGCCCTGATGTGTGCGCCGTCCCGGCGCGGCCCGCGCCCACGTGGGCTGTTGACCACCAGGTCGACCAGGCCGCTCGAGATGAGGTCGACCGCGTCGCTCCCCGTGGCCTCGCCCATCTTGGCCACGACCGTGTCCACCTCCACCCCGTTGTCCTTCAGGTAGGCGGCGGTGCCCGTCGTCGCCGCGATCGAGAAGCCGAGCTCGACGAAGCGGGCCGCCGCCTGGAGGCCGACCGCCTTGTCACGGTCGGCGAGCGACAGGAAGACGGTGCCACGCTCGGGCAGCGGCGCGCCGGCGGCCATCTGGCTCTTGGCGAAGGCCAGGCCCACGGTGAGATCGATGCCCATCACCTCGCCGGTCGAGCGCATCTCCGGCCCGAGCACGGCGTCGGCCTCGGGGAAGCGGCTGAACGGCAGCACCGCCTCCTTGACCGCCACGTGGTCACCCAGGACGGGCTCACCGAGGAGCCCCTCGGCGCGCAGCTCGTCCAGGGTGGCGCCCAGCATCGCCCTGGCCGCGACCTTCACCAGCGGGACGCCGGTGGCCTTGGCCACGAAGGGCACGGTGCGCGAGGCGCGGGGGTTCGCCTCGATCACGAACACCTCGTCGGCCCGAACCGCGTACTGGACGTTGAGGAGACCGCAGACCTCGAGGGCGTCGGCGATCGCCCTGGTGTACCCCTCGATCACCCCGATCGTGTGGGCGGTCAGCGTGGGCGGGGGGATCACGCACGCGCTGTCGCCGGAGTGCACGCCTGCCTCCTCGACGTGCTCCATCATCCCGCCGATCACGACCTCGCCGGTGCGGTCGCGGATCGCGTCCACGTCGACCTCGACGGCGTCTTCGAGGAAGCGGTCGATGAGCACAGGTCGCTCCGCGGACAGGCCACCCTCGCGCCCCAGCGAGCCGAATCCGGCCAGGGCGGTCATGGCGCGGTGCAGGCTTTCGTCGTCGTACACGATCTCCATGGCCCGCCCGCCCAGCACATAGGACGGGCGCATGAGCACCGGGTAGCCGACGCGCCCGACGATGGCCATGGCGTCGTCGATACCGGTGGCGGTGCCGCCGGCCGGCTGCGGGATCTCGAGGCGGGCACACAGCGCGTTCCACTGCTCGCGATCCTCGGCCAGGTCGATGGACGACGGGCTGGTGCCGCACACCATCCCGTCGGGGAGCAGGCCCGCCAACTTCAGCGGCGTCTGGCCCCCGAGGGCCACGATCACCCCGGCGATCTCGCCCGAGGCCGACTCGGCCTCGATCACGTTGGCGACGTCCTCGTAGGTGAGGGGCTCGAAGTACAGCCGGTCGCTGGTGTCGTAGTCGGTGGACACGGTCTCGGGATTGCAGTTGACCATCACGGTCTCGAAACCGGCCTCGGACAGGGCGAAGCTGGCGTGCACGCAGCAGTAGTCGAACTCGATGCCCTGACCGATCCGGTTGGGGCCCGAGCCGAGGATGACGACCTTGGGGCGGTCGCCGCCACGAACCTCGTCCTCGTCCTCGTAGGTGGAGTAGTGGTAGGGCGTCCGCGCCTCGAACTCGGCGCCGCAGGTGTCGACGGTCTTGAACGTGGGCCGGACGCCCGCGGCAAGGCGGGCGGCCCGCACCGTGGCCTCGTCGGTCTCCCACAGCCAGGCCAGCTGGGCATCGGCGAACCCGAGGCGCTTGGCCCGGCGCCAGTCGGCCCTGACCATCGCCTCGAAGCCCGTGTCGGCGAGGTGGAGCCGCTCCTCGACGATGGCGAGGATCTGGTCGAGGAACCACGGGTCGACCCGAGTGGCCTCGTACAGCCGGTCGACGTCGATGCCCCGCCGCAGGGCAGCCTCGAGCTGGAACGGCCGGTCGGGGGTGGCGATCGCCGCCTGCGTGAGCAACTCGTCGTCGGTGAGCCCGTCGAGCTCGCGTTCGCCGGGATCGCAGTTGAGGCCCCGGCGGCCGTGCTCGAGCGAGCGCAGGCCCTTCTGGAGCGACTCGGGGAAGGTGCGCCCGATCGCCATGGCCTCACCGACCGACTGCATCTGGGTGCCGAGCACCCCGGACGCTCCGGGGAACTTCTCGAAGGCCCAGCGCGGGATCTTCGTCACGACGTAGTCGATGGTGGGCTCGAAGCTCGCGGGGGTCTTGGCGGTGATGTCGTTCGGGATCTCGTCGAGCGTGTACCCGACCGCGAGGCGAGCGGCGATCTTGGCGATCGGGAACCCGGTGGCCTTGGAGGCCAGCGCCGATGATCGGCTCACCCGGGGATTCATCTCGATGACGACCATGTCGCCGTTCGCCGGGTTGAGGGCGAACTGGACGTTGGAGCCGCCCGTCTCCACGCCGACCCGTCGCATGCAGGCGAACGCGGCGTCGCGCATGAGCTGGTACTCCACGTCGCTCAGCGTCTGGGCGGGGGCCACGGTGATCGAGTCCCCGGTGTGCACACCCATGGGGTCGAAGTTCTCGATCGAGCACACGACGACGCAGTTGTCGGCCCGGTCGCGCATGACCTCGAGCTCGTACTCCTTCCAGCCGGCGATGGACTCCTCGATCAGGATCTCCGAGATGGGACTGGCGTCGAGGCCCCGCTCGGCCGCGGCGCGGAACTCGTCGAGCGTGGCCGCCATGCCCGTGCCGCGGCCACCCAGGATGTAGGCGGGGCGGATGATCACCGGCAGGCCGATGCCCCCGACCGCCGCCATCGCCTCGTCGAGCGTGTGGGCGATCGCGGAGGACGGCACCGCCAGGCCGATCTCCTTCATCGCCACCTTGAACTGCTCGCGGTCCTCGGCGGTGGCGATCGCCTCGGCGCGTGCGCCGATCAGCTCGGGGCGCCCGTCACGGGCGGTTCCCGTTCCGTCGACCACACCCCGCTCCACCAGTTCCATGGCCAGGTTCAGCGCCGTCTGGCCGCCGAGTGTGGGGAGCAGCGCATCGGGCCGCTCACGCTCGATGATGCGGGTGAGGACATCGACGTCGAGCGGCTCGATGTAGGTGGCGTCGGCGAAGTCGGGGTCGGTCATGATGGTGGCCGGGTTCGAGTTGGCCAGGATCACCCGATAGCCCTCCTCCCGCAGCACCCGGCACGCCTGGGTGCCCGAGTAGTCGAACTCACACGCCTGGCCGATCACGATCGGCCCCGACCCGATGAGGAGGATCGACTGGATGTCGTCGCGTCTCGGCATCAGCCGGTCACCGGGCGGGAGCAGCGCGTCATGCGAAGTCGTCCATGAGGTCGTCGAAGAGGTCGAACAGATAGCGCGAGTCGTGCGGCCCGGGGCCGGCCTCGGGGTGGTACTGCACCGAGAACGCGGGCACGTCGGTGCAGCGGATGCCCTCGATCACCCCGTCGTTCAGGTTCACGTGGCTCACTTCGGCCGCCGCCACCGAGCCTTCGGCGACCGCGTAGTTGTGGTTCTGGCTAGTGATCTCGACGACGCCGGTGTCGAGGCGCCGGACGGGGTGGTTCCCGCCGTGGTGGCCGAACGGCAGCTTGTAGGTGGTGCCCCCGAGCGCCGTGGCCAGCAGCTGATGGCCGAGGCAGATGCCGAAGACGGGCACCTTGCCGAGCAGACCGGCGATGGCCGCCGTCGTGGCGGCGACCGCCGCCGGATCGCCCGGCCCGTTGGACAGGAAGACCCCGTCAGGACGTCGGGCCAGCACGTCGTCGGCGCTGGTGGAGGCGGGCACCACCTCGACGGTGGCACGGGTGCCGAGGTGCCGCAGGATGGTGGCCTTGATGCCCAGGTCGTAGGCGACGATCCGACGCGGGCCCTCCCCCACCACGTAGGGCTCCGTGCAGGTGACCTCGGCGACCAGGTCATGCGAGTCCGTGCCCGATTCGGCGGCGGCGGCCACCCCGAGCGCCGTCTCGCCCGCGGTGCCGAAGGCGGCGGGCATAGCCCCGGCCTCGCGGATGTGACGGGTGAGCCGGCGGGTGTCGATGCCGGTGATGCCCGAAACGCCGTGGGCCCGCAGGAAGTCCTCGAGGTCGTCGGTGGACCGCCAGTTGCTGCGGCGGCGCGCGAGGTCGCGCACCACGACGCCGCGACAGAAGGGTCGGCGGCTCTCGTCGTCGGCCCCGGTGACGCCGTAGTTCCCGATGTGGGGGTTGGTGAACGCGATGATCTGCCCGGCGTAGGACGGGTCGGTGATGACCTCCTGGTACCCGGACAGCACGGTGTTGAAGACGACCTCACCCGTCGCGATCCCGTTCGGGGCCTCCGCGCCGACGGCCTCGCCCTCGAACGTGGTGCCGTCGGCCAGCACCAGCAGGGCCTGCTCCCGTCGGCCCCGCCCGGCCGTGTCGCTCATCGCCGGGGCTCGCCGTCGAGGACCACGGGCTCCCCGAACAGGAAGGTGTGGCGGACACGGCCTGTCAGCGTGCGACCCGCGTAGGGGTTGTTCCTGCTCCGGCTGGCCGACTGCGCAGGGTCGACGGTCCAGGTCGCCTCGGGATCGATCACGCAGAGGTTGGCGGGACGGCCCTCGGTGACCGGACCACCGTGCTCGCCCGACAGGCCGGCGATGCGGGCGGGATGCCATGACAGCAGCCCCAGGACCGTGGCCACGTCGAGGTCGAGCTCGGTGAGGGCCAGGGCGAGCGCGGTCTCGAGGCCGAGCATGCCCGGTGGGGCCTGGTCGAAGGCCTGCTCCTTGGCTTCCCGGGTGTGGGGGGCGTGGTCGGTGGCGATGGCGTCGATCGCGCCGTCGGCCAGGCCCGCCCGAACCGCCTCGACGTCGCCGAGAGGGCGCAGCGGCGGGTTGACCTTGTAGAGCGGGTCGTAGGACGCCACCTCGGCGTCGGTGAGCGTGAAGTGGTGCGTGGTCGCCTCGGCGGTGACCATGGTCCCCGCCGCCTTTGCCTGGCGCACCAGGTCGACCGAGACCGCAGTCGACAGGTGCTGGAAGTGCACCCGCATGCCGGTGAGCCGGGCCAACACGATGTCCCGGGCCACCATCAGCTCCTCGGCCTCGGCCGGAGCGCCCGGGATGCCGAGCCGACTCGACCAGGCGCCCTCGTGCATGTGCCCGCCCTGGGCGAGTGCGGCGACCTCACAGTGCTGCGCAAGGGTCACCGCCTGCGGAAGGCCCGACGCGTACTCGAGGGCACGTCGCATGAGCCCTGCGTCCTGGACCCCGTCACCGTCGTCGGTGAAGAGGCGCACGCCCAGATCGGCCATCTCGGCCAGCGGGGCCAGCTGCGCTCCTTGTCGACCGAGCGTGATCGCCCCCGACGCGTGCACGTCACACGGCGCAGCCCGGCCCAACTCGAGCACCTCGCGCACCACCGACGCGCTGTCGATGGCCGGCTGGGTGTTCGGCATGGCCACGATCGCCGTGAACCCACCGAGGGCCGCCGCCCTCGAGCCCGTCTCGATCGTCTCGGCCTCTTCCCGGCCGGGTTGGCGCAGGTGGGAGTGCAGGTCCACGAGGCCGGGGGCGACGATGCAGCCCGATGCGTCGATGGTGCGTGCCCCGCCCAGGTCCTGACCCACGGCGGCGATGGTGCCGTCCTCGTCGACGGCCACGTCGGCGAGGCGCTTGCCGGTCGCGTCGACGACCGTCCCGCCCTTGATGACGTAGCCGCTCATGCGCCCGGCCCCGATCCGCCGAGCAACAGGTCGGTGCCCGAGCCCAGCAGGAGGAACAACACCGCCATCCGAACCGCCACCCCGTTGCGCACCTGGTTGACGATCACCGAGCGGGGCAGTTCGGCGACGTCGGCCGCGATCTCGACTCCCCGGTTCATGGGCCCGGGGTGCATCACGATGGCGGCGGCGTCGAGCAGGTCGACGCGCCGCAGGGTGAGCCCGTAGCGCGCCGTGTACTCGCGCAGCGAGGGCACCAGGGGCTCCCGCATCCGCTCGTGCTGCATGCGCAGCAGATAGACGATGTCGACCTTGGGCAACACGGCGTCGAGGTCGTGCGAGACGGCCACGGGCCACCCGTCCAGACTGGCCGGCAGCAAGGTGGGGGGCGCTACCAGGGTCACGTCGGCGCCGAGGGCGGTGAAGGCCAACACGTCGGAGCGGGCCACCCGGGAGTGCTTGATGTCGCCGACGATGGCGATGCGGAGCCCCTCGAGCGACCCGAGCCGCTGGCGGATGGTGTAGCAGTCGAGGAGCGCCTGGGTGGGGTGCTCGTGCCAGCCGTCACCGGCATTGATGACGCTGGCATCAGACCACTGGGCCACCTGCCAGGGCGCACCGGCCGATCCGTGACGGACCACGATGGCGTCCACGCCCATCGCCTCGATGGTCTGCACGGTGTCTCGCAGCGACTCGCCCTTCTTCACCGACGACGACGAGACCGTGAAGTTCATCACGTCGGCCGAGAGCCGCTTCGCGGCCGTCTCGAACGACAGCCTGGTGCGGGTGGACTCCTCGTAGAAGAGCCAGGCGACCGTCTTGCCACGCAACGCCGGGACCTTCGGTATCGCCCGCTCGCTCACCTCGACGAACGAGTCGGTGAGACGCATGACCTCGTCGATGCCGGCCGCCCCGAGATCGTCGACCGAGAGGAGGTGGCGGCTCACTTGCGCATCTCGCCGAGGTCGACGCCGTCGGGGGTGACGTCGACCACCTCGTCACGTCGTGTGGGCAGGTTCTTCCCCACGTAGTCGGGCCGGATCGGCAGCTCGCGGTGGCCGCGGTCGATCATCACCGCCAACTGGATCGCCCGCGGTCGACCGAAGTCGGTGAGCGCGTCCAGCGCGGCGCGGATCGTGCGGCCGGTGAACAGCACGTCGTCGACGAGCACCACGTACTTGGCGGTGATGTCGAACGGGATGTCGGTGACCGCCTCGGGCAGCACCGGGCGGAGCCCGATGTCGTCGCGGTAGAACGCCACGTCGAGCGTGCCCACCGGGATGGGCGGGGCGTCCGGCTCGTCGCCCACCTCGTGCAGAGCACGGGCCAACGACTCGGCCAGGGTCACGCCACCGGTCTGCAGGCCGACGACGACGGTGTCGTGGACCCCCTGGTTGCGCTCGATCACCTCGTGCGCCATGCGCCACAGCGCCCGGCGGATGTCGTCGGCCTCCATGACCCGTGACCGGGCAACGAAAACGCCCCCGTAAGGGGGCGTTATGCGGCGTTCTCGCTCAGCCAACCGGCATCCTCTCTGTCCGTCCGGGCCTCACGGGACCCGCTTCACGGTCAGGAGCGGACCTTAGCAGCCCCTCGGGCCGAGGCAATCCAGTCCCCCGGCCGGTGCCCCCGCCGATGCCCCCGGCCTAGGTTGCGGTCCAGCGGGAGGGATCGACGGCGTCGTGCTCGTAGCCGGCACGGCGCAGCACCACCTGCGAGGCGCGGTTGCCCGGGTCGACCGTGGCGATCACGGTGTTCAGGCCGTATCGGTTGAGCGCGCTCGCCGTGAGCAGTCGCACGGCGCGGGTGGCCAGGCCCCTGCCACGCTGGCCGGAGACGATCCAGTAGCCGATACGGGCCGAGCGGTCGTCGTCGTCGAAGGACGACAGCCCGACCTCGCCCAGGACCTCGGGCCGGGGCCCGATCGAGGACACCACCAGGTCGAGCGCCAGGCGGCGTGATCGGAGCGACGGCGTCGCCGCGATCCATCGCTTGGCGTCGACCAACGAGCGGCGTGCCGGCGGTGCGCTCCAGCGCGCCACGGCCGGGTCGGCCCAGGCAGCCACCAGCGCAGGTGCGTCCTGGGCCTGCCAGGGACGGAGGGTGATCACGCCGTCGCCCAGCGGCGGCTGGGGCAGGGCCAGAGGCGGACCGCCCGGCACGACGGGCGCCGGTTCGGCCGGCACGGCCGCGGCCACTCCGGGCGTCGCCGCGGCCTCGGGCTCCGTGTCCGGCTCGACCACGTCGTCGGTCGGACGCTTGTGGCTGCCCGCTTCCCCACGGGTCTCGGTGGCGATGCGGGCGAGCAGGCCGTTGACGAAACGCCCCGACTCGTCGGTGGAGTACTGCGAGGCGAGCTCGACGGCTTCGGAGACGACGGCGGCGGTGGGTACGTCCGGCTCGGCGAGCAACTCGTAGACGGCCAGGCGCAGCAGGGCCCGGTCGACCGCGGGCATGCGCTCGAGCTTCCAACCCCGCGAGTAGCGGCTGAGCAGCGCATCGATCTCGGTGGCGTTGTCCTGCACGCCCCGAACGAGGCGGGCGGCGTAGGGGTCGGGCTCGACGGGAAGGCCGGCCACGACGACTGCCGGCGGCTCGTCCTTGGCCTCCGCCTCGTAGAGCAGGCCGAGGGCGCGCTCGCGTGCCTCTCGTCGGCTGCCGAAGGCGGACATGACGACCTCGCCGTCAGGCGCGGCTGAGGTACTCGCCGGTGCGGGTGTCGACCTTCACCCGGTCACCCGGGCCGACGAAGAGGGGCACCTGCACGATCAGGCCCGTCTCGAGGGTGGCGGGCTTGCGAGCGCCGGACACCCGGTCGCCCTGCATGCCGGGCTCGGTCTCGGCGATGGCCAACTCGACCGCCGAGGGCAGGTCGACGCCCACGATCTCGGCGTCGTACATCTGGAGCACCGCGGCGTTGCCCTCGATGAGGTAGTTGGCCGAGTCGCCCAGTGCCGCGGGCCCGACATTGAGCTGGTCGTAGGACGCGTTGTCCATGAAGACGTAGTCGTCGCCATCTCGGTAGAGGAACTGCATCTCACGCTTGTCGATCACCGCGCGCTCCACCTTCTCGCCGGCGCGGAACGTTCGCTCGACCACCGCACCGTTGCGCACGTTCTTCAAGGTGGTGCGGACGAAGGCACCACCCTTGCCCGGTTTCACGTGCTGGAAGTCGACCACCTGGAACAGGCCGTCGTCGAGGTTGAGGCTCATCCCGTTCTTGAGGTCGTTGGTCGTGATCATCGCCATTGGTTCGGTCCTTGGTTGTGCGGCGGGCGGGTGACGCTCAGTCGGCCGACAGGGGCCGCTTGGGCGCGAGGGTGAGCGTCCGGCAACCCTCCTCGGTGACCACGACGGTGTCCTCGACCCGCACCCCGCCGTGGTCGGGCAGGTAGACGCCGGGCTCGACGGTGACGACGTGACCAGGGGCGAGGGTAGCAGTGGCGGTGGCCGACACCCGTGGGCCCTCGTGGATCTCGAGGCCGACCCCGTGGCCGGTGCCGTGGACGAAGGCATCGGCCCAACCGGCGGCGTCGATCACCAAGCGGCACGCGGCGTCCACCGACGCGGTCGCCACGCCGGCCCGGACGGCATCGACGCCGGCCTGTTGGCTCTCGGCCACCACCTCGAGCATTCGGCGCTGGGTGGTCGACGGTGCACCCACCATGAGCGTGCGTGTCATGTCCGAGCAGTACCCGTCGACCAGTGCCCCGAAGTCGATGACCACGAGGTCACCGTCGCGCACGCGCCGCGTGCCCGGGCGGTGGTGGGGCCTGGCGCCGTTGGGCCCCGACGCCACGATGGTCTCGAACGACGTCCCCTCCGCTCCCAGCCGACGGATCGCGGTGTCGAGGGCCAGGCCGAACTCCTGCTCGGTGGGACCTTCCGCCAGGAGCGGGGTGACCTCGGCGAGGGCGGCGTCGGCGATGTGGGCGGCCGACTCGATCCGGTGGATCTCACCGGCGTCCTTGACGAGTCGCAGGTCCTCCACGAGGCCTTCGGTGGGGACGAGGTCGACGCCGGGGAACCAGTCGGCCGCGTATCGACGCTGCTGGGCCCACGTGACCGCAGCCGCTTCGAGGCCGAGCCGGGCCAGCCCTTCGGCTGCGTCCGACAGGACCTCGCGCTGGCCGACCCCGGTGATCTCGATGCGGGCCTCCACACCCGACGCCGTGAGCTGGTCGGCGGCCTGTGTGCCGTAGCGGCCGTCCGACACGAACAGGAGGTCGTCCCCCCGCACGAGCAGCAGCGCGGCCGAGCCGGTGAAGCCGGTGAGGTAGCGGATGTTGACGAGGCTGGTGACGAGCAGGCCGTCGCAGCCCAGCTCGTCGACGGCGTGACGCAGCCGCGGCAGACGGCCGGCGACGTCCATCGGCGTGCGGTCGGGCGGTGGCGCCGGCTGGAGCACCGCGTCAGGCACGGTCGGGCGCGAGCAGCGCAGCGACGGCGTCGACCGCCAACCGGTAACCGTGGCCGCCGAACCCCATGATCGTCCCGGTCGCCACGGGCGCCACGACCGACGTGTGTCGCCACGCTTCCCGGGCGTTGGGGTTGGAGAGGTGCAACTCGACGACCGGCCCCTCGAACGCCCCGAGGGCGTCGTGCAGTGACCAGCCGTAGTGCGTGAGCGCCCCGGCGTTGACGACGATCGCGGCCACCCGGCCACGGCCGGCGTGCACGGCGTCGACGAGGGGGCCCTCGGCGTTCGACTGGACGTGCTCGAGGGCCAGGCCGTGGCTCTCGGCCCGGGCGAGGGCGGCGGCCACGTGGTCGTCGAGTGTGGCCGTCCCGTAGATGGCGGGCTCACGTTCGCCCAGCAGGTTCAGGTTGGGGCCCGAGAGCAGCAGGACGATCGGTTGCCCCGGTGCCGCGTCCATCACGTCCACGCTCCCAGGGTCGCCCGCACGTCGTCGTCGCTCACTCCGGCGACGATCTCGACACCTGCCGGGCCGTCGAGCGCGAAGGTGAGCCCGTCGATCGCCTTCTTGTCACGCTTCATGAGGCCCACCAGCTCGTCGATGTCGTGACCGGCGTCCAGGTGACCCGGGAGCCCGTAGGCGGCCACGACCGCCGCGTGCTCGGCGACGCGCTCGTCGTCGATGCGCTCGAGGCGCTGCGCCAGACGGGCGGCGAAGACGAGCCCGATCGCCACCGCCTCACCGTGGCGGAGGTCGTAGCGGCCGGCTGTCTCGAGCGCATGGGCGAGGGTGTGGCCGTAGTTCAAGAGGGCACGGCGCCCGCCCTCACGCTCGTCCTCGGCCACGATCCGCGCCTTGATCTCGACGCACCTCGCCACCCGCTGGGCGAGCGGGAGGCCACCGAGGTCCTCGCCGGTGAGGAAGTGGTACTTGGCCATCTCGCCGAGGCCACTGGCGTACTCGCGTGGCGGAAGGGTGTCGAGCACGTCGGTGTCGCACAGCACCGCGGCCGGCTGCCAGAACGCGCCGACCAGGTTCTTGCCCTCCGGGAGGTTCACGCCCGTCTTGCCGCCGATGGCGGCGTCGACCTGGCCGAGCAGCGTGGTGGGCACGTGCACCACCGCCACACCCCGGTGGTACATCGACGCGGCGAACCCCGCCGTGTCGGTCACCACCCCGCCACCCACGGCGACGACCACGTCTTGTCGTGTCAGCCCCCACTGGGCGAACTGCCGGCAGAGGTGCTCCACCGTGTCGAGGCACTTGGCCCCCTCGCCCTCGTCGATGAGGAACGTGCGATGCTCGATGCCGGGGTCGACGGTCACCCCGATCGATGCCTGGGTGACGATCGCGGCCCGGTGGGCCCCCGCCGGCACCACCCCGTCGAGCCGGTGCCGTGCGCCCGGGCCGACCAGCACGTCGTAGCGGTTGGCGCCCAACTCGACCGGGACGGTGGTCATACCGTGCCCGCTCACCGGCAGGCCGCCAGCACGCACTCGGCCACCTGCTCGCCGGTGAGGTCGTCGACGACCACCACCGCGTCGGCCAACCGCTCGTAGAAGGCTGTCCGCTCGGCCGAGAGACGCCGCAGCACGGGCTCGGCCCCGTCGGCGAGGAGCGGGCGACCGTCGCCCGTGCGCACGCGACCGATCAGGGTGTCGACCGTGGCCGAAAGCCAGACCACGGTGCCGGCCTCGGCGAGCCGCTCGCGGTTGGCGGGGTCGAGCACCGCGCCACCGCCGGTCGCGATGACGGCAGGCGTGGTCGATGACGTCGCCTTGGCGACCGCTGCCGACTCGTGGCGTCGAAAACCGGCCTCACCTTCCGCGGCGAAGATCTCGGCGATCGGGTGGCCGGTGTCGGCCTCGACCAGGTTGTCGGTGTCGACGAACGGACGGTCGAGGGCCTCGGCGACCCGTCGACCGACCAGGGTCTTGCCCGAGCCCATCATCCCCACGAGCACCACGTGGTCACCCACCGCCGGGGCCGTGGGCGCCGTCGACCGACTGAAGGAAGGCGGTGGCGTTGCGGACCAGCTCGACCACCGAGTCGCCCCCGAACTTGCGGGTGACCTCGTCGGCGAGCACCAGCGCCGTCATCGTCTCGGCGACCACGCCCATCGCGGGAACAGCGGTGACGTCGGTGCGCTCCTTGAACGACACGGTCTCTTCCTTGGTGACGGTGTCGACCGTCTTCAGGGTCGGTCGATTCAGCGTGGCGAGGGGCTTCATGGCCACGCGTGCCGCGACCAGCTCACCGGTGGAGATGCCCCCCTCGACGCCCCCGGCGTGGGTGGACTCGCGTCGGTAGGCGCGGTCGGCGACATCCCAGCCGATGGCATCGTGGGCCTGGCTCCCGCGGCGGCCCGCGACCTCGAAGCCGTCACCGATCTCCACCCCCTTCACCGCCTGGATGCTCATGAGGGCCTGGGCCAGCAGCGCGTCGAGCTTGCGGTCCCAGTGCACGTGGCTCCCGAGGCCGACGGGCACCCCGTAGGCCAGCACTTCGACGACCCCGCCGAGTGAGTCGCCGTCTCTGGCCGCGGCCTTGATCTCGTCGATCATCGCCGTCTCGGCGGCTGTGTCGAAGCAGCGCACGGGCGAGGCGTCGATCCGGTCGAGGTCTGCGGGTGAGGGCCGCTCGGACGACTTCGAGGTGACCGGCCCCAGGGCCACCACGTGCGACAGGATCGAGATCCCCAGCTCGGCCAGCAGGGCCTTGGCCACGGCGCCGGCCGCGACCCGCGCCGCGGTCTCGCGTGCCGACGCCCGCTCGAGCACGTTGCGGGCGTCCGTGAAGCCGTACTTCTGCATGCCGGCCAGGTCGGCATGCCCGGGCCGCGGCTGGGTGAGCGGCGACGCCGTCTCGCCGGGAGCGGGCGACATCTCCTCTTCCCACTTGCGCTCCCACTCGGTGTTGCCGATCTCGATGGCCACCGGTGACCCGAGCGTGCGACCGTGGCGGATGCCGCCGAGCAGTCGCAACTCGTCCTGCTCGAAGCGCATGCGGGGCCCGCGGCCGTAGCCGAGACGCCGTCGTCCCAGCTCGGCCCGAACCTGCTCGGCCGTCACCACCAGGCCCGCGGGGAGGCCTTCGATGACGACGACGAGCGCCTGTCCGTGCGACTCTCCGGCGGTGAGGTAGCGCAGCATCACCACCGAGGGTAACGGCTACGCGTTTCGGGGTAGCTCCGCAAAGGAGAGGGTGCGGTCGTTGTTCGGTTCCTTGGGCAGCCCGAGCACCCGCTCACCGAGGATGTTGCGCTGGATCTGGTCGGTGCCGCCGTAGATCGACGGGCCCTGGGCGAACAGCGCCGTTCCGGTGACGAGGGGGAGGAACGGGTTGCCGGTGGCCGCCGCGATCGGCTCGCGGTCCGCGTCCTCGTAGGCGTGGAGCATCCCGTCGGGGCCCACGATCCGCAGACCGATGTCCCGGGTGAGCCGCATCATCTCGCTCATCGAGAGCTTGGAGATGTTGGGCATGCCGGGAATGTCGCGACCCGCCGCCCTGGCCGCCTTCAGGCGCAGGCCGTTGAACCGGCCGATCTCGCCGAGCGTGTGCAGGCGCATGAGGTCCTGGCGTAGCAGCGGGTCGTCGGCCGAGCCGTTGCCCTGGGCCAGGTCGGTGAGCATCTTCGTGCCGGCGGCGAACGGGCTTCCCGCTCGTCCACCCTTGCGCCTGCGGGGACCGGTGTCGTCGCTGACGAAGTCGCCGGCACGCCGCTCGAGGTGACCGAGCACGGTTCCCGGCGTGGCCGCGCTCGCCGCCGCCGACCCACCGCCGGCGCCGAGGGTGGCGCGCTCGTGCATCAGGGTCGTGTTGGTGACCGCCCATCCCTCGCCGGCCCCGCCGATGAGGGCGTCATCGGCGACCCTCGCCTCGGTGAGGAACACCTCGTTGAACATGGCGTGACCCGTCATCTCCCGAAGCGGCCGCACCTCGATTCCGGGCTGGTGCATGTCGACGGCGAAGTAACTGATTCCCCGGTGCTTGGGGACGTCGGGGTCCGTGCGGGCGATCAGCATGCCCAGGTCGGCCACCTGCCCGGCGGATGTCCACACCTTCTGGCCGTCGACCACCCACTCGTCGCCGTCCCTGACGGCCCTGGTGGTGAGCCCGGCCAGGTCCGAACCGGCGCCCGGCTCGCTGAACAGCTGGCACCAGCCCTGTTGCCCGGTGACGATGTCGCGCACGTACCGGTCGATCTGCAGCTGGCTGCCGTGAGTGGCGATCGTGGGCGCGGCCAGCATCAGCCCCAGGCCACCGGGCGCGCCGAGGGCGCCGAAGCGGGCGATCTCGTCCTGCACCCGCACGGTGTCGTTGCGAGACAGGCCGTGGCCGTAGGCGTTCGTCGGGAGGCCGGGTGCCGACCAGCCGGCCAGGCCCAGGCGCTCCCACCATTCGCCCACCGTCAGATCGGCATCCCAGTTCGCCTCGAGCCACCCACCGAGCTCGTCGACGACGTCGACGCCGGCTGGTGCGTCTTTGGTGGCGTTGGCCATCGGAGTCCCCCGGAGATCGCTCGCCCCGCCGTCCGGCCGGACCGCGTCCGATGGTAGGAGCACCGTTCTCCGGTGACCAGTCGAGACCCGGCGCGAACAGCGACACCGCCGTGCCCGGAATGCTCAGATGCGCAGGATCTGGTCGCTGAAGAGGATGGCGATCACTGCGGACAGCGCGAGCGCGGGCCCGAACGGGAAGGCAGCGTTCGCCCGCCGCACCAGCGCCAGCACGCCGCCCACGGCCACCCCGAGCAGGCAGCCGATCATGAGGGCGAACAGGACGAGGGTGACGCCCCGCAGGATGTCGACGTAGATCCACCCGAGGAACAGCCCCATCAGCAGGGCCAGCTTGACGTCGCCGAAGCCCATGCCGGCGGGATAGACGAGGTGGGCGACGAACAGGAGCAGGAAGTAGGTGACGGCTCCCGCCAAGGCGCAGACGATCGAACGCGGTGACCCTTCGACCAACGACACCACCGCGATGAGAGGCAGCGAGAGGCCGAGTGCCGGGAAGACGATCCGGTCCGGGATCCGGTAGTGCTCGATGTCGATCACCGACACCACGAGCAGCGCGGCGAAGAGCACGAGGTAGGGCACCACGACCCAACTCGCCCCCCAACGCAGCGCGGCCAGGCCGAACAGGGCCGGCGACGCGACCTCGACGGCGACCCCCCAACCCCGGGGCAACGACCGATCGCCCCCGTCAGGGGAGGGGCGCAGCCAATGGACGATGGGTGGGTGGGCACGGGGCCCCGGCCACGACACCGGCCCCCGGTGGGGTACCTCGATGATCAGCGTTGTCAGGAACGGTCCCACGACGAGCCCGGCGAGCGTGCACAGCGCAACGACGAGGGTGTCCGGCATCTGCGGCACGGTATCGGCGGCGCGGGGTCGACGGCCTCGGTGAACGGGCCCGCGTCAGGTCTGGACGGAGGAGAGGAACTTCAACAGGAGACCGCGGTTGATGGGCTCGTCGCCCTCCGAGGTGACCTCGGCCAGCGCTGCCTCGCGCTCCTCCACCGTCGAGGCTCGGGCCGCGGCCGCCACGGCGCGGGCGGCCTTCGGGCTGAGGTTGGCCAGCTGCCGGGCGACCTCCGCGGCATCACCCGACTCGCTGTCGTGATCACCGTTGAACCCGGCCGGTTCCGACCCGAACAGCGGGGCGCCGGAAGCGTGGCCCTGAGGGGGGGGCGGCGGCGGAGGCGGAGGCGGCGGGACGACGTCCTCCGCGAAGAGCGCGGCGCCGGTCGGGGGGGACTCGAACAGGAAGCCGTTGCCCAGGGACGAACCCAGCGGGCTGCCAGGATCGTCGAGGCCACTGGAGCCGGCACCGGGAGCGGCGAACGAGAAGGCCGGGTCCTGACTCGGGTCCGAGGCGAACCCGTGGTCGAACCCATTGCTGTTCGACATCGGGGTGCTCGACATCGGGTTGCTCGACATCGGATCGCTCGAGATCGGGCTGTTCGACATCGGGTCGCTCGACATCGGGTCGCTCGCCACGGGACCGTGGGCGGCGGGCGTGCCGGCCAGGTCCTGGAGCCCGAAGCCCGATGCCATCGCATCGAGCTCGGCCCGTGCCGCCGATCGGGGCTCGGTCGGCAACGGGGGGGCCGGCTCCGGCTCCTCGGGTGCCGAAATCGCCAAGGTCGAGTCGCTCGCCATCGGGCGGTCCCACACGTCGGCCTCCGCTGGATGGTCGATCGCCTCCCCGATCTCGTCGACGGGTTCGGCATCGACATCGGCCTCCAGCGGGCGGGGGGTCTCCGAGACGATCACGAGGCCGTCCTCGACGAGTTCCCTGGCCCGACGACACGCCGAGAGCTCATCGAGGCCGAGTGCGTCGGCAATCGCTCTCGGCGACTCGCCGGACGCCACGGCCACGATGGCGTGCCACCGGTTGGCGTCGATCACGACCTCGGCTGCGGGGAGGTCGGTCGCCAGCACGATCCGCAGGTCGAGGGACGGGATGACCGCCTCGATCTCCTTCCACTCGGCCAGGTGCCGCACCGCGTCACCGAGGAGCACCTCGATGTCCTGGGGGCTTCCGTCCCGGGAGGTCACCTGGTCGTCGTCGAAGCTGAACGAGCCCTCGACGTAGCGCAGCAGCTCGAACATCACGGTGGCCGGTGAGGAATCCTCGGGCGTACCCGTGGCCTCGGCCCCCACGACCTTGCCCCCGTCCACCCACACGCTTCCCGATCCTCGGTCACCGCTCACGCGGAGCCGACCGGTCTTCGCGCTCGACCCGAGCAGACGTAGGACCTCGGGCAGCGCAAACGTCTCGATCGTGCCCTGTAGTGCCACGAAGCCACCTCCGACGACTGATTGACTCCGCTTCCATCGGCACGACGCGCGCGAAAGTTCAGTCTCCCGCCAAAGACCGCTTCCGGAGCTCCGACCTGGCCGCCTCGGCCATCGCGGCGACGGGCGCCGGCTCGCCTGTCCACAGCCGGAAGGCGTGGGCCGCCTGGTGGACCAGCATGCCGAGGCCATTGGCCACGCGGGCACCGGCCGCTTCCGCCGACACGAGCAGAGGCGTCATGACCGGTTCGTACAGCAGGTCGACCACCAGCTGCCCCGCGCCCGGGGTCTCACCCGGGAGCGGCGTCGACGTCCCGGTCATCCCCACGGGCGTGGCGTTGACCACGAGGTCCGCTGCCGAGGCATCCTCGGGCCGACCCACCCGTCCGGCGGCTCCGGCGAGGGACGCGGCAGCATCGGCCTTCACCGGCGTGCGGTTGACGACCACCACCTCGGCTGCGCCCGCACGCGCCAATGCCCGGATCACCGCCCTCGCCGCGCCGCCCGCGCCGAGGACCACACAGCGCAGCCCGGCCGGCTCCACCCCGAGGTCGACACGGAGCGTGTCGACGAACCCCGCGCCGTCGGTGTTCTCCCCCACGAGCATCGATCCGTCTGGGACCACGCAGTTCACCGCTCCCAGGGCCTCTGCATCAGGCGACAGGCGGTCGACCGCCCGCGCCGCCCCGTCCTTGTGGGGCATCGTGACCGACAGACCACCCAGGCCCAGGGCACGAACCGCGGCGATCGCCGGGTCCGTGTCGCCCGCGGCGACCGGGAAGGCCACGAAGACCCAGTCGAGCCCGACGGCCCGAAACGCCGCATTGTGGATGGCCGGTGACAACGAGTGCCCGACCGGGTCCCCGATGACCGCGGCGACGCGGGTGGCCGCCGTGACGTCGCTCAGCACAGCCCGAGGTCCTGGCAGCGCCCCTTCGCGTCGAGGAACTCGTCGTAGTCATCAGTGAAGAAGTGCCGGCCGTCCTGGTCGGCGAGGACGTAGTAGAGCCACGGACCGTCCGCGGGGTTCATGGCCGCTTCGAGCGACGCCCGCCCCGGCAGCCCTATCGGGCCCGGCGGGAGGCCCGCGACCTCGCGGGTGTTGTAGGGCGAGTCGACGGCCAACTGCGAGGCGGTGAGGGTCCCGTTCGTGGCCCCGCCGACCGCGTAGGCGATGCTGGCGTCGATACCGAGCGGGATCCCCTGCTCCAGGCGGTTGTAGATGACACGCGCCACCTTGGCCCGGTCCTCGTCGATGCCGGCCTCACGCTCGACCAGGGAGGCCACGATGATCGTCTCGTAGGCCGTGCGCCCGGTGACCGCCTCGGCACGGTCGTAGCCGACCTCGCCGGCCACCTCGTCGAAGCGCTCGACCATTTGGGAGACCACGGCCGTCTCGTCGTCCTCCTCCTCGATGCGATACGTGTCCGGGAAGACCAGCCCCTCGAGGTTCGCCACGTCGGCCGGCTGGAAGCGCGACCGCACCTCGCCGCCGAGGAGCACGGCGGCGATCGAGTCGACGGTGAACCGGTCGACGGCCTCGTCGAGCTGGGTGACCATCGGGCCCGGGACGGGAAGGCCCGCGCCCGCCCAGACGCTGTAGCCCTCGGGGATCGTGACCTGGTCGAAGGGGGGTGCCGCAGGCCCCGCCTCGAGTGTGGCCAGCGTCGATCCCATGGACGCGTGCTCACGCAGGACGTAGTCGCCGGCCTGGATCGTTCCCTCGCCCCGGTACCTCACGTAGTACTGGAAGATCGTGGCGTTGGTGACCACGCCCTCTGCCTCGAGCAGGGTGGCGATCCCGCTCGTCGACGTGCCCTCGGGGATGGCAACCGTCACCTCGGCGCCCGGCGACCCCGGGCTCACCTGCCGCATCAGCCAGACGGAGGCCAGGCCGACGATCAGCGCGAACGAGGTGAGGACGGCCAGGACGACGATCGGCCAGCGCCGACGACGCGACCGACGGTGCGACGGCCGCTGCGTGGACGAGGGGGACGGCACCGCCGAGCCGGCGGCGGTGTTGCGCGCCTGGGGTGGGGAGACGCCCTCGCGGATGTCGCTTCCGTACGAGGGCGGGGGGTTGCTCACGAGCTGTCCTGGGGTCGACGGTCGAGCCATGCCTGCAGGATCACCGCGGCGGCGACCTTGTCGACCACCTTCCGTCGGTCCCGGCCCCGCATGTTCTGCGCAGCCAACTGCTGATCTGCCGTCACGGTCGTGAAGCGCTCATCGTAGGTCTCGACAGGGAGGCCGGTCAGCTCGGCGAGGTGCTCCGACTCTCGGCGGGCGGCCTGCGCCGCAGGCCCCTCGGAGCCGTCGAGCGACAACGGGAGCCCGATCACCAGCACCCGAGCTTCCCACTCGTCCGCGATGGCCGCGATGGCGCGTCGGTCGCGCTCGGCGTCGCCGCTGCGTGAGAGGACCCGGTCGGGCGACGCGATCACCCGACCAGGGTCGCTCACGGCCACGCCGATGCGTCGCGACCCGAGGTCGAGGCCGAGCACCCGTCCGGGCGGGGCGGCGGGGGTCAAGCGATGCCGGCAGCCGTTCGAGCCTGCCCCAGGGCCTCGTCGAGGGTCGCCGGCTCCTTGCCGCCGGCCACGGCCAGATCGGGGCTCCTGCCGCCACCACCCTTCACCGTTCTCGCCGCCTCGGCGATCAAGGCCGACGCGTCGAGGCCGCTGTTCGGCGCGACGGCCGCCACCAGCGCGGCGCCGCCGTCGTCAGGTGCGCCACCGAGCACGACGGCGCGGGCGCCCAGGTCCCGGACGGCCACGGCCAGATCGCGCAGGTCGTCTCGACCGACACCGTCGATGCGCGCGACGACCACATCGTCGATGGCCGCTGCCACCAACGCGTGTGCACGACCGGTGGCCTCGCGCCGGCGAACGGCCCTGAGCTCGTCACGCGCCAGCTTCAGTTCCGCGAGGCGCTTCTCCAACCCCTCGACCACTTCCTCGGGCGGCACGCCGAGCAGCGCCGCGACCCCACCGAGGAGGGCCTCGTCGTGCCGCAGCCGCTCGATGGGCCCCATGCCCGTGACGGCCTCGATCCGGCGGAGGTTCGAACCGATCGACCCCTCCGAGATGATCTTCACCGAGCCGATGTCGCCGGTGGCGCGAACGTGGGTTCCACCACAGAGCTCGACCGACTGACCGCCGGCCTCGAGCACGCGGACGATGTCGCCGTACTTGTCGCCGAAGAAGGCGATCGCGCCGACGGCTTCGGCGTTCTCCTTGGTGGTCTCGTAGTGGCGGACCGGCCCGTTCGCCAGGATCTCCCGGTTGACGAGGTCCTCGATGGTGGCCAGCTCGGCCGCGCTCACCGGCTCGTAGTGGCTGAAGTCGAACCGCAAGCGGTCGGGCGAGACCATCGACCCCTGCTGCTTGACGTGGTCTCCGAGCACCCGTCGCAGCGCCCAGTGGAGGAGATGGGTGCCCGTGTGGTTGCGGCGGATGGCGTCGCGTCGGTCCACGTCGATGGCAGCGCCGGCCTCCTGTCCGGGAGTGAGGTCACCCTCGACGATCCGGACCGCGTGCCGGTGCAGACCGGGGAGGGCGTAGGTGGTGTCGGTCACCTCGGCCCGCCCGCTGTCCGTGCTGATGGTGCCGGTGTCCCCCACCTGCCCACCCGATTCGGCGTAGAAGGGCGTGTGGTCGAGGAAGACCGAGGCGGTGCGGGCTCCGTGCGCGTCAGTGGCCCGGTCGGTGACCGCCAGGACCCTCGCCGTGGTCTCGAACTCGTCACGGCCGGTGAAGTCCGTGGGCCCGAACTGCTCGGCGACCTCCTGGTAGGCATCGATGTCACCGGTTGCCGTCCCTGCGTTCTTGCGAGCGTCCTTGGCCCTCGTGCGCTGCTCGGCCATCGCACGGTCGAAGCCGACGGTGTCGACCGCGAAGCCGCGCTCCGAGGCGATCTCCTGGGTGACCTCGAGGGGGAACCCGTAGGTGTCGTGCAGGGTGAAGGCCACGCGGCCGTCGAGCATCCCGCCCCGGCTCACGCCGGCCAGCGCATCGTCGAGCAGCACGGAACCCGTCTTGAGGGTCTCACGGAAGCGCCGCTCCTCCCGGTCGGCGACGCCTCGCACGAAGTCGTGGTTCTTGCGGAGATCGGGGTAGTCGTCGCCCATCACGTCGACCACCTCGTCCACGAGCTCGGGGGTGACCACGGCGTCGACACCGAGGAGGTAGGCGTGGCGCACCGCACGCCGCATGATGCGACGCAGCACGTAGCCCCGGTCCTCGTTGGAGGGGAACACGCCGTCGCTCACGAGGAAGGTCATCGTGCGGGCGTGCTCGGCGAGGATCCGCAGCGACACGTCGGACGCAGCCGTCGCACCGTAGGCCACACCGGTGAGCTCGGCCGCCCGACCGATCAGCCGGGCGAGCTCGTCGGTGTCGAACACCGAGTCGACACCCTGGAGCACGGCCAGGTTGCGCTCGAGGCCGAAACCGGTGTCGATGCTGGGCTTCGGCAACGGCGACATCGTCCCGTCGGCCCGGCGGTCGAACTCCATGAACACGAGGTTCCATATCTCGACGAACCGCTCCTCACCGCCGTGAGCCGGGCCGCCGTCGGCCCCGTAGGCCGCACCCTTGTCCCAGAAGATCTCGGAGCAGGGCCCGCACGGCCCCGTGTCACCCATGCGCCAGAAATTGTCCTCGTCGAGTCGCTGGATGCGCGTGGCGGGCACGCCGACGTCATCGCGCCAGATGCGCTCTGCGTCGTCGTCGGAGAGGTGAACGGTGATCCAGAGCCGCTCGGCATCGAGCCCGAGGCGCTCGGTGAGGAACTCCCATGCGAGCGGGATCGCCCGCTCCTTGAAGTAGTCACCGAAGCTGAAGTTGCCGCACATCTCGAAGAAGCTCAGGTGCCGGGTGGTGCGGCCCACCTCGTCGAGGTCGTTCTGCTTGCCGCCGGCGCGGACGCACTTCTGCACCGACGTCGCCCGGGCGTACGGCGCCGTCTCGTCACCCATGAAATAGGGAGCGAACGGCACCATGCCCGCGATGGTGAAGAGCACGGTGGCGTCGTGAGGGATGAGGCTCGCCGAGGGCACCACGGTGTGGCCCCGCTCCTCGAAGAACCCCAGAAACGCACGTCGCAGCTCGTTGGCCTGCACCCCGACAATGTAGGGGCGCGAGGGTCAGTTCAGGGAAGCTTTGGCCGGCAGCGCGGGGCGGGCGGACGGGGGCCGTTCGACGCGTTCGAGCTCGGCCCGCAGCGCTGCCTCCCGTTCGCGCATCGCCAACCGCCCCTCGGTCACGGCGTCGCGCAGATCATCGAGGAGGGATCGGACCCCCGTCGACACCTCACCGACGACCTGCGTCGGCGCCAGCCGGCGCACCGTCCTACGACCGACCGTGAACGCCCACAGGCACGCCGCGATGCCCGCAGTGGCACCGACGAGGAACCAGACCAGACGCTTGATCATCGACTCAACCGGTCTTCCGTAGGCGCCGGGCGGCGCGGTTCGTGCCCGCGGCCAGCGCCAGCACCTTGATCACCGGCGTCGAGAAGGCTTCTCTCGCGAGCCGCGCCCTGGTCTCGGCCGCGGCGGTGACCCGTTCTGCCGCGTCGAGCAGGCCGTCGGTCCGTTCGAGCTCCGCATCGGCACGACCGACCGCGTCCTGGAGGGCCGCGACGGTGACCAGGGTCTCGCGCCGCAGATGGTCGACTTCCGCGTTGAGGGCCCTGACGGCCCTGGCGAGCCACGCCACGGCCGCCACGAGCACACAGAGGGCGACCGTGCAGGCCACCGCCACGACCAGGGCGGTGATCTCGACGGCGCTCATGACGACGCCGCCTCTCGTCCGCCTTCTCGTCGCTCGTGCATGCGCTGGGCGACCTCCTCCTCGGCACCGTGCGGTGTGGGCTCGTAGTAGACCCGGCCGGCCAGATGCTCCGGTCGGTAGTCCTGGGGGACCCACCCGCGTGGATCGTCGTGAGGATACTCGTAGCCCACCCCGTGACCCAGCGCGGCCGAGCCCCGGTAATGCCCGTCGCGTAGATGGGTGGGCACCTCACCGCGCGGCTGGTCGCGCACGTCCGACACCGCCCGGCCGAACGCGACCGTCACCCGGTTCGACTTGGGCGCGACGGCCAGGTAGATCGTGGCCTGCGCCAGGTTGAGCCTGGCCTCTGGCAGGCCGACGAACTCCAGCGCCCGTGCCGCCGCGTCGGCGAGCACCAGGGCCTGAGGATCGGCCAGCCCCACGTCCTCGGACGCGAGGATCACCAGGCGGCGGGCGATGAATCGGGCGTCCTCCCCTGCTTCGAGCATCAGGGCCAACCAGTAGAGGGCGGCATCGGGATCGGAGCCACGAATGCTCTTGATGAACGCGCTCACCACGTCGTAGTGGTCGTCGCGACCGTAACGGTGCGCCTTGGTGTCGAGCGCGGCCTCTGCGTGCGCCTCGGTCACGTGTCGGGACGCGCCTGCCTGAGGGCCGCTCGCGTCGGAGGCCAGGGCCACCGCCACCTCCAGCGCGGTCAGCGCGTGACGCCCGTCGCCGGCCGAGCGCAGGACGAGCAGGTCGAGCGCCTCGTCGGCCGCAGTGGCCTCCTCGGCGGCGAGGCCTCGTTCCAGCAGTCGGCGGAGCGCCGCCTCGTCCAGCGGCTCGAGCCGGAACAGGGTCGAACGCGACAGCAGGGGCGGATTGACCTCGAAATAGGGGTTCTCGGTCGTGGCCCCGACCAAGACCAGGAGACCGGTTTCCACCGCCGGGAGGAGCGCGTCCTGCTGCGCCTTGTTGAAGCGGTGGACCTCGTCGAGGAACAGGATCGTCCCCTGACCGTGCTCGCCCAACCGTCGCTCGGCGGCGGTGGTGACCTCGCGAACGTCCTTCACCGTGGCGGTGACCGCGGACAAGGCGACGAACGCCTTCGACGACCGCGACGCCAGGAGGCGCGCCAGGGTGGTCTTGCCCGTCCCCGGCGGGCCCCAGAGGATGACCGACGAGAGGCGGTCGGCATCCACGAGCGCCCGTAACGGTCGACCCACCCCGAGCAGGTGCTCCTGGCCCACCACGTCATCGAGGGTCGCCGGTCGCAGGCGATCCGCGAGCGGCGCTCGCCGCCGGAGACGCTCGTCCGCCGCCGCGCCGAAGAGGTCGTTGGCCATCCCAGCGGAGGGTAACCGGCCGCGTTGTCTGCCGAAGGCACGCCGGGTGGGTGCACCGGTGTGCCACGATCGATGGGTGCCGACCCCGGTGGTGCTGCTGTTCTACGCGTGGCTGGTCGTCGGTGTCGCGTTCTTCATCCGGCGCCTCGTCGGTCGCAGGACGCGGGCCGGGTCGCGGATGGCTCCGGGTGCGCCGAAGGCCGTGCGTTGGGCCCCACCGCCAACCGCCCCGGACGGGGCCCCGCCCCCCCACCCAGGCGCCACGACCGCCGGCGGGGCCATGCCGACCCCGGCGGCGCGCTCCGCTCCGTCCGGCGGTGATGCCGGGGCCGCCTCGCTGCTGGAGGCGTTGTCCGGGATCTCGCTGCCCTGCGATCTCCTGCCCCTCACCACCGTCGAAGGGCGGACGCTCACCGACAGCGAGGTGCTGCTCATGACCACGGGCCACGAGCCGGAGGCCGTCGCGGCGGCGATGCGCGACGAACTGGAGCGGCTCGGCTACGAGGTGACGGGCATGGGTGCCGACAACGCGACCGCCCGCCGCGGCCCCGATCACCTGCGAATGGTCGTCCACCGCCGGCCGGACACGGTCCTGGCCGGGAAGAAGCCGGCGTTCCCCACTGCTCAGCCAGGGAGCGTGGTGGTCGAGCTCACGCGCTGACGATCAGCTCTTCGGCGGGAGCACACGCAGGCCCAGCTCGGCGAGGGCCGCCGGATCGATCGGGGTGGGTGCCGACGTGAGCGGATCGGCGCCCGACTGCGTCTTCGGGAACGCGATCACCTCGCGGATGTTCTCCTCGCCGGCCAGGAGGGCCACCAGCCGATCGGTGCCGAACGCGAATCCCGCATGGGGCGGCGCTCCGTACCGGAAGGCCTCGAGCAGGAACCCGAACTTGGCCTGCGCCTCCTCGGGGCCGATACCGAGCGCCGAGAAGACCTTCGACTGCACCTCGGCCCGGTGGATCCGGACGCTGCCGGAGCCGAGCTCCCACCCGTTGAGCACGAGGTCGTACGCCTGCGACCGGATGGCCAGGAGGTCCTGGCCGCCCACATCGAGCAGGGCCAGATCCTCGGGGTGCGGCATGGTGAAGGGGTGGTGTGCCGAGACGGGGCGCCCGTCCTCGTCGATCGATTCGAAGAGCGGGAACTCGACGACCCACAAGAAGTGGAGGCCGCCCTCGGTGACGGGTGGTCGTCCGAGCGCCAGACGGAGCAGGCCGAGCACATGGCGCACCACGTCCCGCTCGTCGGCGACCAGGAGCATGAGGTCGCCCGGCTCGGCACCGGTGGCCGCCAGCAGGCCGGCGATCTCGTCCGGCGTGAGGAACTTGGCAACCGGCGAGGACACCGTGGCCCCCTGCTCGACCTTCATCCACACCAGTCCCTTGGCGCCCCACCGCTTGGCGTCGTCTGTGAGGCCGTCGAGCTGGTTGCGGGTGCGATCGGCGCCACCGTCGACCTTGATCGCCTTCACGCACGGCGCCTTGAACGCGTTGAAGCCCGTGCCTGCGAAGAGCCCGGTGAGCTCGACCAGCTCCATGCCGAAGCGGACGTCGGGCTTGTCGCTGCCGAAGCGCTCCATGGCCTCGTGCCAGGTCATCACCGGGATCTCCCCCGGCCGTTCGCCGGTGACTGCCTGGACGGCGTCGAGCACGGCCTCGGTGGTGAAGGCAAGGATCTCGTCCTGACCCACGAAGCTGGCCTCGAGATCCAGCTGCATGAACTCGAACTGGCGGTCGGCCCGAAGGTCTTCGTCGCGGAGGCAACGGGCGATCTGGAAGTAGCGGTCGAGGCCTCCCACCATGCAGAGCTGCTTGAAGAGCTGCGGGCTCTGGGGCAGGGCGTAGAACGAGCCGGGGTGCAGCCGCGACGGCACCACGAAGTCTCGGGCCCCCTCGGGCGTCGAGGCGATGAGCATCGGGGTCTCCACCTCGGTGAAGCCCTGGCGCACCATGGCCAGCCGCAGCGCCGTGTTCACCGCCGCCCGGATGCCCAGGTTGCGCTGGAGGCGGTCGCGGCGCAGGTCGACGTAGCGGTGGCGCAGGCGAAGGGTCTCGTCGGTCTCGACCCGGCCACTGAGGGGGAAGGGAGGCGGCTCGGCCGCCGACAGCACCTCGACGGTGGCGTCGCCGATCTCGACCTCGCCCGTGGGCAGCCCGGGGTTGACGGTGCCAGCCGGGCGGCGTCGCACGCTGCCGCTGACCCGCACCACGTACTCGCTGCGCAGGTCGCTCGCGCCGTCGACCACGCACTGCACCACGCCCGTGCGGTCCCGCACGTCGATGAAGGCGAGGTGCTCGCCGTGCTCGCGTCGGGTGGCGACCCATCCGCAGACCGACACCTCGCGGCCGGCATCGTCGGCGCGCAGCTCGCCGCAGTAGTCCGTTCTCATGCCTGCTGCCGGGACGGCCGTCATCGGTGGGGCTCCTTTTCCGCCGTGGCACCCGCGGGAAACGGATCGGCCACGGCCTTCGAGGCTACCGGACGCCCTCCCATCGGCTCCTCCTCCGTCGGACGCCCTCCCATCGGCTCCTCCTCCGTCGGACGCCCTCCCATCGGCTCCTCCTCCGTCGGACGCCCTCCCATCGGCTCCTCCTCCGTCGGGGCGCCTCCGGCACGATGCCGCGGCCGGCACCGCCCGGCCGGTGCGTCAGGAGCCGGGGAGCACCCGGTAGGCGTCGTACACGCTCTCGATGCCCTTGATGCTGCTGATCACCGATTCGAGGTGCGACGGATCGCCCAACTCGACGTCGAAGTGCATCTTGCACACGCGGTCGGTGCCCGTGCGGGTGGTGGAACCGAGGATGTTCACCTGGTACCCGGCGAACACCGACGACACGTCGCCCAGCAGCGACCGTCGATCGAGGGCCTTCACCTCGATCGACGCCACGAACATGCCGTTGTGGGCCTCGTCCCACTCCACCTCGATGAGCCGATCGGTCTGCCCGGTCGTCAGCGAAACGGCGTTCGCACAGTCGGTCCGGTGCACCGAGACCCCCCGGCCCCTCGTCACGAAACCCATGATCTCGTCGCCCGGCACCGGGGTGCAGCAACGAGACAGGCGCACCATGACGTCGTCGAGGCCCTCGACGTGCACGCCCGCGCCGTCGGTCGACCGGCGGGGACGGCGAACCGTGGTCGGCAGCTGCACCTCGCGGCCGGGGTCGCCACCGTGGAGCAGGCGGGTCGCCCGTGCGGCGACGGCCTGCGGCGAGACGTGACGCTCGCCCACCGCCGCGTACAGGGCGTCGAGGTCGGCGTAGTTGAGGCTGGCCACCACATCGGCGACCAGCTTGGTCGCCGCCGGCGTCCGGATCGGGACTCCCTCGCGCCGGAGGGCACGCTGCACCTCGTCGCGACCGTTCTCGATGGCATCCTCCCGCCGCCCCTGCGAGAACCACTGCCTGATCTTGTTCGCGGCGCGCCGGGTCACCACGGCGTTGAGCCAGTCGTGGGACGGCCCCGAGCTACCCGTCTTGGCCGTGAAGATCTCGATGGTGGCCCCCGAGCGCAGCGGCGACTCGAGGGCCACCAGGCGCCCGTCGACCTTGGCCCCGATGCAGGCGTGGCCCACCTCGGTGTGGATCGTGTACGCGAAGTCGATGGGCGTGGCACCCAAGGGGAGCGTGACGACGTCGCCCTGGGGCGTGAAGACATAGACCTCGTCCTGGTCGAGGTCGATCTTCAGGTTTGCCATGAACGCGCCGGGGTCCGACGTCTCCTGCTGCCAGTCGATGATCCGGTTGAGCCAGACGACATCGCCGGCCGGGGACGGGTCCTTGTAGGTCCAGTGGGCGGCCACACCGATCTCGGCACGACCGTGCATCTCGCGAGTGCGGATCTGCACCTCGAGAGGCTTGCCCTGGGGCCCGATCACCGTTGTGTGCAGCGACTGGTAGAGGTTGAACTTCGGCATCGCCACGTAGTCCTTGAAGCGTCCCTGCACCGGGTGCCAGGTGCCATGGATCGAGCCGACGGCCGCGTAGCAGTCCTTCACCGTCTCGACGATGACCCGGATGCCCACGAGGTCGAAGATGTCGTCGAACTCGCGACCCTTGACCACCATCTTCTCGTAGATGCTCCAGAGGTGCTTCGGTCGCCCCGTCACCTCCGCATCGATGCCGAGCTCGACCATCCGTTGGCGGACCTCCTCGAGCACCTGGGCCAGGTAGAGGTCGCGCTCGGGGGCCCGGATCGACACCATGTGGTCGATCTCGGCGTAGCGCTTGGGGTGCAGGGCCGCGAACGCGAGGTCCTCGAGCTGCTGCTTCATGTCCTGCATTCCGAAGCGGTGCGCCAGCGGCGCGTACACGTCGAGGGTCTCCCGGGCCGTTCGCTGCTGCTTCCATTCGGGCATCGCCGCGATCGTCCGCATGTTGTGCAGGCGATCGGAGAGCTTGATGATCAGCACCCGCAGGTCCTCGGCGACGGCCACCAACATCTTGCGGATGGTGGCCGCCTGCTGGGCCTCCTTGGTCTCGAAGTCGAGCCGCTCGAGCTTCGTGACCCCGTCGACGATGGACGCCACGACCGGGTTGAACTCGTCTCGTAGGCCGTCGAGATCCACCAGGGTGTCCTCCACGGCGTCGTGGAGCAGCGCCGCGGCCACGGTGTCCTCGTCGAGGCCGAGATCGGCCACGATCGTGGCCACGGCCAGGGGGTGGGTGACGTACGGGTCGCCCGACTTGCGGAACTGTCCCTCGTGGGCGGCGGCGGCGCGCTGGTACGCCCGAGTGATGAGCGCGCTCGACGCCTTTGGGTGGTGCCGCCGGAACGCGTCGAGCAACGGCTTCAGCTCGACGGCCGCCGGCACACTGTGCCGTCGCCAGGGTAGGACGCGATCGACGGTGGTGGCCACGGCGGCTCAGCGGTAGGTGAGCAGCGACACGACGTCTCGGCCGCCGAGGCGGTCCCGGCCGTTCAGGAACCCGAGCTCCATGAGGAAGCCGAAGCCCGCGACCTCGCCCCCCAGCTTGGCGACGAGGCTGGCGGTGGCCGCGGCGGTGCCGCCGGTCGCCAACACGTCGTCGATGATCGCCACCCGGTGCCCCTCCACCATCGAGTCACGGTGCACCTCGAGCAGGTCGGTCCCGTACTCGAGGTCGTATTCCTGGCCCTCGACCTCGTGGGGCAGCTTGCCGGGCTTGCGCACCGGCACGAAGGCCGCGCCCAGCCGGTAGGCGACGGGCGCGCCGAGGATGAACCCGCGGGCCTCGATGCCGATCACCCGATCGACCTCGTACCCGGCGAAGTGGTCGGCCAAGGCATCGATCGTGAACCGAAAGGCATCGACGTCGGCCAGGAGCGGCGAGATGTCCTTGAAGACGATGCCCGGCGTGGGGAAGTCAGGGATGTCCCGGATGTGATCCTTGAGCCACTCGGCATCAGCCGCCATCAGGTCAGCATAGAGGCTGGCTCAGCGCTTCTTCTTCTTGCGGGGACGGGGCGGGATGGCGGTGCCCGTCGGGGCCACCGGGGTCGTCGAGACCCCTTCGGCGCCGGCGGCCGGCGCCGAAGGTCGCGCCGCCCTCGCCGCCGCCGCACGCGATGACACCGACACCGACGCCCGCTCGCGGACACCGGTCACCGGCACAGAACCACCCTCCGCCCGCTCGAGCCGCTCCCGGAGGGCGCGGTTCCGCGGCTCTCGTTCCTTCAGGGCCGCTACGACGCTCGCCGCGACCACGAGCGACGAGTAGGCGCCGCTGAGCAGGCCGACCAGGAGGGCGAGCCCGAACTCCTCGAGGCTGACGGCGCCCAGGAGGCCGGCGCCGATGATCAGCAGCGAGATCACCGGGATGATCGTGACGAACGTCGTGTTCACCGAGCGCATCAGGGTCTGGTTGAGCGAGAGGTTCATCAGGCCCGTGTAGGTGGTGCGGTTGGCCAGGCCGACGCGCGCCTGGTTCTCCTGCACCTTGTCGAAGACGACGATCGTGTCGTACAGCGAGAACCCGAGGATCGTGAGGAAGGCGACGACCGTGGCCGGTGTGACCCCGAGACCGAACACCGAGTACACGCCGACGCTGATGATGATGTCGTGCACGACCGCCAGGAGGGCGCCGACGGCCATGCGCCATTCGAGGCGCAGCGTGATGTAGAGGCCGAGGATGATGAGGAAGAAGACCAGGGCGCGCACGGCCTTGTCGGTGATGTTGTCACCCCAGGACGGCCCCACCGTGCTCACGCTGATCTCGCCGGCCTCGACGTCGGCGGTGCTGGCGAGCAGTTCGGTGATCTCGCCGCTGCGCGTGACCGCGTCGACACCCGCCTGCACGCGGATCACCCGGTCGCCCGCCTGATTGGTGAGCGTCTGGATCTTCGCCTCAGCCTCGCCGACGGTGCGCATCGCGTCGCGGACGTCGCCCACCGACAGCTCCTGGGTGGGCACCTCCCACACGCCGCCGCCCTCGAAGTCGATGCCGAGGTTGAGCTCCCGGGTGAACAGCGAGGCGAGGCTCAGCAGCACGAGGAAGATCGACAGGGGGATGCCGACCTTCCAGAGCTTGCGGAAGTCGTAGTCGTTCTCGCCCCGGTACAGCCGCGACAGCGTTCCCATCACGATGCCCCCTCGGTGGCCAGCTCGAGATCATCGGCGGTGGCCCGTCGCTCGGGGATCCCGAACCAGCCGGGACGGTTGCCCAGCCGCTTGCTGTGCACCATGAGCGAGACCATCGGTCGGAGCAGGAAGTAGAAGGCGGCGAGGTCGAGCAGCGCCGCGAGCCCCAGGTAGAACGCAAAGCCGCGCACGGCGCCCACGGTGAGGAAGTACAGGATCGCGGCACCGATGAGCGACGCTGAGTCGGCCTTGACGATGGTGGAGAAGGCCGAGGAGAACGAGCGGTCGACCGAGGAGCGCAGGGTCCGACCGTTGTGCACGTCCTCCTTCAGGTGCTCGTAGTACACCACGTTGGAATCGAGGGAGATGCCGATGGACACGATGATGCCCGTCACCCCCGAGAGGGTGAGTGCCAGGCCCCGCGTCTCGCCGAGGTAGGCGATGATCGTGTAGAGCATCATGGCGGCAATGACGAGGCTGAGCATCGCCGCCACCCCGAGCAGCCGGTAGTACAGGACCATGAACAAGGTGGCGATCGCCAGGCCGATGAGGCCGGCCACCAGGCCGGCCTGCAGGGCGTCCTTGCCGAGGGTGGCCGAGACGGTCTGGGTCTGCTGCGGCTCGAGCTCGACCGGCAACGATCCGTAGCGGAGCACCAGGGCGAGGTCCTTCGCGCTGCCCTCGTCGAAGCTCCCGCTGATCTGGATCTGATCGCGTGAGAACGACGGCTCGTTGATGGTCGGGGCCGAGATCACCTGCCCGTCGAGCACGATGGCCAACTGCTTGCTGGGGCAGGTCGGCGCGCCCGTGTTGCACTGGCCCGCGACGGCGTTGAACTTGTCGATGCCGTCGGCCCCGGCCTTGAAGACGGGGTTCACCAGCCACTCGTTGTTCGGGAAGGTGGCCGAGGCATCGCTCAGGGCATCGCCCTTGAGCGCGGTGGGCCCCATCCAGTACAGCTGCACCCAGCACTTCGTGGGATCGGCGGGATCGACGTCGCAGTTCGGGTCGACTTCGGGCAGGATCACCGAGTCCCGTGCCCGATCATCGACCCGACGGGTGATGCCGTTGCTGTTGAGATCGGTGGGCGGGGCGGTGCATCCCGAAACCGCCCCGTCGGTGGTGGCGGGAACGGGGACGGCGGTCGACGGCACGTCCGATCCGGCCGGGCCGGTCGTGGCCGTGGCGGCCGGTGCCGTCGTCGCGGCCGGTGCCTCGGTGGTGCCGGTCTGGAGCCCGGCAGCGCTCTCGCCCTCCACGAAGCCCGGAGGAGGCAGGCCGACCGTGCCGTCGGTGGCCGAGGAGCTCGTGGTCGGGATGCTCGTCGTCGCCCCTCCGGGGACGCTCGTGGTCGAACCCCCCGCGGCGGTGGTCGGCGTCGTCGGCGTCGTCGGGGTGGTCGCTTCTGCCCCCGGCCCCGGCAGCACGCCGCAGACGGGGCGGAAGCGCAGCTCGGCGGTCTGACCGACCAGGTCGAGCGCCCGGCTCTGGTTCTCCACACCGGGAAGCTGGACGAGGATCGTGTCTCCCTGACGGGAGATGTCGGGCTCGGCCACGCCCAGGGCGTCGACCCGGCTCCGGATGATGTCGATCGCCTGGTCGAGTTGGTCGCTCGGCACGTCGTTGGCCGGCTGGAGGACCACCGACACGCCACCTTGGAGGTCGAGGCCAAGGAGCGGCTTGTAGTCGAGCGCCAGCACCGCGCCGAAGGTACCGAACACCAAGATGAGGAACGCTATGAGACCGCGCAGGCCCTTCCGCTTCAATGCAGGCCCCTGCTACGACTTGCCGGATGCCGCATCGGCATCCGAGTCATCGTCGCCCGGCGATTCGTACTCGACCAGTTCGGCCACCGCGTCACGGGCGATGCGCAACTCGACACCGTCGGCCACCTCCAGAAGCATCACGTCGCCGTCGATGGCGGTGACCTGGCCGTAGACACCTCCGGTGCTCATGATCTCGTCACCCACCTCGAGCGAGGCGACGAGTTGCTGATGCTCCTTCACCTTCTGCTGCTGGGGGCGAATCAACAGGAAGTAGAAAGCGGGGATCATCAACAGCAGGAGGACGATTTGCATGGGGGGTCCGGCGGGTCGGAGACAGGGGTGGGGCGCCGAGGCACGTACACGTCGGCAACCGGCGGGTCAGGCTAGCCCCAAACCGCGGCGATGTCGGATCGCAGGGCGCCGAGGGTGCCGTTGAAGATGGCGTCCCGCGCCGACCGCACCAGCGCGAAGGTCCACGCCAGGTTGTGGAGGGTCACCAGCCGAGCGCCCGTGGGCTCGGTGACCGACAGCAGGTGGCGGAGGTAGCCCCTCGACCAGCGTCGGCAAACCTCACAGGGACAGGCCGGGTCGAGCGGGCCGTCGTCGGTGGCGTTGGCGGCGTTCTTCACGTTGAGCCGCCCGACCGACGTGAGGACGGTGCCGTGCCTGGCCAGACGGGTCGGCAACACGCAGTCGAAGAGGTCGACGCCGAGCGCGACGGCCTCGACGAGCCCGACGGGGTCGCCCACCCCCATCAGGTAGCGCGGCCGGTCGGCGGGCAGGAGCGCCGTCGTGGCCGCCAGCGCGGGCAACAGCAGGTCGCGGGGCTCCCCGACAGAGAGCCCACCGATGCCGTAGCCGTCGAAGCCGACAGCGAGGGTCCGCTCGGTGCTCTCGACCCGTCGGCCCACGTCGACGCCACCCTGCACGATGCCGAACTGGTTCTGGCCGGCCGGCGCCCGGCCGGTGTCGAGCGCGGTCCCGTGGGACGTTCGGGCCCTCGCCGCCCATTCGGCCGTACGCCGGACCGCCGTCTGCACCGCGGCATCGGTGGCCGGCCACGGCGGGCACACGTCGAGCACCATGGTGATGTCGGCCCCGAGCGCCGCCTGGACCTCGACGGCGCCTTCGGGGGTCAGCCGGTGGGTGCTGCCGTCGTAGGTCGAGCGGAACGTGACACCGTCGTCGTCCACCGACGGGTCGAGCGAGAAGACCTGATAGCCGCCGGAGTCGGTGAGCAGGTGACCGTCCCAGCCCATGAACCGGTGCAGGCGACCCAGGCCCTCGACGATCCCGGCGCCCGGCCGCAGCATCAGGTGGTAGGTGTTGGCGAGCACCACCGAGGCACCGAGGCCTTCGAGGTCGGGGCTCGACAGGGTTCGGACGGCACCGCGTGTGCCGACCGGCATGAAGCAGGGCGTGGCGAAGGAACCACGCGACGTCACGACCGTGCCGGCCCGTGCCGGCCCGTCCGTCGCGTCGACCCGCATGAGGAGGCTCAGGGCTCCCCTCCCCGATCGGCGTCGAATGGCGGGCCGGGCAGGAACATGGCGTCGCCGAACGAGAGGAACCGGTAGCCCTCGGCCCGGGCCGTCGCGTACAGCGCCCGCCATCGGTCGCCCACGAAGGCGTCGACGAGCACCAGCAGCGACGACCGGGGCACGTGGAAGTTCGTCAAGAGGGCTCCGACGACCCCGAAGTGGTGGCCGCGTCGGATGTAGAGGTCGGTCGGACCTTCGAGCGCGCCGCTCGCGGCCGCGCTCTCGAGCGCCCGGACCGTGGTCGTCCCCACCGCCACCACCCGTCTCGCGGCATCGCACGCGGCCATGGTCTCCTCGGGCACGCGGTACTGCTCGACGTGCACCCGGTGGTCGGCCACGTCATCGACCATGATCGGCCGGAAGGTCCCCAGACCGACCGCGAGCTCGACCGTCGCGACCCTGGCCCCGCGTTCGATGCAGCGGGCGAGCACCGCCGTCGTGAGGTGCAGGCCGGCCGTGGGCGCGGCCACCGACGACGGCCGATTCGCGTACACCGTCTGGTAGCGCTCGGGATCGACCAGCGGCTCGTGGATGTAGGGCGGCAGCGCGACCTCGCCGACGGCCAGCACTTCGTCCTCCGGGCGCAGCAACTCGATCACGCGTCGGCCGTCGGCCAGATGCCCGCCGACCTCGACGACATCGACCTGGGAGCCGTCGGCACCCGGCCCCGACAGGCGCGTGCCCGGCCGCACCCGGCGCCCGGGGCGCACGAGGGCCTCCCAGGAACAGCCCGTGCCGTCGCCGACCAGGCGCTCGAGCAGGAGGACCTCGACGGCCCCGCCGGTGGCCTTCCTCAGGTGGAGGCGCGCCGACCGCACACGCGTGTCGTTGACGACCAGCAGGTCGCCCTCGCCGACGAGATCGGGGAGATCGGACACGACCCGGTGCTCGGCCGGCATCGATGGGCCGCGATCGACGAGGAGCCTGGCCGAATCCCGCGGCTCCAGCGGCACCTGGGCGATGGCCGCCGGGTCCAGCACGTAGTCGAAAGCGACGGTCGGCGCCGCGAGATCAGTCCTCCCCATACGCGGTGAGCGCCGTCAGTGCCGTTCGGGTGAGCAGACGCACCCCGACCGCGATGGCCGACTCGTCGACATCGAAGGTGCTGGCATGGATGTCGAGGGCCTTGGTGGCTCCGCGTGGTCGGACGCCGAGCCGGGCGTACGAGCCGGGCACCTTCTCGAGGAACCACGAGAAGTCCTCGTTGCCCACGCTCTGGGCCGTGGGCACCACGGCCTCGGGCCCGAGCGCGAGCCGGGCCGCGTCCCGGAAGACCTCGGTGGCTCGCTCGTCGTTCTCCGTGGGCGGCGACCCTCGTTGGTAGTCGAGCTCGTACGTGGCCCCGAACGGTGCCACGATCGAGGCCAGGAGGCGCTCGATCACCACCGGCGCCTCGTCCCAGGTCTCGCGGCCCTGGGTCCGCAACGTGGCCATGAGCACCGCACTCGACGGGATGACGTTGGCGGCATGGCCGCTCTGCACCGAGCCGAACACCAGTGTGGGCGCATCGCGGAGGTCCGAGAGCTTGGCGAACCCCGCGGGGAGATCACCGATGATGCGGCCGGCGATGTGGATCAGGTCGGCGGTGAGGTGCGGCCGGGCGGTGTGCCCCCCCGGGCCGTGGAGGCGGATCAGGATGCGGTCGGCCGCCGCGGTGATGGGGCCGACCCGCATGCCGACGAGGCCGACGTCGAGCGACGGGTCGCAGTGCAGCGCGTAGATGACGTCGACATCGTCGATGACGCTGGTGCGGGCGAGGAGGTCGGCCCCGCCGGGCATGGCCTCCTCGGCCGGCTGGAAGAGCAGCCGGACCCGGCCGCCGACACCCGACGCGGGCAGGATGTCGGCCAGCGCCAGCGCGGTGCCGAGCAGGATCGCGGTGTGGACGTCGTGACCGCAGGCATGGCAGACCCCCGGAACCGTGCTGCGGTAGGGAACGTCCTTCTCGTCGTCGAGGGGCAGGGCGTCGAGGTCGGCCCGCAGCGCCACGGTGGGGCCGGCGGCCGGGTCGCCGAGATCGAGGACGAGTCCCGTGTCGGTGGTCAACGGCTCGGGCGCCAGGCCCGCCACCGACAGCCGCGAGTTCACCAGCGCGGTGGTCTCGTGCTCGTGCCAGCTCAGCTCGGGATGGGCGTGGAGCTGGCGCCGGAAGGCGATGAGCTCTTCCTCGTGGCCGGCAAGGAACCGATCGATCTGCGTGTCGAGGGAGTCGGCGGTCATCGGGTCACCAACGACCCTGGCTGGTCGGTGTCGAGCTCACGCACGAGCGAGTCGACCACGGCCACGAGCGAGTGGTGCTCGGCCATGACCGTCCGCTGGCGCTCGTAGCTGGCGCCGTGCCGGAGGATCTCGCGCACGCTGGCCAGCTCGTCGACGCAGTCCAGGCGCTGCGCGATCGGGGCGAGCTCGTCCAGCAGCTCGGAGATGCCCTCACGGATGGGCTGGCAGGCACCCTGGTCATCGACGATGAGCGCCGCATCGAGCCCGTGGCGGGCGGCGCGCCACTTGTTCTGACGGAGGATCCACTCGCGGGGCATCGGCAGTTGGTACCCCCGGTCGTGGAGGGTGTCGAGCCAGTGCACGAGCGACTGGGCCAGCGCTGCCAGCGACGCCACCTCGCGGAGCGTCGGGATGCCGTCACACATCCGCAGCTCGACGGTGCCGAAGTCGGGGTGGGGCCGAATGTCCCACCACACCTCGCGGACCGTGCCGATCGCCTCGGCGGACACGAGCGTCTCCATGAACTGCTCGAAGTCCGCCCAGTTCACGATCTGCTCGGGGAGCCCGGCGGTGGGCAGGCCCTCGAAGATCTTGCTGCGGCTGGACGCGAGGCCGGTGTCGAAGCCATCGGAGAACGGGCTCGAGGCCGACAGTGCCAGCAGGTGCGGGATGTAGCCGGACAGCGCGTTGGCGATGGCCACGGCCTTCTGCGGCGAGCGCACGCCGACATGGAAGTGCACGCCGAAGATCTGGAGCCGTTGGGCCATCCATGCCATCTCCTCGACCAGCACCCGGTAGCGGTCGTCGGGTGTGATGACCTGGTCCTGCCAGTCGGAGAAGGGGTGGGTGCCCGAGCAGAGCAGGGCCAGGTTGCGCTTGTCGGCCTCGGCCCGCACCTCGTCCAGCGTGCCGGCGAGGTCGGCCTTCGCCTCGCGGACGGTGTGGCAGATGCCGGTGATGACCTCGACCGTGCACTCGAACAGCTCGTGCTTCGCCTTGGGGTGCTCGCCACCTGGATGGCCCGCGCCGATCGCCTCGAGGATCGCCGAAGCATGGCTGGCCAGCTGGCGGGTGTCGCGGTCGACGAGCTCGAACTCGACCTCGACCCCCAGGCTGGGGCCAACGGAGCTGTTGAAGTCGATGTGCAGAGGACCCGAGACTACAGCGGCGGGGCGGCGTCGAAGAGACCCGGGCCCGCCGGCGATGCTCCGCGACGCTCGGGAGGCGGCGGCGTGAGGCCGACGTGGGCCCATGCGGCGGGGGTGACGACCCGCCCCTGGGGTGTCCGCATGAGCAGGCCCTGCTGGATGAGGAAGGGCTCGTAGACGTCCTCCACGGTCTCGGTCGGCTCGCCCACGCTGATCGCGAGGGTCTTCAGGCCGACCGGGCCGCCGCTGAACAGGTCGCAGATCGCGAGCAGGATGGCCCGGTCGACCTTGTCGAGACCCAGGTTGTCGACACCGAACAGCGCGAGGCCGCGATGCGCCGTGTCCTCGTCGACCACACCCTCGGCCCGCACCTCGGCGAAGTCGCGGACGCGGCGCAGAAGGCGGTTGGCGATACGTGGCGTGCCGCGCGACCGCGACGCGATCTCGCGACCACCGGCCGTGTCCACCGGCACGCCCAGGATCTCGGCGGTGCGTCCCACGATCAGCTCGAGGTCGTCCGCCTCGTAGTAGTCGAGGCGCGCCACGAGTCCGAAGCGGTCGCGCAAGGGCCCCGTGATCAGGCCGGTGCGGGTGGTCGCCCCCACGAGGGTGAAGCGGGGCAGGTCGAGCCGGATGGACCGGGCCGCGGGCCCCTTGCCCAGCACGATGTCCAGCTGGAAGTCCTCCATGGCCGGGTAGAGGACCTCTTCGACCGCACGCGAGAGCCGGTGGATCTCGTCGATGAAGAGAACGTCGCCCTCGTCGAGCTTGGTGATGATGGCGGCGAGGTCGCCGGCCCGGTCGAGGGCCGGGCCCGACGTGACATGCATGGCCACGCCCATCTCGGTGGCGACGATGCTCGACAGGGTGGTCTTGCCGAGGCCCGGAGGCCCGGCGAACAGCAGGTGGTCGGCGGCCTGCCCGCGCTTGCGGGCGGCCTCGAGGATGATGCGGAGGCGTTCCTTGAGCTCGCGCTGACCGACGAACTCGTCGAGGTCGCGCGGCCGGAGCCCGACCTCGTCGACGGCCTCGTCGAGCGCCTCGTCCTCGGTCGCATGTGGCGTGAGCAGCTCTTCTCTCACCCTTCCCATCCCGTCATGCGTCGGACCCGATCACCAGGGACGCCCGATCACGACGCCTGCCCGATCACGATGCCACGGCCAGGCGCTGGAGCGCGACACGCAGGAGCAGCGCGGCGTCGCCCTCGTCGGGCAGGTCGTGCAGCGCGTCGCGAATCTCGTCGGCGCCGTACCCGAGCCCGCTCAGCGCATCGTGCACGTCCCGACGCGAGGACGAGAGCGCCCCGGGGTCGCCGACGTCGAGCCGGGTGAGGTCGAGGTCACCGAGGTCGAGGCTGGACTTGAGCTCGACCAGGAGTCGGGTGGCGGTCTTGCGGCCCACGCCGGGCACGAGGCACAACGCGTCGAGGTCGTCGTCGGCCAGCACCTGTTGGAGGCCGACGGGCGCGTGCACGGACAGGATCGCCAGCGCGAGCGCCGGACCGACTCCGTGGGCACCGAGCAGCGCCTCGAAGCAGCGACGCTCCTCTCGGGTGGCGAAGCCGTAGAGGGTCTGGGCGTCTTCACGGATGTGGTGGTGGATGTGGAGGAACACCTCGCCCCCCAGGTCACCGACGCCGTGGGCGGTGGCCGGGGCGACGGTGACCCGGTAGCCCACCCCACCCACCTCGACCAGCACCTCGCGTGCGTCGGCGCCCCGATCCAGCAGCGTTCCCCGCAGTGAGCCGATCACCGCAGGGCCCGCTCGGCGGCAAGGCGCGAGGGCTCGTACGCGAGGTGGCAGAGCGCGAGCGCGGCCGCGTCGGCCGCGTCGGCCGGCCGAGGGGGCTCGGGAAGCCGAAGGAGGGTCTGCACCATCTGCTGCACCTGCTCCTTGTCGGCCGAGCCATGACCGGCGACCGCCTCCTTGACCTGGTTGGGGGTGTACTGCGCCACGCGGCATCCGGCGGACGCGGCCTCGGCCATGGCGATGCCGCTGGCCTGGCCCACCGACATGGCCGTGCGCACGTTGACCTGGAAGAACACCCGCTCGACGGCGACGGCGGCGGGCCGGAGCTCGGTGATGAGCGCCCGGAGCTCGGCCTGGAGCTCGGCGAGCCGGTCGGGGAGAGGGGCGGCGGGGGGCGTGGTGATGACCCCGATCGCGACGGCGCGGGGCCCGTCTCGGTGCCGCTCGACGCAGCCGTAGCCACAGCGCGACAAGCCGGGATCGATCCCCAGGACGAACATATGTACGCAAGATTACCGGCTCCTGCGGGCTACAGCGCGGATGGCAGATGCCGATGGTCGAAGGGTGACCCTCACCACGGCGCGCCCCGACCTCGAAGACGACCCTGCCGCCGAGCCGCCGGCCGACCTGGCGGTCGAGCTCCGCCACGTCGGTCGTCGCTTCGGCGACGTGGATGCGCTCACGGACCTGAACCTCACGGCCCGCCGCGAGAGCATCACCGTGCTCCTCGGCCCCAACGGGGCCGGCAAGACCACCGCCATCCGCATGATCACCGGCGCGCTCAACCCCGACTCCGGTTCCGTGCGGGTGTTCGGCCTCGACCCCTCGGTCGACGGGGAGGAGGTCCGGACCCGGTGCGGCGTCGTCTCTGCCAAGCCCGCGCTCTACGACCGCCTGAGCGGCTACGACAACCTGGCCTACGCCGCCGAGCTCTACGGGCTCGGCCGCGCCGACGCCGCCGACGCCGCCATCCGGTCGGCCGCCGCCCGCTTCGGCATCGACGACGCCCTCGACCAGCAGGTGGGCGGGTACTCCACCGGCATGAAGACACGCCTCGCCCTCTCCCGCTCGGTGATGCACGGGCCCGACCTCCTGCTCTTCGACGAGCCCACGTCGGGCCTCGACCCCGAGTCGTCCCACGCGGTGCTCGAGCTCATCCGTGAGATGGCCGACGGCGGCTCGACCGTGGTCATGTGCACCCACCTGCTGCTCGAGGCCGAGGGCCTGGCCGAGCAGGTGGTCGTCCTGGAGGACGGCGCCGACCTGATCGCCGGCACACCCGACGACCTCACCAGGCGCTACTGGCCAGGCGCGGTCGTGAAGCTCGACGCGGAGGAGCCTGCCGGCCTCGATCAACTGGCCTCTGCCGACGGCGTCATGGCCTACGAGCGCCGGGCCCGGGGGGACTCCCCGCAGGGGCCACCCGGGGGCGCGTCGGCAACGGTCCAGCTCGACGACCTCGCCCGCGTGCCGGATCTGGTGTTCAGCCTCGCCCAGGCCGGCGTCCGGGTGACCCGGGTCGAGCCCCACACACCCTCGCTCGAGGACCTCTACTTCGCCGTCCGCGACGGCCGGGAGGCCTTCGCCGAGAAACGCTCGGCGGGCACGAAGGGACGTGCGGCGTGAACTGGCCCCGCGTGTGGACCGTCGCCCGCACCGACCTCCGCCAACTCATCCAGGCCAAGGACTTCTGGATGCCGATGATGATCCTGGGTGCCATCTTCTTCCTGTTCATCCCCACGGTGTTGCTGCTGGCGATCACACGGGTCGGCGACATCAACGTGGTCGAGCAGCTGTCGACCACCCTCGAGGTGCTCCCCCAGCAGGCGCAGGACGCCATCCAGGGCGACACCCCCGCCGGCCGTGCCGCGTACGCCCTGGCCGTCTTCCTGTTCGCCCCCGTGGCCATCGTGGTGCCGCTCACCATCTCGACCGCCGTCGGCGCCGCCACCATCGTGGGCGAGCGGGAGCGCGGGACCGGCGAGTTCCTCGCCCACTCCCCCGCCGCGGTCAGGGAGATCTACCTGGGCAAGCTCATCGCCAGCCTGATCCCCGGCTACGCGACGACGCTCTTCGGCTTCGGGGTCTACTCGCTGGTGGTCAACCTGATCGTCGGGCCCGAGGTCGGCGGCTGGTTCTTCCCCACCCGTGCGTGGTGGATCCTGATGCTCTGGGTCGTGCCCCCGTTCCTCGCCCTCACCCTTTCGCTGGTGCTGCGGCTCTCGGCCAGGGTCAAGAGCACCGCCGCCGCCCAGCAGGCATCCGGCCTCGTCACCCTGCCGCTGATCATGGTCGCCTACAGCCAGTCCACCGGCGCTCTCTTCGGCGCGGGGGCGGCGTCCCTCTGGATCGGGGCCGTCGCCTGGGCCGTCGCGCTCATCGGCCTGTCCCGCGGCATGCGCGTGGTCACCCGGGCACGACTGCTCGGCGTGGCCGACGGCATCTGACGGTCCCCGACGACCGGTGTCGGCCCTGCGTCAGAGGTCCTGAAGGATCTCGTCGGGGACGTCGAAGTTGGCGTAGACGTCCTGTACGTCATCGAGGTCGTCGAGGGCGTCGATGAGTCGGAGGACCGATTTGGCCGCCTCGGCGCTGTCGAGCTCGATGGTGTTGCTCGGCACCATGGTGACGTCGGCCGAGTCGAAGGCGATGCCCGCCGCCTCGAGCGCGGATCGCACAGCGGGCAGGTCGCTCGGGCCCGAGGTGACCCGCCAGGTGTCGCCCTCGTCGACCAGGTCGTCCGCGCCGGACTCGAGGGTGACCTCCATGAGCGCGTCCTCGTCGACCGAGCGGGGAAGCACCACCACGCCCTTGCGCTCGAAGAGCCAGTTCACCGCACCGGGCTCGGCGAGGCTGCCTCCACCCCTGGTGAAGAGGCTGCGGATGTCGGACCCGGTCCGGTTGCGGTTGTCGGTGAGCACCTCGACCAGCACGGCGACCCCGTGGGGTGCGTAGCCCTCGTAGGTGACCTGCTCGTAGATCACGCCCTCGAGGTCGCCGGTGCCCCGCTTGATGGCCCGCTCGATGGTGTCGAGGGGCACCGAGGCGTCGCGGGCCTTCTGGTACATCGTGCGCAGCGACGCGTTCGCGTCCATGTCGCCGCCACCCTCGCGCGCCGCGACCTCGACCTGGCGGATCAGCTTGGCGAAGAGCTTCCCCCGTGCCGCGTCGGCCGCACCCTTCTTGTGCTTGATCGTGGCCCACTTCGAGTGTCCGGACATCGCTGCTACTCCTGCTCGTCGACAACGTTGAGAAACAGCCGATGCAGTCGGAGGTCGTCCGACAGCTCGGGATGGAAGGCGGCCACCAGTACCCGGCCCTGGCGACACAGCACCGGTGACCCGTCGACCGTGGCCAACACTTCCACACCATCGCCGGCCCGCTCGATGAGGGGGGCCCGGATGAAGACTGCGGGAAACGGCCCGCCGTCGACTGCATCGATGGAAAGTGGCGCCTCGAACGAGTCGACCTGGCGCCCGAACGCGTTCCGTCGCACATCCACGTCGATGGCGGCCAGGCTGCGCTGGTCGGGCCGACCGTCGATCACCCGGTCGGCCAGCAGGATCATCCCTGCGCACGTTCCGAATGCAGCCAGGCCCGAGCGCAGGCGCTCGCTCAGGGGCTCGAACAACCCGTTGGTCTCGAGCAGCATCGAGATCGTCGTCGATTCGCCGCCCGGCAGGACGATGGCGTCCACCTCGGCGAGCGCGTCGGGCGTGCGCACCTCGATCGGTTCCGCACCGAGCGAGCGGAGCGCGACCGCGTGGAGCGCGGACGCACCCTGGAGGGCGAGTACTCCGACCTTCATCGGGGAGGACGACCGACGGCCGACTACCAGCCCCGGTCGGCGAGCTTGGTGTCGAGGGAGTCGATCTCGAGGCCGGGCATGGCCGCCCCCAGCCCGCGGCTCACCTTGGCGAGGATGTCGGCATCGCGGAAGTTGGTGGCCGCCTCGACGATGGCCTTGGCCATCACGGCCGGCTGATCGCTCTTGAAGATCCCCGAGCCGACGAAGACGGCCTGGGCGCCCAACTGCATGACGAGCGCGGCGTCGGCCGGCGTGGCGATGCCGCCGGCGCAGAACATGGGCACGGGGAGCGTGCCGGTCTCTGCGATCTCCTGCACCAGGCCGACGGGGGCCTGCAGGTCCTTGGCCCAGCCGTAGAGCTCGGCCGAGTCGGCCTGGGTGATCTTGGCCATGTCACCCAGGATCGACCGCAGGTGGCGCACCGCCTCGACGATGTTGCCCGTGCCCGCCTCGCCCTTCGATCGGATCATGGCCGCACCCTCGCTGATGCGACGGAGGGCCTCGCCGAGGTTGGTGGCGCCGCACACGAACGGAACGGTGAACGCCCACTTGTCGATGTGATGGGCCTCGTCGGCCGGAGTGAGCACCTCACTCTCGTCGATGTAGTCGACACCGAGCGACTGCAGGATCTGCGCCTCGGCGAAATGGCCGATGCGGGCCTTGGCCATGACCGGGATGGTGACGGCCGCCTTGATGCCCTCGATCATCTCGGGGTCGCTCATCCGGGCGACACCGCCGTCGCGGCGGATGTCGGACGGCACGCGCTCGAGGGCCATCACGGCGGTGGCTCCCGCGTCCTCGGCGACTTTGGCCTGGGTGCGGTCGACCACGTCCATGATGACGCCCCCCTTCAGCATCTCGGCCAGGCCCCGCTTCACGCGCATGGTGCCGGTCTCGCGTCCTGTCGAACCCACTGCCGAGGAATCCTGCGTGCTGTCAGCCATGACGTCGAGTGTAGAAGCGGTATCAGAGCTCCGGCGTGCCCAGGTCCTGCTCGATGGGCTGCGAGGCGAGATCGAGCAGTTGGGAGGCCTCGGCCTCGTCGATGGCGCTGCCGGAGTCGATGTTGGCCAGTTCGACCCAGGTGCGCCCGGGGGTGAGCCTCACGGGGGCGCCCGCCGTGTCGGTGAGGGTGAACACGTCGGCGGGTGTGGGCCGCGACCAGCGGGCGTCGATGAACCTGCCGGCGGTGAACACCGCCGCGTCGCCCTCGCCGAGCGTCTGGGCCTCGGGCGTCCCCGGGACGCTCGGGCAGCACACGTAGTCGATGTACAGGAAGACCACGTTCTCGGGGGCCACGACGACACCCCCGTCGTCCGCGTGGGGCGTGCCGTCCTGGAAACGGTCGTAGCCCCGCTTGGACGCGTCCCAGACGTAGGCGATGTCCCGCGAGCGGTACACGACGCGACCTCCGGCGCCGGGCACCCCCGTCCCCGGGGTGGCTTCGGGTGAGGTGGCACCCGCCGGCAGGTACTGGAACAGCGGGGTCGACGGAAGAGCGTCGCCCGCGTGCTGGTAGAGGCCCGACGTGCCTGCGAAGAGGTTGGACGGTGCCGGCCGGTTGGTGGCCCGGTGGTACTCGTCGGGGACGGCGTCGAAGCCGACGTCGACGAGGTCGGCTGTCTGGATCTGCGCCGCGGTGATGGGGTTGGCGCCGGACCACGCGAAGAGTGGCCGATTCAGGTTCGCCAACAGCTCGGCGTCGCTGATCCGGGCCGAACGGATCGGCCCCACCGGATCGGCGTCCTGGGACTGGAAGATGGCGGCGAACCGGGTGAAGCCGGCCTCGATCTCCTCTTCGTAGACGACGTCGGCGGCGTTGATGCCGACCGGCGGTCTCGCCCCGTTGTTGTTGTCGATCTTCACCACGAGGGCGGGCCGGGACCGGCGGGCCTCGTCGGCGCTCGGCAGGCCCGTGAGGGGGAAGGTCGGGGCCGCCGGCGCAACCGTCGTCGTGGTCTCGGGCACCGGCGCGGCCCGGTCGGACTGCTTCGCGCACGCCCCGGAGACGACCGCCAGGAGGATCAGGGGCGCGACGAGTCCGACGCGAGACCCGCGGAACAGCGCGCTCAGAGCTCCTGGAGCGCGGCGATGCGCTCGTCGAGGGGCGGGTGGGTGTCGAACATCCGGTTGAGCTTCGACATCTTGCCCTCCTCGGGTGTGCGGGCCAGTGGCGACTCGATCCAGAGGTGGGCGGTGGCCCGGGACGCACTGGTGACCACCGTCTGGTCGTCCTTGAGCTTCTCGAGGGCGGAGATGAGCCCGGGCGGGTAACGGGTCATCTCCACGCCGGACATGTCCGCGAGCGCCTCACGGCGCCGCGAGACCGCGAACTGCATGAGGCGGGCGATGATGGGCGAGAGAACCAACAGCAGGAGCGCGAGGGCCGCCATCACGAGGAAGATGATGTTGCCGCCGCCGTTGTTGTCATTGCTGCGACTGCGACCTCCGCCGAAGAAGAGCATCCGCACGCCGATGTCGGCGAGAAGCGCGACGACGCCCACCATGGTGACGGCGAGCGTGGACACGAGGATGTCGTCGTTCTTGATGTGACTCAGCTCGTGGGCCAGTACCGCCTCGAGCTCGATGCGGTTCATCTTCTCGAGCAGGCCGGTGGTCACCGCCACGGCGGCGTGCTTGGGGTTGCGCCCGGTCGCGAACGCGTTCGGCGCCAGGTCGTCGATGATGTAGAGCCGTGGTTTTGGCAGGCCGCTGGCGATGCACAGCCCTTCGATCACGTTGTGCAGTCGCGGGTACTGCTCCACGGTCGCCGGCCGGGCCCGGCTCATGGACAGCGCCACCGAGTCGGACTTCCAGTAGGCGAAGAACGCCGAGCCGCCGGCGATGGCGAAGGCCAGGACAACCCCGGCGATCCCGAAGTTCAACAAGAAGTTGAACGCGAGGCAGACGAGCACCACCAGCGCGACGAAGAAGAAGGTGAGGACCGCCGAGCGGCGCTTGTTGGCGGTCACCTGGTCGTAGACGGGCAAGGTGCGCTACCGGTCGACTGCCGCGGGGCGGATGGTGGGCGCGGGGATCAGGACGGCGCGCCCGGCACGGGCGGGGCCGCAGGAGGCGCGGCGGGAGACGACGCGGCCGGCGGAGGAGCCGCAGGGGGCGGCGCGTCGGCACCGAAGGACACCTGGACGGGGCCGCGTGCCTCGTCCTCGGCCTCGAAGTACTCACGGGCGGTGAAGCGCAGCATCCCGGCGATCAGGACGGCCGGGAAGGTCTGGATCTTGGTGTTGTACTTGAAGACGGAGTCGTTGTAGAACTGCCGCGCGTAGGCGATGCGGCCTTCGGTGCCGGTCAACTCTTCCTGGAGGTTGAGGAAGTTCTGGTTGGCCTTGAGGTCGGGGTAGGCCTCAGAGACCGCGAACAGCGACTTGAGGGCACCACTCAACATGTTCTCGGCCTGCGCCTGTGCCTGGGGGCCCTGCGCGTTCACCGCCATGTTGCGGGCATTCGTGACCGCCTCGAGGGTCTCACGCTCGTGCGAGGCGTAGCCCTTCACCGTCTCGACCAGGTTGGGGATCAGGTCGTAGCGACGCTTGAGCTGCACGTCGATCTGCGCCCAGGCGTTCTCGATGCGGTTCCGCAGCTTGACGAGGCCGTTGTAGAGGACGACCAGGATGATGGCGAACAGCACGATCACACCGAGGATGATCAGCACTGCGGTCATGGCAACTCCTTCGGGGCGGGGGCCGACGAGATGGTCGGCGGCGCGATCAGCATAGGGCCGCCGGTCGTCGTCCGGCCCTCACAGCAGCTGGCGGTAGATCTCGAGGTAGATCTCGGCGAGACGGTCCATGGAGAAGGTGGCGGCGCGCTCCTCGCCCGATGCGACCAGATCGGCCGCCCTCACCGGATCGGACAACAGGCGCTGGAGCGCGGAAGCGAGCGCCGTCGACTCACCGGGCGGCACGAGCAGGGCGTCACGGTCGGACCGGGCCACGTTGGCATAGCCGGGGAGGTTGCTCGCGACGATCGCGCAACCGGCGGCCATGGCCTCGAGCAGCACCACCCCGAAGGACTCTCCGTGCAACGAAGGCGCACAGAAGACGTCCGCCCCCCGCAGGCGGGAGGCCTTCTCCCGCTCGGTCACCCGCCCCAGCCACTCGACCCGCGGGTCGCCGGCGGCCTTGGCCTGCAACCGTGCGGTCTCGGGCCCGTCGCTGCCGATCCAGAGACGAACATCGGGCGGCAGGTCGGCGAACGCGTCGAGCAGCACCTCGAGCCCCTTCCGCGGCTCGTGGCGGCCCACGAAGAAGATGGTCGGACCCTCGGTGGGCCAGGGGGTCGCCTTGGCGAAGCGATCGATCTCCACGCCGTTGAACACCATGGTGTACTCGCCACCAAGGGCCTCGGCCGCCAGCCGCCGGGCGTCCTCGGACACCGCGCAACGACGGTCGAGCCGGTCGGCCAGCAACCGCGGGCCGGGTCGTAGCCAGCGATAGCCCGCGCTGACCCCTGCGGCATGGAAGGTGCCCACGAGCGGTGAGTTCTTGAACAACAGCGCGGTCATGGTGGGCCCGGGGCACATGGGCTCGTGCACGTGGAGGACGTCGAAGCGCTCGTCGCGGAGCGCACGGATGGTGCGGAGCTGCGCCGAGGGGTCGGGCGCCAAGGGCGCGACCGAGCCGTTGGCAGCGGTCGGCACGCTGTTGCCCAACGGGGTGACGCCGGCGTCGGGCGGCGGACCGTCGCACGGCCCGAGCACCCGTGTGTCCTGGCCGAGCGCCCGGAGCGAGCGGGCCAGTCCGAGGACCTGGCCCTGCACCCCGCCGGGAATCGTGAGGCTGTAAGGGGAGATCAGCCCGACGTGCACGGCCAGAGGCTACCGGTTCGGCCGTGGGCGCTACCGGGCCGGCCTCACGAGAGACCCGCGCGGCGGAGGGCGTCATGGTCGCTCGGCCAGTTCGGCGCCATCAGGTGCCACTGCTCGGGCTCGGCCCTGATCAGCACTTCGAGCTCGTCGGCGATCTGCTGGGTGATGCGGGTGACGTCCTCGCGCAACGACCCCCGCCGCTCGGCGGGCACGGGTGCCCGGATCACGCACAGATGGTCGCGGCCCCGGTTGTACACGGCACAGGGGAGGATCGGCGCGCCGGTGCGCAACGCAAGGGTGGCAGGACCGCCGGGGAGGGTGGTCCGCTCGCCGAAGAACTCCACCTCGATCCCCCCGCCCTGGATGTCGCGATCCGACAGCAGGCAGATCACGTGGCGCTCCCTGATTCCCTTGATCACCTCGGCACCCGCCCGGGGGCCGAGCGGCACCACGTGCATGCCGAGCGAACGACGGAACTCGACGAACCACTCGAACAGCTCCGGGGGCTCGATCGGTTCGACGACGGCGGTGACCGGGATGTCGGCGACCATGGTCAACCAGAACGCCGCCCACTCCCAGCCGCCCAGGTGGGGGATGGCCATGATCGGCCCGTGACCGTCCGCCCTCGCCCGCTCGATGTGCTCGAAGCCCTCGTAGGAGAGTCCGGCGTCGACCTCGTCCCGCGACAGGCCCGGCAGCCGGAACGACTCGGCCCAGTAGCGGGCGTAGGACTCGAACGTGCGCTGCACGGCGCGTCGGAGGGCGAGCCCCGAGAGGTCCCGACCGGTTGCCCGACGCAGGTTGCGCTCCACCATGAGTCGCCGCTCGGGCATCGCCTGCACCGCGCCTCCGCTGAGCGCGCGCGACGCCCCCGCAGCGACCGGCGGCGGCAACGCCCTGGCGACCGCGGCGCCGAGCTTGTAGGCGGTGAGTGCCCGGCTCGGCACGGTCTGGCTAGCTCGGCGACTGACGGCGACCCTGCGTGCGATCGCGGGCCCGGGCCCGCCAGGTCTGCGCGATCGGCCGGGCCGTCCGGCGGTTGCGGCGTCGGGTGCGGGTGAACACGGCCTGGGGCTCGGGGCGGTCAGTGCTCGCCTGCCGCCACACCTTCACGAATCGCTGACCGGCGGTGAAAAGGGTCAGCACCAACATCACCCACAGCACCGGGATGAGCAGCGAGTCGAAGAGCAGGCCGAAGGCCAACAGGATCGTGCGCTCGGCGCGCTCCATCAGGCCACCACGAGCGTCGAGCCCCAACGAGTCGGCCTTGGCCCGCTGGTACGACACCAGGAAAGACGCAGCCAGGACGGCCATGGGGAGCACCGAGATCCGGCCTGGTTCGGTGCTCGCGAGGTACCACGCCACCCCACCCAGCAGCAGCGCGTCGCTGACCCGATCCATCACCGAGTCGAAGTAGGCGCCTCGCGGGCCGGCGGTGCCCGAGGCCTTCGCCACCGCGCCGTCGAGCGCGTCGGGCAGCGCGGTGAGGACGAGGAGCAGGAAGCCGCCGCGCAGCGCGCCGTTCCCGATGGCGACGGCGGCCGCGCCGGCCATGACCACGCCGGTCGCCGTCAGGTAGTCGGCGGTGATCCCCACCTTCCGCAGGTTGTTTCCCACGGGCTTCAGTCCGCGCTCGATGTTCGTGCGGAACCTGCCGTCGAACATGGTTCTCCAGAGGGGAAGGGGATGAACGCGGGTGGACACCGAAATCGGCCGAACACAAACCGGTCGGTGGCGCCCTCCGTCAGGTTACCGGCCCGGGCCCGCGTGGAGCACCCACCCTCGGGCGGAAGGCGCCCACCGTGCCTACCCTGTCGGGTCGGAGCGACGTCGATGCATGGAGGTGCGCGAGGTGGGTGCAGTATCACCGGACCGGATCCGCAATGTGGCCCTCGTCGGCCACGGGGGCGCCGGCAAGACGACCCTGGCCGAGGCGCTCCTGTTCGAGGCCGGGGCCATAACCCGGCGAGGCCGGGTGGAAGACGCCAACACGGTGTGCGACTTCGACCCCGAGGAGCAACAGCGCCATCTCTCGCTGTCACTGGCCCTCGCCCCGTTCGAGTGGAAGTCCCACAAGGTCAACCTGATCGACACCCCTGGCTACGCGGACTTCATCGGCGACGTGGCTGCAGCCCTGCGCGTGGCGGACCTGGCCGTGTTCGTGGTGAGCGCGGTCGATGGGGTCGAGGTGCAGTCCGAGGCGATCTGGAGGCTCGCGGCCGACCTGGGGATCCCTCGCATGATCTTCATCAACAAGCTCGACCGCGAGCGAGCCTCGTTCCCCCGGACCCTCGACCAGCTCCGCGACCGGTTCGGTGCCGGGGTGGCCCCCCTCGAGCTCCCGATCGGCGAGGAGGGGGACTTCCGCGGGATCGCCGACCTCCTCACCGACACCGCGTGGACCTACGCCGACGGCACGGTGAGCCGGGGCGAGATCCCCGACGAGATGGAGGCCCAGGAGCACGAGGTGCACGACAACCTGGTCGAGGGCATCGTCGTTGCCGACGACGCCCTGCTCGAGCGCTATCTGGAGGGCCTGGTCCCGTCGGTCGATGAGCTCGAGCACACCCTGGCTCACGGGGTGGCCGCGGCCCAGGTCTTTCCCGTGGTCTGCGGCTCGGCGGGCGCCGACGTCGCCATCGACCGCCTCGCCGACCTCATCTGCGAGATCGGGCCCTCACCCCGAGACCGTCCACCGGTCGAGGTGGTGGCCGGGGACGGCACCGCAGAGGTGGCACCCGACCCTGACGGCGAACCACTGGCGTTCGTGTTCAAGACCATCGCCGACGCCTACGTGGGCCGCATCTCGCTCATCAAGGTGCTGTCCGGCACGGTGCGACAGGACGACCACCTCTACAACACCCGGTCACACCGGGACGAGCGGCTCCACACGCTCCTGTCCGTCCGCGGTCGCGGCCAGGAGCCGGTGCGCGAAGTGGTGGCGGGCGACCTCGCCGCCGTGGCCAAGCTGAGCGACACCCGCACGGGTGACACCCTCGCGCCCAAGGGCACCCCGGTCGTGGTCGCACCGACCGCCCAGCCCGCCCCGACCCTCTCGACGGCCATCGTGGCCAGGAACCCGGCCGACGAGGAGAAGGTCGCGACCGCGCTCCACCGAATCGTCGAGGAAGACCCGGCCCTCGTCGTCGACCGCGACGACGAGACCCATCAGACCCTGCTCCGCGGGGCCGGCGAGACCCACCTCGCGGTCACCATCGACCGCCTCCGCCGGAAGTTCGGCGCCGAGGTCGTGCCCGAGCCCGTGCGCATCGCCTACCGCGAGACGATCACGGGCCACGCCGAGGCCGAGGGGAAGCACAAGAAGCAGTCGGGCGGGCGCGGCCAGTACGGCGTGGCATCGGTCCGGCTCGAGCCGCTCGAGCGGGGCGGCGGCTTCGACTTCGTGAACGCCATCGTGGGTGGCGCGATCCCCCGCAACCTCATCCCCTCTGTCGACAAGGGCATCCAGGAGGCCATGGCGCACGGTGGCATCCACGGCTACCCGGTGGTCGACGTCCGGGCGACCTGCTTCGACGGCAAGTTCCACAACGTCGACTCCGACGAGATGAGCTTCAAGATGGCGGGCCGCCTCGCCTTCCGCGAGGCGCTGGCCGCGGCCGGCCCGGTGATCCTCGAGCCCGTCTCGCTGGTCGAGGTCACGGTTCCCGCCGATCAGCTCGGCGACGTCATGGGCGACCTCAACGCCCGACGGGGCCGAGTCCAGGGAAGCGACGCGACGAGTGACGGCGAGCAGGTGGTGACGGCCCTCGTGCCCACCTCGGAGATCCTGCGCTACGCCATCGAGCTGCGATCCATGACGGGCGGGCGCGGCCGCTTCTCGGCTCGGCACGACCACTACGACGTGCTCCCCGATCACCTCGTGGCCTCGCTGGCCACCGACACCGTCGGCTAGGCCCGGGACCATGGACGCCGCCGACCTCGCCCGGATGACCCCTCAGGACGGCATCGTCACCCTTCGTTCGCTCCCCCGGCGGTTCCGCGCCGCCCTCCGCCCGGTCGCCGACGACGAGCTCGACGAGCTCGTCGAGCGCATCGGTGCGGCCGGCCGCTCACCGATGGACCACCTCGTCGACGCCGGACGAAGCCTCACCCTGCTCCAGCACGCGTTCGAGCAGGTGCAGCACCACGACCGGCCCGTGCTGCCACCCGCCGCCGTCGACCCCTCCGCACGCGACTGGCCGGCGGTGCACGGCAGTCTCGACGACGAGCTCACCCAGCTGGCCGACACGGCGACCGCCTTCGCTGCCGTGGCCGAGCGCGTCCCCGCCGCCGACTGGGGGCGCACCGGCACCGTGGCCGGCTCCGATGCGGAGATGGATGCCCTCGACCTGCTCCGAGAGGCCGTCCGCACAGCCATCACCGACCTCCGCGCCGCCACCGCGGTGCTCGACGAGGTCCGCCGCTGACCCATCGGGCCATGGACTACAGGTTGGTCCAGTCCTCAGGGTTGTCCTCCACGAACTGGTCGAGGACCTCGCCGTCCACACCGTCGATGAGCACGAGCCCTCGCTTGGTGGGCGGGTCGTCAGCCGAATAGAGCAGGACCCGCCACGTGGGCCGGCTGCGCAGCCCGCGCCAGCCCATCTGGGCCGAGGCGTGGCCCACCGGGAACCCGACGGCGCTGGTGGCACCCACCAGGGCGTCCTTCTCGTCGAGCTCGAGGGTGATGCCGGCGAGCAGGTGGTACGCCCCCACCAGCACGAGGGCGATGCCGGCGGCGAGGATGCCGCCGTTCACCAGGACCGGGTCGCCGTCCTTGGTCGCCGCCCACAGGGCGATGCACCCGACCCCGAACGCGAGGTAGATCGCCCCGGGGATGCGGCGGCGGTTGTTGTTCGGGAACGTGTACGGACCGACGAAGGCCGAGACGTCGAGATCCGCGGGGAGCTCGTCGCCCTCCCGGTGCCTGGTGAGGTCGTTGCCGTCGTCATCGACGTGTTCGTCGGGCATCGCACCCGACGGTACCGGCGGGGGCCTCATGTGGGCCAAGCGGCCCGCAAGCGCTGCCAGGTGACGCTCAGCGCCTCGGGCAGCACCCTGGCCTCGGCGATCGTGGTCACGAAGTTCGTGTCGCCGAACCAGCGCGGCAGGCAGTGCACGTGCAGGTGGTCGGGCACCCCCGCACCGGCGGCGTGCCCGAGGTTCAGCCCGACGTTGACCCCTTGCGGCTGATAGGCGGCCTTCACGGCCCGCACACCCGCGGTGACCGCAGCCCACAGCTCGGCCGACTCGTCGGCGGTGAGGTCCTCGAGGTCGGCCACCGCCCGCTTCGGCAGCAGCATCAGGTGCCCGCAGTTGTAGGGGTACGCGTTCAAGATGGCAAAGGTGTGCTCGCCGCGCCAGAGGATGTAGGTGACCTCGTCGGGCTCCCCGCTGCACAGGATCTGCTCGAACAGGGACCCGTGCTCGCCGGACGACCCGTCGACCCCGGCGAGTGCGCCGTTGAGGTAGTCGCTGCGCCACCCCGCCCAGTATCGGTCGAGGGCCGGCCGGTCAGGCACGGGCGAGCACGTCGGCAGCCAGGCGCTCGACGAACTCGTCGACCACGATGCCCCGCTCGACCTCGCCACCACGGGGGTTGACGCCCAGGGTGCCGTGCTCGACGTCGTCGTCGCCGACCACCAGCACGTAGGGCAGCTTCTCCATCTTGGCCTTGCGGATGCGCGCGCCGAGCTTCTCGTCGGCGCTCACGAGGTCGGCCCGGAAGCCCTCCGCCACGAATCGGTCGACCAGCCGCGCCGCATAGCTCTCGTGGTCGTCACGCACGGGCAGCACACGTACCTGCACGGGAGCGAGCCACACGGGGAACGCGCCGGCGAAGTGCTCGAGCAACACACCGAAGAACCGCTCGACCGACCCGAACAGGGCGCGGTGCACCATGATCGGGCGGTGGCGCTGGTTGTCGCCGCCGACGTACTCGAGGTCGAACCGCTGTGGGAGCTGGAAGTCGACCTGGATGGTGGACAGCTGCCACTGGCGACCGATGGCGTCCTTCACGTCCACGTCGATCTTGGGGCCGTAGAAGGCGCCGCCACCCTCGTCGACCTCGTAGTCGAGCCCCGAACGGGTGATGGCGACCCGGAGCGCGTCGGTGGCGCGTTCCCAGTCGTCGTCGGAGCCGACCGACTTCTCCGCGGGACGGGTGGACAACTTGGCCTGGAATTCGTCGAAGCCGAAGGCCCGCAAGACCGAGAGCACGAAGTCGAGCAGGCTCGACACCTCGTCGACCACCTGGTCGGGCGTGGCGAAGATGTGGCTGTCGTCCTGGGTGAACCCCCGGATGCGGAACAGGCCGTGCAGCGTGCCCGAGCGTTCGTACCGGTACACCGTGCCGAGCTCGAAGAGACGGAGGGGCAGCTCGCGGTACGAGCGCTGCCTGCTCTTGTAGATGAGCACGTGGAACGGGCAGTTCATGGGCTTCGGGTAGTAGGTGGCGCCCTCGTCCAGCTCCATGGGCGGATACATGCCGTCGGCGTAGAAGTCCAGGTGCCCACTGGTCTCCCAGAGCACCGACTTGGCCACGTGGGGCGAATAGGCGAACTGATACCCGCCCCGCTCGTGACGCTCGCGGCTGTAGTCCTCCATCAGCTTGCGGACGATCGCGCCCCGGGGGTGCCAGACGGCCAGGCCCGCCCCGAGCTCCTCGGGGAACGACAGCAGGTCGAGCTCCTGGGCCAGGCGGCGGTGGTCGCGCTTCTCCGCCTCTTCGAGCATCGTGAGGTGCTCCTCGAGCTTGGCCCTCGACTCCCAGGCGGTGCCGTAGATGCGCTGGAGCATCGGGTTGCGCTCGTCGCCACGCCAGTAGGCGCCGGCGACCCGCGTGAGCCGGAAGTGCCCGAGGTGGTTCCCCGTGTCGGGCACGTGCGGGCCGCGGCACAGGTCGATGAAGCGGGGCGGGTTCTCGTAGGTGCGCACCAGCCCGGACTCGGTGGCCGACATGGGGTCGTCGGCCGCTCCCCGGATGATCTCGCACTTGTACTTGTGGTGGGCGAAGAGCTCCAACGCCTGGGCATCGGGGATCTCGTCGCGCACGAAGGGCTGGCGCTCCGCGATGATCTCGCGCATCCTGGCGTCGAGACGCTCGAGGTCCTCGGGGGTGAACGTGGCACCGTCGGCCAACTCGAAGTCGTAGTAGAAGCCGTTCTCGATGGGTGGGCCGATGGCGAAGGTGGCGCCCGGGAACAGGTCGAGGACCGCCTGGGCGAGGACGTGAGCGGTGGAGTGCCGGAGCGTGTACCGGCCACGCTCGCTGTCCGCGGTGACGATCGCCACCGTGTCGCCGTCGGCCAGGGGCGTGGCGAGGTCGCGCTCCGCGCCGTTGATCTCGGCGATCACCGCGGCCTTGGCCAGACCACGCCCGATGCTCGCGGCCAGGTCGCCCGCGGTGGCCCCCACGTCGAGTGGACGCGTGGAGCCGTCCGGCAACTGGACACTGATCTGCTCGCTCATGCTTCCTGCTCCCGGCAACGACGTCGAGACAACCTACCGGGGGCCCGGCGTCGGTCGAACCCGATTTCCCACTCAGGCCGGGCGGAGCACCGACGCCGACGAACGACGATCGGCGGGCGGCCGGCCCTCCGGCGTCGAGGACCCGTTGGCCGAGATGCCCTCGCTGGTGATGACTCCGGCCGTCCTCGCGGGCATCGTCTCGTCCTTCTTGGTCGCGTACTGGTCGACGTAGTCCTGGCCGGACAGGTTGCGGATCTCGTACATGACCTCGTCGATCATCTGACGCAGGGCGAGCCGCTCGCCGCCGGGGGACTGATAACGGGCCGGGTCGACAGGTGCACCGAAATGCACCCAGACCGGCATGAAGGGCTTCGGGAACGTGGCGTCGGGCGGCTGCACCTCACGGGTGCCCACGAGGCCGACGGGGACGATGGGGGCACCGGTGCGCATGGCCAGGCGCGCGGGGCCGGTGTGGCCCTTGTGGAGCACGCCGTCACGCGACCGGGTCCCCTCGGGGTAGATCCCGAAGAACTCACCGGCCTCCAGCACCCGCGCCGCGGCGTTCAGGGCGCGCTCGCTCGAGCTGCCGCCGGACCGGTCGATGGGGATCATGCCCATGGCGGGAAACAGGTACTTGGTCTTCCAGTCGTCCATGTACTCGGCCTTGCCCACGTAGGTGATCCGGCGGGGCAGCACCAACGGGAGGAAGAACGAATCGAGCACCGACGTGTGGTTGGGGCAGAAGATGGCCGGACCGGTGGCAGGGACACGGTCGAGGCCGGTGGTGTGGACGCGCCAGTTGAACTTGAACACCGGGGTCATCACGGCACGGGCGACGTGGTAGAGCCGCCCCGCTTCTCGTGCCACGTGCCCCTCCCCTCGTGCCGTCACCCTGACGCCGGTCACGTTACCGCGGGGCGGTTCGGCCAGGTCCCACCCTTCGTCCCTGCCCCACCACCGCCGCCTCAGTCGTACAGGATCACCCCGAGGAGGGCGGCTGCGCTCGCAACACCGTGGCCGGCCGCAGCGGCGGCATCGATGGCGGCGGCGGCCGCGGGGGTGTCGAGGTCGTCGTCGAGGGCGAGGCGGACCTCGTCGAGCGCGCCGTCGCCGCTGCCGGCATCGGCCCACCGTCCGAGGCGCTCCGTGGCGGCGGGCATGAGGCCGTCGGTCCACTCCCAAGAATCGCGGTAGTGGTGACCCACGACGGCCAGCCGGATGGCGCGGGCGTCGTGGGCCTCGAGCAGGTCGTGGACGAAGACCAGGTTGCCGAGCGACTTCGACATCTTCTCGCCGTCCATCTGCACCATCGCCTGGTGCATCCAGTGACGCACGAAGGTCTGGCCCGTGGCTGCCTCGGACTGCGCCGCCTCGCACTCGTGGTGCGGGAAGATCAGGTCGGCCCCCCCGCCGTGCAGGTCGATGGTCGTGTCGAGCTCGCGCAACGCCAGCGCCGAGCACTCGATGTGCCAGCCGGGCCGACCCGGGCCCCACAGCGACTCCCACGAGGGCTCGTCGGGGGCCGACGGCTGCCAGAGCACGAAGTCCAGGGGGTCACGCTTGTTCGGGTCGTCCGGGCTCCCGCCGCGCTCGGCGGCCAGCGCCAGCATCTCCCCACGGGAGAGGTGGCTCACCTGGCCGAACCGCGGGAACGAGCCCACGTCGAAGTAGACGGCGCCGCCCGCCTCGTAGGCGTAGCCCTGGTCGAGCACCATGCCGATGAAGCCGCGGATGTCGGCGATGGCCGAGGTGGCACGCGGCTCACTCCAACTGGGGAGGATGCCGAGCGCGTCCATGTCGGCGTCGAAGCGGGCCATCTCGGCCGCGGCCAGGTCCAGGTAGTGCACCCCCACCTCGCGCGCCTTGCGCAACATGTCGTCGTCCACGTCGGTGACGTTGCGCACACAGCGGGTCTCGTGCCCGCGGTCACGCAACCGGCGCTGCAGGACATCGTAGGTGAGGTACACGGCCGCGTGGCCAAGGTGCGAGGCATCGTAGGGCGTGATGCCGCAGGTGTACATGGTGACGACCTGGCCCGGCTCGAACGGCACGATCGCGCGTCGGGCCGTGTCGTACAGCCGCATGGCGGTCACCGCTCGCGCTCGGCGGGCCCGACCGACGAGATCACTCGTCGATGCCGGTGAACTTCACCGCGGCGCGGGTCTTGTACCGCACGTTGAGCTGCAGCAGCACGGCCGCGAAGGCCTCGATCGGCGCCGCGTTCGACAGTTCGCCCGCGTCGAGTGGACGCATGTCGACCAGCTTGCGGACGATCTCGGAGGCGGTCTCGGTGGCCGACGGGTGGTCGGAGCAGATGAGCACGTCGCTCTCGACCGGGTGGTCGAGGTCGCCCAGCTCCTTGGCCGGCACGTGATGGAACCCTGCGGCCACCAGCGACTTGGGCACCGCCGCCTGGACGCTGGCCGCGACCGAGCCGCGGGGCGGCACGAGCGGCTGGAACTCGTGGCCGACCTTCGCGAGCGCGTTGGCCATGGAGATGACCACCTTGCCCCGCAACTGGCGCGACACGGACGAGGCCGTCGATGCCGCCGCGTCCCAGGGCGTGGCGATCACCACGACCTCGGCGCCGGCTGCGCCTTCGTTGTCGGCTGATCCGATGGACAGGCCACGGTCGGGCCACCGCTCAAGGAGGCGATCGCGCTCCTCCATGGCCCGGTACTGCGAACGTGAACCGATGATGACATCGAACCCGCCCGACGCCAGCCGGGCCGCCATCGCCCGACCGGCCGGACCGGTTCCTCCCAGCACTCCGATCTGCACGCCGAAACCCTATCTCTGGCTCTCCGCCTTACGGCTCATCGCGGTCGACAAGGCCCGGGAACCTGGTTTCCGATCGCCGGGTCGGCCGCCCCCCTCCTACGGGGCCCTGTCGCCGTAACCTCGGAGCGGCCGCGACGATCGGAGTCATCTGTGGGAGTCCTCGAAGGCAAGCGCATCCTGATAACCGGCGTGCTCACCGACGCCTCCCTGGCGTTCGGGGTGGCACGGCTCGCCCAGGAGGAAGGCGCCGACGTCGTCCTCACCGGGGCCGGACGGGGGCTCCGGCTCACGCGACGCACGGCCCGCAAGCTCCCTACCGAGCCCGAGGTGCTCGAGTTCGATGCTGGCGACGCGACCCATCCCACCGCGTTGCGGGACGCGCTCGCCGAGCGGTGGGGCACCGTCGACGGCGCGCTGCACGCCATCGGCTTCGCGCCAGAGGCCTGCCTCGGCGGCCATTTCATGGACGCCCCGTGGGCCGACGTCGCCGTCGCACTGCAGATCTCGGCGTACTCGCTCAAGTCGCTGGCCGCGGCCGTGGCTCCCTTGATGACTGACGGCGGTTCCATCGTGGGCCTCGACTTCGACGCCCGGGTGGCGTGGCCCGCCTACGACTGGATGGGGGTGGCCAAGGCCGCGCTCGAGTCCACCGCCCGGTACCTCGCCCGCGACCTCGGCGGCCGACAGGTCCGGGTCAACCTCGTCGCCGCCGGACCGGTGAAGACGCTCGCGGCCCGGTCCATCCCGGGATTCGCGCACTTCGAGGACGTCTGGGACGCACGAGCGCCCCTCGGGTGGGACGTGACCGACAGCGAGCCGGTCGCGAGGGCGTGCGTTGCGCTGCTCTCCGACTGGTTCCCGTCCACCACCGGCGAGATGATCCACGTGGACGGCGGCTTCCACGCCGTCGGGGCGTGACGGGTCGCGCGGGCTCCTCGCGAGCGGCCGCGCTCTACCGGGGTGCGCCGAGGGTGATCGCCACGTCTCGATGGAGGCGGCCGAAGTTGTAGTAGGCGGCGCAGGCGCCCTCGGACGAGACCATGCAGGTGCCGATCGGGGTCTCGGGGGTGCAGGCCGTGCCGAAGACCTTGCACTCCCACGGCTTGATGACGCCCTTGAGGACCTCACCGCACTGGCAGGCCTTGGGGTCGGCAACCCGGACGCCCGGGACCGGGTACCTGGCCTCGGCGTCCCACGGCGCGAACTCCGGGCGAAGGGCGAGCGCGCTCTCGGAGATGAACCCGAGCCCGCGCCACTCGAAGTGGGGGCGCAGCGAGAAGACCTCGGCCAGCACGGCGAGCGCCCGGGGGTTGCCCTCGTCGCGCACCACCCGGGTGTACTGGTTCTCGACCTCGCAGCGGCCCTCCCTGATCTGCGCCAGCAACATGGCGATCGCGGCCAGCACGTCGAGCGGTTCGAAGCCGGCGGTGACGAACGGCTTCCCGTGGACCTCGGGCACGAACCGGTACGGGCGGTTGCCGATCACCGTGGACACGTGCCCCGGTCCGAGGAACCCGTCGAGGCGCAGGTCGGGCGACTGCAGGATGGCCCGGATCGGGGGAACGATGGTGACGTGGTTGGAGAACACCGAGAAGTTCATGATCCGCTCGTCACGGGCGCGCAGGAGGGTGAGCGCGGTCGAGGGGGCGGTCGTCTCGAATCCGACGGCGAGGAAGACGACCTCCCGGTCGGGGCGCTCGGAGGCGATCCGGAGCGCGTCGAGCGGCGAGTACACCATCCGGACGTCCGCCCCGCGCGCCTTGGCTTCGAGCAGGTTGCCGCGCGCGCCGGGCACCCGCATCATGTCGCCGAAGGTCGTGAAGATGACGCCTGGCGTCTCCGCCAGGGCGATGGCGTCGTCGATGCGACCCATCGGGATCACGCAGACCGGGCAGCCCGGGCCGTGGACGAGCGAGACGGTGTCCGGCAGGACCGCCTCGATCCCGTGCCGGTAGATGGTGTGGGTGTGACCGCCGCAGATCTCCATGAACCGGTGGTCGCCATCCGCCGCGAGGTCGGCGATGACGTCGAGGACCCGTCGGGCGGCGACGGGGTCGCGGTACTCGCCCACGAACCTCACGTGATCGTCGATTCGGCCACGGACGGGGCCGCGTCGTCATCGTTCTGCCCGATGGACCCGAGCGCTTCGAGCGCGCGGGCCGCATCCGCCTCGTCGATCCGTGAGAGCGCGAAGCCCACGTGGATCAGCACCCAGTCCCCCACGCGCAGGTCGTCCCCGAGCAGGCCCACATGGATGTCGCGGCGGACGCCGGCGACGTCGATCCTGGCGAGCGGGGCGTTCGACGGACGCAGCTCGACGATCTGGCCGGGGATCCCGAGGCACATGCTCAGTTCCTTTCGTTCGGTGTGCGCCCGAGGGAGCGGGCGGACGGGGCCATCACGACGGGCGTCATGACTAGCACGGGAGGACTGCGCCCGTCGCCACGCGGTCGACCGAGGCGGCAATGGCCGCCTGGCCGATACTGATGCCCCCGTCGTTCGGGGGCACCTGTCGATGGAGGAGGACCTCGAGTCCGGCAGCCGCGAGGTCCGACGCCACCACCTCGGTGAGCCGGGCGTTCTGGAACACTCCCCCGGTGAGGGCGACGGTGTCGAGGCCCCGCGATCCGGCCAGCGTGACGGCGAGGGACGCGGCGGCGCGACCCAGCCCCTCGTGGAACCCGGCCGCCACCGTCTCGGGAGGCGTTCCGCGGTCACGTTCGGTGATCACCGTGGCGATCAGCGCCCCCGGGTCGAGCACCGGCAGCGTCCCCCCACCCATGATCTCGGCCGCGTAGCGGGGAGCGGCCGCACGGGGCACGGTCCGGGCCAGCGCCTCGAGCTCGATAGCGGCCTGACCCTCGTAGCTGACGATCGACCGGAGCCCCAGGAGCGCAGCCACCGCGTCGAAGAGCCGACCCATGCTCGTCGTCACCGGCGTCCGCGCCGAGCGCACGAGATCGTGCACCGCCCCACCCCGGGGATCGAGGCGGTTCGCCTCCGCGACCGCCGCGTCCGGCCCCAGGGCGCGGTCGACCCACGAGACGGCCATGCGCCAAGGCTCGCGGATCGCCGCGGCCCCGCCTGGCAGCGCCACCGGCGCAAGGTGCGCGACACGCTCGCAGCCGGTGAGGTCGGCGGCCAGGAACTCGCCGCCCCAGAGCGCCCCTCCGTGCCCGTATCCCAGACCATCGAAGGCAAGGCCGAGCACGAGGTCACGGCGCCGGTGATCGACGAGGCAGGACGCCACGTGCGCGTGGTGATGCTGGACACCCAACGTGGGCAGCGCGGTGTCGAGCGCCCACTTGGTGCTCAGGTAGTCGGGGTGCAGGTCGTGGGCGACGACCTCTGGCATCACCCCGAGCAGGGCACAGAGGTGCTCGATGGCCTGTACGTGGGACGCGAAGGCGCGGGGGTGGGCGAGGTCGCCGAGATGGTGGCTCGTCACGATGTCGGATCCCCGGGCCACCGACACCGTGCTCTTCAGCTCGGCGCCGACCGCCAGCACCCGACGACGGGCGGGACGGAGCAGCGAGAACGGCTCGGGGGCGTAGCCGCGGGAGCGCCGCAACACCTGGGTCCGGCCGCCCGTCGACCGCGCCACCGAGTCGTCGCACCGTACGTGGATGGCACGATCATGGGTCAACACCCCGTCGGTCAACGGTTCGAGCCTCGTGAAGACATCGGGGTCGGTGTGGGCGATGGGCTCGTCGCCGACGTTGCCGCTGGTCATCACGAGGGGGCGGTCGACGGCCCGCAGCAGCAGGTGGTGCAGGGCCGTGTAGGGCAGCAGGAGCCCCAGTTCGGGCATCGCCGGTGCGACCCGCGACGCAATGGTCCGTGGGCCGGCGTCCCTGCGGGGGGCCAGGACGATGGGCCGCCGGGCCGATCGAAGGGCACGCTCCGCGTCGGCGTCGAGCCCGCAAAGCGAGCGTGCCGCCGCGAGGTCGGGCACCATCACCGCGAAAGCCTTGTCGTCACGGTGCTTCCGGCGACGGAGCTCCTCGACGGCGGCTTCGTCGGTGGCGTCGACGGCCAGGTGGAAGCCGCCGATGCCCTTCACCGCCACGATCCGCCCGGCCCGGAGGGCTTCGGACGCCGCGTCGAGGGCGTCCCCCTTCGCCGCGAGCGGCCGGCCGGACGGGGTGCAGTACACCAGCGCCGGCCCGCAGTCGGCACACGCGTTCGGCTGGGCGTGGAACCGACGGTCGAGCGGGTCGTCGTACTCCCGACGGCACGGGTCGCACATGGCGAACCCCGCCATCGTCGTGGCTGCCCGGTCGTAGGGCACCGCTCGCACGATCGTGTATCGCGGCCCGCAGTTCGTGCAGTTCGTGAACGGGTACCGGTACCGGCGGTCGGCGGGATCGTCGACCTCGGCGAGACAGGCCGCGCAGGTGGCCGTGTCGATCCCCACCGGCACCTCGGGATCGCCGTCGGCTGCGCTCTCGAGGATCGAGAAGCCGACGAGAGCCGCCTCGGACGCGACCTCGGTGACCTCGGTGACCGCAAGGTGCTCGACGCGTGCGCGCGGGGGCTGCTCCTCGATCAGCCGGCGGCACAGCTCCGCGATGCGGTCGGGTCGGCCCTCCACCTCGATCAGGACCCCCGCCGTGTCGTTGCGGACACTGCCGTTGAGACCGAGGGCGACGGCGAGGCGGTAGACGAAGGGTCGGAACCCCACGCCCTGCACCGTGCCTGTGACGCGGAGGCGGGTGCGCTGCGGGGGGTCGAAGGGGCTCAACAGATTCTCGGCAGCGGATCGCCGACCAGCATGTCGACGATCCGTGTCCCGCCGAACGACGTCCTCAGCACGACGAGGCCGTCCGGTGCCTCCCGGACCTCGCCGATGGCGGCGCTGCGCGCGCCCAGGGGATGGGCCCGCATCGCCACCAACGCCGCGTCGGCCTGATCGGCGGGAACGACGGCCACCAGCTTGCCCTCGTTGGCCACATAGAGCGGGTCGATACCCAACAGGTCACAGGCGCCGTTCACCGCCGGGTCGATCGGCAGGGCGTCCTCCTCGAGCACCACCGCCAGGCGGGCATCCCGCGCCAGCTCGTTGCAGACCGTGCCGAGCCCCCCGCGTGTCGGGTCGCGGAGCCAACGGACGTCCGGCGCGGCCGCCAGGAGTGCCTCGACGAGGCCGTTGAGGGGTGCGGTGTCCGAGCGGACGTCGGCCTCCAGAGCCAGGTCGCCACGGGCCAGCATGACCGCCATCCCGTGGTCGCCGATCGTGCCCGACACGAGCACCCGATCACCGGGCCGGACCCCCGACGGGCCGAGCTCACGCCCGGGGGGGACCACCCCGACGCCGGCGGTGGCGATGTAGAGGCCGTCGGCGGCACCGGCGCCGACGACCTTGGTGTCGCCGGTCACCACCGCGACACCGGCGGCCCGGGACGCGGTGGCCATGTCGTCGGCGATGTAGCGGAGCTCGTCGACCGGGAACCCCTCCTCGAGCACGAAGGCCGCCGAGATCCAGCGAGGTTGCGCGCCCACCATCGACAGGTCGTTCACGGTGCCGTGCACCGCGAGGTGCCCGATGGAGCCCCCGGGGAAGCGGAGCGGGTCGACCACGAAGGAGTCGGTGCTGAACGCCAACCGCTCGCCCGAGGGGAGGGTCAGCAGGGCAGCGTCCGCGAGCGGGACCGGCTCCGCCTGGCCGAACGCCTCGATGAAGACGGCGTCGACGAGCGCGGCCGAGGCCTTGCCGCCCGCGCCGTGGGCGAGGGTGATCACCTCATCGGTGAATCGCGGGCGTCGACGACGGAACGCCTCGACGCGCTCGAGGACCGCCTCCTCCCGATCGGCGTCTTCGACCATCAGCTCGCCGCCGCGACCAGCGCCTGCACGCGGGACCACAGCTCGATTGCCAGCGCCGCCTGTGCCTCCTGGACCCGGTGCACGCTGTCCGAGCGAACCGACACGCAGTGCGCCACATCGGGCGAGCGCGAGCAACGTCCACCGCCTCCACCAACCATGGCCACCGTCGCAAGCCCGCGGCGCCGCGCCTCCCCGAAGGCGGGGAGCAGGTTCCGGGAGTCCCCGCTGGTCGAGATGCCCAGGGCGGCGTCCTCGGCCTTCGCGTAGGCGCTGATCTGGCGCGAGAAGACGACATCGACGCCGACGTCGTTGGCGAGCGCGGTCAGGACGGCACCGTCCTGCGCCAGGCAACGGGCCGAGACGGGGGTGCCGACGGGCGGCTCGGCGAAGAGCGAGGCCATCGAGGCCGCGGCGCTGGCGCTGCCACCGTTCCCGAAGGTGAACAGGGTGCCGCCGCCCAGGAGCCTCGCGGCCAGCTCCCGCGCGATCACGTCGAGCTGCTCGTCGGCCGCCGCGATCGCCTCGCCCTGGAGGCGCAGGCTCTCGGCCCACTTGGTCGCCGCCGAGCGCGCCAGGTCGGCCAGCAGGGGGGCGCCGTCGGTCGCGGCACCGTCCAGGAACGGGTACAGGAAGCCGGTGGCCTCGATCGTGGCCTCTCGCCTGCCTCGGGCCCCACCGAGGAGGCCCGGGTGCTCGAGGCAGACGTGGGTGAGCTCCCAGAGCACGTGGTACACGAGGACCAGATGACCGGAGTGCCCCGCGAGCGGGCCCGCGTCCTCCACCCACAAGACGTGGTCGGCGGCCCCTGGCGCGGGGCGGTGGCCGGCACCGATCCACACGGTCTCGACACCCATGGCGGACGCCCGGCCCATCAGGTCGATCACCGACGGCTCGGTTGCGCCCGAGACGGCGAGGACCACGTCGCCCCGGGCAGCAGCGCGGCGCCCCGGGCCGATGATGTCGATGGCGTCGACGGCGAGCGCCGGGAGTGCGGGCTTGCCCACCATGGCCGGATGCACGAACTCGACGGCCACGTGCCCGGCATGCGACGGCCAGGGCGGGGATGTGCTCCAGAGCGTTGCCCCTTCAGAGAACCGGCGGGCCAACGCCAGCGCGGCGTCGACGAGGTGCTCGACGAGGTCGTCGTGCTGGGTCGAGCCGGAGATGCCCACCTCAGCCCTGGAGGTACTTCGGGTTGGCCACCCGGAGCTTGTCCTGAACGGTCTCCCAGACGGCGGCCTTGACCTCGTCGTAGCGGTCGTCGAGCCGCCCGTCCCGGATCGCGGCCGCCAAGGCCGACTCATCGGCGAAGCCGAGTCGGGCGAGCCGAGCCGCGTGCGCATCGGTCGGGGCCGATCCGGCCGCGAGCTCGCGCTCGACGGTTCGCAGCGCGTTGATGGCGACCCGCGTGTGGAATTGCACGCGCCCCTCGGTGGCGCCGAGCACGTCGTCCTCGAGGAATTCCCGGACGGCCTCGACGAGGTTCTCGGCACTCGGCAGGTCGTGGGGCGCGGTCATGGCAACATCAGGAGCACGTCGTGCTCGTTCTCGCAGACCCGGCGCCCGATGGCGGCCAGCTCCACCGAGCGGGACACGCCGGTGAGGTGCGACGCCGCCTGGATGATGCACATGATCCCCCACTTCACGGTCCCGAGGACCTCCCACCAACGCACGACCTCGGGATCCACTCCGCCGGTGAGGCCGGCCGCCTCGGCGTAGGCGTCGAAGAGGTCGCGGTAGGGGCCGAGACCGCCGACCGGGTGCGGCGAGCCGAAGCGCCACGCCTTCACACACAGCCACCCCAGGTCCTCCATGGGGTCGCCCAGGTGGGCGAGCTCCCAGTCGAGCACGGCCGACAGCCCATCGGGCCCGACGATGAGGTTGCCGTTGCGGAAGTCGCCGTGCACGACCGTGGTGGCCCGGCGTGGCGGTCGATTGGCCTCGAGCCACCGGAACGCGAGCTCGAAGGCGGGGTGCGGTTGGCCCAGCGCGTCCAGGATCTCGCGGAACTGCGCGACCTGGTCGCGCTCCTCGAGGCCACGCGCCGCTTCGAGCGGTATCCGGTGGATTCCGGCGAGCGCGCGTCCGCACTGCGCGGCCAACGCACGTCGCGCTTCGGCGAACTCGGGCTCGCGGAGGATTCGGCGCGGGATGGTCTCGCCCTCGAGGCGCTCGACGATCACGAAGGGGGCACCGAGGGGCCCGGCCCGTCGCTCCGAGCCGGCGGCGATGACGGCGGGCACCGGCACGCCCTGTGCGGCGGCCGCGCGCAGCAGGGCCGCCTCCATCGCGGTGCCGCCGCCGGTGCTGATGGCCCCGCCCGGCCGCTCGCGCTGCAGCACCAAGGACCGTTCAGCTCCGTCGGGGAGCAACGCGTCGAAGGCGAAGGTCTCGCGCGACGCTCCCCCCGACAGGCGATGCAGGCCCCGGACACGCACACCGGGTAGCCCGAGGGCCCCGCTGAGCACCGCCTCGAGTGACGCCTCGAGGTCGACCTCAGCAGGCGGCGTCAACGGTGGGCGTCGGGTTCACGGCCGCGCCACCACCCGGATGGATCTCGAAGTGCAGGTGGTTGATGCCGTTGGCGTTCCCGGTGGCGCCGACGTAGCCGATGACGGTGCCGGCGACCACGTGACCCGATGCCGCGTAGCCGCTCAGGTGGGTGCCGAAGTACATGTTGCCGTTGTCACCGTAGAGGAAGAAGGACAGGCCGCCGAGGCTGACCCCGCGGTGGGACACGTTCCCGGCCACCGGAGCGAGGATGGGGGTTCCGGCCGAGGCCATCATGTCGACACCCTCGTGACGGCGGCCACCCGATCGGGGCGCCCCCCAGGAGTCGATGAACGTCGAGCCCGGCACCGGGCAGACGAAACCGCCTGCGCCGGCCGGCGGTGCAGCCGGCCCGGCTGCGGGTGCCGGGCCGGCTCCGGCCGGCGAGCCTGGAGGCGGCGAGTCTGACGATGGCGCCGAGGAGGCGGCGGCCGCGGCGGCCGCGGCTGCCGCGGCCGCCTCCGCTTCCTGCTCGGCCTCGATCCGCCGCTGCCGCTCGGCTTCGATGCGACGTCGCTCTGCCGCGATGCGCTCTCGCTCGACCTCCTCCACCCGGGCCACGTCGGCCTGCAGGCGACGGTTCCTGGCCTCGAGGTCGCCGACCGCCGTGCGCTGAGCGGCGCGGAGAGCGTCCAGCTCGGCCACGGCGGCCTCGAGGTCGGCGCGTCGCGCGGCGTACCGGTCGATGGCGTCGGTGTCCCCACCGGTCACGAACGCGGCCAGGGCGTTGCCCAGCAGCTGGCCGTCGATGTCCACCTCGCCGGGGACGACGGCCGGGGGCTCGCCCGCCCGCAGGTACTGGTCGACGGCGATCGCCTGCACCCGGGCCTCCAGTTCATCCAGGCCGGTCGCGGCCACCTCGCGCCGGTGCTCGACCTCGGCGACGCGCTGTTCGATCCGGCCCAGCTCACCTTGCGCATCCTCGAGCTCGCGGATCGCCTGCTCGGCGCGCTCGCGGGCCTCGGAGACGTCCGAGGCCGACGCGACGGCAGTCGCTCCGGCCGACATCGAGGCGACCACCAGGAGACAACACACGAAGCGCACCCGTTCGAGGGTAGCCAACCAGCTCGGCCCGGAGGCCGATCCCGGACGCCGGACAGGCCTCAGGCCCGGTCCCTGTCGGACTCGTCGCGGATGTCGCCCACCAACTGCTCGACCAGGTCCTCGAGCGTCACCAGCCCGGTCGTGGCCCGACCCGCGCCCTGGGCGATGCCCAGGTGGCGGTGGCGACGGCGCATCTCCTCGAGCGCCTCGCCGATGGGCCGATCCTCGTCGATCGCCACGATCTCGGTGCGCACCAGGCCCTCGGGAAGGGGCCGTTCGCGAGCGTCCGGGCGGAGGCGCAACAGGTCCTTGGCGTGGATGAAGCCGAGCACCTCGTCGAGGCCATCGCCGACGACCGGCAGGCGACTGTGGCCGCTCCGCACGATCACCTGCTCGATCTCGCCCACGGTGGCCGATCGGGGCACGTGCACGACCCGGTCGCGCGGCACCATCACCGACGACACCGGCGCGGTCCCGAAGCCGAGGGCGCTGGTGAGGAGCTCGTGCTGCTCGTGGGCGATCAGTCCCTCCTCGCGCGAGGCGGTGAGCATGGTCGCGAACTCGGCGGCCGAGTGCAGGTCCGTGAGCGTGTCCTTGGGCTCCACCCGGAGGAGCCACATGCCTGCGTTGGCGAGGGCGTTCAGCGTCCAGATGACCGGCCGCAGCACGGTGGTCAGCGCGCGGGTCGGGATGGCGAGGAGGCGCAAGGCCCGCTCGGGGGCGGCAAGGGTCAGGTTCTTCGGCACCATCTCGCCGATGACCATGTGGGCGAGCACCACGATGGCCAGCCCCACGGTGAAGCCGATGGCGCGCACGACGCTCTCGGGGAGCGCCACGATGCTGTCGAGCGCCGACTCGATGGCGTGCGACACCGCAGGCTCGGCGACGTAGCCGATGAGCAGCGACGCCACCGTCACCCCCAGTTGGGCGCCCGCCAGCTGCGTCGAGAGCTCATCGACCAGACCGATACCGACGCCCGCGGCGCGGCTGCCCTCCGCGTGTTGCTGTACGAGCTTGGTGCGTCGTGCCGCGATGAGGGCGAACTCGACCGCCACGAACCAGCCGTTCAGCACCAGCAGGGACAGCGTCAGGAGGAGCGCGGTCGTGTTCACGGGGGAGCACCGCCGTCGCCGCCCCCCGGCGCGGCCGGCGGGGTCAGCCGCACCCGGTCGATCCGACGGCGGTCCATCTCGACGACCTCGAGCTCCCAACCGTCGTGGGCGACCCACTCGCCGGCGACCGGCAGGCGGCCGAGGCGGTCCAGCACGAACCCGGCCAGCGTCTCGTACTCGCCGCTCGGCACGACGAAGCCGCAGGCCTCCGCCACCTCGTCGGGGTGGAGGGTGCCCGCCAGCACGAACGCACCGGACGGCTGTTCCACCGAAAGCGCTGCCGGCTCGGGGTCGTACTCGTCGTCGATCTCGCCGATGATCTCCTCGATGAGATCCTCCATGGTGACGATGCCGGCGGTGCCGCCGTACTCGTCGACCACCACGGCGAGATGGCTACCGGCCTCGCGGAGCTCGACCAGCAGCGAGGCGAGCGGGCGGCTCTCGGGCACGACGAATGCCTCGGTCATGACGGCGCGCACCGAGGTGCTCGCCCGGTCGGCCGGCGCGATCTCGTAGACCGACTTCGCGTGGACCACACCACGCACGTCGTCGAGGTCGGTGCCGTAGACGAGGAATCGCGAGTGGCCCGTCTCGAGGGAGCGCTGCACCAGATCGGCCAGGGTCGCGTCGACCTCGAGGGCCTCGAGCGACGTGCGGGGCACCAGGGCATCGTCCGCCGTCTTCTCCCCGAACCGGATCGACCGCGTCAGCAGGTCGACGGCGCGGGGCTCGAGGGTCCCCCCCGCCCCGGACGAGCGGAACAGAAGCTCCAACTCGGCGAGCGACCGGACCGAAGAGAGCTCCTCGCGAGGCTCGACGCCGAGGCGACGGACCGCCCAGTTCGCCGCGCGCTCGGAGACCGAGATCACGGGCCCGAACACGACGGCATAGAGCCGGAACGGGCCGGCCAGCCGCAGCGCCGAGGGCGTGGGCCGGGCGATCACCACGTTCTTCGGTATCAGCTCGCCCACCACCATCTGGAACACCGTCGCCAGAGCCAGGGCGAGCACCACCGAGACCTGCTTCGACTGTGCCCCGAGCAGAGGCTCGAGCAACGGGTCGAGAACGGTGGCGACGGTGGGCTCGGCCACGAACCCGAGCACCAGCGACACCACGGTGATGCCCAACTGGGCCCCGGACAGGTGGAACGACAGCCGCTTGAGCACCGACAGGGTGGTGCGGGCCCGTCGGGAGCCCTCGCCGGCCAGGTGCTCGATGCGACTCCGGTCGACGGCGACGAGGGCGAACTCTGACGCGACGAAGAAGGCCGTGGCGAGTATGAGGAGGAGGACGGCCAGAAGGCCGAGGGCGGTGGTGATGGGGGGACGTCCAAGGGTGCGGGTCGCCTGAACGCTACCGGCGTGAGCGGTAGCCTGATCCCCCCTATGGACGACTCCCCGTCGGTGCTGGTGCTCCGCGACGTCGGGCTGACCGTCGGGGACCGCGAGGTGCTGCACCGGGTGAACTGGCGGGTCCGAGCGACTGAGCGCTGGGTGGTTCTCGGGCGCAACGGCTCGGGCAAGACGTCGTTGCTCCGGGTCGCCTCGCTCTACCTTCACCCCTCGACCGGCGAGGTGGAGGTGCTGGGTGAGCGCCTCGGGCGCACCGATGTGCGCCGGCTCCGCACCCGTGTCGGCCTGGCCAGCGCCGCCATGGCCGACCTGTTGCGCCCCGGGCTCACCGCGGCCGAGGTCGTGATGACCGCGAAGCACGCCGCCCTCGAGCCCTGGTGGCACGCCTACGACGACGAAGACGGCGCCCGGGCCCTGGAGCTCCTCGGCCGGCTCGGCTGCGCCCACCTCGCCACCCAACGCTTCGGCACCCTCTCCTCGGGCGAGCGCCAGCGCGTGCAGTTGGCTCGCACGTTGATGAGCCGACCCGGCCTACTGCTCCTCGACGAGCCCACCGCCGGGCTCGACCTCGGCGGTCGCGAGGACCTGGTGAGCCGGCTCGGCGACCTTGCCGCGGACCCCACCACTCCCCCGGTGGTCCTGGTCACCCACCACGTCGAGGAGATCCCGCCGTCGTTCGGGCACGCCCTGTTGCTCGACGGAGGCCGGGTGCACGCAGCGGGGCCGATCAACGACGTGCTGACGGGTGCGCAGCTCTCGACGTGTTTCGGCCTGCCCCTCGAGCTCGAGCGTCGCGGTCCACGCTGGACCGCTCGGGCAGCCGCAGGGGAGGCTTGGGCGCCGTGACCGTCGCCCACCCCTACGACCGGATCCCGAGCGGGCGGCTCCGGCGGGTGTTCGTGCCCTGCCTCGCCCTCACGGTGGCGGTCGGTGGCGCCCTGCTGCTCCTCGACCCGGGCGGCAAGGGCATCGTCGGCCTGGAGGTGGCCGGGAGCGTGGCCGCCGCCAACGAGGTCATCGGTTCGTGGGACCGGCGCGACGTCATCCACGCCGCCTTCGGGACCGGCCTCGACTATCTCTTCATCCTGGCCTATGCGAACAGCGTCGCGCTGGCCTGCATCTGGGGGCGGCGGGTGTTCGGTCACCGGTGGCTCATCGCCCTGGGTGGCCTGCTCGCGTGGGCCGCTTGGCTGGGTGCCCTGCTCGACGCTGTCGAGAACGTCGCCCTCCTCGACATGATCCGTGGCCCGGTGAGCTCACCGTGGCCGCAGGTGGCGGCGTGGTGTGCCTACCTGAAGTTCGTCCTCGTCTACGCCGGGGTGGCCTACGCCCTTGCCGCCGTCTGCACCCGCCTGGCCCGCCGCGCCCCCTGAGATCCCGGCTGCACGAACGCTCGCCCCGCGGCGGGAGCGCCCGCCCGGTCGGGAGCGACGGGGAGCGGCACACCGGGTCGGGTCACGACCCGAGGCCGAGCGCCGCCACCAGGCGGGGGCGCGAGTGCTCCACCTCGTCGTGGAGCATGCGCTCGAGGACGGGTCCCCACAGGCCCCCGCCGTACTGGAGGCGCATGGTCAGGCGGGCGCCGCTCGACGTTGGATCGACGGCTGCATCGAGCACCCACGGCGCGTGTGACCGAGCGTCGACCTCACGACGCTCGAAGAGGGCGCGCCGGGGGGCATCGTGGACGGTGCGGACCATCCGGAGGCGCTTCGCCCTCGACACCGGCCCCAGCCTCCCACGCAGGTCGATGAGCCAGGCCGGCCCTGGCTCGCCGTCGACCGTCGGCGCATGCTCGGCCCGGGCGACGATGTCGAGCCAGTCGGGGTAGCGATCGAGCGACCCCACCCAGGTGAACAGCTCGTCGGGAGCGCATGCCACCTCGAGCGACTCGGTCACGTCCATGCCCATGGCATCCATTCCACCGCGGTCGAAGCGCGAAATTGTGCCGGGAGCGGCCGGAATACCCGACGGTGGGCGACCCCGGGCGACTCAGCGCGTGGGATCGGCGCCGTTGTCCAGCGCGTCGACCACCTGGAGCAGGGGGGTCGGGTTGACTGCCGGGCCGCCGTGCGGGTGGATCTCGAAGTGCACATGCGACGGCGTCGTGGCGGCGTTGCCGGTGTTGCCGACGTAGCCCAGGAGGTGGCCGGCTTCCACCGGCAGGCCGGCGCGGATTCCGGGCGCGTAACCCCGGAGGTGGGCGTAGTAGTAGGTGGTGCCGCTCTCGCCGGCCACCCAGAGCGTGGTGCCGCCGAGGCTGTTCGTGCCGACCTTGCTGACGACGCCGCGCTCCGTCGACAAGAGGTTCGTCCCCGCCGGGGCGAAGATGTCGACACCCTGGTGCCGGCGACCGCCGGACCGCGGGGCCCCGAAGGTGTCGGTGAAGTTGTGCGGGTCGGCGACGGGGAACACCAGGCCCGTGACGAAGATCTCGCTCCCCGCCTCGAACGCGGCGAGCTGTACCCGAGCGTCGCGGGCCCCGGCCAGGAGCACCTCCTCGTAGCTCTCGGTCTGGGCGAGGTCGTCACCGATCGCGCGACGGTGGTCGGCGAGCTCGACCAGTGCGGCCGAGGTCTCGCGGCGGGCGGCACGGTAGTCGTCGACCGACCGGTCGTCGGCGGCGAGCACGCTCTCCATGAGGGCGGCGTTGCGCCCGAGATCGTTCGGGTCGTCGGCCCCCAGGCCCGCTGCGAGCCCGGTGGAGTTGCCCCGCACGTAGGCCGCGACCGCCCGATCGGCCAGTGAGTCACGAGCGACCTGGACGCGCTTGACAGACTGACGCTCCTCGTCGGTGAGGTCGGTGATCCGGACCTCCGTCTCGGCGATCTCGTGACGGAGCTCCTCGATCCTCGCCGCCCCGCGGTCCACCAGGGCTTCTGCACGGGCGAGTCGATCCTGGGCCTGACGCAGGTCACCCTCGATGGCCACGTTCGGAAGGTGCGGGGCGGCGTCGGTCGCCGCAGGCGGCGTCTCGAGTGCCGGTGCGGGGGACTGTGCGCCTGGGGTGTCGCCACCCGAGGCCGGATCGTCGACCGGCTCCGCCGGAGGCCTCGTGGACGGGTCTGATCGGCGTTCCGCCAGGGCCGGCGGTGCCACGAGGACCACGATGCCGACCGCGAGCAGGAACGCCCTCGCGGGGCGTCGGTGCATTGCCATCCTTATCGGCAGGATCCCCCGAGACCTGAGCGCCCGGTCGAAGCCGGGCGACCCTCAGCGCCGAGGCTGGATGGCGAGCACGACCCCGTCGCCGACAACCACCCAGGCCCATTCGGCGGCGAACTCGTTGCTCACGCCCCGGGTGCTGGCCGCGTCCAGGGTGGCGTCCTCGAGGCGCCAGCGCAGTCCCTCGGCCCGAACGCGACGGGCGGGCCCGTGCACCGGTAGGAGCGTCAGCAGGTCACCGGGCTCACCGTGGAACGACCGGGGGCGCGAGCGCACCACGACGACCCGACCTGCGCTCGACCGGGCGTCGACATCGAGCGCTGCGTAGGCGGGCGAGGCCAGGAGCAGGAGGTTCGCCAGGGCGTGGTCGGCACGGCCACCGGCGAGCCCGATGACGAGCATGCTCGACGCCCCCAGACCGGCCGCAGCGTCCAGGGCCAGCTCGAGGTCGGTCTCGTCCTTGTCCGACGCGTGGGCGCGCACCTCGGTCCCCTCGGAGCGGGCCGCCGCCAGGGTGCCGGGTGCCACGGAGTCGAGGTCGCCCACCACCAGGTCGACGTCGAGGCCGAGGGCGCGGGCGTGGTCGAGGCCCGAGTCGGCGGCGACCACCCATTCCCAGGGCGGCTCGCCGGCGAGGTCGGCCGCCACGGGCGCGTCACCGCCGGCGACGACCAACACCCGGCCCCCGGCTGCGGTCAAGTCCCGATGCCGGCGAGGCGGGCGATCGTTCGCAGCATCACCTCGTCGGCGCCGCCGCCGATCGACCAGAGACGGCTGTCACGGAAGTAGCGCGAGGTCCAGGAATCCTCCATGTAGCCGATCCCCCCGTGGAACTGGAGGCAGGTGTCGGCCACCTTGCGCACGAGGCGCGAGGCGACCAGCTTGGCGATGGTGGCGAACCGGGTGGTGTCCTCACCGCGCAGGTACGCCTCGGCACAGGCGTAGTTGTAGTGGCGGAGCATGTCGATCTCGGCCACCAGCTCGGCCAGCTCGAACTGGATGTGCTGGTTCTCGATGAGCGGCTTGCCGAAGACCTCCCGCTCACGCAGGTAGGCGAGGGTGCGATCGAGGGCGCACTCGGTCGACCCGACGGTCAGGTAGTTGGCGATCATGCGCTCGTTCTGGAACTGGGCCATCTGCTGCTGGAAACCACGGCCCTCCTGGCCGATGACGTTCGTCACCGGAAGGCGCATGTCCTCGAAGCGGAGCTCGGCCGTGTCGGACGACCAGTTGCCCAGCTTCTTGAGGTTCCGGGTGACCGAGAACCCGGGCGTGTCCGTCGGCACGACGATCTGGGACATCCCCTGGTAGCCGCCCTCGTCCGAGGTGCGGGCGAGCACGCACATCCAGTCGGCCTGCACCCCGTTGGTGATGTACAGCTTGGCGCCGTTGATCACCCACTCGTCGCCGTCGCGCACGGCCCGGGTGCGCAGGTTGGCCACGTCCGAGCCGGCGTCGGGCTCGGTGACCGCGATGGAGGCGACCGCCTCCCCACTGAGCGCCGGGGCCAGGAAGCGTCGCTTGAGGTCGTCGCTGCCGAACTCGGCCAGCGAGGGCGTGGCCATGTCGGTCTGCACGGCGATGGCCATCGGAACGCCACCACAACGGATGCGGCCGAGCTCCTCGCCGAAGATCACCGTGTAGCTGTGATCGGCCCCCTGGCCGCCGTATTCGGGGTCGTACTCGAGCCCCAGCAGGCCGAGAGCGCCGAGCTTGGGGAAGAGCTCGTGGGCCGGGAACATGCCGTGCGCCTCCCACTCGTCGACGTACGGGTTGATCTCGCGTTCGACGACGTCGCGCACCGTCTTGCGGAACATCTCATGGTCTTCATCGAACTGCACGGCTGCTCCTCAGCGGAACGCGGGGATGCCGGTGATGGCCTGCCCGAGCACCAGGGTGTGGATCTCGTTCGTGCCTTCATAGGTGAAGACCGACTCGAGGTTGTTCATGTGACGGATCACGGGGTAGTCGAGCGTGATGCCGTTGGCACCGAGCACGCTACGCGCCTCACGGGCGACATCGAGCGCCTGGCGGACGTTGTCGAACTTCCCGAAGCTCACCTGCGCAGCCGTGAGGTCACCGGCGTCCTTGCGACGACCCAGGTGCAGGGCGACGAGCGCGGCCCGATTGACCGAGACCAGCATCTCGACCAGCTTGCGCTGCGTGAGCTGGAACCCGGCGATGGGCCGGCCGAACTGCAGGCGCCCACCGGCGTAGTCGAGCGCCGCCTCGTAACAGGCTCTCGCCGCGCCGACCGCGCCGAACAGGATGCCGAAACGGGCCTCGTTCAGGCACGAGAGCGGGCCGCGCATGCTGCTCACCCCCGGCAGCACCGCATCGGCGGGCAACCGGACGTCTTCGAGCACCAACTCGGACGTGACCGACGCGCGCAGTGACAGCTTCCGGTGGACGTCGTTGGTGGTGAAGCCGGCCGAATCGGTGGGCACGACGAAGCCCCGGACACCGTCCTCGGTGCCGGCCCAGACCACCGCGACGTCGGCGATGCCACCGTTGGTGATCCACATCTTGGTGCCGTTGAGCACCCAGTCGGGCCCGTCGCGACGGGCCGAGGTACGCATGCTCGAGGGATCGCTCCCCGAGTCGGGCTCGGTCAGGCCGAAGCAGCCGATGGCCTCACCCGTGGCCATTCGTGGCAGCCACTCCTGTCGCTGTTCGTCGCTGCCGAAGGCATGGATGGGGAACATCGCGAGCGACCCCTGCACCGACACGAAGCTGCGAAACCCACTGTCACCCGCCTCGAGCTCGAGGCACGCCAGGCCGTAGCTGACGGCATTGGTGCCCGCGCAGCCGTACCCGTCGAGGTGCATGCCGAGGAGCCCGAGCGAGCCCATCTCGCGGACCAGTTCACGGGGGAACACGCCGGCCTCGAACCAGTCGCCGACCTCGGGTGTCACCTTGTCGCGCACGAACTTCCGGACCGTGTCCCGGATCTGGCGCTCCTCCTCGTCGAGCAGGGCGCCGATCCCGAGGAAGTCGAGGGGGTCGTCGGCCGGTCGCTGGCTCATGCTCCCAGTGTGGCGCCAACCGCCGCGCCGTCCAATCGGGCGCCGCAGCACTCCCCGAGCAAGCAGGCAGACTGTGTCGCAATGCCCGTCACGCCACTCGAGCCGAACGACCCGCAGCGCCTGGGCGACTACGTCCTCTCGGGTCGGCTCGGCGCGGGCGGCATGGGGGTCGTCTACTTCGCAACGGCCCCCGATGGCGCACTCGTCGCGGTCAAGCTCGTACGGGCCGACCTGGCCCACGATCTCACGTTCCGCGAACGGTTCCGGCGGGAGGTCGAGGCGCTCCGCCGGATATCGGGCCCTCGGGTCGCCCGGCTCCTGGCTGCCGACACCGAAGCGCTCCAGCCCTACCTCGTGGTGGAGTACGTGGACGGCCCCACGCTCGCCGAGAGCGTCGCCGCGAGCGGCCCGGTGGCCGGCAATCGGCTCCGCGCCCTGGCGGCCGCCCTCGCCGAGGCGATCGTGGTCATCCACGAAGCCGGGGTGATCCACCGCGACCTCAAGCCGAGCAACGTGATCCTGGCCGCCGACCAGCCCAAGCTCGTCGATTTCGGCATTGCCGCCGCTGCAGGCTCGGTGCCCCTGACCATGGCGGGGACGGTCATCGGGTCCGCCGGCTGGATGGCGCCCGAGCAGGCCGCCGGCCAGGTCTCGACCCCCGCGGTCGACGTCTTCACCTGGGCGTCGCTGGTCACCTACGCCGGCACCGGCCGCCCGCCGTTCGGCACCGGCAGCCCCGAGGCCGTCACCAGCCGCATCCTGAACGGTGCGCCCGACCTCGACGGCCTGCCCCAGGAGGTGCGTCCGTTCGTCGAGGCCGCCTTCCTCCGCGACCCCGCTCGGCGACCGTCGGCCCGAGCGGTGCTCGAAGGCATCGTCGGGCGCGAAGGGGCGAGCACCGACCAACTGGTCGAGGAGACCACCCACCTCATCGAGAACACCTGGGTGATGCCCGCGGGCGGATGGCCCGCGCCGCCCGGGCCGCCACTGTCGACAGCTCCCCCGCCTTCGGTCGCCGCTCCCCGTCGGCGGCCGGTCTGGCCCGTCGCGCTCGTGGTCGGGCTGGTCTGCCTCCTCGGCGGCATCGCGGTCGCCCTGGTCCTCGCAGACCGTGGGGGGGACGCCACGGCCACCGATCCCGTGACCGGCGGGGTGGACACCACCGCGCCGCCCACGACCCTCCCGCCGACGACGGTGCCGACCACGACCACCACCGAGCCGCTGCCGCCGCCCATCGACGTCACGGTCCAGATGACCATCGGGCGCAACGACCTGCTGGACTTCCTCGACCAGATCTTCGGCTCACCGGTGCCGGACACCGGGTCGGACTGTGCCGAGCCTGCCACGCTCGTGAGCCTCGAGGACGGCGAGGGCCACCAAGTCGTCCCACCGACGGCGTTCCCCGCGGGCGAGTCGGTCCAGGGGGGCATCCTCGAGGACTGCCGCTACGAACTGGCGTTTCCGGGGGTGGCCGGCGCCGATCAGTACCTCGTCGTCGTGAGCGACGAAGCCGACCTCGAACTGGGTCGCGCCGACCTCAGCGCCTCCGAGCTCGAAGCCAGCCAGGGCGTCATCGACCTGAACGAGCTCTTCGACGTCAACAGCCTCTTCGACACGCCGTAGCGCACACGATCCGGCTGCACACGCGGAAAGGGGCGGGCCCGAAGGCCCGCCCCTTCCCGGACTGCAGGTGACTCAGCTGCCGATCGAGCCGCCGACGCTGCTGAACTTGCTCGAAGCGTTCTTGCCGAGGATGGTCACGGCCGCGATGCAGACGACGGCGATGAGGGCCACCAGGAGGGCGTACTCCACCAGGGAGGCGCCACGCTCGGAATCGCTGAAGCGGGCCCGCATCCAGTTGGCGAGGAACTCGTAGGAAAGGATCATTGTTCTTGTCTCCGTTTGTTTTTTCGGCACGGCCCCGGGAGGGAGTCGCGTTCTGACAAGAACTTGTATCGGCGGCCCCCGGACCCCACCTGATAGGGCAATCGGCCTATTTCCTTCCGCGATGGCGCCGGCGACGGCGACGGCACCGGACCGACCGCGACGACACCGATGCGGCGCCGACGCGCCCACGGCGGGTCAAGGAGCGGGGGGCTCGAACCAGGGGCCGTTGCTCACGTGGCCGGGGTCGACGATGCCGGCCACGGCCAGCGCGTGGACGACGGCCAGCGCGTCCCGCCGCGGCACCGGGCGATTGTGCGCGGCATGGAACTGGCGGATGTCACCCCCGGGGCGCACCTCGATGCAGTAGGCCAACCGCTCGTCGGCCTCGACGCCGAACAGCCATGACCGACCTTCGTGCACCGCCGGACCGAACCCGCCCACGCAGTTGTGCAGGCGACGCCCCCACTCGGCCAGCTCGGCCGCGGTGCGGGGCACGACGAAGCGCAGACGGTTGCCGTTCCCCGTTACTTCGCGGCCCGCCAGCGTCGAAACGGCTGTCGGGTGGGCGAGGACCAGATTCACGTCGACGGCAGCGGCGGCGGTCGCCGGCGCCCGCAACATGGCCCCGCGCCGCTGCGCGGCCGCGGTCGGTTCCGGCGCCGGACGAGACCGACGGCGGGGCGCGACCACGCCGTCGGGGTTCGGGTCGGGCGGCAACAGCGCGGCGCAGTGGGCACGGAACTCGGCGAGACGGTTGGGCAGCCGCCGGCCCAACCGGTGGCGCACGAGGCCGTAGGTGCACAGTGCGTCCGCCAGCACGGTGGGGCCATCGTCGATCACGGCCCCGTCGACGAGCAGGCGCTCGGTGCGATGCTCGCCCAGCTCCGGGGTGAGCCGCCGTGCGGCCGCCACCACCTCGCCGTCTGGCCACTCCTCCGGGCGGCGTTCGGGCCCGATGACCCGGAGCACTCGAGCCAGGCGGTCCGGGCCCAGGGCTGGCGCCATCAGGCCCAGGGCCAGCGGGTACAGCGACACCGGGCGCCCGCGATCGCCGGCCACGAGGCTGGCCGCCAAGGCCGCCACCACCGGCCGGGTGGCCCGGGCGCCGAACGCCAGGGTGGCCGCCGCCCGGGCATCGGCGCAGCCAACCACCGGAGCCGCCCAGCGGGGCACCTCACGCACCGGCCCCGCGCCGCGAGCGAACGCCGCGCCCAGCAACGGGAAGGCACCACCGGCGACGATGGCCAGCAGGTCGGGACCGGCCGACGACCGCGATCGTGGTCGCCAGGTGTCGTTGGCCGCGGCGAACGCGCTGAGCCACCCGCCCACCTGCCACTGGGCGGCGTCGGTCGCCTCAGCGCCGGCGCCCACTGTTGCGACCACGACCGCTGGCTGGATGGACACGTCGATCTCCCGACGACCGCCCAGCAACACCACGCTCACCCGCACGCGGCGATCGCGGGCCGCGAAGTGCAACGTTGCCGGTGGCTGGCGGGGCTCGCCCTGGGGTCGCTCGACGGTCAGGCGGGCAAGCGCGCTGGCCTGCTCCCACGCCAACCGCACCCCCTCGACCGTCGCGACCTCCACGATGTCCGACCCTACCGAACGTCCGTTCGCCGGGCGAGCGGAACCTCCGCCCAGCAGCGCCCACGAACCAGGCGGATCACGGGCTCAGGTGGACCACGACCAGTCGACGGCCAGCGGATCGTGATCGCTGAGCGGCCCACCGGCCGCGTCCACGAACATCTCGCGCGCAAAGACGTGGCTCGTGGGCTCGAGCGTGAGGTTGTCGGCGCTTCGGAACAGGAACCGGTCGATCACGTCGGCGTCGGCGCCACAGTCGACGACGTCGCAGACGTCGCTGAGCCCGGTGTCCCGGAGGAAGCGATGGAGCTGGCTGGCGTCCGGCTCGTCGTCGAAGCTCAGGTTCCAGTCCCCGCCCACGATGACCGCCTCACCCGCAGAGTGGGCGTCGATGTAGGCGGCGAGGTCGCGGAGGTCGTCGCCCCGCAAGCGGTCGTCGTCGGTGCCGCTCCCCGCCTCCATGTGCAGGTCGTAGAGATCGACGGTGGCGCCGTCGGCGACGGTCAGCTCGGTGGCGGCGAAGCCCTTCAGGGCCAGGCAGTCCCCGGCGGCGGCGCCGCAGTCCATCCACGGCACCCGTTCGAGGTCGCCGATCGGGAGCCGCGAAACGACGTTGAGCCCGTCGCCCACGACCGCACCCTCGCGTGCGATCGGGTTCATCTGAACAGGGCCTGGGTGCGGCTCGCTCTCGAACCCGTGGGTCAGGTCGGCACGGAGAAGATCGGTGTAGAAGCCGAAATCCTCCTGGAGTAGCACGACGTCGTACGCGTTCAACAGGGGGCTCATCACCGGCTGGTTGTCCTGAGGATGCTGATCGGCGTTGACCCCCTGGGGCAACCCCGCCACGTTGTAGGTCAGGGCCGTGAACGCACCGGATGAGCCCGGCGGCGCCGTCCCCGGCGTGGCCGCGGCCGTCTCTTGGTGCGTCGACCCCGCGCCGCCGGTGCCGCACGCAACCAACAGGGCGGTTCCGGCCACGCACGCCGCGAGGCACAGGGGCAATCCTCGTTGCATCAACAAAGTGTGTCCGACTGCCACCTGGCAGGCGCGCGTCACCGTCGGCGGCACGCCACCACCCTGACCGGCCATTGTCGGCTAGACCAGTCTTCACCAGACGGACCTACTCGAGGGGGAACATGGCCCACGACCCGATCACCGCGCCGACCACGCCGGTCGCCGACAACCGCGAGCCACGCTTCGTGCACCCCGAACAGGAGCGCCAGGTCGCGGAGAGGCTGGCCGACCTGGAGGCGCGGACGGGCAGGAAGCCGAACGTGATGATCGTCTACATGGACGACGTCGGTTGGGGCGACTTCGGCTGCTACGGCGGCGGCGTCATGGCCGGCGCGCCGACGCCGAACATCGATCGCCTCGCCCGCAACGGCCTGATGCTCACGTCGTGCTACTCCGAGCCCTCGTGCACGCCGTCGCGCGCCTCGATCATGACGGGGCGCCTGCCCATGCGCCACGGCCTGCTCATCCCACCCATGTACGGCATGCCTGGTGGCCTCGAGGGCGAGGTCACCCTGCCCCAGAAGCTGAGCGAGGCCGGCTACGCCACCCAGGCGGTGGGCAAGTGGCACATGGGCGAGAACCTGGCGTCGCAGCCCCAGAACGTGGGCTTCGACGACTTCTACGGGTTCCTGAGCGTGTCCGACATGTACACGGAGTGGCGCGACCCCTACTTCTTCCCCGAGGTCGTCTACAGCGACGAGCGCAGCGAATGGATCCGCAACGAGCGCTTCAACAAGTGCTGGGTCCACGCCACCAGGGGTGGTGAGCCCGAGAACGTGGAAGAGGTCACGATCCCGGTCCTCTCGAGGCTCGATGACGACTGGGCCGCCTACTCCATCGAGTTCCTGAAGCGCATGGCGACGGGCGACCAGCCGTGGTTCCTCTACCACTGCACCCGCGGCGCACACTTCGACAACTACCCGCTGGAGAAGTTCCAGGGCTCGTCGCCCGCCCGGCACCCGTACAAGGACACGATCGTCGAGCTCGACGACATCGTGGGCCGTCTCGTGGCCACCCTCGAGGAGACCGGGCAGGCCGACAACACCCTGGTGTTCATCTCGTCGGACAACGGCCCCGAGATGGAGACCTGGCCCGACGCCGCGTACACACCGTTCCGGTGCGCCAAGGGATCGACGTGGGAGGGCGGTGTCCGGGTGCCGGGCATCTTCTCATGGCCGGGGATGATCGAGCCCCGTGCGTCCGACGGGCTGTTCGACCAGCTCGACCTGTTCGCCACCCTGTTGCACCTGGCGGGGGCAGACGACGGCGTGCCGACCGACCGCTACGTCGACTCGATCGACCAGACGTCGTTCCTGCTCGGGGACGAGTCCTTCTCGAACCGCAAGTTCCACTTCTACTGGCTGACCGCGACGTTCTCCGCCCTGCGCGTGGGCGAGTACAAGTACATGATCGCGTCGATCTCCGACGACGACACCGACGTGGTGAACTCGGGTGGCTTCAGCGGGGTGATGCAGCAGTACGGGTACGGGAAGATGTTCAACCTCTACCTCGACCCCAAAGAGACCCACAGCTACCTGATCCGCAAGCTGGTCTACATCGAGCTCATCCAGTCGGCCCTGGCCAAGCACCAGCGCACCTTTCACCAGTGGCCCAACCGACCACCGATGATCGACCCCGCGCTGGCGGGCAGATGAACGCCCGTCACCGAGCAACTAGCTTGGGCCGCCGCACATCGCCAGCGCTGAGGACCCCGCCCACCATGTACCGCCGTCGACCCCGTCACCGAACGACCCTCGTGCTGTCGGCCGCGGTCGTGCTCCTCGGGGGCCTCGGCCTCTCGTCGTGCGGGAAGGACGAGGTCGAACTCGTCGAGGGCGTCACCGAGAACGTGGACGCCGTCGACAACTCGTTCGCGCCCGAAGAGAGCACCGTTCAGGCGGGCACCGAGGTGATCTTCACCAACCGTGGCCGCAACGACCACAACGTGGTGCCGGCGGACGACGACCAGGACTGGGCCATCGCGGTCGACGACTTCAAGCCCGGCACCGAGGCCGCGCCGATCGCGTTCGACGAGCCCGGCACCTACGACTACTTCTGCTCGATCCACGGCACCGCCACCGCGGGCATGACCGGCACCATCACCGTCGAAGGCTGACGGAACACCCAATGGGGGGACACACCATGACCATCACGCGAACCGTGACCAAGCGCCTGCTGGCCGTCTTGCTGGCTTTGTTCTTCGTCGCCGCCGCATGCGGCAGCAGTGACGACAGCTCGGACGGTGGGAGCGGCAACGGCGGCGGCGAGACCGCTGCACCGAGCTGCGACCAGGACGGCACCCTCAACGTGCCCGACGACTTCGACACGATCCAGGCCGCGGCCGACGCCGCCGGCCCGGGCGCCCTCGTGCTCGTCGCCGCGGGCACCTACGAGGAGGCCGTCAACGTGACCTGCCCGGACATCACCATCCGCGGCATCGATCGCAACGAGGTCATCCTCGATGGCGGGTTCGAGCTCGAGAACGGCGTCCGCATCCTCGAGACCGACGGCGTCGTGGTCGAGAACATGACCGCGCAGAACTACACCGGCAACGGCTTCTTCTGGACCGGGGTCGACGGCTACCGCGGCTCGTACCTCACCGCCATCCGCAACGGCGACTACGGCGTCTACGCCTACGGCTCGGTGAACGGCGTGCTCGAGCACTCCTACGGCAGTGGCAGCCCCGACGCCGGCATCTACATCGGCCAGTGCGGTGACTGCAACGCCGTGGTCGACGACTTCACGTCGGAGTGGAACGGCCTCGGCTACTCGGGCACCAACGCGAGCAACGTCATCATCGTGAACTCGGAGTTCCGGGAGAACCGAGTGGGCATCGTGACCAACTCCGGGACCTACGAAGGGTGCGCGCCGGTGGTCGGGGTCACGCTCGTCGGCAACGACGTGCACGACAACGGCAACAGTGAGACCTCGGCCATCGACGACGCCATCGAGGGCGAGGGCAACGGCATCATCCTGTCCGGCGCCATCGATGCAGAGGTGACGCGCAACCGCACCTCGGGCAACCCGGTGGCCGGCATCGCCGTGATCCCCTTCCCCGAGTTCGACCCCAGCGGGCCGCTGATCGACGCTCCCGACCTCGACTGCGTCGAGGACTCGGTGCCCGTGTCCGACGCGGAGATCGCCGACCTGCCCAACCCCCTCGTGTGGCACTCGTCCGGCAACCGGGTCACCGGCAACGTCTCTGAGGACAACGGCACCTGGGACCTCGCCCTCATCGAGGTGGCCGAGGAGGGCAACTGCTTCAGCGACAACGAGTCCGCCATCACGACGCCGGCCGACCTCCAGGCGGTGGCCCCGTGCGACGGCACCGGCAGCGCCTACGAGCTCGAGTCGGCCGCCTACGTCGCCGCCCTCGACGCCGACGGCAACCAGGACTCCACGGCATTCCAGGACGTCGACCTGCCCGACCCGGGTGACCTCGAGAACATGCCCGACGCGGCCACAGCACCCACCGAGCCGGCACGGGGCCCCGGCGAGATCGACACGGACTCGATCACGGTGCCCGACGCGCCGACCGATTGAGCCGCAAGCGCCGCACGACCGTTCTGGCCTCGGCTGCCGTCGCCCTCGTGGCGGCGGCGGCCGGGCTGGTCGTCTGGCGCACGTCCGGCAGCGACGCCGCGACGGCGCCCGTGCCGCCTCACGACGGCCGCTTCGTGGTCGAGTGCACGTACGACCGGTCGGCGACGATCGACCCGATCGTCCATTTCGGCATGCCGGGCATGTCGCACCTGCACGACTTCTTCGGCAACACGTCGGTGACCGCGGGCTCGACCACCGAGTCGCTGGTGGAGGGCGACACGACCTGTCGCACCAAGCAGGACCGGGCTGCGTATTGGGCCCCTGCCCTCTATGACGGCGAACGCAAGCTCGACCCGGCCTCGTCCGACGCCTACTACCGGGCTGCTCCCGGCGTCGACCCCGCCACGGTGCAACCCTTCCCGCTCGGGCTCCAGATGCTGGGCGGGAACCAATTCTCGACCGTCGAGCAGGACACCGCCATCGTCGGCTTCACCTGTGGGACCAACCCCCGGCGCCACGCTGCCCCGCCGACCTGCAGCGAGGACTCCGCCCTCCGTGTGCGCGTCACCTTCCCCGATTGCTGGGACGGTGAGCACCTCGCGTCCGACGACCACGTCAGCCACGTGGCCCGCAGCGACGCCGCCGGCTGCCCCGACAGTCACCCGGTTGCCCTCCCCCAGTTGGAGTTCGTGGTCGAGTACCCGTTCTCCGGCGACCCCTCGAACCTCCGCCTGGCGTCCGGCGAGACCTTCACCGCCCACGCCGACTTCTTCAACGCATGGGACCCCGACAAGCTGGCCGGCGAGGTACGGCTGTGCATCAACGCCGACGTGGTCTGCGGCGTGCCCCACCTCTGACCCGCACCGCGCTGGCTGAACCTCCTCCCCTTCTGGCACCGGATTTCGGGGCCATCGGCCCGAAATCCGGTGCCAGTACCAAGCCTCCGAGCGATGTCCGGCCGGCGGCCGGATGCAGCGCCGCTAGACATGGCGCCCGTGGCGACCTCTGACTTCCGAGCGGGCGTGCGGGCGGTCACGCCGTTGGCCATCGGCGTCATCCCGTTCGGTCTGATCGCGGGCGCCTCCCCGGTCGAGCACGGGCTCGGTGGCGGGGTGGCCATCGGGCTCTCCACGATCGTGTTCGCCGGGGCCTCGCAACTCGCGGCCATCGACGTGTTGTCGCAGGGCGGCTCGGCGATCGTGGCGGCCCTCACCGCGTGGACCATCAACCTGCGGATGCTCCTCTACTCGGCGTCGCTCGCGCCGTACCTCTCCGGCGAATCAGTCCGCCGGCGGGCGAACGCCGCCTACCTGCTGACCGACCAGGCCTACGCCGTGTCGATCACCCGCTGGGCGGCCGGCGGGGCCGAGGCCGCACCCGAGCGGCGCCTCCCCTACTACTTCGGCGCCGCCCTGACCCTGTGGGTCAATTGGCAGATCTGCACGGTCATCGGTGTGTTGGTCGGCAGCGCCATCCCCGAGTCGTTCCCGATCGAGTTCGCCGTACCGCTCGTGTTCCTCGTGCTGCTCGTGCCGTCGCTGACCTCCTGGCCCGCCGTGACTGCGGCGGTCTGTGGCGGCTCCGCAGCGGTGATCGCCGCCGAGGTGGGCGCCGGCCACTTGTCGATCATCGCCGGCGCGGTCACCGGCATCACCGCGGGGGCGGTGGCCGAGTACCGGCGAGACGGCCCCGCCCGGGGGCACCCGATCGACCCCGAGACCGACCCGGAGATGGAGACATGAGCGCAGCGGCGGCCCGAGCGGCCCGTGAGCGCAGCGAACAAGAGCGGGAAACATGAGCGCCGCGGCGGCCCGAGCGGCCCGTGAGCGCAGCGAACAAGAGCGGGAGACATGAGCGCCGCCTGGGTGGCGGTGGTCCTGGCCGGGATCGGCACGTTCGCGATGCGGGGGTCGTTCCTGCTGGCGGCACACCGGATGACGGAGGTCCCGCCGTTCGCCCAGCGCCTGCTGCGCCAGATCCCGCCCGCGGCCCTGGCGTCGCTCGTACTGCCGGCCCTCATCCGGCCCGACGGCCAACTCGACCTCTTCTCGCCCGAGGCCGCGGCTGGACTGGTCGCCGGCATCGTGGTCTGGCGAACCCGCAACTCGATCCTCACCCTCGTGGTCGGCATGGCCGTCCTGGTGGCGCTACAGGCGATTTAGGATCCCGGGCATGCTCGACGTTGCCCTCATCGATCCTGTTCACCACCACGCCTCGGTGATCCCCGAGCTGCTGGCCGGCGAGCGGGGGTCAATGGCAGCGGTGGGTCTCGACGACGTCGCTCCCTTCACCCTCATCGTGGGCGAGCACGCCTGGACGTACCGCATCGAGGACGGCCGGGTGGCCGTCGAACCCGGGCGGACCGACGGCGCATCGGCGGTGTCCATGTCCGAGGCCGCGTGGTCGGACTTCGCCCAGTTCATCCGATCGGCACCCGCCCTGGCCATCGGCGGCGAGCTCGAATTCGACGGTGACGGCGGGTTCAAATTGCTCGCCAAGTGGGAGCCCGCGCTGCGGGCCGTCTACCTCGGCATCCCGATCTACGACCCCGCCACCGCCGACCTGGCCGATCGCAACGGCGACCCCCTCGACCTCGGACGCCGCTTCACCCTCGACGACACCGACGACGAGCTCGCCTGGTTCCTCGACCACGTGGGCTTCCTGCATGTTCAGGGCGTGTTCAGCGTCGCCGAGATCGAGGCGCTCAACGCGGAGGTCGACCGCCTCGCCGCCATGGCCCAACCGCACGACGGCCGCTCCTGGTGGGCCGAGGACGCCGCTGGTCACGAGGGCTACCGAGAGAACCCGGTTGACCTGGGGATACGTATTGCTGGCTGCGTTACGTTCCCGTCACGACCGGCCCGACTTCCCGTGGGCGGCCTTGAGTGGCTTCCTACGGTTCCTCTTCGATCTGGACGCGGTTGGCGCCGATGATGTCGGCGCGTGATCGGATCTGGGTGGCGAGGTCGTCGCTGGTGGCGGCCATGAGCTCGTAGCGGACGGTGACGAGTTGTGGGTCGAGGTCGTCGCGTTCGAGGAGGTCGGCGAGCCACATGAGCTGTGACCGGAGCTGGTCGCGGGTGGTGTCGTCGGCGAGGCTGCGGTTGGTGACCTCGAGGCGGTACCAGGAGTAGCTCTGCGGCGTCGGCTTCTCGGTCTTTGTGGGTTCCTCCGAGCCGCCCCCTGATCCCTGCTCGGTTCCATCTTCGGGCTGTTCGATGTGCTCGTCGGACCCCTGCTGGTCGGGTTCTTCGGCTCTCCGGAGTTGCTGTTGGATCGAGCTGATGGCGAGCTGGCCCGGGGTGTCGACCTGGAGGCGGTTGCCGTCGGAGCCGACCAGTTCCCAGCCTCCGGTTCCTGGCCCGTCGTGGCCGGCTGGCTGGAGCAGCCCGAAGACTGCGCTGCGGATCTCCTCGATGCTGGGCACGAGCGGGAAGCGTGGGTCCTTGTAGAAAGACGACACGACGTCCTTGGGTGTGAGGTGCCGGTCGAACTGGTCGAGGAGGATCGCGACGTACTTCTCTGAGAGGGTTACGCGTTGGCGTTGACCGGTGGCCGGGTCGGTGTGTTCGCCGACGGCTCGGCTGGCATCGACCAGTTCGCTCCAGACGTCAGTGCCGCTGAGCGCGGTGCGGGTGTCTTCGTCGAACTTGGGGATCTCGACGGCGAGGGTGTCGTCGGTGCGGGTGAGGTAGGCGTAGTGCCGGTAGGCGTTGCGGACCTTGTTCTTGAGGGTGGCTTCGGCGTCGGCCAGTTCGCGGGCGGCTTGGGTTCGTTCGTCGTCTTCGGTTACTTGGTCGCGGACGAGACGCCAGGTGAGGACCTGGCGGGCGGCTTCGTAGGCGTAGCGGCGCTGGTAGGTGTTGACGGCGGCGATGACGCAACTGGCGGCGTTGTCGACGACGAGAGCGTCGCCGCCGACACCGAGGATCGTTTCGATGTCGTCGCGTGACTTGGTGTCGTCGCCGTTGAGGAGCGTCCAGTGGCGGCAGTCGAGGATGACGAGTCGTGTGGCTTGTGAGTCGATGCCGGCGGTCACGTCGGCGAGGGTGAGTTTGCCGGTGGGCCGGTCGATGTGGATGACCTGTTCGAACGGTCCTTTCTGGGCGATCGCCTGGGCGGTGTCCCACGCGAGTTGTTGGACCTGGTCGTCGTCGATGCGGCTCTTGGCGTCCGTGGCGTACATGCGCAGCGTCTGCTTGATGGTGAGCCAGAACCGGTCGGGGGCGTTGGCGGGGTGGATGGTCTCGAGGGACCCGAGGCCGTCTTCGCCGGTGAGAGCTATGAAGACCTGTTCGACGTCGGCGAAGGCGGTGCGGCCCCCGGGTTCGAGCAGGGCGGCCATGACCTCGGCTTTGGTGGCGCCGCGCTTGACCTGGGCACGGGCGACGAGGCTGTAGTTGAGTAGGGCGGTGGCCATGCGGACAGCCGGGGCGGGCTGCCCGAGTTGCAGCCCGTCGCCGGCGAGGTGAGTGTCGATGGCCACCGCTCGGCCTGATGTGCCGTCGGCGGAGGTGATGTCGGTGGTGGCGACACCTCGGTAGCCCTGGATAGCGCGGTCGTTGCCGAGGAGGAGGCCGGAGTTGAGGAGGGCGTCAAGGCCGCGGGCCTGGGGGATGTCTCCGGCCCCGCGGATGCCGCCGACTGGCAGGTCGCCTACTCCGATGAGTGCTGGCGTCCAGTCGCCGGCTTCGGCGGCACGAACCCAGTGGAGGGCCGTGAGAGCGAAGATCGCGACGGTTGACCGGACCCGCTGGAAGCCTTGGACTTTGCCCCATTCGTCTTGGACGAGGTCCATCAGGTCAGGGTGGAACGGGTAGGTGGCGGCGATGCGGTCGGGGAGCCCGGCGGCGTTCTTGCCAGCGGTCATCCGGTCGAAGACCTGCTCGGACCATGCCTGGTCGCTGTCGATGGCCGTCTGGTACGCCTTGGCGAGCTTGTCGGTGGGGAGCTTGGTCGTGGGCCGCTCGAAGATGCGGCGGCGGATGATCGCGGCGAAGTCTCCGGTCTCGGTGACCGCGACGGTGGTGCCGTTGCGTTCGAACCGCTTCGCGATGTAGGTGCGGAAGTCCTCGGCGAGCGGCGTGTAGCCCTCCTGGTCGAAATCCGAGCGGATCATGACGACCACGAACGCGACCCGCTCGACGTCGTCGCAGACGTCGGCGAGGGCGTTGAGGAACGCCTTCTCCCCGGGCATGGTGTCGACGACCTTGGCGTCGGAGAGGGCCATGGCATAGTCCATGAGCTCGTCGAGGAGGATCAGGACGGGCTGGTCGACGAGCTCGAGTGCCTCGCGGAGGGTCGCCTTGTTAGCCTTCTTGGCCGAGTAGGTGTCGTAGAGGTCGCGGTCGCCGTCGAAGAGCGCCCAGAGGAACCGGCCGAACAGGTCGGTGGCGGGCCCGAACGTCTCAGACACCGCGCCCGGGGAGAAGTTGTCGGCGGTGAGGGTGACGATGCGGGCCGGTTCGGCCGCGACGGTGTCGCCGGCGGCTTCGGCTTCGTTCTTGACGGCCTTGCCGAGGTCGGTGCCGAAGAACGCCTTGGGGTCTCGGGCCATGTGGTACAGCCCGACGAGGGCGTGGGACTTGCCGCCGCCCATGCCTTGGTCGAGGTGGTAGAGGGCGGTGACTTCGGCGCCGCCGGCGAGACGGCGGGCGACCCGGCTGAAGAACCCGAGAAGGTTGGCGGTGGGTTCGGTGATGTCGGCGTAGTAGTCGACTCGCTGGTAGGGGGCGTCGCCGGTTTGGTAGACGGCCTTGTGGAGGCTCATCTGGAGTTCGCCGACGCCGCCGTCGGAGGCTTGGACCTCGTCGCGTAGTTGCAGGACGTCGGTCCAGTGGGGGACCTGGGCGGTGGCCATCAGTTGTTCTCCTCGAAGAGAGCCGACTGTTCGTGGGAGGCGCGGGCAGCGCCCACCAGGACGGTGATCGTGGAAGCCGACCGCTTGATGCCGGCGAGGGCCTTCGCGACTGGGTCGGCGGCGGGCAGGTTCTGGGACAGGTCCGCGACGACAGCCCACAGGTGCTGATCGTTGGCGTCTCGTTCCGCTGCGGCCATGACCTCGGTGACGGCTTCGGTGCCGCCGGTGTCCCAGGCGGCGGCCATGGCTCGCACGACCTCCAGGGTGGACGATTCGGGCTCGACCTTGCCGGGGTCGTCGAGGCGGATACGGAACCCGGACTTGGATTCGGTGAGGACCCGGTCCTTGAGGTCCTGGATGTGGATCTCGTCGGATTGGGCGAAGAACACGGCTTCGCCCTTCGGGACGTCGCTGCGTCCCTTGGCCCGCAGCCACCAGATCCCGAACCGGGTGAACGCGTCGAAGGTCTCGAGGGGCAGTTGGTCGACTCGCAGAGCGGTCGTGTCGCGCACGGCGCGGCGGGCGATGTTGAGGTACCGGTCGAGGGGCGCGGTGGTGCCGTCGGGGTTGAGGACCTCGCTGTAGCGGCCGTACACCTCCATGGCGGGCCCGTAGGAGGCCATCAGCTGGTCTTCGAGGGCGAGGCCGTCGTCGTCCCACTGGCGGACCCGTTCGGACACGGCGGTGGCGACTTCGCGGTCGACCGCGGCGGCGACCCCAACCGGCCGGTTGTCTGGGGCGACCCGGCATCCGATAGTGATCGTGACCTTGATCGACGCGACGCCCTGGTTGCCGGACTCGGTGCGGGACGGCCATGCGGCGGTGACAACGAACCCGGCGGTCTGCAACGCGCCGAGGAGACGCCGCCATGCGTCGGGGTCGGAGTGGCCGAACACGACAACGAGGTGGCCGTCGTCGGTGAGGACCCGGCGGGCCTCGGCGAACGCCTTGGCCAGCATCGTCTCGTAGAAGTCCTTGTCGTGACGGACCCGGCCGGGTTCATGGACTCGCCGGACGATGATCTCCTGATCTTTGTCCTGAAGGCCCGTGGCCTCCTGGGCGTCGGGGCCGAACAGGTCGGGTTCGATGTCGAACAGGGCCCGCTTGAGCCACACGTGGAACAGGTCCGACGCGTCGGCGTACTCGATCATGTCGTAGTACGGCGGGTCGCAGATCACAGCGTCGATCGTCCCGTCCCGGAACGGCAACGCCGTCGCCGACCCCTGACGAGCCGACACCGGCGCCCCCCGATGGCTGGCGAGCACCTTGCGGACGGCGGCGACGGCGGTGGAGCTGACCGATCCCCACGTCCCGGCGCCGTCGCCGGGCCCCGCCTCGAAGTAGTCGAACTGGAAGTTGACGCTTGCCTCGTTCGAGAACAGGTCGCCGACCTGGGTGTTGTTGTTTTTCGAGCCGTCCGGATTGCCGTGCTGGCGAAGCCGAGCGCCTCTAGTTGCGAGTCTCAGTCGGCGGCACAGTGTCGATGCGCCGAAGGAGGTGAGCGCGCGGGCGTAATCGACGCTTACGCCGGCGGCGAGGAGTTCCCGGTGGACCTCGCGGGCGGCGTGAGCGGTCTCGATGAACGAGCGGGTCTGGCGGTCGTTGGCGAGCTCGCCGAAGGTCCGGTAGCCGTAGCCGCTGGCCATGACCGTGTGGACGTTGCCGGCTGGGATCGCTTCGTCGGGAACCGCCGGGTACGGCCACCCGTAGTCCACCTCCAGAATCCCCTCGACCGAGGCCGCCTTGAGCTCGCCGGCAGTCGGTTCCCGGAAGAACCGTTTGCCGGCGACGCCGAAGTCGGCGACGACGACCATCTCGTCGTGGTACTCGCCGGCATCGCCCTTCGCCTTGACGGTGTCGAGCGGGTGGATGTGCTGGCAGAACAGGCAGCGGGCCGACTTGCCCTTCTTCTTGGTGCCGTCCGCCCGGGTCGTCGCGCTGTAGGTCGGCTGTTGGGTGGGTGCCCCGTCTACGACAGCAGCGCGCCAGCGGTCACCCTTCACGGTGAGATGGAGGCACTGACCTGGGTCGTTGGTCTTGTTGTTCGGGTGCTTGAGCGTGAGCGACCCGAGCAGCGGGAACCGGCGGCGGCAGCCGTCGCAGGGGATCGTGACGGTCCACAGGTAGCCCCACGGGAACTCCCCGTCGGGGTTGCGGGGGTAGTAGGGCTCCACGGCCTTGGCAACCCTGCGGCCGATCTCTGCGAGGACCCGGTCGACATCGCCAGCGAGCCGATCGGCGCCCGGCTCAAGGTCGAGGGTCCCGCTCTTGGCCGCATCGAACGGCACAGGTGGTTCCCCCGACCAGTCCCGTGACGGATAGTCGGCCAGGAGCCGACCGGCGAGGGTCGCCACCGGTGAAAGGTCGACACCGATGGCCTTGGCGCCGGCCCGGGCGGCTTCGAGCGGGAGGATCGCCCGCCCAGAGAACACGTCGAGCACCACGGGTGGGGTGCCGCCGTTGTGCTCGACCACCCGCTCGGCCAGGGCGTCCATGTCGCCGGGCGAACCCGAGAGGATGGCGGCCTCGACCAGCGGCTTCAACGCGTCATCAGCAGGGAGAAGCGCTGTCAGCGCCGCGGCGCGGGCCTGGGCGATGGGCCGGGACGCGAACCACGTGAAGATCGCCTTCTCTACCCTTCCCGAACCCTCCGGGGTTTCGCATGCCTTGTCGACGGCGTCGACAGGGAACCAGCGGTCGATGAGGCGGGTGTCGCCGTTGTTGGCGGCGGTCATGGCGTGTGCTCCCTGAGTTGGGACAGCTTGATCTGGAACCGTTGGATCTGGCGGGCGCCGCCGGCGAACAAGCGGACCGGGTCCTGGGCCCGCACCGCGATGGCCGGGTCGGTGTCGCAACGGGCCACGACGTACAGCCAGTAGTCGTCGCCGCGTTGGAGGGCTTGTGACCACTCGTTCTGTTCGAGCCACACCGGGCCGAGGTCCCCGAGTTCGCCCTTGACCTCAACGAGGCGCTGTTCGCCGGTGGACTTGTGGCGGGCGAGCAGGTCGTAGCCGACGCCGGCGGTCTGGCGGTCATCGACCGCGAACCCGAGCCGTTCGAGCTCGTCGACGACGGTGGCGACCGCGACCTTCTCGGCGCTCGGGTTGTAGCCGACCTTGGCGATGTCGGCGCCGCCGCTGACCTGCGCCCAGCCGACGAGCCGCACCCCAGTCGGTTGCACGTCTTCGAGAGCGTCGAGTAGCGCGGTCCGGTCACGCTTGTCCTTTTCGAACGCGTGCTTGCGGGCCTGACGCTCAGCCTTCGGGAGGTCTCGGGTCTCTTCGATGAGCCGGTTCTCGAAATCGGTCAGCTGCCGGCGGGCTTTGGCTACCCAGTCGAGCCGTTCACGCTTCTGGCGGTCGATCTCTTCGACGAGCGCCTGCTTGGCTTGGGCTTCGGCGTCGGCGCCCTGTGCCGGTGTCGGCCGGGCGGCTGCCGGCCCGGTTCCCGCCTCCAGGTTGAGTAGGGACTCCCAGGACATCTCGATGGCGCCGCCGCCGGACCATCGGATCAGCAGCGGAGCCGGGCGGGCGACCTGGCGGACACCGTCGTGCATACGGACTTCGGCTTCGAAAACGAGCAGCTGGTAGCCAGTGAACGATCCCGTGTCGACGAGCCGCACCCCGCGCAGCAGCTCGGGGCGGCCGTCGTCGACAGCGAGATCGACGAGCTCCGCGAAGGCGTCCTCGGTAGGCCCGAGGACGGTCACGTCGTCGAGGCCGGCGGCGCCGTCGGCACGCGCCTGGTACACGGCTGTGCCTGACGATGCGAACAGTCGGCTCAGGCCGCCGGCGAACGCCGGGGGTAGCGGCCGGTCGCTGCGAACTGACCGGATCCCTTCTGCCGGCCCAGGCGCAACCCCCCAGCCTTCAGCGGCGGCGAGGGTGTCGACGAACCGGTCGACGAACACCGGGTTGATCGCTTCGACCCGGTCGTTGCGGAACCGTGCCTCGGCGGCGGCGTGGTCGACTTTCGAGCTGAGCCGCTGGTTGTCCTTGGCCAGGGCTGTTCCAGCCTGTCGCAGCTCGTTGACGGTCGGCACGTCGTCTTCGACGTTCGCGTCGGGGTCGGCTTGGGCTCGTGCGAGCGCCTCCGCGAAGTCGAAGCCTTCGACGCTGGCGACGGTGGCGTCGAGCAGGTCGAAGATCCGGCCGTTGAGGCTCTCGCCTGCGGCTTCGAGGTTGTGCAGCATCACCTCCTGCACCCGGCCTTCGCGGGTGGCAGGGGCGACCAGGTGGTAGACGAACACGTCGTTGGTCTGACCGATCCGGTGGAGGCGGCCCATCCGCTGCTCGAGGCGGACCAGCGACCACGGGATGTCCCAGTCGAGCATCACATGGGCGCTTTGGAGGTTGATGCCTTCCCCGCCGGCGTCGGTGGACACGAGGATCTGGAAGTCTCCGTCGAGGAACCGGTGCTGAAGGTCATGACGAGCCTTCTGGTCGACCTCCCCGTAGAGAATCTCGACGGTGTAGCCCGCTTCAGCGAACAGGTCACGCAACCAGAACGCGGTGTCGGTGAACTCGGTGAAGACCAGCGCCTGACCGGCACCGGGCCGGATGTCATGGAGATCGAGCTTCTCTAGGGCCTTGGTCCACTTAGCGGGCGTCCCGCCATGTTCGATCGCTGCCCGCACCTTCGCCAGGACAGTCTCGACCGCTTCGATCTCGGCTTTCTTGTCGATGGTGCCGGCGGTGACGAGCGCCTCCTCGGCGGCTTCGATGTCGTCGGGGTTCTCGAACGACGACGACTCCAGCCGGTCCGATCGGAGACCTTCAGCGAAGCTGTCCGGCACAAGCAGGCGGCCACGGGTCGCTGCGGCGCCGCTGAGCGCGTCGAGGCGCCGTAGCAGCGTCTCTCGTGCAGCGGGCAGCCCTGAAGCGGCCCGCTTGCCGTAGATGGACAGCGCCAGCGTCGAGTTCTCGCCGTACCACTGCTGCGCGTACTCCATCACCGCCTCGTAGGCGCCCATCTCGAGGCCACCGAGTTCGACGGGGACGGTCTCAGCGAACCGGTGGGGGAACAGCGCGTTGCCGTCAGGGCCCCGCAGCTCCTCCTTCATCCGCCGCAGGAACGACATGCGACTCGGGCGCAACGGCCCGTCGTAGGAGTCCTGGTCGGGATCCCACGGGTACAGCGTCGGGTTCAGGAGATGGCACAGGCCCCGGAAGAAGTGTTCCTTGCCGCGATGCGGTGTCGCCGTCAACAGCAGCAGATGATGCGACCTGGCGGCCAGCTCCTGGGCGGCACCGAGGTACCTCGACGTGGGCGTCAGACGGTGCGCCTCGTCGAACACCGCCAACGACCACGACGCCGTGCTGCCGGCCGCTTTGCGGCGCACATCGGGGTTGCCGGCGTAGAGGTCCAGGCTCACGAGCCACACGCTCACCCGTGGGTCCAGATCCATCGGGTCGCGGGCGACCTCACGGGTCAAGACACTGGCCTGGATCCCGAAAAAGTCCTCGAGCTCCTCCCGCCACTTCCTGACGAGGTGAGCGGGCACCACGATGATCGACGCCCCAGCGATCAGACCGCGGCGGCGGCCCTCCCGCAGGTACATCCCAGTCATGATCGTCTTGCCGGTCCCAGGCTCATCAGCCAGCAGGAACCGCAGCCGCGGCTGCGGGAGCATCTCGTCGAAGACGGCTTCATCCTGATGCGCCAGCGGAGTGAGCTCACGGGTCGCCAGCGCAGCGGAACGGATCCGGGGCGTGACATATCGCATCCACTGTCCGTAAAGACCCGCCAGCCCGAGCGCCGGATCGCCAACGCCGTCGTTCTCGGGGACAGCAGCGTCCGCGAGCTGCGCCCACGACAACGTGCGGTCCCCGATGTCGCCGCCCTGGAACCGGACGATCAGATCTGCGCCGGTGTCCGTCGCGGAAGCAGCTTCAACCGTGACCAGCTGCCCGTCCACACGCAACCTGTCACCCCGGGCGGGCAGCGCCAGTTCAGTCACCACCTACCCCTTTCGCACCCACAGCCTTCATCGCTGGCTTCCCATCTCGAAGCACCCGCCTCGGTCGCCGGTACGCAGCAGATGTGACCACTGTTGCGATAGCTATCGACACCCTAGACCGATACCGCGATACGGGCGTGCGATTAGCCACCACGACGTGACCGCGACGCCAACCGGCCGGGCCACAGGTCAACACCCAACCCCTGCTCGAGCTTGGCGATGGTGGCGAGGTCGGGCCAGTTACGGCCGTTCACCGTCTTGGCGATCGCCTCATGGTCAACGCCGGTGAGGCGCCCTAGCTCCCGGTAGCTGCGGCCGGCGGCGGCGGTTCTGAGCCGGGATGCGAACGCGGCGGCGACTCGGGCGGCGGGGTCGTCGGTGGTGCCGTCGGGCCAGGCGCCGTCGGCGAAGTGCTCGGCGGGGGTCTTGCGGTGGGGTCTGGCCACGGGCCCCACGGTAGGTGGCCCGCCCGGCGGCGGCCGGGAACCCGGCGGGGAACACGCGTTCGACAGGCTGGGCCGAACCGCGCGAGACTGTCGATTGTGATCGACGCCGTGCTGTTCCGATAGTCGCCTCGCTCGTCGCCGAAGGCCGGGGGTACCGGCCGGGCGAGCGGGGCGCATGGACGGTGAACAGTGCGCTCAGTCGGGGTCGGCCACCGGGGCCGGCGGGTACATGTCGGCGGTGTTGGACCAGGCGGGGAACACCGCGATGTCGACTTGGAGGCCGAGCCGGCGGGCGGCTTCGTAGACGGCGACGAGGTCGGCGACGCTGGCACGGCGGCTGCCGTTGAGGGTGCCGCCGAGGTAGTGGCGTTCCCAGCCGAGAGCTTCGGCGATCTCGCCGTCGGTCGGCGGCGTCGGCCAGGGGGCGGGGGGCGGCGGGTTGGTGTGGCGGTGCCGCTCCTCGTGGTGGGCCAGCGTGTTCTTCGTCATTGTGCGGGCTTGTCGGATCGCGGCGGCGACCTGGTGTTGGAGGTTGGCTTCTGCGGCCCGGGCCCGCTTGTTGGTCGCCTGGGCCCAGTCCTGGGCCCAGGTGCGGTGGTCGTCGGGGTTGTCGGTGTCGGGCGGGGCGGGCAGCGCGGTGAGCGGCTTCCATGCGGCGTGAGGGTTGACACCGAAGTCGGCGGGGTCGTCGAGGAAGTCGGCGGGCTTCTGGTCGCTGTTGGTGACCCTCGCCGCCCCCACCCCGGCGACGTTAGGCCAGATTGCGGTTCTGGCGCTCGGCGGGATTCTGGTCCCGAAAAGCCCCCCACCAGCCCCGAAACGGGATGGAAGATTTTTCTACCATCACCCCCCAAGAGGCCGCAGGCCGGACGGCATGTTGACCAAGCGTGGATCGAGTTCTGGACCTGCGCAAGCGCCAATGGCTGCGCGACGCCTGCCCCGCCGCCGGCGCGACAGTGCGGTTCGAGGACCGGTACGGCGTCACCAGCCCCCGCAAGGTCAAGCCCCTCGGCGTCCCCGGCCACCGTCCCCGCGGCGGCGTCGACCTCAGCGCAGTCGTCGAAGCGGCCGTCGTGAGCGGCTACCTGCGGGGCGTCTACCAGCCCCAGGGCGACTACCCGGCCGAGGTCATCGACCGTGCCCTCGGCTACGTCGAGGCGTCGAAGCCGCCGTCGATCGCCGAAGCCAAGGCCCGGATGCGGCCGGTGCTCGACTACCTGAACCGGCGGCGGCTGACCGGCGAGTCCCTCGAGGTTGGCGGGTCGCTGTTCGCTCCCGACGACATCGACTTCCACGTCGCCACCGCTCTCGGCCACCTGAGCCGCTCCGCCCGCGGCGCTCACCTGCGGGCCCTCCGCCACGTCGCGCACGGCGTCCTCGGTCCCGCCGAGTTCCATCTGCGTCCCCTCCCGCTCGGCGACCGCGGCGTCCGTCCCGGCTACACGGCAGCGGAGATGATCGAGCTGAAGGGGCGGGCCGCTACCCACCCCAGCAGCGTGTACGGCCCGGCGATGCGCACCCTGATCGCCGGCAGCGCCGGCGCCGGGCTCGCCACCGCCGACTGGCGGATCGTGCGCGGCACCGACGTGACCATCGACGGCGACGGGGTCGTCATCAACATCGGTGGCCGCAACCCCCGCCAGGTGCCGGTCCTGGCCCGCTGGGAGCAGTGGATCATCGAAGCCGCCGCTGTCGCCGGCGGGCGGCACCTGCTCCGGCCCGGGACCAACCACGACAACCGTTCCCCGCTCGGGGCGTTGTTGTCACAGGAGGTGTCCGGGGATAACCCGAAGCTGTCCGCGCAGCGGCTGCGGGCCACCTGGATCATCTGGCATCTGGCGTCGCGCACCCCGATCCGGGCGTTGTGCGTCGCTGCCGGCTACAGCCCCAACGACCACGGTTCCGCGGTCGCCCGGTACCTGCGGTTCGTGCCGGACATGGACGCCGCCGAAGCCCGCGGCTACCTGCGCGGCGCCGTTCCCGCCGGCGGCGACGGCCCGTGAGCCGCTACACGCCCAGGCGGCGCCGCAAGCTCGAGATCATCGACCCGAACGTCGCCGCGGCCCGCCGCGTCGTCGGCGAGCTCGTCCCCTACGCCGAGGTCGCCGACGAGCTGCCCGGCGTCGAAGAGGCCCGCCGCCTCAAGGCCCCCCAGCTCATCGACGACGCCACCGTGCAACGGGCCATCGAGATCGTCGACTACAAGATGGTGACCCCCGACGGGGTCCGGCTCTGCGACCAGTTCGACTACTGGGCCGACGAAGACCACCGCGCCCGCCACCCCGACACCCCCGCCGGCGCGGCACGGCCCGGCCGTCGGCCCACCGTCACCTGGCGGGCACTGTTGGTCGCGATGGTGCTCCACGGTGAGTGCGACCACCCCGACCTCGCGGTCGATCTCGCCAAGACGCTCTGGTCCCGCATCCCCCAGCACTTCCACGCCGGGCTCGGTATCGCCCCCATCGGCTGGGGATGCACCGTCCTCGGCTGCCTCGGGGGACGCTGCCGCCACATCACCGACCGGCTCGCCACCCGCGTCCGCTACCAGCTCCGCACCCTCACCTACCTCATGGACCCCTACGGCGAGCCCCTCGGCCGCCGCCTCGCGCCCGACGACGCCGCCGACCAACGCCGCGCCTACCAGCCAGGCGAACAGCAACGCCTCGCCGAACGGTTGTCGGTCACCGCGAACAGCATCCTCGGCGCGACCCGCCAGGTCGCCCCGCCCGCCCTGATGGACGGCTGGGACGGCGAGTACACCCTCGACGGCACCCGCCTCCGGTCCTGGGCCCGCGGCCCCCGCTACACCTCACGAGCCGACCGCGTCCCCGGCCAAGACCCCATGATCGTGACCTCCGCCGACCCGTCCGCCGGCTGGGACAAGGAGCAGAACTGGGGCCACGAAGTCGTCTTCGTGGCCATGGCCCCCAGCGACAACGACGACGGGATCCTCTACCGCCCGTCGCTCGTGCTGGGCATGTCGATCTTCACCCGGCCGGGCGCCGACCTCGCCGCCCGGACCGTCCAGGCACTCGACAACCTCGCCGCCTGCGGCCTCCCCCCGACCCGGATCGTCAACGACCGCGGGTTCACAATGCTCACCTCCGCCAGCTACCAGACCCCGCTCACCGCCAGCTACGGCACCGAGTTCGTCCACGACTACCCCAGCCACCTCCTCGGCCCCCGCGGCCACAGCCGCGGCGTCGTGTTCATCGAAGGCAGCCTCTACTGCGCCGACACCCCCCACCACCTCGCCTACGCCTCGGTCCACTTCTTCATCGGCGACGAACACGGCAACCGCATCGACCTCGCCGAGTACCAGGCCCGGCTCGCGGCCCGCTCCGAGTACCGGTTCAAGCCCAAGGAACTGAAACGGAACCGCTGGCGGTGCCCCGCAGCCGGCCGCCACTGCACCGCCCGCTGCTCCAACCGCCCCGAGACCCTCACCATCTCCAACGCCGCCAAGCCCCGCGTCTACCCCACCGTCAACACCGCCCAGACCGGCACCGACGGCCTACCCGTCCTCCCCGACGCCTGCACACGCGGCGACATCACCATCAACCCCGACGACGACCCCGAACTCGTCGAACTGCTCCTCCGCTACGGCCAGACCCACGAGTGGATGACCCCACCCTGGTTCGCCGCCTACCAGCAGCCCCGCAGCACCATCGAAGGCTTCAACGGGTTCGTCAAGGACGAAGCCAAGGAAGCTCTCGCCACCGCCGGCCGCCGCCGCATGCTCGGCGGCGCCATCGGCACCGTCTTCGCCGCCTTCCGGCTCCTGGCAGCCAACATCCGCAAGATCGTCGGGTTCCTCAACAGCGGCCTCTGCATCCGCAAGCCCGACGGCAACGTCGCCATCATCCGGCTCAGCAAGGCCGACCTCCAAGCCGCGGTCAGCGTCTCGATCGACCAGGACCGCTACCAGCCCGGCCCCGACCCGCCCGGCCCCGGTCCCTAACCCGCCCGGCCCGTCCGTCCCGCTGAAACCGCCGCCCTAGCGGCGGTTTCAGCGCGCCCGCTAACCCCGCCCCGGGCCGCCCAACCGGTCGCCGGCACCCCCGAGCCCGGCATCCGCCCATCCCAAGCCACCCCACGGAGCCCACACCTGACCCAACCCCGGCCACGCCGCCACCCGCCACGAGTTGTCTCGGTGAAACCCGCGAGAAGTCTCGGTATCCCTCACGACGTGCTCTGCCGTCTGGTGTACCCGAACCTGGGCTCCGACCTCATCGACGGCATCGAGGAGGACCCCCGGCTGCGCCGCCTCGTCGACCTGCTGCACCCCGAGCTGCGGGCCGCCCCCGACCGGATGGAGGGGCACTCGATCCTGATCAAGGCCCCCGGCGAGCTGAAGGGCCTCGCCAACATCCCGTGGCACCAGGACTGCGGCCTCGGGGGGCACCCGATCACGTGCCCGTCAGTGGCCATCGGCATCCAGCTCACCGCCGCCAACGCCGAGGTGGGCCACCTCGAGGCCATCGCCGGCTCCCATGGCCAGACCTGCCGTTACGGCCTCGACCGCAACCTCGCCGATGTCCCCCACGTCGCCGTCGACACCGAGGCCGGCGACGTGACCATGCACATCGCCGATCTGATGCACGCCTCGCCGCGCCCCACCGGCGCCGGCAACCGGCGGGTCCTGTACGTCACGTACTACCCGCCCACGCTGTTCGACCAGGTCGGCCCGGGCGAGGCCATCAACGACCTCGTCCGCGACCGTCAGGCTGAAGCGGCCACATTGGCTCCTCCTTCGTCGGAGCGCCTTCGGCATACGGCTCCATAGGTACCCGCCGCTCCGCTCCGCAGCGCGGCGTCGACCGCCCACTGAAGCCGAGCGGTCAGAGACCGAAGACCTCGATGGCGTTCTCGCGGAGGAACCTGGGCCACACGTGGTCGCGGAAAGGCACGTCGGGCAGCTCGGCGAAGATGCGCTCGAGACTCAGGCCCATGGGGTAGTAGCCGGCGTACATGATCTTGTGGGCGCCGCGGGTGTTGGCGTAGTCGACGATGGCCTTGGGGTAGTACCTCGGAGCGAAGGCGCTGGTCATGTAGTGCAGCCCCGGCCATTTCAACATGAGCTTGACCGCCAGCGCCTCCCACGGCTCGGCGCCGTGGCGCATCACGATCACGAGCTCGGGAAAGTCGTAGCAGACCCGGTCGAAGTGCATGACGTCCTGAACGTCGGACGGCAGGCGGGGTCCGGCGATGCCGGCGTTGGCGACGATGGGCAGATCGAGGTCGACGCAGGTCTGGTAGATCGGGTAATAGCGACGGTCGCTGATCGGCACGGGCGGGTTGCACCCCGACGGGAAGGTCGTGACGGCCTTGATGCCGTGCTCCTCGTGAGCATCCCGGATCCGGCGCACGGCCTTCGTGATCTGGTTGGGGTCGATCTCGAGGCTGGGCACGAAGCGGTCGGGGTGGGCGGCCAGCGCCCGCTTGCTGACGTCGGCACCCAGGCCCACGAGACCCTTGTCGATGCCGTACCGGTCCATCTCGGCGAGCGTGATCGCGACCGCATCGTCATCGGGCTCTTTGTGGTTCGGCACGTCCTTGAACATGTACTCGGCCGGGAACTCCATCTCGGCCGACTCGGCGTCGCGGAGGTTGGCCTTCATGAAGTCGTAGTGACGGCGAGCCTGCTCGGCCGGGAAGCCGATCATGAGGTCGATCACGCCGATGTCGGTGGGCATGGGCACGTCGAGACCGTATTCGCTGGCGGGCCACGACGGCGGGGCGCTCACCATGACGGCCCTGGAAACCGCCGAACTCAGCGCATCCACTGCGCTCCCAGGTGAGTGGATGCGCTCGCTTCGTCGGGGACGGACGCTCCTCCGGAGTGGGTCATGGCGCCACCGAGCCGAAGTCGGTGAAGCCGCTGGGGTCGTGGCGGCCGAAGGTGCCGTGCTCGAACATGCCCCAGCCCTCGGCGGTGTCGCCCCCGTCGACCGCGTAGGTGGCACGGGCCACGTGGTCGACGACGCCGAACGGGATGCGCCCGGCGATCTCGGGGGCGGTCAGGTCGAAGCTGAGCGTGTCGATGAAGTCGCGCCCGAACCAGTGGCCGTGGTTCCAGTCGGGGTCGCCGCCGTAGCCGGGGCCGCAATTGAGGGCCACGAAGCCGAGGGTCTCGACATCGAGCACGCCGACGGTGCCGTCCGGCTCGGTGAGCGTGATGCGAGCGCCCTCGGGGTGGCGGCTGCCCGAGCGGTACCGGATGTCCACTCGGGGCCAGCCCAGCTGTTCGACCCGGCCGTCGGGGTACACCCGCACGGCGTCGTTGAGCGAACGGTGCCCCTCGTTGTCCTCCTGGGCGATGAGGACGAGGGCGTGGTCGTCGAAGCGCAGCGGCACGTACATCCACCAGAACCCGTAGTCGGGGGGCGTCTCGGCCGCGGTGCGCCCGGCGGGCTCGGCCTCACCGGTCGGACGGATGCCCCACGAGCGGTCGCGTGTCCCCACCCAGAGGTCCTCGGTGACCGACAGCTCGTCGCCGTCCACGCGCAGGCTGCCGCTCCAGGTGCCCACCTGGGCGAACCGACAGGCGTCGAGGATCACCTTCGGCCCCTGGCGCATGACATGGCGGGGCTCTTCCACCACCGGGAACGAGCCCGTCCAGGTGAGGTCGAAGCCGAGGCCGTGGTCGTCGGCGTCGCACACCACGCGGATCACGTTGAGCGGGTCGACCACCTCGATGCGGTACGGGCCCACCCGTTGGTTCAGGCGGTCCTCGTTCAGTGCGTCCGAGATGCGAACCGTGTGCTGACGGTCGCCCCGACGCACCGTGGCGTAGGCGTCCATGGTGCCGAGGTTGGGGTAGTAGCCGAGGCCCGTGACCAGGAAGACGTCGCCACTGCGGTCGTGGGCGTTGAAGTAGCACCGGTCGTAGGCGTTGCGGTCGCTCGTCGCGGGGTACTGCAGCGACAGCGGGACCTGGTGCAGCGGGAACTCGTCGAGAGGGATCGGCATGGCGGCAAGCTAGTGTGCGCGCCCGGTGCGGGGAGGCACGCACCGGGCGCCCCGTGACAGGGTGAGGGCATGGCGGATGCCTCGACCCCACTGCGACCGTTCGTGGACGGCCGGACCAGGCGGGCCCGGTTCTCCGTGCGCACCACTCCCCCACCCGAGCTGCCCCTCGTGGACGGGCTGTTGGCCGGCGCCGCGGTGGCCGACCTGACACCGCCACCGGGCATGCCCAAGGCCGGGTACTCGGCCAACGCCCAGGACGGCCAGGGCTTTCGCACCCGGCTACGGGCGCGCGTGGTGCACCTGCGGTCGGGCCGGCAGTCGCTGGCCCTCGTGCAGTGCGACCTGCTCGGCGGGTCGTCGGTCGTGCAGCACCTGGTCGCCCAGGCGGTGGTAGAGCGCACCGACGTGCCGCTGGCCGGCCTGATGATCGGGGCCACCCACACCCACGCGGGCCCGGGTCAGTTCCTGGGCACCGACTTCTACAACCGCTTCGCCTCGAACCGCTCGGGCTTTGACCCCGCGTACACCGACTTCCTGGTATACCAGATCGCCGGGGCGGTGATCGACGCCGTCGAGACCCGGGCACCCGCCCGCATGGCGGTGGGCCGGGCACCGGTGTGGGGCCTCACCCGCAACCGCTCGCTCGGCCCGCACGTCGAGAACGAGTCTGTGGGAGACAAGCGCACCGAGCCCCAGCGCAAGTACGTGGCGGTGAACCCCTGGCTGCACCTCCTGCGCGTCGACCGTGTCACGGGCGACGGCGACGGCACCGAGCCCCTCGCGGCGGCCGTCATCTTCTCGGTGCACGGCACGGGTATCTCGATGAAGGCCCCCGAGTACAACGCCGACGTGTGGGCCTACCTGGTGGGCGAGCTCGACCACCGAATCGAAGAGGCCCACGGCCGCCGCGCCGTGGTGGGTGCCATGGAGGGCACCCACGCCGACGTGGCCCCGGCCATCCGCCCGGGTGCGCCCGGGCCGGTCGAGGCCGAGCGGGTGGGCCGCGGCATCGGCGCAGAGGCCGCCGCCCTGCACGAGCGTCTCGGGGCCGACCTCACCGGCGACGTCCGCCTGGCCACGGGCTTCCGCGAGATCGACCTCGACGCCAGCGGCACGATCGACGGCGTCACCCTGCCGAAGCACCCCGCGGTGGGTGCTGCGCTGGTGGCGGGGGCCCACGAGAACGTCACCCCGGTCATCCACCGGCTGCCGCCGTTCCGTCCGGGCTCCCCGAAGCGCTGGGGCCGACCCAACCCGCAGGGCGAGAAGTGGGTGCTCGGCACCCGGTGGCTCCAGCCGCTGATCGTCCCGCCCCGATCGTTCCCGCGCATCCTGCCCGCTCAGGTGATGCTGATCGGCCCCCTGGCCGTGGTCGGACTGCCTTTCGAGATCACCGTCGAGTCGGGGCGGCGCATCGAGGCCGCCGTGGCAGAGGCCCTGGCCGCATCGGGGGCCGGGGTCGACCTCGTGGCCGTGTCCTCCGTGGCCAACGAGTACTCGGGGTACGTGGCCACCCCCGAGGAGTACCGCCGCCAGCACTACGAGGGAGGCCACACGCTGTACGGGCCGGGCACCCAGGCCTTCCTGGCCGCCCACGCCGCCCGACTGGCCGGCGAGGTGGGCAGCGCGGGGACGGTCAGCGACGTCGCGCCAGAACGCAGGTGGGACCTTCGGGCGCACCGCTACCTGCCGGAGCCGGTCCCTGGCGATGTCGATCGGCAATGGCTGGAACAGGCCCGTTATCGCGACCCCTCCCCGCGCACCGACGGCTACTGGGAGGCCCACTGGACCGATGTCGGCCCCGGCAACCTGGACTGGCACCGGTTGATGCTTCGGGTCGAGACGTCGATCGACGGTGGCCCCTGGCAGCCCGCCAGGTGGCGGGGCCGGACGGTGGACGACCAGGGCTGGGCCCTCGAGGTGACCTACATCCGCCAGGACGACGACATCCACCACTACCGGGTGCGGTGGTACGACCCGCTGCTGGCCGACGACCGGCGCCACCGCTTCGTGCTGGCCGCCAACCGCGATCGACCCGAGGTGGCCTCGCCCCCGTTCGACTGACGCGCCGCGCCGGGGCGCCGAGGGCCCGATACCCCGACTCGCGGCGGCTTCCGGCTAGGCAGAGATGGGCTCGACGGCCACCACCGCGTCCACGGGCAGCGGCCCGTAGAGGTGGGGGAAGGCCTCGGGATCGCCCTCGTAGCGGATCTCGGCACCCACCAGCTCGGGGTCGATCTCCAGACGGACCAGGTCGTCGAGGCCCTGGTAGAAACGCGCCAGCGTGCCCGGCACCTGCTCGGCGGTGGAACAGTGGATGAAGCCCTCCTCGGCGAGGGTCCGCTCGAGGGTGGACAGCCGGTACTCGCCGTCCTCGACGGCTGCGATCCAGTCACCCTGTCGGGTCACGTGGAAGATCGATGCCATGACACGAAGCATGCCTGGCTTTCGGTCACATTTACCCCTGATGGCCGATCCTCGGGCCATGAACGCGAACCAAGGTCACCCCATCAGGACCGAGCGGGTCCTGGCCCGAGCGATCTCCACCGCCCTCGATCCCACCATCACGAGCCACGCTCGGGTCGACGAGGTCGCCCGGGTCGCCCACGGCGACCGGAAGGCCCTCGAGGGCGCACTGCGTCGCCTCGACGCCACCACCGGTGTCGGGCCGAGAGGCCTCGCGGCCACCCGTGCAGCCACCTCGCTCCAGCTCGCGCTGCTCGAGACGGTGAGCGCCCACCACAACTGATCGAAGCGATCCCGACCGCGTCGAACCTGCCGGGTGACTCCCCTCCCGTCACCCGGTAGGTTCGACGGATGCCCGAGCACAACCTGAACGAGAAGCCCCACGTCTACGTCCCCCCGGGTGAGGCGCCCCCGGCCGAACTGGTGGTCGAGGACCTCGTCGTCGGTGACGGCGCCGTCGCCGCACCCGGCCAGACCGTCAACGTCCACTACGTCGGCGTGGGCTGGAGCACCCGGCAGCAGTTCGACGCCTCGTGGGACCGCAACGACGTGTTCTCGTTCGGGCTGGGCCAGGGCCAGGTGATCAAGGGCTGGGACCAGGGCGTGGCCGGCATGTCGGTCGGCGGCCGCCGCCGGATCACCATCCCGCCCAGCCTCGGCTACGGAAAGGCCGGGGCCGGCGGTGTGATCAAGGGCGGCGAGACCCTGGTCTTCGTAGTCGACCTGCTGGGCGTCGGCTAGACCGACCGCACCCCGGAAGGGGCCTCCGTCACCATTGATGGGCGACGTCGAGCACCACGCGGTTACCCAGTCTGGAGACCCGGAACGGCAGCCGGGCCCGCACACCGAGACCGACCAACGTGAGACCCTCGAAGCTCCCGCCATAGCGTGCCTCGCGGAACGTGCGGTAACCGGCCAGGTCGACGCGAGGCAGCCGCCGACCCTCGACCGCCGGGTAGGTGGCGTGCCCTGTGTCGTCGTACGCGGGGGCCCTCACCACGATCTCGAGCCGAGCCCCACCCGCCAGGGGCAGGACGTTGCCCTTCGCGATCGTGTGCACCTGGGTCACGTAGCGCACCGAGTAGCCGGGTGCGGTCGAGTCGAGATCGAAGACCATCCGGTCGAAGCACGTGTGCCGGCCCGTGCGGACGTTGACGAGGTGCGACTGGGGACTGGTGCTGGGACCCGCGCTCTTCGGACCACTGCCCCACGTGACCGCGCAGTTGGTCGAGGCATCCGCGCTGGGCGCGACCACCACCCCCAGGGCCGCCAAGCTGATCACCAATGGCACTACCAGGCGTCGCATCACCGTCTGCTCCTTTCGATCGGGCCGAGCAACGGCGAGCCTACGCCCGCCGCCGACGGCCTCAAAGGGCCGAAGGTCCCGTTGGGTACGGACGCGGTCACTCAGGGCAGTTGCTCCGACGGGACGGCGAAGTAGTCCTGGTACCGCCGGGCCCGCTCCCGCAGCTCGCCCTCGTCGAGGCCTGTGTCCGCGAACCGGTACCTGTGCGCCCCGTAGGCGCCGTTCGGGTGCGCATCGAGGAACGCTCGCATTCGCATCTCGGCGGCGGAGGTGAACTCGAGACCGAACCGGTCGTAGATGCCGCCGATCGCCCTGAACGGGTCCTCCATGAATGCCGCGAAGGTCACGTCGACCACCCGATCGGCTGCCACCGTGCCGTTCTCCCTGGCCGTGACCGAGCGGTCGAGCCCGTCGAGCACGTAGTCGGCGAACTCGGCGGCCGCCGGGGCGATCGCGTGCTCGTCGCTCCCGAGCTGTCGGAGGGTGCCGAGGAGCGAACCGAGCGATGCGATGATCCGGAGCGGGTCGCGGTGGGTCTGGACGAGCAGCGCCCCGGGGTACTCGGCCAAGAGTGCGTCGAGGCACCAGATGTGCCCCGGCGACTTGAGAACCCACCGCTCGCCCGGGTGGCGCCACTGCAGCAGTTGGAGCAGACGCCGATGCCAGCGGTACGCCGACGCCATGTCGGCCTCTTCGAGGAGCCAGCGGGCGTAGGACGGCACAGCGAAGACGGTGGGGAAGATCATGCTCCTGAAGTCGGCGGCGGTGATCCGCACGCACTCCTGGGACAAGAGCGCGCCCATCGGGTGGATCGCCTGGAAGCCCGGGATGAGCGCCTCGCTGCCGTCCGCCCGGGCCTGTGCTTCGGCGATGCGCGGATCGGTGTCGTAGGTGGCGGTCTCAGGTGGCGGGCAGGGTGCGTCGACCTCCCACGTGAGCGGCACCCGGTGGGCGGGGTCCTGGGCCAGCAGGTCGTGCAGGATCGTGGTGCCGGTACGGCCCTGGCCGACCACCACGATGGGCGGGGTGACGTCGACCTCTGCCATCTCGGGGTGGCGTCGGTGCCAGTCGGTCACCTGGAGCCGATTGATCAGGTGCATCCTGATGTCGTCGGCGGCGACGAAGACACCCAACTCGTGCAGGCGGGCCTCGTCGCGCAGCGCCGAGGTCAGCCGCTCGAGGCCCTCTCGCCAGGTGTCCTCGCCGAAGTCGTCCAGCCCGGTGGCATCGACCACCTCGGCCACGAGGCGGTCGGGTCGGAGCACGAGATCGGCCTCCTGCCCGGTCATGACGGCATCTCCATGAGCTCGACGCTCGTGCCGTCAGGGTCCGAGCAGGAGACGATGTCCCTGTCGGCACCGAAGGTGGTGCGCGTGGCGGTGTGCACCGACAAGGGCTCGGCCTCCTCGAAGCCGAAGGCTTCACCGGGGAAACGAGCCGACGGTCGGATGTCGCTCACACGGATCCCGACGTGTGACAAGTGCATGCTCGATGTGCCCCCTGGTGCCGCCCGCGGTCGTCCGAGGCCAGGAGCGTAGAGCGTGGGCGTTCAGGCGGCGCGTGGCGCGGGTGGCCCCACGGCGGCCGCGGCACCGAAGACGGGCGTCACGGCGGGCGTCACGGCGGGCGCCGGCTGGGCCTCGCGACCGTGGGTGACCCCACCCCGCCGGCCCGCCAGGTGTCCCCATGCGGCGGCGCCCACCGCGGCGACCCCGCCGACTGCGATGCCCACGCGGGCACCGAACGCGTCGCTGATCACGCCGAGCAGCGGCCCACCGATCGGCGTGGTGCCCAGGAACAAGATGGCCTGCAGGGCGAGCACGCGACCCCGCATCGAGGGATCGGCCCGCATCTGGACGATGGCGGTCGACGTGGTAAGGAACGAGATGCTGGTCACCCCGACGGCGAGGCCGACCGGGAAGGCAAGGGCGAGATTCGGCGTGACGGCGAGCACGAGCATGGCCACCCCGAAGGCCGCCGATGCCTTGACCACGCTTCCCACATCGACGACCGTGCGGCGGGCACCCACCAGTGCCCCGACGAGCGAGCCGACCGCCATGAACGAAAGGAGCAGCGTGAACGTGGCGGCCTGGCCACCGAACGTACGGGTGACGAGGAGGGGCACGACCACCTGGAAGTTGAAGGCGAGTGCGCCGACCACGCCCATCATCATCAGTGGGATCCAGAGCTCGGGCACCCCTCGCACATAGCGAAGGCCTTCCCGGACCTGGCCCTTCCCGCGGACGGTGACCGCCTCCCGATGCAGCTCGGAGGGACGCATCATGGCAAGGGCGACGAGGACGGCGATGTAAGACACGCCGTCGAGCGCGAAGGCCCAACCGAAGCCGACCGTCACGGTCAGCAGCCCGGCCAGGGCCGGGCCGATGATCCGCGAACTGGTCATCACCGCCGAATTGAGGCCGACCGCGTTCGGCACCACCTCGATCGGCACCATCTCGACGACGAAGGCCCGCCGGGCGGGGTTGTCGAATGCCATGGCCAGGCCGCCGAGCGAGGCGACCGCGTAGATCGCAACGAGCGGCGGGTCGCCCATGAAGGCAAGGCCGGCGAGCATGAACGACTGCGCCATGGCCCCGACCTGGACGACCATGAGCAGCCGCCGCTTGTCGGAGCGGTCGGCGACGAGCCCCGCCCAGGCGCCCAACAGCAGCACCGGACCGAACTGGCACGCGGCCAGCAGGCCCAGGGCGAGGCCGCTGCGGGTCATCGACAGGACGAGCAGGCTCTGGGCCACGAGGGTGAGCCAGTTGCCGACCTGCGAGATTCCCTGACCCACGAAGAAGAGGCGGAAGTTGCGGATCCGGAGCGAGCAGAAGGTCTCCCTGGCCGCGCGCACGAGTCGCTTCATCGACGTGGCTGGTCGACGTTCGTCAGCCCCTCCAGGACGTCGACCGCATCGACGAGCCGGCGGATCTCGTCAGGGCCCAAGGCGTCGAGCCGCTTTGCGAGCCAGGCCGTCCGACGACGGCGGGCATGATCGAGATGGCGTCGCCCGGCGGCGGTCAGGGCCACGCGACACACCCGGCCGTCGTCGGCGTCGGGGTGACGGGCGACCAACCCCTTGGCCTCGAGCTTCTGCACGGTCTTGGTGATCGTGGGCGCCGAGACCTGCTCGTACGCCGCCAGCTCGCCGAAGGTGAGCGGGCCGAGGCGACCCACCGAGGTCAAGGCAGCGAGCAACGTCGGCGGCATGGCGCTGCGGTCCTGTTGACGCAGGATGCGCGCGAGCCGGGCCACCACCACGCGCAACTGGCTCGCCAGCTCGCTCACCTCGACGTCGGCGTTGCCTGCGTTGGACACGCCAGTTAGTTTACCAACCTAACTAGTTGGTCCCAACCGGGCCGCGCGCTCCGTGCCACGATGTCGGCGATGCCCATGACGCTGCTGGACGCCCTGGGCACCACTGAGTCGGCGACCTGGCATGACGTGGAGAGGCGGGTCGCCGACGCCACCACGTTCTGGCTCGACCTCGAGGCTCCGGACAACGCTTCCATCGACCGACTGGCCGACGTGTTCGGGTTCCACCGCCTCGCGATCGAGGACACCCGCACGTTCAACCACCGGGCCAAGCTCACCGCCTACGACGACCATGCGTTCATCGTCGCCTTCGCCGCCGTCGACGACGAGCTGGTCGAGGTCCATTGCTACTACCGGGTCAACGTGGTGGTCACGGTGCGCCACCAGCCGTGCCCACCGGTCGACGAGTGGCGCGAGCAGGGGTTCGAGCACGAGTTCGACCAACCCGGGCTCTTCCTCCTGTACCGGCTGCTCGACGCGCTCGCGAACAGCTTCCCGGCCGTGCTCGACCGGATCGACGATCGGCTCACCGAGTTGGAGGACGCGATCCTCGAGAGCCCCGATCCCGCCTACGTGGGCGAGCTCTCGACGCTGAAACGCCAGATCGCCCGCCTCCGCCGTGCCGTCATCCCGGCGCGTGACACCCTGGGCGGGGGCACGAGTCTCGCCATCGAGGAGCTCCCGGCCATGACCGACGAGGCCCGGCGCTACTTCCGCGACCTCTACGACCACATGGTCCACGTGGCCGAACAGGTGGACACCGAACGCGAGCACGCCTCCTCGGTGATGGAGGTCTACCTTACGACGGTGAACAACCGGCAGAACGACGTGATGAAGCAGCTCACGGCGGTGTCCACCATCTTCCTCCCGCTCATGTTCCTCACCGGCTTCTTCGGCATGAACTTCCCTGCGCTCGTCCGCGCCATCGGCGGGTGGCCGGCGTTCGCGGTCTACGGCATCGGCCTGCAGCTGGCGAGCGTGGCCGCCGTGCTCGTGATCCTGAAGCGGCGCGGCTGGTACTAGCCAGACGACCCAGTGGGCTCGGCGTCGGCGGCGGCCAGACGGCCCCGCAGGCGGTCGCGCAGCTCGTCCCCGTCGTAGTGGCGCCACGCCCGCCGGCGACGCACGAGCACGTACCCCGTGGCTGCCACACCCACCAGACCGGCCACGCCGAGAAGCTTCCACACGCGCACGCCACGTAACGTAACGCCTCGTGCCGGCCTCCACGATGTCCCTCACCGCCGCAGCCGACGCCACCTCCACCGGTGACCTCTGGCTCTTCCGTGGACGCAAGGCCGCCGACCGGGCCATCCGGGTCGTCACGAACAGCCCCGTGAACCACGTGGCGATGGCGGTGACGATCGAGGACCTGCCACCGCTGCTCTGGCACGCCGAGCTCGGCCAGTCGCTCCCCGACGCATGGACCGGCGAGGCGCACCGCGGCGCCCAGCTCCATCGACTCGAGGACGCCGTCAACACGTGGGTGCACCGGTACGGGCAGACGGCGTACTTCCGCCAGCTCGACCACGAGGTGACCCACGCCATGGAGGACGAGGTGCTTCGGGTCGTCAACGAGTACGACGGGCACCGCTTCCCCCACACGATGGGCCTCGCCCGCCATTGGCTCTTCGGTCGGGTCCGGCGGGGGGTCCCGCTCGAAGACATCTACTGCGCCGAGTTGGTGGCCCTCACCTACCAACGGATGGGGCTGCTCGACGGCCACCGTCCCGTGAACTGGTACGACCCCGGTCGATTCTGGAGCGGCGACCGCCTCGAGCTCTCCGAGGGCGCGACCCTGGGCGAGGAGATCGCCGTCACCGTGCCCGCCCCGGCGCCTGCCCGATAGGGCTCGATGTCACGACGAGGCTGGATCCTCTTTGCGCTCATGTCGGTGATCTGGGGGCTGCCGTACCTGCTCATCAAGGTCGCCGTCGAGGATCTCAGCCCGGCGGTGCTGGTCTCGGCCCGCACACTGCTCGCGTTCCTCCTGCTCGCACCGATTGCCGTGCACCGCCGCGCCCTCCGGCCCGTGCTCGCCCACTGGCGATGGCTGCTCGTCTTCACCGTCCTCGAGATGGGCGTGCCGTGGCTCCTGCTCACCGACGCGGAACAGCGGCTGCCGTCGGGGCTCACCGGGCTGCTCGTCGCCACCGTGCCGCTCTTCGCGGCGGCAGCCGCACTGTTCTTCGGGGACCGGACGGTGCTCCACCCCAGCCGCCTCGCCGGCCTGGCGCTCGGCGTCGTGGGCGTGGGCCTGCTCGTGGGGTTCGGGGGCGACGGGGGCGGCGTCGACCTGCGCAGCGTCGCCCAGGTGCTGCTCGTGGCGGTGGGCTACGCCACCGCGCCGTTCGTCGCGTCACGTCATCTCTCCACGGTGCCGGCCCTCGGTGTGGTCACCGCGTCCATCGGCCTCGTGGCCCTCGCCTACCTGCCCGCGGGCATCGCACTGCGCCCCGACCACCCGCCGCCGGCGGACACCATCTGGGCCGTCATCGCCCTGGCGGTGATCTGCACCGCCGTTGCCTTCGTCATCTTCTTCGCCCTCATCGACGAGGTCGGTCCCGCCCGGGCGACGCTCATCACCTTCGCCAACCCGGCGGTGGCACTCACCCTCGGCGTCGTGGTCCTGGGCGAGGCGATGACCCCCGGGCTCGTCGTGGGCTTCCCGGTCGTGCTCGGCGGGTGCTGGCTCGCCAGCCGCCACGACGAGCCAGCCGACGTGGACGTCGAGCCCCCGGCGGTCGCCCCCGCCTGACGGGAGGGATCTGACCGCACCAGCACCGGTTGGCCCGATGGCCGGCCACCTTCCATGATGCGGATCGTGATCGAGTCGAGCGGTGAGCCCTCCGGGCACTGGGACCGCTCGATCGCTCTGCTGCTGGTGAGCGTGTTCTGCGCGTCCGCGGCCGCGCTGGCGGGGGTGACCGCGCTCGGCATACAGGTCTTCGACCTCACCCGCCGCGAGCTCGACCTCGGATGGCTCGGGCTCGCCGAGTTCGCCCCCGCGGCGCTCCTGGTGCTGGTGACGGGCGCCGTCGCCGATCGCTTCGACCGCCGCCGGGTCACGGCCATCGGCGCGGTCGCCGAGGGGGCCTGTGCGCTCGTTCTGGCCTGGTACGCGAGCACCGACCCGACGGCGGTCGCTCCCATCTTCGCCCTGGTGGTGGCCTTCGGCACCGCCCGCTCGTTCGTCGCCCCTGCATCCCGGTCGCTGCCGGCAGACATCATGGCCCCCGCGGACCTCCCCTGGCTGGTCGCCCGTTACTCGGCGACCTGGCAGGCGGCCATCATCGCCGGGCCGGTTCTCGGTGGCACCCTCTACGCCGTCGACGCCTCACTGCCGTTCGTCGCCATGGCCGTGCTCCTCGCCACGGCCGCGGTCTCCGTCAGCCTGGTGCGAGTGCGCCCCGGGAGCGAGGACCTGCGGGTGCCCGAGGCGGCCGAGACTGCCGAGACGCCGCTGCGGGGCGCTCCGCTGCTCGAATCCACGGTCGACCCAGGGGCGGCCGAGGCCCTGGGAGAGCCCGCGGCCCGACCGCGGCTGAGCGACGCCCTCGAGGGCCTGCGGTTCATCCGTCACCACCCGGTGCTGCTCGGTGCCATCTCGCTCGACCTCTTCGCCGTGCTGTTCGGCGGAGCGGTGGCGCTGCTGCCGGCGATCGCCGAGACCCGGCTCGGTGTGGGCGCGGTGGGGCTCGGGTGGCTGCGGGCCGCCGGCGGCATCGGTGCCGCGGCCGTCACCCTGCGACTCACCCGCCACCCTGTCAGCCGCCACGTCGGGCGCACCCTCCTCGGCGTGGTGGCGGTCTTCGGCGTAGGCACCGTGGCGCTCGGCCTGACCACCAGCTACGTGATCGCGTTCACTGCCATGATGGTGCTCTCGGGCGCCGATGCGGTGAGCGTCTTCATCCGCGCCACCCTGGTGCCGCTCGTGACGCCGAAGGAGAAGCGGGGCCGGGTCCTGGCGGTCGAGAACGTCTTCATCGGCGGCTCGAACGAGCTCGGCGCCTTCGAGTCGGGCGTCGCCGGCCAGTTGCTCGGCGCCGGCGGCGCAGTCGTCCTGGGCGGCGCCGCGACGATCGTGATCGCCGCGGGCTGGTGGGTCTTCTTCCCCGCCCTGCGCGACGTCGACCGCTTCCCGTCCAGCTAGGCGGCCTTCTCCAGGATGTGCACGCCGCAGGCCGAGCCGAGGCCGATGACGTGGGCGAGTCCCACCTTGGCCCCCTTGATCTGACGGTCGCCGGCCTCGCCCCGCAGGTGGTGGCAGACCTCCCAGATGTTGGCGATGCCGGTGGCCGCGATGGGGTGGCCCTTCGACTCGAGGCCGCCCGACACGTTGACGGGCATGGAACCGTCGCGCCAGGTGGCCCCCGACTCGAAGAACGACACGGCCTCGCCCGGGTCACACAACATCAGGTTGTCGTAGTGGACGAGCTCGGCGGTCGCGAAGCAGTCGTGGAGCTCGACGAGGTCGAGATCCTCGGGTGACACGCCCGCCTGCTCGTACGCCTGGTTTGCGGCCGCCCGGGTGAGCGTGTTGACGTCGGGCAGCACCTGGCAGCCCTCCTGCCAGGGATCGCTGGTGAGGACCGAGGCCGACACCTTGACGGCCCGGCGGCGCTGGTCGGGGTCGAGTGTCTTGAGCTTGGCGTCGGACACGACGACTGCGGCGGCAGCGCCGTCGCAGTTGGCCGAGCACATCGGGCGGGTGTTCGGGTAGGCGATCATCATGTCGCCCATGATCTGCTCGAGGGTCATGGCCTTCGAGTAAGCGGCCAGCGGGTTGAGGGTGGAGTGCGAGTGGTTCTTCTCGCTGATGCGGGCGAACAACTCGAAGGTGGCGCCGCCGTGCTTGTAGCCGTACTCCATGCCCACCTGGGCGAACACGCCCGGCATGATCTCGGTGCCGATGCGACCGTCGACAGGGGCGACGGCGCCGTAGCGGCCGTGCGGCTCCCAGGTGTCGGACTCGGCCTTCCGGCTGCCTCCGGACAGCAGGCCGGCGCCGGCCAGCTTCTCGACGCCGACGGCCAGGCCCATGTCGCACTCACCGGCCTTCACCGCCATGATCGCCGTGCGCAGGGCAGTGGCGCCGGTGGCGCACGCGTTGGCCACGTTGTAGACGGGGATGCCGGTCTGGCCGATCTGCTTCTGGAGTTGCTGGCCAACGCCAGCGGCCGCGCCCATCAGATTGCCGGCCGCGAGCACACCAATGTCCTTCATGGTGACGCCGCCATCGGCAAGGGCACCCATGGCGGCCTCGGCGGCGAGATCGACCACGTCCTTGTCGAAGTGCTTGCCGAACTTGGTCATGCGGATGCCGAGGATCCAGATGTCGTCGGTGGCCATCAGTTCGCCTCCAGGGGGGCATACCCGAAGCCGATGGCCTCGGTGCCGGCGCTGTCGGCGCCGATCGGGAACGTGGTCAGCTGCAACTTCATGCCGAGGGTGACGTGGTCGGGATCCGGCTCGACGTCGACGACGTTGCCGCGCACCTGGGTACCGCCGCAGTCGACGACACCGGCCACGAAGGGCACGGGGATGCCCGGCGCCGCGAAGGCAACGATCGTGAACGACCGCAACTCGCCCTCGTTGGCGATGGGGACGCGCTCGAACGTCGTGCCGCTGCACGAGGCACAGGCGTTGCGCCGGTCGAAGTACCGGGCACCGCAGGCGGTGCACTCGTTGGCCTCGAGGTGGGGCTCGTCGCCCAACACCAGGTAGTCCACCAGGGGGACCTGCTCTGCCACGCTCCAACCTCCGCTCATCGGGATTCGCAACGTACCGCAAACGCCCGTCCCGATCGAAGGCCGAGGACGACCCCCGCCCGGCGGGCAGCGCCGCAGGGGCGACCGAGTTCGACATCGGAGCCGCCCGAGCCGTCCGCGACATGCGGGCGGTTCTCCGCAGGCTGGCCATCGACCAACATGGGGGTGATGCTCGCCGTCCTGCTCCCGCCGTCCGAAGGGAAGGCCGCAGGGGGTGACGGGCCGGGTTGGGACCCGGCCTCGGGTCGCTTCGGCGATCTCGCCTACCGGCGCCGACGGGTGGCCAAGGCCCTGCGGGTGGCGAAGGGCGGGGACGAAAAGATGCTGGGCGCCGGGGGTGGACTGCTCGGTCGGGCCCGCTCGGCGAACCGCTCGCTGATCGGGGCGCCCACCATGCCTGCCTGGGAGCGGTTCACCGGCGTGGTGTGGGAGCACCTCGCAGCGACCGACCTCGATGCCGCAGCGCTCGAACGGGCGAGCGAGGCCGTGGTCGTGGTGTCGGCCGTGGCCGGCCTCTCGGCGTGGGACGACCCCCTCCCCGACTTCCGCCTCAAGTTGTCGGCGAGCATCACGCCACTCGGTCCACTCGCCTCGTTCTGGCGCGAGCCGTTGTCGAAGGCGCTCAACGCGCGCCTCGACGGCCGCACGGTGGTCGACCTGCTTCCCAACGAGCACCGGGCGGCGTGGCGTGCCGACCCTGCCCGCTACCGCCTGGTTCGGCCGCACCTCATCACGTCCGAAGGGAAGCCCGGCGGTCATGCCGCGAAGGCCGCGAAGGGACTGCTCGCCCGGGCGCTGCTCATGTCCACCGACGTGGACCGCACCCTCGCCTCCTTCGACCCCGCCCCCCTCCGCCTCGAGGTGGACGAGATCAGGCCTGGGTGATGCCGTCGCCGGGACGGGCGACGAGGGTGGCGCCCACGGTGATGGAGCTGTCGGCGTCGGTGTGGTCGTCCACCAGCCGGAACTCGGCCGTCCACTCGTCCGCGGTGACCGTGTTGAGCACCCAGCCCCGGTGGCCCGCCTCGGAATAGGCGATGTGGGGGTTGTTCGCCCGCAGGACGGGCTCGACCGCGTCGAGCGCGTCGCCGGACGACGCCACGCCCGGACCGACCAGCTCCACCCCCACCAGCGGGGAGGACGGATCGTCGAAGTCCTGGCGCAGGTCGGCGGCCCAGCTGCTGTGGACGTCGCCGGTCAGCACGACGGGCGCGCCGACCGCCGAGCTGAGCGACTCGAACAGCCGGTCTCGCGCCACCGGGTAGCCGTCCCACTGGTCGAGGTTCCAGATGGTGTCGTCGCCGGCGCCGAAGCGCCACTGGTGCATCACGATCTGCTGGGCGATCACCTGCCAGGTGGCCTCCTGGCGCAGGCCCTCGTCGAGCCATGCCTCCTGGTCGTCACCCATGACCGTGGTCGACGCCGCGGTGCTGGTGGCGCAGCGGCGGCCCGCCGAGATACCGGCCACACGCGGGCAGTCGAGCGGCGTGCGGTACTGGCGGGTGTCGAGCACGTGGATGGCGGCCAGGTCGCCGACCGCGAACCGCCGGTAGATGGCCAGATCGGGGCCGTCGGGCGGGTCGAGACGAACCGGCATGTTCTCCCACCACGCCCGGTAGGCGGCAGCCCGTCGTTCGAGCAGCGCGGCCGGATCGGGCGACTCGCTCTCGGGGTCGGGCGTGTCGGCCACGTAGTTGTTCGACACCTCGTGGTCGTCCCAGGTGGCGATCCACGGTGCCACGGCGTGGGCACGGCGGAGGTTGGGATCGGTGCGGTACAGCGCGTATTGGTTGCGGTAGTCCTCGAGCGTGGTGGCGGTGACCACGCCCGAGCGCCCCTCGACGCGGTCGCCGACGTTGGCCGGGTGCTCGTAGATGTAGTCACCGAGGAACAGCACCAGGTCGGGCTTCTGCTCGGCCAGGTCGCGGTAGGCCGCGTAGCGGGCCGCGTCGTACTGGGCACAGCTCACCTGGGCGATGGTGAAGGCACCCGGCGTGGTGCCGGCGGCCGGCAGCGTGCGGGTGCGGGCCCAGTCCGTCCGGTGGTCGCCCACCGAGAAGCGGTAGCGGTAGGAGGTGTCGGCGTCGAGGCCGTCGACGTCCTGGTGCACCGAGTGCCCGTGCTCGGCCAGGGCCGCCACCACGCCGTCAGCCACAGGCTCGTGTGCCTCGGAGGTCTGCACCTCCCACCGCACGGGCACGTCGACCCGCGGCATGCCCCCGCGCCGGGCCAGCGGATCGGGGGCCAGCCTGGTCCAGAGGACGACACGATCCGCGAGGGGATCACCCGACGCCACACCCAGCGTGAAGGGGTCGCCCGCCAGGTCGGGGCCGGGAAACGAGGTCGTCGTGGTGGCAGCGCCCCCGGTCGACTCGTCGCTGCTTGAGCAGCCGGCCGCCACCAGCGCCCCCGACGCGGCCACGCCGGCGAGGAACGTGCGGCGGCTGAGACGGTGATACCGGGGCGTCATTGGCCACGAACCTACGCGACCGATCGGGCCGCTGTTCGCCGAGCGGGCGGAGCCACCACGCGAGGGCGGCGGGAACGGATTCGCCCGACTCTGGTATTCCTACTCTGGTAGGCTTTCAGTATGACTACCACCAAGCGGAAGGTTTCGGTCTCGCTCGACGCAGACCTCGTCGCCGAACTTGAGGCCGGCGACGAAGCCCTTTCCACTCAAGTCAACGATGCCATCCGCGTCGAGCTGATCCGCCGGCGACGCCAGCGGCACCTTGGAGAGTTCCTCGACGAGCTCGACGTCGAGCACGGGCCGCCCGAAGAGTCGCTGGTCCGCAAGTACATGGACCTCCTCGGGTGAGCCGATCCATCGTCCTCGACGCTGAACCACTCTCGGTCCTCGCCCGCCCGCGGTCCAGGGTGCACGGCGAGGTTCGGGCTGCGCTCGAAGCGGCCCGAAGACTCAACCGGGATGTCATCGTGCCCGCCGTCATCCTCGCCGAGCTCTACCGAGGACCTGGCCACAATCAGATGGTCGATTCCTGTCTGTCCCGCGAGACGGGCCTGCTCGTCCGTGACACCGACCGCGTCCTCGCCCGGCTCGTCGGCGGCGTTCTCGGAGCAGCTCACACCGGGTCCGCCGACCTGGCCGATGCGCACACCGTCGCTGCTGCGATCGAGACGGGAGGCGGCATCGTCCTCACGACCGACGCCAGCGACATCGAGCGACTTGCAGCCAACTACCCGAACGTCCACGTCGAGACCCTGCATGCAGGGCCGGCTCAGTAGCCCCCTCCACCGTCTGGAAGATCTTCCGTGCCGCCGGCACCACCCCGATCACCCCACCGCCACGGGCGCCGATCCGGCCTTGCCGCCTCGAACGGTCGGACCGATGAGTTCTCGGCACCCTCACCTGTGGTCGTTCTACTTGGTCATGGCCACGGATCCCTTTTCGGCACACTCGGCCTCGGACCGTGCCGGGCCGGCGAGGTCATCCGCCGTCGGCTGTTGCGGCGGGTTGCCGGCGCCACCAGGCGCCGAGGAAGGCGGCGGCGGCCAGGTGGAGGTGGGCCATGGCGGGGTCGGCGGTGGCCTGCTGCAGGCAGGCCAGGGTGTATTTCGCCAGGTGGGCGTCGGGGTGCGCGGCGGCATACGACGCCAGCTCGCCGACCACCGGGCCCTGCTCGTCGGCGCCTGCATGCCAGGCTGCGGCGGCGGCCTGGGCGGGCGAGCCGTCGAGCGCGGCCACGGCATCGCCGGCGCGGGCAACGGTCTCGGGCACCCAGTCCGGGTCGAGCGCGACCGTTCCCAGCGTGGCCCGGAAGCCCAGGACGTACGTGGCCGCCAGCGCCAGCGCGTCCTCGGGACGGTTGGCCAGCCGGGCCACCGCCAGCAGGCCCTGCGGCATGGTGAGGCAGTGGCTCCAGCCGTAGGGCGCCTGGGCCGGGTCGTCCTGCACCATCGACAGGGCGGCCACCCGTAGCAGGGCGGTTGCGGCCGCCGACCGGTCGACACCGGCCAGCGCGGTGCCCAGCAGGTCGGCGGCGAGCCCACTGGACTCGGTGAGGTGCATGGTCGGGTAGATGAAGTTGTTCTCGAGCGCCCCGGGCGAGGGGGGTCGCCGCAGGGCCTCGACCAGTGCATCGGTGGGAACCGGACCGACACCGTCGGCAGGGCGATGATCGGAGCGGTCGACGAACCACGACAACTGCCAGTCCGGATGGCGGGCCAACTCGCGAGCGAAGGCGCGGCATCCGGGCACGGCCGGCGCGCCCGCCGACGCCGCGAAAGCCAGGAGTTGGTGCAGGAAGATGCCCCCGTGGGCCGCCCCGGCCAGGCTGGGCGTCACCACGTCGACCAGTGCAGCCGCCACGTCCAGGACGCCGGCGTGGCCGCCCAGCCAGGACGCGGCGCGCTCGGCGCCGTCCAGGTCCCCCGCGGCGACAGCCGCTCGCAGCGACGCGGTGGCCGCGGACGGGCTGGCGAACCAGGAGCGGGCCGGATCGGGAACCGCCGGGCCGGCCGCCGCATAGGTCGCCGCCAACCACACGAGGCGCAGCCGGGCGGGGTGCCGGGCAGTCGGCTCGACCAGGCTCAGCAACGACGCCCGGGCCATCAGCTCGAGCGGCGCATGCAGGACGAACGAATCCGGCGGCGCCGCCTTGGGGGTGTCGATCACGGCCGCGCAGCCACCGACGAGTTGCGCGTCAGACAGCGCGTCCAACCCACGCTCGACGTACTCGTCGCCCACGCTGTGGGGATCGGTTTCGGCGAGGACGGCCGCCGCGTGCATCGTGGACGCGCCCATGTGCCGCACCATAAGGCGCTGGCTCATCCCGTGCCCGGGGCGCACGGACCCGCCGGCCCGACCAAGGCCCGCTCCGAGCCGTCCGGTAGAGTTCCGGGTGAATCTGCTCACGAGGGGGCCCTGTGCACGACGACTTCGACCCGACGACCACCGCCGTCATGACCGAGGGCGACAGCGAGGGCGATGACCACCGGCCCGATGCCACCCCCTCGATGCCGGCACGTGCCGGCATCACCGCGGCGGCAGGGATGGCGTCGCTCGGCGCGGGTGCCATCCACGCCGCGGCCATCGGCGTCCACGCCGAGCACCGTCCCGCGGCCCTGGCGTTCACCGTCCTCGCAACCCTCCAGATCTGCTGGGGCGTGCTCGCCATCGTGCGCTCGGGGCGACTCGTCTCCTTCCTCGGCATCGCCATCGGCGGCGCGAGCCTCGTCGGATGGGCCGTGGCCAAGACCGCCGGGATCGCCTTCATCGACGGCCTCGACGTCGCCGAGCCGGCCCAGACCGCCGACGCCCTGTGCGCCGGCCTCGCGCTGGTCAGCGTGGTGCTGGCGGTGATGTCACTCCTGCCTGTTCATCTCGACGTCGGGGCCCGCGGGCTGGGCACGCCGGTGGCCCTCGGCGCGGTCATGCTCATCGCGTTCTCGTTCGCCGGCATGGCGGCTGCCGGGACCCACGTCCACGATCACGGCGGTGCCGCGCACGACCACGGCGACACGACGGGGTCAGAGACCGCCGCGGGCCACAGCCACGGCCCTGCCGCCGCGGTCGCGCCGGTGCCGTACGACCCCGAGCGCACCATCGACCTGGGTGGCGTGCCCGGCGTGACGAAGGAGCAGGAGCTCGCGGCCGAGAGCCTCGTGCGGGTCACCCTCGCCGAGCTGCCTCAGTGGGAAGACCCTGCGACGGCCGAAGCGGCCGGCTTCCACTCGATCGGCGACGGCAACACCGGCGTCGAGCACTTCATCAATTCGGACTACATGGAGGACGACGTCCTCCTCGACCCCAACAAGCCCGAGTCGCTCGTCTACAGCACCGAGGGCGGCGGACGTCGGCTCGTGGCCGCCATGTACATGGAGCGGCGGGGAATGCCGCTCGAAGACGTCCCCGACATCGGCGGCGATCTCATGCAGTGGCATGTCCACGACAACCTCTGTTACAACACGGCCGGCCTGGTGCTGGGCGTCACCAACGGCGACGGCGAGTGCCCCGACGGCCTCGTGAAGCCCGAGCCGACACCCATGATCCACGTGTGGATCGAGCCGCACCCGTGCGGGCCCTTCGCCGCCCTCGAGGGCATCGGGGGCGGCACCATCGCCGAAGGCGAAGAGGTGCTCTGCGACACCGCCCACGGCGCTCCGGCCTGAGTCGCGCCGCCGGCGACGACGCCGCCGGTCATGCCGAGCTGAGCCGCAGGATCTGGCCGGTGTAGATGGCCACCCACACGTCGCCGCTGACGCCGTCGTAGGTGATGCCGATGGGGTGCACGCCCGTGTCCACGGTCTGGATCACACCGAGGTCCGACGCCCGTAGCGCCGTCATCGTGTTCGAGTCGTAGTTGACGACGTACAACGCGGTGCCGTCGTTGGAGATGGCGACCGACCGGGCCTCCGTGCCGGTGTGGACACTCGCCACTACCTGGTCGGTGGCGAGGTCCACCTTCACCACGTCGCCCAGTTGGTTGAGGCTCACGTAGATGAATGCGCCCGCGGGATCCATGACGATGTGGCGGGGGCCGCGGCCGACCTCGATGGTGCCGACGACCGCGCGCTGCGCGAGATCGACCTTGAGCACCGCGCTCTCGCCCATGAGAGCCACGTAGGCGAACTTCGAGTCGGGGGTGACCGCGATGCCGCGTGGGTACCGACCCATGTCGAGCACGCCCACCACCTCGTTGGTCTCCGTCGAGACGATCGAGAGGTCCCACGAGCACCAGTTCGTGGCCAGCACGTAGTTGCCGTCGGGGGTCGTGGCCACGTACTTGGGCACGAGCCCCACCTCGGCCACGGCGTCGACGGCGAGCTCGTCGAGCGCGATGCGGTACAGGTAGCTCGGCGTGTAGCCCGCGTTCACGGCACTGGACGGGTCGCACTCGTCGGACCCCTCGGGGCCCATCCCCGCGCCGTACATCGAGTAGTTCGAGACCCAGTAGTGGGTCGCGTCAGGGGTCATCGCGCCCTCGACCGGCGCGCCCTGCACGATGCCGGGATGGCCGGTCACCCCGAAGCCGGCGAGGTCGACGCTGTCGGGGATCGTCTCCACCAGCTCACCCTCGCTGGAGTACACGGTGACGCTGTGGTTGTACATCATGTTCTGCGCGAACACGAGGCCCGTGTTCGAGGCGACCACCGACTTCGGCGAGATCTCACCGCTGATGGTCTGGGCCACCGTCAGTTGCCGGTCCGCGGCCGGTGGCCCGTCAGGGACCCGTTCGAGCGGTGGGACCGTGGGCGCGGCGGGGGCCGTCGGGCCCGACGTGTCACCCCCGGTGGAACCGAGGCTGTCGATCGCCGCTGCGCCGCCAGCGACCACGAGGTAGAGCAGGACGAGGACGGTGCCGCCGACGACGAGTCGGCGAGCCAGGAACGTCCGCGACGACGGCGAAGCCGGCTTGCCGTTCACGTGCTCAGAATACTGCCCACCCGGTTCGTGCCTGTGTCACCCACGACGCCGCTGGCACCGGTCCGCGGGCACGTGGGTGCCTGGTATGGAGGGTTCTCGCGTGCCCGGGGGACACGAGCCGACCGGTAGCCTACGGACGAGCCGCCATGACCGACGACACGACAGGCCGGGAGCGCGGCGACCTCCAGGAGCCGGCCCCCCTCGAGCGGTTCGGGCGGCGTCTCCAGCTGGCGACGATCGCATGGAACGGGTTCGAGGTCTTCGTCACCATCGGCCTCGGCGTCGCGGCACAGTCACTCGCGCTCGTCGCGTTCGGCCTCGATTCGCTGATCGAGGTGTTCGCTTCCCTCGTCGTCCTGTGGCACCTCCTCCCGTCCGAGGAGAGCCGGCGCGAGTTCCGGGATCGGCGCGCCCTACGGCTCGTCGCCATCGCGTTCGCCGTCCTGGCCGTCTACCTGGTCGCTGCCAGCGCCCGTTCGCTGGTCGCGGGCGACCACGCGTCCTCCTCACCGCTCGGCATCGCCTACCTCGGCGTCACCGCGGTCGTCATGTTCACGCTCGCTGCTCTGAAGAAGCGGGTCGGCACCGACCTCGAGAGCGAACCATTCCTCGCCGAGGCGTCACTCACGTTCCTCGACGGCTGCCTGGCCACCAGCATCCTCATCGCGCTGGCGCTGAACGCCACCCTGGGATGGTGGTGGACCGACCCGCTCGCCGCCATCCTGGTGGGTTGTTTCGCCGGTCGTGAGGCATGGCAGGGGTGGTCCGAGTCCGCGCGAGACTGAGCCCATGTCACGCTGGGATGAGGCCGCCGTCCCGCGCGGCGATGCCTACGACGCCCGATGGCGCGAGATGGAGGCGCTGGGGCAGCACGTGCACGGCGAGGCGGACTTCGTGGCCGCGCTGGCTCCTGGCACCGTCCTCGACGCCGGCTGCGGCACCGGCCGGGTGGCCGCCGAGCTCGCTCGCCGGGGCATCGCGACCGTCGGTGTGGATCGCGACCCGGCCATGCTGGCGACGGCCCGCGCGAACGAGCCCGACCTGACCTGGGTCGAGGGCGACCTGAGCACCCTCGACCTGGCCGACCAGCGGTTCGACGTCGTCGTGGCGGCGGGCAACGTGATGGTCTTCCTCGCTCCCGGCACCGAGGCGGTAACCGTCGCCCGCCTGGCGGCGCATCTCGAGCCCCGGGGCCGCCTGGTTGCGGGCTTCGGCCTCACCAGCGGCGCCTACGGGGTCGACCGGTACGACCGCGACTGCCGTGACGCCGGCCTCACCCTCGTCGAACGCTTCGCCACCTGGGACGGCCGACCCTGGGAGCCCGGTGGCGACTACGCCGTCTCCGTGCACCGGCTGGCCTGAGCCCGAGGGATGAGGGCGGGGCCCGAGCGGCCCGCCGACACCGTCGGCAGGAGCGGGAGGCCTGAGCCCGAGGGATGAGGGCGGGGCCCGAGCGGCCCGCCGACACCGTCGGCAGGAGCGGGAGGCCTGAGCCC
>JAYRVH010000011.1:0-2363 GCA_041918615.1 Acidimicrobiales bacterium
CGCTGTAATCACCAGAACCGTTCGCGACACCACCCCCCGCCAACGAGAAATCCGACGACCGCAACACCGCCACCCACGCCCCCCCGACCGCCACACCCGAACCCGCCTCCGACACCGCCCCCGACACCCCCGACGGGGCGGGCACCTGGGAGGCCAGCACGGTCGGCGCCGTGACCGGCTGACCGTCGCTCCAGCTGCCCATGGCGAACGGGACGGTGGATCGGCCGTCGAGCTGCGCGTCGAGGGCGGCGTAGTAGTAGCGGAAGTCCATGGCGTCCTGCTCACCGTCACCGCCGAGGAAGTCCATCATGAAGCTGGGGATGACGCCGTCGTCCTGGATGGGGGCCATGTGGTCGGCGTCGAGCCCGGGGCTGCCGTGGGCGTCGCTGCGGGCCTGGTAGACGATCCGTGACGACGCGTTCGTCATGGCGTTGAAGAGGTCGACCGACTGGCTCGACGGCGCGATGGTGTCGTTGTTGCCGGTCAGGATCACGGTACGGGCCGTGGTGGCCGGTGCGCGGGTGCGCCAGTCGATCCCCGTGCCGCCGAAGGGCCCGCCGGCGCCGGTGGACGGGTTGGCCAGGGTGACGCTCTGCACCGCGGGCCCGCCGCTGCCCACCCAGCTGGCGGCGAGCAGCCCGCCGAGCGAATGGCCGTAGAGGTGGAGGGGACCGGCGATCGAGCCCAGTTGGCCGAGGGCGGTGTTGGTCGACGCGATCGCCCGGCTCATCATCGTGTTCTGGTTGTTGTCGAAGAGCAGCGCGGGGAACCCCTGGTTGATCTGCGGGTAGATGACGATGTAGCCCTCGCGGGTGAGGTGATCGATCTGACCTCGGTAGATGTCGGGGGCCAGGAGCGCGAAGCCGTGCAACAGGACGACCACCGGGGCCGAGGTCGTGTCGCGCAGCGTGTTCGGCACGTACCACCACACCTTGGTGCCCGCCAGCGCGCCGCCGGTCGAGTGCTCGGTGGCACCGTTGCTCACGTAGCGCTCGGTCGAGCCGTAGCCGGTGGAGGGCTGGCCCGGCTGTGACACCGCCCATGCGGGAGCGACGGCCCCCAACAGCGAGACCGCCACGACAGCAGCCGCCACCACGGCCTCTGCCCGCCTGGTGCGCGTCCTTTGCCCGGGTCGAATCATGGCCCGAGTCTGCCGTGTCCACCGGCCCCCGCCAAATGGCCCACGGGAACTCGTGAACACCATTCACCAATGCAGCGCCGGACCCCCTGGTCCCGGCCGGGCGGGCAGGAACGCCCCTCGCCCGCTGGCCCGATCCTGATGACGGCTAGCCTTCGGCTGGTCGCAGGCGTTCGGGAGGGGTTGATGCGGGCATCAGGGGTGGTGGTGACGGCGCCGCGGCGCCACGTCGTTCTGGTCGCGGTCGGACTCCTGGTTGTCGGATTGGCCTCGGCCACCCCACCGACACCGGCAGGCGCGTCCGGCGAGCGTTACGTCGCCCTGGGCGACTCCTACACGGCGGGCCCGCTGATCCCCACACAGCTCGCAAGCCCCGCGGGCTGCCTTCGCTCCGACCGCAACTACCCGCACCTCGTGGCCGCTCAACGGGGTCTGGTGCTCCAGGACGCCAGCTGCAGCGGTGCCGAGACGGGCGACATGACCTCTCCACAGCGTGTGACCCCCGGCCCGAACCCTCCCCAGCTCGACAGCCTCACCGCGGACACCGACATCGTGACGATCGGCATCGGCGGCAACGACATCGGATTCTCGTCGATCATCCAGGACTGCGTGGCAGTGTTCTTCTGGGTGCCGGTCTGTCAGCCGAAGTACGTGGTGAACGGGGTCGATGCGCTCAGCAACCGGATCGCGGCGACGGCACCGAGAGTCGCCTCCGTGCTGCAGGGAATCCACAGTCGCTCCCCGCGAGCGCGTGTGTTCGTCGTCGGCTATCCGGCGATCCTCCCCGAGACCGGCGGCGGGTGCTGGCCGTCGCTCCCGCTCGCCAACGACGACGTGCCCTGGCTGCGCGACAAGGAGAAGGAGCTCAACGCCATGCTGGCCACCCAGGCGGCAGCCAACGGCGCGTCCTACGTCGACACCTACACACCGAGCATCGGGCGTGACGCCTGCAGGCCCCCCGGCGTGCGCTGGGTGGAACCGATCATCCCCAACGGGCTCCAGGCCGCACCGGTACATCCCAACGCCCTCGGCGAGGCGGGCATGGCGACGCTGGTCGCTGCCCGCATCGCCGCCACCGCGCCCACCGCCCCGTCGGGGGTGTCGGGGGCGGTGTCGGAGGCGGGTTCGGGTGTGGCGGTCGGGGGGGCGTGGGTGGCGGTGTTGCGGTCGTCGGATTTCTCGTTGGCGGGGGGTGGTGTCGCGAACGGTTCTGGTGATTACAGCG
>JAYRVH010000012.1:0-8319 GCA_041918615.1 Acidimicrobiales bacterium
GCCGCATCCGTACCAACGCCCGCGGGTTCCACGACCCCGAAGCGTTCATCACGATGATCATGCTGGACCGGGCCGGACTCGCCCCGAACCTGCCGTGGGCGACCGCCTCATGACCCACGACTCCGTCAGTTGTCCCGGAAATCGGCTCTCCGTCATTCCGGCAGCTTCGCGCACAGCAGCACAGCCATTTCACGGGCGTCAGGGCCTTCGGCGAGCCCATGACACCGGCGGCATGCGACGCTGCATGCCAACATCGCGTTCGGCGATCTGCCCAGGGAGGAAGGTCGATGGCGACGACGCGGTGGGTAGCGGACGGTACGCCCGTTGAATGGCACGAAGCGGTGGCCACTTGGGCGGCTGAAGCCCGACCCGTTCTCCAGCGGGCAGCCGGCCAGTACAACGCCTTCTTCACGTATCAACAACTGGCGGAAGCCGTTCAAGAGGACACGGGCATCGAGACCGGCGTGCCCTTCCGCCACTGGATCGGCAGCGTCCTGGGGTCAGTCGCCGAGGACCAGCGTGTCGACGAGCCGATTCTCACGTCGCTGGTCGTCCGAGCGGACGGATCCGTCGGCGAGGGCTACTCGATCCCGGTGAAGGCGCGAGAGGGTGTGATTCTCGAAGACCTGGACCGTCACGCCGCCAACAAACGGCTGGCCTGCTACCGGTTCTTCGGCGCGGAACTCCCTCCGAACGGAGGCACGCGAACCCTGACGCCTGCCGTGGCACAGCGCCGAAGGAATCGGAGGCCGAAGGAACAGCGCCCCACGGGCATCTGCCCCACGTGCGGCATCGGCGTACCCGCGTCAGGCGTGTGCGACTTCTGCGACACCGACGCTCGATGACCTCATCCTCGTCGCCCTTCGCTGAGATCCCGCCGGCCGACTGGTTGGCGTCGCCCCGGTCGGCGTTCGCGATCGCCGACGCGTACCCGGTGAGCGAAGGCCACTCACCGGTTGTGCCTCGCCGCCTCATCGCCACCTGGTGGGAGGCGTCTCGCGACGGGCGCCACGATCTCATGGACCTGGTCGACGAGATGAAGGCGCTGCTCGATCGCCACCAGCCCGACGGGTACGACGTGGGCTTCAACGCCGGAGCCGCGGCGGGCCAGACCGTCGAGCACCTGCACCTGCCGGCGGCGTCAGCCGACCCCCGGGGCGGCATCCGCCTCGTCATTCCCGCAGGGGCAGCTACCCGGGGGGGCCCGACGACCCCGAGGAGACGCCCGCCGCCGCCATCCCGCCGGCCGAGGACCGGCCAGGTTCTGCGCATTGTCTACGTCGCCGTATCGGAGCGCGTCGGTAACTCGGCAGCGACGGGATCCTCATCCGGAACGGCGACGAAGTGGACCTGCCCGTCGTCGTCGACCTGCTCGATGCGCACCAGCGACCAGAACCGCTCGGAGCCGGCCACGACGACGGCGCCGGGCACGATACGCGCCGGCTCTCTGGCCTCTCGCAGCAGGGACCACCAACGACCCTGGTCGTCCTCGCTGTTCAGATCCGCTCTCAGTTCGATCGTTGGCATCGGATCACCTGGCCGGCCGGTGGAAGGGGTTGGACATGACTCGGTGCGCCGATCCCAGCATACGGACCACGAGCTGGCCAGGGTCCTCGTGGACGACGTCGTAGTGCGGCGCCAACCCGGTGTCCCAGAGGTCGAGGCCCGGGGCGAGCAGGTCACCGGCGGTGAACAGCGCTAGCCATCCGACCGCAGCAAATCGGCTCGCAGCCAGGTCGGTCCAGACGACGCCATCGGTTTCGGCGAACACGGACACGCCGTAGAACCCGTACACCTCATAGTTCCGTTGCGCAGACTCCGCGAGGAGCGCGGGCTCGAGGAGGTCGCCCCGAACAACGACCGTCGCCGCCGGTAGCGGCGCCTCACCCCGCCGGGCGCGTTGCTTGGTCATGACCGATCTGACCGCCCGGCGGTTCGTGCCATGTCGAAATGCTCGCTGCGCGCTACGCAGGCCGGGGAACCGTGCGACGCCGACCTGATCGACGGTGCGGAAGGAGGGGACGGGGGTCGTCGAGCCAGTAGCGCAGGTGGGCGTGGCAGGCGCAGAAGTAGCCGTCGGGCAGGACGACTTGGAGCCCGCGCAGGGGTATCGAACGCCGGAGGTACTGGGCCAGGATCAGCGACGAGACACCGGTCAGGCTCTCAAGATGGCGGGGATGGGCCTCGACGAACGTGAACTCGATGCCGTCGAGGGTCGCCTTCGACGACCCATCGAAGCGAGCGCCACCTTGGACCTGCGCCGCGAGCCCGCACACGATCACCTCGCAGAGATCGCGGTCATCGGACCCAACGACGAGAAGCTCGGGATGGTCGTAGGTCGCGAGCAAACCGACCGTCGACACGAAGGGCGGCTTGGTGGGACCCTGCCCGCCGGGACTGGACACGAGGGTGTAGTCATCGCGCTCGATGTCGGCGAGGAGCGGTGCGAACAGCCGGTCGTCGAGCGGTTCACGGGGGCGGGGTCGTCGGTGGTTGGCCATGGCCCGATCCTGCCCGCGGGGTGTGACAAGAATGGGGTGCGGTAGTCGGTGCATCACCCTCGGACGGGAGGGCACCGAGACGCGCCCGTCATGTGGGGACACCTGATGCAAAGTGGAGGCGATGAAGCGCACCACGGCGATCCGGCACCTCGTCGAGATGGGCGCCGCCGCCGATGACCTCGTCGACCGAGCCCGATCTCTCGGCGCCGCGCCGCTGATCGAGCTCTGGGTCACCGGCGACCTGCTCACCCCGACCGACGCGCTCGAGTGGGGGTCGGTGGTACTCGTGTTGGACCTGCCGCCCGACCAGCTGACGTGGCTCGCCCGTGACGCCACCGCGGAGTGGGTCGGCTCCCAGCTACGACTCGGGAAGCGGCCGATGGGCTGGTCGTATCGACCCGCGGCCTGGCCGGCGTGGAACGTGCGGGAACGGATGGGTGATCTCGGCCGAGGGACAGTCGAGGGTCAGCTGCCGCCGGCGGCAATGACGACGGTGAACACCGACAGCAGGATCGACGACGCGATCATCACCCAGAACCACGAAGGGAGCTCGTACGACCGCAGTCGCTCCTCGTGCTCGAGCTGTGCGACGCGACGCTCGAGCCGTGCAACCTCGCGTCGCACACTGTCGACCTCGGGGCGCGTCGCCGGCGAAAGGGCCATGCGGCGCAACGTAGCGAGCGGCGTTGAGGCTTGTCGGCGGTATCGCCAACGGTGATGTTTCAGTCCATCGTCATCACAGATGACCTGCTCGGAGCGACCGCTCCGTCCGTCCTCCCTCAACCACCCGCGACGCTCGGAGGGCCGTCGCACCCCACTCCCTGGAGGTGCCCGTGCTCACCGACGACGTTCCTGTTCCCGACCACCCCCTGGAAGTCGAGGTGGTGATCCCGGTGAAGCGCTCGGGCCGGATCGACCTCCGCCAGAAGGCCTGGTCGCTTGCACTCGACCAGCGGGCCTTCGGGCCCCGCCGGGTGGTGGTCGCCTTCGCCGATCGCAAAGGTCGCCTGCGGGCCCTGGCCCACACCGAGCGTGTCGATCCGCCGGAGATGAGCCTCGCCGCCTGCCTCGTCCAGGTCGGACGGGGGCCGGCCGCCGCCGTCGCCTACTGCGACGAACCGGTCACCGACGGCCCGCCGCCGGCGGACCTGGCTGAGCGCTTCGACAACGCCGGCAACCTGTGCAAGGTGCTCGATGTGCACCTCGTGGACTGGATCGCCTGCGACGACCAGCGCTTCCGCAGCAGCCGCCTGTGCCTGCGGCCCGGCGAGGAGTGGTGGAGCCTGACATGACCGAGGACCCGGGGTACGGAAAGCCACCTTCACTACGCTTGGACTTAAGTAAAGAAATCAGAGATTCCTTGCATTAGGCTGGATCTTGACAACGTGAACTTGAACAAGGAGTGAGCCGTGCGACCCGAAGCGTTCACCTCGCAAGAGCGCGGTCTCGTCGTACGGGATCCCACGGGCTTCTGGGCATTCCATCCCGCTCCGCTCCCGCGCCGACTGGACCTTTCGCAGGACATCGTGACCCTCCTCGACGAGGCCACCGGCGCCGTGCACCGGTTGGGTGGCGTCGGTCGTCTGATCCCCAATCCACACTTGCTAATCGGGCCACACCTCCGTCTCGAGGCCGTACTCAGCTCTCGTATCGAGGGAACGAAGACCGATGTCGGCCAACTCCTGCGCTTCGAGGCCGGCCAGACCCCGGCCGCGGAGGACGCGGATGATGCACAGGAGGTCCAGAACTACGTCCACGCCATGGAACACGGGCTTCTCCGCGTTCGCGACGGCTTTCCCGTTTCCACCCGCCTCTTCCGCGAGATGCACCAGCTGCTGCTCTCTGGCGTGCGCGGCCAACATCGCCGACCGGGTGAGCTTCGCACGAGCCCGGTGTGGATCGGCGGCAACACACTCGAGGACGCCGTGTTCGTCCCGCCGCCTCCTGGCGTGATGGATGACGCGCTGGCGGACCTCGAGCGCTTCCTCAACGAACGACAGCTCCCGCTCCTGGTCCAGCTGGCGTTCGCCCACTATCAGTTCGAGGCCATCCACCCGTTCCTGGATGGCAACGGCCGGATCGGACGTCTGCTGATGCCGCTGATGCTCGTCCTTCGAGGCGCACTTCCCCAGCCTCTGCTGTACTTGTCAGCCTTCTTCGAGCAGCACCGAGGCGAGTACAACGACCACCTGCTGCTCACAAGCCAGCGCGGCGATCTCATGCCGTGGCTCGCCTTCTTCCTGCACGGCGTCCGTCGCCAGGCCCGCGAAGCCGAGGAACGGACGGTGCGACTCGTCGAGCTCCAGCACGAGATGCGCAACCTGGTGCTCGACGAGGGACGGTCGAAGACGGTCGTACGGCTGACGGAGTTGTTGTTCTCGACACCGGTCGTCACCGCCGCACGCGTCGAGACCATGCTCGGCGTCAGCCGGCCGACGGCCTACGCCGCCATCGATTCGCTCGTCGAGCGCGGGGATCTGGTCGAAGTGACCGGGCGCGAGCGAGGCCGCATCTACGAGGCACCCCGGATCTTCGACGCCGTGTACGGCCCGGTCGAAGTCCCTGCTCTCGACGGCGATCAGCAGCTCGACCTCGGACTCGGTCGAGCCGATTGATCCGTGGGCTCCGCGGCTCGGGCGAGGTCAAGAGCACGCACTTCGCAGCGGCGTAGGGTCTGGGCTCACTTCCTGTGACCTCGCCCGCCTCGCCCTTCGCTGAGATCCCGCCGGCCGCCTGGTTGGCGGCGAACCGGTCGGCGTTCGCGATCGCCGACGCGTACCCGGTGAGTGAAGGCCATGCGCTGGTCGTCCCTCGCCGCCTCATCGCCACCTGGTGGGAGGCGTCACGCGACCAGCGCCACGACCTGATCGACCTGGTCGACGAGGTGAAGGCGCTGCTCGACGAGCGCCATCAGCCCGACGGCTACAACGTCGGCTTCAACGCCGGCGCCGCCGCGGGTCAGACCGTCGAGCACCTGCACTTGCACGTGATCCCCCGCTACGCCGGCGACGTGGCCGACCCCCGGGGCGGCATCCGCCACGTCATCCCCGGCAAGGGCAACTACCTCGCCCCACCCCCGCCCAGCGACCACGACGACCCAGCCGCCAACACACAACCCGTCGCCGCCGTCCCGCCGGCCGAGCTGTTCGACGGCATCGCCGACCGCCGCCTGCTGCTCGAGCTGATCCGCTGCCTGCGCAACGACCAGCTCGACCGCATTGACCTGGTGGCCAGCTTCATCATGAAGTCGGGCCTCGCCCAGCTCGCCGACGCCATCGAGCGAGGTGCGGCCATCAGGGTGCTGACCACCGACTACCTGGCCGTCACCGACGCCGACGCGCTGGCCCGCCTGGGTGACATGGCCGAGACGGCCGTCACCCAGCCCGGCTCGCTCGAGGTGCGGGTGTGGCACGACCCCTCGGTCAGCATTCCACTTGATTTGGGGCGACGGACACGAGGCGCGCGAGCCGACGGGTGGCGCCGCAACGGCTTCCGGCCACGCGCAGGAACGAGCATGGCCGGAAACGGACTGCGGCGACAGGACCCGTCGGCGGGCCCACACCGAGGGGCCGTCAAGGGTGTGGGACGACTCCCGCAGCCGCCCCCTCGACCACGACTTCCTGCGCGCCTACCGCCAAGCGTGGAAGCCCCGGGCCGGCGAAGTCGTCGACCTCGGCGTCGCCACCGAGCCGCCCGTCCAACCCGTCGAGCCGTGGCCCGTCCAACGGGACGCACTCGACGCCCTCGAAGCCACCCGCGCCGAGGGCTACACCGCCGGCCTCGTCGTCATGGCCACCGGGCTCGGCAAGACCTGGGTCGCCGCCAACGACACCGCCCGCCCAGCATTTCGAGATTGGCTCCGCCGGGTGCTGTTCATCGCCCACCGCATCGAGATCCTGCGCCAGGTCGATCTCGACGGCCCATTTGAAGACGCCGACAGCTTCCGGGCGTCAAAGTCGGGTGCGTGCAAGGGCTGGGAAGGTGGACAAACCGGCTCGTTCGAGGGCGTTCAAGACGTCGTCGGCGGTCATCGGAGGACGGGTCTTGCCTCGGGCGATCTCGACGATCGCCGCTACGACCTCGTCCGCGAACTCATCGAACAGCTCACCGAGGTAGCGGTCGGGGTCCACGACTCGGAGGCCCCGCTCGGCGAGCGCATCCACCGGAAATCCCGCCGAATCCCACGTGATCAGGGCCGAGGCTCCAGCTGCGATCGCCGCCGCGCTGTGGATGTGATCGTCGGGGTCGGGGCCAGGCATCTCGTCGCCCCGGTAGGTCTCAGGATCGATGCGGTAGTCGGCGAACCACTCCCGGATGGTCGCCGTGATCGAGGCTGCACTCTCAGGGCTACGCCGGTGATTGAGGACGATGACCCGCTCCCACTCGTCCAACAGCTCATCGGTCCACAGCACCTCGTGGATCCCGTTCTCGGTGAGCGCCAGGAAGAGGTCCATGACCGAGAAGGGGAACAGGACACTGGTGTCGACGAACACCCGGTGCACGACTCACGCCCGCTACTCAGTAGGCGAGATCGGCGTCGGCCACCGCGTCAGCCAGACGCTTGCGACCTTCACGCCGGCGGTCGCGGCGCTCGACGAACGCCAACACGTCGGCGAGGCGCACCCGGCGGTGCCGGCTTGACGGCAGGCGCTCGGAGGGGATCTCGCCTTCGTCGAGCAGGCGAACGACGAACGGGCGGGACAGGCCGAGCAACTCCCCGACTTCGGCCGGGGTGAGCACAGCATCGGCAGGAAGCACCGTGACGGCGTTTCCGTTGGCCAGTTCCGTGGCCGACACCCGCATGATGTCAATCAGCGACTCAGGCAGAGCCACCCGCCTGCCGTCGGGAAACGCGAGCACGATCCCGTCGGCCGATTGCCCCGCCATGGCCTCAGCTACGTCAGCCGCCGGGCGCGCCTGATCGGCGGATGCCTGCACTTGCACCGCCTGCTTGAGCACCCCGGTTCGAGCCAACACCAACCTCCATATCCGAAACAACTGTAACTTCGGTCGGTGACGAGTGGAAGGGGCATTCGGGAGCCCGTGGCCGTCGAAGGCGGAGAGGAGGGTCATGCCCACAGTCTCCACGTGCCCTCTGACACTCACGGCGTAGGGTTCGGGCTCACTTCCTGTGACCTCGTCCTCGTCGCCCTTCGCTGAAGTCCCGCCGGCCGCGTGGTTGGTGGAGAACCGGTCGGCGTTCGCGATCGCTGATGCGGACCCGGTGAGTGAAGGCCATGCGCTGGTCGTCCCTCGCCGCCTCATCGCCACCTGGTGGGAGGCGTCGCCCGACGAGCGCCACGACCTGATGGACCTGGTCGACGAGGTGAAGGCCCTGCTCGACGAGCGCCACCAGCCCGACGGGTACAACGTGGGCTTCAACGCCGGCGCCGCCGCAGGCCAGACCGTCGGGCACCTGCACCTGCACGTGATCCCCCGCTATGCCGGCGACGTGGCCGACCCCCGGGGCGGCATCCGCCACGTCATCCCGGGCAAGGGCAACTACCTTGCCCCGGCCCTGCCCGGCGACCCGGCCGACAGTACCCACGAAGCAGCGCCAGCCGCCGCCGTCCCGCCGGCCGAGCTGTTCGACGGCATCGCCGACCGGCGCCTGCTGCTCGAGCTCATCCGCTGCCTCCGCGACGACCAGCTCGACCGGATCGATCTCGTGGTCAGTTTCATCATGAAGTCGGGCCTGGCCCAGTTGGCCGGGCGGCTCGCCGACGCCATCGAGCGAGGCGCGGCCATCAGGGTGCTGACCACCGACTACCTGGCCGTCACCGACGCCGACGCGCTGGCCCGTCTCCTCGACATGGCC
>JAYRVH010000013.1:0-64277 GCA_041918615.1 Acidimicrobiales bacterium
GCCTGAGCCCGAGGGATGAGGGCGGGGCCCGAGCGGCCCGCCGACACCGTCGGCAGGAGCGGGAGGCCTGAGCCCGAGGGATGAGGGCGGGGCCCGAGCGGCCCGCCGACACCGTCGGCAGGAGCGGGAGGCCTGAGCCCGGGCCGCGGCGCCGAGCCCGCGGCCAGATGTGTCGGGATGGCGGTGGGTGGCTAGCGTCGCAACATGGCCGCAACCGACACCACCACGATGAAGAAGGGCACGCGCATCGTCGCCACGACCGCCCTGCCCGGCGTCCCCGAAGGCACCCCCGGCAAGGTCGGCCATGCGATCGGGATGGCCCTGGTGCGTTACCGGGTCGCGTTCGACAACGGCACCGAGAAGACCTCGGTCGCCCACACCAAGCTGGTGCCCGAGGGCGAGTGGGAGACGTTCCGCGAGCAGCGCGCGAAAGCGGCGGCCGAGGCCGCTGAGCGCAAGGCGAACGAAGGCGACGCCCCCAAGGCCGAGGCGAAGCCCGACGCCGGGGCCGGTGCCCCGCCGGTCGACGACCGTCTGGCCGCGCTGCTGGCCAAGTCGAAAGCGGCGAAGGCGAAGAAGCTCGGTTGACCGGCGTCGGTCGCCGACGCAGGAACGACACACGAGTGACCCAGGAGTAGGGACTTTCGCCTCTCGTGCCGGTGAGCCGGGGGGCGCACCATGGCGCCATGCCAGACGTCGGGGAAGCGTCGGAGGAGGTTCGGGCGTTGCACGTCCTCGTGGTCGGGACCGAGGGCTGGGCGGTCGACCGGGCCATGCGAGCGCTGCAGCACGCAGGCCATGTGGTGGTTCGCTGCCCACAGATGGAGCTCTCGCCTTCGGGCTGCGCCGTGCTGGACGGAACCGCCTGCGAGCTCGACGACCGGCTCGATGTCGTCCTGTCGGTGCGGGCGCACCCGCTGTCCAGGGTCATGGCCTCGGAGTACGGGGTCGTCTGCGCGCTGCGACGCGGGGTCCCCCTGGTCCTCGCCGGCAGCGCGCACCACAGCCCGTTCGCCCCGTGGGCCGTCACGAGCACCGACATCGATGGGGACCTCGTCGACGCGTGTGTCCGGGCCGCGTCGTCAGGTAAGGGGGGTCGCGGGCCGCGCCCGGGCGCTTCGGTTGACGAGCTCGAGCTGACGGTGCGTGGCCGAGCGCAGCCCCGCCAGACGGCGGCGGTCGAGCGTGTCGCACGCCCAGTCCCAGTGGAGGGCCAGCCAGTCGCCCGGCGCCCACCCTCGCAGCAACGCCGCCCCCTCGAGGGCCAGGCGGACCTCTTCCTCCTGCGGCGCGCCGAGGACGAGTCGCCCGTCCACCCACTCCACCGGGCGGGCACGGACCGTCGCATGGTCACCGTCGACGCCCAAGAGCCGCCCCCAGCGGATCCGGCAGCGGTCGAGCACGCGTAGCGACTCTTCGACGACCCCGGAGCGGAGCAGCCCCACCCACGGGTAGACGCTGAACACCTGGAAGGCATGGGTCGGCGCCCCGCCGGCCTCGATCTCGGCCGATACGTCCGACCATGCGGTGCCGGCGCGCGCGGCGAACCGGTCACCGAGGCGGGCGTCGAAGTCCGCGGCGGAAACCCGGCGGCTCGACGCGTTGCCGAGCCAGTAGGCCTCGACCACCCGCCCGTCGAGTGGGTCGTCGAGGCCGAGCGCGTCGGCGATCATCTCGAGGTAGGGCCACGCCCCGTCGAACCGCCGAGCGAGATCATCGAGACCGCCGTCCACGCGGTCGCCCGACGCATAGGCGAGCAGGGCCTCGTGGTCGTCCGGGCCGCAGTACCCGAGCTCGTTCGGCGGATAGGCATACCGGGCGAAGAGCGACGCCCCCGCCGCACTCACGGTCTGTTCATGGCCGTCGTTCGGCCGGTGCTTCCCGGGGGACGTCGACGCCACCGACGAGGGCCAGGGCGTCGGCGGCTGCGACCTCGTCGATCACGTCGACAGCCAGACCGGTGTGGACCCGCAGCCACTGGCCCTCGACCGCCTGGGTGCCCTCCAGGGCCAGCACCGCCAACGAGACCGCCCGGCGCCGCCCGCCCGACTCGATCACCGCCGCACCCCCGTCCTCGCTGACGGACACGACCTGCCCCACATCGGTGAGGCACATCAGACCGGGTCCGGCGCAGGAGAAGGCCCCGCGGTCTGTTCGGGCCGGGAGGACGCGGAATGCGGCGACAGGAGGCTCGACGACAAGGAATGCGCCTCGGCCACGAGCATGGCGACGGCCTCCGGGACCGCTGAGGCGACGGGCGGGCTCAGGGCATCGCCCTCGGCGAAGTCGTGGCCCTCGATCCCGAGGACCACCAGGCGCTCGGGCAACCGACCGAGCGCCCGGCCGAGATCGACCGCAGCCCGCACGCCGGCACCATGGGTACTGGTCCCCGGACACCAGGCGCGCCAGCGCCGGTCGGGCGCGAGTGTTCCGCCGGCCGACACCGCCACGATCCGATGGAGGGTGCCGGCACGGCCGCCGGCACGCGCCGCGTCCACCACGATCGCCGCGGCGGCCCCGTCCCAGGCATCGAGGAGCCGAGTCGGCTCACCGTCGGTCTCGACGACCGCGGTGCCTCTGGGGAATTGCGAAGCGGCCTCGCCGACGATCCGGAACGCCACCCCGTCGTCGCCGCGGAAGGAATTGCCCACCGCGATGACCACGAGCGGCGCCGCGCTCATCGACGATCCACGGTCAGGTCGAGGAAGTGGGTGGCACACGAGATGCAGGGGTCGTGGTTGCGGATCACCTGCTCGCAGCGGTGGCGGAGGTCGTCGTCCGACAGATCGAGGTTCTTCTCGACGAAGTGGAACAGGTCGTGCTCGATGCTCGGCTGGTTCTGCGAGGTCGGGGGCACGATGACGGCATCGGTGATCAGCCCGTCCGAGTCGAGTGAATAGCGGTTGTAGAGCAGCCCCCGGGGCGCCTCGGTGACGCCGTGGCCGACGGCGGCGGTCGGCTCGACGGGCACCGCAGGACGGTCGGGCGGCTCGTAGGATTCGATGAGCGCGATCGCCTCGTCGCACGCGTGCAACACCTCGACCGCCCGCATCACGATGCTGCGGAACGGGTTGCGGCAGTCGGGCCCGAGGTCGACCGCCGCAGCGGCCTCGCGTGCGCCTGGCGACAGCTGCTCGAAGTTGAGGGCGAACCGGGCCTGCGGGCCGACGAGGTACCCGCCACGTTCCAGCAGGTGCGCGTGCAGCGCGTTGGAGCGGGCCACGTGGCTCTCGACGACGTGGTCGGCGAACTCCTCGGGGGCGATGTCGAGCCCGGCGCTGGACCGGATGCGCCCGCCGAGCACGGCGTACTCGTCCGGGCGCCAGAGCGCGACGAGCTCGTGGTGGTGCTCGAGATCGGGCACGTCGAAGTCACCGACCCAGCGCACGGTCGCCACCGCGGTCTCGCGCGCCCGGAGCAACTTGTCGCGCAAGGGCCGGAGCTCGCGCTTGGTGGGCACCCGGTAGAAGCCGCCGACCCGCACGTTGACCGGGTGGATCGCACGGCCACCGAGGGTCTCCAGCACCTCGTTGCCCACCCGCTTGAGGTCGAGGCCGTCCTGGACGAGCGAGCGGTGGTCGGCTGCCATCTCCACCGCACCCGCGTAGCCGAGGAAGTCGGGAGCGTGGAGCATGTAGACGTGCAGCGTGTGGCTCTCGATCCACTCGCCGCAGTAGAGGATGCGACGGAGGTCCCGGAGCGGTCCGTCGACCGTCACCCCGCACGCCGCCTCGATGGCCAGGCACGAGCTCATCTGGTACGCGACCGGGCAGATCCCGCAGATCCGGGCGGTGATGTCGGGGGGCTCGGTGTAGCGCCGGCCCCGGAGGAACGCCTCGAAGAAGCGGGGCGGCTCGTAGATCTGGAGTTGGACGTCGACGAGCGCGCCGTCGCGGATCTCGACATACATGGCGCCCTCGCCCTCCACCCGGGCCAGGGCGTCGACCTTCAAGGTGCGCGAGGCGGGGGCGCGGTGGGTCACGGCTCGGACCCCCGGCGGACGTCGGGCAGCGGGAGGCGGGCCTCGCTCTCGGACCGGAACGGCTCGGCCCAGGCGTTGAAGGTCCGGAGCAGGCGCCCGATGTCGGCGTCGCTCGTGCCGAGCGCGCCGAGCGTGGGAGTGAGGGCCGCGGGTGCGGCCGACTCCATCGGCCCGAAGCAGCCGTAGCACCCGCGCTGGTAGCGGGGGCACAGCGCTCCGCACCCGGCGTGGGTGATCGGCCCCAGGCACGGCACGCCGCCGGCGACCAGCACGCACACGTTGCCCGCGGCCTTGCACTCGACACACACGCTCTGAGCGCTCACCGCAGGGCGTCGGCCGTGCAGGAACGCACCGATCACCTCCAACAGCTGCGCCCCGTCGATCGGGCAGCCCCGCAACTCGAAGTCGACCGGCACGTGGGCCGAGATCGGCGTCGACGTGTCGAGCGTCGAGATGAACGCGGGCGTGGGGTACACGATGGCGAGGAACTCCTCGACATCGCCGAAGTTCCGCAGGGCCTGGATGCCCCCGGCGGTGGCGCAGGCACCGATGGTCACGAGGCGGCGAGAAGCGGCGCGGACCTGTTGGATCCGCTCGACGTCGACAGCCGTGGTGACCGACCCCTCGACCAGTGACACGTCGTAGGGGCCGTCCACGGTGGCGCTCGACGCCTCGAGGAAGTAGCCGATCTCGACCTCGCCGGCCACGGCCAGCAGCTCGTCCTCACAGTCGAGAAGGGTGAGCTGGCACCCGTCACAGGACGAGAACTTCCAGACGGCGAGTCGCGGGAGCGATCGGGCCCCGGTCATCGCGCGCTCGTCCGGAGCAGCGGTGCCGCGTTCTCGTGGTCGAACACGGGCCCGTCGAGGCACACGAAGCTGCCGCCCAGCTGGCAGTGCCCGCAATGGCCGACGGCGCACTTCATGTTGCGTTCGAGCGACACCTGCACGGACCGGGGATGCACGCCGAGGCCGATGAGCGCCTGGGCGGTGAATCGCATCATCACCTCGGGCCCGCACACGAGGGCGACGGCCTCACCCGGCTCCATGTCCACCCGGTCGAGCACCTCGGTCACCACCCCCACCGCCCCCTGCCATGAGCGGTCGGCGTGATCGACGGTGGCCACCACCTGCACGTGAGGGCGTCGGCCCCACTCGGCGAGCTCGTCCTGGAAGAGCAGGTCGCCCGGGGTCCGCGCACCGACGACGATGGCCACCCGCCGGAAGCGGTCGGGGTCGGCGAGCGCCTCGAGCACAGCCGGCCGGAGGGGCACGAGGCCCACGCCCCCGGCGACGAACAGCAGGTCGCCACCCCCGGCGCCCGCCAGGTCCCAGGCGGTGCCGAACGGGCCGCGGACACCGACCACGCCGTCGACCGGCGTGGCGACGAGTGCCTCGGTGACGGCGCCGACCGCGCGGATGGTCTCTTCGATCGTCCCGTCGGCGGCATGCATGCCGAGCGAGATCGGCACCTCGCCGACCCCGAACGCCCAGAGCATGAAGAACTGGCCCGGCCTGGCCTCCGGCAGGGCCGCGTCGACCGGCGCGAGGGTCAACGTGACCGTGTCGGCGCCGTCCTGGCGACGACCCACGACACGGTAGCGGTGCGGGAGCATGGGTTCTGGGGCCGTGCCGACCGGGAGCAGCGGGGCGTCAAGCATGCCCGTAGACGTCCAGGAGTCGCAGGCGGGTGGCTTGGAGTCGGCGCACCAGCAGGCCCGCGAAGCGCTGCACGAGCCGGTACCCGAGGGCGGGATCGTCGTCGCACTTCGCGCGCAGGCACGCTGCGTCGAGTGCCACCGCGGCGGTGTCTTCCAGGGCGATCGCCTCGAACTGCCACCGGTGCGGCGGGAACAGCCAGGACGCCCCCAGCACCTCGCCCGCTCCCAGCATGGTGACCACGAACGGCGGCTTGCCGACGACCTCCATCTCGAGGGCCACCCTCCCCTGGCGGAGCACGTAGAAGTGATCGGCCGGCTCACCCTCACGGAAGATCGTCTCGCCCGCCGAGAACCGCATGTTCACCCCGCAACCGGCGAGAAGGTCGAGGTCGGGATCGGGCAGGTCTCCGAAGAACGGGTGCTCCTGCAACAGGTCGCGGATGCCCTTCAAGACGACTCCTCTCCTGAGCCCACTGGGCTCCCGTGTCGGGCCGGCCCGCGTCGGCGCACCGAACCGTCGGTCGCGGCGATGGCCGCCACCTCCTCGGTGAGGTCGATGCCGACCGGGCACCAGGTGATGCAGCGGCCGCACCCGACGCAACCGAGCTCGCCGAACTGATCGGCCCAGGTGGAAAGCTTGTGGGTGAGCCATTGGCGGTAGCGGGACCGGACGGTCGACCGAACGGGCCCTCCGTGCAGATAGCTGAAGTCGAGCGTGAAGCAGGAGTCCCACCGCTGCCACCGCTCGGCCACGGCTCCCGTGACGTCGGTGGTGTCCTCGACGGTCCCGCAGAAGCAGGTGGGGCAGACCATCGTGCAGTTGGTGCAGGCGAGGCACCGCGTGGCGAGGTCGTCCCACCGGGGGTGCTCGAGGTTGCGGGCCAGCAGCGCCGCCACCTCGGCGGCAGGGACATGCCGTCGCTGACCCGCGACCGCCATGGCCGTCGCATCGGCTGCGGCGTCCTGGTCGGCCCGGGTGGCGGGCTGATGCGGGACCGCGGCGAGGACGGCCGCTCCCTGCTCGCTGCCCACCCGAACACCGAAACGATGCTCGCCGCCGTCGAGCAGTTCGACGAGCGCGAGGTCGAACCCGTCGGCCGCGGCGGGGCCGGCGCCCATCGAGTCGCAGAAGCACGTCGGTCCTGCCTCACCACAGTCCACGGCGACGATGAAGGCGTCGGCCCGCCGGGTTGCGTAGCCCGGGTCGGCGACGGCCCCGTCACGCAGCACCCGGTCCTGGACCGCGATGCCACGCAGGTCGCAGGACCGGACGCCGATGAACGCGTTTCGGACCGGGGCCTCGACCGCGTCGTCGATCTCGAAGCCTCCGCCGCCTCGCCTCGCCCGGAAGACGAGTGATCTGGCGGGGTGCAGAAAGGGCTTCCACGAGGTCGCCGGCGTCGTGAACCCGAACAGCGCGGCGTCTTCCCGGCGCCGCAACCGGTAGCGCCCCGGGGCCTGCTCGTCACCCCAGCCCGCGGGGAGGTCGGCCACGCCGTCGATCTCGTCGAGCACGACGGCACCGTCGCGTACCGTCGGCCCGATCAGGGTGCGGCCGTCGCCACGGAGGGCGTCGAGCAGCGCCGCCAGCCCCGCCACGGTGAGTATGCCGTCCATCACGGACGCCAGCATGGCGCATCCGGCGGCCCGGGGCGAGTGCCGAAAGTCCCTGGTGCAGCCGGGCCGGTTGGGACACGATCACCGAAGACGATCTGCCGGTAGGAGCGCGAGTGCCCGTCATCGAGTTGGAAGCCGTTGGTCGCCACTACCAGGTCGGTGACAGCCGGGTGACCGCCCTCCGCGACGTGAGCCTGCGGGTCGACCAGGGCGAATTCCTGGTGGTGCTCGGCCCCTCGGGCTGCGGCAAGACCACGTTGTTGAACCTCATCGGGGCCCTCGACACCCCGAGCGAGGGCGACGTCCGAGTGGCCGGCGCCCGGCTCGCGGGAGCCAGCCGGAGGGACCTCTTCCGGTTCAGGCGGGAGACGGTGAGCTTCGTCTTCCAGACCTTCAACCTCTTCCCGGCGCTCACGGCCCGCGAGAACGTCCAGTTCGCCATCGACGTCGCCCGCGGGGCCCGGCCCGGCCCATCGGCTGCCGATGTGCTCGGTCGGGTGGGCCTGGGCGACCGTCTCGACCACTTCAGCCACCAGCTCTCGGGCGGCGAGCAGCAGCGGGTGGCCATCGCCCGGGCGCTGGCCACGGGGAACCCGGTGCTGTTGGCCGACGAGCCCACCGGCGAGCTCGACTTCCGCACCGGCGTCGCCATCCTCGAGTTGCTCCACGAGCAGGCCCACGCCGGCGTGACCGTGGTCATCGTCACCCACAACCGCGAGATCAGCCGCGTGGCCGACCGGGTCATCGAGCTCTCCAGCGGTTCCGTCGTGGGCGATGGGCCCCCACCGGGGGGCACCGCCGAGATCGCGACCCTCCACTGGTGACCGCCGACCTGGCGACGGTGAGACGGTGAGCACGGCCCTGCTCTGGCTGCGTTGGTCGTGGCGCGACCTGCGGGCGCGTTGGCTCCAGGTCGCGGCCATCGCCCTGATCATCGCCATCGGGTCGGGCACGTACTCGGGGCTCACGAGCGTGTCGGCCTGGCGGCGGACGTCCTACGACGCGAGTTACGACGCCCTCGACATGTACGACCTGCGGGTCGACCTGACCACCGGCAGCTACGCCGACACCGCGGCCCTCGTCGACGCCGCCCGTTCGATCCCCCGGGCGCGCGACATCGACCACGTCGAGGCGCGGCTGCAGGAACCGACCCAGGTGGACGCGTCGACGCCGGACGACCTGGTCCTCGTGCCGGGCCGCCTGGTGGGCGTGGACCTCACCGACGAGGGGCCACACGTGAGCGGGATCGACACCGTGACCGGGCGCGGCCTGCGGCCCGCGGATGCCGGCCGGAACGTGGTGGTGCTCGACGAGCACGTCGCCAAGCGCCACGACCTGGCCGATCGCGGCACGATCCGACTCAGTGGCGACCGCAGGCTCCGCTACGTGGGACGGGGGCTCTCGCCCGAGAGCTTCTTCCCGGTGGACAACCGCGGGAGCGTCTTCGCCGACTTCGCCGTCGTCTACACGTCGATCGAGACGGTCCAGCGGCTGACCGGCCACCCGGGGCAGGCCAACGGGCTGGTGCTCACCGTCCGCTCCGGCGCCGACGTCGATCGAGTCGAGCGCCAGCTGACCGAGGCGCTCACGGCCGCCCTGGGCGACACCGGGGTGACCATCACCCGCCAGGAGGACGACCTGGTGCTCCGTCTGCTCTACGACGACATCGAGGGCGACCAGCGCTTCTACAACATCTTCGCCCTCCTCATCCTCGCCGGCGCCACCTTCGCCGCGTTCAACCTCACCGTCCGCATCGTGGAGGCCCAACGACGCGAGATCGGCATCGGCATGGCCCTCGGCGTCCCGCCGGGCAAGATAGCCGTCCGCCCCCTGCTGGTCGGGGGCCAGGTGGCCCTCCTCGGTGTCGTGTTCGGCGTGGGCGTGGGGCTGGTGATCGACGCGTTCATGGCCGATCTCCTCAGGGGCTTCTTCCCGCTGCCCATCTGGGAGTTCGCCTTCCAGCCACGCATCTTCGCCCGGGGTGCGGCACTCGGCCTGCTGCTCCCGCTGGTGGCCACCGCCGTTCCCGTCTGGCGGGCGGTCCGGGTCGCCCCGGTCGAGGCGATCAGCACCACCCATCGGGCCGCCGGGGGCGGTCTGGCCCCCTTGCTCCGGCGTGTGCCGCTCCCCGGTTCCAGCATCGGCCAGATGCCGTTCCGCAACGTGTTGCGCGAGCCTCGTCGGACCCTGCTGACCGCGCTGGGGATCGCGGCGGCCATCTGCACGCTCGTCGGCGTGATCGGCATGATCGACTCGTTCCTCGCCACCGTCGACGCCGGTGACAGCGAGATCGTCGGGGCCACGCCCGACCGGCTGACCCTCGACCTCGAGGGATTCGCCCTGAGCTCCTCCGAGGAGACGCAGTCGATCATCACCTCGCCCCTCCTCCGAGCGGCGGAGCCCGGGCTCACGCTGGGCGGGACGCTCGAGCCCGGCACCGAGGACGAGATCGACGTCCTGCTCTCGGCCGTCGACCTGCACAGCGACCTGTGGACACCCACGGCCACCGATGGACGGCTCCGCACCGACGAGCCTGGCCTCGTGGTGTCCCGAAAGGCGGCTGACGACCTCGGCGTGGGGGTCGGCGACACGGTGGTGCTGCGCCATCCACTGCGGGACGGGATCAGCTACCGCCTCGTCGAGACCGAGCTGCCGGTCATCGCAATCCACCCCAACCCGTACCGGTTCATCACCTACATCGACATCCGCTGGGCCTCGCTGTTCGACCTGGAGGGCATCGCGAACACCATCAGGGTCGCACCGGCCGAGGGCACCAGCGTCGAGGACGTCCAGCGCGCCTTCTTCGGCCGGCCCGGGGTCGCGTCCGTCCAGCCCGTTTCCGAACTGGCCGACGGGGTCCGCGACCAGATCGACGAGGTGCTCGGCATCTTCGACGTGATCCAGGGTGCGGTCCTGCTCATGGCCCTGCTCATCGCCTTCAACTCGACCTCGATCAACATGGACGAGCGGGCGCGGGAGAATGCCACCCTGTTCGCGTTCGGGCTTCCCGTGCACCGGGCGGTGATCGTGGCGGTGACCGAGAGCGTGGTGATCGGCCTCATCGGCACGTTGGGGGGCGTGCTCGCCGGTCGGCTGCTCCTCGAATGGCTGATCCGCGTGATCGTGCCCGACTCGCTGCCCGACATCGGGGTCGAGGTGTTCCTCTCGGGGCGGACGGTCGCCACCGCGGTCGTCCTCGGGGTGTTCGCCGTGGCCGTCGCCCCCCTTCTCACGGTGCGACGCCTGCGCCGGATGGACATCCCCTCGACGCTCCGGGTCATGGAATGAGCCCCGCGAGATAGGGTCGAAGGACCCGTGTCAGCCGCGCCCCAGAGTGTCACACTCGCCCCATGACCGCTCCGATGCCGCCAGGCCCGCCATCGGGCCCACCGTCGTTCCCCCCGCCAGGGGGACCACCAGGAGGGCCGCCAGGACCCCCGCCGGGACCGCCTTCCGGGCCGAGTGGCCCACCAACGGGTGGCTACGGCTACGGCTACAGCGCCGCCGGTCCGCCTCCCCCGCCTGCTGGAGGCTCTCGGACCGGCCTGATCGTGGGAATCGCCATCGGGGTCGTGGTCCTGCTCATCGCCGTCACGGTCGGCGTGGTGCTGTTGACGAGCGACGAGGCCGAGGCGGGCGAGGTCTTCCTCGACCCCACCACCGAGGTCGGCCGTGACCCGTTCAGCGACAGCGTGGCCAACCCGAACGTGCGACCGATCTCGGGACAGAGCAACACCGGCACCTCGGCCGGCGGCCGGCTCGACATCACCAGTGCGCCAGGCTCCCAGCCCGGGCTGTATGGCGGCACCCAGAACCAGGCCCAGTGCGACCGCCGACAGCTCATCGACTTCCTCCAGGCGAATCCGGCGAAGGGCCGCGCCTGGGCCGGCGTGCAGGGCATCAACCCCTCCCAGATCGAGGACTACATCCTCGGGCTCACGTCGATGCAGCTCCGGTCCGACACCCGGGTCACCAACCACGGCTTCCGCAACGGCCGGGCCACCGAGTACCAGACGGTGCTCCAGGCAGGCACCGCCGTCCTGGTCGACCGACAGGGCATCCCGCGCGCCCGGTGCGCGTGCGGCAACCCGCTCACCCCACCACGCGCCGTCCGCACCGCCCCCAGGTTCCGGGGCACGCGGTGGACCGGATTCACCCCGAGCAACCTCCAGGTCATCGTCGTCCAGACGACGATCAACATCTTCGTGATCATCGACATCGACACCGGCGACCTGTTCACTCGACCGCCGGGGACCAACGGCAACGACGACGAGCCCTACGACGGCGGCGGACCGCCGACCACCACCCCGCCGATCACCACTCCCCCCGACAGCTTCCCGCCCGACACCTTCCCGCCCGAGACGATCGCGCCGCCCGACGACCTCGGCGGCGCCAACGACGTGGACATCACGCTGAGCTGGTCCGGCAACGACGACCTCGACCTCCACGTGATCGAGCCGAGCGGCGAGGAGCTCTCGTTCTCGTCCACCACCACCTCGACCGGTGGGACCCTGGTGGGCGGAGACGACATCCCCTCCTGCGAGGACTCGGGCGGCCACTCCGAGAACGCCTACTGGGGCCCCGGCGCCGCGACGCCGGGCGAGTATCAGGTCTACGTCCGCAACTTCGGCGCCTGCGACGACGACGGCGCCTCCTTCTCGCTCGACATCTCGGTGAACGGTGAGTCGGTGGGCGGCGACAGCGGCACCCTGACGCCGGGGACCGACTCGGGGACCGTGACCGTCACGGTCCCCGACTGAGGCGGGGCGAACATGGCCGAGAAGACCGACACCCCCGCCGAATCGGTCGACTTGGCGCTGCCGGGGCTCGTCGGGGCCACACGCATCGCCGAGGGCCCGTTCACCGTCGTCTACCGGGCGACCCAACCGGCGTTCGGACGCCCGGTGGCGGTGACGGTGATCACCGCCGACCTCGACGACGAGGCCCGCGCCCGCTTCGAGGAGGAGTGCCGGTCCGCGGGCACCCTGTCAGAGCATCCCGGCATCGTGTCGCTGCACGATGCCGGGATCGGCGACGACGGTCGGCCGTACCTGGTCATGTCCTTCCTCCCCGACGGCTCGCTGGCCGACCTCCTCGAGCGACGCGGCGCGTTCGGTTGGGAGGAAGCCGTGCGGATCGGCCTGCACCTCACCAACGCCCTCGCGGCCGCCCACCGATCGGGCGTCATCCACGGCGACCTGCGGCCGGGAACGGTGATGATGGCGGCCGACGGCACGCCACTCCTCGCCGAGTTCGGGGTCGCCCGGGTGGTGGGCCACCAGGCCGTGCGAGCGGCTCGCACCTCGCGATCGGTCGTGGGCACCGCCCCCGAGGTCATCGACGGCGCCGCGCCCTCGGTGGCCGCCGACATCTACTCGATAGGCGCCATCGCCCATGAGCTGATCACGGGTCAGCCGCCGTACACGGTCGACCAGTCGGATTCCCTCGAGAACGTCATCCGTCGCGTCACGAGTGAGCCACCGATCGACCTCCGCGCCACCGACACCCCCGACGACGTCGCCGCGCTCGTGGCCCGCACGATGTCGCGGAACCCGGCCGATCGCCCCGTCTCGGCGGCGACGCTCGGTCGCGACCTCCACGACCTGTGTCGAGCCCATCTCCTGGACCTGACCGACGGCCGCCGATGGCCCGAGGCAGCGCCCACCCGCGTGGACGAGCCGCCGACCGCACCTGCGCCGGTCCTGGTGGCCGAGACCGCAGCACCGGCCGCACCCGCAGCGCCCTACGTCCCGACCCACCGTGTGCCGTGGACCGGCATGCCGGCGTGGTCGTCGTCGGATCCCGGCCCCCAACCGGTCGCCAACCTCGACCCCGACCTCGACGTGGCGGTCCTCGAGTGGTCGGGCGACTGGGCACGGGTCCGGTGCTCCAACGACTGGGAGGCATGGGTCGACGGGCGCCAACTCGTTCCCGTGTGGCAGTGACCGCCGGGTGGCCATGACGGTTGCGTCCTCGTTCCGATGCGCCTATGATTTCCGACGTGCCTTCGGAAATCGTCGCTCCATCGCCATCGCCGTCGACTGACCGACGAACACGCAAGCGCGACGCACGACGCGACCACCTCCTCGACTTGGCGCTCGAGCTGAGCGACCGGGCCGGCGTCGGCGGCGTGACGATGGCCGCCCTGGCCGAGGCCGCCGACTACGCGCCCGCATCGCTCTACACGTACTTCGCGTCACGCAGCGCCCTGCTGGCCGCCCTCCAACAGCGGGCGCTCACGACTCTCGGCGAAGTCACCGACGACGCGCTCGCGGCCTGGGAAGCCGCCCTCGAAGCCCGCACCGGACGAGAGGCACCTCCGGTTGCGGCACTGGCCCGGCTCTGGGTGTTCTCCGACCTCTTCCTCGCCGCCCCACACCACCACCCACGTGAGTTCCGCCTCCAACAGCAACTGCTGGTCACCGCCAACACCCAGGAGGCCGCCGACGCGGCCACGGTCGTCCCGGCGGCCATGGGCGTGCTCGACCTGCCGAGACGGCTGCTCGCCGACGCCACCGCGCAGGGCGCGCTCGAGCCGCACCGACCCGCCGCCGACCCCATCGACCATCCCCTCGACGGCGACCTGCTCCGCACACTCGCCTGGGTGTCGGCACTCAATGGCGGGCTCCTCCTCGATGCACTCGGCACGGGCGTGCCCACCACGGGTGCCGACCTCGGTGCCGAGCTCACCGAATCGCTCCTCCTCGGTTGGGGTGCGGCACCGGACCACCTCATCATGGCCCGCGGGCGCTCGCTCGGCTGGGTCGCCGAACACACCTGACCCCGAAAGGACCCATGCCCCTCTTCATCACGCTCCCGCTCGCCTTCGCCACCGGCTGGCTGCTGTGGACGCTCGGCGAGTACCTGCTGCACCGCTTCGCCATGCACCACCTGCACGGCAAGGGCATCATGAGCCGCGAGCACCTCGAGCACCACGTGCACTCGACGTGGAGCTTCTCGTACACCCACCTGTTGAGCTGGGCCGGCATGCTGCTCGTCGGTGCCGTGGTGTGGATGCCCCTGTTCTGGTGGCTGGCCACCCCGCTCGTCGGGGTCGCCGTGGCGACAGGCTGGGCCCTCGGCTACTTCTTCTACGAGTACCAGCACGCCATGGCGCACCTGCGCCCGCCGTCAGCCACCTACTCGCGGTGGGTCCGCACCCACCACTTCCACCACCACTTCGGCCACCCGATGGCCAACCACGGCGTCAGCGTGCCCTGGTGGGACCACGCCTTCGGCACCTTCGAACAACCCGACCGGGTCCGGGTGCCCCGGCGCCTCGCCCTGCCCTGGATGGTGGACGGCCGAAACGAGCTCCGGGCCGAGTTCACCGACGACTACGTCCTGGTGGGTCGAGCCACGACCGACGACCGCACGGCCGCACTCGATCGCGCCCGGGCGTTCGCCTCCACCGCCCCCGCCGACTGAGCGCCGACCCTCAGGGGCGCATCTCGGTCGACCCTCAGGGGCGCATCTCGTAGGCGTCGGCGAGCGCGAGCACGTGCTCCCGCCACACCTGCTCGTAGCGCTCGGCGTCCACGACGGGCTTGGCGATCATCGCCAGGCAGAGGTCCTGCTGGGCCTGGGTGCTGCTCGGCTTGCCGTGGAGCTGCACCGCGAACCGTGAGACGTCGCGCACGAAGACGTCGAAGATCTGGTCGACGAGGGAATCCTCGATGCCGTAGATCGCCGCGTTCTCGAGGACCAACTGCGCGTAGACCACCAGGGTGAAGATCTCGCCCACCGCCAGCAGGAAGTCGACGTCGCGGGACTGCTCGTCGCCGGGCGGCGCCTCGGCGAGCAGGTGTGCGAACACCTCGGCCTGCTCACGGAACACCACCACGTTGGGCAGGTCGACACCCGAGAAGGCCGCCTGCCAGTCGCCGAACCGGACCTTGCCCAGGCCTCCGGTGGGGCCCTGGTCGAACAGGAAGTCGTCGTTGGCGGCATCGTCGCGTCGGGGAACCGCCGGCACCTCCACCGGATCGAAGAAGTAGTTGACCATGAACTTCACGATCAGCGAGATGTTCACGTGCACGGTGCCCTCGAGCTTCGGGAGCGCCCTGATGTCGCGGGCGGCCATCTCGAAGTACATGTCCTTCTCGAAGCCCTTGGCCGCGATCACGTCCCAGAGGTGGTTGATCACGTCCTCGCCCTGGGTGGTGACCTTCATCTTCACGACGGGGTTGAAGAGGAGGTAGCGGCGGTCCTCGGCCGAGGCCGAACGGAAGTAGTCAGCGGCCCGAAGGGCCACGAGCTTCATGGCCACCAGCCGCGAGTAGGCGTCGGTGAAGAGCTGGCGGACGTGGGCGAAGTCGGTGACCGCGTGCCCGTACAGGATGCGGTTCGCGGCATGGGTGATCGCCTCGTAGAACGCGTGCGTGCAGATGCCGATCGAGGCCCAGCCCAGGTTGTACTTGCCGATGTTGACCGTGTTGAGCCCGGCGTTCCACGCGTCGCCGCCCACCGCGATGATGTCGGCATCGGTGACCGGGTAGTCGTGCAGGGCGAACTCGGAGACGTAGTTCTGGCTGTGCACCACGTTCTTCACGAGCTCGTAGGCCTCGTGCTGGGAGCTGACCGCGAAGGCCACCGGGTTGCCGTCGGGCAGCTTGCCGAACACCGAGACCAGCGCGGCCTTGTTGCCGTTGCCGATGTAGTACTTCGATCCGCTCGCACGGTACGTGCCGTCGTCCTGGGGCGTGAGCACCATGTCGGTGGAGTAGAGGTCGGCGCCGTGAGCCTTCTCGGAGAGGCCGAAGGCGAAGATGCCGCCCTCGGCGAGCAGGGCGGCGGCCCGTTGCCGCAACGGCTCGTTCCCGCTCATCCAGAGCGGGCCCAGACCGAGCACCGTCACCTGCCACGTGTACCAGTACTGCAGTCCGTAGAACCCCAGGATCTCGGCGAACTCGCAGATGCGCCAGGTGTCCCACCGGCTTTCCTCGGCGCCGAGGCCCGCGGGCGTGCACATGGTGGCGAAGATGCCCTCGTCAGCCACGAAGTCGAGGAACTCTGCGTACCAGACAGCCGCGTGGTCGTCGTCCTTCAGCTTGGCTTTGCCTCGTTGCTCGAAGAACTCGACCGTCCGTTGCATCACCTCGCGCGATCGCTCGTCGGGGTACGCGCGGTCGAGCTTGTTCGGGTGCAGCAGGATCGTCATGGTCTTCCCCTCGGACGGCGTGGCGGGAGTGGCAGGCCCAGCCACACTTGGCATGGTCGGTGATCGGGGACAAGAGTAGGCAGGTGGACGGACAGGGGCGCCGGACACAGGGAGCGAGAACCACATGGCCATGACCCGCGTCGAACAGCGGTCGCCGTACCTCGGCGGCAACTACGCCCCGGTCTCGGACGAGCGGTCGTACGACCTGACCGTGCTCGCCGGCGAGGTCCCGGCTGATCTGCGCGGCGTCTTCGTGCGCAATGGCAGCAACCCCCGCTTCGAGCCCGTCGGCCGGTACCACTGGTTCGACGGCGACGGCATGATCCACGCCGTCCACTTCGACGCCGACGGCGCCCACTACCGGAACCGGTGGGTCCGCACGTCCGCGCTCGCCGCCGAGGAAGCGGCCGGTCGGCCACTCTGGACCGGCATCCTCGAACCGCCCGACCTCTCGAAGTTCCCCGAGGTCTTCAAGGACACGTCGAACACCGACCTGGTGTGGTTCAACGGCGAGCTGCTCTCGCTCTGGTGGCTCGGTGGCGAGGCGTACCGGGTCTCACTCCCCGACCTCGAGACCCTCGGGCGCCAGGACTTCGACGGCACCCTCGACACCCATGTCGCGGCCCATCCCAAGGTCGATCCCGCGACGGGCGAGCTGCTGTTCATCGACTTCGACCCGATCCCCCCGTATCTCACCTTCGGCGTGGTGTCGCCCGAGGGCCGAGTGACCCGTAGCCAGAGCGTCGAGGTCGGTGGGCCGCGACTCCAACACGACCTCGCCTTCACCGAGGACTACGCCATCGTCTTCGACTTCCCCTTCATGTGGGAAACCGGCGAGGGCCGCACACGCCTGGCGTTCCACCGTGAACGCCCGGCCCGTTTCGGCCTGCTGCCCCGACACGGCGCCGACGGCGCCGCGCCTCCCGACACCCGGTGGTTCGAAACCGACCCGTGCTTCATGTACCACGTGGCGAACGCCTGGCAGGAGGACGGCACCGTCCACCTGGTCGGCTGTGAGATCGCCAACCCGCTGGCCTCCGACCGCGACAACCCGCCCGGCCTCCCCGAGGCTCCGGCCATCGCCATGTTGCGCCTGGAGCCCTACCTCACCGAGTGGACGTTCCACCTCGACAGCGGCGCCATCACCAAACGGCGCATCGACGACCACATCGCCGAGTTCCCCAAGATCGACGTGCGCCGCTTCGGCCGACCGTTCCGCTACACGTACCTCATGCGCTTCGGCGCCCAGCCCACGCTCGTCTTCGATGCGGTGATCCGCCACGACCTGACCACCGGCGACACCACCACCCACGCCTGGCCCGACGGCTGGTTCGGCGGAGAGACGGTGTTCTGCCCCCGGCAGGGAGCGACCGACGAGGCCGAGGGCTACCTGGTCACCTTCGTCGTCCACGAAGAGACCGGCGAGTCCGAGGTGCACGTGCTCGATGCGCAGCACCTCGAGGACGATCCGGTCTGTCGCCTCGGCGTCCCCGACCGGGTGCCCACCGGCTACCACACCTGGTGGGTCTCCGAGGAGGACCTGGCAGGCCAGTCCCAGCCGTGAGCACCGAGCCGACTCCCTTCGTCCTGGGAGGGTTCCAGAGCGACTTCGCCCGCAACGCCACCAGGGAGGGCCTGGGTCTCACCGACCTCCTCGGCGAGGCGGCCCGCGGCGCCCTCGATTCGGCCGGGGTCGATCCGGCCGACGTTGACGTCGCCCACGTGGGCAACTTCGCGGCCGAGATCTACTCGGGACAGGGGCACCTCGGCGGCCTGCTGGTCGACGCCGTCCCCGAGCTCGACGGCATCGGCATCAGCCGGCACGAGGCGGCGTGTGCCTCGGGCAGCATGGCCGTGCTCGCCGCCACCGCCGACCTCGCCGCCGGGCGGGCCGACGTCGCCCTCGTGGTCGGCATCGAGCTCATGCGGGCCCACGGCGCCTTTGCCGCGCAGGCCGCCCTCGGCGCCGCTGGCCGTGCGCACGACGAGATGGTCGGCATCGACTACCCGTGGCCACAGCTCTTCAGCGAGGTCGCCGACGAGTACGGCCGCCGCTACGGCCTCGACCAGGTGCACCTGGCCGCCATCGCCAGGAAGGCCTTCGCCAACGCCAAGCGCAACCCCCTCGCCCAGGCCCGCGCCTGGTCGGTGGGCGAGGCCGCGTTCGAGCCGGACGACGAGACCAACCCGGTGATCGCCGGCCGGCTGCGGCGCTCCGACTGCTCCCAGGTCACCGACGGTGCCGCCGCCGTCGTCCTGGCGAGCCCCACCTTCGCTGCTCGATGGGCCGCCGTCCACGGTCGCCGGCTCGAGACGCTCGCCCGCATCGACGGGTGGGGCCATCGCACCTCACGCATGACGATGGCCGACAAGCTCGTCGCCAGCCGCGACGAGGGCTACGTGTTCCCGCACGTGCGGGGCGCGGTGCTCGATGCGTTCGGTCGTGCGGGCATCGGTTCCGTCGCCGAGCTCGATGCGCTCGAGACCCACGACTGCTTCACGATCAGCGAGTACGCCGCGATCGACCACCTCGGCCTCACCGCTCCCGGCGAGAGCTGGAAGGCCATCGAGGAGGGCCGCACCGAACGGGGCGGCGACCTGCCCGTCAACCCGTCGGGCGGGTTGTTGGCCTGCGGCCATCCCGTGGGCGCCACGGGCGTGCGGATGCTGTGGGACGCGTCGCGCCAGGTCGCCGGAACGGTCGGCGACTGCCAGGTCGAGGGTGCCCGCCGGGTCGCCACGCTGAACATCGGCGGCAGCCTCACCACCGTCGCCAGCTTCGTCGTTTCCTCCGCCGCCTGAGTGTCGTACCACTGGGAGCTCGGCGAGGGGATACCGGACGGCTTCCGGCGCATCGCCGGAGACGAGCTCGACCATGCCATCGCCTCGCTCTCCGCACCCGAGGAGCAGGGAATCGAGGCTGCTGTCCACGACGTGCGGAAGCGGTGCAAGAAGCTTCGCGGCCTGGCCCGCCTGGTTCGTCCGGGCCTCGGCGGCACCTACCGCCGCATCAACGACGCGGCCCGAGACGCCGGCCGGGACCTGTCGCCGATCCGGGACGCGCACGCCATCCTGGGCTGCTTCGACAACCTGCTGGCACGCACCGGGAACGACCTCGACGCCGATACGGCCTCGGCGGTGCGCGCCGAGTTGTCACGCCGGGCGCGGGAGGCGAGCGTCGCTGTGGCCGACACCGACACCGAGGTGCGTTCGGCGCTGGACCGCCTCGTGACGCTCCGGAGCGGGGTGGCGGACTGGTCCTTCGACGACGACTTCCGCATCGTGGCCTCGGCCGTGTCGACCACCTATCGCCGAGGGCGGGACGCCATGCGCCAGGCCCGGAGGCAAGGCGACGACGAGACCCTGCACGAGTGGCGGAAGCGGGAGAAGGACCTCTGGTACGCCGTCCGGCTCCTCACGCCTTCGGCTCCCGCGGTCCTCGGCCCGACAGCCTCCGCCCTCCACGCCCTGTCCGAGGATCTGGGCAACGACCACGACCTGGTCGTGCTCGCTTCCCTGCTCGACCACGAGCCCGGGGCCTTCGGGGGGTCGGCAGCGGTCGAGGCGACGCTCACGCTGACCACACGCACCCGAGCCTCGCTCCAGGAACACGCCTTCGGCTTGGGCGTCCAGCTGTACGCGGAGCGGCCCGACGCCTTCGCCCGGCGCCTCAGGGCGTACTGGAAGGGGTGGGCCCGCCTCGGCCTGTCACTGCCGGGCGTCGTCGGCGAGCCATGACACGTAGCCTCGCGTCACATCCATCCTCGAACAGGGAGTCGACGGCAATGGCAGAGACGAGTTGGGACGACGTCGGGAACCGCTTCACCGAGCTGGGCCAGAAGCTCCAGGATGCCTGGGAGCAGGGGCGAGCCGACGACCAGGCTCGCGCCGACCTTCAGAGCGCCGGCGAGAAGGTGAAGGCGGCGCTCGACGACGTGGCCGAGACCATCAACCGCGCTGCGGGATCTCCCGAGATCCGTGACGCCGCACGCGAGGCGACGGCGAGCATCGCCGACGCCCTCTCGACGTCGCTCCACCAGGTCGCCGAGCGGATCGAGCGACCCCGGCCGAAGGACTGACGGGCACTCACGCGCTCACGGCGGGCTGAGGGCACGCAGGTCGTCGTGGTCGGGTGACGCCGGCTCGACACGCACCTTCAGGTCGAGCGCCACCACACCCGTCGCGGACACGACGACCGGGTTGGCGTCGAGCTCCACGACCTCGGGGAGGGCGTCGGCAAGCCGGCCCACCCGCATGAGCAGGTCCTCGAGCGCGTCGATGTCGGCGCGCTCCGAGCCCCGGTATCCGAACAGGAGTGGTGACGTCCGCAGCGCTCGGACCAGGTCGTGGGCATCGGCATCGGTGACCGGCACGAGCTGCATCGCCGTGTCGCGGAGGAGCTCCGCGGTGGTCCCTCCCATCCCGAAGAGGACCGCGGGGCCGAACGAACGGTCGTGCAGGATGCCGACGATGGTCTCGACCCCCGAGGCGACCATGGGCTGTAGGACCGCGCCGCCCATCTCGGCGCCGAGACTGGTCGACATGGCCTCGAACGCGGACCGCACCTCGTCGGCCGACCGCAGGCCTAGGCGCACGGCCCCGACGTCGCTCTTGTGCACGATGGCCCCGCTGCCGGCTTTGAGTGCCACGGGGTAGCCGAGCGCGTCGGACACGGCAACGGCCTCGTCGGCCGTCGCAGCCGGGCACGTGCGCACGCACGACACACCGAAGGCGCCCACGACCCGGGCGGCGTCGTCGGGGTCGAGCCAACCCCCGTCAGGGTGCTCGCCGAGGAAACGGTCGACCAACGCCCTGCCGACGCCGGCATCGATCCCGGGCAGATCGGGGACCACGCCCGGCGGTCGGCGAAGCCAGTCGGCGTGCGCCGCCACCCGACCGAGCGCGCGCACCGCGGACTCGGGGAAGGCGAACGAGGGGATGGCTCGTCCACCCGCGGAGCGGAGCGCATCGGGCACGCCCTCATGGCCCAGAAAGCAGGCGATCACGGGCTTCGGACCATCGGCGACATCGACGATGGCCCGGGCGACATCGTCGGCCTGGGTGACGAGCGGAGGCACGAAGATGGCGAGGACGGCATCGACCTCGTCGGACGCCAACACGATGCGCAATGCGTGCTCGTAGTCCGTCGCGGTCGCCGAGGCGACCAGGTCGATCGGGTTCCGCACCGTGGCGGCGGGTGAGGTGACGGCTCGCAGGCGCTCCTGGACCGCCGCGCCGAGCTCGGGCACCGAGAGGTCGGAGGCGTCACACGCATCGGCCGCCAGAATGGCCGGTCCCCCACCGTTGCTGACGATGGCCACCCGTCGACCGGCCGGTAGCGGTTGATGGGTCAGCAGTTGGGCGGTGTCGAGAAGCTGCTCGAGGGTGTCGACGCGGATCACGCCGGCCTGCCGGAACAACGCCGCCACCGTCTCGTCGGGGCTGCTCAAGGCGGCTGTGTGCGAGGAAGCGGCGCGGACACCCGTCGGCGTGCGCCCGCTCTTGACCGCCACGATCGGCTTGGTGCGTGCGATCTCCCTGGCCAGCCGGGCGAACTTCCGAGGGCTGCCGAACGACTCGAGGTAAAGAAGGATCACGTCGGTCTCGGCGTCGTCCTGCCAGTACGGGAGCAGGTCGTTGCTGCTCACGTCGCCCTTGTTGCCGAGCGACACGAAGCTCGACACCCCGAGGCCGAGTGCGCCGGCCCGGCTGAGGAGCTCGATCCCCAGCGCACCTGACTGTGAGGCGAACGCGACCCGCCCCGGAACCGGGACGAACGGGGCGAAGGTCGCGTTCAACCGCACCGCCGGGTTGGTGTTGACGATGCCCATGCAGTTCGGCCCGACCAGCCGCATGCCGCTGCGCCGGCTGAGCTCCACGATCTCGCGCTGACGCTCGCCCCCGTCGCCCGACTCCGCGAAGCCCGCCGTGATGACCACGAGGCCGTGAACCCCCCGACGGGCGCAGTCATGGACCACCTCGAGGACCGCGTCGGCGGGGACGGCGATCACCGCCAGGTCGACATCACCGGGGATGTCGACGATCGACGGGTACGCGCAGACGCCGCCCACCGACGGAGCGGTCGCGTTCACCGGGTAGACGGGGCCGGTGAAGCCGCCGGCCAGGAGATTCCGGAAGATCTCGTGGCCGATGGTGCCAGGGCGCCGACCGGCCCCCACCACCGCCACCGAGCCAGGTGCGAGGAGACGATCCATGGAGCGCGCCCCCGCCCGTTGTTCTCGATCAGCCTGCGCGAGCGCTGCCGCATCAGTGGCCCGGATGGGGAACTCGACCTGGATGACGCCGCCCTCGAACCGCTGCCGCACCTCGAAGGCCGTGTCCCGGAACACGTCGAGCATGCGTCGGTTCCCCGGGAGGATCGATGCCCGAAAGGTGTCGATGCCCCGTTCGCGGGCCACCGCCGCCAAGTGCTCGAGCAAGATGGTGCCCAGGCCCCGACCCTGCTGGCTGTCCTCCACCGTGAACGCCACCTCGGCCTCGTCGCGGGCATCCTCCCGGTCGTAGCGGCCGACGGCAACGAGCTCATCGCCCAGTTCGGCGACCAGCGCCATGCGATCGTCGTAGTCGACGTGGGTGAGCCGGTCGAGCCACGCATCGCTCAGCTGCCTCAGCGGGGCGAAGAACCGGAACTGGACGGTCTCGTCGGAAAGGCGATCGAAGAGGGACCGGAGCACCTCGCCATCCTCGGCGCGGATCGGCCTGAGGTGCGCCGTGGCACCGTCGGCGAGCACCACGTCGGCCTCCCACTCTCGCGGGTAGGCGCCGGATGTCACTCCGGGCAGGTTAACGAGTGCTCAGCCGAGTGCCATCGGGACCGACTCGGTCGCGCCGTCGGGGCCGGTGTGCTCGATCTGAAGGGGCATCCCCGACCCGCCGCCGATGCCCATGGCCGCCACGACCACCCCGGCCAGATCGAGCAGGGGGTCCACCGGCACGATGGCCTCGGGGGCGAACACGCCGGGCCCCCCCGTCAGCGCGCCCCGGCGGTGGAGGACCGCTCCCAGAGCGGCAGGGATGCCCGTCCCCTCGCCGGCACCTTCGTCGACCGATGCCAGCGTGCAGACGTAGCGGTGGTCCCCTCCGTCCTTGTGGCCGTCCACGACCACTCGCAACGCGCCGGCCGGGCCCGTGACGCCGGCTTCGGCGAGCAGGCGGGGACGCTCGTGGCGGAGCACCGAAACCATCATGTCGATCGGCGCGACGAGGTGACCGTCGACCTCGACGGGCTCCTCGCCCCCCATGCCTGCGGCCACCAGGTCCTGGGTCATGCGGAAGTAGGGCAGCGGGAAGACGACACCCATGTTGGTCGCTCGACGAAGGGTGGGGAACGCCAAGGGAAGGGTGATGGTCTCAGGATGGGGATAGGGGTAGACGGGGAAGACGCCCAGACCGGGGAAGTCCTCGTCGTGGACGAAGGCGGCACCGCTGTCCTCGAGCTGACGCACGTTCACGAAGTCGCCCTCGACGAAGAGCGGTACGTCGTTGACCATGGCGTGCACCCGGTGCTTGAGCACCGCGGGGCCCTCGTCGGGCTCCCCGCCGTGGATGTGCATGATCTCGACGCCGACAACCTCGTCGAGCAACTGCTCGGCGCACATCTTGACGAAGATGTTGGCCAGGCCAGGCGAGTTGCCCATGCCGATGAGCGCCGTCACGCCTGCGGCGCGGGCGGCCCCGTCCTGCTCGAGCATGGCCCGGGTGGCAGAGAGATCGTCGCAGATGTCCACGTAGCCGACCCCGGCTGCGATCACCGCGGCGAGGGTGGGTGGGCCGAAGCGGTAGAAGGGCCCGACGCAGTTGAGGACCACATCGGCCCCGGCCACCAGTCGGCCCAGCGCCTCGGCGTCGGTGACGTCGACGACCGCCGGTCGGAACCGGTCGTCAGCGAGGTCGGCCACCACCGCCGAGACCGTGTCGTGACGCACGTCGGCCACCACCACCTCCTCGAGCTCGCCCACGTGCGTGAGGGCCTCGGTGGCGACCCGCCCCACTCCCCCGGCACCGCCCAGCACGACTATCGCACCCATTGACTTCCCCTCTCGGACCCGTCGGCCCTCGTCGGCCGCTCGACCGCACGTTACGGGATCGCTCATCGAGCCCGCCCGCCCGCGTTGGACCGGCACACCATGTGGATGCACACCGGTCGAGGGCCCGCCAGCGTCGGCGCCCGTCGGTACCACGTCCTGTTCGACTCGACCGCTCGCCACGGGCTGACCAACCCGACCCCGCCAGAGGACCAGTTCGACCGGAACAAGCCGCCGGGCATCTCCGACGGCGGTGGCCTCGACCTGTCGCAGAGCGGCTGGATGCTGGGGTGGCGCTGGGGACCGACCTGGCCCGCGCCGACCCGGGGTGACGGCCTACGCCAACGACAGAGCACCCGATGCCAGCACCGGCTGGATCAACGAACGCTGATTCCCGGGACCGCCGAGACCCGTTGGTGGGGTCGTCGATCGCCGCGCGCTCAAGTGCGGAACGTCGCCCGCCGATCCAGAACCGTCGACATTCTTCGACGGTGAGGGAAGGCGACCGGTGGGACAGATACGGAGGGGCAGGGACGCCATCGCAGCGCTGCTCGTGCTGTCGGTCGCGGCGTTTGGCGCCACCGTGTTCCTCCGTCCGAACCCCGGCTGCTACAACGCCTGGTTCGACGTGGGCCTGTACAACGTGCCCTTCGGGCTCGCGGCCGTCGCCTGCTGGTGGCGCTCGTCAGGGGGCGGAACAGACCGGGGCGCCTGGCGGCTCCTCGCATTCGGCTTCCTGGTCTTCGTCGCCGGCAACGTGTACGGCAGTGTGATCGTGGGCAACAAGCCGATCTATCCGTCACCCGCCGATGCCATGTGGCTCGGCTTCTACCTGATCGTCTACATCGCGATCGTCCGCATGGCGATGGCGCGCCTCACGCGCTTCCTCCCGAGCACCTGGCTCGACGGTGCGGTGGCCGGTTTCGGCGCCGCCGCCCTGGTCGTCACGTTCGCACTCGCCCCGGTCCTGACCCAGACGGACGGCACGTTCTCCGTCGTCGCCACGAACCTCGCCTACCCAACCGTCGAGATCCTCCTCGTCATCGTGTTGATGACCGTCGGATTCGCCGTCCGTGCCCGCGACGCGTCGTGGTGGCTGCTGGCCCTCGGCCTGAGCCTGTTGGCGGCCGGCGACATCGTCTATCTCTTCGAGGAGGCCTCGGGCACCTACCGCGAGGGGGGCCTCCTCGACATCTCCTGGCCGCTGGCGGTGTCGATCGTGGGGCTCGCGGCCTGCGCGAGGAGCCCGGTCACTCGATCGCAGTCCAGCGTCACCGGTCAGCTCGTCATTCCGGCCCTCTTCGCGTCGACCTCGCTCGGCCTCCTCGTGTACGGGCAGACCAATCCGGTCGCACCGGTGGGGGTCGCCCTTGCCGCCGGCTCCCTCGCTGTCGCGTTCGTGCGCACCGGGCTCACCGTGCGGGACGTGACCGCATTGGCGAACAGCCGGCGCGAGGCCCGCACCGATCAGTTGACAGGCCTCGCCAACCGGCGAGGCCTGTTGGAGCACCTCCAGGCCGCCATGGGGCCCGACGGCAGGGCTGCCTCGCTCCTGATCATCGACCTCGATCAGTTCAAAGAGGTCAACGACTCCCTCGGCCACACCATCGGTGACACGATCCTCCGTGCCGTAGGAGAACGGCTGTCGCCGCTCATCGGCGAGCCGGCGCTCCTCGGACGGCTGGGCGGTGACGAGTTCGCCGTCGTCGCGCCGGGCCTCTCGCGACGAGCGAGCGAGGAACTGGCCCGCACCCTGCGTGAGGCACTCGCCGAGGACTTCGACGCCGGCGAGGTCCAGATCCGCGTGGACGCGAGTGCCGGCGTCGCCTCCTGCCCCGACGACGGGACCACGCCGGACGCCCTCATGTCGAACGCCGACGTCGCGATGTACCGGGCCAAGCGGCTGCGCACCGGGGTCGAGGCCTTCGACGCAACGCTCGACCGGGTCGGTCCGGGCCGCCTCGAGCTGCTCCGAGACCTCCGTGCGGCATTGGACGAGCCGCAGCTCCAGATGCACTACCAACCACAGCTCGACCTGCGAACCGGCACCGTCACCGCCGTCGAGGCGCTCGTTCGATGGAAGCACCCCCGACGGGGGACCATCGCCCCCGATGACTTCCTGCCGCTGGCCGAAAGAGCGAACCTGATGACCCGCCTCACCGACTTCGTGCTGCGGCAGGCGCTCACCGACTGCGCCCGACTGCGCCGCGCCGGCTTCCCGCTCGCGGTATCGATCAACGTCTCGCCCGCCGACCTGATCGACGGCATGCTGCCGGTCCTCGTCGACGAACGACTCGCACAGCTCGATGTCCCTCCCGAGATGCTCGTCATCGAGGTGACGGAGGGGACGATCATGGCCGACCGGGTGCGCAGCCTCGCCGTGCTCCGCCGCTTGCGCGATTCAGGGGTGTGCATCTCGGTCGACGACTACGGCACCGGCCAGGCGTCGCTCGCCTACCTCCGAGAGCTTCCGCTGGGCGAGTTGAAGCTCGACCGCTCGTTCCTCCAGGGTGTGCCGGACGACGCCCGGAACTGCGCGATCGTCCGCTCGACCATCGACCTGGCGCACGCCTTCGACCTCCCGATCGTCGCCGAAGGGGTCGAGGACGCCCGCGCCCTCGAGTGGCTCCGACAGCTCGGCTGCGACATGGGCCAGGGCTTCCACATCGCTCGACCACTGCCGCTGCCCGAGCTCCTCGCCTGGCTCCAGGCCCACGACGCCGCCGGGCCCGGCGAGTCACCGCTGGGCAACCGGCTCGCGTCGGCCGAGCTCCTCCTTGAACCGGCCGCCCATACGGGCGAGTAGGACAGCCACCGCGAGGATCAGCGCTCCAGAGACCAGGATCAGCAAGGGTGCCCGGCTCTCTCCCGGGAAGTACCAGCCGATCGCCCACGGCACGTTCACCAGGAGCCCGAGCGAGCCGAAGGCCGAGAGCATGACCTGTCCGGGCCGCATGCCCGCAATGATGAGCCCGACCGCCGTGGCGCAGCCGAAGAGGACCGCGAATCCCGTGAACTGCGCCCCGGTGAGGGCGGCACCGCCCAGCAGCGCGACCGCGCCCGCGCCTTCGAGCACCATCGGCACCCGGGTGCGGCGGGTCGCGCCCACGAGCATCAGGCCGATGCCGGCCAGCCAGACCACAAGGCCCGTGGCGAGCCCCGCCTGCTGCGCGAAGTAGGCGAGCGTGGGCGGCAACCCTTGCAGGAGCGCGATCCCACCGACGATCGCCGCGATCAACCGACTCACCCCCGTGGGGGCGAGCACCGGCATGACCGCGATCGCCAGCAGCAGGGCCGCGCTGGCGACCACGAGGAGCAGTCCGAACCCCATCCAGCCCGAGGCAACCCCGTCCACGTCCGAGCTGGCGATCCCGCCGCCGGCAATCAACGCCACCGCTCCTACGACTTCGGTCACCCAGGGCAGCGGCGTGACCTCGCGCAGCGCCATCACCAGGAGGATCGCTCCCATGGCCCAGACCGAGAGCCCGACCGGGCCCGGTGCTGCGACATGGGCTACCAACGCACCGATGCAGACCACCCCGCCGGCCAGAGCCGCCAGTTGCTGCAGCGGCCGATCCCGCCATCCCCACATCACACCGCTCACCGCGGCAGTTGCCCCCGCGCAGGCCGCGACGATCGTCTCCGGGCTGTCGGCACCGAGCCCGCCGGCCACCAGCACCCCGGCGAACAGGGCCGCTGCCGCGGTCGATGCCAACCAGAGCACCGAGCGCAGCCGGGCCAGCGCGGGATCGGCGTCCTCGTGCACCAGGACGCCGGCGACACCGAGCAGTGCCGCGGCCGCCCCGCTCAGTGCGAGCCGACCTGCGGTCGACATGTCGGGCCAGTAGCGACTGACGACCAGGACGAGGCCGACGGTGGCGAGCGCTCCGCCGAGGTACCCGAGCGCCTCGGCAACCACCGGAACCCTCGTCGACCGCAACCGGCCGACGACACTCGTGGACGGCGTCGGGCCTGTCGACGGCGGCGGCCGCGACACGGCGGCCGACTCGTACGCCTCGATCGCCGTCGACTGGTCCTCGGTGAGCAATCCCGCCTCGACCCATCGCTCGAGCGCGGGAGCCAACCCCGAGACGACGGCGGGTGCCGGTGCCGCGTCCTGCCGTGCATCGGTGTGCGCGCCAGACGACCCGATCTTCCGAGTGGTCGGGCCGGCCCCGCGCGACCTCGCCACGAAGACCACGACGCCGATCACGATCACGATCAACAGCGTCAAGCTGATCATCACGACCTCCTCGGCAACGCAGTGATCATGCGCCGGGCCGGATCGTCGCAACAGGGCCGAAAGACCGTTCGCCCGGCCGGGTAGAGATCAGTCGAGATTGGGTAGGACCAACCTGCCGACCAGGGCGCATTCCTCGAGGTGGGGATAGCCCGAGAGGATGAAGCTCTCGATGCCCAGGGCCTGATAGCGGCGGAGCTTGGCGACCACCTGATCGGGGTCGCCGACGACGGCCGCCCCCGCCCCCGATCGGGCGCGTCCGATCCCGGTCCAGAGGTTGTCCTCCACGTAGCCCTCGTCGTCGGCGTCGTCCCGCAACGCCGTCTGGCGCTGGACCCCGGCCGAGGCGCTGTCGAGCGACCGGCGGCGGATCGCGTCGCCGACAGCAGGGTCGAGGCGGCTGATCAGGGCACGCGCCGCCGCACGGGCCTCGGCCTCGGTCTCGCGCACGATCACGTGCGTGCGGAGCCCGAATCGCAGGTTGCGCCCCACCGCTGCGGCACGCCGCCGCATGTCGCCGAGCACCGCGGCCGCGCCCGCCTCGGTGTCGGGCCACAACAGGAACACGTCGGCCGCCTCGGCGGCAGCGTCGCGGGCGGCGTCGGACAGCCCCCCGAAGTAGAACGGCGGGCACGCCCCCGAGACCGTCCGGGCGCGCGGCGGGTCGATGACGAGGTCGTAGAACTCGCCGTGGTGGTCCACCGCCCGCCCCGACAGAAGGGCGCGGAGGACGTGCATCACCTCGATGGTCCGGCGATACCTCGAGGCCGATTCGATCGGCGCACCGGGCAGGTCGCTCGAGATGATGTTGATCGTGAGCCGCCCGCCCAGCACCTGGTCGAGGGTGGCGAGCTGGCGGGCGAGCTGAGGCGGCCACAGCTCTCCGGCACGCACCGCCAGGAGCAGGCGCATCGAGGTCACCTCGGGTGCCACCGCGGCAGCGAACGCGACACCGTCGATGCCGAGGTCGTACCCCGAGGGCAACAGGACGTTGTCGAACCCGCTCGCCTGGGCCGACAGCACGATGTGCCGGCAGTGGGCGTACGAGCTCCGGAGCGACGGGTCGTCCACACCCAGGTACCGGTAGTCGTCGTCGCACAGGGCGGAGAACCAGGCGACCTCGGGCCGGCTCTCCCCGGTCACGGCAGCGGCTCGCCGATCGAGGCCTCGACCACCCGGTACCAGTCGCTGCGGGTGAGCTCGACCGCCAGGGCGGCAGTCGCCGCGGCGATGCGCCCGACCTGCTGGGTCCCGATGATCGGGACGGGACGGCTCGGGTGCACGAGGAGCAAGGCCAGGGCGACGGCGGTCGGCGTGGTGGCCTGTGCCGCGGCGATCCCGTCGATCACCCGGGTCACCCGATCGCCGGCATCACCCACCCGGCCACCGCCGAGCGGGCTCCAGGCGAGGGGTGTGACGTCGTCGCGGAGACAGCGGTCGAGGGTGCCGTCGAACACCGGGTCGAGGTGCCATGCGCTGAGCTCGGGCTGGGTGGTGACGACGCATTCGCCCAGTGCGGCTTCGAGGGCGTCGAGTTGGGAAACCGACATGTTCGACACGCCGACCGAGCCGACCTTTCCCTCCGACCGCAGCGCGCGGAGCACCCCGGCCACCTCGTCCGGATGGGCCAGCAGATCGGGGCGGTGGATCTGGTAGAGGTCGACCCGATCCACCTGCAGCCGGCGGAGGGAGTCCTCGCAGGCCTCACGCAGCCACGAGGCGCTGGAGTCGTAGGGCACCGGCGGGCGAATGCCACCCTTGGTCGCCAGGACCATCTCGTCGCGGAGGCCCGGCGCCGCGGCCAGAACCTCACCCAGCAGCGTCTCGGCCGCGCCGAACCCACGCCCCGAGTCGAGCCCGTAGACGTCGGCGGTGTCGATCAAGGTCAGCCCGGCGTCGAGGGCGGCCTCGATCTTTCGGCGGGCCTCGCGGGCGTCGCCCTCGGCCAGTCGCCAGCAGCCGTAGCCGATCGGGCCGACCTCGAGGCCGGACGACCCGAGCCGACGTGGTCCGGGGTCGATCGTCAGGGCGGCCACGGCTCCGGACCCTACCGTGGGGCCATGGGCACGGACCTCCGTTACGGCTTCATCGGCACCGGGATGATGGGCCGCGAGCACCTGGCCGACGTTGCAGCCCTTCCCGGCGCCAGACCGATCGCCGCCGCCGACACCGACGAGGGCTCACGCCGGGCCGCCCGCGACGCCGTCCCAGGCCTTGAGGTCCACGCCGATGCCCGAGACCTGCTCGCACGCGACGACCTCGACGTGGTGGTGGTCTCGACCCCGAACCACACCCACCGAGCGGTGCTCGACCTGGTCTGGGACACGAGTCTGCACGTGCTCATCGAGAAGCCGCTGTGCACCACCCTCGACGACGCCCGTCACGTGCGACATGCCGCCCAGGCCCATCCGGGCATCGTGTGGATGGGCCTCGAATACCGCTTCATGCCGCCGGTCCGCCGGTTCGTCGAGGAGTTGCGGTCGGGACGGGCCGGGCAATTGCGGATGCTGTCGATCCGGGAGCACCGCTTCCCGTTCCTGGCGAAGGTGGGCGACTGGAACCGGTTCAACCGCAACACCGGCGGCACCCTCGTCGAGAAGTGCTGCCACTTCTTCGACCTGATGAACCTGTGCCTCGACGACCACCCGGTGCGCGTCTACGCCAGCGGCGGCCAGGACGTGAACCACCTCGACGAGACCTACGCCGGCGAGCGGCCCGACATCCTGGACAACGCGTTCGTGATCGTGGAGTACCCCGGGGGGGTCCGAGCCACGCTCGACCTGTGCATGTTCGCCGAGGGCTCGCGTTGGGAGCAGGAGCTCGTTGCAGTCGGCGACGCCGGCAAGGTGTCGGTGCATGTGCCCGGGTTCATGGAGCTCGCCAGGGGAAGCCGGGCCGAGGTCGTGGTCGGCGACCGCGGGCCCGACTGGCCCGTCGAGGTGCTGCCCATCGCCGACGATCCCGAGGTCGCCCGCTCCGGGGCCCACCACGGAGCCAGCTACCTGGAGCACGTCGCGCTGCGCGACGCCATCCTCGCCGGCGGGTCGGCGGGGGTCACCGTCGACGACGGCCTCTGGTCGGTGGCCATGGGCGTGGCCGCACACCAGTCGGTCGTCGAACGACGCCCCGTCGACCTCGCCGACCTCCGGTAGGGTCCGACGCTGATGTTCGACGACCTCCTCGACGCCAGCCGGCGCTATCAGGCCGATTTTCACGACCCGGGCGTGGCGGGAAGGGCCGCCAAGGGGTTGGCCGTCCTCACCTGCATCGACTCACGCATAGCCCCGCTGGCCATACTCGGGCTGCGGGCCGGCGACGCCAAGATCATCCGCAACGCCGGCGCACGCGTGACCGACGACGCGCTGCGCTCACTGGTGCTCGCCGTCAACCTGCTCGGCGTCACGCGTGTCTGTGTGGTGCAGCACACCGACTGTGCCATGGTCGGCGCGACCGACGACGAGCTCCGCGAGCGCATCGGCACCCTCCGGGGCGTCGACGCCGCGGGTTGGGACTTCCTCGCCAGCACCGACCAGCTGGCCACCTTGCACGACGACATCGGGCGCATCCGGTCGTGCCCGCTGTTGCCACCCGACCTCCTGGTGGCCGGGTTCGTGTTCGACGTGCACAGTGGCGAGCTCGTGGCGGTCGACGGCTGAGGAGCGGCGTCGCCGCAGGGCTAGGCCATCGGCATCGGGAAGTCGTCGGCCCGGGTGAGCGCATCGGTGCCGCCGTCCACGAAGACGACCGATCCGCAGAAGAAGCGGGCATCGGGACCGAGCAGGAACGCCACGAACGCCGCCAACTCGTCGGGCAGGGCCTTGCGCCCCACCGGCACCGGGAAGGCATCGATGAACTGACCGATCGTCGGGTCCTGGCGGGTGGCTTCGAGCATGGGCGTCTCGACCGCACCGGGGGCGACGGCGTTGAGGGTGATGCCGGCTCCTACCCAGTCGGCCAGCGGTGCGTGCCGCCGCACCCACCAGGCGATCGCGGTCTTGGTGGCGGGGTACGTGGCCAGCGAGGTGGCCGCGTCGGCGGCGGCGCGGGCCCCGGCCTCGTCGCCGGCGAGGCAGCGCTCCACCACGTCCATCGGCACGCCGGGCTGCACCGTGGTCGAATTCGAGCTGATCGCCACCGCCGAGGGACGGTCACCGGCGGCCAGCAGCGGGCGCAGTCCCTCGAGCAGGGCGACACTCCCGAAGTAGTTCACGGACACGAGCAGGCTGCCCGGGAACTTGGTGAGACCGGCGAGACCGGCCCAGGTGACCAACCCGTCGATCGCGCCGTCCGCCTGCTCCGCCACTGCATCGATGGCTGCCTGTCGACCGTCGACCGTGCCGAGGTCCGCCACCACGTCGGCGTCGTGCTGGTCCACGCCGATCACCCGTTGGCCGTCGGCCTCGAGGCGGGCCCTGGTGGCCGCCCCCATCCCCGAGGCCGATCCGGTGACGACGACAGTTCGCTGCTTCGACATCGACATCGGCATGGGCCTCCTCGGCGACGGCCGGACCGACGCGTTCGATCGATCCACCGTCGATCATGGCGTACTTCCGACCGGGCGGATTCATCTAGCGTCCCCTGAGCGGTCGGTACCCTCCGGTCGCACCGACACGGGGGAACCATGGGGCTGAACATCGCGGACATCTTCGACACGGTGGTCGCCACGGTGCCCGACGATCCGGCGCTGGTCGTGCGGGCCACCGAGGGCCACGAGGTACGGCTCAGCTTCGCCGCCCTCGACGCCCGGGTGAACCGGCTCGCCCATGGCCTGGCCGCGCTCGGCATCGGGGAGGGCGACCACATCGGGTGCCACCTCTACGACGGCAACCAATACGTCGAGGTGACGCTGGCCGCGTTCAAGCTGCGCGCCGTCCCCGTGAACGTGAACTTCCGCTACGTCGAGGAGGAGCTCGACTACCTGTTCGACAACGCCGACCTGGTGGCGGTCGTCACCGAGCCCGACCTCGAGGGCCGGGCCACCCGTGCCGCGGCCACGCTCGACCGGCACTGCGACGTGCTCGTCGCCGATCACCGCTACGAGGCGCTCCTGGAGGAGCAGCCCGATACCGCACCGGACGTGGGCCCTCGCTCCCCCGACGACCACTACGGCATCTGGACCGGCGGCACGACCGGTATGCCCAAAGGGGTGATCTGGCGCCACGAGGACGTCTACCTCTCGGCCATGGGGGGAAGCGGCAACCCCGTGCTGGGGATCCCTCCCGTGCACGAGCTCTCCGACGTGGCCGATCGGGTGCGGCGGGAGTCGCTCCTGCCGGTCTCCCTGATCCTCTGCCCCCTCATGCACGGCGGGGGGCTGTGGCTGGCCTTCAACGCCATCTTGTCGGGCGGCACCTGTGTGGTGATCCGCGACGTGGGTTTCGACCCGGCCTTCGCCCTCCGCGTCGCCGCAGAGGAGCGGGCCAGCCTGTTGATGACCATCGGGGACGCGTACGCCCGCCCCGTCGTGGACCTCCTCGAGACGGCGGGGCCCGACGCGTACGACCTGTCGTCGCTCGTCGCCTACGGGTCCGGTGGTGCGATCCTGTCGCCGTCGGTGAAGGACGCGCTCGTGCGATTGCTCCCCCACGTCCTGGTCATGGATGTGCTCGGCGCCTCCGAGACCGGCACGCACGGCCGCCAGACCGGCTCGGGTCCCGACGGGGCGCCCCGTTTCGACATGGATGCCTCCAACGTGGTCATCGCCGAGGACGGCACCCTGTGCCGACCGGGCGACGGCCGCACGGGCATGCTCGCCACGAGCGGCCACATCCCCCTCGGCTACTACAAGGACGAGGGGAAGACGGCAGCCACGTTCCCGGTGGTCGACGGGGTCCGCTACGCGGTGCCCGGCGATCTGGCTTCGGTGGATGCCGACGGCGCCATCGCCGTCTACGGCCGCGGCTCGGTGTCGATCAACTCGGGGGGCGAGAAGATCTTTCCCGAGGAGGTCGAGCGGGTGCTGAAGAGCCACCCCGCCGTCTTCGACGCCACCGTGGTCGGCACGCCCCATGAGCGCTTCGGCGCGCAGGTGACAGCGGTGGTGGAGCTGCGCCCGGCCGCCCGGGTCGACCCGCCCCGCCTGGCCGAGCTCCAGGCCCACTGCCATGAGCACCTGGCCGGCTACAAGGCGCCACGAGCCGTGGTGTTCGTCGACGCGACGATGCGATCGCCCTCGGGCAAGCCCGACTACCGCTGGGCCAAGGAGACGGCCCTCGCCGAGCTCGAACGCCTGTGACTGTCCGACACGGGCTCAAGAGGTGAGCGACGCCGCGAGGTGGTCGATGATCGGGTGCAGGATCATCGTGTAGGTGTCGGCGATGGCAACCTCCCGGTGATCCGCCTGCGCCGCGAGCCGAGCGGGGTCGGCCACGACGGCCATGAACGCGGCCCGGCTCGGGAAGGCGTTGAAGCGCACCTGGTCCCACGACCGTCGGTCACCGAGGATGGTGCCCTCTGCGGCGAACCACCCCGCGAGTCGCACACCGTGAGGTACCGCCACCGCGCTCGCCGCATTCTGGTAGCTCACCATGTCGTCGTCCGCGCCGCCTGGGTGGTAGCGCAGCACGTGCAGCACGACGATCGGCGGGTCGTCGGCGGTGGGCGGATGGGGCACATCGGCCCAGTCCGGGGCATCGGCCGGGAGCTCGGGCGTCGGCATCGGGCGGGTACCGATGACGATGGTCTGCTCCATGCCGGCGTCCTTGTGGACGTGCTTCTCCGCGAACGCGGCGCTCGCCGACATCTCGACGAACGACCGGCGGGTCGGGTACTTCACCACGGCGACCCGGTCCCACTGCGGGTCGGCCCCGAGGAGCTGGGTCTCGACGTCGGCGAGGAACACGATCTCGGCCCCGATGGCGGCGAGCTCGTCGAGCGGCGCGTACGTGTCGTCGGCCTCCCGCCCCGTGAGGGTCGTCTCGCGGCCGTCGGCGTAGTCGGCCAGGTCGCGGTACTTCATCAGGTTCACCATCCACACCGGCCCGTCCTCGTCGGGGGGCGTGCTCGCCAGCGTCGACTCGTAGTCGGGGTCGATCTCGGCGTACCGGATCGTCAGGTCGGGGTTGGGAGCCACGGTGGGTTCCTTTCGGCGTGGATGAACTACTGACACCATAGGTGCCACTTGTTCGCCTCGCTCAGTGAACGCTGTTAACCTCCGGTCGTGCCGACACCACGATCGCTGACGACCGCCGCCCACGAGGACTTCGACCTGCACGTCACCTCCGGCGTCTGGCCCACCGACCTCCAGGGCGAGGTTCTCTTCTCCAGCCCCCAGATCACGGGCCGCACCGACTACGGGATCTTCGACTTCGGGGCGATGCACCGGTTGTCGCTGCGTCCCGGGACGCGCGGCGCCCCACCCGACGCCCTCGCGTGGCAGGCCCGATCGATCCAGTCGCCGGCCAAGCGGCTCTTCGACGCCGTCCCGGAGCTGTTCACCGGTGGCCCGATCGGGTACAGCTCGCCGTTCGGCTCACCGAACTGCGCGAACACCGCACCGCTCCCCTGGGGCGATCGTCTCTACGCCACCTGGGACGCCGGCCGGCCGGTCGAACTGCACCCCGACACGCTCGACTTCGTCGCCGAGGTGGGCCACATCGACACCTGGGGCGGGCCGTCCATGGGCAGCGACACGGTGCTGCCCATGCTGCTCTCGACCGCGCACCCCGTCGTCGACCCCGAGCGCGACTGCCTCTGGACGGCCAAGCTCGAGCCGGTCACCGAGCCCACCTTCGGCATGCGCCCGTCCGTCGTCCGCTACGACGGCGACGGCACCACCGTCCGACACTGGCCCCTCGACGGGGTGTCGTTCGCCGGCTCGATCCACACCGTGAGCCAGACGCGCGAATGGGTGATCTTCTCGGACTCGGGCAACTTCAAAGCCGATCCCGCCGAGATCTTCGGCGGCGACCGCACGCTCACCATCGACGAGGCCGTGCCCGTGTGGCTCATCCGCAAGGACGTCCTCGAGGCCACCCCCTCCGGAACCCCCGTGACGCCGATCGCGCTCACCATGGCCCCACCGTCCGGCCACTACTACGCCCGCTACGACGACGCCGACGGGATCTCGGTGGTGTGGGAGGGCATGGACCTGATGGACCTCGCCCTCTACATGAAGCCGGACGACGTCGACGTGAACGGGCAGCCCGTCGATCCCGCCGTGGTCGGCCTCTACAACATGGCGATGGCGCCCGAGACGCTCACCGAGGTGCTCTTCGACCCCGAGACCGGGCAGGTGAAGGAGCAGGGGGTCTTCAAGGAGGACTGGGCCTTCAACCTCCAGCTCTCGGGCATGGACTGGACGCTCGAGGGGCTCTCGCACCCCACGCTCCACCACGTGGCCTACCAGGGGTGCCGTTCCGGTCGGATCAGCGAACGGGCCGCCACCCTCTACGCCGACCGGATCGACCGGGGAGCGGTGGCCGAGGACACCGCCGGCGCGCTGGCGACGTTCCGGCGCGGGAGCATCGAGCTGGTGTCACGGTGGGAGTACCCCGACGTCGGCGACCTCATCAGCTCCCCCACCTTCGTGCCACGCCAGAGCACCCCTGCCGGCGCCGAAGGCAGGTACGCCAGCGCAGACCCCGGCGGCCATGACGGCTACGTGGTGCAACCCGTGTTCAACGACGACGGGTTCCGCGTCGACCTCTTCGATGCCGCCGACGTCGGAGCCGGCCCCCTCGCGACGGCACGACCGGCGGCCGGTCGTTGCGTGCCCATGCTGCTGCACTCGGCGTGGATGCCCACCTACAGCGAGCTCGCCGACGCCGAACGCCTCCACTTCTCCGACGAGCTCACCGACGCTCGGCTCGCCACGGTGCCCGAACCGCACCGTGGCCTGGTGCGCCAGGTGGCCGGCGGGTTGGACACGACCTGACAGCCGTCAGCCCTCGACCGAGCGAGCCCGACCACAGCCCCTCCACTCCTGAACGGGCGAAACCCTCAAGCGGGACCTGCCATCGGGTCGATGGTGTCAGGGATGAGGGCGAGAGCGATACAGGCGCGCCGGAGGTGGGTTGCCCGTAGTCGGCGCATTGCGTCGATCGGGTCGGTCGTTCCGCTCGGGCTCGCGTTCGCGTTCGTCGTCGCGACGTTCTTCGCCGTGTCGGCACGCAACGACGCCGCGAGCAGGGCCCAGGTCGACGGACGCGCCGCCCGACTTGATGCAGCCATGGCGCCGCTGGGGAACGCCTATCTGCGCGAGTTCACGTTGCTCGGCCAGGCTGCCCTGGGCTTCCCCGCCGACGAAGCGCTCGCCGTCGCCACCCAGCAGCGGGAGGAGCAGCGGAACAGGGCCCTGCGCCGCCTTGATGCCCTCGCACGAGGCGACGACAGCGTCGCCGACGTCGCTCGACAGCTGACCGCGAAGCTCCGCGAGCAGCAGGGCGACGACAGCGACGGTCAACTGCTCGCCCTCTGGGACGACTGGGCGATCCTCGACGGCCTCGCGTCCGACCAGGGCAACTACCACACACCCACGCGGGACGCGCTCGGTGCACTCGCCCAGGTCGGCCAGACGCCGTGGCTGGTGACCAGCGACATGGTCGACGCCGAGTATGTGCGATTGGAGCCGGACGTGCCGGCATCCACCGAGGACTACTTCGCCCGATCAGGGCCCTATGTGCTGGGAGGAGAGGCCGGGTGGCTGTCGGATGACCGCGACGACCCGTTCTCCGGCGAGTGGGTTCCGCGTGATCTCGTTCGCCGCCACCTGCCCCACACCGAGTCCGCCCTGGTGGATGTCCTCGGGTCACCGGAGGTGGACGACCTCGTGCGGCTCGACCGCTGGGTCAAGGCATGGGCCGAACGCGCTCAAGGCCCGCCCCCGTTGTCCTTCACCCAGGCGACGGCGGTCGCCGACCGGCTCGATCGCCAGCTCTCGCGGGTGGTGAACACGGGCCTTCGGGACCGCGTCGCCCGTTCCGAACGGGCCGCGACCGATGCCGAACGCGATCGATGGCTCGCTGCCGGAGCCGGCGCGATCGCCGTTCTGGTCTGCCTTCTCACCCAGGTCGCGATCGCCCGTCGCCATCAGCGGCGCTGGATCGCGCTCACCGAGGCGTCGGAGACCGACGACCTGACCGGGTTGACGAACCGTCGCGGGTTGGAGCGGCGGGTGCCTCCTCGTCTCGCAGACCCGGATCGGGCGAGTCACGTCCTCGTCCAGGTCGACCTCGATCGGTTCAAGGCCGTGAACGACACGTACGGGCACAAGGCGGGTGACACCGTGCTGCGAGCATTCGCCGCGTGCGCCCGGACCGTCGTAGCGGACCTGGCCCCGAACCGCTACAGCCACGAGCTCGCCCGCATCGGGGGCGACGAGTTTCTGATCGTGCTGCACGACTGCGTTGAACCGAGGGCAGCGGCCGAGCAACTGCTCGAGGCCCTCGAGGCCTCCCTGAAGGCTCCGGTGAACGTCGGTGACGCCACGGTCGACCTGGCCGTCAGCGGGGGGGTGGCGATCACCACCGGCCCGGCCGCGCTCGCCGACCTGTTGGCCGAGGCGGACGTCGCGCTCTACCAGGCCAAGAGCGAGGGCCAGCGCGGCTTTCGATTCTTCGACGAACCGCTCCTCCGTGAGATCCTGCGCGACTTCCCTACCCACGCCCGTCTCGGCGCGGTCGAGGCCCATCTCCAGCCCCAGGTCGATCTCGAGACAGGTCACGTGGTCGCCTACGAGGCCCTGGCCCGATGGACGCGTGGGGATCGCCTGGCGGTCGCGGCCGGACAATGGGTCAGCATCGTCGAGCAGATGGGCGCCAGCGGGATTCTGTTCGACGCCATGGCCCGATCCAGCGCGCTCGCCCTGGAGCAACTCGGGAACCGCTTCCACGGCCGGGTGTGGTTGAACCTCGCTCCACCCGCCCTCGCCGAGCACACGGCCGCCGACTCGCTCCTCGCGTCGCTCGACGCGGTCGGCCTTCCTCCCACCCGCGTCGGGGTCGAGATCGTCGAGACCGCAGGCATCGTCGATCTCGAGGTTGCCGCGCGGAACCTCGACCGGCTCCGCAGCGCCGGGATCGCGGTGGCCCTCGACGACTTCGGCAGCGGATTCACACCGATCGGCCACCTCACCGCCCTGCCGATCGACCTCATCAAGCTCGATCGATCGATGATCGCCGCCGTCGATGAGCGCCCCCGGCAGGCCGCTCTCGTGGCCGCCATGGTCACGGTGGCGGCTTCGCTGGGCATCGCGCTGATCGCGGAGGGCATCGAAACCGTCCAGGAGATGGCCGCGCTCCGGTCACTGGGCGTGACCCTCGGTCAGGGCTATCTGCTCGGGCGGCCCGCCCCTGCGACGGACTTCCTCCTCCCGTCGGCGCGACCGTCCCGGCGCGCCGCACCCGAGCCGGCGGGCATCACCGGGGCCGTCACGCCACCAGTCGCCGCTCCCGCCTGAACCACCTGCCGACAGGACCGGCCAGGGGAGACGACCTGACCGTCAGGCGTGCTCGACCAAGTGGTCGAGCACGTCGGAGACGGCGCACCCCGCCGGGATGTCGTCAGGGCCGATGGCCAGGTCGATGGCGCGGTGGAAGTGATGGATGAGCCGTTCGTTCCAGCCGATCTGGAACGGGCGGGCCCCGGGCGACTCGATCGACGCCTGGATGCCACCGAGGTTGGCGGTGTCCTGGGCCATGACGGTCTCGAACAGGTCCATGAGGGCCAGGTTCTCGGCGACCGGCTCGCCGTCGCCCCAGTCGGGGGCGAACCATTGCAGCTCGAGCTCGGTGGTGCGGTCGTCGACGGGCCACATGCACAGGAACGTGAACGCGCCGGCGTCCATGGGGGCGACCAGGTTGGGGAAGATGCCGAACGAGGTGCTGGTCTCGCGCCACAGCTCGCCTACCGACGGGTTGTTCGCCTCGGCACAGGGCTTGACGATCTCGGCCATGCCGTCCTGTTTGGCCACACTGAGCCGGCTGTGCCCGTTGGGCAACATGGCGACGGTCAGTGACCGGTCGTCGTAGAGCAGCGCGGCGTTGTCGGGGTGCACCGTACGGATGTGGTACACCTCGAGGAACGCGTCGACCATCAGCTTCCAGTTGGCGGGTACCCGGTGGGTCCTGGTGCCCAGCTTGCGTAGGCTCGGCCCGTTGATCTCGGCCATCTGGTCGACCAGCGGGCCGAGGTGATCGGCCAGCGGCGTCGCCTCGGGGTCCTCGTTCACGTAGACCCAGCCGTCCGACGTCTCACAGCGCACGGGGACGAGGCCCAGCTGGCCGGTGTCGAGATCGACGAAATTGCGGTCGTCGGGCACGGCTCGCAGCACCCCCTCGGTGTCGTACGACCAGGAGTGGTACTGACAGGTGAGTCGCTTGGCGGTGCCGCACGCTCCCTTCACCACCGGCGCCCCGCGATGCCGACAGCTGTTGTAGAACGCGCGGAGCACCCGGTCCTGGCCGCGGACGATGACGATAGGCGCCCCGGTACGGGTGAAGAGCTTGTAGGACCCCGGCTCGGCGACCTCGGACTCATGGCCGGCGAACAACCAGGAGCGCCGCCACACCCGCTCGTGCTCGAGTGCAGTGAAGGTGGGATCGAGGTAGCGCTCCACCGGGATGAGCGGTACCGCACGGGCGTCAGGCGGTGGGCCGGTGCGAGCCTTGTCGGCGGCGAGGCGCTCCCGGATGCTTGCTTCGAGCGTGGCTTCCATGCTTCCTCGGTATCGGTTGGCGTTGACCCCATACGCTCAGCGGCAGGGCGGAGGGTGAACGGCGTTCACCCGGCACAGTAGCGGCCCGACCGAGCCTCAGGCATCGAGGCGCAGGAGGCGGCGGGCGTTGCGGTCCATGGTGGCGGCCAGGGCCCGGTCGCCACCGCTCGGCTCCGCGCCCTCGTCCCAGCCGGCCAGGTTGGTGCCGGCGACCAGCCGATCGGGCCCGAACGAGGCCAGGAGCGCGGCGAGGGCCGTGGGCCCGCCCACGTGCGCGTCCCACCAGAGTCGCCCGAGGAGCGACTCCACCGCACCGTCGCGGCGCAGGTCGTCACCGGCCCACGCACGCGTGCGGGCGGCGTGGGCCATGCGCTCGGCCAGCCAACTCGTGGCACCACCGCCGTGCGAGAGGCAGATGTCGAGGTTCGGGTGGCGCGTCAGCACGCCGCCGAGCACCAGGGTGGCGACGGCCAACGCCTCCTCGTAGGCGAAGCCGAGCCACAGGTCGGCGTCGAAGCGGGCGAGGCGGTCGTCACGACGGGGGCGGTCGATCCCGCCGGGCGCCGGGTGCACGAAGACCGGCACGTCGAGCGCGCAGCACGCCTCGTAGACCGCGTCGAGGGCCGGGTCGTCGAGGGGCCGGCCCACGTCCGTGCCGATGTAGGCGCCGATCAGGCCCAGCTCGGCGACGGCCCGACGGAGCTCGTCCGTGGCGCGCCGGGGGTCTTGCAGCGGGAGTTGGGCAAGTCCCCGCAGTCGGGTCGGGTGCCCGCCGACCAGCTCGGCCATGCCGTCGTTGTGGGCCCGGCAGAACGCGACGGCGTCGTCGGCCTCGATGTGATGGAAGAAGGTGAGCGGGTTGGGCGACAGCACCTGCAGGTCGATCCCGAGGGCGTCCATCCGCTCGATCCGGCGATCGACGTCCATGAACGCGGTCCCGCGATAGCGCACGCCCTCGAGTACGTAGCCGCCTACCCGGAAGCACGGCGGCCGACCGGTGCCGAGGTCGCCCTCGTCCAGCTCGGGGCCGTGCACGCCCGCGGCACCGAGTGCCTGCTCGAGCACGACATGCGCGTGGAGGTCGATCATCCGACTCTGGCCCGTGGTCGCCTTACGACGGGAACACCACGGGGTACCGGCCCCAATAGCCGCGGGTGTTCTCGGGGTCGACGAACGGGGGGTCGCCAGGATCGGGGCGCACGCCCCGGTCGAGCGCGGCGCGGACGGCCACCGGCACCAGGCCGTACAGATGGTCGTCGCTGACGCCGGCGCCCATCGGGTCGACGCCGGCGGCGAGGTCCTGGCCGATGCAGGCGTGCATGCCCAGGCCGAAGCTGAGCCCCCACGGGGCGACCCCGCCCGGCAACGCACGGTGCGGGTCGAACCGGTCGGCATCGGGTCCGAACACCGACGGGTCACGGTTCACCGCCATGAGGTCGATGACAAGGCGCGCGCCCTCCGGAACGTGGACGGGGCCCGGGAGGTCGACGTCGGCGAGGGCCCACCGCATCGCGATCGGGCTCGAAGGCTGCAGGCGAACCGTCTCGTGGACGCATCGCTGGAGGAAGGCGAGGTCGGTGCAGGCCCGGTCGTGGTCCTCGGGCCGCTCCTCGATCATCGAGAACACGTTGTGGATCGTCCGGACGAACGCCGTGGCGCTGGTGTGCGCCCCGGCGAGCAGGAAGAAGCAGGTCTCCCGCAGGACCACGTCGGGCGGGAGGTGCAGGTCGTCCTGGTTGCGCAGCAGGGTGGTCAGCACGTCCGTCGGCAGCTCGCGCTCGTCGACGTCGCCGCCGGCGACCGATTCGAGAAGCGACCGGCGACGCGCGATCGACGGGACCAGGAACTCGGCGTCGAACGCCGCCAACGCGTTGGCCACCTCGGCGCGCTTGGCGTCGCGGTCACCGGTGTAGTGCGCCAGGGTGGCCCCCTCGATGAACAGCATCAGGTACGAGTAGAGCTCGAGCGTCTCCTCGGGGGTGCCCGCCGGCCGATCGACCCCCGCGGTGAAGGCGGCCAGGTTCATCATCATCTCGTGGCTGAGGCTCACCAGCTCGGCGCGGCCCCGTTCGACGTGGGGGGCGAGCGTGCGCTCGACCACCGGCGGGAAGAACTCGCGCTCGTACCGGGCGTGCGTGTCCTTGCGGAACAGGCGGTTCTCGAGCCGCCGGCGGGCACGGTGCTCGTCGCCGTGCAGGTTCACCAGCACGTCGGCCATCACGACCTCACCCTCGTCGTAGAGGGCCTGGCGCAGATCCTTCCGGCGGTAGGCCTCGCGCGCCTGCTCGTAGGTCGAGACGGTGACGACGACGGGCTCGGTCATCGGCGCCCCTCCTCACCCAGGGCCCACCGGGCGCCCCTGCGCAGGATGCAGGCATTGGCCGGATGAGCGCATGCCTCCACCGAATGTCCGAGCAGGCTCGTCACGACCCGCCCCTCCCCCACCTGTCGGGCCCAGAGCAGCGGATGGGCCCGCCCACCGTGGTCCCCGGTGAGCAACGCCACCAGGTCGGGCTCCTCGTCGAGGAAGCCGTAGACCTCGTCCACCACGCTGAACGACTCGAGACCCTCCGTCATCGGGTGCCGGCGCCCGGCCTCGGTGACCGTGACGGTGACCTCGGCCACCGGTGGGTGCGACGAGCGGTCCCAGTCCCACGACGCGCCGACGATCGAGTGCCAGGCCGGGTGGGCATCGAAGCACACGACCGCGGTGTGCAGGGCCAGCAGGCCGCCGCCGCGTCGCACGTGGCCGGCCAGGGCCTCGGCCTCGTCGTCACGCAGCGTGAAGGACCATTCGTCGCGGAGGTCGCCGTAGCGCTCGGCGCCCATCTGCCAACGGAGCGCATTGACGGTGACGAGGTCCCAGGTGGCCCTCGGGTCGACCAGCCGCTCGAACGCCTCGTGCAGGTCGTCGACCACGAACGACTCGACGCCGTCGGGCGCCAGCGTCTCGGCCAGCCTCGCCGAGGTCGCGGCGAGATCGTGGGTGGGGCCGCCCGAGAGCACCAGGTTGGTGGTCACGGTCGCCCCTGCTCGGCGCCCGGATCGTCGGTAGGACCGATCGAGTCGACCGCCCGGGGCCGTGGGAGCGTCGCGATCACGCTGGCGGTCACTCCCCCGTCGACGAGCAACTCCGTGCCGTTGACGTAGGCGGCGGTATCGGACAGCAGGAAGACCACGACCCCGGCCACGTCGGCGGCGGTGCCCAGTCGACCGAGCGGCACGCGCCCGGCCCGCCGTTCGCGGATGTCGGCGTCCGCGTAGATCGGTTCGGACATCCCGGCGTCGATGAGGCCGGGCGCCACTGCGTTGCATCGGATCTGCTGTGGTCCCCACTCGATCGCCATCTGCCGGGTGAGCAGGGCCACGCCGGCCTTGGTGGCCCCGTAGGCGCCGGCGTTCGGGCCGGCGGCGACGCCGTTCATGGAGGTGACCGTGACGATGGCACCCGCCGACCCGGAGCCGATCATCCGACGGGCGACGGCCCGAGCCGTGAGGAAGGTACCGGTGAGGTTGACCTCGACGACCGCGCGCCAGTCGGCCGCGTCGAGGGTGGCCAATGGCCCGAAGCGCACGATGCCGGCGTTGCACACCAGGCCGTCGGGAGCGTCGCGACCGGTCGCCGTCGTGAAGTCGTCGAGGGCCGCTTCGACGGTCGCCTCGTCGGTCGTGTCGGCGGTGAGGGCGACCGCCCCGGCGCCGAGCTCCCGGCAGACCCGCTCGGCCGCCTCGCCGTCGCGATCGAGCACGCCGACCGTCCACCCCTCGGCGACGGCCGCACCCGCGATCGCCCTGCCCAGACCGTTGCCGGCGCCGGTGACCACGACGGTCCGGGTCACGGGTTGGCGATGTCCCAGGTGAGCGGCTGGGCCGACCAGAGACCGACCTTCTCACCGGGAAGAGCCCGGCGCTCGGGCCACGGCCGGTCGAGGTCGACCGGGCGCCCACGCGAGATCACGTGGCGCAGGTTGGCACGGTCGGCGAGCACGCCGATGTCGGACGCCGGGTCGCCGTCGACCACGATCAGGTCCGCCGCGGCACCCTCGGCAACGATGCCGACGGTGCCCTCGTCCATGCGAAGCGCCCTGGCGCCGTTGGCGGTGGCGCAGGTGATGGCCTCGATCGGGGTCAGGCCCATCTCGGCGACGAAGACCTCCATCTCACGGGCGTGCCAGTGCCCGTAGGGCGTGAGCGAGAATCCGCTCTCCGAACCACACAGCAGCGGGACCCCGGCGTCATGGGCCTTCCGCAGCATCGAGGCGGTCGCCGCGATCTCGCCCCGGAAGAGGTCGACCTGGGTGCTCAGGGCGCCCACCTTGTCGCCGTGGTCGGCGAGGTTGGCGAGGAAGGTGAAGGTGGGGGCGATGGCGCTGCCGGCCGCGACGACGGCTTCGAGCGCGGCCTCGTCGAGGTAGCTGGCATGCAGGATCAGGTCGACGCCGGCCTCGGCGGCCAGGCGGGTGGACTCGGCGTTGCGGCAGTGCGCCAGGGTCGGTGTGTCGAGGGCATGAGCGGTGTCGGTGACGGCACGCAACTCGTCGAGCGTCCACGCCGTCAACTCGCCGACATGGTTCGGCAGCGAGCCGGTGACGTGGATCTTGATCCAGTCGGCGCCGTACTTGATCTGCTGTCGTGTGACCCGAACCATCTCATCGCGGTCGCGCACGACCTGCGCATAGGCCGCGGTGCCCTCGTCGGGGATGAGGCGGCCGGCGGTCCCGCCCGCGGCGGTGAGGAGCGCGTTCATTCCCGCCGTCATCCGGGGGCCTTCGACGATGCCGGCGGCGATGGCGTCACGGAGTGCCGGGCCCACGTTCCACAGGCAGTCGGCGTCGAGGAAGCCGGTGACCCCGGCGAGGAGCAGCTTCGAGACGTTGAAGGCGGCGACGAGCGCGGCAGTGGACTGCTCTCGATGGAAGAACAGCTCGTCGTTGCTCGACGGCTCGCCGAAGGTGATGTGGCAGTGCGCGTCGATGAGCCCTGGCATGACCGTCAGCCCGGTGGCGTCGAGTCGCCCGGTGGCGTCGACCCGACCCGGTTCGGCCGCCAGGCGGGTCGCCTCGACGCCGACCGCCTCGATGCGGTCGCCGCTCACGAGCACGTCGGTTCCCGGCATCGGTTCGTCGCCGCGACCCGTGATCACAGAGCCACCGGCGATCAACAGGCTGGTCGACGAGGTCACGGTCCTCCCACTACCAGTCGACCTCGGGGGTGGGCGGGAAGAGGTCGTCGCGCTCGGCCATGAGGCGCTCGCAGTCCCAGTCGTCATCGACGGGGATCAAGATGATGGGGCTCTTGGTGAGATCGGGGTGTTGGGTCCACTCGGCCTGCGTGAGGAACGCGTCGTTCGTCGCGCCGATGATCAACTGCTCCGAGTCGTCGGTGACGACGCCGGTGAGCGACCCGTCGCCCTGCTCGTCCACCTCGTAGGCGAAGATCTCCCGCCGGGCGATGAACAGGTCGCCCTCGAGGTCCTCGGTCACGGTGACGTGCGCGGTCACCCCCGGGTTGCCGTCGTTGTCGTCATCGGCGATGCGAGGGTCGTCCGGATCGGTGGGGAGGGGGTCGTTGGCGGGATCCTCCAGGTCGACCCCGATGCCCGTGGGGGTTGCCGGCCGGGAGACGCGCGCGACGCCGTCCTCGGTGGTGAGGGTCACCGGTGTGGCGATCGGCGTGATCGCCGTGGTGGCGGCATCGGGCATCTCGACGGTGATCGGCTGGTCGCTGCGATGGTCGGCATGACAGAAGGACTCCTGGGCCTGGAGCACACCGTCGACCACCGCCAGGTCGGTGAATCCGAAGCTGACGATCAGGGTCTTCATGTCGCTGCTCTCGTAGGCCACCACGTCGTAGTGCGCGTACCGCCCGGCCAGCCGCTCGGCGACAGGATCGGGCTCGGAGCGCCCCACCGAGGTGCCGGGGGCGGCCTGCTCGGCCTCGCCGCTGGTGCAGCCGAGCAGCGGTACCAGGACGGCGCCCGACACGACCAGGGACACGATCGCTCTTGTTCGCCTCGTGCATGCCATGGGATTCCTCCAGTCGACCGCAGGCAAGTTAACACCGTTCATCATCGTCGGTCATTCAGGCGGGATACAGCACCACCCTCGATTGGCCAGCTCGGTGGCCATCACCCCGGCATCGAGGCGCACCGCCAGCTCTTCGTCGCGCTTCGTCCGACGGCGCTCAGCGCGGGCGTCGGAGGCTTCGACGGGCTTGCCGGAGGCCGTCGTGGCGCGTGCAGAACGATCGGCCTGAGCGCCCAGATGTCCCTCGACCGCCCCCTCGGCCTCGAGTCGCTCGATCAGCTCGTCGACCTCGGCCGTGGTGAACTTGCCGCCGGCCTGGCGCTGGGTGAGCCCGAACGGGTGGCGGGCCTCGCGGAACGAGTCGAAGCCGCGTTCCTCGAGCAGCGCGGCCAGCTCGGCCACCCGCCTCGCCGCCGCGGGCGGACCCGATACCTGTCCGAAGGCCATCGCGACAACCTACGCAGCCCCGGTGACAATCAGGTCGATGGCCTTCGGCGAGCAACAGCGGGGGCGAGGACGGTGGTCTCCCCCGCCCCCGCCTTCGGCGAGCCCGTCAGAAGTCGCCGGAGGTGTCCGGCGGGGCCTCGGTGGCTGGTGGGACGGTGTCACCCGGGATCGTGTCACCCGGGATCGTGTCACCAGGGATCGTGTCGCCCGGGATCGTGGTGTCGCCGCCGGGGATGGTGGTGCTGGTACTGCAGGCCGGGGCGCCCGTCAGGTCGGTGCCGTCGGTCACGCACGCGGTGGTCGTGGTGGTCGACGGGTCATCGGTGACGCCCATGCCGCCGCTCCCGGCTTCGACGGGTGCGAGGACGCCGGTCACGATGTCCACTGCGTCGAAGGTCTCGACGGGCTGGGCGGCCGGCTCGACCACCTGGAACGGGAAGATGCTTCCGACGAGGTCGTCGATGACCTGCCAGGGCGGCCTGGTGACGATGGGGTCGACCAGCACCGCACAGAAGATCGGCGGCAGGAATGGTGGGCAGTTGGGCGCGACCACCGGCGGGGGGGCCGTCGGCGGGACCGCCGTGGTGGAGGTCGTCGAGGTCGATGTCGTCGAGGTCGACGTGGACGTCGAAGAAGTCGAGGTGGACGTGGAGGTGGACGTCGAGGTGGACGTCGAGGTGGACGTCGAGGTCGACGTCGAGGTCGACGTCGTCGTCGGCACCTGCACGCCCGGCGGCGGCCGGTAGGAGCTCGGCGGCAGGAGCGGGTTCCCGCAGGCGCACCGGGCGCGGGGCACGCCCTGGGCGTCGATCAGCACGGCCGTGCCCCGCTGGAGGAGCGCCAGGAAGGGGACGGCCTGGCCGTCCTGGTAACCGTGGTTGGTCACCAGGGTGTCCTGGGTCAGGAGCAGGGGCGTGAGGCCGTTGATGTAGTCGGGGATCTGGGCCGGGTCGATGCCCTGCACCTCGGCCCACGCGGCCCCCTTGTCGGTGTCCGAGGTGAGGAAGTCGATCAGCTGCTGCTTGTCGCACTGGGTCTGGTTCTCGGTGCCCCCGTACAGGCCGACCGTGTCGCCGGCGACGGCCACGGGCTGGGCAACCGTTGCGGGCGCTGTGGTGGCGGGCTGGCCCCGCTTGTTGCCCGTCGTCGTGGCGGGCACGCCGTTCTCCGCGAAGGACTCCACGGCATCACTGGGAAGGGTCGCCACCGAGTCGGTGAAGGGGGACGGCCCGTTGTCGCTGATGGACTGGGCCTCGAAGAAGGGGATCTCGGCGTTCTCGTCCCCGCCGCTGCTGCAGGCAGCCAGCGTGGCGACCAGCGTGAAGGCGAGGAAGACGATGGCAGATGTGCGGGCGATGCTTGTGCGCATGACGACTCCAGGGTTGTGGCCGTCGGGCTGGAGCTTCCCCCGAGCGACCAGTCTCGGTCACTCCCATCGGGCTGTCGCTCGGACTCGCCTATCCGTGCCCTCGGTTGACATCGCCCGGTTGGACCCTGGCGATTCCGAGACCTGAGTGGTTGAGCAGGTTCTACCAGGTAACGGCCCACGGCGCTTCGGATAGTGGGAACGCTCCCGGCAGGGCGCCCGTTCCGGCGCAACCGGCGGGACGGTACCCTGAGCGCCGCAAGCCCAACTTAGCGGGGACCTCTCGTTGACTGTGGCCGAATTCGGCCAGCACCACTCGGTCGCCTCCTCTGAGCCCTACTCGAGGAGTGACATGTCCACCGATACCCTTTTCTCGTCATCGAGCGCGCCCGTCGCACCCGACCGAACGCCAACAGCCGTGGTGTACTGCGAGGCGAACTTCGGCGACCTGGACGGCAAGACCGCCAACGGGCTCGTCCGCCACTCTGAACGGTACGAGATCCTCTCGGTCATCGACAGTGAGAAGTCAGGTCTCGACGCGGGCGTCGTCCTCGACGAGAAGCCGAACGGCATCGCCGTGTGCCGCGACCTCGCTGACGCACTCGCCCACGCCGGCGGCATCCCTGACTACTTCATCTTCGGCGTGGCCCCATCGAGCGGCATGCTGTCGGAACAGGAGCGCGGCGTCGTGCTCGAGGCCATCGCCCACGGGATGAACGTCGTGAACGGGCTCCACGAGTTCTTGAACGACGACCCCGAGTTCGTAGCGGCCGCCATGGCCGGCAACGTGGAGATACTCGACGTCCGCAGGCCCCGCCCGAAGAAGGACCTGCGGATGTTCACCGGCCGCATCGCGGTAGTCACCTGCCCACGCATCGCCGTGCTGGGCACCGACGGCGCCATCGGCAAGCGCACCACCGCCACCGTTCTCACGAGCGCCCTCAATGCCTGCGGCGTGAAGGCGGTCCTGGTCGGCACCGGCCAGACCGGCCTGATCCAGGGGGCCCGTCACGGCATCGCCCTCGACGCCATCCCTTCACAGTTCTGTTCGGGCGAGATGGAGGCCGCGGTCATCGAGGCGTTCGAGCACGAGAGGCCCGACGTGATCATCATCGAAGGCCAGGGCGCCCTGAGCCACCCCGCCTATCTGACCTCGACCTTCATCCTTCGGGGAAGCCGACCGGACGGCGTCGTGTTGCAGCACGCTCCCGCACGCACCCATCTCGGCGACTTCGGCGCGTTCCCGATGCCGACCCCGGAGGCCGAGATCGACCTCATCGAGACCTTCGCCGACACGAAGGTCATCGGCCTCACCATCAACCACGAGAACATGACCGACGCCGAGGTCACCACCGCCATCGAGCGCTACGAGTCCGAGCTCGGCATCCCCGCGACCGATGCGCTGACGCGCCCGACCGAGCGCCTGGTGGAGATGGTGCTGATGGCGTTCCCCGAGCTCCAGGAGCACCTCGCCGCCGCGGCCCGATGACCGCCCCGCGTCTGGAGATCGACCTGGACAAGATCCACCAGAACGCCCGGATGCTGGTCGAGCGACTGGGCGCTCAGGGCATCTCCGTCACCGGTGTCACGAAGGCGACACTCGGCTCGCCCGAGGTCGCGGGTGCGCTGCTCCGGGCGGGCGTGGCCAGGCTCGGTGACTCCCGAATCGAGAGCATCGAGGCGATGCGTCGCGCGGGCGTCACGGCGCCCATGGTGCTGATCCGCTCCCCCATGCTCAGCCAGGCGGCCGACGCCGTGAGGCACGCCGACGTCAGCTGCAACACCGAGGTCGACGTGCTCACGGCACTCTCGTCCGCCGCCCGAGCGCAGAAGCGAAGCCACGGCGTCGTTCTCATGGTCGAGCTCGGCGACCTCCGCGAAGGCATCATGGCCGGGGACCTCGCGGCCGTTGCGCGGGAGACGCTTGCGCTGCCCAACCTCGTGCTGGTGGGCATCGGGACCAACCTCGCCTGCCAGAGCGGGGTGGCGCCCGACACCGAGAACATGGCCGAGCTGTCCGCCCTGGTCGACTCGATCGAAGCGGGCCTGGGTGTGACCCTCGACATCGTGTCCGGGGGCAACTCCGCCAACCTCGACTGGGCGCTCGGAGGCGGGGACGCCGGACGGGTCAACGACCTCCGCCTGGGTGAGTCGATCCTGCTCGGACGAGAGCCGCTGCACCGGCAACCGATCGACGGCCTGCACACCGACGCCTTCACGCTCGTCGCCGAGGTGATCGAATCGAAGACGAAGCCGTCGCGGGCCTGGGGCGAGCTCGCACAGACCGCGTTCGGTGGGCGGGAACCGGGCCCGGACCGGGGCGACAGGTCGCGGGCCATCCTCGCCATCGGGCACCAGGACGTCGACCCTTCCGGCCTCGGGCCGCCGGCCGGCCTCATGGTCCTCGGGGCCAGCAGCGACCACGTGATCGTGGACCCGGGCGACCGGCCGCTCCCCGTCGGCGCCGAGGTCCGGTTCCAGATCGGCTACAGCGCGCTACTCCGGGCCATGACCGCACCGTTCGTCGCCAAGACCTTCATCGGCCAAGGCGCCGGCGCCTTGGCCGACGCGTAGCGCGAGCACCCGTCACGAGGTGGTCGGGTGCGAGCGCGCTTCCTGCCCGCCATCTGAGTCGCCTCACCCCCGGACCTGAAGGTACGATCCGGGGCCGGTCGAGGGTCCGACCAGCCCCCGTTCGACTGGATTCGCCACCGATCGGGTACGCCGCTCGCATCGAACAGGGAGGCCGCCGGATGGACCAACGGGCACGCCCCCTGGTCAGCAATCGGCTCCGGCCATGAGCGCACGGTCACCCGCTGACACCCGAGCCACAGGCGCGCGGGGCACCCAGCGTCGCGACACGGTCCTCGACCTCGCACGCTTCGTCAGCGCTCTCGCGGTGCTCTCGTTCCACCACTTCTTCTGGGGTCCGTTGTGGGAGCCCGGCTCGCAGCGCTACGGATGGGCCCCCGCCGTCACGCGCTACGGCTTCCTCGGCGTCGAGGTCTTCTTCCTCATCAGCGGCTTCGTGATCCTCACGAGCTGGGAACGGCGACCACCGCTCGTCTTCCTCCGGGCGAGGTTCGCCCGGCTATTCCCGGCGTGGGTCGTGACCGTGGGCCTCCTGGGCGCGGTGCTCCTGGTCCGCGAGGGCGTCAGCCGAGGACTGCTGGCGAGGGTGGCGGCCAACCTCACCATGTTCCACTGGGTGGCCGGGGTCCCCGACTTGGACGCGGTGTATTGGAGCCTCGCCGTCGAGATCCGCTTCTACCTCTTCATGGTCGTCATCGGTGTGCTGGTCGCTCGCCGACGACTGATGGCGGTTCTGGCGGTGTGGCTCGGGGTGTCGCTCGTCTCGTTCTGGGTGCGGCTGCCGTCCGGCGTCGTCACCATGTTGAACCTGCGTTGGGCACCGCTCTTCGTCGGGGGCATGGCCTTCGCGGACCTACGCGAGCGCGGTTCGAAGCCGTGGCACGCCCCGCTGCTGGCCGTCGCCTTCCTCGGCTCGTTCGCCGCGTCACGCCACCACGCCGGCGAGGTGAGCAAGACGACCGGCCTGGTGCACATGAACCCATGGGTGGTGCTCGCCGTGGTGTTCGGCGCGTACGCCCTGTTCGCCCTGGTGACCGTCGGCACCTTCGACCGCGTCCAGGTGCGGGCCTTCACCGTCCTGGGCGCCATGAGCTACCCCCTGTATCTCGTTCACCAGGAGATCGGATTCATCGGCCAGGCCCGCCTGTTCACGGTCCCGGCGCCCGTCGCCGAGGTCCTCGTCGTCGCCGCGGTTCTCGCCTTCGCGTGGGTGGTCCAGGCCTGGGTCGAGCCGCCCTTGCGGCGTCGGCTGGCACCGAGCTAGGAAGACCCCCTGCCCACCAGCCGCGCGCCCGGTCGCCAACATCACCTCCGGCTACCGCATCACTGGCCACCGTCGGTCACGCCCACCCGCTTCTTCATCGTTGTCGCCGGCGCGGTCGGCCTGGCCCTCGCCACACTGCTCCCTGCCTTCAGCGGCATCGACGAGTCGGGGCACTTCTACCGCACCTACCAGATCACCGACGGCCAGGTGGTGCCCGTCGAGAGCGGGACTGGCGCGGGGAGCGGCGGCGGGGCCTGCCTGCCGCGACCGGTGGTCGACGAGGTGGAGCGGCACAAGGCAGCTGCCTATCGGCGCTACCTCGTCGAGGCGGGCCGAATCCGGGAGGCCGAATCCGGGGCGAGTCGGCCCCGACCGGAAGGCCCCGCCTGCAGGAGCGATCCCGACACCGAGTTCGCGCAGTTCGCCACCTACGCGTGGTACTCCCCCTTGGGCTACGTGCCCCAGGTCCTCGGGGTCGGTCTCGGCCGCCTGGCGGGGCTCGGGCCAGCGGGCATGCTCCTCCTCGCCCGGCTGGCGACGCTGGCGGCGTCCATCGCCATCAGCGCCATCGCCATCCGGCGCACGCCGTGGGCGCCCTGGGCGTTCGTTGCCATCGGCCTCCTGCCGTCCACCCTGTTCCAGGCCGCCACGTCGATCTCGCCGGACGCCCTCACCACCGCCATGGCGATGCTGGTGCTCGCCTCGGCCCTTCGGATCACCGCTCGTCCAGAACGCCCCTGGGCCCCGCAACTCGCCGAGGCCGTCGGGCTGACGCTGGTGCTGGCCCTGTGCAAGCCGACCTACGTGCTCGTTACGGCGGCCTACCTGATGCCGTTGTTGCGTCGTCCGGTCGAACGGGGCCGCCGGCTCCTGCTCGCGGCCGTGCCGGTGCTCGGTCTCGGCGTGTCCGCGCTCTGGCAGCGCAGCCAACGGCACCTCTTCATCTGTGACACCCGTCTCTTCGGTATCGGAGCGGACCCGGCGGCGCAGGCCACCCAGATCCTGCATCGCCCTCACCTCCTCGTTGCCGGGATGGCCGAGGCGACCGCCCGGTTCGGCGGGGAGTGGCTCGACGACCTGATCCGCATCGGGGACAAGGACCTCACCTGGTCGAGGCCTGCCGTTCTCGTGGGCGTCGCCCTGTTCATCGGCGTCGCCACCCGGTCGGCCGACCGCAGCGGCTTCGCGCTCGCCCCTCGGCACCGGGCCCTGCTCGGTGTCCTCTTCCTCGGCGGAATCGGAGCCGTGCTGGGAGGCTGGTTCCTGTACTGCAACAGCCCCACCTTCCGTATCGACATCGCCCCGAGCGCTCGCCTGTTCGGGCCGTTCCTGCCCGTTCTGGCCGTGGCCGTCGCACCGTCCCGAAGGGGCAGCGGCGGCTTCGGGCAGTGGTGCACCGCGCTGCTGGTCCCCTTCTATCTCGTGTGGACGACCCAACTCCTGGCGCACCAGCTCTGAGCCACCGAATGCGGCGAATCCGGTACGGGTGCGGCCGACGCGCCGGACCGCCGCCGCGTTCGTGAGAGGCTTCCGCATCGCCCGGGAGGACACAGCGAGGAGCGAGCGATGAAGGCAGACCTGGTGCTCGAGGGTGGCGGCGTGAAGGGCATCGGCCTCGTGGGGGCGATCGCCCGCCTCGAGGAGGACTTCGAGATCGCACGCGTCGCGGGGACCTCGGTGGGCTCGATCGTCGGGTCGCTGGTGGCCGCCGGCTATTCCGGCACAGAGCTCGTCGACGAGGTGTTCGCGTTCCCGTTCCAGAAGGTGCAGGACCCCGACCCGATCGACCGGCTGCCCGTGCTCGGACCGCTGCTGTCGATCGCCGCCGATCGCGGCGTCTGGAACACGACCTTCGTACGCGATTACCTCGCCGACCTGCTGGCCGCCAAGGGCGTCCACACGTTCTCCGACCTCCGCCTCCCCGACGCCGGCTCGTCGCTGACCAGGGAGCGGCGTTACCGCCTCGTCGTCACCGCCACCGATGTCACCGCTGGCGAGCTGCTCTACCTGCCCTGGGACTACCAGAGCCACTTCGGGCTCGACCCCGACGAGCAGAGCGTGGCCGACGCCGTCGCCGCGTCGATCGCCATCCCGTTCTTCTTCGAGCCCGTCACGCTCACCGATGCGCGCAACGGTGACGAGCACGTGCTGGTCGACGGCGGGGCCCTGTCCAACTTCCCGATCTCGGTCTTCGACCGCACCGACGGCGAGCCGCCCCGCTGGCCCACTTTCGGCCTGAAGATCATGCCGCGTCTCCCCGAGGGCGCAGCCGGGCTCGTGCCCTTCGCCGGCCGGATCCCCATCCCCGGCGTCCGCCACCTCGAGGCGCTCATCGCCACGGTCATCGTCGGGCGTGATCAGACGTTCCTCTCCCAACCCTGCGTGGCGGCCCGGACGATGCAACTGGACACCGCCGGCGTCGGCGTCGTCGACTTCCACCTGCCCGACGAGGACAAGCGCCTCCTCCGCGACCGTGGCCGGCAGGCGGCTGACACGTTCCTCGAAGGTTGGGACTGGGACGCCTACCTCGCCCGCTGCCGCGGCGGGCCGAGCCCGACGGCCTCCGTCGACCGATAGGGCGACTAGCCAGAACCATCGACGACCGGGCGCATGCACCTCGAGTACCCGGGACCGGGCAGGACAGAAGCCCTCAAACGCCATGCTGCGGGCAGGACCCCCCTGCGCCTGACAGACCGGGTTCCGCTATGGTGCGAGTCGAGGAGGCTCCAATGCGAACGCATCGACGGACCGCGCTTCTGGTTGCCGCGGCGATCCTGGCACCTGTGCTGGGCATGCCCCACTCTGCTGCCGAACTGCCGGTCACCATTCCCAGCGCACTGTCCGGTGCCGACAGCGTGCCCGCCCTCACCGACGTCACCGTGTCGAACACCGGTGCAAGCGACGAGGTGGTCTTCACCTTTGCCGGTGACATCCCTCCCGGCGTCGAGGCCACGGTCGCAAACCCGCCGTTCCGCGACACGGCGGGCAACGTCGTCACCCCGGCCGGCGCGGCGTTCGTCAATCTGCACCTGGCCCCCGCCCGAACGGTGAGCCTCGGCGAGAGCTGCGAACAGGCGGTCGACGCGCCCCCGAGCCCGGGGCCCGGCGAGACGGGCACCACGGTCTTCTTCAGTTGCTTCGACGGCCTCAACGGCCCAGCGCCGGTCGTTCCGTCCGGACGGGCCGTGACCGCCGGTTCTGCCAGCCAGCTCCTCACCGCCACCCTCGAACAGCTCCTGGCCGGCCCCAGCGCCGGTGACCGCGCCGCAGGGCTCACGTCGCTGTTCTCGGGCGCCACCACGGGCGAACTCGCGTCAGCGACCGTCGCGGCAGACGGCACCGCCACGGTCGACTTCGATCCCAGCCTGGCCACCACGATCCCGAATGCGAGCTCGAGCGCCGGGAGCGACGAGCTCGTGCGCGAGCTCGATGCGACGGTGTTCCAGTTCCCCGGTGTGACCTCGGCGACCTACGAGCTCGGCGGTAGCTGCGACGACTTCTACGCGTGGCTCCAGAGCGACTGCACGACCCGTACTCGCGACGACGCGGAGGCGGCCAGGGTGGCCACCACCTACTTCGGGCCCGACTCGGTGACGGGCCCGTCGGAGAACGTCACCGAGGTCGTGCTCATCGAGGACTTCGAGGCACAGCTCACCTGGGTCATCGGCCAAGACGTCGCGGCAGACGTCACCGTCACGACGGCAACCGATCCTGCCAGGGTGATCGTCGACGTCCCGCACGCGGCGCCGACGCCTCAGCCGATTCCGGTCCAGCCCAGCTTCACCGGCTGACCCGAGGGTCCGCCCGCGTCGGGTGGTCATGACCCCTGCCCCGAGGTGGACCCTCCGCTGGTCGGCCCGACCAAGAGGCGGTGGATCGCAGGGTGACCTGGGCGGCACCGTCATTACCGCGGGTCATTTGGTCACCGGAGACACCGGCCGCACAGCCGGCCGACCCGACCGTCACGGCAACCAAGACCGGACGACCACGACACGAGGGCTGGGGGGAGCCACTCCCTTGCCCCGGGCAGCTCCGCTCCCCCTCTTCGGCACACGGCGCTGCACAGACGGTGCGTTGCCGTCAGGTACATCACCCGCGGGCCCGGCGCCGCCCGCTGCCCCCAGGACCGAGCGCGCCATGAATAGGGTTCCCGTCAGGGCGCGCTACGCTCCCTGGCTCCGGGCGATTAGCTCAGCGGTAGAGCGCTGCCTTCACACGGCAGAGGTCACTGGTTCGAAACCAGTATCGCCCACTCGGAGAACTCCCTTGTCAGGGGCCGGAAAGGCCCGACCGTGCAGTTCCCGCCACCGCCCCCGAAGCCCCGTTTGTCCGCGAAATGTCCGCGGCGGAGGCCCGCCGGCCCGCTGAGCCGGACCATTTTGTCGCGGCCGTTGGCATGTTGTGTCGATGTGAGCGATGGTGCCGCCGGGCTGTCCGGGGAGTTGTGGGACGTGGACCGCCTTGCCGCGTACCTGGGGGTGGGCCGCCGGTTCGTGTACCGGCTGACCCACGAGCGCCGCATCCGCCACGTCAAGGTCGCCAACCAGTTGCGGTTCCGTCCTGAGGACGTGGCCGCGTTCCTGGCTGACCAGACCGTCGAGCCCGACGCCGGCGAGGTGCCGCCGTCGCCGGTGCGGCGGGGTGGGCGGCCCCGCAACGAGGTGGTGTGGTGAGCGGCCGGCGGCAGGTGGCGGGCGTGAAGCGCCGGGGTGCGGGCTGGCAGGTCCGGCTGCGGGGCCCCGACGGCCGCGAGGTCAGCGCCACCTTCGACACCCAGGACGAGGCCGCCGCCTGGCGGGCCGGTCGGGGCCCTCGTCGCGGCACGCGACGGCATCCCCGCGGTCACGGTGGCCAACACCGGCCCCGGTGCTGCCACCTCGCCCCGCCTGCGTGTCGAGCTCCCCGCCGAGCTCGCCTTCGTCGCCGCCACCGGGGGGCCGTGGCGGTGCACCCCGACGGTGGCGGGGGCCACCTGCGAGCGTGACCGGCTCGCCGCCGGCGCCGACCACGTCGTGTGCCTCCGGGTCCGGGCCGCGCCGACGGCCGCCACCGGGCTGGCCGCCACCGCCGCGGTCACCTCCGCCACCGTCGACCCGACCCCCGCCTCGAACAGCGCGACCCAACCGCTGTCCGTCGACGAGATCGGGCTGCCCGCGACCTACGCCGGGCAACGCCGCGGTGACATCGCCCTGATCGGGAACACCCTCGCCAGCTGCCCCGACACCGCCGGCGCCGCCTGCACCGACGCCCGCAACCGCATCGGCGACGACCTCGACGACAACGACTGGGCGACCAGGCCACTCGACGCCGACACCGACCCCACCACCACCTCGTCGAGCGCACCGACCCTCACCCGGCCCGCCGGCGCCACGGTGACCTGGGCCCGCCTCTACTGGGGAGCCGACACCGCGTCCGGCAGTGGAGGCGTCCCCGCCGCCCAGCCCTCCGCGCGAGGCACCATCCGCTTCGCGACCCCCACCGGCGGCTATCAGACCATCACCGCCGACCGGGTCGACGACCGCGCCGGCCGCTACCAGGCCGCCGCCGACGTCACCGCCGTCGTGGCCGCCGCCGGCGACGGCACCTACTGGGCCGCCGGCATCCAAGCCGGCACCGGCCGCGACCGCTACGCCGCCTGGAGCCTCGCCGTCGTCTACGACACCCCCACCGGGCCGATTCGCCGCCTCGTCGTGTTCGACGGGCTCGCCGTGGTCGACGCCGACCACCCCGCCCGGTTCGACGTCAGCGGCTTCCGCACCCCCGACACCGGGCCCGCCGACGCCACCTTGGGCATCGTCGCCTACGAAGGCGACGCCACCCTCACCGGCGACACCGCCACCATCGACGGCCGACCCCTCACCGACCCCGCCAACCCCGCTGACAACCTCCTCAACAGCACCGTCTCCCACCTCGGCGGCCCGGCCCCGGGCCGCATCCCCGACCACCCGAACACCTTCGGTGCCGACATCGACACCCTCGCCATCGGCCCCTACCTCGCGCCCGGCGCCCGCAACGCGGCCATCGACCTCGCCTCCACCGGCGAGACCTACCTCCCCGGCGTCCTCACCCTCTCCGTCGCCTGCAGACCAGCACCTCGCCGCCATCGGCTCTGGCCACCCCGGACACGGTGTCCGCGAGATGTCCGCGAATGGCGCGGGAACCGGGGTCGCGGGTGGTAGACCGGGGACAACCCGAGACAGAGGCCCCGATCACATAGTCCCTGGTCAGCAAGGGATTTCGGGTTTCTCGCCGGGGGCCTCCTTGGCGTTCTGGCGGAAGTTGCTCGTGGCTTCGGCCGGACGATCGGCGCGGCCGATCGTCGCTGTGTCGTTTCCGCGAGGGTTGTTGCCGCTCGTGTGGCTCTCCCGCGGTCCAGCGGCTCGCGTTCAGCCGGTCGGGGCCGTCAACTGGTCGAGCGAAGGGGCCTGCGGGCGCAGGGACCCTGGCTCCCACCGCCCGTCCGGACGTCCCGGCCGGTTGGGTTGGTCACCGGGTTCGGTGACCTGCCGGTAGTCGACACTGCCGGGTGGCTGGGTGAAGGCCAGCTCGGCCGGTGGCACGGTCGAGGTGCTCGGCTCCCCGCAGGGCAGGAGGATCTCGAGGTCGGGGGGGGCGGAGGTGTCGGATCGGTTGTCGGAGAAGCAGTTGCCCGTGCCCGTTGGCTCACCGCCACTTTCGGCCACGAAGGCGAGGTCGATCCGGTTGGCGCTCAGCGTGTTGTTGGTGACGTGGTTGTCCTGGGGTTGGTATCCCGCCTGGTCGATGAGCAGGATTCCTCCGCCGTCGTGATCAGTGATCACGTTGCGGTCGATGCGATTGTCGGTTCCGCCGGCGACCACGATCCCGAAGCCGAAGCCACCCTCGGTCACGGGGGCGTCGGGGTCGTCGTTGTCGGTCACCAGGTTCGCCACGATGTCGCCGCCGACCTGGGGTGCGAGGTACTCAGAGTCGGCGGACGCGATGGTCACACCGACCCGGTTGTGGCGGATGATGTTGCGGGCGACGGTGACGCCGCTGGCGTTGGTGTTCTCGTAGCCGATCGCGTTGAGCTCCATCACGTTGTCGATGACGACGGCACCACAGTCCTCGCATTGGCCGACGTAGATACCCGAGTCGGGGTGGCCGCTGGCGTAGTTGTGGTCGAACTGGCCAGGACCGGTGCCGAACGCGTAGAGGCCGTAGAGCCCGTTGTTCAGCACCGTGACGTAGCTGGCCCGCCAGCCGATCGGTCCGTTCTGTGGCCGCTGTTCGTCATAGCTGCCGGTGAAGATCACGCCGTTGACCGTGTAGTGGCGCACGGTGAGGTTCTCGATGACCACCTGGTCCGATCGGATCTCGAAGCCGTTGCTCAGTCGATCTTGGCCATCGAGGACCACGTCGTTGCGGTCCTCTCCCCGGATCACGATCTGGTCGGTGTCGACCACGACCGCCTCGTGGTAGGTGCCGGGCGCGATCAGCACCAGGTCGCCAGGACGCGCCGCGTCGACGGCGTCCTGAATGCTCGGGTCATCGGCGGCGACCCGGATGATCCGGGGGCCGTCCGGGGAGCCCTTCCCGCATCCGGCCGCCAGGAGAGCGGGAAGGACCAGGGCCACGGCCACGACACGACGTAGGCCGGTCGAACGTTCCGGACGCGTATTGGGCATGTGCCTTTATATCGCTCGGTCCAGCGGATGATGACCCATGTGCGGGGGCGCGGGGCCTTAGAGTCCGACAGGTGTTTCGTCCCTGTCTCCTGGGTCGCGCCGCGGCCGCCGGGTTGGCCTTGTTCACGGTCATCGTCGCGTTCTCGGCCTGTGGCGGGTCCGGAGGCAACGAATCCTCGACGACCACTTCTCGACCTGCCGGGGTGGCGCTGACCGAGCGCGAGTCCGTGCTGGTGGCTCAGATGCTGTTCCGCAATTACCAGTCGGGGGGTGCGACGGTGGCGGCCGCGGTCGATTACACACCCCAACTCCGGGTGGCGGTGGCCGGCCAGGTCGACTGGCAGCCACATGCGGGGGACCTCACGGTCACGTCGACGTTCGCCGACGGCCGCCCGCAGCAGGTGCAGCGAGTGGTGTTCACCGAAGACGCGGTGTACACCGAACTCTCGCCGGAGCGGGCGGCGGCCTTGGCGGACCAGGGCCAGCCCGGGGTCCGGTGGACGGTGCGGGCGCCGGATGTCGAGGGGCGGCCGCTGGATCAAGTGATCGAACTACTCGTTGGTCTGGCCGCCACCCGACCCGACAACCCGCAACTCGTCCTGCAAGGGGGAATCCGCTTCGATCGGCGGGAGCGGGTCGACGGTCAGACGGCCATCGTGTTCTCGAACACGGCGCAGGGATCGTCGTACTGGGTGATACCCGGTAGCGGTGACCTGGTCCGGTTCCAGGGCACCTTGGCGGGCTTCTCCGGGCCGATCTCGATCGACCTCGGCGCTCGTGGCCCCCGTGAGGTAGAGATCCCCGCCGAGGGTGAAGTGGTGGACGAGGCCCAGGCGGGTACCCAACCGGGTTGACCGTCGCGCGTGCGGCGCCGCCCCGGGATTCGTTCGCGCGTTGGTGATCTCGAAGATGTCGGGCGGGTCGGCGTGGTCGGTGCCACGTGTCACCGCGAAGGGGCCGCCCGGCGCTTCGAGGCTCACCTGCTGGACCCTGCAACCCCGGTCTGGGGGAGCAGGCGTGCCGTTCCCGCTCTGAAGCCTCAAGCCCGTGTGGTGTGTGCCGACGGTTACACGTCCAGAGCCAACTGGCCTTCAGCCGCCGAGACGGAAGATCACGATCCAATGCGTGCACGACAGGACTTTCGGGTGCCGAGCAAGCTCGCCTGCCGCCGCAACGTCTTTGCGGCTCTTGGCGCGGTTGCGCTGTTGGCCACTTCCCTTGCGCTGGTGGTCACGGGGTCGACGCCGGCGAGCGCGGCCAGCGGCACCGTCACCGGAACGGTGTTCCGTGACTTCAACTCTGACGGCTTCATGAACACCACGGCGTCGGCCACCCTTCCGGCCGTCGACGTCGGGGTCAGTGGGGTGACGGTCCGCGCCTACGACGCCAGCAACGCCGAGGTGGCCTCGGCGACGACCGGCGCGGACGGGACCTACACGCTCGACTACACGACGGGTGATGCGACGACCGACGTGCGTGTGCAGTTCGATACCCCGGCCGGCTACGAGTCGGGCCCGGCGGGCTCGGGCAGCGGAATCCGCTCGGGCACTTCGGTCCAGTTCCTCGCCGATGGCGGCACGGCGAACTACGGCATCCACCACCCCGGGGACTACTCCACCCCCGACCCGGTCCTCGTCATCCCCCTCCACAAGGGCTTCTTGAACGCTACTGGCACCCCGGGAGACCTGGTCGCGGGGGACGCCCCGACGCTCGTGGCGGTCGACTACTCGACGACTGGTGTTCCCACGTTGGGTGGGGGGGCGTCCAACCAGCGGCCGCAGGCCACGTTGGCCCAGACCGGGACGGTCTGGGGGGTTGCATCGTTGGGCACCGACTGGGTGTTCAGCGCCGCTCTCTTCAAGCGTCATGCCCCGGTGGGCCCAGGGGGACTGGGTCAGATCTACCTGACCGAGATCGACTCGGGCGCCCCCAACGCGGACGCGTTCGTCACGATCCCCAACGCGGGGACGAACCCTCGCGGCGCGGGCGACACCACGCCCGGCTACGACTGGTTCCACGACGTCCCGGCATGGACGCAGGTCCACAAGGTCGGCCTGGGCGACATCGACCTCAGCGCGGACCGGTCCACGCTGTACGCGGTCAATCTGAACGATCGCCGGATGTACGCCGTCCCGGTGACACCGGGCGCCACGGCCGCTGATCCCCCGACGGCGGGTTCTCCTTCGGCCATCGCCATGCCGCTGGATCTGCCGGGTGCCTCCGCGGGCTGCGCGCAGGACCAGGTGCGACCCTTCGGGCTGGAAGCCGACGCCTCCGGGGTCTGGGCCACCCTCACCTGCACGGGCCCCGCACGGGCGGACCTGCGGGGCTATCTCTACCGCTACGACGAGAACGCCGGCACGTGGGGTAGCGCACCGGAGTTGGAGTTCGGCCTCGGGTTCGATCGTGGCCGCACGGTGTCCGGGGCGCCGGCCAACAACGCCAACTGGGATCCCTGGGATGACCTCTTCGACGGGATCATTGGCAACCGCCAGCGCGTGTACAGCGATCCGCAACCCCTGCTCGCGGACCTGGTGTTCGACTCGAACGGCGACATGGTCATCGGCATCAAGGACCACACCGGCGACCGCGTGGGCTACGAGATCGGGAGCATCACCGTCTCCGACTCCACCCTCTACACCGGCATGAACGCTGGCGACACGTTGCGTGCCTGCCAGTCGGGCGGCGCTTGGGTGCTCGAGAACGGCGGCGCGTGCGGTTCCCGCTCCGGATTCTCCACCACCAACGACCAAGGGCCGGGCGGCGGGGAGTTCTACGAAGACGACTTCACGACGATCCACCAGCAGACGGCACTCGGCGCGTTGGAGCAGGTGCCCGGCTTCGCCGATGTCGTCGGCACGCACTTCGACCCGGTGAGCGATGTATACAGCCAGGGCTACCAGCGGCACTCGAACCTCCAAGGCACCGAATCGTCGGCCACCCAGCTGATCGGCGCGCCGGACCGCAGCAGGCCCAACTCGCCGGGCTCGTTCGGCAAGGCCGATGGCGTGGGTGACATCGAAGCGCTCCTGGCCGACGCCCCGATCGAGATCGGCAACCGGGTCTGGTACGACAATGACGGCGACGGGATCCAGGACCCCAGTGAGGCCCCGATCGAGGGCGTCACGGTTCACCTGTACTCGGGGACCACCCTCGTGGGCACCGCGACCACTGACGCAGCGGGCGAGTACTACTTCAACGCCGGCAACGTCGACGGCGGGCTGCTCCCCGGCACCGAGTACCGGATCGAGCTCGACGAGCAAACGGACTACATCGCCGGGGGGCCGCTCGACGGACTGGTGCTCACGACGAACGATGCCGGCAGCGACGACGCGGTCGATTCCGACGGGACCCTGGGCGCCGGCTCCGACCCGAGGATCGCCCTGACCACGGGTGGACCAGGCGTCAACGACCACACCTTCGACTTCGGATTCAAAGACCCGGTGTTCGATCTGGCGTTGCGTAAGACGTTGGCGTCGGGTCAGTCGAGCCAGGTTGCGCCTGGTGATGATGTGACGTTCACGATCGAGGTGTTCAACCAGGGTGATGTGACTGCTCGTGATGTCGAGGTGACGGA
>JAYRVH010000014.1:0-6282 GCA_041918615.1 Acidimicrobiales bacterium
CGCGGTGTTGTTCTTCGAGACGACCCTCGACGGTGACCTGGTGAACACGGCCACCGTGACGGGTACCCCGGTCGACGACCAGGGCGACCCCCTGGTGGGGGTCCCGGACCCGACCGCCGACGACGACGCCACCGTCGACGTCAACCCGCCGAACCTGGATCCCCAGCCTGACCTGGCGGTCACCAAGACGGCCGACGCAGTGACGGTTCAGCAGGGTGGCACGGTCGATTGGACGATCGCGGTGGTCAACCACGGCCTCGGTGACGATCCCGGCCCGGTCACCGTGGTCGATGATCTGCCTTCTGGGCTCGAGTTCGTGAGCGTCAACGGCGATGGGTGGGAGTGCTCCTTCGAGGCGCCGACCATCAGCTGCGTCTGGGACGCGCCACTTCTCGCCGGCGAGAGCGCCGCTCCCATCACGGTTCGCACCACGGCCACCGCGGGGGTGGACCAGAAGGTCGTCAACCAGGTCAATGTGAGCAGCCCCAACCCCGACGACAACCCCGATGACAACCACGACGACGACGACGTCTGGATCACCGGCAGCGGGGTATCCGACAACTCGGACAACGGATCGCTGCCCAGGACGGGCGCCTCGATCGGGGGTCTGGTCCTGCTCGGACTGGGACTCGTGGTCGCCGGTCGCACCCTGATGCGGCAGTCACGCCGGGTCGGCGGGTGAGGATCACCACCGTGCGCGTGCCGTCGGGCTCGTCATGAGCCCGACGGCACGCCTGTTGGCGAGGCTGCTCCTGCCGGCGTTGTCGGTTGTCGCGGTCATGGCCGCTCCGGCCGCGTCGCGGATCACGAGTCTCGTCCGGGCCGGCAATGGCGACGGGAACCGTCAACCCGTGGAGGTGACGATCGACGGTTCGGGCTACGGGTCAGAGGTGGTCATGGTGCAGGACTCGGACCGTGTCGCGGTGTTCTCGGGTGCGTCGTTCCGGGTTCCGATCGGCGTTCCTACTCTGTTCGCGGCGTTTGACGAGGCCGAGTCGAAGGTGACCCGGTTGGGCATCACCACGGGTGCCAGTGGCCGGGTCCGCATGTCGCCTCGCTCCGCGGCCGCCTCCCTGGTGGCGCTCAGTCCTGGTGTGCTGACCACCGACGACGCCTGGCTGGGCGTCGTTGGCCACATCGTCGAATCGCCGACATTCCCGGAACTGGTGACCGCGGTGGACCGCTCGACGACCCTGAGCGATCCGCAGGTGCACGCTGCGCTTCGGGACGTGCTGAAGGCGGTGCCGCCGGTCAACTCCCAGAGATGCACCAGCGTCTGTGGTGAATGGCTCGCGGAATCCCCGGACATCGTCATGGAAAACGCGCTCCGGACTCGTGCGGTCGTGCGTCCCTCGGACCCATCGTCCGACCGATTCTGCGGATCCGCCGCTCCACTGGCCTTCGAGTTCGACCCGGTTGCGGTGCGGGTCGGCGACGCCGCCGTGGCCGGCACGTCCCTCGACGCGAACTTGAAGCGCCCGATGGTCGGTGTGCCGTCATTGACGTTGCTCGAGGGAGCCGAGGTCTGCGGCAGGAACCTGACCGTGGGCACGTCGACGGCTGCCGGCCAGATCGACGAGACCGCCCGTTGGCTGACGCTGTTGGCCGAGTACGCAGCCCCCCTCGTCGACCTCATCGCCGGCGACGAGGTATCCCCGCCGGTCGACTCCCTCGAACAGTTGGCCGTACGCCGATCTGAGGAGTCAGGAAAGCCCTCGGTCGAAGATGCCCTGAGACTGGTCCTCGACGAGGTCGAGGGTCTGTCCACGGTGCAGCGAAGCACGGTTCTCGCCGTCGGCGACGCGGTCGGCGACGGCCTCTTCGGTCAGCGAACGTGGCCCACCAGCCGCGACGCCATCCTCGATGGTGCGACTGACGCCGCCACCCCTGCCTCGACGTCCACGACGACGAGCCCCCCGACGGCGCCGCCGCCGACCGTGCCGGCAGCGCCGCCCACCACCGCTCCGGTCATCGGCGGCGAACTCCTGATCCGCTACCAGGCGAACCAGCAGCCTTCGTCGTTCATGATCGAGGCGACCGCCCGCAACACCGGCGAGGTCCCGGTCGACCTCACCGCCACCACCTGGCGTCTCGTCGACTCGTCGACGGGTGCCACCCTGGTCCCGACCACCGTCCCTGCATCCCTACAGGCCGGCTCGCTCGCTCCCGGTTCCTCAACGAGCGGCACGCTGCGTTTCACGCTGGTAAAGCCGCCTGCTGCCTACAAGCTCTCATGGGGAATCACGCCGTCACTGAACGTGGAGGCGGGACTGTGAGTGACCGGGTCTCACGTTTCGGGCTCACCGTGGCGGCTGCCGCGACAGCGGTGGGCCTCGCGCTCTCGCCGTCCGCTCCGGCTCATGTCGCAGCCGTCGCAGTCTTCGTTGCTGCGCTCCTGGTGTCGGGCTGGCGGTCGGCGCCCCCGGTCGACCTCGTGCTGGTGGGTGGCGCAGTCCTGGTTGGCTACCTCTGGCTCCGTCCCGGGTCGGGAGCAGCAGGAGCGGTCACCGTCGTGCTCGCGTGCGGGGCCGTCATCGTCGCCCTCGCCGGCATGCCGTACCCGACGCTCCGTGCGACGGGTGTGGCGATCGCCGCCGTTGCCGTCTTGAGCACGGCGTTCGTCGACGCGCCCCTGCTCCGGTGGGTTGGCGTCGCTGCGGCCGTGGTTGCGGCTTTCGCTCGAGTGGCAACCCCCCGGTCGTCGGACCCGCGACTGGTGGGTGCGGTCACGTCGGACCTGACGGCGGGGGTCCTCGCCGCGACGACGATCGCGACGATGGGTGTGACCGACGAGGTGGGTCGAGGCACACTGGTCCCTCTCGTGGTGCTCCTGTTCGCGATCAGTGCAGGAATCGTCCGCTGGGGCCGCCTCCGTGCGCTGGTGGGCATCGAATCGGCGCGCAGCGCGATCGACGGCGCGGACGATCTACGGGTGGAGGTCGACCGATTCGGCCTGGTGGCCCGTGCGAGTGCGGGCGCTCGGGCCTTGGGCTTCGAGCCGGGGTCCGCTCTGGTCGATGTGGTCGATATCGGGTCGACCGACCTGGTGCTGGCCGCGCTCGCCGAGGCAAGGGGCGGTGGTGGCCGAGAGGCGATTCACGTCCAGGTCCCGGGGGGCGCCCATGGCTTCCTCGAACTCTCCACCGAGGTCACGTTCCTCGACCCTTCGGTCGAGTCGTGGTTGTTCACCTTCGTCGACGAGACCGAGAGCATCCTCGCCAACCGCCAGCGCGTCCAGGAGCTCGCCTCGTTGCGGGACGCGGTCAAGATCGATCGGCTCACCGGTGCCTTGAACCGCGTCGGGATCGTCGAGGCGATCGCGCAGCGCTTGGCCGAAGAGAACGGATGCGTGATCTTCCTCGACCTCAACGGGTTCAAGCAGGTCAACGACACCCATGGCCACGATGTCGGCGACTGGGTGCTCACCACGGTTGCCCACAGGATCAAGCGGCTGCTCGGCGCTGACTGGAACCTGGGCCGTATCGGCGGCGACGAGTTCGTCATCGAAGGCCCCGAGGAAGGTCTCGATCTCGAGGAGTTGGCCGACCTACGAGGAATCGTGCGCATGCCGATCGCGTATGCGTCGATCGTGGTGGAGGTGGACACGAGCATCGGCGTCGCCACGGGATGGCGCGGAGCGGATCCGGATGAAGTCATCAGAGCCGCAGACCGCGCGATGTACGTCGAGAAGAAGTCGGGCAACGCAGCGCGGCCGGGTGGCGCACTCACCGTTGGAGGCGAGATCCAGTCGGTGGCGCCGCGGAACCTCGGGGCCATCTTCAGGCGCTAGACGACCGCCTGTGGCTGTCCGCGGAATGTCCGCGAATGGCGCGGGAACCGGGGTCGCGGGTGGTAGACCGGGGACAACCCGAGACAGAGACCCCGGCCACGAATCCCCTGGTCAGCCCAGGATTCCGGGGTTCTCGGGGTGGGCGGCCGATGCCTTCACACGGCAGAGGCCACTGGTTCGAAACCAGTATCGCCCACTGGACGTTTCCCCTGGTCAGCGGCCACTTCAGGCGGCGTCGATCCGCGTCGGGGAACCCTGCCAGACCGCCGATGGACCACGAAACGGGTGTTCGAGATTCCCTGGCGAGTGGGGATCAGCGATGCCACCGCCTCGGTCGTCGCCCCGTTCCCTTGTCGACACACGGGCCGACGGCGTGCGAGTCGTTCCCGGAGCTGGAGCCGTCAGAGGGATCTGAGGGTGGCTTCGATCTCGGCGGTGAGGAGGTACAGGTCGAGGTTGTGAGGGTCGTTCCGGTCGAACGGGTGGAAGCCGAAGTGTTCCCACCATTGTCGTGCTCGGTCATCGATGGCGGTGGCGACGACGGCCCTGCAGGCGACGCGTTCGTTGAGTTCGACCGCGGTGGCGAGGACGTGCGCGACGAGTGCTGTTCCCACGCCGAGTCCGGCAACGGACCGATCGACGGCGAGACGGCCGATGAGGATGGCGGGGATTGGGTCGGGGGTGTGGTTGGCGAGTGGACTCGGGGCTGCGGAGCGGTCGATGCCGGTCATCGCGATGCTGACGTAGGCGACGACGTGGTCGCCTTGGTCAGCGATGACCCACGTTGCGGCGGTGTCTCGACGACGGTTCTGCCCGGCGTAGCGGCGTAGCCAATCGTCGAGATCGGGCGTGCCCGATTCGAACGTCGATCGGTCGTGGCGTTTGGGGTCGAGCGACTCGGGTCGACGGAGCTCAGTCAATCCAGCGGAACTTCCGCGGTCGCTCCAGTGCGGCGGTGAGGCGTTCGTTGACCGCTGCGGGTCGGTTCATCGCGTCGCTGAAGGCTTCGGCTGCGTCGGGGGAGAGGGCGATGAGCGGTCGGTCGGCGAGCACGGTGGCAGCGCGTGTTGCGGCGGACTGGAGCACGAACGCGGAGACGGAGATGTGACTTGCCGCCGCAGCGCGTTCCAGCAGCCGCTTCTCGATGGGGTCGACCCGGATCTGGAGGCGGTCGTCCTTGGTCGTCGTCATGGCATCACAATGGCAGTACGTTGAGAGGATGTCAAGCGCGTCACGAGCGAGTTCGCGGGCCCCGGTCTGCGGGTCTTCCAGACCACGAACAGACCACGAAATGGCGGTCATTCATGGTCAATGGTGGTCACTCTCGGTCAGTCCGAAGCGGCCACTGACCTGGGAAGACCCCGGAATCACAGGGACCTGGCGAACCGTCCTCGTGCCTTCACACGGCAGAGGCCACTGGTTCGAAACCAGTATCGCCCACCGGACTCGCGCTACGACTCGGGTCAGATCAGCACGGGTCTGACCCGGTTCCGTTCGCCCTCCATCACGACGTTCGACGCCTTCTCAGGCGGGCGAGCCAGCGATCAGGAACGCCGGGATGTCGCGTCGAGCATGCAGGACTCGCCAAATGTCGATGCGGTCGTCGTCAGGCATGTAGAAGATGAGGTACGGAAAGCGCTGGAGGAGCCAACTTCTCAGGTCGGGGATGTCGAGTTCGAAGGCGAACCGGAGCGAGCCGATGAGCGGGTGGTCGCAGAGATCGGCAATGGTCGCCTCGAGGGCATCGACAAAGTCAACGGCTACTTCGGGGCCCCCTTCGTCGCGGAAGTAGTCCATCGCTTCGGCTATGTCTTGCTCCGCGGCGGCGCGGAGTCGAGGGTGCACGAGGCCGCGCCTCAGGGGTGTGCTCGGGCTTTGTCTCGGAGCGACGCGAAGTAGGCGGCGTCGGCGGTGGCGGTGACCGAGGTTCGGGCTCCTTCGAGGATGGCGGCTCGAAGCTGTCTCCGGTCGTGGTCGCGTCGGATGAGCTCACGGACGTACTCGCTGGTGGACCCGTACTTCCCCTCGTTGACCTGGGCGTCGACGAAAGATCGGAGCTCGTCGGGAAGCGAGACATTCATCGTGGTCATGGCGCTGACCATAGTGGCATTGGCAAGGCTTGCCAATGCCACTACCTCCCAGCCCAGGACCCTGGAGGTCCGCAAGGTCCGGCCGCCGAGAACGCTCGAGGAGCGTTGGCTCAGCCGCCGTCGCAGGTGGCGTCCCAGACCACATCCAGACCACGAAACGGCGGTCGCTGATGGTCAGCGACGGACGTTCACGGTCGACGGGACCCCCCTGCCCGTGACATCCCCGCAATGAGAGGGGTCTGGCGTCGCGCCGCGGGTTGAATGTCGGTGGCCATGAGATGTTGCCCACTGGCGGCCATGTAGCTGCCCGGTGGTGGCCAACAGAACTGCCCGGTGGCGGTCAGTTGTTCTGCCCTCGTTGATATTCGTCGCCTGTCGGGGTCCACCTGGTGGGCGCTCCTC
>JAYRVH010000015.1:0-39856 GCA_041918615.1 Acidimicrobiales bacterium
ACCGGTTGAAGGGCCAGGCCGGCGACGACGAGCTCCGGGGCGGTCCCGGTATCGACAACTGCCGGGGTGGTGGCGGCACCGACACCGCGTTCTCGTGCGAGACCGTGGTCGGGGTCCCCTGACCTGAACTGGCGTCCCCTGCCCCCCGGTTGCCCACGGTTGTGTTCTGACCGGGCCCGGGGGGCGGGGGGCCGGTTGTGTTCGATGATCCGAGGGCTACCCGCAGGGCGGGTGGCCCTCGGCCCGTTTTCGGGGTCGACGCGCACGGGGACACGCCGGGTCGCGGCCACGCCGGAAACGTCGGCGCTGTACTGCTGGTCAGCCCAGCGCGGCGGTGCGCCAGTTACACCGACGACATCTGGATGGTGGACTCCGCCCCCCGTCGAGTACGGCCGATCGCGGAAGACCGCGAAACGATCGGACCTGGCCGGCTGGGCCACCCACGGGTACTGCGCCAGTCGCTCCCCCTACCTCTGGGGATGCGCCTCCACCCCTGTGTCACCACCCCATCAGGGCTGCCTGGTCGCGTTCGTCTTGCTGGCGCCAAGACCGACGAAGGTGAGGTCGCGGCCGGCATCACCATTTCGTCCGCCCCGCCATACGCAATGATGAGCCCGCCCGCTTGCTGTTCGCCTACGACCACACTGACATCCTGTTGGAGTCAATGAGAGGGCTTCTCAGTTAGAGGGCTGGGTCGCCGCGGCCTCGTTGAGCACGGCGGTGCAGTCGTTGAGGCGCTGGGCCTCGTCGGGGTACTGGTCGAGCAGGTTCACGGCGGACTCTGCGAGCTGGGCCGCCGTCTCGTTATTGGCGGCAACGGCCTCGGCGTCGATGTTCTGCCGGTTCTCAAGGACGTCACGGATCTGGGTGGCCAGCTCTTCGGCGTCGGCGCAGTAGGCGGCGACCTCGGGGCTTTCCTCGGTGGTCGTGTCACCTGCGCCGCCGCCGGTGGTCTCGGTGGTGTCGCCTCCCTGGCCGCCGCCCGACGACTCGGCCGTCGTGGTGGTGGCATCGCCGCCGCCACCCCCGCCATCGTCGTCGCTGCTGCACGCCCCGGCGACGCCGGTGAGCAACAGCGAGACAGCCAAGATCGAGAGTCCTCTACGCATTGTGTTCCTTCCATTCGACGAAGGGGCAGAGAGCCCCATTGGCCCGATTCTATCGGCGGCCCCTCTGGCGGGGATGTCCCCCACGGCGCCGCCGGGTCGGTTCAGTTGATCGGCCGGTCACGGCCTTCGCGGAGCCGCTCCCGCAGCCCGTCGTCGAGCCTGCCGAGCTCGTCGTCGAAGCCCGGGTGGGCGCTGATGTGTCGGAACCAGTCGCCCACGTTGCCGTGCTCGATCGGGTCCCAGGGCTCGACCCGAATGTTCTCGAACCGCTCGCCGGCCTGTTCGAGCTCCTTTGCCATGGCCGCCTGGCGGGCGAGGCAGTCCACGTAGGCCTCCCCGGCGGCGGCGTCGTAGTGGTCCTCGACCTGGACGAGCACGAGCGGGAGCGAGATGACCGGGGACGGGAGTGACGACGAGGCGAGTTGGCGTGCCGGCGCGACCTCGTGCACCTCGAGGGTGAGGTGGTCGAGGTTCATCACCCCGTCGGGAGCCACGCCGTCGGGCCGTGCGCCCGAGACGACCTCGATGTCGATGACCAGCCATCCCGGGTCGGGGTCGGTCTCGAGTGGCCTCGTCGCTCCGTGGTTCACCGAGATGGCGAGCGCCAGCGTGGCGGTCGCAGTGTCTTCTTCGAGCGCTATCCGAACCCCTGCCGGGGAAGCGACCTGATCAGGTTGTGCATGGCCCGTGCCCGCCGACACCGCGTCACGCATCCTGGCGGCGGCGTCGTTCCACCATGCACCCCGCTGCTCGATCAGCGCGATCCTCGGGTCGTCTATCGGCTGGGCGAAGATCGCGTAGTCGAAGGTCCGGGCCTGCACCTCGACGGTCATCACATCGTCGGCGTCGCGGGTCACGCGGTCGTCGAGCTCCCGGTCCTCCAGCGCATCGGTCACACCCGTGGTGCGGGCGAGGGTGATCCACGAGGTGGGCGTGGCCGACTGCGGGGGACGCGACCCCAGGTCGATGAGGCGCAGCTCGTATGCCACGCCCTTCGCCGGCCTCTCTGGCCACTGCGCGGGGACCTCGACACGCTGGCGCAACCGCCGGCGGACGCCCAGCCGGCGGCCGGTGAACTCTCGGCGTGTGCATCCCAGCCCGTCGACGACGAGTGTCGAGGCGGTCTCGGGCCGCCAGGTCGCGTCGCGCAGCTGCAGGGCGTCGAACCGCGCCAGGCTCATCGTGGAGCGGACCGGCTCGGCGAGCAGGCGCTCGAAGCTGCGGACGGCGCGCAGCAACCCGAGAATGCCTGGCGTGGCGGTCTTGTAGCCCGAGGGGCGCAGCCCGTAGGGGACGGGCTCGGCGAGCAGGGCCGCAGCGGCACCGAGCGCGGCGCGCTGCGCGGCCTGATCGGGGGAAGACAAGTCACCTCCGGACGGCGACCATTCGACGGCCATCCGCGACAGGCCGGTGCACAGGTCGATGGCCGCCACGAGGTAGCGCGGTCCCGCATCGACAGGGTGCTGCCAGCGGACCGCTCCCACCCGGACACACGTGACCGAGCGCTCGGCCACCTCGCGTAGCGCAGCAATGGCGCCAGTCAGGACCGATCGGTGCTGGGCGGTGAGCGGATACAGGCGATCGGCGACGCTCAGCAGCGACAGGTGGCTGGTGATCGCCGTGATGAGGACCGGCCCCCACACCGTGTAGTCCCACATGGTCCCGGGATGAACCAGTTCACTGGCATCGACGCCGATGCCGTTCGGGCGGTGCTTCCGCGTGGCGAGCGGCCGCATCTCGTCACTCGAGGCAAGCCAGACAGCATCGAATTCGCCCGGGTTGTCCGGATTGAAGATCGGCCCCATCCAGGGCAGCGCGCCAAGATGCCCCCGGCGCTTGGACTGCATGTCGGTGTCGCTGACCCAACCACTCACGCGCTCGAGCGTCGCCGCGCTCTCGGCGAGATGTTCGAAGAGCCTGGACTCGAGCCTGGACTCGCTCTTCGTGTCGCCGGCGAGCGGGCGAGTCGGATCGTCGGTGAACGTGCCCTCGTGGCGCTCGGCGAACCGTCCGAAGATGCGGTCGAGCTCGACGCGGTTGTCCTGAAGGAAGCCGAGCGCGCCGCGAAAGATCGAGCGGGCGTCGGCGAAGCGCGTCTTCCGGTCGTCCTCGTACAGGTCGACGTTGTTGGCGACGATCGAGTCGATGATGCGCTGCGCGAGCCGGTCGAGCCGCTGGTCCTCGTCGTCGCCCAGCGTCAGCAGCTTGCCGGCGAGCCCGATGACGGGCATCGCCAGGCCGGCGACAGAGCTCGACAGCGCGAGCACGTCCTTCAGGTGGTCGCCGATGGTGGAGAACTGCTGGGCGACCTCACCGGAGTTCTGCAACCAGGCGCCCAGGTCACCGGAGATCCCCGACCGTTCGGCGAAATCGACCGCCTGCCTGCCGATGGCAACCGCTCGATCCAACTCGCCGCTGGCCGAGAAGGCGGGACCTGTCGTCGGCGCCGAGCCGGGCGTGAGGTCAGAGACGCTCGGACCGCTGACCGCGCCCGACCACTCGATCGACCCGTCATCGAGGATCGTCAGGTCGCCGACGGTGAGCAGGGCCGACGTCATCGGGTCGATGGTAGGTGGCGACCGTGATCGCGTGGCGGACCCGCCCGGTCTCGATCGGCCACGACGGGACGATCGCCCTGATCGGCCGTCGCGGATCCGCCCTGCGCTCCGACCAGGGCATCGGCGGTTGCCCGCTCGACACGGAGCGCCCGCGCGTGCGCACACGCTGGAAGGGGACTCACCGCCCAAGCGGTCGTGCGATGCGAGTGTCTGGTCCTGAGCGGCCCGACAGGTGGGCGACCCAGAGGTCCTCGGCGGGCCACCGCCGGGCCCACTCAACCTGGACGATCTCGTAGTGCTCGTGGGTGGCGGTGTGGTCGGGCGCGTACAACTCGTGAAGGGCGTCCACCACGAAGCCGGCGCCCGTCAACATCCGGATCCAGTCGCCATGGCCGGGGTGGTGCTCGACGCCGCCGCCCGGCCACGACACGGGGGAGAGGTAGCGTTGTGGGCGCATGAGGCGATCGCCGGCGAAGCCCTCGTCGGTCGGTACGCACAACCCCACCACCACGCTGTTGGTCAGGAAGATCAGCCGCCCACCGGGCCGCAGCACCCGTGCGGCCTCGCCGATCCAGCGAGCCGGATCGCACCAGGGGGCGGCGCCGTACTCGCTGACCACCATGTCGAAGGTGCCGGACCGCAGTGGCAGCGCGGCCCCATCGGCCTCGACGAGGGGGAACACGGGGCCCCGCACTCGTTGGCAACGCCTGGCGGTCGCGAGTTGGGCCGGGCTGAGGTCGAGGGCCACCGGCCGCGCGCCGGCCCGGGCCAGCCAGGCAGAGAGGTACGCCGTGCCGCAGCCCAGCTCGAGGATCCGGGCCCCGTCCACGTCGCCCGGCAGGCCGATCTCGCGTCCGGGGATTCGGAAGAGGCCCCAGCTGATCTCGTCCCGCGCCCAGATGGCCTCGGCCGCGTCATCCGTGAACTGCTCGTTGACGGCCGCCCACACCCGCCGGTTGCGGTCGAGTCGGCCCGGATCGCCGGTCACGCCGCGGGCGCCACGCGCACACCGGCTTGGACTGCGGCGGCCCAGAGCCGCCGGTCCCAGGTGACCAGCACCAGGTCCGCTTCGGCAAGGGTGAGCGCACTGGCGAGGTGCACCGCGTCGGCGCCGCCAAGCAACAGACGCCCGGCAAGTGCCGCGGCGGTCTCGGCGAGGTGCTCGGTGAGCTCGATCACCCGGGTGGCGTCCCAGAACTCGTCCCAGGCTCGACGTGCCCGTCGTTCGTCGCGTGGCTCCAGCCGGTTGCCCCGGTGGGCCGCCGCCAGTGCGCCGCCGACCTCGGGGCGGGCCAAGCGGCCGGCCGCGACTGCATCAGCCTCGTCCCACAAGCGGGCCGCGGTGTTGCTTCCGTCGTCCTCGACCAGCAGCTTCACGAAGGCGCTGCTGTCGAAGAAGGCGACGGCCATCAGTCGACCGGCCTAGCGACGGAGCTCGGTGACCAGATCGGCGACCGGCCCTGTGGCATGGACACGGCGCCGGCCCACTGCCCGAGGCCGCGAGTCCGATCGGGGACGGGTGATCAGCCCGTCGCGCTCGAGTCGTTTGATCACGCCCGACGCGTCGACGGCCACCAGGCGGGCCACGGGCACGCCTCGTTCGGTGATGACCACGTCGTCGCCCGACCGGGCGTGGTCGACCCATGCCCGCAGGTTCGATCGGAGCTCGCTGATCGCCACGTCCATTCGTGAAGCGTACGTCTGGCTATGGGGAGTCTGTAGAGGAAGGGTGCCAGGGCGTTCAGCGCACGGAGGGACGGTGTGCGCTTGGTGATCACGGGCACTCGGTCGTTGGCGCCGGCACGCCGTCGAGTCGGTCCTGCAACCACGCCGTCGTGTCCTCCTCGGCGATGGCGATGGCACCGCCGGAGTCGCCGGCGTAGGTGGCGAGCTCGGCGTGAGTGGTGCCGATCCGGCAGTAGCGGGCCATCAGCAACTGGCTGATGATCAGGGGTGGCAGGTCGACGTCGCGACCGTGGACCAGCCGTATGGGGATCTCGGTGGCACCGATGCCAGGGGAGTTCGCCTCCAGTGTGGTCTGGATCTGAGCGGGGCTCTCACCGGGGGTGCGGATGTACGCACCCGGTTCCTCCCGTGACAGCGCGTCGGTGACCTGATCGCCGCACGTGGTCTCGTACTGGGCCGCCGCCTGTAGTCCGGTCTCGGTGAGCACCGACTCGATCCGAACGTCAGGGTGGTCGACCGAGAGCCCGGACACGGCGAGCAGGTAGTACCCGAATGCGGGCGAGTCGGACGCGGCAGTCGCCAGGGTGGAGAGCTCGGCGAGTGGTTGGGTGGCGACGACGCCCACGAGATCGACGTCGGGCGCGTAGGACGGCGCCATCTCGGCGGCGAAGAGCACCGCCGCCCCGCCTTGCGTGTCGCCGACGGCCACGGCATCACCGGCCTCAGGTCCCACGAAGGTGCGTAGGGCCCGGAGCGAGTCGAGCACGTTGCGCCCTGCGCTCGGCCCCCCCAGGTACGGGGATGGGCCCGGCGTGCCGAACCCCTGGTAGTCGGGCACGACCACCGCGTAGCCCTGGCGCAGCAGTCTCTGGGCGTTGTCCCGCTCGGACCACTGGCCCACCTCGGCGTTGCCGCGCTCGTAGGTGGGGTCGTGCGACGCCGTGCACGCATCGGCGATGCTGGCCCGCGAGCTGGCGCTGGCGGCAAGCGGCCGGATGCCGTCGGCCGGCGGGTCGGTTGGCAACAGCACCATGCCCGACACCGCCACTGTGTCGCCGTTGCCGTCGAGCGACCGGTACAGGATCCGGTAACCGTCGGCATCCTCGAACGCCGCGAACGGCTGGGCCCAGATCACGGTCCCCGGGTCGCCCGACGGGATCGGGTCAGGGGGCTGGAAGAAGGCGTCGCCGTCGGGAGCCGGCTCCACGCCCGCGGGCAAGGGTGGCGCCGCCTCCTGCTCGGTCCCCACGGTCGTGCTGGTGGCATCGGCTTGCTCGCCGGCGCCACCGGATGACGACCCGCCACCGCAGGCAACCGCGCCGCCGGCCAGGGCGAGGGTGAGGAGGAGGACCGCGACGGTCCGGATCGGTGCGACCCTCATGGGCACGGGGTGGTCGGTGCGGGCTCGCCTGCGATCCGGTCGGTCATCCACTCGACAAGATAGGGCTCGGTCTCCCGGACCGCGGTTTCGGCCGAGCCGGACGGCTTTTGGTACTCGACGGTGAAGCCGGTGTCGCACAGCCGGGCGAAGAAGAGGTCGCCGATGACCTGCGGGATGGGCTCGGAGCGGCTGCCGTGCACCAGCAGGATCGGGATGTCGGTCACCTGGTTGCCCGGCGAGTTGGCCTCGAGCACCTCGGTGAACGCGGCAGGCACGGTGGCGGGGTCGGTCAGGTACGTCGCCGGGTCCCCGCCCTGGAGGGTGCTGACCACGTTCTCGCCACAGTCCGCCTCGAAGCGGTCGAGGGTGGCCACGCCCTCGGCGGTCAGGGCACCGCTGTCGGCCAGCTCGGGGTTGTCGGGCAGCAGCCCCGCGTAGGCCAGCAGGACATTGCCGAAGATGGGGCTCGATCCCATGGGCCCGGCCAGGGTGGCGAGCTCGGCCATGGGATGGCCCACGAAGACGCCGGCCAGCCCGAGCTCGGGGGCGTACTCGTCGGCCAACTGGGCGGCAAAGGTCATGGCGTGGCCACCCTGGCTGTTGCCGACACCGACCACCGGCGCCTCGGGCGTGCCGGCGACGATGCGGGCGGCCCGGGCCCCGTCGAGGATGGCGTGGGCCTCGGCCTCACCCTCCAGGAAGCGCCCGGGCCCTGGGGTGCCGAAGCCCTGGTAGTCGGGGACGGCCACTACGTAGCCCTCACCGGCCATCAGATGGGCGAAGTCCCGATCCGACCAGTGACCGACCTCGTCGTGGTCCCGCTCGTAGGACTCGTCGTGCGATGCCGCGCAATGGTCGGCGATGGCACCACGCGACTGGCCGATCACCGCCACCGGCCGGCCCTCGGGTGGAGCGTCGCCTTCGGGCACCAGGATCGTGCCCGACACCGCGATGTCCTCGCCGTCCACCGACGTGGAGTGGAAGAGCACGCGGTAGCCGGTCGTGTCCTCGATGGCCGGGAAGGCTCGGGCCCACACGATGTCGCCGGGCTCACCGGCGGGAAGGGGATCGGGCGGCACGAACAACTCGTCGCCCTCGGGGCCTGCCTCGATGCCTTCCGGCAGCGCGGGCCCGGCCGTCGTGGTCGGGGCGTCCGCGTCGGCCTGGTCACTGTCGCCGCCCTGGCCGCAACTGGCGGTGAGCAGGGTCAGCGCCAGGAGCGCGAGGGCGGCGCCGAGCCGGTGTCGGGCGTGATGGTTGTTGGAGCCGGTGGGGGTCATGAGCGGCACTCGACCACGGCCCGGTATCAGGGCCCACCGCCAACCGGTATCAGGACCGGTATCAGCGTCATTGACAGGGTTCCAGCGCCACCGCACACTCCAGCCATGCCGGTGCGGGTGCGGGTCTTGGGGCGGCTGGCCATCGACGGTGGCCGCCGACCGAGCCCCCGTGACGCGACGGTGCTGGCCGCGCTCGTGGTCCACCAGGGCCGCACGGCGCCCGTGGAGGTGCTGGCCGACGCCGTGTGGGGCGAGTCGGTGCCCGCGTCGTGGCGAAAGGTCCTCCAGGGTGCCGTGCTGCGCCTGCGTCAGCACCTCGGCACGGGTGCCATCGTCACCGAGCCCAACGGCTATCGCCTGGCGCTCGGCCGCGACGAGGTCGACGCCTGGGCGTTCGAGGACGGTGTGGCACGGGCGGAGTCGATGCTGTCCGCGGGCGACGGTGCCACCGGGGACCGGATCCTGGCGGATGCCCTGGCGCTCTGGGGCGACGGGCCCTACCCCGAGTTGGCCGACTGGCTGCCCGCGTCGGCCGAGACGGTCCGCCTCGTCGAGCTGCGCCTCCTGGCCGAGGAGCGCCAGGTCGAGGCGCGCCTCGCCCAGGGCGGACACCGCGACGCCGTGCCCATGGCCGCCGCGCTGGCCGAGCGCGAGCCGTTGCGCGAGCAGCGCTGGCTCGTGCTGTCGACCGCGCTCTACCGCTCGGGGCGCCAAGCGGAGGCCCTGCGGGCGATCAACCGGGCCCGCCGCCACCTGGCCGACGAGCTGGGCCTCGATCTCGGAACCGACCTCACCCGGCTCGAACAGGCCATGCTCGGCCACGACTCGTCGCTCGATGCCCCGGTCGGCATCGACTCGGGCGCCGGGGACAGGGCCCTCGATCGGTCACTCGGCCTTCCCAGCCCCTACAAGGGCTTGGCCGCCTACGAGGAGGCCGACCACGGGCTGTTCCACGGCCGAGACCCCGAGCTGGCCGTGTGTCGCGATCGCCTGGCCGAGACGGGTGCCCTCCTGCTCGTCGCCCGGTCGGGACACGGCAAGTCGTCCCTCGTGCGGGCCGGCCTCGTTCCCAGCCTCCGAGCCGAGGGGCGTTCGGTCGTCGTCGTCCGGCTCGGGGAGGAGCCGTTGGCCTCGCTCGAGGGGGCGTTGCTCGGCCAACCGGACGAGACCATCCTGGTCGTCGATCAGGCCGAGGAGCTGTTCACCCTCGTGGACGACGAGTCGGTGCGCGAGGCGGTCGCCGCGGTCCTCTTGCAGCAGCTGGCGCTCGGCGGCCTGGTGGTCGTGCTCCGGGCCGACCACGTGGGGTCACTGGCGCTGCTGCCCGACCTGGCCCGCGCCCTCGAGCGTTCGTCCTATGTCCTCGGCGCCATGACCGAGGACGGGCTGCGGGACGCGATCGACGAACCGGCTCGGCGTCAGGGCTGTCGGGTCGAGCCGGGCCTCGTCGAGGTGCTGGTGCAGGAAGCGCGCGGGCATCCGGGCGCGCTTCCGCTGCTGTCCCACGCCCTCCACGAGACGTGGGTCCGACGCGAGGCCGGGACGCTGACGCTCGCCGGCTACCGGGCGACCGGCGGAATCCAGGGCGCGCTGGCCCGGACCGCCGAGGCGGTGTACGACCAGCTCGACGCCGGGGACCGTCGAGGCCTTCGCGACCTGTTGTTGCGGATGGTCGCGCTGGACGACGAGGGCGAGCCGACGGGCCGCACGCTGGACCGGCGCACGGTCGCTGGGGACGCCGGCGCCCAGCGCGTGCTCACCCTGCTCGTTCGGTCGCGCCTGGTCAGCGCGGTCCGCGACGGCTACGTGCTCGCCCACGAGTCCCTGGTCCGGTCGTGGCCGCGGCTCGCCGACTGGCTGCGTGACGACGAGGTCGCGGCCCGGATGCTGGTCGACCTGTCGCGGGCCGCCACCCAGTGGGATGACGACGGCCGCCACCCGGCCGGCCTGCTGCGCGGACCCCGGTTGCACCTGGCCGCCTCGCTGGCCCAGGAGCGTGCCCTGGGCATCGGTGGCTTGGAGCAGGCCTTCCTGGAGGAGTCGCTCTCCGCCGACGAGCTCGATCGATCAGCGCTGGCCGCGCAGGCCGAACGAGAGCGCAGGGCCAACCGCCGCCTGCGGCGGACGCTGGCGGTCACCGGGGTGCTGCTCGTCGCCCTGCTGGTGGCCGCGGCCGTGGCGGTGTCGGGCAACCTCGACGCACGATCCGCCCGTGATCGGGCTACCTCCGCGGCACGGGTCGCCCTCGTCCAGGAGCTGGTCAGTCGGTCCGCCGGCGAGGACGACCGCTCCCTCCGGGCCCTGCTCGCCGTCGCCGCCCTCGATGCCGACCCGGGACCCGTCTCGAGGGACGCCCTGTTCTCGCTCTTCACCGATGATCCGGGCTTCGAGGGCTTCGTGGCACTGTCCACGGGGCGGCCGGTGCGAGCGGCGGCCTACCTGCCCGGCGGCACGGGGCTCGTTGTCGCCGACGATCGCGCCGATCTCCATCGGATCGACTTGGGCGCCGGCCCCACCGGGTCGTTCCTGCTCGCCGAGGCCCCGAACGATCGGGCCGATCCCTTGGTGGCGGTCGCCCCGGTGACTGGTGTCGTCGTGATGGCTGCCCGCGACACGGCCACCACCCAACGGGGCGTGCTCGTGGCGAGTGATGCCGACTCGGGATCGCCGGAGTTCCCGGAGCTGGGCCTCGACTTCGTGCCGGGTGCCTTGGCCGTCAGCCCGGACGGTCGCCTGGCCGCGGTGAGCGGAGGCACCGCCGGGGCCGTGGTCGTCGTAGACCTCCTCGACGGCCAGGTGGTGCGCGAGCTCGCGCTCCCGCGCCCGGCCACACTGACCCGGGCCGTCGCCCGCTCGGCGGGCCTCGCGTTCGTCCGGGCGGATCGCCTCGTGGTGGGGTCCGAGGGCGGCCAGGTGCGGATCGTCGACCCTCGGCAGGGCGCGGTGCTCGACGTCCTCGACGGGCCACCGCGGACCTCGGAGTTCGCCATCTGGACCGACGGCCGCACCGCGGTGACGAGTGGCACCGACGGCCTCGTGCGATGGGACCTGGGCACAGGACAGCCGATCTGGCCCCAGCCCGCCGCGCTCCAATGCCTCGGGGTGGCGGTCGTCGAGAGCCTGGGTCGGATCGAGTGCAGCACCCCCGGCGGGCAGGTCGCGCTGGTCGACTTCGACACGGGGACCGTCTCGGGCGCCCGAGCGCCGGTGACCGCTGAGCCGATGTCCGCGCTGGTGACGAGTGGCGAGGGCGATCTGCTCGCTGCGATCGGCGGGGAGACCGGCCGGGTGGCCTTGTGGCGACTCGACGGGAGCGGCCCGATCACCCACCTGGTGCCTGGCCGATTCGACGCGCTCGCCGGTTACGAACCGCGCGGCGACCGTCTTCTCGTCGCGGTCGACGACCGCGACGCCGGCGCGGGCACGGGTGACGGTGATCGGGGGACGATGAACCGCGACCACGTGGTGATGGAGGGCTCGGGCGCGCTGGTGCCGGAACCGGACGACGCCATCGCCAGCGCCTGGATCGATACGGCGCGACTCCTGGTCGTGCGCCTCGATTTCTCCCTGGCGGTCATCGACCTGGACACCGAACGCGAGCTGGCCACCGGGCCGCCGCTCGACATCGTCGCGTCAGGGGCCGCGCTCGACCTCGGCGCCCGTCGGATCCTGCTGTTCGACCCGCTGGGCCGCGTGCGGGCCCTCGACACGGACACCCTCGACCCGGTGGACCCCACCGTCGATCTGAACCGACGCACGTCGGTCGTGAGCCCCGGGTCGACCGGCACGATGGCCGTGGTCGACGCGGACGGTGTGTCCATGGTCGACGACGGCTCTGGTGCGATGCTCGCCGGCCCGACGGCCGGGGTAAGGCGCCTGGTGACGGGGCACGGCGCCACGGTTGTCGTGGGCCGGGACGACGGCACGGTCGGGTTCCTCGACGCGGCAACCCTCGAAGCCGCGGGAGCCGACGTGCCCGGCGCCTATGGCGCCGTCCGTGCCCTGGACGTGAGCGCGGACGACCGTTGGCTGGCGATCCAGTCGGGCGACGATCTGGTCCAGTTGGTCGATCTCGAGGCCCGGGCTCTCGTGGGCGGTGCGTTGGACGCCCACGGCTCGGAGCGTGGGTCGGGTGAACATGCCATCGCGCTCCGGCCGGACGGCCTCGAGGTGGCCGTGCGCACGGCGGAGGGCGTCGCCCGATGGTCGCTCGACCCCGAGGTCTGGCGCGAGGCCGCCTGCGCGCTCGCGGGTCGGGGCTTCACCGCGGAGGAGGCGGCCCGCTACGACAACCTCGGCCCCCAGGCCGCCGCCACCTGCGTCAGGGGGTGACCTCACCGTGGTCCGAGCGCCCGCTTGTCGCCAGCGGCCCGGGTCAGGGCGGGTCGAGCGAGCATCGGTGGTCCTCGGGCCGCCGCCAATGCCCCGCCGCCTCCTGTGCCGCCGGAACGACGCCGGTAGCGTGGGGCCATGACGCCGCGGTCAGTGCCGCTGGATACGGATCCGGGGGTCTTCGACCTCCTCGTGGCTCGGTGGCGGACCATGACCGTGGACGAGCGCGTCGCTCTGGTCGACCAGATCAGCGCCGACGTGGAGCTGCTTGCCGTGACGGGGATCCTGGCCCAGTCCCCGGGCCTGTCCGACCGAGCGGTTCGCCATCAGCTGGCGCGGCGCCGCTACGGGGCGAGGCTCGCCGACGAGGCGTACCAGCACCTGGTCACCTGATGCCGGCGAGGGGCCCGTTCGACCTCGTGTGTCAGATGGCCGGGTTCTTCGACGAGCTCGGCGTGCCCTATGCGTTGGGCGGATCGATGGCCAGCTCGCTGCTCGGCGAACCGAGGTCCACCGTCGACATCGACATGGCAGTGCAACTCGACATTCGATCCGGAGAAGCTTTCCTCGAGCGGGTGGGCCCCACCTTCTACGTGCCCCTCGAGCAGGCCAGGGCGGCCATCCTCAATCGCTCGGCGTTCAACCTGCTCGACACGGCCAGCGCACTCAAGATCGACCTCTTCGTCGTCGGCGATGGTCTGCTCGACCGGATGCAGATCGCGCGACGCGTGCTCCTGGCCGTGCCAGGTGCACCAGGCGGCATCTGGGTCACGTCCGGTGAGGACCAGGTGCTCCGCAAGCTCGACTGGCGCCGGCAGGGGGGTTCGATCTCGGACCGCCAATGGCGAGACGTGGTCGGCATTCTCCGGGTGCACCGCGGGGCGCTCGACCTGGACTACCTCCAGACGTCGGCGATGGAGCTCGGCCTGTCGACCGATCTTGACCAGGCGCTCCGCCAGGCGGACCCGGAGGAGCGGTAGCCGGTCGCCACGGGATGGCCCGGCCGTCAGTCCGGCGCGCCCGCCGCCTGTCAGGCGGTGATGCCGAAGCGGTCGAGGCCGTAGGCGGCGATGGCGTTGCCGCGCAGCACCTTGCGGCACTCCTCCGCGTCCATGCCCGCGGCGACGAACAGCTCGTGGGCGACCTTCCGGGAGTGGGGAAAGGTGCCGTCGGAGTGGGGGTAGTCGGTCTCGAACAGGATCATGTCGACGCCGACGTCGTTGCGGCACTTCAGGCCGTGCAGGTCGTCGAACACGCAGCCGTAGACCCGCCCCTGCACCTGCTCGCTGGGCAGGACGGGGCCGCCCACACCGCCGCGGCCGTCGGCCCAGACCGCGTCCATGCGTTCGAGCTGGAAGGGCATCCATCCGACCTGGCTCTCGGCGTAGGCGATCTTCAGGTCGGCGAACCGGCCGAGCGTGCCCGAGAACACCCAGTCGGCCAGCGACCCCTGTGCGTTCTGGGCGTAGAGCGACATGGATGTGGCCAAGGGGGCGTCGGGCGAGGTGGACGGCATCGACGACGACGACCCGATGTGCATCGACACCGTGGTGTCGGTCTCTTCGGCCGCGGCCCAGAGCACGTCCCAGTCGCCGGTGTACATCGAGGGCACGCCGAGCTTCGACGGGTTCTCGCTGAAGGCGATGGCGTGGCTGCCCTTGTCCGCGCAGCGACGCAACTCCTCCGCGGCCAGCGCCGGATCCCAGAGCGGCACCAGGGTGAGGGGGATGAGGCGGCCCTGGCCGGCGCCGCCGCACCACTCATCGATCATCCAGTCGTTGTAGATGCGCAGGCATCTGAGGGCGAGGTCCTTGTCGTCGCGCTCGAGGAACCCCTGGCCCGCGAAGCGGGGGAAGATGTTGGGGTAGTTGATGGCGGCATCGACGTGGTTCAGGTCCATGTCGGCCAGCCGCTCGGCCTGGTCGTAGGTGCCGGGCCGGAAGTCCTCGTAGGTCGCGGGCACGTTGCGCTGCTCGTCGCGGGGCATGCCCGCCGGCGCGTGGAGCAGTCCCGTGGGCATGACCAGGTCGTCGAACACCCAGAGGTCGCACCAGTCGCCGTCCGGTTCGTCGCGTGAGAACCCGTAGTGGCCACCGGTGAACTCGAGCTTCACGCGCTCGGTGACCACCTTGGGGCCGCGGTCGCGCATCGACACGGGCAGCTCGCGCTGCCACAGGTCCTTCGGCTCCATCACGTGGTCGTCGACGGAGATGATGAGCGGGAGGTCGGCTTCAGCGGGGGTGCTCATGGCCTCATTGTCTCTCAGTGCAGGCGTGATTGTCTCTCAGTGCAGGCGTGTGACGCCCAAACCGCCGTTCTGGCCGCGCCCCAGTGTTGTCAGCGCGACGTTCTCGCGGCCAGAACCGTGGGCGTTTCGTTCTGGCCGCGCCCCTGTGTTGTCAGCGCGACGTTCTCGCGGCCAGAACCAGGGTGGAGCGGGCGAGTCGGTTCACCTCGGGGCGGCGAAGACGGCGCGGAGGTCCTCGAGGCCGGCCGGGAGCTCGATGGGTGGGTCGGGCAGGGGCTCGACGCCGCGCTCGGCGAGGATCGCGGCGAGGGCCTCGGGCTCGTCGCTCCACGAGCGGGGGTCGCCCATCATCACCTCGTAGAGCTCGACGCCGTCGGGGCCGGCCACGAACGGCCCGAACGCCGCCCCCAGGGGCAGCTCGAGGTGGTCGCCCACCCCCAGCTCGAGGCTGTCGCAGGTGAAGGAGCCCGCCAGCACCGTGAGGGTGTGGGGGCTGTGGTGCCCGTGGCGGCGCACGATCATGCCCGGGTCCCAGCGGGCGAACAGGGCGAGGTAGAGCGGTTCGACCGAGAACGCCACCCACTTCTCGCGCACCTCGGCCACCGTGCCGTCGGCGTTGCGTTGGCGGCGCACCGCGATCCACGGCACCTCGTCGCCGTCGCGGCGGGTGACCCGCGCCTCCCGCCCGGCGACGCGCGGTGATGGGGGAGCGCCCATGGCGGCAACCTACCTGCGCGCCAACTATTCGCTGCGCAGGGTGGTGGCGGGGCGGGTGCGGGCCGCGGCGCGGGCGGGGAGGGCGGCGATGAGGTTGGCGCCCAGGAACACCGCCAGGGCGAGGAGGCCCAGCGCGGTCCACGGCGTCACGGCGGGGACCGCGGTCCCGATCGTCTCCATGATGAGGGCCCACAGGGTTCGGCCGGCGGCGACGCCGAGCGGGATGCCCACGACGAGGGCGATGACCGCGATGGTGGTGGCCTGCCAGGCGACGGTCGATGCGATCTGGCGGGGACGGAAGCCCAGGGCGGCGTAGGTGGCGAGGTCACGCCGCCGGCGACGCACGCCCGTGACCAGAGTGTTCGCCAGGGTGCCCAGGGCGAGGAGCCCGACGGTCAGCGCCAGCAGCGCCGGCAGCCGCTGGACCCGCTCGAGGTTCCGGATGTCGGACGGGGGTCGGTGGGTGACGATCGAGTCGCCGAAGTCGTCCCGCAACGAGGCGATGCCGTCGACGGGGTCGACGCCATCGGCAAAGTCCACCAGGAACGCCTGTGGCACCGCGGAGAATCCCTCAGTCCCGTACACGGCCCGCACCCCGTCCAGGGTCATCAACCCACCGTCGCCAAGGGTGAGCGCGGCGTTCACGGTCGCGGGCAGGATCACCGTTCCGACGACGGTGGCCTCCACCGGCGTGCGGCCGGAGTCGGCGGCGAGCACCACCGTCTCGCCGATGCCCTTGCCCAGGTCGGCCAGGGTGGTGCGGCCGAGCGCGATCTCGTCGTCGGCGTTCGGGCGTCGGCCCTCGATGACGGGAGGCCCGACCGACGTGTCACCAGGGCCGATCGAGGCGACGCTCGACGCCAGGCCGTCGATCTGCACGGCCAGGACGTTCTCGCCCAGGTAGCCACCCACCAGCGGGTTGGCCTCGAGCAGGGCGGCACCTTCGTCGACGGTGTCCTGCTGCGAGAAGTCGCCCACGACGACGTCCCAGCTCCAGCCCTGGAGGGCAGGGGAGTGGACGAGGCGGTCGAGGCTGACGGCGAAGGTGAGCACCGCGGTCACCACGAAGACACCGGACGCCCCGGCGATCAGGGCGCTGAGTACCGGAACGGCGGCTCGTCCGCGTCCGCGTTCGAGGGCGAAGCGCACACCGGCCACGGCGGTCCCCCCGGCACCTGCGGCGGCCAGCCTGGCCCCGGCGATCGACGGGCGGTGGCGGAGGTCGATCTCGGCTCCGTGGGCCGCCGTGCGGCTCACCCGCCACGCTGCGACCAGGCTCGACGCCGTCACCAGCAGAATGATCATCATGGCTCCGGGCAGCAGGACCACCGGGTCGATAGCGATCCCTGGGTCCAACTCGGCCCGGCGGGCGAGGCCGACCGGGGCGAGGCCCGAAACGGCGATGGCGGCCCCGACGGCGGTCGTCGCGCCGGCCACTGCGACCACGCCGGTGCGGGGCAGCACCACGGCCGATCGCTGTCGGCGGGTGAAGCCGGCCGCGCGGAGGGCGTCGCCGTCGTCGAGGCGCAGCGTCACCTGGCGCCCGACCGCTTGGCCGACCAGCGCCAGGCCCGCTACGACGAACACCCCTGCGAACAACAGCAGGGCATTCGCCTCGAAGTCCACGGCCTGGCGAATCGAAGCGACCAGGGCCTCGTCCTCACTGGCGGGTTCGATGAAGAAGCTGTCCGGCGAGATCGCCGCCACTGCTCGGCCGAGGTCGTCGAAGGACGTGCCTGGCCCGAGCCGACCGATAGCACCGCTGCCGTAGGCGGCCACATCGCCGTCGAGCGAGTCCCAGAAGGAAGGGGTCAGCGTCAGCGACCAGGCATCAGTGTCCAACTCCGTCGTGCCTTGCGTGGACGCGTCGTTCGGGAGGTCGCTCGGCTGACGTTCGATGCCGGTGACGGTCATGAGGAAGTCGGTGCCGTCGGGGTCGGCGTCGATGCGGCCACCCCCCGCATCCTCGAGTCGTTCACGGGTGATGCTGCGGAGGTCGAAGGTGTCGCCCACCCCGATGCCAAAGGCCTCAGCGAAGGCCTCGTTGACGGTTGCGTCGGTCGGCGAAGCGGGATCGGGGGCACGGCCGTCGACGACGATCGGCCGCGAGAAGGCCAGCGGCAGGTCGCCGTCGCGGATGACCTCGGCGTCCACCACCGAGAAGTCCCGGCCCGCGGGGCGCACGCTGACCACGGCTATGGCCGCCAGTGCGACATCGGACCACTCGGTGAGTTCGCGGGCCTGGTCGAGCAGGCGGCGCTGCTCGGCCTCAGGCAGCGACGGGTCGACGATTACCACGGCGTCTGCCGGTCGGTTGTACGCCAGGAACTCGGGAAGCGCGTCACGGGTACGGAGCGAACCCGCCACCGCCGCCAGGGTGACGCCGCCGGCGAAGCCGATCAGGGCGATGAGCGCGAGCGTGTCCCAGATACCCCGCCGCAGGTCGGCCCGAGCCCGGTACCAGACGCTATTCACTGCGAAGGGTGGTGGCGGGGCGGGTCCGCGACGCGGCCCGTGCGGGGAGGGCGGCGATGGCGTTGGCGCCCAGGAACACGGCCAGGGCCAGGAGGCCGAGCGCGGCCCACGGCGTCACGGCGGGGACCGAGGTCCCGATCGTCTCCATGATGAGGGCCCACACGGTGCGGCCGGCGGCGATACCGAAGGGGATGCCCACGACGAGGGCGATGACAGCGATGGTGGTGGCCTGCCAGGCGACGGTCGATGCGATCTGACGGGGACGGAAGCCCAGGGTGGCGAAGGTGGCCAGGTCGCGCCGGCGGCGACGCACGCAGGTGACGAGGGTGTTGGCCAGCGTGCCGAGGGCGAGCAGGCCCACCGTGGCGGCCAGTAGCGCCGGGAGGCCCTGGACCCTGCGCAGGTTCTCGACGTCGGCGGGGGCGCGGGGAGTGACGATGGACTCGCCGAAGTCCTCTTGCAACGAGTCGATGCCGTCGGCCGTGTCGACGCCGGCGGCGAACTCGACCAGGAAGGACTGGGCCGCAGCGGAGTCGCCTTGTGGCCCGTACACGGCCCGTAGCCCGTCGAGGGTCATGAGGCCGCCGTCGCCCAGGGTGAGGGAGTCGTCGATGGTCGCGGGCAGGATCACCGTGCCCACGATGGTGGCCTCGACCGCGTCGGTGGACGCGTCCGCTCCCAGCGACACGGTGTCGCCGAGCTGCTTGTCGAGCTTCGCCAGGGTGGTGCGGCCGAGGGCGATCTCGTCGTCGGCTTCGGGCCGCCGGCCCGTGATGACCGGCGGGCCCACCGACGTGTCACCGGGACCCAACGCCGCGGTATAGGACGCGGCGCCGTCGATGCGCATGGCCTGGGTGTTCTGACCGACGAAACCACCGACCTGGGGGTTGGCCTCGAGCAGGGCCGCGCCCTCGTCGACGCTGTCCTGCTGGGAGTAGTTGCCCACCACCACGTCCCAGCTCCATCCCTGCAGCGCCGGGGAGTCGATGAGGTGACCGAGACTCAAGGAGAAGGTGAGGACCGCGGTGACCATGAAGACGCCGGAGACGCCGGCCATCAACGCGCTGACCACCGGCACCGCCGTCGGCCCACGTCCGCGCTCGAGGGCCAGGCGCACGCCGGCCACGGTGGTCACGCCGGCGCCGAGGGCGGCCAGCCTGGCCCCCGCGACCGACGGGCGGTCACGACGGACGAGGTCGGCGCCGGTCACCGCCGAGCGGCTCGACCGCCACGCCACCACCAGGCTCCACGTCACCACGAGCAGGACGATCAGGGCGGCGCCGGCGACGAGCACCAGGGGGTCGAGAGCGAGCCCGGGGTCCAGTTCGGCCCTGCGGGCCACGCCCACGGGAGCGAGGGGTGAGGCGCCCACCGCCACGATCACGGCGACTGTTGCCCCGGCCAGGGCCAAGAGGACCGCGCGCGGCACCATCACGGCGCTGCGCTGACGTCGGTCGAAGCCGGCGGCGCGCAGCGCTTCGCCGTCATCGAGGCGCAGCGTCACCTGGCGGCCGATGGCCTGTCCCACCAGCGCCACCCCGGCGATGGCGAACACTGCCGAGAACAACAGCAGGGCGTTGGCCTCGAAGTCCACGGCCCGCCGGATCGAGGCGAGCAGGGTCTCCTCGTCGTTGGCCGATTCGATGAAGAAGTGGTCCGCGGAAAGGGCCTTGACGGCCGCACCGAGGTCGTCGGTGCTCACCCCGGCGCGCAGTCGGCCGACGGCGCCCCCGCCGTACGAGGCGACGTCGCCGTCCAGTTCGTCCCAGAACGCCGGGGTCAGTTTGATCGACCAGGCGTCGGTCGCGAATCTGCCCTCACGGTCCTGGCCGTCGCTGCGGAGATCGCGGGGCTGGCGCTCGATGCCGGCCACGGTCATCGCGAAGTCGGTGCCGTCGGGATCGACCAGCAGCTGACCGTTGCCGGCAGTCTCGAGGTTCGCCTGGGTGACGTTGCGCAGGTCGAAGGTGTCGCCCACGCCGATGCCGAAGGTGTCGGCGAAGGCCTCGTTCACGAGGGCATCGGTTGCCGACCTGGGATCGGGCGCCTCACCGTCGACGAGGATCGGCCGCCAGAAGCCGAGAGGCAGATCGCCCTCGCGGACGGCTGCGGCCACCATGACCGTGAACTCCTCGCCGGGAGGCCGGACACTGACCAGGGCGGACGACAGCAACGCCACGGTTTCCCACTCGGGCAGTTCGAGCACCTGATGGACCAGGTCGCTCTGTTCGGCCTCGGGCAGCGCCGGGTCGACGTAGACGACGAGGTCGGCGGGCCGGTTGTACTCGAGGAACTCGGGCAAGGCGTCGCGAGTGCGGATCGACCCGGCGACCGCCGCCAGGGTGACGCCGCCAGCGAAGCCGATCAGCCCGATGAGCGCGAGCGTGCCCCAGATCCCGCGGCGGAGGTCCGCCCTGCCTCGGTACCAGACCGCTCCCATCTGCTGATCCTCGCAGGGCGAGGGCAGGGCGACGAGTGCGCTGGCAGGCCTCTCGGGGTGGTGCTGGCATCACCCCGAGAGGCCTCGAGACGGACCCGCAACCCGTCGCCGCAACCGGCGCTTCGGTGAGCGCTCCCTGCGACCCGTCGCCGCTCATGGGCCGAACGACCCATCCCGCGGTGAGGCCTAAAGGCCGGGAGCGCTCGTCCCGAAGTAATGCTGTCGGCCCCCTCGCCGGCCTTCGTTCACTACGCAAAGGAACCTGCTGATCATGCGAGTCCGCATCTCAAACCGGATGGCCGCTGGGGTCATCGCTCTCGTCGTCCTCCTCACCGCCGGCCTCGCGATCGCGCTGTGGTCGTCCGACGGCAGCGGCAACGGCCGGGCCGCCGCCATCTCGGCCCAGACCGTCACGGTCAACGCCGCGACCGGCGCCGCCGACCTCTACCCGGGCAACACGCAGGGCGACGTGCACTTCACCCTCACCAACGACAACCCGTACCCGATCCGGTTCACGGACATGACGCCGGGCGCTGTCACGTCGAGCGACCCGACCAACTGCCCGGCCTCGAACGTGACCGTCGGGTCCGAGACCGACCTCACCCTGGACGTGGCCGCCAACGCCACGAGTGGTGCGCAGTCGATCGCCGACGTGGTCACCATGGTGTCGGGGGCCCCCGATGGCTGCCAGGGCGTGACGTTCACGATCGCCCTGGACCTCACCGGCACGCAGGTCTGACGGACTGGACCCGTTGGTCCGGACCCGTCGGGTCTGGCCACGACCGATGTCCCCTCGACCTCTGAGCAGCGCTGAGCGCCGCGGCCGTCACCTACTCGGGAGAGTGGGTGCGGCTGCGGCGCTCGTCGTCGTGGTGAGCGTCATCTCGGCCCCCTTCGTCTCGTGGGCGGCGTGGACGAGCAGGGCGGTCGGCCCGGCCCGGGCCGTGAGCCAGAGCGTGCCCCAGGGGCCGGCGCCCGTCGCCGTCGCCGTGGGGAGCAGCGTCACCGTCAGTTGGAGCGAGACCGTGCTCTCCGGCGGCACGTCCGCCACCGGCTATCGGCTCACTCGGTATCCCGCGGCGAGCGGGCCGCCCGCCACGATGAGCACCACCTGCACCGGCGTCATCGCCAGCCTGAGCTGCGTGGAGACCGGTGTGCCCGCCGGCTCGTGGCAGTACACGGTCACCCCCCTGCACAGCGGGTGGACAGGGGCCGAGAGCGCGTTCGGCTCGGCGGTGAGCGTCGGCGTCGCCACGCTGGCGTTCTCGTCGTCGACCACCATCCCCGCAGCCAGCCTGCCGCTGGCGCTGGCCGGGACCGTCACGAACTTCCTCAGCGGCGAGGCCCTCAGCTTCCGTCTCGACAGTGCCACCGGTGCCGTCCTGTCGGGTACGCCCACCGCGGTCGGGGCGGACGGGAGCGCCACGATCTCGGTCACGATCCCGGCGGGCACCGACAACTCGCCCCACAGCGTCTTCGCGGTCGGTGCCGGGGGGACGACGGCGAGTGCCGCGTTCACCATCCTCGACCCGCCCGTGCTGTCCTCGCTCGAGATGTTCGACGTGACTGCGAACGGCAAGGTCGATCGGGTGGTGGCAACGTTCTCGAAGCCGCTCGCCCCCTACACGGCCGGTACTGTGCCGTGGACCCTCGCCAATGCGCCGTCGGGCGCGTCGCTGGCCTCGGTCTCGGTGACGGGCAGCGTCGCGACGTTGACGCTCGCCGAGGGTGCGGGCGCCGCGAGCACCGCGGTCGGCACGTTCACCGTCGCCCTGGCGGCGAACAGCGCAGGGATCCGTGACCTCAACGGTTTCACCGCCTCGTTCGCGGCCACCGCACCCGTCGACAAGGCCGCCCCGGCACCGGTGACGGCACCGCTGATGAACGACGCCAACGCGAACGGCAAGGTCGACCAGGTGACGATGACGCTCTCCGAGCCGCTCGCCGCCTACAGCGCCGGTACGGCGCCGTGGACGCTCGCCAACGTACCGTCGGCGGGGACGCTGTCGGCGGCCGCGGCGACGACCGGCGGGACCGCCGCCACCCTCACCGTGGCCGAGGGCGCGGGTGCGGCCGACACCGCGGTGGGCGGCTTCACGATCTCGGTGTCGGCCTCGGCCACCGGTCTCCGTGACGCGGCAGGCAACCAGACCTCGTTCACCGGTGTGGTGCCGGCCGACAAGGCCAAGCCCGCCCGCCTGAGCCAGGCGGCGTTCGACGCCAACGCCAACGGCCGGTTCGACCGCGTCGACGTCACCTTCTCTGAGCCCCTCGCGGCTTACTCGGCAGGCGTGACCCCATGGACGATGACCTCGGCACCCGCGGGCACCGCAGTGGCCTCGGCGGCCGCCCTCGGGGCCACCGCCTCGCTCACCCTGGTCGAATCCACGGCCGTGGCCACCGCCGTGGGCTCCTGGCGCATCGCCCTGGCGGCCAGTGCGACCGGCGTCCGCGACGCCGCGGGCAACCAGTCGAGCTACGCGGCCGTGGCCCCGACCGACGCAGCGGCCCCCGTCGTGGTCTCGATGACCATGCAGGACCTGGCGGGCGGGAACGGCATCGTCGACCGGGTGGCGATCGTGTTCTCCGAGACCCTGGCGACGTACAGCGCGGGCCTCACCCCGTGGACGCTCGCGAACGTGCCGTCCGGCAGCAGTCTGAGCACCGTGGCCAGAACCGGGTCCACTCTGAACCTGACCCTGGCCACGCCCACGGGCGCGGGGGACACCACGGTCGGCTCGTTCACGGTGGCCATGGCCGCCAACGCCGCCGGCGCCCGCGACGCGGCCGGCAACCAGGCATCGTTCGCGGCCAGGGCGCCCACCGACGGCGCCGGGCCCGCAGCGCTCACCCTGTCGAGCGTCGGCGGCGCCATCGCCGGCCGCATCGCGCCGGGCGACTCCCTGTCGGTCCTGCTCAGCGAGCCCCTCGGCCCGGCGGTCACCCTGCCGGCCACCACCACCATCACCATGACCGACCCCAGCACCACGGCGTCCGACACCGTCACCATCCCGGGCCTGTTCAACGGCGCGCGGTCCACCGGATCGAACAGCTACCTCGCCACCGACAACACCAGCGCCGCCTTCGGCGCCTCTACCTTCAGCCTCAGTGCCGACCGCCGCACGGTGACGGTGACCGTCGGCCCGACCTGCGCAGGTACGGGGTGCGCCACTCTGGGGACGGCCGCCGCGGCGAACGTGTCGGTGCTGCTCGACGCCACCCTCCGCGACGCCGTCGGCGTCGTGCCCACCACGGTCGCCCGCAACATCAGCGCCCGCCTCTTCTGACCCGAGGGCCGACGGTGTCGACCCGGTTCAGGCCGAGGCCTTGCGGGCGTTGTCGGCGCGCCTGGTGGGGCTCATCTCTGGCGTCTGACCCGTCGCAGGACACGGGAGCGGCAAGGGCCCCGAGCGGAACGACGCGGCGGGGACCGGCGGGTGAGAACTATGGTGCGCACAGCACTGTCGGCTGCGCCCGACCCCGGCGCGGCATTCAGACCTGACGTGCCGGACCGGAGGCGGACATGGGTGGGCGCTCACTTCTGATGGCAGGAGTCACGGGTCTGGCGGTAGCCACGCTGGTGGCGGCCGGGCTGGCTTCGGTCCCGGTGGCCGCCGATGGCAATGACGCGCCGGGCAACCCGCCGACGTTCCGTGCGATCAGCGCCGGTAGCGCTCACACGTGCGCGCTGATCGACAACGGCATCGTCAAGTGCTGGGGCTCCAGCTCGTCTGGGCAACTGGGCCAAAGCGACCGCGCTTCCCGGGGCGACGCGGCGGACGAGATGGGTCTGAACCTCCCCGCCGTGAGCCTTGGCGGGGGCCGCACCGCCACGGCGATCGCGGCCGGCGGTGAGCACACCTGCGCATTGTTGGACAACGCAACGGTGAAGTGCTGGGGCGACAACGGCTCGGGCCAGTTGGGGCTGGGCGACACCGCCGACCGGGGCGACAACCCCGGCGAGATGGGCGACGACCTGCCGGCGGTGGCCCTCGGCACCGGTCGCTCCGCCACCGCCATCAGCGCCGGCGGCGACCACACCTGCGCCCGCCTGGACAACGGCACCGTCAAGTGCTGGGGCGAGAACGCCTTCGGCCGGTTGGGCCAGGGTGACATCAACGACCGGGGCGACAACCCCGGCGAGATGGGCGACAACCTGCCCGCGGTGGCTCTCGGCACCGGGCGCACCGCCGCTTCCGTCACCGCCGGATCGTTCCACACGTGCGCGCTCCTGGACAACGGCACCGTCAAGTGCTGGGGTGCCAACAGCTCGGGCAAGTTGGGTTTGGGCGATACCGCCAACCGGGGCGACGGGGTCAACGAGATGGGCGACAACCTTCCCGCCGTGGCCCTCGGCACCGGTCGCACCGCCACGGCGGTCTCTGCCGACAGCGGGAGCCTCCACACCTGCGCCCGGTTGGACAACGCAGCGGTCAAGTGCTGGGGTGAGAACGGCCGGGGCCAACTGGGCGTGGGCGACACGGCCGACCGAGGCGACGCCGCCAACGAGATGGGCGACAACCTCCCGGCGGTGACCCTGGGAACCGGTCGCACAGTTGCCGCCGTCACGGCGGGCGGCGATCACACGTGCGCCCGGTTGGACGACGCCACGCTCAAGTGCTGGGGCCTCAACTTCGACGGTCAGTTGGGCCTGGGCGACATCTCCGGCCGGGGCGACGGGGCCGGTGAGATGGGTGACAGCCTGCCCGCCGTGTCGCTGGGGTCGGGCCGGACCCTGCTCGCCGTTACCGGCGGCGGCCTCCACACCTGCGCACTCTTGGACAACGCCGCCGTGAAGTGCTGGGGCCGCAACGTCGGGTCGTTGGGACTCGGCGACACCGACGACCGCGGTGATGATGCCGGCGAGATGGGCGACAACCTGCCGGCCGTGGACCTGGTGCCCGGGCCCGCCGCCGCCTCCCCCTCGGCCGTTATCGCCGGTCGCGACCACACCTGCGCCCTGTTGTTCGACGGCACGGTGAAGTGTTGGGGCGACAATGCGGTCGGGCAGTTGGGCCTAGGCAACATCGAGGACCGGGGCGACGAAGCCGGCGAGATGGGCGCCAACCTGCCGGCCGTGGCCCTCGGCTCGGGGCGGTCGGCGGTGGCTGTCGCCGCGGGTGGGGCCCACACGTGCGCCATCTTGGACAACGGCACGGTCAAGTGCTGGGGCGACAACGCGTTCGGGCAGTTGGGTCTCGGTGACATGCTCGCCCGGGGCGACGATGGGGGCGAGATGGGCGACAGCCTGCCCGCCGTCTCGCTCGGCTCGGGCCGAACCGCGGTCGCAATCGCCGCGGGGAGCGGTCACACCTGCGCCATCTTGGACAACGCCACCGTCAAGTGCTGGGGCGGCAACGGCGCTGGACAGTTGGGCCAGGGCGACCAGGCCCCCCGCGGCGATGCCGCCGGCGAGATGGGCGCCAACCTGCCTGCAGTGGCGCTCGGCACCGGTCGCACCGCCACCGCCGTGACCAGCGGTGTGGCCCACACCTGCGCCAGGTTGGACAACGACACCGTCAAGTGCTGGGGCTTGAACGACTCGGGTCAGCTGGGCCTGGGCGATCCGAACTCACGCGGCGACGGCGCCGGCGAGATGGGCGACAACCTTCCCGCCGTCGCCCTGGGTTCGGGTCGGACGGCCAGGGCGGTCAGCGCGACCGGCGCGGTCCACACGTGCGCGGTCCTGGACAACGCCACCGTGAAGTGCTGGGGCTCCAACCTCAACGGACGTCTGGGCCAAGGCGACACCGCCAGCCGGGGTGTCGCTGCCGGCGAGATGGGCGACAACCTTCCCGCCGTCTCCCTGGGCACCGGCCGCACCGCCACCCGGGTCGCCACCGGCGCCTTCCACTCGTGCGCACGTCTTGACAACGGCAGTGTCAAGTGCTGGGGCAACAGCTCCTTCGGGGAGTTGGGTGTGGGCAGCTCCGCCAGCCGCGGCGATGCCGCCGGCGAGATGGGCGACAACCTCCCCGCCGCTTCGTTGGGGACCGGCCGCACCGCCGCGGCCATCAGTGCGAACGGCGCCCAGACGTGCGCGTTGTTGGACAACGTCACCGTCAAGTGCTGGGGCCAAAACGCGTTCGGCGAGTTGGGGCAGGGCGACGACGCCAACCGGGGCTTTGCTCCGGGCCAGATGGGCGACAGCCTGCCCGCAATCGACGTGGGAACACCGCCGCTGGTGGCCGCGGGGTCGTTCACGGTGGCGCAGACCGCCGACGAGACCAGCGTGATCGCGGGGGCGACCGTGCACCTGCACGTCACGGTGACCAACACCGGCTCCATCGCGTTGCACAACGTCACGGTCGTCGACGCCAAGGCCCCGGGCTGTGACGGCAACCTCGGCACGATCGGTGTGGGTGCCAACGCCACGGTCAACTGCACCCATACGGCGACCGCTGGCGACATCCCCACCTACACGAACACCGCGACGGTCGACAGCGACGAGACGTCGCCGAGCAGCTCGAACCCGGTCAACGTCACGGTGACGGCGCCCTCCGGCACCTCTGGCACGATCACCGACGCGGTGTCGGCCGCGCCGGTGGCGGGTGCGTTCGTCGCCGCGTTGCGCACCACCGACTTCTCGCTGGCCGGTGGCGCGGTGGCCGACGGTTCGGGCAACTACACCGTCACCCTCGTGCCGGGGTCGTACTTCTTGTACCTGGTCGACCCCACCGGCGCCCACACCGCCGCGTTCGCCGGGGCCCCCACCCTCATCACCGTCCCGGCCGGAACCATCGTGGACGCCGATGCGACCATGGCCCCCACCCGCGGATCGCTGTCGGGCACCGTCACCGAGACCGGCCCCAACACCGCCATAGGCGGGACCTGGGCCATCGCCCTCAACAACACCGGCATCCCCGAGCGGAGCATCGTGGCCAACGGTGCCGGCGCGTTCACCTTGCCCGGCCTCAACCCCGGGAACCACTTCATCGGCTACGTCGACCCCACCGGTGCCCACTCCACCCGCTTCTTCCCGAACTCGCCCAACGTCCCCGACGCCAACACCGTTGTCGTGAGCGCCGGCGGCAACACCGCCGCCAACGGAACGCTGCCCACCCAGACCGCAGTGGGTACCGGCGCTGCACTCACCGGCACGGTCACCGAACAAGGCACGGGCGCCCCCGTGCCCGGCGCGTTCGTCATGGCTCTCCACGCCGCCGACCTCCGCATCGCCCGCGGCGCCGTCGCCAACGCACAAGGCGTCTACAGCCTCGACGTCGTCGCCGGGCCCTACAAACTGGCGTTCATCGACCCCGCCGGGCTCCACCACGCCGAATGGCACGACAACCAACCCATCACCAACCTCGCCGGCGCCGCCTCGGTGGCTGCCCCCACTGCCACCAACGCCGCCCTCGGCCGCACCACGGGCTCGATGTCCGGTACCGTCACCGACGACCCCACTGGCAACCCCGTCGCCGGTGCCTGGGTCCTCGCCCTCGGGCCCACCGGCATCGCCGGCGGCGCCATCACCGCCGCCAACGGCACCTACACCGTCACCGGCCTGCCCCCCGGCACCTACCGCGCCACCTTCGTCGACCCCAACGGCGGCCACGCCCAGGAGTACTTCGACAACGCCCCCGACTTCTCCGGCGCCACCCCCTTCAACATCACCGCCGCCGCCGACACCAACATCGACGGCGCCATCACTGTTCCGTAGCCGTAGCCGTAGCCGTAGCCGTAGCCGTAGCCGTAGCGGGCCAGGCCGGCCCGGTATCGTCGAGCGGGCCCTTGCCTGAACCGCCCGGTTCCGGGCAGCGGACGTGGTTGCGCGAGGCTCTCGGGCGTGCCTGAAGCCGCCGCTTCGCCGACGCCGCCCATCGAGACGGTGCTGTTCGACTTCACCGGGGTGGTCACCGGATCGCCGTGGGCCACCATCGGAAGGATCGGAGCGGGTGACGGCATGGCCCCCGACGATGTGCTCGAGTTCATGCTCGGACCCTACGAGGAGGACACCGACCACCCCTGGCACCGGCTCGAGCGCGGCGAGATCGAGCTGATGGCCTACGCCGTCGATGTGCGTGAACGGGCGCAGGCGGCGGGCCTCGACCTCGACTTCGACCGGCTCCGCTCGCTGATGGTCGACCTCCCGGTGCACGAGCGGGTCGTCGAGTGCATCCGGGCCCTTCGGGCCGAGGGCTACCGCACCGCACTGGTCACCAACAACGTGAAGGAGGCGGGCGACCAGTGGCGCACCAAGGTGCCGCTCGACGAGTTGTTCGACGTGGTCGTCGACTCGTCGGCGGTCGGGATGCGCAAGCCGAACCCGGCGATCTACCACCACGCCCTCGACCTGCTCGGCGGGGTCGCCCCTGCGGCGTCCGTGTTCCTCGACGATCATCCGGGCAACGTCGTGGGCGCCCGCAACGCCGGCCTTCACGCGATCCTGGTGGACGACGTGGACCGGGCCCTCGCCGAACTCGACGACCTGCTCGGCCGGTAGCCGGGCCGGCGAGGGATCGTCGGCCGAGGTGCTCGGCACCGAGTACCGGCGCCGTCGGCAAGAGGCCCCGGCGACGGTCGACCACCAAAGCCACTGGTGTCAGTGACGTACGCGTGACGACCCTGCCACCACGCCACCGGTGGTCACGCCACTGCGAGGCGCTGAGCCTGGCTCAGAAGGTTCTCGATCTCAAGTCGACCATGCTCATAGACAGAAATCATAGGGAAACTATTGAAAAGGATTGGTGGGTGGGGCCGATAAGGCTAGAGTCGAACACATGTTCCGGATCCTCCGAGTGATCAGAGCGCACCTGGCGGCGTTCGCTACGAGGTGCGATCCGGACCGTTTGACCGTCGCGCAGGCGGCAGAGGCGATCAGGGTGCTGGCGGCGATCGAGAAGTCCGCCGCGGGTCTGCGCCTCTTGTTGGCCCGGCGGGTCGACAACGAGAGCCTGTGGGGCGAGGACGGTGAGCGCTCGGCGGCCGAGTGGTTGGCGAAGCAGACCGGCCAGTCCGCCGGCGACGCGGCACGCGATCTGGAGTGCTCGCGGCGGCTCAGGGAGCTGCCGGCGGCACAGGACGCGGTGAAGAGGGGCGAACTGTCGCCCGATCAGGCCAAGGCGGTCGCCGATGGCGCCAGCGCGGACCCGTCGTGCGAGGACGAGCTGTTGGACACGGCCCGGAAGGGGTCGTTCGGAGAGCTGGCCCGCAAGGCAAAGGCACGGAAGGCAGCGGCGCTGGGCGACGACGAGGCCCGGCATCGTGCGGCCCACAAGAACCGGTCGTTCAAGGACGGCACCAACGCGCAGGGTGAAGGCTGGGGCAGCTACCACGGCCCGGCGCACCACAACGCGAAGCTGACCGCCCTTTTGAAGCCGCATCTCGACAGGGTGTTCGCCCGGGCCCGCACCGAAGGCGGCCGCGAACGCTTCGATGCCAACATGTACGACGCCTTGATGGCCCTCCTCGGCATCGAAGGGGCCGACGACATCGGCACCGCGGCGGGCGCGTCCTCCCCAGTCGGAACGGTCGGAACGGTCGGTGAAGGTGGTCCCGGCATCGGGCACACCACGCCACCCACCACGCCACCCACCACACGACCCACGCCGCCGGCCGCGGTGCCCCCGCCTGCTATGCCCCGCCGGGCGAACGTGCAATTGATCCTGCGGGCCGATGCCGCCGCGCTTCGGAGGGGCCACACCGTGGCGGGCGAGCTCTGCGAGATCCAGGGGGTCGGCCCGGTGCCGGTCGCCGCTCTCCGCGAGTTCCTGCCCGACGCGGCGATCGCGCTGGTGATCCAGGACGGGGTCGACGCGTTCAACGTCACGAACTTCTCCCGCCGGGCCAACGTCGTCCAGCAGCTCGTATTGCACCTGCTCAACATCGGCTGCACCAGGCTCGGGTGCGCCGCCACCGAACACCTGGAGGTGGATCATCGGGTCGACTGGCACAAGATCCACGTGACCGAACTCACCAACCTCGACTGGCTGTGCGCCCACGACCATCGGTTGAAGACTCACAAGGGCTGGCAGCTCGAGCCCGGCACCGGCAAACGGGCCATGTGCCCACCCGGCCAGCGGTCATGGCTCGACCACCCGCCAGGCGACCCGCCTCGCCGCCAGACGCTTACGCCCGTCTGAGGCCCACGCCGTCTCTGGCCTCGCCGCCAGGCGCCCACGCTGTCTGAGGCCCACGCGCCGCCGGGGGTGCTGCGCCGGGGCCGGCCAGCCGCTCGGGCGGAAAGCGGTTCGCTCGTTCCGATGGCGGCGCTTGCGGATGGGCGCGAGCCCCGCCCCTTCCACTTGACCGCTCGGTCAAGTACCCTCGGAGCAGATCGAGAGGCACGTTGTCCGTGGGAAGACGTTGCCCGTGGGAAGACGTCGTCCGTCCGAGGGGGATGCGGGAAGTGGCTGATCCGAAGAAGGCCCGGGCGGCGTTCACGCCGTGGGACCGGCGAGAGCTGCCCGGCTCGTTCACGGTGGAAGAGACCGCCAGACGAGTCGGCCACTACAAGTGGATCGAGATGCGCACGTTCGAGGTGCTCGGCGGCTGGGTGGCCACCGTTCCCGAGCTCGACGTGAAGCTTCGCCTCGGCACCCACACGTACCACCACGCCTGGCACAGCGAGCTCTGGCACAAGCGCCTGCCCGAACTGCGCGAGATGAACCCCGAGCGCCTCAACGTCCCGCCCAACGACGAGATGGTGGCCTTCGTCGACTCGCTCACCGAGCCCGAGGCCCCCGGGCTCACCATCGAGAAGCTCGTCGGCGTCTACCGGGTGCTGATCCCCCACAAGATCGCCGCGTACACCTTCCACCTGAACAACACGAGCACGATCACCGACGCCCCCACCGTCCGGTCGCTCAAGTTCGCGCTCGCCGACGAGTTCGACGACTGGCGCGACGGCGAGATGCTCATCCAGTCGCTCATCGAGACCGATGACGAGGTGCAGCGGGCCGCCGACCGCCAGGCGCACCTCGAGAAGCTGCTCCTGGCTGCCGGCGGCATCGCCGGGCCGGGCTCGATCGGCGCCCCCCTCGAAGCCAACCACGAGCGCACAGAAAGCCAACAGGTGTCCCCATGAGGAAGTCCCACCCCGTCGAGGATCTGGCCCGCGACGAGCGATTCGTCCGCGTGCCGCTCACCGACCGTTTCAACGACCCCCGATCCATCCAGAACACCAAGATGCGCGCCTCGGCCAAGCTCACGCCGAAGCGGCCCGACGCGTCCGACGCCGCCCGGGCCCTCATGCACGGCATCTTCGTCGGTGAGATCCAGGCGCTCGAGGGCGCCGGTCGCACGTGCTGGGACTTCGACACCGGCGACGGACGCGACGAGGCCCCCTTCGCGCTCAAGCTCGACATGGCCCGCCAGTGCTGGGACGAGGCCCGACACTGCGAGATCTCGGTGAAGCTGAGCGACTGGATGGGCACCGAGATCGGCGAGTTCTCCGAGGGCACCTTCCTCTACGAGGCCGCGTGCAACCCCGACCCGGTCCTGCGCCTCACCGGCGTCAACCGGGCCCTCGAGGGCCTGGCCATCGACGTGTTCAACACCATGCGTGAGTTCGGCGACGCGGCCGGCGACCCGGTGCTCGAGTTCTGCGAGGACTGGATGCTCGCCGACGAGGTCACCCACGTGAAGATGGGCTCCGACTGGCTGCGACGCCTCACCGCCGACGACCCCGAGCGCCGCAAGAACGCCCTCGAGTTCCAGCGGGTGGTCGACAAGCTCTTCTCCCTCGGCGGCTTCCGCGGTGAGGACGACGAGAGCCCGGTGAAGCTGGCCCGCCGCTTCCGTGAGCTCGCGGGCTTCGAAGACGCCGAGATCGACGAGATCGCCGAGGACGCCCACGCCGCGTTGCGCGAGGCGCAGGAGCGCACCGAGGCCCTGGCCGCCGACGCTGCCGCCGGCTGACCGGTCCGCCCCGGCGACACCGACACCGAGCCCATGCCCGTCATCGTCACGCCCGAGACCTTCACCCTGGTCGGCTTCGACAACGCCGAGATCATGGCGATCGCCGAAGACCTGCTCCCCAAGGTCGGGATCGACGCCGACGCGGACGTCCATCTCGAGGTCAACGAAGGGTCACCCCTCGGTTGGGCGGTGGTCGCCTCGCTCGACCCCGTCACCTTGAACATCGAGAGCGGGGCCCTCGAGGACCCGAAGCGTCCCCGTCAGCTCTCGGTCGATGGCGCGCAGAACATCATCGGCCGCCTCCTCCTCGAGGCGTCCGATCGCCTCGATCCCGCCTTCGGAGCCCCGCCGCTCGACGAGCCCGTCGACCCCGCGGTGGCCAACGCATGGGAGACCTACCAGGCCGGCCGCCTCGACCAGTTGGGCTACCGCTACTTCGACCAGCGCCAGCGCCGGCTCTACCACTTCCGCAACCGCCACGGCTTCACCGACCGGGCCGACGCCGTGTTCGACCGCCTCTGGCACGCCGACGGCGTCACCTTCGCCGACCTCCGAGCCCTCTCCGACGAGGCCCTCGGCGCTTCGGCCCAGACCTGAGGTCTCGTCGGCCCCGGGTGCCGGCCGCTCGGCGGCGGCGAAGGGCCTGACCGTACACCGAAACCGCCCGCTACCACCCTCGGCAAACCCTCAACTACCTATTGAGGTTCTCTTGCCACGGAGCGCGCTGCCGGGCCCACCCCTCGACCAAGGATCGAGGCAGGTCGAGGCAGGTCGAGGGTTGGCAGGCGTTTGGGCCGACTGACTCATTGGCCAGCGATATCGACGCGTCACCCTCATCTCTGGGTGTGCCGTACCGAAAGGTGCGGAACCTCTCACCCAGGAGTATTGGCGATGCGTGTCATGTCGGAGCTTTCCAAGAAGATCAAGGGGCAGGCAACCAGCGCCCGGCTGCGCCGTTTCAGCTGGGGCCAGTTGCTGGCGCCCGTGGCCATCGTGGCCGTGCTGGGAGCGGCGTTGGTGACCTCGCCGGCGCGTGCGCCCGAGACGGCGCCCCCGCAGCTGACTGCCGCAGGGCTGCAGACCCACTACCTGCCCTTCGACGCGGCGCAGTTCTACGACACACTGCTGAGCGAGGAGCCGGGGCTGCCGGCGCAGAACGTGCGGCTGGTCAGCTCGATCGTGTCGGCCCGCGCGAACAACGTCGTCGCCGTCGACCACTGGGAGGATGGCTACGACGCCGACCCGATCAACAGCCCGGGGGCCACCACCGAGCTCCAGACCATGGGGGACGGGCAGCCGCTGGTTCTCAACAACGTGGTGGTGCTCGCCAACATCGGTGACATCACCCCGGGAGGGTCGAGCCAGCCGTACTACGACGGACGCGACAAGATCGTCTCAACGGCGCCCGCCGTCGTGACGATGGGCGGCTGGGGCGAGACGACCGGTTCGGTCCACGCCTCTGCGGCAGCCGTGCCGGAAGTCGCCCGCTACGGCTACGCGTTCCGGAGCCCGGTAGGTCAGGACGCACCCTTCGACCCGATCAACAACAACGTCAACGACTCGCCCTGGGAGTACACGGGCATCATTGTCGTCGCGGCCCAGAACGGCACCGTGGTCAACGTGACGGGTGAAGCGCCCGTCACCCTCGACGAAGGCCAGGTCCATCTCGTCGACGGCGGCATCAACCTGGGTGACACCATCACGTCGAACAAGCCCGTCGCGGTGTACGTCGCCACCGGCGACGTCGGCGAGGGGTACGAGGGTCGCATGTTCGAGCTCACCCCGACGGAGCGCTGGTCCGACCGCTACTTCTCGCCGGTCGCCTCGACCAACAACACCAGCGAGATCGCCCGGGCCTTCCTGTTCAACCCGGGGAGCTCCGCGATCACCGTGAACGTGACCCGCTCCGACGGGACATCGACGACGCTGTCAGTTCCGGCCGGCGGCCAGGCGAGCTACAGGTACGCGCAGGACGTGGGGGCACAGTTCTCGAGCCCGGGCAACTCCTTCTACGCGCTCGTGGCCATCACCACTCCTGAGAGCGGCGCGGGCAACGACTCCAGCGGCTTCTACAACTGGGGTTTCACGCTCATCCCCGAGAAGTACCTGACCCCGATGGTCGTGCTCGGCTATGCGCCGGGTTCATCGAACCTCACCGAGAACGACAGCGGTGTGTGGGTGGCAGCTGCGGCGAACACCACCATCTACGTCGACCGTGACGGTAATAGCGCCACCGGTGCCAATACCGACGCCAACGGCAACAAGTACGACTTCTCCTGCAGCGTCAATGCCCTCGTGCCCAGGGTGATCGTGGACAACGGCGGTTCGACCTGTGGTGTGCCGAGCACCGTCACCAACGCCAAGGGTACGGGCGACGCCGACATGACCGGTGCCCGCATCTACACCGTCGACGGCACCAGGCTCGCCGCCGCCTGGGGCCAGATCCCCGGCCTGCAGGCGGCCAATCCCGCCATCGACATGGGCACCACCGTGCTGCCCTTCCCGACGGTCGACCTGAACAAGACCTCGGCCATCGTGGATGACGACGGTGACGGCCTCGCCGACCCCGGCGAGACGATCCGCTACACGATCACCGCGAACAACACCGGCATCGCGCCTGCGGACACCCTGGTCCTGACCGACGGGGTGCCGGCGAACACCACTTACACGCTCGCGACGACCCAGACGAACGGGAGCCCGATCGCAGACGACGGGGTGGGGACGCCGTTCCCGCTCGACGGGTCCGGCGTGACGCTGCCCCCGGCACTCGCGGTGGGCGAGACGCGGACGGTCACCTTCGACGTGGTGGTCGACCAGCCGTTGGCCCTCGGGGTGACCCAGATCGTGAACGAGGCGACCCTCGCCACGAGCTACGGCACCTACGTCGCCGTCGATGTCCAGCCGACCGCGCCGCCGGAGCCGTCGGTCGCGATCGCGAAGACCGTGTACCGCGGCCACGACGCCGGTGCGTCCTGCCAGGGCCCCGACACGGTGTTCGGCCAGAACGGCGATGCCGTCACGTACTGCTTCGCGGTGACGAACGACGGTGCGACCGACCTGGCGCCGGTCACGATCGCCGACGCCGACCTCGGCATCGACGAGACGGACATGACGGCCGTCTCGGGAGACCTGACCTCGATCGCTCCCGGTGACACCCGCGTGCTCTACTACGAGACCACGATCAGCGGTGACCTGACGAACACCGCGACCGTCACCGGTGTGCCGGTGGACGGCAACGGCGACCCGATCCCGGCCACCGACCCGGTGACCGCGCGCGACACCGCACAGGTGGACCAGGTGGCGCCGGCGGTATCGGTGGCCAAGACCGTGTACCGCGGCCATGACGCCGGCGCCCTGTGCGCCGGGGCCGAGACCGCGACCGGCGTGAACGGCGATGCAGTGACGTACTGCTTCACCGTCACCAACGACGGCGACACGACGCTGGCGCCGGTGACGGTGGCCGATGCCGACCTGGGCATCGACCAGACCGCGATGACCCCGCTCTCGGGTGACCTGGCGCTCCTGGCGCCGGGCGGCTCGGCGACCCTGTACTTCGAGTCGACCATCGACGGTGACCTCACGAACACGGCGTCGGTGTCGGGCACGCCTGCTGACGCCAACGGCGCCGCCCTTCCGGGGCTCGGTGCGGTGACGGGTGACGACACCGCCTCGGTGGACGAGGTCGCGCCGGCGGTGTCGGTGGCCAAGACCGTGTACCGCGGTCACGACGCCGGGACGACCTGTGCCGGCACCGAGTCTGTGGCGGGCCTGAACGGCGACGCGGTCACGTACTGCTTCGTCGTCACCAACGACGGCGACACCCCCTTGGCACCGGTGACGGTGACCGACGGCGACCTCGGCATCACCGACGCCGACATGTCGGTGGTCTCCGGCGACCTGTCGTCCCTGGCGCCGGGCGCTTCGGCGACGCTGTACTTCGAGTCCGTCCTCGACGGCGACCTCACCAACACCGCAGCGGTGTCGGGTGTCCCCGTCGACGGCAGCGGTGCTCCGCTGCCAGGGGTGGCCCCGGTGACCGGTGACGACACCGCCTCGGTGAACGCGGTCGGCCCGGCGGCCCTGGTGGCCAAGACGGTGTACCGCGGCCACGACGCGGGGGCCTCGTGCGAAGGCACGGAGACCGTCGTCGGGCGCAACGGCGACGCCGTCACCTACTGCTTCGTGGTCACCAACAACGGTGACGTCCCCCTGTCGCCGGTGACGGTGACCGACCCCGACCTGGGCATCGACGAGACCGACATGACGGTCCTGTCCGGCGATCTCGCCACGGTGGCACCGGGAGACTCGGTGGCGCTGTACTTCGAGTCCACCATCGACGGTGACCTCGTCAACCACACCTCGGTCTCGGGCCCGCCGGTGGACGACAACGGCGACCCGCTGCCCGGTGTCGACCCGGTCGGCGACGACGACACGGCCCAGGTGGACGAGGTGGCGCCGGCGGTGTCGGTGGCCAAGACCGTCTACCGCGGCCACGACGCCGGCGCGGGCTGCACCGGCGGTGAGCTGGTGCAGGCACGGAACGGCGCCCAGGTCACCTACTGCTTCGAGGTGACCAACGACGGTGACACCGCGCTGTCGCCGGTGACCATCGCGGACGCCGACCTCGCCATCACCGAGGCCGACATGTCGGTGCTCTCCGGTGACTTGTCCTCGTTGGCGCCGGGCGGCTCGGCCACGCTGTACTTCGAGTCGACGGTCGACGGCGACCTCACGAACATCGCGACCGTCACGGGCACGCCCGTCGACGGCGGTGGCACGCCCCTGGTCGGCGTCGACCCGGTGACGGGTGACGACACCGCCCAGGTGGACGAGGTCGGGCCAGCGGTTTCGGTGGCCAAGACCGTCTACGCCGGCCACGACGCGGGTGCGTCGTGTGCGGGCGCCGAGCTCGTCACCGGTGCGAACGGTGCCGACCTGACCTACTGCTTCGGGGTGACCAACACGGGCGACACGGCCCTGTCGCCGGTCACGCTGGCCGACGCCGATCTCGGCATCACCGAGGCGGACATGGTCGTGCTCTCGGGCGATCTGTCCTCGCTGGCGCCCGGCGAGACGGCGACCCTCTCCTACGAGACGGCGCTCGACGGTGACCTCACGAACACGGCGACCGCGACCGGCGCGCCGGTGGACGGCAACGGCGACCCCATCCCGAGCATCCAGCCGGTGACCGCCGACGACACCGCCCAGGTCGACGAGGTCACCCCTTCGGTGGTCGTGTCCAAGACCGTGTACCGCGGCCACGACGCCGGTGCGGGCTGTGCAGGCTCGGACCTGGTATCGGGCGTGAACGGTGACGGCGTGACCTACTGCTTCGTGGTCACCAACAACGGGGGCGCGACCCTCGCCCCGGTGGCCGTGACCGACGCGTCGCTCGGCATCGACCAGACCGACATGACGGCCGTGTCGGGTGATCTGGCGTCGCTGGCGCCCGGTGACTCGGCGACCCTGTACTTCGAGGCGACGATCGCCGGCGACCTGGTGAACACCGCCTCGGCGACCGGCACGCCGCTCGATCCCAACGGCGATCCCCTGCCCGGCGGTCAGCCCGTGGGCCACGACGACACGGCGCAGGTGGACCAGGTGGCGCCGGCGGTCTCGGTGGCCAAGACGGTGTACCGCGGCCACGACGCGGGTGCGTCCTGCGCCGGGGGCGAGTTGGTCCGCAGTGGCAACGGCGCCGCCGTCACGTACTGCTTCGTGGTCACGAACGACGGTGACACGACCCTGGCGCCGGTGACGGTGGCCGATGCCGATCTCGGGATCACCGAGGCGGACATGACGGTGCTGTCGGGTGATCTGGCGTCTCTGGCGCCGGGCGACTCGGTGAGCCTGTACTTCGAGTCGTCGATCGACGGCGACCTGACGAACACCGCGGTCGCGACCGGCGCGCCGGTCGACGGCAACGGTGACCCCTATCCCGGGCTCGACCCGGTGACCGGTGACGACACGGCGCAGGTGGACGAGGTGGCGCCGGCGTTGTCGGTGGCCAAGACGGTGTACCGCGGTCATGACTCGGGTGCGGGTTGCCCGGGCGGCGAGCTGGTGCAGGGCCGCAACGGTGCGGCCGTGACGTACTGCTTCGTGGTGACCAACGACGGTGACACGACTCTGACGCCGGTGACGGTGGCCGATGCCGATCTCGGGATCACCGAGGCGGACATGACGGTGTTGTCGGGTGATCTGGCGTCGTTGGCGCCGGGCGACTCGGCGACCCTGTACTTCGAGGCGACGGTCGACGGCGACCTCACGAACACCGCGGCGGTTACCGGCACGCCGGTCGACGGCAACGGTGACCCGATCCCCGGTGCCGACCCGGTGACGAACGACGACACCGCTGCGGTGGACGACGTGTCGCCAGCGGTCTCGCTGGCCAAGACGGTGTATCGCGGCCACGACGCCGGCGCCGGCTGTGCGGGCTCGAACCTGCTGTCGGGCCTGAACGGTGAAGCGGTGACGTACTGCTTCGTGGTGACCAACAGCGGTGAGTCGGCGCTGACGCCGGTGACGGTGGCCGATGCCGATCTCGGGATCACCGAGGCGGACATGACGGTGTTGTCGGGTGATCTGGCGTCGTTGGCGCCGGGCGACTCGGCGACCCTGTACTTCGAGTCGTCGATCGACGGCGACCTGACGAACACGGCCACCGCGACCGGCACGCCGGTCGACGGCAACGGCGACCCGCTCCCGGGCTCCCAGCCGGTGACCGACGACGACAGCGCCCAGGTGGACGAGGTCGCTCCTGCGGTCTCGGTGGCCAAGACCGTGTACCGCGGCCACGACTCGGGTGCGGGCTGTGCCGGCTCGAACCTGGTGTCGGGCCTGAACGGTGACGCGGTGACCTACTGCTTCGTGGTCACCAATGACGGTGACACGACTCTGACGCCGGTGACGGTGGCCGATGCCGATCTCGGGATCACCGAGGCCGACCTGTCGGTGCTGTCGGGTGATCTGGCGTCGTTGGCGCCGGGCGACTCGGCGACCCTGTTCTTCGAGTCGTCGATCGACGGGGACCTGACGAACACGGCGGCGGTGACCGGCACGCCGGTCGACGGCAACGGCGACCCGCTCGATGGTGTCGACCCGGTGACGCACGAGGACACCGCCCAGGTGGACCAGGTCGGCCCGTCGGTCTCGGTGGCAAAGAGCGTGTACCGCGGCCACGACTCGGGTGCGGGCTGTGCGGGCTCGAACCTGGTGTCGGGCCTCAACGGCGACGCGGTGACGTACTGCTTCGCCGTGACGAACAACGGTGACACGACCCTGTCGCCGGTGACGGTGGCCGATGCCGATCTCGGGATCACCGAGGCGGACATGACGGTGTTGTCGGGTGACCTGGCGTCGTTGGCGCCGGGCGACTCGGCGACGCTGTACTTCGAGGCGGCCATCGACGGTGACCTGACGAACACCGCGGCGGTGACCGGCACGCCGGTCGACGGCAACGGCGATGCGCTGCCCGGTGTCGACCCGGTGACGAACGAGGACACCGCCCAGGTGGACGAGGTGGCCCCGGCGGCATCGGTGGCCAAGACGGTGTACCGCGGCCACGACAACGGTGCGGGCTGTGCCGGCTCGGAGCTGGTGTCGGGCCTCAACGGTGACGCGGTCACCTACTGCTTCGTGATCACCAACGAGGGTGACACGACCCTGGCGCCGGTGACGGTGGCCGATGCCGATCTCGGGATCACCGAGGCGGACATGACGGTGTTGTCGGGTGACCTGGCGTCGTTGGCGCCGGGCGACTCGGCGA
>JAYRVH010000016.1:0-3797 GCA_041918615.1 Acidimicrobiales bacterium
AGCGGTGTTGATCGATACGCCGGGTCGGCTCTCCCAGGCCTCCTGGCGTGACTGGATCACCACCTCGCCGGTCGTGGATTGCGTGAGGACGAAATCGCCCACGTCCTGGATGTCGAAGACCAGCGCATCCGGTGTCCGGAAGTGCACGTCACCGAAACTGGCAGGCGGGATCGGGGTTCTCGGCTCGTTGGCGCCAGTGGTGGTGGTGACGTCGCCGGTGGTCGTGGTGGAGTCAGGCTCGTCCTCGGTCGGAACCTCGGAGCCGTCCAGCGTGATCCGGGCTTCGTGGAGGGTGTTGCCCGGATTGCAGAAGTCCATCTGGGTGATGACCAGTCTGTTCTCGCCCTCGACCAGCTGGCTGGCAAGGTTGCCCGTCTGCGTGCCGCTGTTGCTGGCTCGCACGACCCCTTCGGTGCCGACCGTTCCGGTCGGGTTCGCGCTGTTGAAGATCGAGATCTGCGCGGCGTCGTCGATGTTGTTGAAGTCGACCGTGAAGGTGTTGGGCGTCGTGCCGGGTGGGACGGTGACGATGGTCTCGAAGTAGGTGTAGTCCACCGTCGAGCCGCAGGTCGTGAGACGAGAGGCCTGCTCACCTCCGAAGTTGGGGTCGACCTGGCCGTCGAAGCCGATGGTGTCTGGCTCGGGCGCAGACTGCCAGCCAGCGTCGGCGGTATCGGGAATCGACGCGTCCGCGAAATACGGCTCCACTTGGGTCATGTCGGTGTGGCCGCTCGCCAGCGGGCCATGTGGGGTGGGAGTGATGAACATCCGCCACGGTGATCGCTCGATCGGCGCAGTCTGCGCCGACGTCACCGATCCAGTGGCCAGCGATGTGAGGCACACTGCCCCCAAGATCAGCCCCGTCACTGCAACCCTGCGCACCATCTTGGTCTCCATAGTCCCTGTGTCCCTCGCCTCATCGACGAATCACTACGACTGCCCTGCTTTGCCCCGGCGCGTCACGGCGACTGCGATCACCACCGCCAGCACGACGGCTGTCGCAATGAGCGCGATCAGCCAGATCGAGAACCCGCCCTCGTCCTCGATGTCCGGCGTCACGTCGCCGGCGAGGACCGGCTCCATTGCCTCCCGGAGGAGCCTCGTGGCCCTACGGTCGAATCCAGCCGGCGGGTCCTCGCCGAGCTGGTCGAGGATCTCGCTCACATCGCGGGCGACCGCCTCATTGGTCAGGTCCGCCGCGTGGACGTCCCGGGTGGAGGTCGACAGCAGCTGGTCGCCGTTGAACAACGAGACCGTCACCGGCGCCGCGGCGTCACTCGCCCTGGTGACGTTGACCGGCAGATCGACCCGCTTGGAGTCGTTCGCCGGCACCGTGACCGTGACCGGTTCATCGAGCCAGTCTTCGTCGATCTCGACCCGGTAGGTGGCCCGCTCGGCCGACGGGTTGTGGACATTGAGGACCAGCGACTGGCCATCGACGCCGGCCGCGATCAGGTCGGGGCCCAGCACGCTCACCACGCCGTCACCCGGGGCGGCGTTGACGCCGAGACTGACGGCTTCCGGCTCGGTCAGCTCGTCCTCCTGGGTCAGGGTTGGTTCCGGGGCACCGTTGCCGAGATCCCCGATGGAGCCACCGTTGAAGGTGATGTTCGCCCAGTCGTTGTAAGGGAGAGCGTTGACGGTCCTCGGGGGGCCAGTGCTGACGGACAAGTCGGTGGCCCGCCTGCAGGGGAGGTTGACCTGGTTCGGACTCCCGCGGGAGTAGTCGAGCCCCGCGAGCGCCGCCGTGTTGCGATCCGCTCCCTGGAGCCCTGGGAGCTGATAGCAGTAGTTCATGATCGAGTAGTAGCCATCCTCGTAGGCGGGGTCGTTCTTGCGCTCGGAAGCGTGGTGGAGCTCGAGGTTGTGGCCGAGCTCGTGCATCAACGTGCCGGCCTCCTGCCGCGTCGAGAAGGTCTCAGAGCCGACCGTCGCCCAGGGGCCGTCGGTGACGAGGACATCGCCTCCCGGCAGTCCCCGGCTCCGACCGGAGGTGTTTTCGGTGCCCAGGTAGTTCGCGTAGAGGACGTAGTGGAACGCGTCCCGCCGGGCGGCGTCGAGGTTGGCGTCCTTGATCGCGTCGAAGGCGGACCAGTCATAGGAGCCGTTCGTCACCGTGCCGAGGTTCTCGACGTAGTCCACCGCGTTACCCCTGCCGCGAGCGCCCCACGTCTGGGTGCCGTCCATCGGCGAGTCACGGCCCGCATCGACGTGCACGTTGATGCCCGTCGATCCGTCCGGGTTGTCAACGGGGGCGTCGGCGAAGGCTTGGACCATCGCCGCGATCGCCGCTGCGTCGGGCGTCTTGTCCTTGAAGTTCGTCGGGCACGAGGTGACGGTCGGTGTCGTGATGCAGGTCGGTGCGTCGAACATCCAGTCGATCTCGACGAAAATGTCCTTGTGCTGCGGATCGGCGCCCATTGCCGGGAGATCAAGCTCGGGCGTCCCGTCGCCGTCGTAGTCGATCCCCTCGGTCTCCCACAGGTCCGACAGGCTGTCGCCGTCGGAGTCCCTGATCGAGACGATGCCCTGGTCGCACGCCGCGCCGCTGGCGTAGCGCAGGTTGTCGACGACGACCGCAGAGTCGAGGGCGGAGTCCCCGAGGTCCTGAACGGACAGGTAGATGGCCAGGTCGGCGGCGCCCTCGTTGAGGTCGCCCTCACCGAACTGAATCGGTGACGATGCGCTAAGCGGCGGCGACTTGCCGTTGAGTGCCGACCGCTGCGCCGGAGAGAACCTGGTGAAGGTGTTGACCGACAACAACTCCTGGTCCTCGCCGTAGGCGAAGTTGTTGGACGCCGACACCTGGTTACCGTTGAGCTCGAACTCCGACTCGTTCAGCTCGGCGGTGAAGATGTCGTTGAACTCCTGGTCGACGTAGTTGGGGAACTCCTCGGAGAGGTACAGGAAGTCGAAGCTGACACAGGTCGCGCCCGTCGGGGGCGAAAGGGCGATCTTGACCTGAGTCAGGTCGTTGCCATCGGCGCCGGCAGCACCTGCGAGGTCGGTTCCGAACAGGTCGGTCTCGACCACGGGGTTGGCGTTGGCAACGGGTAGCCCCCTCGTCGCCCGGGGATTGGCGACGGTCGACGCGTCGCCGGTCGAGAGGATGAGGGCGGAGTCCCCCTGCGTGGGGAACCCGTTGAACGAGCCCTGCGGCGCCTGGAGGACCGACACGCCCCGTGCATCCCCGACCAAGTCAGTGCTGTTCACCGGTCCGTCGAGCGCGCTCACCGCCGCGCTGTCCAGTGGCGCCTGATTCACCGCCGCCTGATTCACCGCCGCGTTGTGCCGTGGCGCCGCTGCCGCCGGCGAGGCCCCGCGCAATGAGGCGCCCACCAACGCGAGCTGAGCCAGCAGCACCAGGGCCACCCCCGCCGCGCCAGCCACCCCGGTCGCGTTCGTCCGCCGTCGAATCATTCGGCTTTCTCCAAGCTCGAGTTGATGGAGCCACCCATGAACCTCGGACACCCTACCTCAAGTAGCGGCACCGGCTCGGCAACAGGTACCCTGCCGGGCGCTCGGGCGCGGGGCCCGCACCCGTTGCCCGCGCTCGCGTCCTACCCTCGGGTCACGTGGCCGCCGTCCATCTGGGGTGTCTTCTCGCTGGCCCTAGTGTGCTGGAAGGTTGAAGGGCTGTGAAATGAAGGTCATGCGTCGTCACCGGCTCCTTGGTTGATGGCGGTGCAGTAGCCGGCGAGGCGTTCGAGGATCTCGTCAGCGGTCTTGTGCCAGATGAACGGGGTGGGGTTCTCGTTCCAGGTGGCGGCCCAGGCTTCGATGTCGGCGGCGAGTTC
>JAYRVH010000017.1:0-147447 GCA_041918615.1 Acidimicrobiales bacterium
CCCACGGCGTCGACAACCCACCACCACCACGAAACACCAACCTCGGCCGCCCCAACACCCACAGCCGCCAGCCCGACAAGGCCGTCACCGCCACACCGCCGCCACCCCACCACCCAAAGCCGATCGGTGGATCGAGGCTTAATGCGCTACCACGGCATGGCGACGCCGCCGTTGGGGCGCAGGATCTGGCCGGTCATGAACGACGATGCGTCCGACGCCAGGTACACGACGGCCCACGCGATGTCGTCCGGTTCGCCGACCCGGCGCAGCGGTGCGCCCCGACCCATGCGCTTCTCCACCTCGGCCTTCAGGTCGGGGTCGACGCGGCCCTCCCCGTCGGTGAAATTGCGCGTCGTCATCTCGGTCATGACGAACCCTGGCGCCACTGCATTCACCCGGACGCCCGCCGGCCCGACCTCGTGGGCCAGCACCCGGGTGAGCTGGGCCAGCGCGGCCTTGGTCATGCCGTAGCCCACGAGGTTGGGGGCAGGAGCGTCGATCGCCGCCGACACCATGTTGACGATGCTGCCCGAGCCCTGCTCGACCATGACGCGAGCCGCCGCCTGGCACCCGAAGAACGGGCCCTTGAGGTTCACCGCCATGAGGCGGTCGAGCTCGTCGTCGCTCACGTCCACCACCTTGTTGGTGATGATGATCCCGGCGATGTTGGCCATCACGTCGAGCCGCCCGTGGCGGTCGACCGTGCCCGCCACCAACTCGTCCACCGCGGCCCGGTCGGTGACGTCGACCGCCACCGCGTCGGCGATCTCGCCCCGGTGGCGGATCGCCTCTCGCGTGGCCTCTGCCTGGTCACCGTCGACGTCGGCGCACACCACGCTGGCGCCGGCCTCCGCCAGGCGCATGGCACTGGCGCGCCCGATGCCGCTGCCGGCGCCGGTGACGACGGCCACGCGCCCGGTGAGGTCACAGGCGGCGGCGAGGGTCATCGCGCTCATCGGCTCAGAAGTCCATGGGGTAGGGGAACTTCACCCCGACCCCGCCGTCGACCACGAGCGTCTGCCCGTTGACGTACGACGCCAGGTCTGACGACAGGAACAGCAGCGCCGACGCGATGTCCTCGGGCAGGGCCACCCGGCGCAGCGGGGTGTTCTCGATGTTCTTCTGGCGGCCCTCCTCACCCACGTAGGCCGATACCCGGGGCGTCCACACCATGCCGGGGGCGACCGCGTTGATGCGCAGGTTCCTGGGCCCGAGCTCGACCGCCCCGGATCGCACCAGCGACATCAGGCCGGCCTTGGCCACGCCGTAGGCGGCATGCAACGGGGCCGAGCTGATGCCCGAAACCGACGCCACGAAGGTCATCACGCCACCGCCGGTCTCGGCCATGCAGCGGCCGCCCACCTGCATGGCGAGGTAGGCGTGGCGCAACACGATGTTCTGGTGCCAGTCCCACAGGTCGTCATCGATGTCGAGCAGGCCCATGTACTGCGCCATGCCGATGATGTCGACGAAGCCGTCGACCTTGCCGTCGAAGGTGGCCTGCGCCTCGCGGAACAGCCGCTCCACGTCCTCTCGGTTGGTGGCGTCGCCCGACCAGGGCGTACCACCGACCTCGGCGGCGATGTCGGCGGCCAGGTCGGGGTCGAGGTCGACCGTCACGAGCTCGGCCCCCACCGATGCCAGTGCGTGGCTGGCCTGGCGGCCGATGCCCTGGCCGGCACCAAGGACGATGAAGCCCTTGCCGTCCAGCCGCAGCCGGGAGGGGTAGTCGGGGACCTCGGTGTCGTCGGTGCGCGTCATGGCCCGGGATAGTAGGACGAGGGCATGAGCGCGACGCAGTTGGCCACCTCAACGGCCCTCGCCGACGAGGTGGTGGCTCGACTCACGTCGGCCTTCGAGCCGGCGGCGAACCCCGAGCGGGCGGCGTTCATGTCTGCCTACATGAAGGGCCACTTCTCCTTCCTGGGGATCACCGCTGCGCCCCGCCGGGCGCTGGCCCGCGAGGCCCTCGCCGGCCTGCCCTCCCCCGACGAAGCCGACGTCGCCGCGGTGGCCGCCACCGCCTGGGCGCTCGACGCCCGCGAGTACCAGTACGCCGCCGGCGACTACGCGGTGCACTGGGTCCGGCGCTGCTCCCCCGGCTTCCTGACCATCGCCCAGGGCCTGATCACCACCAAGTCGTGGTGGGACACCGTCGATGCCCTGGCCGTCAACGTGGTCGGGCCGCTCGTGGTGGCCACGCCGGCGCTACGGGCCGAGATGGATGGCTGGCTGATGTCCGACGACCTCTGGTTGGCCCGCTCGGCCATCCTCCACCAGCTGAAGTGGAAGGGCGACACCGATGCCGACTGGCTCTTCGCCGCCTGCCTGGCGCGCGCCGCCGACACGGACTTCTTCCTGCGCAAGGCCATCGGCTGGGCGCTGCGCGAGTACTCGAAGACCGACGCCGCCGCGGTCCGCCGCTTCGTGGCCGACCACGACGCCGAGCTGTCCGGCCTGTCCAAGCGCGAGGCCGTCAGGTGGCTCGACCGCCGCGCCGCCAGGGGCGAGGCGGCGTGAGCCCGAGGGACGAGGGCGGGGCCCCCGGCATGCGTGGCCTGAACGCAGAACGAGCGGCCCGGCGCAGCCGAGAGCGGAAGTCGTGAGCCCGGCGTCGTTCTTCCGGCCCGACAAGTGGCCGCGCACGCCGGCGCAGTTCTTCGAGGCGGCGGCCTCCATCCCCCTCACGCCGGGCGAGTGGCTCGACGCCGCCGAGGAGGTGCGCCGCTCGCCGTCGCGGATGTTCCTCGACATGGTGCAGTCCGTGGCCCGCAGCCTCGCCGGCCGTGAGCTAGAGATCCGCACCGGCGACTCGGACGTCACCCTCGTGCTCGACGACGTCACCTACGACCACGACCCGCCCGTGGTCCCGTGGATCCTGGGCACCGAGCTCGAAGTGGTGGACGCGATCGACATCACCACCTCGGCGGTTCGGTGGGAAGCCGGCCAGATCGACCGGCTGCGCATCGGCGTGCGCAACGTCACCCTCGACCCCGGCGTGGTGGCCACGGTCTACGCACGGCCGGTCGAGCTCGAGGGCGAGATCGGGCAGACCACCTTCGACGAGTGGCTGCGCTCGGCCGGCGTCGCCTTCGACATCGTCCTCGACGGCGAGGGCACCGCCACCGCCCACCCCCACGACTGGCGTCGATGGGGAGTGCGGGCACAGGTCGCCCCCGTCCTGGAGGGCGACCAGATCCACGTGGACGTCCTGCGCATCTGGATCGGCCCCTTCAGCTTCCGGCAACTCCGCTGGGTGCCCGAGCGCCACACCATCGACCTGCCCACCTTCGACCGAGGCCTCACCGTCATCGGCCTGTCCCTCTCCCCCGGCGCCGTGCGCGTCCGTGGCCACATCCCCGAGTGGCGGGAGGAGCTCCACGTCGACCAGATCCTGCGCGCCGCCGGCGCCGTCGGCAACCACGTCATCTTCGACCGCGACCCCACCTGACCCGGCGGCGCCCGGCTGACGAGCGGGCACACAGGCGCCGCTAGCGTCCCCAGCATGGAGCGCACACTGTTCGAACCGGAGCACGAGCAGTTCCGGGCATCGTTCCGGCGGTGGGTGGAGGCCGAGATCGTGCCCCACTACCTGCAGTGGGAAGCCGATGGGATCGTGCCGCGCCGCGTGTTCGCCGCGGCGGGCCAACACGGGTTCCTGGGTATGGCGATCCCCGAAGAGCACGGCGGCGGCGGGGTCGACGACTTCCGCTACAACCTCGTCATCGGCGAGGAGGTGCAGGCCGCCGGCGTGGGGTCGTCGGGTCTGGGCATCACGTTGCACAACGACATCTGCCTGCCCTACTTCCTCGCGTACTGCACCGACGCGCAGAAGGCCCGCTGGCTGCCGGGCATCGCCTCGGGCGAGCTCATCACCGCCATCGCCATGACCGAGCCGGGAATCGGCAGCGACCTCGCCTCGATGTCGACCAGCGCCATCAAGGACGGCGACCACTACGTCGTGAACGGCTCGAAGACGTTCATCACCAACGGCATCAACGCCGACCTCGTCATCACCGCGGTCAAGACCGACCCGAGCCAGAAGCACCGGGGCATGAGCCTGCTCGTGCTGGAGCGGGGCATGGAGGGCTTCGAGCGGGGGCGAAACCTCGAGAAGGTGGGGCTGCACGCCCAGGACACCGCCGAGCTCTTCTTCACCGACGTGCACGTCCCGGTGGCCAACCTGCTGGGCGACGAGGGGCAGGGCTTCGTGCAGCTCGTGCACAACCTGCCCCAGGAGCGCCTGTCGATCGCGGCGGCAGGCGTGTCCGCGGCGCGGGCCGCGCTCGGGTGGACGCTCGAGTACGTCAAGAGCCGCACCGCCTTCGGCCAGCCCGTCGGCAGCTTCCAGAACAGCCGCTTCGTGCTGGCCGAGATGGCCACCGAGGTGGCGGTGGGCCAGGCCTTCGTCGACCAGTGCGTGCTGGGCCTCGACGCCGGCACCCTCACGGCCGAGGAGGCGGCCATGGCGAAGTGGTGGTGCACCGAGTTGCAGAAGCGGGTGGTCGACCGGGGCCTGCAGTTGCACGGCGGGTACGGCTACATGCTCGAGTACCCCATCGCCCGGGCGTACGCCGACGCCCGCGTCACCACCATCTACGGCGGCACCACCGAGATCATGAAGGAGATCATCGGCCGCAGCCTCGGCGTCTGACGGCGAGAAGCGCCTTGGTGGGGCGGGTCAGAGCAGGGTGGCGGCGACGCGGCGGCGGTGCCACGCGGCGTCGCCCCACTGGGCGTTGAGCGCCCACGCCCGCTTCATCCAGAGGTGCAGGTCGTACTCGAACGTGTAGCCGATGGCCCCGTGCACCTGGAGCGAGGTCTCGGCCGCGTGGGCGGCCGCCTCGGCGGCGTACGACTTCGCCATCGACACGTGGGTGGCCCGCTCGACGGGGTCGGACCCCCGGGCCACGGTCCATGCCGCCCGATAGACCATGGGCCGAGCGAACTCGAGGCGCAGCTTCGTGTCGGCCAGGTGGTGCTTCACCGCCTGGAACCCGCCGATCGGCTGGCCGAACTGCTCGCGAGCGGTGGCGTACTCGACGGTGACGTCCAGCAGGTGCTGGGTCACCCCGAGCAGCATCGCCGACACGCCCAGCACGGCCCGATCGAACGCAGCATCGAGCGCAGTGCGTGCCTCGCCGCCCGTGGCGAGCAGCGTGTCGGCCGACGGCGACCACTCGACCCGAGCGATCCGGCGCGCCCGGTCGACCGAATGCTGTGAGACCACCCCTGCATCGGCCCACGGCACCGCGTGCAGCTCGCCGTCGCGTTCCAGCAACAAGAGCCCTGCCGTGGCGCCTTCGGACACGTAGAGGTCGCGCTCGAACCCGACGGCGATCACGGCGTCGCCCGAGACCACGCGGGGCAGCCACTCCGCGGCCGCCGCTCCGCCGCTGCCCGCACTCAGGTCGGCGAGCAGCGGTGCGGCCACGGCCACGGTCTCGACGATCGGCTCGGGCAGGCACACCCGTCCCGCCTCCTCGATGAGCAGCACGAGGTCGACCTCGTCCATGCCCAGGCCACCGTGCGCCTCGGGCGTGGTGAGGCCCAGCACGCCCATCTCGGCGAGCTTGGCCCAGCGCCCGTCGGACCGGCCGGGCCCGTCGGACTCCCAAGCGGCACGCACGGCGTCGGGTGGGCACTCGTCGGCGAGGAGGTCGCAGACGGCGCTCTGGAACAGGCGCTGGTCGTCGGTGAAGGCGAAGTGCATGCGTCGCTACTTCACCCTCGGCAGCCCGAGCACCCGCTCGGCCACCACGTTGCGTTGGATCTCGTTGGTGCCGGCGTAGATCGGACCGGCCAACGAGAAGAGCCAGCCATCCATCCAGCGACCGCGGTCGACGGCCTCGTCCGCGTCGACGTCGAGCTCGGCCCTCGCCCCGAGGAGGGCCAGTGCCGTCCGGTGCAGCCGCACATCGAGCTCGGACCAGAAGATCTTGTTGAGGCTGGCCTCGGGCCCCATGGTGCCACCGGCCATGAGGGCGGTGACGGCCTGGAAGGTGTAGAGCCGGTACGCGTCGGCGTCCATCCAGCAGCGCACCACCTCGTCGGCCAGGCGTGGGTCGACATCGAGTCGCTCGTCCTCGACACCCTCTCCTGAAGTGCACCGGCGGTAGAGGTCGAGCAGGCGGTCGGCCGTGGCCATGAACCGGCCCGGACTGCGGAGCGACAGGCCCCGCTCGGACGACGCGGTGGCCATCGCCACGGCCCACCCCTGATGCACCTCGCCGAGCACCTCGCGCTCGTGCACCCGGACGTCCTCGAAGAAGACCTCGGCGAAGGCCTCGTCGTCGTGCAGGCCACCGACTGGCCGCACGGTCACACCTTCGGCATCGAGGGGGACCAGGAAGTAGGTGAGGCCGCGGTGGCGTCGGGCCTCGGGGTCGGTGCGGAAGAGGCCGAACAGGTAGTCGCAGAACACAGCCCGGGTGGACCACGTCTTCTGGCCGTTGAGCACCCAGTGGTCGCCGTCCCGGCGGGCGCGGCTGGTGAGGCTGGCGAGGTCGCTGCCGGCGTTGGGCTCCGACCATCCCTGGGCCCAGGTCTTCTCGCCCGACGCCATCTGCGCCAGGTAGCGCTCCCGCTGGTCCTGGGTGCCGTGCTCGAAGAGCGTGGGGGCCAGCAGGAAGATGCCGTTCTGCGTGACCCGGCCCGGCGCCCCCGAGCGGTAGTACTCCTCCTCGAAGATCAGCCACTCCATCAGGTCGGCCTCGCGACCGCCGTACTGCTCGGGCCACGACACCACGGCCCAGCGGGCGTCGAACAGCTTGCGTTCCCACTCGAGGTGCAGGGCGTAGCCCTCGGCGGTGTTCATCGACGGCAGGCCCGGTGGCACATTGGCCTCGAGCCACGCCCGGGCGTCGGCCCGGAACGCCGACTGCCGGGGAGTGAAGGTGAGGTCCACGGGGGCGAAGCCTGTCGCCTCGTCAGATTCGGTGCAAGACCGCCGGTAACCTCACGCCATGCCCACGAAGCAGCAGATCCCGGCCATCGAGGGATGGTTCACGATGGATACCGAACAGCCCCACCTGCTCGGCACCAGGTGCACCACCTGCGGTACGTACTCCTTCCCGTCCGAGTCCCACTTCTGCCGCAACCCCGCTTGCGGCGGCACCGAGTTCGACGAGGTCGAGCTGAGCCGCACGGGCAAGGTGTGGTCGTTCACCGACAACCGCTACCAGCCGCCCGAGCCCTACATGTCGCCCGACCCTTTCGAGCCCTACGTGATCGCCGCGGTCGAGCTGGCCGACGAGGGCCTCGTGATCCTGGGACAGCTCACCCGGGGCACCGACACCGCCGACGTCGCGGTCGGCCAGCAGGTCGAACTCGTGCTCGAGACCCTTTTCACCGACGACGAGGGCGAGCACCTGGTCTGGAAGTGGCAGATCGTGGAGGAGGGCTCGTGACCAACAGTGACGCTGCGGAGCCGAGCGGAGCGGCAGAGACGACCGGAGTCGGATCCCGAAGGGGCGCCGACGGAGGAGACGCAGGCGAGCCGGGTGAGATCGCGGTGCTGGGTGCAGGCATGCACCCGTGGGGCAAGTGGGGCCGCAACTTCGTGGAGTACGGCATCGCGGCGGCCCGCGACGCCCTCGCCGACGCCGGCCTCGACTGGCAGGACATCCAGTACGTGTCGGGCGCCGACACGATGCGCAACGGCTACCCGGGCTACGTGGCCGGCGCGACCTTCGCCCAGGCCCTCGGCTGGACAGGCGCCAGGGTCTCGAGCTGCTACGCGGCCTGCGCGTCCGGCGCCACCGCCCTGAACATCGCCCGGGCCCAGATCCTGGCCGGCCTGTGCGACGTGGCCCTCGTGGTGGGCGCCGACACGACGCCCAAGGGCTTCCTGGCCCCCAACAAGGGCGAGCGTCAGACCGACCCGGACTGGCTGCGCTTCCGCCTGCTGGGCGCCACGAACCCCACCTACTTCGCCCTCTACGCCCGCCGCCGCATGGCGCTCTACGGCGCCACGCCCGCTGATTTCGCCAAGGTGAAGGTGAAGAACGCCGGCCACGGCCTGTCGAACCCCAACGCCCGGTTCCGCAAGGCGGTCACCGAGGACGAGGTGTTGGCGTCACCCATGGTGGCCGACCCGCTCCACCTGCTCGACATCTGCGCGACGAGCGACGGCGGGGCCGCCCTCGTCGTCTCGAGCCTCGACTTCGCCCGGCGCCACGCCACGGACTTCGTGAAGGTGGCGGCGGTCTCCACGGTCACGCCGACCTACCCGAACACGGTGATCGAGATGCCCAACTTCGCCACCGACTCGTCGGCCGTCGCCGCCCCACCCACCCTGGCGTTCCGCGACGCGATCAGCGCCGCGGCCTACGAGGAGGCCGGCATCGGCCCCGACGACGTCGACCTCGCCGAGGTGTACGACCTGTCCTCCGCCCTCGAGCTCGACTGGTACGAGAACCTGGGGCTCTGCAAGGAGGGGGAGGCGGAGCGCCTGCTCAACGACGGCGACACCACGCTCGGCGGGCGGGTACCCGTGAACCCCAGCGGCGGCCTGGCCTGCTTCGGCGAGGCCGTGCCCGCACAGGCCATCGCCCAGGTGTGCGAGCTCACGTGGCAGCTCCGCGGCATGGCGGCCGGTCGCCAGGTGGACGACGCCAAGGTGGGCATCACGGTGAACCAGGGCCTCTTCGGCCACGGCTCGTCCGTCATCGTCACCCGCTAGCCCCCACCCCACCCGCGCCTGGCGGGCTCGACGCGACCGCTCCCCGACAACGACAGTTGCTGCGTCGAGAACGAGACCCGACACGCGAGATCCCCGACCTTGGAGAGAACCAGATGACTGAGGCCTACATCATCGACGCAGTACGGACCCCCGTGGGCCGACGGGGAGGGGGACTCAGCCAGGCCCACCCGGCCGACCTCGGTGCGCACGTGTTGGCGGGCATCGTCGAACGCAACGACGTGGACCCTGCTGCGGTCGAGGACGTCTACTTCGGCTGCGTCGACGCCATCGGCCCCCAGGCGGGCGACATCGCCCGGACGGCATGGCTGGCGGCGGGTCTCCCCGAGGAGATCCCCGGCACGACCATCGACCGCCAGTGCGGGTCGTCGCAGCAGGCCGTGCACTTCGCGGCCCAGGCCGTGATGAGCGGGACCAACGACCTGATCATGGCGGGCGGCGTGCAGAACATGTCGATGATCCCCATCGCCTCGGCCATGACGGTGGCCGAGCAGTTCGGGTTCACCGACCCGTTCTCGGGCTCCGAAGGCTGGACCCGGCGCTACGGCGACCAGGAGATCAGCCAGTTCCGGGGGGCCGAGCTCATCGCCGAGAAGTGGGACGTGACCCGCGAGGACATGGAGGCCTTCGCTCTCGAGAGCCACCGCCGAGCCTTGCAGGCCATCGACGAGGGCCGCTTCGAGCGCGAGATCCTGCCCTACGGCGACATCAGCACCGACGAGGGCCCGCGCCGCGGGACCTCGCTCGAGAAGATGGCCGGGCTGAAGACGCTCGTCAACGGTGGCCGCCTCACCGCCGCGGTGTCGAGCCAGATCTCCGATGCCGCCACCGCCATGCTCGTGGCATCCGAGAGGGCGGTCGCCCAGCACGGTCTCGAGCCGCGGGCCCGCATCCACCACCTGTCGTGCCGTGGCGGCGACCCCGTCTTCATGCTCTCGGCGCCCATCCCGGCCACGGAGTACGCCCTCGCGAAGGCGGGCATGACCCTCGACCAGATCGACCTGGTCGAGATCAACGAGGCGTTCGCCTCGGTGGTGCTGGCCTGGCAGAAGGAGACCGGGGCCGATCTGTCCAAGGTGAACGTGAACGGGGGCGCCATCGCCCTCGGCCACCCCCTCGGCGCCACCGGCGTTCGGTTGATGACCACCCTGCTCTGCGAGCTCGAGCGCACCGGCGGCCGCTACGGCCTCCAGACCATGTGCGAGGGCGGCGGCCAGGCCAACGTCACGATCATCGAGCGGCTCGACTGACTCAGGGCTCGTCCGGTGGCAACCGGTCGTCCTGCCCGGACGCGCACGAGCGCAGCCGGTCGATGAGTCCCCAGAGGTCTTCGTCGCTTCCCACCGGTCGACTCAACGTCGAGAGGAAGGCCAGCAGCGCACAGCCGAGCAGCCCCCAGGGCAGCGTCTCGCCCGACTCGACCACCTGCGGCAGCGTGCGGGGCACCGCGTCGGGATCGACCGACGCCCGCACGACCAGTCCGTCGGTCAACGCGGCAAGGATGGTGGCCACCATCTCTACCGTGAACGGTGGCCGGATCTCCAGCCCGTAGTACCGGCAGGTCGCCTCGTAGAACCCAGCCCACCGGTCGCCAGACGCCCCGTACTGCACCGCGATGCGCCGGTTCACTGTGGGGTCGTTCGCCGCCCACATCGCCATCAGCACGCGGAGGTCGGGGCTGTCCTCCAGCGCTCGGAACTCGGCTTCGGTGCCGAGGCGCACCAGCTCCTCGATCGGCGCCCCCTCTTCCTCCATGGCCGAGAGCAACTCGGACACCGTGGCCGGCGGCGGGAATCGCTCGGGCGACAGGAGGTCGTCCAGGAGGTCGTCGCGGTAGTCCTCCTGCGTGTCCCAGTAGTGATAGAGCGCACCGGCGGTCACCCCGGCCCGTTGCGCGACGTCCGTGAGCCGGATGTGCGCGAGCGGCCAGCCCGCAGGCTGCTCGTGGGCCAGTTCCCGCCCCGCGTCGAGGAGCAGCCGCCGGCCCTCCTCGGCACTCGAGCGCTTCCGGCGATTCGCCGCACCAGACACGGCCCCACCCTAGGCCGGACGACCATTGACCTTCCACCTAATACCTTCTATGTTCTCGGTTTCCAACAGCGGACAGAGGGAGTCGGGGCATGCACAAGCGCGGGGGAAACGAACATGGCGACCAGGCGCCAAAGGCATCGGGGGTCGAACCCCGAGGCGCGACCGCACCGTGTCGTGCTTCCCTGAACCATCGCCGGTGCGCGCCACATGCACGTCGATGCCGTGCGAGCCGCCCCACCGCCCCGGTCATGGCGGACCGCCCGCAAGTGATCCTGATGCCCCGCGCCGTGCTGGTCCAGTACCTCGCCGACCTCGGTCAGGTCCTCGACTTCCTCACGGGCCGCGGCGAACTCGACCTCGAGGTGCTCATCGACGGCGTCCTCCGGTGCCTCCACCATCGGCTTCGCTGGGACCTGCCGGAGGGCTGACGGCCCAACCCTGCCCGAGACGGCGAGGGGCAGCTAGGCGCACAGCCGGTCGAGGCCGGCCCGTGCATCACCCATGATGCGCTCGACGAGCTCGGCCACGGTGGGCAGGTCATCGATGAGGCCCACCACCTGGCCGCTCGACATCACCCCGAGGTCGGGGCGACCGTCGACCATTGACGCCTTCAGCAGCATCGGTGTGTTGGCGGCCATGATCACCTGGCTCCAGGACAGCTCCGCCGAACGTCGCATGGCCACGCCTTCGCGAATGATCTGGGGCCAGGGCGTGCCCGACAGCTTCTTGAAGCGCAGCGCGTTGCGCACCGCACGGGGCAGGCTCGTCACCGGGCCCGTCTGGTCGAGCTGCTCGGTGAAGTCGGTGCGAAGCACGCGGTGGGGCACGCCGTCCACCTGGGTGGTGCGCAGCGTGTCGTTCACCGACTTGCCCAGGTAGATCTGCTTGACGGCATCGCCCACGGGCGAGTCCGACGTGAGCAGGAAGCGGGTGCCCATGGCGATACCGGATGCGCCATACGCCAGCGCAGCCACGAGGCCCCTGCCGTCGAAGTAGCCGCCGGCGGCGATCACCGGCAGGTCGACGGCATCGACCACCTGCGGCAGGAGCAGGCTGGTGGGCACGTCCCCGGTGTGGCCCCCACCCTCGCCGCCCTGGACCAGCACCGCGTCGACGCCCCATTCGGCCACCTTCTCGGCGTGGCGCTTCGCGCCGATCGACGGCATCACCACCACACCGGCATCCTTGAGCTTGGCGATCAGGTCCGGCTTGGGGGCGAGGGCGAACGACCCGACCCTCACCTTCTCGCGGATCAGGAGGTCGATGCGCTCGCCCGCGTCGGGAGCGTCGGCACGCAGGTTCACGCCGAAGGGCTTGTCGGTGTGCTCCTTGACCTCGCGGACGGCCGCCTCCAGCTGCGCGTAGTCCATGGTGGCGGCGGCCAGGATGCCGAGGATGCCGGCGTTTGCCGACGCGGCCACCAGCCGAGGGCCGGCGACCCATCCCATACCGGTCTGCACGATGGGGTACTGCACCCCAACCAGGTCGCAGAACCCGGTGTGCAAGGCGCCGCTCATGCGGGTTCCTTCACCTCTTTGGCGAGGAAGCCGTGCGGGTCGATCACCTCGCGGATCAGTCGCTGCTCCTCGAGGGTGGGAGCCCGCGACTCGGGCACCTCGTCGGGGATCACCAGTTCGAACCCGGTGGCCTCGACCACCTCGTCGACGGTGACGCCGGGGTGCACCGAACGCAGCCGCATGGCGTGGTCAGGGGTGTCGAAGTCGAGCACCCCGAGGTTGCTGACCACGCGTCGGATCTCGTGGAAGCGGGCCGACTCGCCGGGGAGTCGGCCCGCCCGCTCGTAGCCCACGCCCGAGACGTAGTCGACCTGTGCCACGAACGACCGGGTGGAGTGGTTGGGCACCCAGTAGCTGGTGGTGTGGTTGATGGTGTTCCCGGGGGCCCCGCGGACACCGAGCAGCTGCGCTTTGGGCCGCTTCCAGTCGCCGATGCACGCGATGTTCATGTTGCCGGTGCGGTCGATCTGGCTCGGTCCCATGATGATGTGGCGGCGGCCGGTCCAGACTGCGAGGTCGAAGATGCTGGCGAACGGCAGCCACCCCTCGACCACCTTGTCCTCGAACGGGACCGCGACCCCGACCGGCAGGGTGTTGGACACGAGCAGGGCCTCGGTGTCGGTCATCACCAGGTCGGGCTCGAAGGTCGCCCGGGCGAGGCGGCCACCGATCACGGGCACGTTGCCGATGGGGTTGCCCAGGATCTCGCCATCGCCCCGGAACACCTCGGCGAGTGCGACGACGCAGACCTCCCCGCGGGTGAACTCGGTGGCGGCCCCGCTGACGTCGGTCGTCATCGCCCGTGCTCCTTCACCGCTCGCTGGTAGTCGGCCTCGCCCACGTCGAGGTACGTGGCCTTGAACGCGTCCCACTTCTCGGGGTCGGCGGCCGTGGCCGCGTACTCCCGTTGAAAGGCCTCGTCGCGGCCGTAGTCGGGAGCGCACAGGGTGAAATGTGCCCCTCCCGGCGCCTCCACCACTCCGTCCACCATCAGCCGGTTCAGTCGGAGCGTGTGGATGGAGCCCTCCTTCAGGAACTCGTCGGTGGGCACGATGCGCTCGCACGACACGTAGCGCTTCTCGGCGGCGAGGCAGAACAGGTCGTCGTAGAACAGGTCGGGGCCGAGGAACTGGGCGTTGCCCCCCTGGTCGGCCCGGTTCATGTGGACCAGCGCGACGTCGAGGGGCAGCGCCGGCATGGCCACGTACTGCTCGCCGTCGTCGTAGGGCGAGGTGACCAGCTTCAGCCGCGGGTTCGAAACCAGCAGGTCGGTTCCGAGGCCCGCACGGGTCGGCAGGAACGACACCCGCTGAGACGCAGCTCGGAGGCCCCACTGGAACATGCCCTCGTCGTACTCCTCGGCTTCGACGGTGCCGGCCTGCCGGGCGATCCGGAAATGGGGCTCGAGCGCGATCGAGTCGAGCGAGACGAAGCCGTAGACCACCTTGCGCGCCTGGCCGGTCTTGCACAGGAGACCCACGTCGGGGCCGCCGTAGGACACGATCGTAAGGTCCTTCAGCGACGACCGGAGAATTGCCCGTACGAAGGCCATGGGCTTGCGACGCGAGCCCCAACCCCCGATGCCGATGGTCATGCCGTCTCGGAGCTCGGAGACGACGTCGTCGATGGTCATGCGCTTGTCGGGCACGGTTCCTCTTCCCGGCTACTGGTCGAAGTCCGCGTCGCGCTTGTCGACGAAGGCCTGGCGGGCCTCGTCGGCGACGCCCGAGAGGTTGAGCTCGAAGGTGAACCCCTGCTCGAAGCGGTAGCTGCGCTTCACGTCGACAGGGTCGATGCCGTTGAGCGATTCCTTCGCGGCCCTGATCACCGTCGGGCTCTTCGCGGCGATGTCGCGGGCCACGACGAAGGCGGCATCACGGAGGTCGGCCTGTGCCACCACCGACAGGACGGACCCGTAGTGGTGCAGCTCGTCGGCCGTGGCGGTGGCGCTCGTGTAGACCATCGCCCGCATCTTGTGCTGCGGCACCAGCCGGGCCAGGTGCGTGGCGGCACCGAGCGCGCCCCGGTCGACCTCCGGTAGGCCGAACGTGGCGTCGTCGGCCGCGACGACCACGTCGGCGTTGCCCACGAGGCCGATGCCACCACCGAGGCAGAACCCGTTGACCGCGGCGATCACCGGCACCGCACACTCGTAGACGGCGGCGAACGCCGCGTAGCAGCCCCGGTTGGCACCGATCAGCGCGTCGTAGCCCTCGGACGCCTGCATTTCCTTGATGTCGACCCCGGCGTTGAAGCCCCGCCCCTCGGCCCGCAGGACCACCACGCGCACCGACGGGTCGACACTGGCGCGGTTCAGCAGCGCAGCCACCTCGAACCATCCGGCCACGGTGAGCGCGTTCACGGGCGGGTTGTCCATGACGATCTCGGCGATGCCGGCGTCATCGACGTCGTAGCTGTTCCCCACCGTTCCTCCATGACCTGTCGACCTGACGGACCGTCAGACCGTACGGCCGAGGGTGCGACCTCCGCTAGTTTCAGCGTTCGTGACGGCACCCAAGGAACTCCTCGACTTCACGGGGCGGGTGGCACTGGTGACCGGCGGCGATCGGGGCATCGGCCGGGGCATCACCGAGCGATTCCTCGCTGCGGGCGCCGACGTGGCCATCGCCGGGGAGACCGAGCCCGACGACCTGCCCGTCGTCGAGGGTCGCGCGGCCTTCTTCGTCGCCGCCGACGTCCGCGACGCCGACGAGGTCGACGCTCTCGTCACGACCGTCACCGAGCGATGGGGCCGCCTCGACGTCGCCGTCAACAGCGCCGGCAGTGCTCCCGACAGTGACGCGGCCGACGGGTCTCCGCGGTTCTCGGCGTCGATCGTGAGCCTCGATCTCCTCGCGGCCATCCACGTCGCCCAGCGGGTGAACGCGGTCATGCAGCAACAAGATGGCGGTGGCGCCATCGTCAACATCACGAGTGTGAGCGCGCTCCGACCCTCACCGGGGACGGCGGTCCACGGCGCCGCAGCGGCCGGCGTCATCGGCCTCAGCCAGAGCCTCGCGGTCGAGTGGGCACCCAAGGTCCGCATCAACTGCGTCACCACGGGGCTCATCCGCACCGAGCAGTCACACCTGCACGACGACGAGAACGGCATCGCCCGAATGGCCGCCACGATCCCCCTCGGCCGGTTGGGCGAGCCCACCGACGTGGCCGACGCGTGCCTCTACCTCGCCTCGCCGTTGGCCGGTTATGTCAGCGGCGCCAACCTGGTGTTGGACGGCGGTGGCGAGTGGCCGGCGTTCCTGGCCGCCGCCGAAGGGACCCCCACCTGAGGGGTTGTGTCGCTCCGCTACTTGTAGCGGTAGGTGAGGCGGCCACGCGAGGTGTCGTAGGCCGACACCTCGATCTGGACCCGGTCACCCGGGAGCACACGAATGCGGGCCCGGCGCATCTTGCCCGAGATGTGACCGAGCACCTGGTGCCCCGACTCGAGCTCGACACGGAACATGCCGTTGGGGAGCGCCTCGGTGGCGATCCCCTCGGTGACGATGACGTCGTCCTTCTGCCTGGCCACGAAACTCCTACTGGTGATGGCGATGCTGGGCGAACCCCAACGGGCTCATGCCCGACGAACCAGTGTATGCCGTCCTGTCGACACCTCCTTCGCCGGGGTGCGCCGCACCCGGCCGGTCGCCTCGCCGGGGCGCCGCTGTGCACCTGCCCGCACCGGACGGGCAACCCCGCGTCGGTCGTCGCCGTATGCTCCACGCCATGGCCGACGAGTACCTCGATCACCTGCGCGCCGTCCCACTCTTCAGCACGTGCAGCACGAACGACCTCACGGCGATCGCCCAGGCGGTCGACGAGATCACGGTGGAGGCGGGTCGGGTGCTCATCACCGAGGGCGACGTGGGAAAGGAGGCGTTCGTCATCGTCGAAGGCGAGGCAACGGTCAGCCGCAACGGCGAGGACATCGCCACCCTCTCTGCGGGCGCGCCGTTCGGCGAGATGGCGCTCGTCGAGCGATCACCCCGCAACGCGTCGGTGACCGCGGCAACCCCGATGCGCCTGCTCGTGCTGGGCCAGCGCGAGTTCGTGGGCCTGCTCGACGAGACACCGGGCTTCGCCCGCACCATCCTGGCCGCCATGGCCACGCGGCTACGCGAGAAGGACCTGGCGCTCTACGGCTGATCCCCGGCCAGCAGCGCGGCCGCGGCACGGTAGGTGGCGAGCGCCACCGCTTCGCCGGCAGAACCACCCGGGGCAGTCGCCCCCCGCAACGAGGCCGTGCCGTCGTCTCCCTGCAGGAGAACGAGCGCCCTGCGCTCGCCGTCGATCTCGATCTCGCTCGCGTAACGGAACATCCGACCGCAGCCGATGGCCTTCAGCAGGGCCGTGGCAACGGCCTCCACCCGCCCACCGGCCCACGCATGGCCGACACGGGGCCGTGGAGTCGTGTCCAACCGCACCGTGGCCTCGGCGCCCAACGCCGCCTCGGCGATGTCCACCATGATCCCGGGCATCGGCGCCGGCGCCGGGTGGTGCTCGGCCATCTGGTGGACACTGGCGCCGAGCTGCCGGCAGAACGTCTCGACCGAGTCCGCCTCGGGTCGTCCGAGGACCCCCCGACGACGACCGACCGCGAAGATCCCGGAACTCGCCAGTCCGGCGGTGGCCACGGTGAGACCGACGAACCCGGCGGCATCGAACGCGCCCGACTGGCCCTTGCGGAGCCGGCGTCCGAGCAGGTCACACAGCTCGAAGCCGTCGGTCGGGCTGAATGACGCGAACGCGGGCGACCGCAGGTGCATGCGTGGCCGATCGGTGCGGTCCTGGTGCACGTAGGCGCACAGGTCGAGGGGCATGCTGGAGCCGAGACCGTCGAGCAGGGCACGGACGAGGTCACTGGCCAGATCGGTCGAGTCGTGCCGGCCTTCGTGCTCGAGCCTCGGCGGCAGGAGCGCGGTGGTCTGGGAGTTCGCCGTGGGGTGGTCGACGGGGATCAGGCTGGCCAGCCCGCCCCGACGCGTCCGCTCGCCGTTGGTGGCGTCGAGAATGGTGGCGAGGCCCTTCCCCAGCCGGCTCTGCGTCTCATCGGTGTCCTGGACGTCCTCGACCTGATCGAATGGCAAGCCGAGGGTGAGGGTCTCCGCAACCACACCTTCAGGCTGTCACGGCCAGTGCCTCGGTTGGGTGATGGTCGCGTCGACGACGTCGACCCCGGCCTGCCTCGGCGCGGTCAGGCCCGCTGCGAGCTGACCGAGACGACCTCGCCGGTGAGGTAGGTCGAGTAGTCGCTGGCGAGGAAGACGATCACGTTGGCGATCTCCCACGGCTCGGCCGAGCGGCCGAAGGCCTCTCGACTCGTGAGGTCGTCGAGAAGCTCCTCGGTGGTCACCTTGGTGAGGAACGGATGCATGACGAGGCTGGGCGCCACGGCGTTCACCCGCACCCCGTAGGGCGCCGCGTCCATGGCCGCGCAGCGGGTGAGCGCCATGACACCGGCCTTCGCCGCTGCGTAGTGGGCCTGGCCCTCCTGGGCCCGCCACCCGACCACCGAGGCGTTGTTGACCACGACACCCGAGCCCCGAGCCGTCATGTGCCGCAGGGCGGCGCGCGTTGCCCGGAACGTCCCGTTCAGGGTCACGTCGAGCACCGTCGACCATTGCTCATCGGTCATCTCCATGATCGACGCGGTGCCCCCGAGCCCGGCGTTGTTCACGAGCACGTCGAGGCGGCCGTGCGCGCCGACGGTGGCGTCGATGAGCCCCTGCACGTGGTCCTCCCGGGTGACGTCGCACGGGATGGCCAGCGGCTGGTCGCCGGTCAGGGCCGACAGCTCGTCCGCGGCTTCGGCGAGGCGGCGCTCGTGGCGGTCGCTGATGACCACGACCGCACCCTCTTCGGCGCAGCGCCTGGCGGTGGCGAAGCCGATGCCGGTGCCCGCGGCGGCGGTGACGAGAACGACCCTGCCGTCGAGCAGGCCGTGGGGTGGTGGAGGATCGGGGGCCGGGGGGGGACCGGCGCGGTCGGGAGGAGGGGTCATCGGACCTTCGGTTCGGGGGGAAGGCCCAGCACGCGCTCGCCGATGATGTTGCGTTGGATCTGGTTGGAGCCGGCATAGATCGTGTCGGACCGGGTGAACAGGAACAGGCGCTGGAAGGCCGTGAGGGCATCCTCGTAAGCCGTGGAATCGCCACCGTCGCCCGCGACGGTGGCCTCGGCGCCGAGCACGTCCATCGCCAGCTCACCGAGGGCGCGGTGCCACGTCGCCCAGTGGAGCTTGTTGATGCTGGCCTCGGGGCCGGGCTCGCCGCCACCCGTCGCCATGGTGCTCAACGTCCGCATGGCGGTGAAGCGCATGAGCCGGAGCCCGATCCAGGCGTTCACGAGACGCTGGCGCATCACCGGGTCGTCGACGGCGCCGTTCGCTCGGGCGGCCTCGACCACTCGCTCGAGCTCGGCCTCGAACCCGAGCTGCTGGCCGAAGGTGGAGGTGCCCCGTTCGAATGCGAGCGTGCCCATGGCCACGCGCCACCCGCCGTTCACCTCGCCGACCAGATTGGCCGTGGCGGTGCGGGCGCGATCGAAGAAGACCTCGTTGAACTCCGATGAGCCGGTCACCTGCACGATGGGCCGGATCTCGACGCCGGGCTGCCGCATGGGGCAGAGCAGGTACGAGATGCCCTTGTGCTTCGGAGCGTCGCGGTCGGTTCGGCACAGGACGAACACCCAGTCGGCCCAGTGGGCGAGCGAGGTCCAGACCTTCTGACCCGAGATCACCCACTCGTCACCGTCGAGCTCGGCACGAGTGGCCACGTTGGCCAGGTCGGAGCCGGCATCGGGCTCCGAGTAGCCCTGACACCAGAGCTCGTCGCCGGTGGCGATGCCCGGCAGGAAGCGCTGCTGCTGCTCGGCGGTGCCGAAGGCGATGATCGTGGGCCCGACGAGCGTCTCGCCGATGTGGCCCACCCGTGCGGGGCCACCGGCTCGCGCGTACTCCTCGTGCCAGATCACCTGCTGCATGAGGGTGAGGCCACGCCCGCCGTGCTCCTTGGGCCATGCCAGGCAGGTCCACCCGTCGGCACCCAGGCGCCGCTCCCATGCCAGGCGCGCTTCGAAGGCCTCGTGCTCATAGCCCGGGCCACCCACGCCGCGGACGTCACGGAACGCACCGCCGAGCTGGGCCTCGAGGTAGTCGCGCACCTCGACCCGGAACGCCTCGTCTTCCTGGCTGAACTGCAGGTCCACGGTGGTCGATCGGCTCCTTGGTGCGGGCGCGCGCCGGCGGTCGGGAATCTGGTCGGGCGTCAGGACCGTACCATCGGGACCAGGGAACACGTCCCGATCGGATCGCCTTCCACACGCTGCTTTCTGGCGTCGATCACCGTCGCTGCGCGACGGGATCTGACGCCAGAAGCGGTGACGGCGGCAGCGCCACAGCGCTACGAGGGCCGGTCCGCCGGGGGGCCGGGGGACCAGGACACGCCGTTGATGTGGCTTCCGCCGTCCACGAACAGGGTGTTGCCGGTGAGGTAGCGGGCGTCATCGGATGCCAGGAACACCGCGACGCCACCGATATCGGCCTCGGGATCGCCCATGCGTCCCATGGGATTCATGGTGAGCAACTCAGCGGCATTGTCAGGCGCGAACCGCTCGAAGGCCTCATAGGCCGGGGTGACCGCCGCAGGGCAGATGATGTTGCACCGGATGGCGTGGCGGGCCCACTCCCGCGCCGCGGTGCGGGTCATGGCCCGCACCGCTTCCTTCGCGGCGTTGTACTCGAGCGTGTACTGGTGGGCGTTCACGCCGTTGAGCGAGCAGAGGTTCACGATCGAACCGCCGCCCGCGTTGCGCAACATCGGGAAGCAGGCCTGCATCGCCCAGTAGGCACCCCAGAACCCCACCTTGAGGCCCCGGTCGATCTCGTCGTCGGTCTTGTGTTCGAACCGAGCGAAACCACCACCACCCCACGCGTTGTTGACGAGGACGTCCAGCGCGCCCCACCGCTCCTGGGCTGCCGAAACCATGGCCGAAACGTCGTCCTTCACACTCACGTCGGTGCGGGTCCAGAACGCGTCCACGCCGAACTCGCCGTGCAGCTCGGCGGCCACCCGTTCCGCCGACTCGGGGTTGATCTCAGCCACCAGCACCGCGGCGCCGGCACCGGCCAGCCGCCGCGCGATGCCCCGACCGATGCCCTGGCCCGCTCCCGTGACGATCGACACCTTTCCCTCGAGCGCGCTCATCGTTCCCCCTCTGTCGTGCGGTCCCGCTGCCACCCTGGCACAGCCTCGAGCCAGATCGAAGCCAACGGTCAGGCGCCGGACAGGGCGCGGCCGAGCGCAGCCGCCGTCTCGGGCGATGGCGGGCCGGGGAGGGCGACGGTCACGCGGTCGGGCACGGACGCACCGAAGCGCGCTTCCACCTCGGCGCGCACCTCGCCGATCGGCGCCCGCACGGCCAGCGTGTCGAGCGCCTCGTCGTCGATCGTGGCCGCCAGGTCGTCCCAGCGACCGTCGCGGGTGAGTGTCTGCAGGTGAGGCTGGAGGTCGCCCCAGCCGTGGTGGTCGAGCACGGGCCGATAGGCGGGCGTGGACGCGTAGAACGCGACCCGATGACGCGTGGCCGCCACGTTGCGCTCGTACTCCTCGTCGGTCACCCCGGTCGCAACGAGCACCGATGCGACGAGCAGCAGGTCCACCCGGGAGCGACCCGACACGGCGAGGCCCGACTCGAGGGCGACCATCGTCGACGCCGAGTAGAACGAGGCGCTGGTGAACGGGTGGGCCAACAGCCCGTCCGCGACACGACCGGCGGCCTCGGTCATCTTCGGTCCCACCGCCCCGAGCAGCACCGGCGGCGGCCCGTAGGGGTTCGGGCCGGGATCGAAGAACGGTGGCATCAGGTCGTGGCGGTAGAACTCCCCCTCGAAGGCCAAGGGCTCACCCGTCGCCCAGGCGGCCTGGATGGCCTTCACCGCGAGGGTGAACTCGGCCATGCGGTCGACCGGACGCGACCACGGCATGGAGAACCGGCGCTCGATGTGTTGGCGCACCTGCGATCCGAGGCCCAGAAGGAACCGCCCGCCCGTCTGCGCCTGCAGGTCGTTGGCGGTGATGGCCACCGTCATCGGGTTGCGGGCGAGGGCCACGGCGATGTTCGTGAACAGCGTCAGTCTCTTCGTGTGTGCCGCCGCCGTGACGACTGGCAGGAAGGGGTCATGCGGGCCGTCGAAGGTGAAGGCGCCGTCCCACCCGGCCGCCTCGAGGCCGACCGCCTCTGCCGCCACGCCGTCGGGGGTGGTCGACCGGAGGGCGATGTCGAACCTCACCCTTGCTCCTCAGCGGTCAGGTCCGGGGCCATGATGACGAGCATGGCAGAGGTGGTCCTGGCGTCGTGGAGCGGCAATCAGCTCGATCTGCCCGTTGGCCGACGGCTCGTCGTGGCGGACCCCGGCGGCGCCGACGGCCTGCACGCGGTGGCTTGGGTGGACGCGGAGCCCGAATGGGCGGGCGGAGGGGTCGATGCCTACGCCCTCGAGTCCCGCACGCGATGGGACCGCCTCAGCGGCCGCGCCGAGGTCACTCGCCTCATCTTCGTCCGCCGCCATCCCGGCCTCACCCACGCGCAGTTCATCGAGCACTGGACCACCGTGCACGCGCCCCTCGCGCGCACCCATCATCCCGGGCTCGGCCGCTACGTGCAGCACGTCATCGAGGCTCCGCTCACCACCGGCGCTCCGCCGTTCGACGGGCTGGCCGAGCTCGGCTTCGCCACTCGCGACGACCTCCGCGACCGCATGTACGACTCACCGGACGGCGCGCAGGCCATCGCCGCCGACGTGGCCACGTTCCTCGACCTGCGCGCCGGTCGCCGGCTCACCGGCGCCGACGTCCGCCTGCCATAGTCTGCCCCCATGCCGGAACGCCCCGAACTCCCACTCAACGCTCGCCAGCTCTGGGCGGGCGCGCCCGCACGGGACGCCGGCCCTCGGCTCCGGAAGCACGATCTGGTGCGAGCAGTGAAGCGGGTAGTCGAGTCCACCGCGCTCCTCGACCTCGAGGGGAGCGACGACGACGACCTCGTGGCCCTCGTCACGCTGGCGATCGGGCTCGCAGACTCGCTGGATTCGCACCCGAGCCTGCGCCGGAAGGGGGGGCTGTCGACCTCGGGCGGCGAGGACGGCGTGCTGGTCGAGCGCAGCGGGATCAGCGGCCGCAGCAACCCGCTCGCGCCGCCCCTCTACATCGACATGAGCGACCCCGAGATCACCCGGGGTCACGCCGTTTGGACCGACGCCTATGAGGGCCCTCCCCACAGCCTGCACGGCGGGTTCGTCGCGGCCGCCTTCGACGACCTGTTGGGCTGCGCCCAGATGGTGAGCGGCTTCGCGGGCTTCACGGGCACGCTCACCGTGCGCATGATCCGCCCCACGCCCCTCAACCGCCGCATCGACTACGAGGCGGGGGTGCGCAGCGTCGAGGGCCGCAAGATCCTCTGCTGGGGAATCGCCCGCGACGGCGACGAGACCCTGGCAGAGGCCGAGTGCCTCTTCGTCCGACCCAAGGGCGGCCTGAGCTAGCGCCGTCGGAAGTTGGCGGGGCGCTTCTCCTTGAAGGCGAGCGCGCCCTCCTTGGCATCCTCGGAGGCGAACACCGGCCAGCCGAGTTCGAGCTCGTGGGCGAGGCCCTCCTCCTCCGACAGGCCCTCGCTCTCACGCACGGAGCGCTTGATCGCCTCGACGGCCAGCGGCCCGCACTCGCCGATGACCGCGGCGATCTCGAGCGCCTTGTCGAGGGCCTGGCCGTCCGGGACGACATGGCCGATCAGGCCGACCCGGAGCGCCTCGTCAGCGCTCATCGAGCGGGCCGACAACAACATGTCCATCGCAACCGTGAACGGGATCTGGCGACGGAGCCGCACGGTCGACCCCCCGAGGGGGAACAGCCCGCGCTTGGCCTCGAACACGCCGAAGGTCGCGCTCTCGCCGGCCACCCGGATGTCGGTGGCCTGCAACATCTCGGTGCCGCCGGCAACGGCGTAGCCCTCCACCGCAGCGATGAGGGGCTTCCGCGGCTGGTAGTGACGAAGGAGCGCCTTCCAGTGGATGTCGGGGTCGTCAGCCATGCGTTGCTGGTAGGTCTCTTCGCCCTGGTTTCCCCCCGCGAAGGCCTTCAGGTCCATCCCGGTCGAGAAGTCACCGCCAGCGCCGGTGAGGATGATCGCCCGGACGTCGTCGTCCTCGTCGGCTTCGACCCAGGCGTCCGCAAGGCCGACGATCATGGGCAGGCTGAGGGAGTTCTTCGCCTCCGGACGGTTCATGGTGACGACGAGGGTCGACCCCACCCGCTCGACGAGGCAGTGCTCGGTTCCGCTGACTTCGCTCATGGACGCCGAATCTAGAACAGATTCGGCGTTTTCGGGGATACTGCCGCACGATGGAATACAACCTCGCCGACCTGTTCGAGAACGCCGTCGATGCCTTCGCCGACCGCGACTACCTGGTGGCCGACGGCGAGAGCCGCTCGTATGCCGAGATGGAGGCACGCGCCAACCGACTGGCCCACCACCTCGCCGACAGCGGCGTGGGACCGGGCGACCACGTGGGCATCTACGGGTACAACTCGGTCGAGTGGGTCGAGACCCTCTGGGCCGTCTTCAAGCTGCGCGCGGTCTGGATCAACATCAACTATCGCTACGTCGAGGACGAGCTCGCCTATCTGTTCGGCAATGCCGACCTGAAGGCCCTCGTCTACGCCCGGGAATTCGCGCCCCGCGTCCTGAGGGTCATGACCCACCTCCCCGGCCTGGAGCACTCGATCGTGATCGAGGACGGATCCGGAGCCGACCTCGACTCGCTGGGGTCGGTGCCCTTCGAGGACGCCATGGCCGGCGGATCGCCCGAGCGGGACTTCGGACCCCGGTCGGCCGACGACCACTACATCCTCTACACCGGCGGCACCACCGGCATGCCGAAGGGCGTCGTGTGGCGCCACGAAGACGTCTTCATGGCCCTCGGCGGCGGTATCGACCCCTACACCAGCGAATCGGTGAGCCGACCCGAGGACATGGTCGAGAAGGGGCGGGCGGCGGGAGCGCAGCTCACGTTCTTCCCCATCGCCCCCCTCATGCACGGGGCCACCCAGTGGGGGGTCATGGGCCAGAGCTTCACGGGCAACAAGGTCGTCCTCGCGGCCAGGTTCGATCCCGCTGACGTCTGGCGCAAGGTCGGGGAGCACCGTGTGAACCTCTTGATGATCACCGGCGACGCCATGGGCCGGCCGCTCATCGAGGAGCTCGCCGCCCGCCCCGACGACTACGACCCGACATCGCTGTTCGCGCTCACCAGTAGTGCCGCGATCTTCTCGGCATCGGTGAAGGACCGGTTCTTCGACCTCCTGCCGGACCTCGTGATCACCGACGCCATCGGCTCGTCCGAGAGCGGGAACAACGGCATGGCCGTGATCACGAAGGGGCACACGGCCATGGCGGGTGGTCCGACGGTCAGCGTCATCAAGGGCGCCGAGGTGCTCGACGAGGACCTGCGACCCCTCACACCAGGCTGCGGGGTGATGGGCAAGGTGGCCCGGAAGGGCAACATCCCCGTGGGTTACTACAACGACCCGGTGAAGACAGCCGAGACCTTCGTCACCGGTCCCGACGGCACCCGGTACGCGATGCCGGGCGACTTCGCGTATCTCGAGTCGGACGGCACGATCACCCTGCTCGGGCGGGGCTCGGTGTCGATCAACTCCGGCGGCGAGAAGATCTTCCCGGAGGAGGTCGAGGGCGCGGTCAAATCCCATCCCGATGTCTTCGACGCCGTCGTCGTGGGCGTCCCCGACGAGCGCTGGGGGCAACGGGTCGCGGCCGTGGTGCAACTGCGCGAGGGGGCGACGACCACGCTCGTCGACATCCAGGACCATTGCCGCTCCCACATCGCCGGCTTCAAGATGCCGAGGCAACTCCACGTCGTGGGCGAGATGCAGCGCTCGCCGAGCGGCAAGGCCGACTACCCGTGGGCCCTCTCCGTGGCGACGGGCGAACAGGACCCGACGTCGGTCCCGTAGGACGCCGTCTGGCCCCCATCGGGCGGGATCAGGTCTCGGCGGCGTCGAGCGGCACATTGACCACCCGCGGCTCGCACTCGTCCGCAACCGGCAACGTGCGGTCGAACCGCAGGTCGGTCAAGAGGTCCAGTCGGAGGTCGTATCGGCGTGAGTCGAAACGACCTCCGCACGTTGCCCCGTACGCCTCGTAGTCCGAGGACACCGGGCTGGTCTCGAACAACTCGTCGCACGAGGCCATCGAACCGGCTGCGCAGGCCCCCGCCAGCGCATCGAGCGACGGTGAGTCACCGAGGCGGTCAGGCTGCGGCACCCTTGTCGCCTTCACTGGGTCGTTGAAGCGGAGGTCGCACTCCGGATCGACCCGGGCAACCGGTTCCTCCAGGCGCCCTCCACAGGACTGGGCATACCCTCGGTAGGTCGATCCGCGATTGCTCCGGGCAAAGAGCAGGTCACAGGATTGCATCCGAGCTTCGAAGCACTCCTGGGCGAGCGCATTGCGTTCGCCGTCATTGCCCAAGTCGGACGGCGGCCTGCCCACGGGGATACCGACCAGGCCCACGCAGGCGTTCGGGCGCGTGTCCTCGATCCGGTAGCCGCAGGTGGTGCCGTAGCTCTCGTACTGGCTGTGCGCTTCGCTCGCCCGGTAGAGCTCGTCGCATGCCTCGAAGCCGCCGTCGTCCGCGCACGCCCTGGCGAGGCGATCGAGCAGCGGGCTGTCGCCCTCAGGCAGGGGCCCCACCTCTCTGAGGGGACTCGTGACCTGACGAAGCCGGCAATTGGGTGCCTCCCCCGCTGCCGGTGCAGGATCGAGGCGGCCACCGCACGAGAACCCGTACGCCTGGTAATCCGTGCCCACCGCCCCCCGTTGGAAGAGCCCGTCGCAGGACCGGAGGTTCCCTCGTCCGCATGCCCGCGCCAGGTCGTCCTGGGCCGGATCGCCCAGGAGCGGCGGGTCGGTGGGATCACCCAGGGGAGCTGACAGGTCGGCCGGCAATGGCGCGCCCAGCTGGACGGCCGAACCCTCGCGGTTCCCACCTGCGTCGCCGCTGGTGCAGCCTGTCGCGAGCACGAGGACAACCACCGCGGACGAGGTGAAGCGCCACCACGAGGTCGAACGGAAGAGGCTCCAGACGGACATGGTGCCAGAAGCTACTCTTCTCGCCGCCGAACGCCGGAGCAGGCAGGGCCCGGAACGTGCCATCGCCGTCGGCGACCGGCCATCGTTTCGCGCGCCACCCCCCCTGTCGGTAGCATCGGCCGCCGTGACAGAGACGGCGAGTGGCGCGCGCCGATTATCGAAACTCTGGTACGCGGCCCCTGTCGCCGTGTTGCTGGTGACCCTGGCCGTGGCCATGTCCCACCTCTCTCGCGGATCGAAGCTGGTGGAGGAACGTATCCAGGGGCTCGAACGGTCCGAGGCACCCGGACAGTCGCCGCTCTCGTTCGACCGCGCCGGGGAGTACATCTTGTACGTCGAGGGTCCCGTCACGCCGAGCGGTTACGTCGATCCCGCTGAGATCATCCTCCTGCCGGCCGAACCGGAGAGCAGACGCATCACCCTGCGCGAGTACCCGGACTTCGTCACGTACACCGACCCGTCCGGCCTCGGCGGACGCGCCGCCTTCACCTTCACCGTGCCCGAGCCAGGGCGCTACACGATCAAAGTGCGACGGACGCCCGATGACGTCACCGGCATCGCGGTCGGGCGTTACGTCTATCGGGGCGCGAACGCGCCGGTCCGCACGGCGTTCGAGGTCGCCGCCGCGGGCATCGCCTTCGCTATCGTCCTCACCACCGCCATAGCAATACGTCGCCGCATGCCCCAGGGAACACCCGCATGACGAATCTCAGCCGGAAGTGGTCGCTGGCGACCAGCAAGGTCCGACGGTGGGGCCGGCGGTCCCACCTCCAGTTCACGCGTCGGTTGACCCGGGCCAGGCGGGCCATGAAGCCGACGGGGCGCTCGGTCCGCCAGACCAGCCTCCGACTGCAGGGGGATCTGCGCTCCGGCTACCAGGCCGCGAAGGCCGCGGTGCGCTCCGTCCGCCAGGCCAGCCTCCGGCTGTTGGGCCATCTGCGCTCCTGGTACCAGGCCACCGGGGGGGCAAGGCACTGGACCCGGCGGACCAGCCTCGCGGTCTGGGACGATCTGCGCCTCTGGTACCGGACCACCGCCGCCGAGGTCCGGCTGGGCAATCTGAGAAACGTCGGCTTGCTGCTCCTGGTCGTCACCGCTGCGCTCCTCCCCCTGCAGAACATCCGGGTCACGTCGGGCATCGCCATCGCCGACGTCACCCTTCTCGCGGCCGGCGCCGTCGGCGTGCTGTCCCGCCATCCTCGCCCGACCGGCCTGCCGTTGGCGCCGGTGATGCGCAACGGCCTCACCCTCATGGCCATCGGGGGCGTCCTCGGCCTCCTCCTCGCCGACGCGCTGGCCGAGAGCGCCAGCCTCCTCATCCGCCTGGCGATCGTGATCGTCCTGGCCTTCACGGCCGTGATCCGTGTCGCCCCGTCCGGACGCGAAGTCCGGCGCCTCCTCGTTGCCTTTGTCGTGAGCGGGGCGGTGTCGGGGGTGCTCAGCTCGCTGGGCGACCTCACCGGCGCCCCGCTGCTCAACCGCTCCACCTTCGGCGGTCGCGCCATCGGCCTCACCTTCTGGCGATTCCCGCTGCTCGACTACGCCCGCGGTGCCGACACGAGCCAGTCGCTGGCAACCAACCCCAACCTCTTCGGTGCGGTGAGCGCTGTCGCGGGGGCCATCGCCATCATCCTCCTCCTCGAAGCCACCTCGCGCCGGTCGCGCCTGGTGCTGGGGGCATCGGCCGCCGGCCTCACGCTGGGGGTCCTGTTCTCCGGTTCGCGCAGCTCGCTGGTGGCCCTCCTGGTGGCGTGCGTTCCCGCCGTCTGGCGCCTCGTCAGTCGGGGCTTGGGCAACCAGGTGCTCACCGGCGCGACCATCGTCGCCGTCTTGTTGCTCATCAGCCTCTTCTCCACCGTGCGGGCGCCATCGATCGACCGCCTCCTGCTGCGCGAGGACACGGCCAGCAGCGAGCGAACGGCCGAGTCGACGATCCTGCGCTACCAGAATGCCACCCGTGGCCTGGAGCGCCGCGGCTGGAACAGCCTGGCCACCGGCTCGGGACTCCGGGACGATTCGCGATCCAAGCTGCACGACGGGCACCTCGAGATCTGGCTCGGGCTCGGGCTCGTCGGCCTGGTGGGCTGGCTGCTGGTGTGCGCAGGGGTCCTCGAGCCGAGCCTCAGATACGCCGGGCGGTCCGGCACCCTCGACCCGCGCGCGGTCGCGCTCCTGGCAATCGGGAGCGGCTTCACGGCGAACGTGGTGGTCACCTTGTTCGTGGACACGATCTGGAATCGGTACATCTGGCTCCTCGTCGCGCTCGCGGTCTCGCTGGCGCTCCGCCCTGACGGGGTCGACGAGCCTGCCCTCGACGCCCCGGCCGAACTGCAGGAGCCGCTGGTTCCGGCGTGAGGCCGGCGCGACCTCGTGCCGATGCTCGCCCGAGGAACCCTCCGCAGAATTCGACACCCGCCGCCATTTAGCCCTAAAAGTCCAGGATGACGATGGAGCGGATCACGCTGCAACAGGCAGCCGACCAACTGGGCGTTCACTACATGACCGCCTACCGCTACGTCCGGACAGGCCGTCTCCCGGCGGTCAAGCAGGGCGCCGAATGGCGGGTCGATCCCGACGACCTCACCGACCTGCACGTGGGTCGCCGACCCGAGAGCGCACCCTCCCCTGACCGACCCGTCCGCCGTTGGAGCGCCGACCCGGTGCGCCTCGCGGAACGGCTCGTCAGCGGCGACGAGCCTGGTTCGTGGCAGTTGATCCAAGACGCGCTCACGTCGGGAGCCAGCCCCGAGGACGTCTACACCCGGTTCCTGGCACCCGCGATGACCGAGATCGGCGATCGCTGGAGCGCGGGAGCGGCAACCATCGCTGACGAGCACACGGCCACCGCCACGCTGCAGCGCCTCATCGGCCGCCTCGGGCCGTCGTTCAACCGTCCCGGGCGCAAGCGCGGGACCATCGTCGTCGGCGCCGCCCCCGGCGATCCACATGGCGTGGGTACGGCGCTCCTCGCCGACCCGTTACGTGGCCGGGGCTTCCAGGTCATCGACCTCGGAGCGAACGTCCCCACCGAGGCGTGGCTCGATGCCGTCGCGGGCGCGGAGCGACTCCTGGCCGTCGGTGTCAGCGTGAGCACGTCTGGGCTCGATGCCGCGGTATCGGCAACGGTGGAGGAGATTCACCGGGCCACCGCCGTCCCGGTGGTGGTGGGCGGAAACGCGATCGGCAGTGAGGCCCATGCCCTCCGCCTCGGCTCAGCGGGATGGGCGGGGACCCATGACGACGCGATCTCGTTGTTCGAGCGCGTCGCCACCACCTGATCCCTGCGCTCGGCCTGCGCCGGCTGACGGACTTTGCAGATTGTTTCTTTCCGGGGTTGCCTTCGGGCGTGTTTAGTGGTTAAATCTATTTATCACTAACCACAACCCGAAGGATCGCACCATGCGCAACTCCAAGATCGCCCGCATCGTCGCCGTGCTGTTCGCGGCCACACTCGTGTTGGCCGCCTGCAGCAGCGACAGCGACGATGCCGCGGACAGCACCACGACCACCGAGGCACCCGCCTCGGACACCTCGTCGCCCGACACCACGGTTGCGGCCGACGAGATGGACATCGTCGACACCGCGGTTGCGGCCGGCGACTTCACCACCCTGGCCACCGCCCTCGAAGCGGCGGACCTCGTCGACACCCTCAAGGGTGAGGGCCCGTACACGGTGTTCGCACCGACGGATGCCGCCTTCGACGCACTGCCGGCCGGCACCCTCGACGACCTGCTCGCCGATCCCGAGGCCCTTGCCAGCGTCCTCACCTACCACGTGGTCGAAGGCGAAGTCCTCGCCGCTGACGTCGTGGGCCTCGACGGCCAAGAGGTCGAGACCGTGAACGGCGACTCGGTGACGATCACCGTCGACGGCGACACCGTGATGGTCAACGACGCCACCGTCACCGCCACCGACATCCAGACCTCGAATGGCGTCATCCACGTCATCGACACGGTCCTGATCCCCCCGACGGCCTAGCCCGCCGGGTTCGGTTGCACGGAAGGGGGTGGGGGGCTTCGGCCCCTCACCCCCTTCACTCCGATTCCCGCCCTCCTCTCCCCCGACGGAGCCCACCATGGATCGTTCCCTCTCCCCCTTCCACCTTGCCGCCGCCCTCGGGCTCGTCGCCCTGTCCGGCTGGCTGGCCTTCGGCGCGGCAAACGCCCTCGGCGCGGTCTACGGCCTCATTGCCGCAGCGCTGATCCTCTCTCGCGGCGTTCAGTCCGAACCGACGCCCGCACTCCAGACGGTGAGGGCGCGGCGATGAGCGCGTTGCTCGACGCCGTCGTCGACCAGCAGGATCGCTGGTGGGCGGTGCACGCCAAATGCAAGGGACGCACCCACCTGTTCTTCGCCCCGGCCGGCGAGCGTCCCGAAGCCCGAGTGCGGCGAGAGACTCTGGCACGGCGGTACTGCGCCGTCTGCCCGGTCCAGGCGGCGTGCCGGAGCGAGGCCCGCCAGAACCACGAGGCCGGGATGTGGGGTGGCGAGAACGACGAGGAGCGCGCCCTGGCCGGGTTCACCCCACGGGCAGTCACGCGTCGCGCCGTCCAGATCGCCGCAGGTCGGCCACAGCCAGAGGACGCCACGGCCTCCTGATCCGAGAGCACGCCCTGGGGCAGCACCGTTGTTCCCAGCGGGCGCGGCCGGGACGGGGCGTCGCAGGCCCCCGATCACGAACCGAAGTCGACCTCGGGAATTTCGCTGATGCCGAACCGACGGCCGCCCATGAACCCCCCGTCCACCACGAGGGAGTGACCGGTGACGAACGAGGCGTCGGCCGACGCCAGGAACAGCGCTGCGGCCGCGACTTCGTCTGGCCGCCCCGCCCGTCCGAGCAGGTGCTGGTCCACGAACCAGGCCTTGATCTCCGCGAGCGCGGGGTCGTGCAGCGGCGCCGTCATCGGTGTCTCGATGAGGCCCGGGCAGAGGCAGTTGACCCGCACACCCCGGCGGCCGTAGTCGGCGGCCATGTTCCTCGTGAGGAGCACGACACCGCCCTTCGAGGCGTTGTAGGCCGCCTGACCCTGGAAGCCGACCAGTCCCTCGATGCTGGCGATGTTGATGATGCTGCCGGTACCGGCTTCGAGCATGTGGGGAACGACGTGCTTGCTCACGAGATAGGTGCCCTTGAGGTTGATGTCGAGCACGCGGTCCCACTCGTCGACCGGCACCTGGTCGACCGAACCGGCCGATGCCACGCCGGCCGCGTTCAGCAGCACGTCGATCTGGCCGAATCGCTCGATCACCGCCGCGACCCGCTCGGCGATCTCGGCCTCGTCTCGCACGTCGACGGGCCAGAAGGCCACGTCGGCTGCCGACGCCTCGAGCCCGGACACCACATTCGGGTCGGGCCCCACGATGTCGAGGCCGGCGATGGCCGCACCCTCGGCCGCGAAGCGCTGCGCCGTCGCGGCGCCGATGCCCGATGCCGCGCCGGTGATCACGGCCACCGATCCGTCGAGTCGCCCCATGCCTGCCCCTGGTCTGCCTGGTCGGTCCTGCCGGTCGGTTCGGGCCGCAGCCTACGGCCCGGTGACGAGCGTCAGGAGACCCGCTCGATGATGGTGCCGGTGGCCAGCGCGCCCCCGCAGCACATGGATACGAGGGCGACGCTCTTGTCCGAGCGCTCGAGCTCGTGCAGCGCCGTGGTGATCAGCCGGCTACCGGTGGAGCCCACCGGGTGACCGAGGGCGATGGCGCCACCGTTGGTGTTCACCGTCTCCCAGTCGGGCTCGTGCAGCTGACCCCAGGACAGGACCACCGAGGCGAAGGCCTCGTTCACCTCGCACAGGTCGATGTCGGCCATGGTCATACCGGCCTTCTCGAGCACCCGCCGGGTGGCCTCACGGGGACCGTCGAGGTGGTAGTAGGGATCCGAGCCGACGAGCACCTGCGCCACGATGCGCGCCCGCGGGGTGAGGCCCTCGGCGCGGGCGCGCTCGTCCGACATCCAGAGCACCGCGGCGGCACCGTCGGAGATCTGCGAGCTGTTGCCGGCGGTGTGGATCGTGTCGGGAACGACAGGCGTCAGCTTGGCCAGTCCCTCCATGGTGGTGTCGCGGGGGCCTTGGTCCCGGCTGATGACCTGACGCTCGTCGGTCGGGCCGTCCTCGCCCGACACCGCTACCTCGATCGGCGCGATCTCGCGCTCGAAGCGCCCCTCCTCGACCGCTCGGGCGGCTTTGCGCTGCGACTCGAAACCGAGCCAGTCCACGTCTTCACGCGTGATGCCCCGGTTCTCGGCGATGCGCTGAGCGGCGCCGAACTGGTCGGGCATGTCCCACGGGAAGTCGGCCGGGCGTGACGAGCCGGGGCCGTTCATGGCGTTGGCGCCCAGCTGCACCCGGCTCATGGCCTCGACCCCGCACGCGATGCCGACGTCGATGGCGTCCGCGGCGATCAGGTTGCTGACGAAGTTGTTCGCCTGCTGCGCCGAACCGCACTGGCAGTCGATGGTGGTGGCGGCGGTCTCGTAGGGCAGGCCCGCGCTCAGCCAGGCGGTGCGGGTGACGTTCGACGCCTGCTCGCCCGCCTGGGTCACACAACCACCCACGATCTGCTCGACCGCGCCGGGCTCGATGCCCGAACGCTTGACGACCTCGACCTGGGCTGCGGCGAGCAGGGCTGACGCGTGGAGGCCGGACAACCAGCCGTTGCGCTTGCCGATCGGGGTGCGGACGGCTTCGACGATCACGGGATTGGCCATGGGTGCCTCTTCAGTTCCGGGGGGTGGGTACGAGGGTCGACTCTAGAATCTGTTCTAGTTTTCCCGCACATGACCGGTCCACTGCACGGCGTCACCGTGGTCGAGCTCGTGGGTCTCGGGCCCGGTTGGTTCACGGGGATGATGCTGTCCGATCTGGGCGCCGACGTGGTGCGGGTCGACCGCGTCGCCGACGCCCTGGCCGCCGACCGGACGGCACCCGCCACCAACGCCATGCACCGGGGCAAGCAGTCGGTGGCCCTCGACCTCAAGGCAGCCGAGGGGGTCGAGGCGTTCCGCCGTCTGGTCGCGGAGGCGGACGCGGTGATCGAGGTCTTCAGGCCGGGCGTGGCCGAGCGCCTGGGCGTCGGGCCGGACGACTGCCTGGCCCGCAACCCGCGTCTCGTCTATGGGCGCCTCACCGGCTACGGCCAGACCGGCCCGCTCGCGCAGACGGTCGGCCACGACATCGACTACATCGCCCTGGCGGGCGCTCTCGAACCGCTCGGGCGCGCCGGACAGCCACCAACACCGCCGATCAACGTGCTGGGTGACTTCGCCGGCGGGGGGATGCTGCTTGCCTTCGGCATCGTCAGCGCCCTGCTCAGCGCGGCACGGACGGGCACGGGCCAGGTGGTCGACGCCGCCATGGTCGACGGTGCGGCGCTCCTGCTCACCCCGTTCTTCTCCGCCCGCAACAACGGCTTCTGGGGCGCGCGCGGCACGAACCACCTCGACACCGGCGCGCACTTCTACGAGGTGTACGAAACGTCCGACGGCGGCTGGCTGGCCGTCGGCGCGATCGAACCGACCTTCTACGCGGCACTCGTCGACGGCCTCGGGCTCAGCGGTGACGAGGATCCCGCCGAGCAGATGGACCCGAACCTGTGGCCGGCCAAGAAAGAGCGCTTTGCGGCGATCTTCCGTACCCGCACCCGTGCGGAGTGGTGCGAGGTCTTCGAGGGCACGGACGCGTGCGTTGCCCCCGTGTTGACGCCCGAGGAGGCGCCGGGCCACCCGCACGCCGTGGCGCGGGACGCGTTCCTCTCGGTCGCCGGCGTGCCCCAGCCCGCGCCGGCCCCTCGCTTCTCGGTCACGCCCGAGGCCGTGGCCGGTCCGCCGCACCACCCGGGCGAGGACACCGACGCCGTTCTGGCCACCGTCGGCTACTCCCCCGCCGAGCTCGCGGCGCTCCGCCGATCATCGGTCATCGCCTGACACCGGTTCACCTCGAACCCGCGCCCATACTCATCGTCCACGCGCCCGGGTCGCGCGCCGGTCCGAGACGTCGGCAGCAGGGTCAGAGGCCGGTGGGCCAGTCGTCGGTGGGGCTGAGGGTCCACTGGGGACGTCGCTCTCCCAGGAAGGACGCCGGGCCCTCGAGGGCGTCGGCGGTCCCCATGAGCACCTGGTGCCACGCTGTCTCGAGGCGGTCGGCCTCGTCGGCATCCAGCGCCGGCCTGGCCCAGAGCAGCTGCTTCGATGCCGCGACCGACAGGGGCGCCGTGTTGACGGCGATGTCACGGGCGACCTCGATCGCGGCCGGCAGCACGTCGGCGGCGGGCAGGGCCCGGTGGGCCAGGCCCATGGTGGCCGCCTCCTCGCCCGAGAACCGCCGGCCGGTGAGCAACAGGTCGGCGGCCACCGCGAACCCGACGGCCCGTGGCACCGTCCAGTGGGCGTGGGCGTCGGGCAGCACACCCATGCGCACGTGGACGAAGCCGAGCGTCGCGTCGTCGGCGACCAGGCGCAGGTCGCACTGCATCGGGATGGTCAGCCCGATGCCGAGCGCCGGGCCGTTGATCGCGGCGATCACCGGCTTGCGCACCTCCCATGCCGGCGGCCACACCGGCGACGACGTGAAGGGCCGGTCGGCGGCGGGCGCACCGAAGGTGGCGGCCGAACCGCCGAGGTCGGCCCCGGCGCAGAAGCCGCGGCCCGCGCCCGTGAGGACCACCGCCCGCACGTCGTCGTCCAGGTCGCAGGCTGCGTAAGCGGCGCCGAGCTCGGCGCCCATCCGGCCGGTGAAGGCATTGAGCCTGTCGGGGCGGTGCAACGTGATCACGGCCACCCCTTCGGCCACCTCGACCAGCACGTGGGGGTCGTCCTCGGATGGGTTCGCCACGCCGTGATCCTCCCACGAGCATGGCCACCCGCCGGCGCCGCGCCATGATGGATCGATGCCCGCCGCTCCAGGATCGAGCTGAGTGGACTTCGCGTTCACCGCCGCACAGGTGGCCCTCCGGCACGAGCTCCGCACCTACTTCGCGGCCCTGATGACCCCCGAGGTGGACGACGCCCTCCACCGCTCGGGATGGGGCGGAGCGCTCTACAAGGACCTCGTCCGCCAGATCGGCGCGGACGGCTGGCTCGGCGTCGGGTGGCCCGAGGAGTACGGCGGCCAGGGCCGCACCCCGGTCGAGCAGCTGATCTTCTTCGACGAGGCGCAGCGCGCAGCGGCACCCGTCCCGATGCTGTCGATCAACACCGTCGGGCCCACGATCATGCGCTTCGGCAGCGACGAGCAGAGGGAGCGCTTCCTGCCTCCGATCCTGGCCGGCGAGCTGCACTTCGCCATCGGCTACACCGAGCCCGGTGCCGGCACCGACCTGGCCGCGTTGCGCACGTCCGCCGTCTTCGACGGCGACGAGTACGTGGTCAACGGCCAGAAGGTGTTCACCACCCAGGCCGAGGACGCCGACTACGTGTGGCTCGCCGTGCGCACCGACCCTGACGCACCCAAGCACAAGGGCATCTCCATTCTGCTGATGCCCACCGACACGCCGGGCTTCAGCCGCACACCCATCCGGGTGATGGGCGAGGGATCGACGAACGCCACGTACTACCAGGACGTGCGCATCCCCGCGGCCAACCTGGTCGGCCACGAGAACGAGGGCTGGAAGCTGATCACCACCCAGCTCAACCACGAGCGCGTCGCCCTGTGCAACAGCGGCGCAACCGAGCGCGCCCTCGACGAGGTCCGGGGGTGGGCGCAACAGACCAAGCTCGCGGACGGCCGGAGGGTCATCGACCAGGACTGGGTGCAGATCAACCTGGCCCGGGTGGCCGCCGAGACCGAGGCCCTCCGACTGATGAACCTCCGCGTGGCGTGGGCCCTCCAGTCGGGCGATCTGAAGGGTGCCGACGCGTCAGCCATGAAGGTGTTCGGGACCGAGTCCGACCTGCGGGTCAACCGCCTGCTGATGGAGGTGATCGGCTCGGCCGCGTACATCCGGCGCGGCTCGCCCGAGGCGGTGCTCCAGGGCCGGCTCGAGCGACGCTGCCAGTCAGCCCTCATCCGCACCTTCGGCGGCGGCGCCACCGAGATCCAGCGCGACATCATCGCCATGCAGGGCCTCGGGATGCCCCGAGCGCCGCGGTGACCGCAAGCCCCGTCGAACCGGCGGCGGAGGGGTGAGCATGGCCCGGCCGATCGCGCTGGTCACGGGTGCGAGCCGCGGCATCGGGAAGGCGGCCGCCATCGCCCTGGCGGACGCGGGGTTCGACGTGGCTGTCGCCGCCCGAACCCTCACCGAGGGCGCCGGCCGCGACGACTCGAAGCCCGACGGGGCGGCCCTGCCGGGCGGGCTCGACACCACCGCAGCCGCGGTCGAAGCAGCCGGCGGCCGGGCATTGCCGGTCGTGATCGACCTGCTCGACACCGACACGCTGCTCGCAGCCGTCGCCCGGGTCGAGGCCGAGTGGGGGTCGATCGACGTGCTGGTGAACAACGCCGTCCACACCGGCCCCGGCAGCATGACCCGCTTCCTCGACACCACACCCGAAGACTTCGAGAAGAAGGCCCAGGCCAACTTCCTGTCCCAACTGGTGCTCATCCGGGCGGTGCTGCCGGGGATGATCGAACGGCAGTCGGGCCGCATCGTCAACATGACCTCGGCCGCGGGCATGACCGACCCCACCGCGCCCGCTGGCGAGGGCGGCTGGGGACTCGCCTACTCGGCCTCGAAGGCCGCCTTCCACCGGACCGCCGGCATCCTCGCCGTCGAGCACGGCCCCGATGGCGTGCTCGCCTTCAACGTGGAGCCAGGCATGGTGCTGACCGAGAAGATGGCCATCAACCAGCGCGCCCTCGGCCTCGAGGACAAGTACCCCGTGGCGCCGCCCTCCGTCCCCGCCGGCGTCGTCGCCTGGCTGGCCTCATCCGATGAAGCGGCAGCGCACAACGGCGAGACCTTCAACGCCCAGCGCTTCGCCCGCGAACGCGCGCTTCACCCCGATTGGCGCTGAGCCCGCCGATTCTCGGAAGCCTCGAGCCCAGCCGTGCGGCGAGTGCCTGCCCGGAGTGGGTCCGGTGCTTCCGCTACCACTCCTCGCGGGGCTTGTAGGTGGCCGAGCCTTCGGGGCGGACGATCTGGTGGCCGAAGAAGCCGCCCTTGGGCCTCGCATGGGCGTGGTAGTGGTCGGGGATGTTGCGCATGTTGTCGTCGATGTAGAACTCGCCGATCTCGGCCAGGGCGACCAGGCCGAGCTGCTCGTGCATGTACTGCCGCTCGTCGGCCGGCGGCTCGACGCCGTGCGAGCGCCACACCACCATGGGTGTGGCGCACAGCTCGCACTCGGCGATCCAACAGACGTCGTCGGACTTGTGCCACGGAGTGATCTTGGCGGCCTCGCACAGGTCGCAGTCGGGGTCCTTCGGGCGGTCGTCGGCGTCGCACATCCGCCGGACGGTACCCGGACGCCGCAACGCGGTCGAAGCTCCGGGCTCCGGCCGTCGTCAGACGCCACGCCAGTAGACGATGCCCGCCTCGCCGTCGACCGCATCGGGCACTCGGCCGATCTGCTGCCAGCCCAGTTCCTCGTACATCGCGCGGGCGGGGTTCGACTCGAACACCAGATTGAACACGATGGCGTCGAAGCCCTGCAGGGGAGCGGCGTCGATCGAGTGCTGCACGAGGCGCCGGCCCAGGCCCAGGCCGCGTGTCGAGGCATCGACCACGTACCCGGCGTTGGCGATGTGGGCCGCCCGTCCGACGTAGTTGGGCTTGAGGAAGTAGGCGCCCACGAGACGCCCGTCGAGGCGGGCGACGGTGACCGCAGCGGTGGGCGACCGCCACAGTGCCTCGAAGTCCGATCGTGACAGCGGCGCGTCGTGCGGGTAGCCCTCGCCGACCTCGACGATCCGAGCGAACAGCGCGAAGAGCTCGGCGTCGTCACGGTCGGCGTCGAACGCCACGACCTCCAGATCGTCGGCGGTGCCGGCCATGTGGTTCACGCTACGTCCCACCAGAGCGACCAACCTCCCTGCCGTCGGCACCCCTGCGCCACCGCCCCGCCCTGCGACGGTTTTTAGATCACGTTTCAATTTTGGCGGGCCGCCGGGTTACGATCCTGCGCATGGAATTCGGGATATTCAACAGCCTCTACGTGCCCCACCAGGTGGCCGACCTCGACCCCGAGAACATCGAGCACACCCGCCTCATGGACGAGGTCGAGTGGACTCGGGCCGCCGACCGCAACAACTTCAAGTACACCTGGGCCACCGAGCACCACTTCCTCGAGGAGTACTCGCACCTCTCCGCCAACGAGTCGTTCCTGGCCTACCTGGCCGGCGTCACCGACAACATCCACCTGGGCAGCGGCATCATCAACATCACGCCGCCGGTGAACCACCCGGCGCGGGTCGCCGAGCGTGTCGCCATGATCGATCATCTGAGCCTCGGTCGCTTCGAGTTCGGCATGGGCCGGGGCTCGTCGAGCACCGAGCAGAAGGGCTTCGGCATCGACGATCCGGAGCTCACGAAGCTCATGTTCGACGAGGCGCTCGCCCAGATCCCGCGGATGTGGCGCGAGACGGACTACAGCTACGACGGCGAGTACTTCTCGATGCCGAAGCGCAATGTGCTGCCCAAGCCCTACACGCAGCCCCACCCGCCGCTATGGGTGGCCGCCGGAAACCCCGGCACCTTCGAGAAGGCGGGCCGGCTTGGCCTCGGGATCCTGTGCTTCGGCGTCTCCTCGCCGGAGAGCCTCAAGCCCCTCATCGAGACCTACAAGACCGCCATCCAGGACGCTGATCCCATCGGCGGCTACGTGAACGACAACGTGATGGTGACCACGCAGATGCTCTGCCTCGAGGACGGCCAGAAGGCCCGTGAGATCGCCACGAACATGACCTCGGGGTACCACACCACCAACGTGTTCCGGTACCTCGACACCTTTCCCAGGCCCCCCGGCATCCCGGAGTGGCCGACCATCCTTCCCGACCCCACGCTCGAGCAGATCGACCACAGCATCAAGGCGGGTCTCGTCTGCATGGGCACCCCAGAGGAGTGCGCGGCCACGGTCGAGAACTACGCCGGCACCGGTGCGGACCAGCTCACCTTCGGCATGCTGTCGAGCACGATGCCCGTCGAGATCGCCATCGAGGCGGTCGAGACCTTCGGCCAGCAGATCATCCCGGCCTACGACAAGGACCCGGTCCACAGCACGACGCGCCAGCGCGAGGCGCAGCTCGCCGCCACCGCCACCGCCACCGCCTGAGCCAGACACTCGCTGCAGTGACACCCGGTTCCGTCAACGCCCTGATCCGGGCGAACGCGAACGACCCGGGTGTGGCGTTGCGCTTCGAGGACGAGTCGTGGACCTGGCCCTCGTACACGTCCGCGTGCGCGCAGCGGGCCTCGTTGGTGCTCGCCGAGCGCCGAACCGGCCCGTTCCACGTCGGCGTGCTCGCCGACAACGTCCCCGAGTTCGCCCACTGGCTGGGGGCGGCCGCCCTGGCCGGCGCCACCGTGGTGGGCATCAACCCCACCCGGCGGGGCGCCGAGCTCGAACGCGACATCACCCACACCGAGTGCCAGGTGGTGATCGTCGAGCCTGCCTACCGCGACCTGCTCGACGACCTCGACCTCGGGCTGACCCCAGAACGGGTCTGGGACACCGAGGCCCCCGCGTACCTCGACCGCCTCGCCACCCACGCCGGCGCCGACCTCGACGCGGTCGACGCCGCGCTCGTCGCGCAGCGGAGCACCGTCGGCGCCGAGGACCTGTACCTGCTGCTCTTCACCTCGGGCACGAGCGGCGCCCCCAAGGCGGTGAAGTGCAGCCAGGGCCGGCTGGCCCGCATCGGCGAACTGGTGGCCACGGGCTTCGGGCTCGGGATCGACGACGCCTGCTACCTGTCGATGCCGCTGTTCCACTCGAACGCGCTGATGGCGGGCTGGGGCCCGGCGCTGGCCGCGGGCGCCACCGCCGTGTTGCGCCGCCGGTTCTCGGCCTCGGCGTTCCTGGACGACGTCCGCGACTACGGCGTCACCTATGCCAACTACGTGGGCAAGCCGCTCGCCTACATCCTGGCCACCCCCGAACGGGCCGACGACGCCGACAACCCGTTGCGCATCGTGTTCGGGAACGAGGCCGCCGACGACGACATCGCCCGTTTCGGCACGCGGTTCGGCTGCCTGGTGATCGACGGGTACGGCTCGAGCGAGGGTGGAGCCAATGTGAGCCGCACGCCCGACACGCCACCCGGCTCACTCGGTCCCGCGGGTCCGGACAACGTGGTGCTCGACCCCGACACGGGCGAGGACTGCCCGGTGGCGGCGTTCGACGAGCACGGCGCGCTCACCAATGCCGACGAGGCCATCGGCGAGCTGGTCAGCCGGCAGGGTGCGTCGCAGTTCGAGGGCTACTGGCGCAACGACGAGGCCGAGGCCGAGCGCCGGCGCGGCCCTGCGCCCGAGCGGCCCCCCAGAGCGGGCGAGGCGCCGTACTGGACCGGCGATCTGGCCTACAAGGACGCCGACGGCTACCTGTACTTCGCCGGGCGGTCGAGCGAGTGGCTGCGGGTGGACGGCGAGAACCTGGCCGTGGCGCCCATCGAGCGCATCCTGCTGCGCCACCCGGACGTGGCCATGGCCGCGGTGTACGCGGTACCCGACCCCGTGGTCGGCGACCAGTGCATGGCCGCCCTGGTTCTCCGCCGGGGCGCCACCTTCGACGCCGAAGCCTTCCGCGCGTTCCTGGCCGAGCAGCCCGACCTCGGCACCAAGGCCGCACCCCGCCTGGTGCGCGTCACGGCCGAGTTGCCCGCCACCCAGACGAACAAGGTGCTGAAGCGCCGCCTGCAACAGGACGGCACCGACGTCGAGGATCCCGTCTGGCACCGCTCCGGCCGCGACCTGACGTACGCCCCCTTCCCGAGGCAATAGCGGTCGGATTCCGACCCTGATTGCCTCGGGAATCGGCTACCGGACCAGGCGGAAGAAGGTCCGGACGTCGTCGACGAACAGGTCGGGCTGCTCCCATGCCGCGAAGTGGCCGCCCCGAGGCATCTCGACGTAGTGGACGAGGTTGCAGGCGGCCTCGAGCCAGCGGCGGGGCGGCCGGTAGAGCTCGCCCGGGTAGGCGGCGTAGCCCGTCGCCACCTCGACCCGGTCGACGCTCATGTCCTGGCCGGCTGTGCGGGCACGTGCCGACTCGTAGTAGAGGCGAGCCGCCGAGTTGGCCGTGCCGGTCACCCAGTAGGTGGCGATGTTGGCCAGCATCTGATCAGGCGAGAGCGCACTGTCCTCGTCGGCAGCGTGGTCGGTCCACGCATGGAGCTTGTCGAAGATCCACGCGGCCAGCCCCGCAGGTGAGTCCGTGAGGCCATAGGCCAGGGTCTGTGGCTTGGTGCTCTGGAGCTGCATGTAGCCGATGCCGGTCTTGGTCATCTCCGCAGCCTCGGCCATCGCCGTCAACTCGGCCTCCGTCACGCCCTCCATGGCGTCGCCGTCCTTCGGCGGACCGACGATGAACATGTTCACGTGCACGCCGACCACGTGGCCCGCATCGATGACGCCCAGGCGACGCGAGATCAGCGACCCCCAATCGCCCCCCTGGGCGCCGTAACGCTCGTAGCCCAGACGGGCCATCAACTCGGCGATCGCTGCGCTGACCTTGCCGGCGTCGACGCCCGGGTGCCGGGTGGGCCCCGAGAACCCGTAGCCCGGCATCGACGGCACCACGAGGTGAAAGGCGTCGGCGGCGTCGCCCCCGTGTGCCACCGGGTCGGTGAGCGGGCCGATCACGTCGAGGAACTCGATCACCGAGCCCGGCCAGCCGTGGATGAGCACCAGGGGCAGGGCGCCCGGCTCGGGCGAGCGTACGTGCAGGAAGTGCAGCCGTTCACCCTGGGCCTCGGTGACGCACTGGTCGAAGGCGTTCAGCCGCTCCTCCACCGCCCGCCAATCGAACTCGTGGGCCCAGTAGGTGCACAGCCGACGGACGGCGCCGAGGTCGGCGCCTGCCTCCCAGCCGGTGCCCGGCAGCTGGTCGGGCCAGCGGGTGCCTTCCAGACGCCCGCGCAGGTCGTCGAGCACGGCCTCTGGCACCTCGACGCGGTACGACTCGATGGGCGCGGGCACTGTGCGAACATACCCCCGAGCGAGAACACGTTCTCGCTTGCTGCAGGGGAGCAGGGCCGCGCTCCCTGCCCGTCACGATCACCCCCGAGATTCCCACGCCCGCACCAACCTGAAACCGGAGAGCCCGTGCCCCACAACGTCCCCACCCTCACCTACACCGAGGACGCCCTCGCCGTCCGCGCCTTCGTCTTCGAGCACTGGTGCGAGCACGGCCGCGGGCCGAACCTGCGCGATGTGCACGAGGCGCTCGACCTGAGCCGCCGCCAGATCATCGCGGCCTACAAGCAGCTCCAACTCGGGATCGTGGTGACCGTCGACGAGGACACCCAGAACTGCAACCTCATCAAGGCGCCGCCGTTCTCCAGCTTTCCCAGCCAGGTCGAGGCCTACATCGACGGCGAGTTCCACAGCTACGTCGGCTGCGCCAGCGAGTCGATCGCCTTCTCGCACATGCCACCGTTCAAGGACAAGGAGGTGCGACTCGAGGGCTACTGCGCCTGCTGCCTAGAGCCCATCACCATGATCTCGAAGAACTTCGAGCTCCAGAGCTGTACCCCCGAGGGAATCTTCCTGCACATCTCGTCCAGCCCGCATGACTGGAACAACTACACGATGTCGCTCATGTGCGACTCGATGAACTTCGTCATCGATGCCGACCACGCCGACCGCTACGAGCGCCAGGTGAGCCGCCGTGGCGTGCTCGTGAATCTGACCCAGGCCAAGCAGTTCGTGAAGTACGTGGCCGACCAGCGCATGTGGGACTACCACTGGCAGGCCGGCGTGATGATGCCCGACGTGGTCATCGACATCTTCCGTGGCATGGGCGTCGACGTCAGCAACTGGGAGGGCTGACCTCCTCCAGCGTCCGCGCCCTCCCCAGAACGAACCGAGCGCATCCACTCCCCCCTCACCGCACTCGTTGCGCTGAGTTCGGAAGGATTCAGGTCGGCGGGCGAGTGGTGCCGGCGGCGCCGTTGCAGGCGAGGTCGGCGAGCACCGCGACGAGCTCAGGTCGGGTGAGGGTCCGGCGGTCGAGCCACCAGCCCACGCCCTCGAACACGGTGCCCAACAGGGCGAACGACTGGAGCTCGAGCACGGCGGCGGGCCCGGTGGCACCAAAGCCGGTGACGAGGAAGGCAGCCACCTGGGCGGCGAGGGCCGGGAGCACCGGCAGCTCGACGGTCTCGCGCCCGGTGCCCGCCGACCCCTCGACCAGGAACCGGTAGAGCTCGGGCTCACGCTCGGCGAAGGCCGCGAACACGTCGATGGCGGCGGCGACCGCGGCCCTGGGGTCGCCGGCCGAGCCGAAGATGCCCTCGAGCGTGAGACCCAGGTCGCCCAGGAACCGGTCGGCGACGGTGGCCGCCAGCCCCGCCTTGTCCCCGAAGTGGTGGTAGAGCACCGGCTTCGAGATACCCGCCTCGGCCGCGATGTCGGCCATCGAGGCGTCGGCCCCGATGGTGCGGATGGCCCGGATGGCGGCGTCGGCGAGCTCGGCCCTCCGAGCCTCCGGCGCCAGGCGGTGCCGGGTGGCCGCAGGAGTCACGCCATCGCCGGGAGGGCCAGGGCCTCGTACTCGTCGGCGGTGTCGACCCAGTCCTCGAACTGGATGACGCCCATCTCGGTGTACCTCTTGCGGAGCCAGCCGTCGTTGCGGTCGAGCAGGCCGAGCTTCTTGGCGTTGGGCACGATCTTCGAGAACAGCATCTGCTGGAACACCACGCGGCCCGGGTCCTGCACCACCAGCTTGAGCGCCTGCTTCACGTCCACGCCCATCCGGGACCAGACCTCCTGCTGGAGGAACCGGTCGCGCATCCGCACCGATGCCTCGTAGGCGAACTGCTGGCGCTCGAACATCTCGGCGTCGCTGAGCCCCTCGTAGTACTCCTGCAGCGACAACACGCCGAAGGCCACATGGCGGGCCTCGTCGCTCATCACGTAGCGGAGCAACTGCTTCAGGAGCGGCTCCTCGATCAGCGCGTGCATGAAGCCGAAGGCGGCGAGGGCCAGGCCTTCCACCATGATCTGCATGCCCAGGTAGGTGATGTCCCAGCGCGAGTCGCGGACGATGTCGTCCAGCAGGGCCTTCAGATGGGCGTTGACGGGATAGTGGCCCGACATCTTGGTGTCGAGGTACTTGGCGAACACCTCCACGTGACGGGCCTCGTCCATCACCTGGGTGGAGGCGTAGTACTTGGCGTCGATCCACGGCACCGACTCCACGATCTTGGCGGTGCAGACCAGCGCACCCTGCTCGCCGTGCATGAACTGGCTGAGGGTCCAATTGCTGGACTCGATGTTCATCTGCGCCCACTCGGCGTCGCCCCAGTTGGCGAACGGCGTGCCCTTCAGGTCGTAGCTGTCGGTGAATCCACGGAACGTGTTGACCGCGGCCATGGCCTGGGCTTCCTGGTCCACCTCGGTGTCCCACGGCAGATCGGTCTCACCGTTCCACTGGGCACCTTTGGCCTTCTCGTAGAGCTTGTTCAGCGCCGGCCGCTCACCCTTGTCGTAGTTCCAGGTGAAGATGGCGTCCGCGTTGTCCTCGACGCGGTGGATGACCTCGTCGATGTCGGTGTTGGAGACGGACAGCACCGCCTCCAGGTCGATGGTGTCGGCGATATCGGCCACGTCAGTCATCCGGTCCCCCTGGGAGTGATTGCTCTACCGTCGGTAGCCTACCGGCGGTAGTCAAGAGGTCAAGAGGACATTTGTCACATCACGTCGAGTCCTCGTCCCGGGGAGCGCCTTCGGCGCCCGGGTCGACAGGTACCCGCCGCTCCGCTCCGCTGCGCAGCCTTCATCTGCACACCGTTCCGCCGTCGACGAGCATCGACTCGCCGTTCACGAACGAGGCGCGGTCCGAGCACAGCCACACCACGGCCTCGGCCACCTGCTCGGGCCGGCCCATCTCGCCGGTGGGCACGGTCCTGCGCATCATCTTCTCCATTGCCGCGTCGCCGCCGATGAACGCCTGCATCATCGGCGTGTCGGTGGTTCCGGGGCAGATCGCGTTCACACGGATGCCCGACCGCACGTACTCCTGCGCCGCGGTCTTGGTGAGGCCCAACACGCCGTGCTTCGAGGCCACGTAGTGGGGCAGGCCGGGGAACCCGATGACCCCGGCGCCCGACGACGTGTTGACGATGGCCCCCCGACCCGCCGGGGCCATGACGGCGAGCTCGTGCTTGAGGCACAGGAAGACCCCGGTGAGGTTGAGCGACACGACCCGGTTCCAGTCCTCGAGGGTGAGCTCGGTGAAGGGCACCGGCCGGCCGCTGGTGCCGGCATTGTTGTGGGCGCAGTCGAGGCGCCCGAAGGCATCGACGGCAGCCTGCACCGCGGCCGCGACCTGGTCCTCGTCGGTGACGTCGGCCACCACGGGGAGCGCGTCACCCCCGGCGGATTCGATCAGTCCCACCGTCGTGTCGACACCGGCGCTGTCCACGTCGACGACCGCGACCCGGGCACCCTCGGCGGCGAACAGGACTGCCGTCGCCCGTCCGATCCCACCGGCCGCGCCCGTGACCAGCGCAACCTCGTCGTGGCGAAAGAACCGTTCGGTCGTCGTCATGCCGCGACTCTAGGTTCGCCCGTTGCCGACTTCTGACGGCGTGTCAGGTCGGCCTAAGCTCCACCGCCGGATCGCACACGAGTCGCAGTGAGAGGAACACCATGGGAGCACTCGAGGGCAAGGTCGCCATCGTCACCGGAGCAGGACGCGGGCTGGGCCGCGCCCACAGCCTCACCCTCGCCGGAGAGGGCGCCAAGGTGGTGGTCAACGATCTGGGCGACGAAGCCCAGGCGGTCGTCGAAGAGATCGTCGCCGCCGGCGGCGAGGCCGTGGTCAACCATGGCAGCGTGTCCGACTGGGACGCGTCCGAGGCCATGGTCGCCCAGGCGGTCGACACCTACGGTGACCTGCACATCGTGGTGAACAACGCCGGCATCCTCCGCGACAAGATGAGCTTCAACATGCACGAGAGCGACTGGGACGACGTCGTCGACGTGCATCTGAAGGGCCACTTCTGCCTCTCGCGCCACGCGGGGGTCTACTGGCGCAACCAGGCCAAGGCCGGAGCCACCGTGGGTCGGCGCATCATCAACACCTCGTCCGAGGCGGGCCTGTTCGGCAGCGCCGGCCAGGCCAACTACGCGGCGTCGAAGGCCGGCATCATCGGGCTCACCCTGGTGTTCGGGCGGGAGTACGGGCGCTTCGGCGTCACCGCCAACGCCATCGCCCCCCGCGCCCGCACCCGCATGACCGAGGACATCGACTTCTTCAAGGCACCCGAGGACGACGGGGCGTTCGACCGCTTCGCTCCAGAGAACGTCTCGGCCATCGTGGCGTGGCTGGCCAGCGACGCCGCCGCCGAGGTGAGCGGCCAGGTGTTCATCGTCATCGGTGGCGACGTCCACCTCTTCCGCCCGCCCGCCGTCGAGGCCAGCATCCACAAGGACGACCGATGGACGATCGACGAGCTGGTGGCGTCGAGCGGTGACCTGTTCGGCGAGCGGGGCGGCACCCTGCCGCCCATGGCGGTCCCGGGCTAGGCCCGGGCCCCCTCAGACCGTTCGACGATGTTCCCCGACCTGCGCGTCGTCGACCTGACCAGCAACATCGCGGGACCGTACTGCACCAAGCTGCTCGCCGACGCCGGCGCCGACGTGGTGAAGGTGGAGGACCAGTCGGGCGACCCGCTCCGTCGGTGGTCCGCCTCGGGTGCGGATCTGGGCGGTGAGGACGGCGCACTGTTCCGCTACCTGAACACGTCGAAGCGGTCGGTGCTCGGCGGCCTCGGGGACGACGACGTCGTCGAGCTCGTCGACCGGGCCGACATCCTGGTCGAGGATCACGGGCCGGGGCGCGGGTCACTCGACCTCCGCCGGCTGCACGCCCGCAACCCGGGCCTGGTCGCGGTGTCGATCTCGCCGTTCGGCGCCACCGGCCCCTGGGCCGACCGTCCGGCCACCGAGTTCACCCTGCAGGCCTCGTGCGGCTCCACCGGCAGCCGGGGCACCCCCGATCGACCGCCGATCGCCGCCGGAGGCCGCATCGGCGAGTGGATGGCCGGCGCGTACGCCGCCGTCGGTGCGGTCGCCGCCTGGCGCGCCGCCCGGCGGACCGGGCGCGGCGAGCACGTCGACGTCTCGATGTTCGAGTGCATGTCCGTCTCCATGAACACGTTTGCATCGGTGTTCACCAGCCTGATGGGCATCGACCCGCCGCCGCGGCCCATGCCGACGGTCGAGCTCCCCTCGATCGAGCCCACCAGCGACGGCTACGTGGGGTTCTGCACCATCGCCCGCCAGCAGTTCCAGGACTTCCTGGTGATGATCGACCGGCCCGACCTGCTCGCCGACGACGACCTCGCCAACGTGAACGGCCGTACCCGGCGCATGGACGAGTTCAACGCCATGGTGCGGTCGTGGACGGCCGAGCGCACCACCGACCAGATCATCGAGTTGGCCTCGGCGATGCGCATCCCCGTGACGCCTGTGCTCGACGGCCGGACCGTGGTCGACCACGAGCAGTTCGTGGCTCGCGGCAGCTTCGTGCAGGGGCCTCACGGCTTCACGCAGCCGCGAGTGCCCTACCGCATCGGCGACCGACCCCGACCCGACCTCGCCCCGGCCCCCACGGTCGGCGAGCACCAGGGCACGGTCGACTGGTCGTCGCGACCGGCCCGGCCGACCCTGCCCAACCTCGAGCGCGACAACGACCTGCCGTTGGCGGGGGTGCGGATCATCGACTTCACCGCCTTCTGGGCCGGGCCCGCCGCAACACAGGTGCTCGGCGCGCTCGGGGCAGAGGTCGTGAAGATCGAGTCGATCCAGCGGCCCGACGGCATGCGCTTCACGTCGGTGAAGCGGCCATCGGTGCACCAGTGGTGGGAGTGGGGCCCGGTCTTCCATGGCGCCAACGCCAACAAGCGCTCGGTCACCCTCGACCTGAACCGGCCCGAGGGCGTCGACCTCGTCCTGCGCCTCATCGCCGACTCGGACGCGGTCGTCGAGAACTTCTCGCCCCGGGTGATGGAGAACTTCGGCCTCGACTGGGCCGCGATCCACGCTGCCGCGCCTCGCACGGTGATGATGCGCATGCCTGCCTTCGGTCTCGACGGGCCATGGCGCGACCGCACGGGCTTCGCCCAGACGATGGAGCAACTCACCGGCATGGCCGCGGTGACGGGCTACCCCGACGGACCGCCCCTGATCCCCCGCGGGCCGTGCGACCCACTGGCCGGCATGCACGCCGTGCTGGCCCTCCTGGGCGCCCTCGACGAGCGCGACCGCACCGGTTCGGGGATGCTGGTCGAAGTGACGCTGGCCGAGACCGCGCTCAACGTGGCCGCCGAGCCGGTCGTCGAGTTCGCGGCCTACGGCAACCTGCTGGGTCGCCACGGCAACCGGAGCGCCATGGCCGACCCCCAAGGGGTGTACGCCTGCAGAGACGGGCAATGGGTCGCACTGGCCGCGGAGACCGAGGCGCACCGTCACGCGGTCCACCAGGAGGTCGGTGGCACACCCGACGAGGAGACCGTCGCCGCCTGGTGCGCGGACCGCCAGGCGGAAGCGGTTGTCGACGGGTTACTCGCCCGGGGCGTCCCCGCCGCCGTGGTCATCCACCCCGCGGCCATCGGACAGAACCCGCAACTCGACGACCGCGGCTTCTTCGAGACGCTCGACCACCCCGTCACGGGCCGTCACGCCCTGCCGTCACTTCCCTTCCACTTCGCCGGCAACAAGGGGCGCTGGCTCCGCTCGCCGGCACCCACGCTCGGCCAGCACAACGACGCCGTGCTCCGAGGCCTGCTCGGGCTGACGGACCACGACCTGGACCGGCTGCGGGCCGAGGCCGTGATCGGCGAGCGTCCCACCGGCCTGTAGGCGTCCGGGACCGCACCGACACGCCCACCACCCGCCGTTGTGGCACCTGACCGTGTCGTCGGCCTGCGGATCTCGCGGCCGGAACGGGCGGATGGCAACCTTCTGGCATGGCCCGGCCACCATCGCCCCGCAGGTGTATGGCCGTCGCAGCCAGCCTCGCGATGATGGTCGCCGCCTGCGGCAGCACCGATGCTCCGGAAACCCCCGCTGCGGGCCGCTCCGACACCGGCACGGCCGCGACCACGAGCAGCACCGCTTCGCCCAGCACCCCGACCACCATCGACCCCAGCACCCCGACCACCATCGACCCCACCGCCCGATGCATCGCCGACCTTCCTGTCCGCCAGAAGGTGGCACAGCTCATGGGGATCGCCGTCGATGGCGGCGCCCTGTCCGCCGAGGCGACACGGGTCGCCGACCTCGGCGTCGGCGTCGTCCTGGTCCAACGGCCGACGTCCGCGGGTCTCGCCCAAGGCATCGCATCCGTCAAGGCGGCGAGCGCCATTCCGCCGCTCGTGGCCGTCGACGAGGAAGGCGGCCAGGTGCAGCGCCTGCGCGACGTCGTGGGCGCCATCCCGTCGCAGCGCCAGGTCGCATCCACCCTCGACGGCAATGCCGCGGCGGTCCTGATCGGAGACCATGCCCGTGGTGTGGCCGGCCTCGGCTTCGACGTGGTCTTCGGGCCCGTGGTCGATGTGGCCCTGCCCGGTGGCGGTGGACCCCTCGGCGACCGAACGTTCTCCGACGACCCCGAAACGGTGGCGGCGTACGGCCGGGTCTATGCCGACGCGCTCGAGGCCGCCGGGCTGCTGCCGGTGCTGAAGCACTTCCCGGGCCACGGCTCCGGCGAGGCGGACAGCCATGACGGCCCGGTCGGCACGCCCCCGATCGAGGAATTGCGTCGGCGCGACCTGCGGCCCTTCGAGGCCCTGTCGAGCGATGACGACATCGGGGTGATGGTGGGCCACCTCAACGTGCCCGGACTGACCGGGACGACCCCTGCCAGCCTCTCATCGGAGGCCATCGCCGGACTGCTGCGCGGCGAGTTGGGCTTCGACGGCCTGGTGTTCAGCGACTCGCTCAGCATGGGCGCCATCGCCGGAACCATCCCGCCAGAACAGGCCGCCGTTCGCGCCATCGCCGCCGGCGCGGATGTGGCCCTGTTCGTGTCCATCGCCAACCCCTCGGGGGTCATCGACGCGCTCGAAGCGGCGGTGGAGGACGGTGCCTTGCCGATCGAACGGGTCGACGAGTCGACCCGACGGGTCCTCGCCCGAAAAGCCGTCGACCCGTGCGCCCTCTGAGGCACACGGATCGGGGCCATCGGCGCAGTGCCGCTACTTGTCGTCGTGGGCCATCTTGTCGATCGCGTCCTTGGCCTTCTCGGCACCCTGGTCGATCTTGTCGCCGTACTTGCCGCCGGTCTTGTCGTCCGCCATGTCAGCGGCCTTGTCGAGCGCATCCTTGGCCTTGTCGCCGTGCTCGTCGGCAAGGTCGTTGACCTTGTCGGCGGCGTCCTGCGCGGTCTTCTTCACATCGTCCATGAATCCCATCGTCTCTCCTCGGTCAGGTGATCGCCCGAGACCCTAACCGCGGCAGCCCCTGTCGGTGACCTGATCGACGAGGCCCCAGTGCAACGCCGTCGGCGCGTCGATCTCGACCCCGGTGAGCGCCAGCCAGGCGGCACGTTGGCGCCCGACTCGCTTCGTCACGCTCCATGTGCCGCCGGAGCCGGGGACCAGCCCCATGCGCACCTCGGGCAGGCGGAAGGTCGTCGTGGGTGCGGCCACGACCCGCCCGGCGAAGGCGGCGAGCTCGACTCCCGCCCCTACCGTCGAACCGTGCACCTGGGCCGTGAGCCGACGGCGCACGGCGAGGACCGCCCGAGCCGGCAGACGGGTCGAGCGCACGAGGTGCGCCGTCATCGGATCGGGGAGGGTGCCGAAGTCGCCGAGATCGCCACCACTGCAGAACGACGGCCCCTCGCCCTGGAGCTCCACGGACTCGATCGTCTGGTCGGCCGCGACGGCACGAAGCGCGTCGACCAGGCCGTCGCGCATCGCGAGGTCGAGGGCGTTGTGGCGGTCGGGCCGATCGAGGACCACCGCGACCCGGTCGCCGGTGCGCTCCACCCGGACGCGACCGGGGGCGCCTCTCTCGGCCGTGCCCGGTGCAGGCCATGCCGCGTGCTCCGGACCGGCCTGCAGGAGGCCGTAGGTCACCGACTCCGCGTACAGCGCGGTCTGCGGATCGGAACGCTCGGCGACCCGGAGCAGTCGGGCAAGGGCGAGGCTCGCCTGCGGGTACGCCGTGATCGTGGCGAGGACCCGTTCGGCATCGGCATGGGCCGCTGCCACGTCGAACCGTCGCCAGGCCGGCTCGGTGGAGGGCGCGACCGTCACGCACGGGAGCCAATCCAGGGCCCGGCGCTGAGCCGGGGTGAGGCCGTCCTCCGGCCACTCGCCGGGCTCCACCACCAGGGCGGCGCACCCGTGGGCCAACGAGCACTCCTCGAGCGCGTCAGGCGACGCCAGAAGCGCCAGCGCCTCGACGACCGAGCAATGGCGGATCATCGCCGATCGCCACCCGGCCTCCCCGGCTGGCTGGGCACTAGTCCGACGAGGGCAGCGGTTTGGCCTCCTTGAGGCCCATCACGGTGCCGCAGCACGACGGCGTGCCGTCCCCCGGTTTGGTGCAGAGCAACTCGCCGTCACAGACGGCACACACGTAGCGCTTGCCCATCGCCGTCACGATGCGTCCTCGGGCCCCTTCAGCGGCTCACCACAGCACGTGGGCGTGGCGGCCGGTGCCTTGATGACGATGACTTCGGTACCGCACCGGCCGCAGTGCAACCGGGTACCCACCTTCAGATCGTCCATTCCCGCGATCATAGGACCGCGCCCGGCCGTGCGGCACGGTGGCGGCGCGGCCACTATGGCGGGGTGGCGCCACTGTGCGGGTTTCGCTTCCTCCAGGTGGGCGGCGGGCCGACGACCCGACGCGCCGGCACCCTGCTGGCTCGGCTCGGCGCCGAGGTCGTGGCCGTGCTCGACCCTGCCGAGGCTCGCAGGGTGCTCGCTGCTCCCGACGCGACCCATGCCGCGGGTCGTCTGGTCCTCGCCGTCGCCCTCGATGCCTCGCTTCTCCCGCTCCTCGACCGCCTTCCCGTCTCCGGCACGCTCGACGGCACGGGTCTGCTCCCCCCGGGCCCCAGGGTCGTGGGCGTCGACGAGGGCCGGGCGGGGCGAAGGGGGTGGGAGCGGAGTGGCGTGATGGGCCTCACCGGACCGAGCAACGGCCCCGCCTGCCCCGCACCGGGTGACCAGGCCGCCGGGCTCGCCGCCGCGGCCGCGGTGATCGCCCTGCTGAGCGGGCTGGGGTCCGGCCCAAGGGTGTGCCTGGACGGGCCCGCGCTCGCCGGCGAGCGCGCCGCGCTCGCCGGGCTCACCAGGCAGGGCCGACGATCGGTGGGAGGCACCTGTCGTCTCCTCCCGTCCGCCGACGGCTGGGTGGCCGTCAACCTCGCCCGCCCCAGCGACCACGAGCTGCTCGCCGCCTGGATCGGCCGGACGATCCACGGCGACCCGTGGCCGACCGTCGCCCGTCACGTGGCCGGACAGCCAGGGTGGTCGGCGGTGGCCACCGCCCAGGAACTCGGGTTGCCAGCCGGCCTCGGCGCGACACCCGAGGACGCCGCCGACGACGAGCAGGCACGGGCCCGCTGCCAGTCTTTCCCCATGGCTCCGTTCCTCGACTCGGGGCGGCCGAGCCGGGTGAGGCCCGCGGCGGCCCTCGACTCGCTCGACAGGCTCGGGCAGGTCTCGGCCCGGGCGCGACCGGTCACGGACGCGTTGGTGGTGGACCTGTCGGCGTTGTGGGCGGGCCCGCTGGCCACGTCGATCCTCCAGGCCGCCGGTGCCGAGGTCGTGAAGGTGGAGAGCACGAGGCGTCCGGACGGCGCCCGTCTCGGCCAACCGGCGTTCTTCGACCTCCTCAACGCCGGCAAGCGCAGCGTCGCCCTCGACTTCACCGAACCCGGCGACCGGGCTCGCCTCGGCGCGCTGATGGACCGCGCCGATCTGGTGGTCGAGGCGTCGCGTCCCCGGGCCCTCGAGCAACTGGGCCTCCACCCCGACACCTGGATCGACCGGCACGCCGGTGGCAGCTGGATCGCCATCACCGCGTACGGACGCACGGGGCCGTGGCGGCAGTGGTCGGGCTTCGGCGACGACACCGCCGTCGCCGGCGGTCTCACCGCGTACGCCGGCGGGCGCTCCGGTGACCCGCTGTTCTGCGGCGACGCCTTCGGCGACCCGGCCACCGGCCTCCATGCCGCAGTGGTCGCGCTCGCCGCGCTCGTGGGATCGGGTGGCTTCTTCGACGTCGCCCTGCGGGAGGTGGTCAACCATCTGCTCGCCGAGGGCGACGGCGACGCGCCGATCGGGGGCGACCGGATCGCCGTCGCTCCCCCCCGGGCCCGTGCGCCCCGCGGCGTCGCCCCGGCACTCGGGCAGGACAATGCCCGCTTGGCCACCCTCGGCGCCCCACGCCGATGATCCTCCGCGACGTCGAGGTCGACGGGGTGACCGGGCTCGACGTCCGACTCGACGGTGGTGCGATCGTCGAAATCGGGCCGGGGCTCGCCCGGTGCAGCGACCGGGAGGTGCTGGACGGCCAAGGGGGCGCCCTCCTGCCGGGCCTGCACGACCACCACCTCCACCTGCGGGCGATGGCGGCGGTCGAGCGCTCCGTGCGGTGCGGCCTGCCCGAGGTCGCGGATGGCGCCGCCCTCGCGGATGCACTGCGTCGGGCGGCTGACGGCCTGCGGCCCGACGAGTGGGTCCGTGGGACAGGCTTCGAGGAGTCCGAGGTGGGTTACCTCGACCGGCGCCGGCTCGATGCCATGGTGGCGAACCGACCCGTCAAGGTGCAGCACCGCAGCGGTCACCTCTGGGTGCTCAACACCGCCGGGCTCGCAGCGCTCGGCCTCGACCACAGCCCCGAGGCCAACGGGCGGCTCTACGACCAGGATCACCTCCTCCGTGTGCCCGTCGACCGGCCCGAACACCGAGACCCGTCGGCAGCCCGACGAGTGAGCGGTCACCTTGCCCGCGCCGGGGTCGTCGGCTTCACCGACGCCACCGCCGGCAACGGACCGTCAGAGGCAGCTGCCTTCGCTTCCATGATCGAGGCCGACACCATCCGCCAGAAGGTGCTCCTGCTGGGCGATGAGAGCCTGCGCGTGCCCGAGCTCCCCAGGCTGCGCCGGGGAGCACGCAAGGTGATGCTCGTCGAGCACGACGTCGCCGACCTCGACGAGCTGGTCTCGACGATCGTCGGGAGCCACCGTGCCGGTCGGCCGGTGGCGATCCACGCGGCCAGCCGCGAGATGCTGGTCCTGGCCCTCGTCGCCCTCGATGCCGCCGGGACGGTGCGCGGTGATCGTGTCGAGCACGCCAGCGTCGCCCCCCCGGAGACCGTCGAGTGGATGGCCCGGCTCGGCGTGGCCGTCGTCACCCAACACGGCTTTGTCGCCGCGCACGGCGACCGCTACCTCGACCAGGTCGAGCCGGGAGACCAGCCATGGCTCTACCGCGGGCGGGGCTTCATCGCCGGAGGGGTGCGGCTGGCGGGCGGCACCGACGCACCGTTCGGGCCGGACGACCCGTGGGCCGCCATGCGCGCCGCTGTCGACCGTCGCACCGCACGCGGCATGACCGTCGGCGTCGACGAGGCCATGACGCCGGAGGCGGCGCTGGCGATGTTCACCTGTCCGGCGACCGACCCCGGGGGGCCGCCACGCCGGGTGTCGGCCGGAGCCAGCGCCGACCTCTGCCTCCTCGCGTTGCCGTGGGCAGAGGCGCGCGACCACCTCACGTCCGACCTCGTGGCTGCCACGATCATCGATGGCGACATCGCCTTCCGTGCGTCAGGCTCCGGCTGGTGATGCCCGCTGACAACGAGCCCCGAACCAGGAGCCGTCATTGACCAGGATCATCACGCTGTGCACCGGCAATGCGGCACGATCGGTGATGGCCGGCGCCATGCTCGAGGCGGGCAAGCCCGGGTTGCACGTGATCACCGCCGGCACGCACGTGATCGACGGGCAGCCGGTGAGCTGGCGGACACGGGACGCGCTCGCCACGGTGGGCCTCGACGCGAACCGGCACCGGAGCGCCCAGCTCCGCCCCGCCGACCTGGCGACCACCGACCTGATCCTGGCCATGGCGGGTGAACACGTCCGGTACATCCGGCGGGAGCACCCGGACGTGGCCGCCCGCACGGTCACCCTCAAGCGTCTCGCCCACGACCTCGAGCCGGGCCGGGCGCCGCTGCGTACCCGCGTGGCCGACCTCGAGCCCGCGAACGTGGTGCTGGAGGACTGGGAGGACGTCGAGGACCCGGCCGGCGGAGCGGTCGAGGACTACATCGCGTGCGCCGAGGAGCTGCTGACCCTGATCGACCGCGTCGTCGACCGCCTCTGACGTGCCGCCGCTGACCCGGTGCGGCTCACGGTGGGGCCGTCAGCCTGCCGGCGGCACCGCGCCGGGAGCCGCCGGAACGGGCGCCGGCGGTAGGCCCGTCTGGACGGTGGTGGTGGTGGTCGTGGCGCTCTCGGGCGGTGCCAGGATCGTGGGGTAGACGAAACCGAGCCGCGCTTCGAGCTCGACGCGTGCGTTCGTGCAGGCCGGGTCGGGGCTGAGAACGACGACCGTGGGCTCGTCGAGGGCGCCCGCGACCGCCCAACCCTGGAGCGGGGCCGGGCCGAGCTTCCCTTGCGAGCAGCCCAACGCCCCAGCCATCGCGACGCGCCCGACCGGCGTGAGCTCGATGGCGACCGCAAGCGGTTCGGCGATGGGCGCGCTCACCGGCCCATCCCGGTTCTCGGCGGCCAGCCTCGCTCGGCCCTCGACGTTGTCGCCGTCCTGGACCGAAGCGATGATCATGCCCGCCATGCCACCCAGCGCGACCAGCACCGCCGCCGCCGTCCCCAGCCGGGCGGTGCGGTAGCGCTGCACGAGCCGACGCCGGGACCTCCGGGCCGCAACCCCACCGTTCTCGCCGCCGATCGTCACCTCGTCGAGGCGGGCGGTCGTATCTCCGGCCGTATCTCCGGCCGAGTCGTCGGTCACGGCGACGGCATCGTCGACAACCGCTTCACCGGTCCCGTCGGCGGTCATGTCGGGCGCGTCATCGCCGCCGTCCTGTTCCGCCGGGACCTCGCCGGCATCATCACCGGCGACCTCGCGATCGCCGGCCTCGTCGAACGCCGGCGACATGGCGTTGGGCCACGCTTCGAGGGCCCGGAGCACGACGAGCAGGCCGACCACGAGCGCCAGGAGGGTGGCACCCACGGACAAGAGGCCCACCAGCTGCCAGCGGTCGCCCACGAGGCCGGGAACGTCCGCCACCACGATCACGGCGCCCGCCAGCACTGCGGTCGCGACCAGCACGACCAGCAGCCACCGCGTCGTTGCCTGGGCCTGGTCCGAGTCGTGCCGCGATGCGTCGTCCATCGGGCGCACACTAGACCGCCCGAACGGTGCAGGATCCCGGTCAGGTGGTGAAGCGACCCTCGTCATCTCGGTGCCAACCACCGGCGGCGTGGTTCCCTCCGTCGACGTGGATCGTCGTGCCGGTGATGAACCGGGCCTGGTCGCCGGCGAGGAAGACCACCGCCCCGGCCACGTCATCGACGTGGCCCGCGCGGGCCAAGGGCGTCGACACGGGCAGCGGACCGATGCCTGGGGTGGGGATGACGTCGGGAGCGACGCAATTCACCCGGATCAAGCGATCGCCCAGCTCGAGGGCGAGGCTCTTGGTGAGGTTGGCGAGAGCCGCCTTCATCGCCGAGTAGACCGCGAAGCCCGGCCCCGCCCGATGCGCCTCGATCGAGGTGATGTTCACGATCGACGCGCCTTCGGCGGGCATGAGCGGGACCGTGGCCCGGATGAACGACGCCGCGCTCGTGAAGTTCTCCCGGATGAGCGCATCCTGGCCCTTGGCACTCTCGTCGGTGAACGCGGCCATGAAGCCCCCACCGGCGTTGTTGACGAGAACGTCCACCCGGCCGTGATCGGCCCGCACCCGCTCGATGAACCGCTGGACGGCGTCGGGGTCACGGACGTCGAGCACCTCCGAGAGCACGCGCCGACCGCACGCCGCGATGCCCGCTGCGGTACCTGCCAGTCCGTCGGCGTCCCGGTCGCAGATCGCCAGGTCGGCGCCGTAGGCCGCCAGCGCGAGCGCGGTGGCCTCTCCGATCCCCACGGCCGCGCCGGTCACCACGGCGACCCGACCGTCGAGCAACGCGTGCTTCGGAAGGACGGTCACGGCCGCGGAACGTACCATCACCTCGACACCAGGCCTCTCGGGAGCACATCGTGGCGCAGGAACAGGACAGGTCGCTCGAGGGCCGGCGGGCGCTCGTCACCGGCGCCTCGTCGGGCATCGGCGCTGCGCTCGCCGAGGGGCTCGCCGCGCAGGGTGCCACCGTCGGCATCTGCGCCCGGCGTGGCGACCGACTGGCCGACGTGCTCGCGACGTGCCGGCGCCACACACCAGGCTCGCGTTCCTGGATCGTCGACCTGGCGGACCTCGACGCCCTCGAGTCGTTCGCCCACCTGGCCGACGACGAGCTCGGCGGCATCGACCTGCTGGTGAACAACGCCGGGATACCCAAGCGCCGTCGAGTCGACGCCACCGGTCCCGCCGAGGTCGGCGAGGTCATGACGATCAACTACCTCTCGCCGGTCCGGCTCACGATGGCCCTGCTGCCCCGCCTCCTCGGGCGCGGGGCGGGCCAGATCGTGAACGTCTCGTCGGTGGCGGCCAGGCTCAGCCCACCCGGCGAGGCTGCCTATGCCGCGAGCAAGGCGGCCCTCAGCGCCTGGTCGGAATGTCTCGCCATCGAGATCTGGGACACCCCCGTGTCGGTCCACCTCGTCAACCCGGGCGTCGTGGACACCGAGCTCTTCCACCTGCCGGGCAACGACCCGCTCCTCGCCGAGGTCGAGGCGCTGCCGCCGTCCGCCGTGGTCGACGCCGTGCTCGAGCAGCTCGCCGACGGGCAGTTCGAGCGCTACGTGCCGGGCTGGTTCGCCGACATCGCCTCCGGAAAGGCCGCGGACGTCGGCGCCTTCCTCGCCGGCGCCGCAGACTGGTACCGGCAGGCGCAGACGGCGCAGGCGCCCACCAGCCCCGGGGCGGCGACATGAGGGTCGACGGCGCGACCGTCCTGCTCACCGGCGCATCGTCGGGCATCGGTGCCGAGTTGGCTCCGATGCTGGCGCAGCGCGGGGCAACGATCGGCCTGATCGCACGGCGCGAGGACCGGCTCACCGAGGTGCTCGGTCGGTGCCTCGATGCCGCACCGGACAGCCGGATGTGGGTCGTCGACCTCGCCGACGGCGACGCCGCCGAGCGGGTTGCCCTCGACGCGTGGGACGCGTTCGGCCACGTCGACGTCCTGGTCAACAACGCGGCCATCCCCAAGCGACGCCAGGTCCAGGACCTGACCGTGACCGAGGTGGAGCACGTGCTGGCCGTGAACCTCATGGGCCCGGTCCGCATGACCCTGGCCCTCCTCCCGCGCCTGCTCGAACGCGGTCGCGGCTCGGTCGTCAACGTGTCGAGCCTCGGCGGTCGGCTCGCCATCTTGCACGAGGCCGCCTACTGCGCCGCCAAGTTCGCCCTCTGCGGGTGGAGCGAGTCACTCGCCCTCGACCTGTGGGACTCCGGGGTCGAGGTGCGCCTCGTCATCCCCGGCCCCGTGGACACCGAGATCTGGGACCAGCCCGACAACGACGACCCCCTGTACACCGGTCCGCTCGAACCTCCGGCGGCGGTGGCTCAGGGCATCGTGAACGCGATCGAGAGCGACCGCTTCGAGCACTACCTCCCCGACCTGAAGAGCATCGTCGAATTCAAGACCCGGGACATCGAGGTGTTCCTGGCCGGTGCCGCCGAGGCCATGGGCCCGAAAGCGGGCGACCGGTGAAGGCACTGGTCTTCGGCGTCGATCCGGGACCGGTCGACCCACCGCCGGCCGGCGCATCGCGCCTGCGCCGCAACCTGGCCACCACCCCGATGGCACGGCGCGAGGTCGACGAGCCGCGCCCCCTCGGCCCCGACTGGATGGTGCTGCGGACCCGCATGACCGGCATCTGCGGCTCGGACGCCAAGCAGGTGCTCATGGACTTCGAGGACGCGGCCGACAGCCCCATGACCGCCTTCATCTCGTTTCCCCAGGTTCTCGGGCACGAGGTCGTGGCCACCGTCGAGGAGTTGGGCCCTGCGGTCTCGGGCTTCGCGATCGGCCAACGGGTGGTGCTCAACCCGTGGCTTTCGTGCGGCCCGCGCGGGATCGACCCGCCGTGCCCCGCGTGTGTCGCCGGCGACTACAGCATGTGCTGGCGCTTCCTCGACGGTCGCCTCTCCCCCGGCATCCACACTGGCAATGCCACCGAGGCGACCGGCGGCTTCGCCGAGCTCCTCCCCGCCCACCAGCTCATGGCCATCCCCGTGCCCGACAACGTGACGGACGAGGTCGCCGTGCTCGCCGACCCCTTCGCCGTCTCGCTGCACGCCGTCACCCGCAACCCACCCCCCGCGGGAGGCCGCGCCGTCGTCTACGGCGCCGGGGCGCTGGGGACGACCGCAGCCGCCATCCTGCGGGCGCTCCACCCGTCGGTCGAGGTGGCCAGCGTCGCCCGCTGGCCCGCCCAGAAGGCCCTTGCCGACCGCATGGGGGCCGTCGTGTTCGACCACGAGCCCAGGGAGGCGCTCGTGGAGGCGCTGGCCGACTGGTCGGGCGGCGTCCTGCGAACGCCATGGGAGGGGCTGCCCGTGGCCTATCCCGGCGGGATCGACGTGGTCTACGACACCGTGGGGACGGCCGCCACCATCGAGGTCGGGCTCCGCGTGCTCGCGTCGCGGGGCTCGCTCGTCCAACTCGGCGTCAGCTCGCCCGCCCGGTGCGAGTGGACCCCGTGGTACTTCAAGGAGTTGCGCCTGATCGGCTCCAACGCGTTCGGCATCGAAGAGGTCGACGGGCGCCGCCGCCACGGCATCGCCCACTACCTCGACATGGCGTCCACGGGTCGGATCGACCTCGACGGCCTGCTGACGCACACCTTCTCCCTCGACGACTGGCGGACTGCCTTTGCGGCGCTCGCGGAGCAGGGAACGACCGGCGCCATCAAGGTCGCCTTCGACCTGCGGCAGTGACCGCCATGGGTACCGGACGAGCTCGTGTCGCGGTCGCGGTCGCAACGATCGCGCTCGCCGCGATCACCTCGGCGTGCCAGTACCAGGGGCCGCCGGGTGCGCCCAAGATGGGCGTCCTCGGCGACTCGATCGTCCACCAGGCCGAGGCCCAGATCCGGGCGAGGCTCACCGTCGACCATCGCGTCGCCCTCCACGCCTTCAACAACGCCCACTTCAACCAGCTGAGGGCGCCCGCCGAGCAGATGGTCGCGACCGGATCGCGGGCATTGGTCGTCGCGGCCGGCTCACCCGACGTCGTGCTGGCGGCGAGCCCGGACTACGGGTTCGTGCCGATCATCTGGATCCGCCAACTGCTGACCGCGGTCACCGACGTGCCCTGTGTCGCGCTGGTGACGGTGAAGGAGAACGGGGTGGCACCGGTGGCCACCCCGAACTGGCGACAGGGGGCACGCAACATCAACCGCGAGCTCCGCCGTCAGGCCGAAGCCCTCGCGAACGTGGTCCTGGTCGACTGGTCGGCCATCGCCGACCGGCACCCGGACTGGTTCGGTGCCGACGGCTTGCACCTGACGTCCGCCGGTCGCGTCGGCTACGCCCGCGCGCTCGACGACGCCGCGGACTGCTGATCGACGCGGGGGCCGGCTCAGGCGGGGGGCGCCCCGGCCTGGAGGGACAGCGTCCAGATGTCGACGGCCAGGCAGAGGCCGGCGACGACGACCATGACGTGCCACACCTCGTGATAGCCGAAGGTCTTCGGGAAGGGGTCCGGCCACCGGGTGCCGAGCCCGATGGCACCGACGGTGTAGATCACGCCGCCGGCGACCAACAGCCCGAGTTGGAGCGGGCTGAGGGCGTGGACGAACTGCGGCATGCCGAGCACCGCGACCCAGCCGAGGCCGATGTAGAGCACGAAGCCGATGCCCTTCTTCAGCGCGATGCCGGTGAGCGCCAGGACCAGTCCGGTGAGCGCGGCGGCCCAGATCAGCCCGAGGATCACCGCCGAGGCGGTGCCGTCCATCAGGATCAGGCAGAACGGGGTGTAGGTCGCGGCGATGAGCACGAAGATCATGGCGTGGTCGAGGCGCTGCATTCGCCTGCGCCCGACAGGGGTCCAGGGCCCACGGTGGTAGGCGGCACTGACGCCGTAGAGGGCGCTCACCCCGAAGCTGTAGATCGCGGCGGCGAAGCGGGCCTCGACGGTGGGGGCCGCCGCCACGAGCACCAGCCCTGCCGGTATCGACAGGAAGAAGCAGATCTCGTGCAGCCAACCCCGCAGCAGCGGCTTGACGTGCGGGGGGGCGTCGGCCGAATCGACCTGCGGGAGGGGCTCGGCGTGCCCGAGAACCTGGTTGCTCATCACACCACCGTATCGGCGGAGGAGCAACGGACATGAGCACGTGCCCGGCGTCACGCCTGGCGCACCCCTTCGCCGGCCTCGATCCAGGCTCGGGGACGGCGGGTCACCTGAGGCGCTCCCGCCGTGCCCGCCGAGGGGAGCCGCTTCGACGCGGCGAAGACCACCATCGCCAGTCCGGCCACGATCACGATGTCGCCCATGCTGAAGACGTTCGCGAGCGGAAGCCCGCGCGGCGTGTTGAACTGATCGCCCAGCATCGCGAAGTGCGGAGCGTCGAGCACGGCCGAGTTCGCATAGCTGGCCTCAGGAGCCAGTCCGGCGGCGTGGAGGGCGACGGTCGACGCCGGCATCACCCCCCTGTTGACGGTGATCGCGACTGCGTTCATGCCGCCGCCGAGCGCCACGACCCAGAGCCAGGAAGTCGAGCGGTTGAGCCACAGGTACACGCCGAGGCCCACATAGGAACCGAGGTGGAGGACCCGATAGAGCCAGCCCGGACCGACCGGCGGGAACGACACCACGAAGGTCTGAACGGCCAGGGCGGCGATCACCAGCCAGTTCTGGGTCAGGGGGAGATCGCCCAACCGCCGGAGCGAACGCCCACAGAGCGGGACGAGCGCGACGACGAGGAGGCAGACCGCAACGATCAGCACGGCTCGAGGCCGACGGTCTCACGAAGGACGATGCCCGCCCCTCTCCGATCCCGCCCGAGGTCGATCACCGGTTCGCGGTCGACCTCCAGCGCCACGCCGCCGGCATCGGCGCCGGCAGAGCCCTCGATCAACGACGCGAGCTGCCCGGCGGACAGCGGGCGGCTGATGAAGTAGCCCTGTGCGCCATCACATCCGCCCGCGCGCAGCAGGTCCAGGACCCGCGACGACTCGACACCTTCCGCGGTGACCCTCAAACCGAGGTTCCGGGCGAGCTCGATCGTCGATCGCACGATCACCCGGTTGGCCGCGTTGTGATCCATGTCGGACACGAACGACCTGTCGATCTTGATCTCGCTCACGGGCAGCCGCTGGAGGTAGGCCAACGAGGAGTACCCGGTGCCGAAGTCGTCGATCGACATCCGGATCCCCATGCGGTCGAGGGCGTCGAGGACGAGCCCCGCCCCGTCCGGGTCGTCCATGATGGCGCTCTCGGTGATCTCCAGCTGCAGGTGGCGTGCCGGGAGATCGTTGCGGGCGAGCACGTCGAGCAGCTCGCCGGGAAGACGCTGGTCGTGGAGGTTCCGGGTCGACAGGTTGACGCTGACCGAGAGCTCCATGCCCTCGTCCCGCCACCGGGCGACCTGCGCGAGGGCCTCGGCGAGGACGTACGCGGTGAGCGGCCTGATCAGCCCCGACTGCTCGGCGAGGGGCACGAACTCGTCCGGCGACAGGGGCCCGTATGTCGCGTGCCTCCAGCGAATCAGCGCCTCGACCGCTTCGATGCGCCCGCTCGCCAGGTCGACCTTCGGCTGGTACTCGAGGTAGAGCTCACGGTCCCGGAGCGCGGTCCGCAGATCGGCGAGGAGCCCGAGCCGACGCCGGCTGTGGTGATCGTTCGCAGCGGAGTAGAGCTCGACGGCGTGTTGCCTGCTCTTGGCGACGTACATCGCGACGTCGGCGCGCTGCAGGAGGGACTCCTTGGTGTACCCGTGCTCCGGGAACAGGGCCACGCCGATGCTCGCTTCGACGTCGATCATCCCGTCGTCGACGTAGAAGGGCTGCTCGAGCCCTTCCACGATTGCCGACGCCCGGGCAAGGGCGTGAGACGGCCCTCTGCTGTCGGGGACCAACACGCCGAACTCGTCGCCGCCGAGGCGAGCGATGATGCAGTCGTCGCTGAGCAGGCCCGAGATGCGGGGGCCCACCTGCTGCAGCAACGCGTCGCCCGCGCCATGACCGAGCGTGTCGTTGACCTCCTTGAAACGGTCGAGGTCGATGAGCAGGACGGCCACGCTCAGTCCGGAGCGCCGCGCCCGGGAGAGGAACTGGTCGAAGCGCACGTTGAACAACGCACGGTTGGGCAGGTCGGTGAGCGCATCGTGCTTCGCCTGGTAGTCCTTCTGCACCCACAGCGTGGCGCTGCGGTACACCGCGAGCACCGCCAGCAACATGAGCGGAGCGAGCGCCAGGCTCCGGCTCACGCCGACCAGGAAGATTGGGCCGATGGCCAGGAGCAACAGATTCGTGCGGGACTCGCGCCGGAAGGCGGCAAGCACGGAGCCGACCACCGACCGGGTCCGGTCGAGCCCGATGACGATGCCGACGAGGCCGTTGTTCACCGTGAAGTAGAGCAGTGCGCTCGACACGACGGCGAGCAGGAAGGTCGGCGGGAGCTCGCCTGCGCCCCTGAGCACCTGGGGCGACCGCAGCACCGCCAACGGCACCGCGGCAACGCCCCAGGCGACCCAGTACTGCCCCAGGTTGAACGCCGCCTGGGCAAGGCTCTTGCGATTCAGCATGTCCGCCACCAGCGATGCCGCCCCCTGGGCGATCAACGCCGGAACGGGCCCGAAGGCCAGCAACACGGCGAAGGCGAAGGTGGTGGAGACGACGATCTCGTCGACGCCCCCGTCCCGCACGACCCGAATCGGCAGCGCCTCGCAGACCAGGAGCGGGATGACGAGGAGGCCGAACAGGACGAGGTCGTGGCGACTGTCCAGCAAGGCCAGCGTGTCAGGCCCTCGGAAGTGCCAGAGGAACAGCGCCGATCCCGCGGTCAGGACGCCGGCCACGAAGACGGGCAGGACCAGGGCCGCGTGGTCCCAAGGCTTCGCGCGCTCACACCGCTGCTCCTTGGCCAGACCCACTGGACTCTCCTTCCCGTCCGGCGACCGACGTCCTCCCCGACGGGATCACGCCACCCGCGAAATCACCACTTCCGACCAGCACCCAACGCCGCGATCAACGCCACCAGCGCTGCGGCACGAGGAACCCAGCGCACATTTCGTGCAGTCCACTTCGACACAATCATCACCTCCAACTCCTCCCCTAGCCATCACTTGTGGTGACTATGTCGCCACCCTGAGTGTCGTGTCAAGGGCCAAGACGGAGAGTGTCAGATGCTGCAAATGCCACCACTCAGAGTGGTCATAGCAACACTATTCGAGAGATATCGACACAAGCCCCACTGCCTATCCCGGCGACAGCACGATGTCGGCCAGGCGCCGGCGGGACCAACCCTGGCTCCCGAGCAGCAGGTCGTTCTGCTTCGCCCGGCGGTAGAAGAGATGGGCATCGCAGTCCCAGGTGAAGCCGACGCCGCCGTGGATCTGGATGCACTCGGCGCACACGAAGTTGGCCGCCCCGGGCACGTAGCCCTTGGCCATGGCCACCGCCTCGGCCCGCACCGGATCGTCGGCGTCCGAGGCCCATGCCGCGTAGTGGGTGCCCACCCGAGCCAGTTCGAGTCGATGCAGCATGTCGACGGCCTTGTGCTTGATCACCTGGAAGGCAGCGATGGGGCGCCCGAACTGCACCCGGGTCTTCGCATACTCCACGGCGAGATGGTGCGCCTGCTCCATCGCACCGATCAGTTCGGCACAGAGGGCGACGTTGGCGTCGTCGGCCACCCGGCGCCAGACGGCGGTGTGGTCACCCTCGGGGCCGACCCGCTCCGCAGGGGTGTCGGCGAACTCGAGGCGGGCCACCTTGCGACCGCCGTCCCACGTGGGCACCAGCTCACCGCCGGGTGCCTCGACCACGAAGGTGCCCAGGCCGTCCTGCGTTCGGGCGACCACCAGCACCCAGTCGGCGCGGTGACCGTCGAGGACCACCGGCTTCAGGCCCGTCAGCCGCCAACGCCCGCTCTTGCGGCTCGCACGCGTCCGTACCCGGTCGACGGGGTCGCCGTGGCCGAACTCGTCGAGCGCCACCGATCCACGGGTGGCACCCGTGGCCAACGAGCGTGCCCGGTCGTCGAGCCCCAGGCGCACCGCGGCCGACGTGGCCAGCACGGCCGAGGAGAAGTAGGGCCCGGGGAAGGGAACACGGCCCATCTCCTCCTGCACGACCACGAGGTCGACCAACCCCAGCCCGAGCCCCCCCTGCGCCTCGGGCACGAGCAGGCCCGTCCACCCCAGGTCGACCAGCTTGTCCCAGAGGTCGTCGGTGATGCCGTCATCGGCCTCCCACCGCTCGCGTACCTGGGCCATGGGGCTCTCGGCGACGAGGAACTGGCGGACCGTCGCCCGCAGGGCCTCCTGGTCGACGCTGAAGGTGAACTCCATAGGCGATCCCGACAGTAGTGTCGCCCTCATGGACTTCGCCTACACGGCTGAGGACGAGGCCTTCCGCACGGAGCTGCGCGAGTGGCTCGCGGAGCACCTCGACCCCTTCCTCGCCGAGTGGTCCGACGACGAGGGTGGCCCCCCGGGCCCTTCGGAGGCGGCGGAACAGGGCGAGGCATCGGCCGCGACCGGTCCCGGGTCCCGAAGGGGAAGCGACGGAGGACCGGCAAACAGGCAGGGGACGATGCGCTCGATGGAGCGCCGCCGGGCATGGCAGCGCAAGCTGAACGAGGGCCGCTGGGCGGCCATCAACTGGCCGGCCGAGTGGGGTGGCCGCGAGGCGACCGTCACCCAGAACGTCATCTACTCCGAGGAGCACGCCCGCTACCGCACGCCGGGCATCTACAACGCCAACGGGCTGTGGCAGATCGGGCCCATGATCATCCACTGGGGCACCGACGACCAGAAGCAGCGCTGGGTGCCCAACATCCTCAATGCCGACGACCACTGGTGCCAGGGCTTCACCGAGCCCGAGGCCGGCAGCGACCTTGCCAACCTGCGCACCACGGCCGTGCGCGACGGTGACGACTACGTGCTGAACGGCCAGAAGATCTGGATCTCGACCGCGCACATCGCCCGCTGGGGGCTGTTCCTCGTGCGCACCGACCCGGGTGCGATCGAGCGCGGCGAGAAGCACGTGGGCATCACCGCCCTCATCGTCGACATGGAGGCCGACGGCATCGAGTGCCGCACCATCCGCGACATCGCCGGCGAGGAGATGTTCAACGAGGTCTTCTTCACCGACGCCCGCGTCCCGGTGGCCTACCGCCTCGGCGACGAGGGCGCGGGCTGGCAGGTGGCCATGGGCACGCTCGGCCACGAACGGGTGGGCACCGCCGGTCTCGCAGTCACCATGCGCGCCGACCTCGACGCCATGGTGAACCTGGCCCGGGCGGTGAACCCCGATGCCCTTCGCGACCCGGGGTTGCGCGAGCGCATCGCCGTGGCCCACACCGACATCGAGTACACGAAGCTCCTGAACTACCGCGCGCTGTCGAAGATCCTCAAGGGCGAGCCCAACTGGCCGGAGGTGCCGCTGGCCAAGCTCCAGTGGAGCCACCTCGCCCAAACCCTCGCCGAGCTGGCGGTCGACCTGCTCGGGCCAGCCGGCATGTTGGCCAGGGGCGGCCCCGACGCCGTGGAGAACGGCGCCTGGAACCGGCTCTTCGTGTTCCAGCGCTACACATCGATCGGGGCGGGCACCACCGAGGTGCAGAAGAACATCCTGGCCGACAAGGCCATCCGCCTGCCGCGGCGCTGACGAAGCCACACCCCGCGACGAGCTGAGCGGTCGAGGGCCACGCTGCCCTACGAACCGACCGGCCAGTGCTCGACGGTCACCTCGGGCATGGGGAAGTCGTCGACGTTGGCGGTCGCGAGCGCGGCGGCGACACCGACCGCTGCCGCGGCGATCAGGCAGTCCGCCTGGTGGAGCGTGACGCCCCGGCGGGCGAAGTCCCTTCGCCAGGTGCCCGCCCGTGCGCCCTCGGCGACGCCAAGCGGTGCGACGCGCAGGCCACGGAAGAGGCGTCTGGCGCTCGCCTCCTCGCCCGGGCGAAGGCCTCGCGAGATCTCCTCCACCGAAATGGCGCAGGTCCACGGCTCGATGCCCTGCCGTCGAAGAGACGTCACACGACCCGCAGCCGGCCGGCCGCGGAGCACGTCGATGAGGACCGTCGAATCGAGGAGCAGCCGAGCCACTCAGCCCGCTCGACGCGCGTCGGCGCCACGCTGGACGCGCACCCAGGCGGCGGCATCGTCGTCCCAGTCGTGGTCGGTGTCGGCGATGGAGCCCACCGCCGCCTCGATGTCATCCCAGCGCTGCTCGTCGTCGAGGGCGCTGCGAATGAGCTCCTCGATGAAGGCGCTGCGACGGCGCTTCCCGGCACGGCGATCCAACTGGGCCACCGTCTCCTCGTCGAGCACGATGTGCACACGCATGTGCGCAGGTTAGCCCACAGCGGTCGCGGATCTCGGGAGCCGTCAGCCGGCGGCGGCGGCGGCGAAGCCCAGGTCGAGGTCGGCGATGATGTCGTCGATCGACTCGAGACCCACCGAGAGGCGGATGAGGCCCGCCTCGACGCCGGTGGTCAGCTGCTCTTCCTCGGTGAGCTGGCTGTGGGTGGTGGTGGACGGCTGGATGACCAGGCTGCGCACGTCGCCGATGTTGGCCAGATGGCTGTGCAGCACGAGCGCCTCCACGAACTTCTCACCGGCCTCACGGCCACCGGCGATGACGAAGGCCGGCACCGAGCCGTAGCCCCGTCCCCCGGTGTACTTGTCCGCCCTGGCCTTCCACGGCGAGGACGCGAGGCCCGCGAAGGCCACCGAGTCGACCTGATCGTGGTTGTTCAGGTACTCCGCGACGGCGTTGGCGTTGGCCACGTGACGCTCCATGCGCAGGCTCAGCGTCTCGAGGCCCTGGAGGAACAGGAACGAGTTGAACGGCGTGACCGCCGATCCCAGGTCGCGCAGCAACTGCACGCGGGCCTTGATGATGTAGGAGCCGGCGCCGAGGGCGGGCCAGTAGGCGAGGCCGTGGTAGCTCTGGTCGGGCTCGGTGAACTGCGGGAACTTGTCGTTGGCACTGAAGTCGAACGACCCGCCGTCGACGATCACGCCACCGATCGAGGTGCCGTGCCCGCCGATGAACTTGGTGGCCGAGTGCACCACGATGTCCGCACCCCATTCGAAGGGCCGGATGAGGTACGGGGTGGCCACCGTGTTGTCCACGATCAGCGGCACACCGTTGTCATGGGCCACCTTCGCCACACCCTCGATGTCGAGCACGTCATTGCGCGGGTTGCCGATGGACTCGCCGTAGAAGGCCTTGGTGTTGGGCTGCACCGCGTCCTGCCAGGCCTGGAGGTCGTCGGGGTCCTCGACGAAGGTGACGTCGATGCCGATCTTGGGGAACGTGTAGTGGAAGAGGTTGTAGGTGCCGCCGTAGAGGGCGGCCGACGCGACGATGTGGCTGCCGGTCTCGGCCAGGTTGAGGATGGCGATGTGCTCGGCGGCCTGGCCGCTCGACACGGCGAGGGCACCCGGCAGGCCGACGGCCGTCTCGGTGGCCCCTTCGAGGGCGGCCACACGGGCCTCGAACACGCCCTGGGTGGGGTTCATGATCCGCGTGTAGATGTTGCCGATCTCGGCCAGCGCGAAGAGGTCGGCCGCGTGCTTGGTGTCACGGAACTGGTACGCCGTCGTCTGGTAGATCGGCACTGCGCGCGACCCGGTGGTGGGGTCGGCCACCTGACCGGCGTGGATCTGGCGGGTCTCGAAACCCCAATCGGACTGACTCATGACGTACCTCCGGGTGTGTCGTCTGCGGTGAGGGCGACACCCTACGCAGCCGGTTCGTCAAAAGTCGATCTGTTGGGTCAGGTATTGCGGGCGGGCAGCTCGGCGCCTTCGCTCAGTCGAGACGTTCGATAACGGTGGCGTTGGCCTGGCCACCGCCCTCGCACATGGTCTGGAAGCCATGACGGCCACCCGTCGCCTCCAGGTCGTGAAGCAGGGTGGTCATGATCCGCACCCCGCTGGCACCGAGGGGATGACCGATGGCGATGGCGCCGCCGCGCGGGTTGAAGCGATCCATGTCGGGCCTGAACTCACGGGCCCACATGAGGGCGATGGCGGCGAAGGCCTCGTTGCACTCCATCGAGTCGAAGTCGGCGATGGTCATGCCTGATCGCTCGAGCAGCTTGCGGGTGGCCGGGTTCGGGGCCGACAGCACGAGCCAGGGGTCCTCGGCGGCGACGACGAGGTGCTTGAAGCGGGCCCGGGCACCCAGCCCGAGGCCTTCGGCGAACGACCGGTCGGCGATCAACATGGCGGCCGCGCCGTCCGACATCTGCGAGGCGTTGCCCGCGGTGATGTCGGGGGCCAACCCCGGGTCCCACCCCGCCGCGCTCGGGAGCGCCGCCAGGGTCTCCATGGTGCTCTCGGGCCGGATGCCCTCGTCGCGGTCCAGCACGCCACCCGTGAGGTCGCCGGCGGCGTCCTTGAGGGGCACGGGCACGATCTCGTCGGCGAACCAGCCGTTCTCGGTGTTGGCCCACGCCCGCCGATGGCTCTCCACCGAGTAGGCGTCCATGTCCTCGCGGGTGATCTGCGAGCGTTCGGCGAGGATCTGCGACACCTCGAACTGCGTGGGGTGGAACCGGCCCCCGACCGCGGCGATCCAGTCGGCGCTGAACGGCCCCACTCCACCGGCGGCGTTCGAACCCATCGGCACGCGGCTCATCGACTCGACCCCACAGGCGATGGCCAGGTCGTACGAGCCGGCCATCACCGCCTGCGCGACGAAGTGGGCGGCCTGCTGCGACGAACCACACTGCCGGTCGACCGTGGTGGCCGGCACGTGCCAGGGAAGGCCCGCACCGACCCAGGCGTTCCGGGCGACGTTGTTGCTCTGCTCCCCCACCTGGTTCACGCAACCGCCGACCACGTCGTCGACGAGGGCCGGGTCGACGCCGGTGCGATCAAGCAGCGCGGTGAGGGTGTGGCCGAGAAGGTCGGCCGGGTGCCAGCCTGCCAACGCGCCCTTGCGCTTGCCGATCGGGGTGCGCACCGCATCAACGATCACCGCTTCTCGAACAGTCACCGACCACTCCCTTTCGGCAATGCCTCACGAGGTCCTCAGTGTAGGAGCGCGCCTCTCGTAAGCTGCCGACGTGCCGCATGCCGTGGACGCCAGCTTCCTCGCCCTGCCACTGCACCCACTCGCCGACGCCGCGCTGCAACGGGCACGTGACCTCGGGGTCGAACACGCCGACTTCCGCCTCGAGCGGCTCCATAGCCAGTCGATCCGGTTGCGAGACGGGCAACTCGAAGGTGCTCGGGACAGCGAGGAGACCGGCTTCGCGGTCAGGGTGATCCTCGATGGCACCTGGGGCTTCGCCGCCACCGTCGAGCTCACACCGGAAGCGGCGGCGAGGGCCGCCGAAGACGCCGTGCGCGTGGCCCGGATGTCGGCTCCCCTCAGCACCGAGCGCATCGAGCTGGCCGACGAGCCGATCCACGCCGATGTCAGCTGGGTCTCCTCCTACGGCATCGATCCACGGTCGGTGCCCCTCGCCGAGAAGATCGCGATCCTCGGCGACCGGAGCCGCCGCCTGCTCGCCACCGAGTCGGTCGACCACGTGAGCGCGGGTGTCGACCACGTGGTCGAGAACAAGTTCTACGCGGATCTCGCCGGCACCGTCACCACCCAGCAACGGGTGCGGCTCGGCCCGTCGGTCGAGGTGCACGGCCACGACCACGGCACCGATCGATTCGACTCCATGCGCACGACCGCCCCGCCCGTCGGCCGGGGGTGGGAGTACATGGTCGACGGCTACGACTGGGACGGCGAGCTCGCCCGTCTCCCCGACCTGCTCGCCGAGAAGCTGGTGGCCCCGTCGGTCGCTGCCGGCACCTACGACCTGGTCATCGACCCCTCCAACCTCTGGCTCACCATCCACGAGTCGATCGGCCACGCCACCGAGCTCGACCGGGCCCTCGGCTACGAAGCGAACTACGCCGGCACCTCGTTCGCCACCTGGGACAAGCTCGGCCACTTGGCCTACGGCTCGCCGGCGATGCACGTGACCGCAGACCGCACGGTCGAGCACGGGCTCGCCACCATCGGCTACGACGACGAAGGGGTCGAGACCCAGTCGTGGGACATCGTCCGCGACGGCGTGCTCGTGGGCTATCAGCTCGACCGTCGCATGGCGGAGCGCCAGGGGCTCGGACGATCGAACGGCTGCGCGTACGCCGACTCACCGGGCCACATCCCCATCCAGCGCATGGCCAACGTCTCGCTCCAGCCGTCCGACGGCGGACCCGACACGGCAGGCCTGATCAGCCAGGTGGAGAACGGCCTCTACATCGTCGGCGACCGCTCCTGGTCCATAGACATGCAGCGCTTCAACTTCCAGTTCACGGGCCAGCGGTTCTTCGCCATCCGCGATGGCGTGCTGGCCGGGCAGGTGCGCGACGCCGCCTACCAGGCGACCACCACGGACTTCTGGGGCTCGATGGAAGTGGTGGGCGGGCCCCGGACTTGGGTGCTCGGCGGCGCGTTGAACTGCGGCAAGGCCCAGCCGGGGCAGGTCGCGGCCGTCAGCCACGGCTGCCCCTCCGCGCTGTTCCGCGACATCCGCATCCTGAACACCAACGAGGAGGGAGGCACATGACCGCGAGGGCGGTGCGACCGCACGAGCTCGTCGAGGCCGGCCTCGCCGCCTCGACCGCCGACGGCTGCATCGTGCTCGTCGACAGCTCGGCGAGCACGAACCTCCGGTGGGCCAACAACACCCTGACCACCAACGGCCTCATGCACGGTTGCGACATCTCGGTGGTGTCCATCGTCGACGGCGGCCGGGGCACGGCCGCGGCGTCCATGGCCGGAAGTGGCGCCACGCTCGACGCCGTGCGCGGGCTCGTGACCGCGGCCGACCGCGCCGCCCGAGAAGCCGGGCCCGCCGAGGACGCCGCGCCACTCGTCGGGAGCGATGCCGCTCCCGACTGGACCGACGACCCCGAACCGACATCGATCGCCGTCTTCGACACGTTCGCGCCCGCCCTGGGCGAGGCGTTCGGGCGGGCTCGCGGCACCGACCGCCTGCTCTACGGGTACGTCGAGCACACCGTCGAGACCGTCTACCTCGGGTCGTCCTCGGGCATCCGGCGACGCCATGTCCAACCGACCGGCCACGTCGGGGTCACCGCCAAGTCGTCCGACCTCACCCGCTCGGCGTGGGTCGGCCAGTCCACACGCGACTTCACCGACGTCGACGCCCTCGCCCTCGACGCCGAGCTCCAACGCCGCCTGAGCTGGGCCGAGCGCAACATCGACCTGCCGGCCGGCCGCTATGACACCATCCTTCCGCCCGCCGCCGTCGCCGACCTGCTCATCTACGCCTACTGGGTGGCCGGCGGGCGAGACGCCCACGAGGGCCAAACCGTCTTCGCGAAGGCAGGTGGTGGCACCCGGGTCGGCGAGCGACTGTCGAGCCGACCCGTGAACGTGCGCTCCGACCCGGCCTACCCCGGCCTCGAATGCGCTCCGTTCGTCACCGCCGCCATGTCGAGCAGCGAGTCGAGCGTCTTCGACAACGGCCTCCCCCTGGCCCCCACCTCGTGGGTCAGCGACGGCGTGCTGGCGGCCCTCGTGCAGACCCGGCACTCCTCGTCACTCACCGGTCTGCCGGTCACGCCCATGATCGACAACCTGGTGGTGTCGGTCGACGGCGCCACCGGCGGCGTGGACGACCTCGTGGCCGCCACCGACGACGGCCTGCTGGTCACGTGCCTCTGGTACATCCGAGAGGTCGATCCGCAGACACTCCTGCTCACGGGCCTCACCCGCGACGGCGTCTACCGGGTCGAGGGCGGCGAGATCACCGGGGCGGTGAACAACTTCCGCTTCAACGAGAGCCCCGTCGCCCTCCTCGACCGCTTCTCCAGCGCCACGGCGACCATGCCGTCGTTCTCCCGCGAGTGGGGCGACGAGTTCCCCCGCACGGCCACGCCCGCCCTCCAGGTGCCCGACTTCAACATGAGCAGCGTCAGCCAGGCCCGGTAGCTTCGCGGCGACGAGGAACGACGTGAGCGGTGGGTGACGGGTCCCTCGTCGAGGTGGCCGGCGAGATCGTCCTCCAGGTGAGCGGCTTCCACACCAGCCACCGGGGTCGGCACAACAACTGGCGGCCTTCCCGATCATCGAGCGAGCGCTCGGACCGGGCGCTGATCCCCACGAAGATGGCCAGGGCCACCATGCTCGACGCCATGAACGGCACCACCAGGCCGAGCACCGCCCAGATGAGCAGCACCCGAACCCAGCTGTGCCTGGCCAGGGCCCGCACGCGGTCGGCGTCCGCCACGGCGGCCCCGGCGGGCGCCTCGGGAAGTGCGGCGACCAGGCGCTCGCGCTGCCCGGGCCGGTACCGCCGCAACACCAGCGCCCCGATGGCGACCAGGAGCGGGGCGCCCACCAACTGGAGCGCCAGGGTGGTGCCACTGATCCGCTGGTCGAGGTCGCGGTTCGCCCACAGCATCACGCGCTCGGGAACGAGGACCAACGTGCCGAGGGCGAACCCGACCGCCATCTGGGCCATGTAGGGGCCCAGCGGGACGAGCGCCAGCAGCGCCGGCTCGCCGGCCTGCCCGGCCTCCGGATCGCCACCGGTCATACGGGATGCCCCAGTCGGAAGGTGGCGGACAGGCCTTCGCCCCAGGTGGCGAGATCAGGGGCTTTCGGCAGGCCGAGGCTACGCAGCTCGTCCGCGAGGGGGCCGTCGCCCATCTCGATGGTCACCGCCTCGGGGTCGATGACACCCGTGCCCATGTCCATCGACAGCGGAGTCGAGTAGGCGATGCCGCCGAGGTACGAGTAGCTGTCGGCGTCGATGCGCTCGGGCAACCCCAGCGGCTCAACCCGGGGCACGGTTAGGGCGAGCGCGAGGCGGCCGCCCATCGCGAGTCGGAAGGACACGGTGTCGTCGGTGTAGTTGGCGTCGAGCACCTCGACGGTCTTGGGGAAGCCCATCACCCTGTTGCCCGCCTCGCAGGTGAACTGCTGGTTCACCGGCATGCGGTAGACGAACGAGCCGATCACGTCGTCGGGCGCGCCCACGGGGCGGGCCAGGAACCCGAAGTTCAGCTCGTTGTAGTCACCCCACGGGTTCCGGCGGTAGTCGCAGGCCGCGATGATCAGTTGCGCAGTGTCGGGGGCCACCTCGGCCAGCTCGAACCGGTCGCCCGGCAGGAGCCGCTCGGCGGCCTCGATCGGCACCGAGAAGAGCAGGGTGGCGGCGTTCATCTCGGCCACCTCCATCGGGAAGCAGATCTCCCGGCCCTGGATCTGACCCCACGTGGTCGTCGTCGTTTCCATGGGCGCGGACCGTACCGCGCCAGGACTCATCGGGTGACGGGCCCGAGGGCCAGACAGGCGCGTGTCCTGCCGCCGGTCGCCCGATGGCTCCTCGGGGTCAGTAGTTGCTGGATTGGCAGTGGCCACGGCACGGGCCGGCCCACCGCGACGGTTACGCCGGTGTCACCACGAAGGTGTCGAGGATCTGGCCCAGCGCGTCGATGTCGGCGTCGCTCAGGATCTGCACGCCGACGACCGCGATGTAGTCACCGTCGCTCGTGTCGATCGGCTCGACGACCGTCCAGACGAAGGCGGCCCCTGCGGCACCGCAGTTCGTGAAGGTCTGGGAGACGCCGGTGTACAGCGGGTCGGCGTAGGCCTGACGGTCGAGGCGGTCGCAGTCCTCGCTCGTGCGCTCGGCATACACGTCGAGCACCGAACCGGGGTCACCCGTGCTCGAGTCCGACGTCGCCCGGAACTCGAAGCCAGGCACGGCGTAGGTGGTGTTGTAGGCCTCGAGGTCGGTGGAGGCACGCACGTCGGGAAGGGTGATGTTGCCGAGGGTGCCCGTCCGACCGTCGACATCGGTCCACTCGGCGGGGGCCTCGACGGTGAGCTGCCCGGTGTCGTCGGAGATCGTGGTGAAGGTGTATCCGGCAGCCTGCTCGGGAGTGATCTCGTCGGTCAGGCCGTTGGTGAACTCGTCGATCGCGGCCTGCTGGTCGGAACCGCCACCCGAGTCGGTGGTGTCGGTGGTGTCGGTGCTGTCGCCCGGATCGAACACGGCGGCGGTCGTCGTCGTGGTCTCGGGCGGTGCGGTCGTGGTGGTGGTCGTGGTGGCCGCGTCGTCGTTGCCACCGCCGCAGGCCGCGAGGCCCACGCCGAGGAACAGCACGACCAGGGCGGTGCGGACAACCGGGTTACGGCGATGCGCTGACATCCGAGCTCCTTGCGAGGTCAATGGCTTCCGGGTCACGACAAGACGAAGACCCGAGCTGACGGGTCGCCGTTCCGAGGGTGACCGACGTCACCCCACGCGGCCATCCTACGCGCGTTCGGTCGCCTCGGCCCAGGGTCAGAGCTCGGGTCCGGGCTTCGTGCCCGGCAGCAGCGGGTCACGCAGGGGAATCTCCCGGACCCGCGCCTCGAGCGCCGCGAACTGCTCGTCGGTGAGGCCGCCCGTCCGCCATCGCCGCCGCGAGCTGCGCGGTGAGCTCGGGAACGACCAGCCGCCAATCGCCGACGATGGCCAGGTCGGCGCAGTCGAAGATCAGGGCCGCGGGATCGGGGTTGACCGCCAGGATCGTCCCCGAGCTGCGCACGCCAACGCTGTGGTTGAACTTGCCGCTCAGCCCGAGAGCCACGTAGAGACGTGGGGCAATGCTGTGGCCCGTGATGCCGATCTGACGAGCCCGGGGCAGCCAGCCCTTGTCGGTCACCTTGCGGGTGGCCGCCAGCTCGCCACCCAGCAGCGCCCGCAGGGGCTCGAGCTCCCCGTAGTGGGCGGGGTCGATCCCCTGGCCGACGCCGATGACCACCTCGGCGTTGGCCAGGTCGTCGGCGTTGTCGTCACGGTGCCGACCCTGCACCACCACCCGGCCACGAGGGGACACCTGGAGACGGCTCATCGTGGCCGCGGCGGCGTCACGCGGGCTCATCAGCGGCAGCACGCCGGCCCGCACCGTCGCCAGTTGCACGGCCGACGACGAGGTGACCGCGGCGACGAGGCGACCGCCGAACGCCGGCTTCCACGCCACCAGGGGTGGTCGCGACCCACCGTCCGCCGCCCCTTCGACGGCGAGGCCGACGGCGTCGCCGGTGAGCCCCGCCCCGAGCGCGGCCGCCGCCCGCGACGCGACCTCGCGCCCCCATGCCGTGCCCGGCGCCAGGATGGCCCAAGGCGCCGCTCCGGCCGTCCACGCCGTGAGGCCCCGAGAAACGTCCTCTTCGACCAGGGCGCCCTCGACGATCACGACGGTGTCGGCGCCCCAGGTGCCCAACTGGGCCGGGGACCCTGGCGACGGACCGATTGCGGTGACACTGCCACCCACCGCTGCGGCCAACCGGGCCGCCGCCCCGAGCAACTCCCGGGCAAGTCGTTCGCGATCGGGCTCGATCAGCACGCCGACGACGGGCGCGCCCCCTCCGGTGCAGTCGACCACCCGCTCGAGGTCGCCGGTGGCCTCGTCGAGGTCGAGCACCCCCCGGTCGACCAGCACCCCGACGGCCGTGGCCACCTGCGCCGCGAGCGTGCCCTCGAGGCGGAGGCCCAGGCGCTCGACCTCCAGGAGACGCACATCGCCCACCCGGGTGGGGCTGGCCTCCTGGCCCCACGGCCCCGCACCGAGGTCGGCGGCCGTCAACACGGAGATGCGACCGCCGGGCACCGCCGCCCGACCTTCGGGAGGCACCTTGGCCGGGTCGCACAGGCGCTCGGCCACCGAGAGCACCGCCGGGAGCGCCACGGTCGCCTCGACCCACTCGTCGTCGTGCTCGAGCCGAACGCTCACGGCGTCGTCGGTGAGTGCAAGCTCACGGACCCCCGTGGCAAAGGCGAGATCGAGCAGTTCCGCGAGCTCGGGGCCCACCTGCCCGGTGTCGGCGTCGACGGAGTTCCGGCCGGTGAGCACCAGGTCGAACGGGTCGCTCCGTCTGATGGCCGCGGCCAGGGCGAGGGCGGTGGCAAGGGTGTCAGAGCCGCCGAAGGCGGGGTCGGTGATCAGGACGCCGCGTGCCGGCACGCCGAGCCCGTCGGCCCACGCGATCGCCTCGCGCAGGCAGTCCTCGGCCGACGGGGGGCCCAGCGTGAGCACGGTCACGTCGCCGCCGGAGGCTCCGGCCAGTTCGCAGGCCATGGCCACGGCCCGTCGGCAGTAGGCGTTCATCTCGAGCTCGAGACCGTCGCGCACGAGCCGGCCGTCAGGCCCGAGCTCCATGGCCTCGACCTTGGGGATCTGCTTGACCAGGGCGGCGATCCGGAGCGGTCTCACACGACCCAGTCTGGGCCGCTCCCACGAGCTCGGCACAACCGGGACGGAGGCACGCAGGCGGGCCCGAGCGAGCCGCCACAGCGGGGAGCGGGACGCCCCCCGTTCGTGCCAGGATGCGCCGATGGCCGACGACGCGAAGCCCCGGGCCCTGGTGACGGCGCCGTTCCGTGGCGAGGGGCTCGACACGCTGCACCGCATCGCCGACGTGGTCTACGACCCGTGGATCGACCAACAGCCACTTCGCCTCTACGACGACAAGGCGCTCGCCGCTCGCCTCGTGGCCGAAGGTTCCCGGATCGCGATCTGTGAGGCGGACTTCTGCACCGGCGCGGTGCTCGACCTGCCCCTACTGGCGATCGGGTCGACCAGGGGCGACCCCACCAACGTCGATGTCCCGGGTGCGACCGAGCGGGGCATCCCCGTCCTGCACGCTCCCGGACGCAACGCCGACGGGGTGGCCGAGATGACGATCGCGCTGTTGATGGCCGTCAACCGCCACCTGCTGCCCGCCGACGCCGACGTCCGTGCCGGTGCGGTCTTCGCGGGCGGATCCATCCCCTACCAGCGCTACCGCGCCTGGCAGGTCGCCGGCCGCACGGCCGGCATCGTCGGCCTCGGCGCCGTGGGGCGAGCCACGCGGTGGCGGCTGGAGGGGCTCGGCATGCGGGTGATCAGCCACGACCCCTACAACGACGAGGCCACCCACACGCTCGACGCGCTGGTGGCCGAGGCCGACGTGGTGTCCGTGCACGCCATGGTCACGCCGGACAACGTGGGGATGATCGGGGCCGCCCAGTTCGCCGCGATGAAGGAAGGGGCGATCTACCTCAACTCGGCCCGTGCCGCGCTCCACGACCTCGACGCCCTCACCGAGGCACTGGCGTCGGGCAGGCTCGCCGGGGCCGGCCTCGACCACTTCGAGGGCGAGACCCTCCCGCCCGACCACCCGCTCTGCTCGATGCCCAACGTCGTGCTCACGCCCCACATCGGCGGCGCCACCTACGACACCGAGGTCAACCACTCGAAGCTGATCGCCGACGACCTGGCGCGCCTGCTCGCCGGCGAGCGTCCCCTGCACATCGCGAACCCCGAGGTACTGCCGTGACCGATCAGGAGGTCCACGAGGCCGTGCTCGCGGCAGCCAAGAAGATGTACGCCAAGGGCCTCGTCGAAGGCACCGCCGGCAACGTGTCCGGCCGATTGTCCGACGGCAACGTGGCCATGACACCGTCGTCACTCAGCTACGAGGCGATGACCCTCGAGGACCTCGTCGTGGTCGACCTCGACGGCGAGCAGCTGTCGGGTGAACGAAGCGCCACCACCGAGAAGTCACTCCACCTGGCCTGTTACCGGGCCTACCCGGAGGTTCGGGGGGTCGTGCACTGCCATGCGCCCCACGCGTCGATGTTCGCGCTCGTGCACCAGCCCATCCCCGCGTGCGTCGAGGAGTTCGTGGTCTTCGTGGGCGGCGAGGTGCGGGTCTGCGACTACCGCACCACCGGCACCGACGAACTGGCCGAAGTCGTGGCCGCCGGCCTCGCCGACCGCAGCGCCACGCTCATGGCCAACCACGGCATGGTGTCGGTGGGCAAGAACGCCGAGGATGCGCTGCACGCCGCCCTGGTGGTGGAGCACAACGCCCACATCGTGTGGGGGGCCCGGGCCCTCGGCGAGATCGTGCCGATCCCCGAGAAGGTGAACACCGACTTCGCCAACATCTACGACCTCATCCGCCACCAGATGTGGGGCACCTGAGCGTTCGGTCAGCCCTCGGTCGGACCTGGCTTCGCTCCGCCACCCTGGGCAGCCACGGCCTCCTTGTACTCCTTGAGGGCACGGCGGTGGCCGTTGGCGCCAGAACCGACCACACCGCCGTCCCGCACCTCTTTCACGACCTTCTCGAGGTGGAGCAGGCGGTCATAGACGTCGTCCTCGGGCCCGGCGCTGATCATGTGGTCGAACGCCGTGTGGATCTGGTCGAACTTCCGGCGCACCTGTCCGTACTCGTCCATCAGCTTCTCGTGCAGGTCTTCCACGCTCTTGGCCATGTCCGCACGCTAGTGGTCAGGACCCCGTCAAGGATCTGATCCCCCGCGTCAAGATCGCATCAAGGCACGCGACCCCGCCAGGTGTCGGCGCTAGCACTTCCCTGTGACGACAGAGATGCGGGCGCCGGCCGACAAGTCCTCGTTCACTCCCGTGGCGCTTCCTCCCACGGTCGAGCTCGATGAGCCGGTGAGCTACCGGCTGAAGAACCGCCTGCTCGGCCCGCCGCTGCACAACGAGCGCCTGGCCCATGAGCGCCTGGGCAAGCCCACCGCACTGGCCGTGTTCGCCTCGGACAACCTGTCGTCGTCGGCCTACGCCACCGAGGAGATCCTGCGGGTCCTGATCCCGGTCATCGGCATCGCCGCCTTCTCGCTCGTCGTGCCCCTCACCGTGGCCATGCTGGTGGTGCTCGGCTTCCTCATCCTCAGCTACCGCCAGACCATCAAGGCCTACCCGAGCGCCGGCGGCGCATACATCGTCACACGCGACAACTTCGGCCTGATGCCCGCCCAGGTCGCCGGTGTGGCCCTGCTGACCGACTACATCCTCACCGTGGCCGTGTCCGTCGCCGCGGGCACGGCCGCGCTGGCGTCGGCGTTCCCGGCCCTCTCGGGCTATGCGGTACCCATCTCGGTGGGCTTCATCGTCCTCATCGCCTTCGGCAACCTGCGAGGTGTGCGCGAGTCCGGCAAGCTCTTCGCAGTCCCCACGTACTTCTTCATCGCCAACATGGCGGTGCTCCTCGGCATCGGCCTCTACAAGATGGCGTTCGGGGGCCTGGCCCAGGAGACCCTCGACCAGCCCGGCATGCTCGAGGCGGGCTCGGCGGGCGACGGCATCTTCTACGGCACAACCCTCTTCGTCGTCCTCCACGCCTTCGCCTCCGGCGGTGCCGCGGTCACCGGCGTCGAGGCCATCTCCAACGGGGTGCCGGCGTTCAGGGAGCCAGCGTGGAGGAACGCCCGCAGCACGCTCGTGGTCATGGGCGTCGCCCTCGGGATCATGTTCCTCGGCCTCTCCGTCCTCGCTTCCAAGGTGCACGCCGTCCCCTTCGAGGAGGGAACGCCGACGGTGATCTCCCAGGTGGGCGAGCTGGTGTTTGGCACGTCGACGTTCGGCCACGTGCTCTTCTACGCCCTCCAGGCGGGCACGATGCTGATCCTCGTCCTGGCCGCGAACACGAGCTTCGCCGACTTCCCCCGGTTGGCCAGCTTCCACGCCGGTGACAACTTCATGCCCCGGCAGCTCACCAAGCGTGGGCACCGCCTGGTGTTCTCCAACGGCATCATCGCACTGTCGATCTCGGCCATCGTGCTCGTGGTGGTCACCGGGGCCAAGGTCGACCGCCTCATCCCGCTCTACGCCATCGGCGTGTTCACCAGCTTCACCCTCTCCCAGGCGGGCATGGCCAAGCATCACCTCACCCACAAGGAGCCTGGCTGGAAGGTCGGCTTCTTCATCAATACCACCGGCGCCGTGATGACCCTCGTCGTGTGCCTCGTCGTCGCCGTCACCAAGTTCACCCACGGCGCCTGGGTCATCATCCTCCTCGTCCCCATCATGGTGTGGGCCCTCGTGCGCCTGAACCGCCAGTACGAGGCCGAGGCCGAGGAGCTCGAGCGGGACGCCCCCAAGGCCGCCGAGGCGCCCATCCGCAACCGCCACGAGGTGCTCGTGCTGGTCGATCAGCTCGACGTGGCCGCGGCCCGAGCCATCCAGCTGGCCCGCACCATGGCGCCCGACGAGCTGCGGGCCGTCCATTGTGAGCTCGACCCGATGCGCAGCGCCGAGCTGGCCGACGAGTGGCGACGGCTCGGCCTCACGCGCCTCGCGCTCGACGTGGTCGAGTGCCCCGACCGCCGGGTCACCCGCTCGGTGGCCGAGGTGGTCGCTCGCTCGCTGGCCGACGGCCAGACCGAGGTGAGCGTGCTCATCCCCCGGCGGGAGTACACCCGGCTTTGGCACCGCCTCCTCCACGACCGCACCTCCGACGCGATCGTCCAAGTGCTGTCGACGCTCCCCCACTGCAACGTCACCGTCGTGCCGTACCACCTCGGCGAGGCGTCGCCGAACGTCGAGGTGCTCGCCGGGGTCGGTGCCGAGGCCCACGCCAACGGGAACAGCCACAGCAACGGCGGCCGTTCGGCCCGCAAGGAGCGGCCGAAGCTCATCGCCGACGACGTAGTGCTCCCGGCGGACTGCACTCCCATCGCGTCGGTAACGCACCGCCAGCAGGTCCGCATCGGTGGTCGCATCCAAGCCCTGCGGGTGCAGCCCCGTGCGGGCGTGGCCACGCTCGAGTGCACCTTGGTCGACAGCACGGGCGCCATCACCGTGGTGTTCCTCGGCCGCCGCCGGGTGCCCGGTATCTCCGTCGGCACCCGCGTCGTGATCGACGGCGTGGTCGGCGAGCACCACGGCCACGAAGCCATCCTCAACCCCACGTACGAGATCCTCGCCGGGGGCACCCCCCCGCCCCCGGCGCACTGATCGGCGGCTCAGAGCTCGAAGCGGTAGCCCATGCCGGGCTCGGTGATGAAGTACCGGGGCTGCGAGGGATCGGGCTCCAGCTTGCGGCGCACCTGGGCGAGGTAGACCCGCAGGTAGTTCGTCTCGGTCTCGTACTGCGGCCCCCACACCTCCTGCAGCAGTTGGCGCTGGCTGACGAGCTTTCCCTCGTGGCGCACCAGCATCTCCACCAGGTGCCACTCGGTGGGGGTGAGGTGCACCTCGACACCGTCGCGCAGCACCCGCTTGGCGGCCAGGTCGATGGTGAACGCATCCGTGACGATCACCGCCTGCTCCTCGGCCGGCGCCGCCCGTCGCAGTGACGCCCGCAGCCGGGCCAGCAGCTCGTTCATGCCGAACGGCTTGGTCACGTAGTCGTCCGCTCCGGCGTCGAGCGCGGCCACCTTGTCCGCCTCGTCCTCGCGGACGGACAGGACGACGATCGGCATGGTGGCCCATCCCCGCAGGCCCCGCACCACCTCGATGCCGTCGATCCCCGGCAGGCCCAGGTCGAGGATCACCACGTCCGGGTGGCGCTCGGCGGCGAGCGTGAGGGCCTCCTCGCCCGTTGCCGCGAGGACCACGTCGTAGCCGCGCGCCCGCAGGTTGGTGCCGAGCGCCCGGCGGATCTGGGGCTCGTCGTCGACGACCAGCACACAGCCCGACTCGTTCACGAGACCTCCTCGACCGGCACCGGTGCCTCACTCGCGGCTGCGGGCAGGCTGAGCACCATGGTCAGGCCGCCTCCGGGCGTGTCCTCGGCCACCAGCGAACCGCCCATGGTGTCGAGGAAGCCGTGGGCCACCGCCAGGCCGAGGCCCACCCCGCTGCCGTTCGGCTGGTCGCCCAGACGCTGAAACGGCAGGAACATGACCTCGCGGAGGTTCGGGGCCACGCCGGGGCCCCTGTCGACCACCCGCAGGTCGACACACTCGCCGACGGCGCCGGCGAGCACGCGGACGGGCGCCTGTGGAGGGCCCGCCTGGACGGCGTTGCCGACCACGTTGGCCACCGCCCGCTCGAGCAGAGCCGGGTCGGCGAGGACGCGCGGCAGGGTCTCCGGCACGTCGACGACGACGTCCGCCACCGCGGTGCCGAGGCTCGCCAGCGCACCGGCGACCACCTCCTCGAGGCCGACGGGGCGCACGATGAGGTCGAGGGCGCCCGTCTCGAGCCGGCTCATGTCCAACAGGTTGCCGACCAGCGCATTGAGGCGGTCCGCCTCCTCGTCGATGGTCGCGAGGAACTCGCGCACCGCCTCCGGAGACCAGTCCACGTCCTGCTGCAGCAGGCTCGTGGCGGAGGCCTTGATGGACGCCAATGGTGTGCGCAGGTCGTGCGACACCGCCCGGAGCAACGCCGTGCGCAACTGGTCGGTGTGGGCCAGAGCGCCGGCTTCTGCCGCCTCGGCCTGCAGCGCCTGCCGCTCGAGCGCGGTGTGCAGGTGCGCCGCGAACGCATTGAGGACACGCAGGTCGTCGGCCCGGAGCCGACGACCTGCGAGCACCAGCCGGGCACCGTTGTCCAGCTCGAGGGTGGATCCATCGCCGGTCGGGGCTGTCGGTGCCGACTGGCCGGCGCTCGCCTCCACCCGCCAGGTGCCCGCGGTCTCGCCGGGCACCAACAGCGCCACCGCATCCAGTGAGAAGGTCGAGCGCAGCCGGTCGAGCAGGCTCGTCAGCGGATCATCCTCACGCACCAGCCCACCGGTGACCCGGGCCAGGGCCTCGGCCTCCGCAGTTGCGCGTGCAGCGTCCGCCCGCCGGCGTGCCGCCTGGCTCACCAGCCCACTGATGATGACGGCCACGGCCACGAAGACCACCAGGGCGAAGGCGTTCTCTCCTTTGGCGATCGTGAACGTGTAGAGCGGCGGCGTGAAGAACCAGTTCAACGCCAGCGAGCCCGTCACGGCGCAGAGCACGGCGGGCACGGCTCCGCCGACGGTGGCCACTGCGACGACGAGCAACAGGTAGACCAGCATGTCGGCGGGCAGGTCGAGGTACTGGCGGCTGTTTGCCAGGACCAGGGTGACGAGCGGCACCCCCACGAGTGTGACCACCACACCGGCGATCTGACGGCGCGACGACAGGGCCGACGGCCGCACGGTCGGGAGCGCGGGCACCTCGCCGTCGTCGGTCTCCTGGCTGATGACGTGGACGTCGATGGGCCCCGACGCCCGCACGACCGCGTTGATCACCGAGCCACGGACCACTTCGGACCAGCGGGACCGCCGGCTCGCCCCCAGGACGATCTGGGTGGCGTTCTGGGAGCGGGCGAAGGTCAACAGGGTGGTGGCCACCTCGGCACCGACCACCTCGTGATAGGCGCCCCCGAGGTCTTCGAGCAGGCGGCGATGGGCGACCAACAGGTCGCTCGGTGCGGCGGACAAGCCGTCGCCGACACTGATGTGGACGCCGATCAGGTCGGCTTTCGACCGCATGGCCATCCGGGCGGCCCGCCGGATCAGGTGCTCACTGCTCGGTGCCCCGGTGAGGGCGACGACCACGCGCTCCCGGGTCTCCCACGGCCCCTGGATGCCGTGGTCCGCCATGTAGTCGGTGAGCGACTCGTCAACCTTGTCGGCCACCCACAGCAGGGCCAGCTCCCGCAGGGCCCCCAGGTTTCCCTCGCGGAAGTAGTTGCCCAACGCAGCGTCGACCTTGTCGGGGGCGTAGATGTTGCCGTGGGCCATACGCCGGCGCAGTGCCTCGGGCGTCATGTCCACGAGCTCGACCTGGTCGGCCTGGCGCACGAACTCGTCGGGGATGGTCTCCTGCTGCCGCACCCCGGTGATGCGCTCGACCACGTCGTTCACCGACTCGAGATGCTGGATGTTCAGGGTGGACAGCACATCGATTCCCGCCGCGACCAGGTCGCTGACGTCCTGCCAGCGCTTGGCGTGGCGGCTGCCCGGGACGTTGGTGTGGGCCAACTCGTCGACCAGGACCACCGCCGGCTTGCGGTCCAGCACCGCGTCGATGTCCATTTCCTCGAACTCGCTGCCCCGGTGCACGAGTCGCCGCCGAGGCACCACCTCGAGGTCGGCCAGCTGGGACTCGGTGTTGGCCCGCCCGTGGGTCTCGACGAAGCCCACCACGACGTCTGTGCCCCGGTCCTGACGCCGCTTGCCCTCGTTCAACATGGCGAAGGTCTTGCCGACGCCGGGCGCGGCCCCGAGGTAGATGCGGAGCTTGCCCCGGGCCATCTATCCTGCCTCGCCGAGGGCGGCGAGGCCCCTTCGGGACCCGGTGCCAACGAGTCCCGCTGCCCCGCTCCGCTCCGGAGCCTCGTGGATCATGGCGTCAATCTATGAGACCCGGTCGAGGGCGAGGTTCAGCTCGAGGCCGTTCACCCCTGCCTCACCCAGGAACCCCAGCGTCGGTCCGTCGGTGTTGTCGTCGATCAGCGCCAGCACCTCGTCGACCGACAGGCCACGGGCCTCGGCGACCCGCTCGGCCTGGAGGCGGGCGTTGGCCACCGAGATGTGCGGGTCGAGCCCCGAGGCCGACGCGGTGACCGCGTCGACCGGGACCAGGGAGTCGGCCTCCAGCCCGTTGCGCTCGCGGTAGGCGACCGACCGCTCCTCGATGGTGGCGAGCAGGTCGGGGTTGTTGGGCCCCAGGTTCGACGCCGCGCTCGCGCTGCCGTCGTAACCGTCTCCGGCTGCCGAGGGCCGGCTCTCGAAGTACCCGTCGCCGGTGAACACCTGGCCGATCAGCGACGACCCGACGGCTTCGCCGTCCACCGTCACGATCGAACCGTCGGCCTGGTCGCCGAAGAGCGCCTGGGCGACCCCGGTGATGGCCAGGGGGTAGGCGATGCCCACCAGCACCGTGATGACCGCCAGCAGGCGGAGGGCGGGCAGCAGTTGGCGTCTCATGACACTCCCAGGGCGGTGATGACCACATCGATGAGCTTGATCCCGACGAAGGGGACGATCAGGCCTCCGAGGCCGTAGATGAGGATGTTGCGGCGCAACACCGCGGCCGCGGACTCGGCCCGGAACTTCACTCCCCGCAACGCCAGGGGTATGAGGGCCACGATGACCAGGGCGTTGAAGACGACCGCTGACAGGATGGCCGACCGGGGGGTCTGCAGGTCCATGATGTTCAAGGTGTCGAGGGCGGGGAACACCCCCACGAACATGGCCGGGATGATGGCGAAGTACTTGGCCACGTCGTTGGCGATGGAGAACGTGGTGAGCGAGCCCCGGGTGATGAGCAGCTGCTTGCCGATCTCGACGATCTCGATGAGCTTCGTCGGGTTCGAGTCGAGGTCGACCATGTTCCCGGCTTCTTTGGCCGCCTGGGTCCCGGTGTTCATGGCCACGCCCACGTCGGCCTGGGCGAGTGCCGGGGCGTCGTTGGTGCCGTCACCCGTCATGGCCACCAGGAAGCCGCCGGCCTGCTCCTTGCGGATCAGGGCCATCTTGTCCTCGGGTGTGGCCTCGGCGAGAAAGTCGTCGACGCCGGCTTCGTCGGCGATGGCCTTGGCCGTCAGCGGGTTGTCGCCGGTGATCATCACCGTGCGGATGCCCATGGCCCGCAGCTCGTCGAAGCGCTCGCGCATGCCCTGCTTGACCACGTCCTTCAGGTGGATCACCCCGAGTGCCCGACGCGTGGTCGTGCCCTCGGCGTCGTCGCCCTCGGCCACCACCAGCGGCGTACCCCCGGCCGAGGCGATGCCGTCGACCACCTCGCCGAGCTCACGAGGGACCTCGACACCGGCCTCCTCGACCCAGCGCCGCACGGAGTCGGCGGCACCCTTGCGGATCGAGCGACCCTCGAAGTCGACACCGCTCATCCGGGTCTGGGCCGTGAAGGGAACCAGCTCGGCGCCGGCCAACTCGCGTTCGCGCAGGCCGTACTGCTCCTTGGCCAGCACGACCACCGAGCGACCTTCCGGCGTCTCGTCGGCCAGGCTCGACAGCTGGGCCACCTCGGCCAGGTGGGCCTCGGTCACCTCGCCCACCGGGATGAACTCCGCGGCCTGGCGGTTGCCGAGCGTGATCGTGCCGGTCTTGTCCAGCAGCAGCGTCGAGCAGTCGCCGGCCGCCTCGACCGCCCGGCCACTCATGGCCAGCACGTTGCGCTGCACCAGGCGGTCCATGCCGGCGATGCCGATGGCCGACAGCAGGGCGCCGATGGTGGTGGGGATCAGACAGACCAGCAGGGCGACCAGGATGATGATCGGCTGCTCCGCGCCCGAGTAGATCGCCAGGGGCTGCAGCGTCACCGTCGCGAGCAGGAAGATGACGGTGAGCCCGGCCAGCAGGATGTTGAGGGCGATCTCGTTGGGCGTCTTCTGCCGGGAGGCGCCCTCCACCAGGGCGATCATGCGGTCGAGGAAGGTCTCGCCCGGTCGCGCGGTGATGCGCACGATGATCTCGTCGGACAGCACCCGGGTGCCGCCGGTGACGGCCGATCGGTCACCACCGGACTCACGGATGACCGGGGCCGACTCGCCGGTGATGGCCGATTCGTCCACGCTGGCGATGCCCTCGATGACCTCGCCGTCACCGGGGATCACCTCACCGGTGGTGACCACGCACTCGTCGCCGATGGCCAACTGGGGGCTGGGCACCGCCTCGATGGCACCCCCCGCCCGGCGCACCCGGGCGGTGGTGTCGGCCTTGGCCTTGCGCAGCGAGTCGGCCTGGGCCTTGCCGCGACCCTCGGCCACGGCCTCGGCCAGGTTGGCGAACAGCACGGTGAACCAGAGCCACAGCGCCACGAGGCCGGCGAACACGTTCTCGCTCGACGTCGAGGACCCGAGGTCACGGAAGAACACCAGCGTGGTGACGACGCTGCCGACGAGCACCACGAACATGACGGGGTTGCGCATGGCCACCCTGGGGTGCAGCTTGCGGAAGGCGTCTCCCACCGCAGGTCCCACGATGTGCTTGTCGAGCAGGGAAGAGGTGTCAGCCACTGAATGCGCTCCTGGAGGTGCGGTGAGCGAGGGACGAGCGAGACATGACGATCGCGATGAGCGATGAGCGAAGAGCCATCAGGAGAGGCCCTCCACGATCGGTCCCAGCGCAAGCACCGGGAAGTAGGTGAGCCCGACGACGATGATGATCACGCCGATGAGCAGACCGACGAACAGCGGGGTGCCCGTGGGGAAGGTTCCCGCCGACACGGGTGCCGGCTGTTTGCGCACCAGCGAGCCGGCGATGGCCAGGGCGGGCACGATCAACAGGAAGCGGCCCACCAGCATCGATAGGCCGAGCGTGGTGTTGTACCAATCGGTGTTGGCGGTGAGCCCCCCGAAAGCCGAGCCGTTGTTGTTGGCCGCCGAGGTGAACGCGTAGGCGATCTCGGTGAGGCCGTGCGGGCCGAGGTTGGCCCGCGACGCCAAGGCCGAATCCAACAAGAGCGATGCGCCGGTGAAGCAGAGCACCGCCACCGGCACCGCCAGTATGTACAGCACGACCAGCTTCATCTCCGCGGCCTGGATCTTCTTGCCCAGGTACTCGGGGGTGCGACCGACCATGAGACCGGCGATGAACACCGCCAACAGGGCGAAGATCAACATGCCGTAGAGGCCGGCGCCCACGCCGCCGGGACTGACCTCGCCCAGCATCATGTTCACCAGTGGCACCGTGCCACCGAAGGCGGTGAAGCTGTCGTGCGAGGCGTTGACCGCGCCGGTCGAGGTACCAGTGGTGGAGGCCGCGAACAGACCGGAGGCGACGGGGCCGAAGCGGACCTCCTTGCCCTCGAGGTTCCCGCCCGACTGGGTGGAGGTCACCGCCTGGTCGACCCGGAGCGAGTCGAGTTGGTCGTTGCCGCCGGATTCGAACCCCATGGCCAGGCCCGCGGCCGAGGCCCAGAGGATGAACATGGCCGCGAACACGACCCAGCCCTGCTTCTGGTCCTTCACCATGCGCCCGTAGGCGTAGGTGAGCGCAAAGGGGATCATCAGCAGCCCGAAGATCTCGAGCAGGTTCGTGAGCCCGTCCGGGTTCGACAGTGGGTGCGCCGAGTTGGCGTTCCAGAAGCCGCCCCCGTTGGTGCCCAGTTGCTTGATCGCCTCCTGGCTGGCACTCGGGCCACCGGGGATCGACTGGGTGGCGCCCTCGACAGTGGTGACCTCGGTGAAGCCATGCAGGTTCTGCACCACACCCCGGCCGACCAGCACGAGGGCCAGCACGACCGCCAGCGGCAGCAGCAGGCGCAGGGTGGCCCGCATCAGGTCGACCCAGAAGTTGCCGACGGTGGTCCCCCGCCGTCGGGCCAGGCCCCGGATCAGGGCGACGGCGACGGCCAGGCCGACCGCGGCCGAAACGAAGTTCTGCACCGCCAGCCCGGCCATCTGGATGAGATGGCTCATGGCCAGCTCGCCGCCGTAGTTCTGCCAGTTGGTGTTGGTGACGAAGCTGACGGCGGTGTTGAACGCCAGCGTCGGCGCCACGCCTACGGCGTCGGTCGGGTTCAGCGGCAGCACGCCCTGGATGCGCTGCAGAAGGTAGAGGAAGAGCACCGACACCGCGCTGAAGGCCAGCAGCGAGTAGGCGTAGATGTTCCAGCGCTGCTCGCGTTCGGGATCGACCCCGACGAGCCGGTAGATGAAGCGCTCGATCGGGAGGAAGAACCGGTCGCCGGGCGCCGAACCGCCTCCGAAGACCCGAGCGACGTAGGGGCCAAGCAGGCGCGTGCTGAGGGAGAGCAACCCGATCAGCGCCGCCAGTTGCAGCCACCCTGCAGCGGTCATCAGAACTTCTCTGGGAACACGAGGGCAGCAACCAGGTAAGCGACCACGAACAGCGCTATCACCAGCCCGGCAACATTGTCGAAGGTCATCAGACGGTCACCTCGTCGTCGGATCGGTCGGATCGGTCGGCCGCCGGGTCGAGCGGCTCGGGCAGCTCGTCGGGGCCGATGATCCGGTCGCACGCGACCACGAACAACGAGGCGAGGGCGAAGAACGCCATCACGATCGCCACGAACAGGACGTCAGCCATCAGTTCCTCCTCCGGACATCCGGGCTGTGGGACGCCAGTGCGGCACCCAACTGGTCGGCCAGGGCGAACGCGTCCCGCCTGGCGTCGGGGGTGAACCCACCGGCCGCGGCGGGCTCGTGCGGGATCAGCAGGAAACGACCCACCGACCGCTCACCGACGGTGACCGGGAGCTCGACCGCCCACGAGTTCGGGTCGCCGGTGAGTGGGGGGACGCCGGCGGGGACGGTGACGCCGTGGCGGGTCAACCGCGGCACCGGATGGTCGACCGGTTCGCGCTGGTAGCGGCAGAACCAGAGCCCGAGCACGTCGCCGATCTCCTCCTCGAGCATCGGGATCAGGTCGGCGGGGTCGGCCGCGGCCGCCAGGTGCGCAGTCCGCCGCAGTCGCACGACCTCGTCTTCGCGGGTGTGGGCCTCTTGCTTGGCCCGCTGGGTCCGCACCACGATCTCGCCGACGAGCACGCCGACGACGAACAGCAGCACCGTGGTGATCCGGTCGACCCGGGCGTCGACTTGCATCGTGTAGTGCGGCACGGTGTGGAAGAAGTCGTACGCGAGCGCGGCGGCGAACGATCCGGCCACGCCTGCGGCCCGACCGCCGATCGCGGCCGCGGCCACGATCCCCACCACGAGCACCAGGGCCACGTTCGTGTTGCCGAGCCACGACCGCACTGGGACGAGCGCGCCGGCCAGGGCCACGAGACCGATACTGCCGACCAGCCCCGAGACGAACGGATCGAGGGGTTGCATCCGTGTCGATGTCATGCCCGACATCTACCCCGTTGACGACCGTTCCGGAAGGGCCTTGATGCCGTATTGGCGCGCTCGGTATGACCCCTGACGCAACCCTGACGACCGGTCGGACGCGACCGGTCGACAGCGCCCGGTGCCGGTCACCCAAGCAGCGTGACGGTCCGCGCCTGACCCGCGCCGACGGCGTTGACGGCCCGGACCCGCACCGTGTAGGTCCGGCCCTGGTCGGGCGGTCCGAGAGGGCACCGGCATGGTCGACCACAAGACCCTCGCCGCCGTCCCCCGGGCACACATCGGGCACGGCGACCTCGAAGTCGCCCGCGCACAGGTGCTGGGTGGCGTCGAAGGTCACGCCGTAGGTGGCCGCGCACTCTGCCGCGTCGACCATCGAGGAGCCCTTCACGGTCGTGGCCATGGCGCCCGGCGGCGCGAACGGGCTACCAGTCGATCTGGGCGGAGATCTCGGCGACCTCGACCCCGAGCAACTCACTGCGCACGACACCGACGTACAGGCCATCGATCAGGGCGAACCAGTCGAGTCGCTCCTCGTCGGGCTCGAGGACGACGATCTCATCGACGCCGTGGCGGGCGTAGAAGTCGAACTTCTCGTAGGTCTCGTCGTCCGGCGACCGGATCTCGACGATGACGGCCGCCGTCGCCAGGTACACCTCGTCCGGGGTGTCTCGGTGGAAGCCGTGGTCCGGGATCCGGAAGTCGTCAGGCTCGCCGAGGTTGAAGATCGTGGTGGCGGTCAGGCCGGCCGCATCGCCGAGGGGTCCCAGGACCCGTAGCAACTGCGCGTCGAGCCGGCCGTGTCGGCCGTGTGGTGCAGGAACCACGTGGTAGTCGCCTTGCCAGATCTCGTCGAAGGAGTCCTGGCCCAGACGACGGCGCTTCTCGATGAGCGCCTCGACTTCGGGAGGGCGTGACCCGAGCACCACGGTCTTCATGAGCCGGAGGGTAGCGAACGCGGCCACGCACGGGAAGGGTAGGTTCACGCCATCGCGAGCTGGCTGACGGGCAACGAATACGTGAACCTCGAGGCGGCGGTCGACCGTCTCATCCCACCCGACGGCGATGGCGCTCCCGGAGCGAGAGCGGGAGGCGTGGTCGACTACATCGACGGGCTGCTCGGCGCCTTCACCGTCGACCCGCCCCACATCTGGGCCGGCGGCCCGTACTCGGGTCGCCACGGCGGCGACGCCTCGTTCGACGGGTTCACCCGGCTCGGAGCGCTGGAGGAACTCGCCTGGCGGACCCGGATCGAGGGCTCCCGCGGGATCCCCGAGCGGGAGTGGAACGGACCGGTGGTCGGCCTCCAGGAGCAGTACCGTGCCGGCCTCGCACGACTCGGCCACGACTTCGTGCTCCTCCCGCCCGACGAGCAGGACGAGCTCCTCGACGCCGACCACGACTTCAAGCGCCTGCTCTACACCCACGCCTGCGAGGGCCTGTACGGCGACCCGGCCTACGGCGGCAACCGGGACGGCATCGGTTGGCGCTCGATCGGCTTCGCCGGCGACAGCCAGCCCCGCGGGTACACCGACGCCGAGGTGTCCGGCCGTGGCTGAGCGGGACTGCGACGCGGTCATCGTGGGGTCTGGGCCCGGCGGTGCGACGGTCGCCGACGTGCTCACCGCCGCAGGGTGGACGGTGGTGGTGCTCGAGAAAGGGCGCAACCACCTGATCGACACCGATCCGCCCTATGCCCTCCGTCACGAGTTCTCGAACGACGAGCTGAAGTTCTTCTTCCGCCACTTCCTCGGCCCCGACCCCCTCACCGAGCCCCGGTCGTACCGTCGCCACGAGAGCGACGGTGACCGGCTCTTCACCGGCGACGTGAACAACCTGCCTTCCACCGTCGGCGGCGGCGGTACCCATGCCGACGCCAAGTTGCCCCGCTTCCGCGAGGAGGACTTCCACCTCCTGAGTGATCGGGGCCCGATCGACGGTGCCACCCTCGCCGACTGGCCGATCACCTACGCCGATCTCGAGCCCTACTACGCGGCGGTCGAGCGACTCATCGGCGTGGCCGGCGACGCCGATGCGAACCCCTTCGCAGCCTGGCGGTCGGGGCCGTACCCCATGGCGCCGGGGGCCGACATGTTCGGCGCCGTCCTCTCGGCCGAGGCCGCCGAACGCCACGGCCTCCACCCCTACCGGGCGCCGACCGGCGCGAACAGCGTCGCTTACGACGGGCGCCCGGCCTGCAACAACTGCGGGTTCTGCGGGTACTACGGGTGCCCGATACACGCCAAGGGCGACCCCATCGCCATGTTGCGTCGGGCGCTGCGCACCGGCCGGTGCGACCTGCGGCCCGAGTCCTACGTCACCGACGTGCTGCTCGACGCCTCGGGGCGACGCACCACTGGCGTCCGCTACCTCGACGCCGAGCGGGGCACGCACGAGGTGCGAGCCGACCACGTCATCCTTGCCTGCGGGGCCTTCGAGACGCCACGCCTCCTGCTCCGCAACGACCTCGCCAACTCGTCGGGCCTCGTCGGCCGCAACCTCACCTACCACTTCCAGACCTTCACGGTCGGCGGCTTCCCCTTCTCGCTGCACGGCGAGCGTGGGCGGTCCGTCACCCACCTGCACGACGACTTCGTCGCGCCGACCCCCGACGACCTCACGGCCGCCAGGTCCGTCGGGCTCCCGTGGTTCCGGGGCGGCATCGTCGAGCACGGCTCGGCCGCGCACCCGATCCAGGAGGCCCTCACCCACCCCCCCGGCCTGCAGCACAACCGGGCGATGCGGGACTCGTCGCTGCGCGACCGGCTGTGGGTCTTCACCATGCAGGGTGAGGATCTCCCCCAGGCTGTCAACCGGGTCGACCTCGACCCATCGGTGAAGGACGCATGGGGCTTCCCGGCCGGGCGGGTCACCTATGCGCCGCACCGCCACGAGCTAGCCGCATCCGCGCACTGGTCGCCGCTCCTCGAGCAGGTGCTGCGCGACGCCGGGGCCGAGTGGTCGTTCTCGAGCACGTCTCCCCCCGTCGACCATCCCGATGCCGCGTCGGAGCACCCCCTCGGCATTGCCCCGGCATCGAAGCACGTGATGGGCACCTGCCGCATGGGCGACGACCCCGTAACGAGCGTGGTCGGCCCCGACGGCCGCTTCCACGACGTCGAGAACCTGCTCTGCGCCGAGTCGTCGGTGTTCGTGACGTCGACGGGCTACGGCCCCACACTCACCATCGCCGCGCTCGCCCACCGCACCGCCAGCCTCCTCGTCGGCACCCCGCTCCCCGCCCTGCCCCCGTCCTCGACGCGATAGCGCCCGTCTTGCTGTAGCCATTTGGGTCGAGATCATCGATCGAGACCAGGAGAAGCCCCATGCCCTTGCCTGATGCCGTCCTCCGCCGCCCCGCCACGATGACCGCCTCGCACGGCCCCGTCCTGCTGGTCGGCACGCGCAAGGGCGTGTTCCTCGTCTCGGGAACCGCCGATCGCTCGTCGTGGAGCATCGGCGAGCCCATGTTCCTGGGACACATCGCTCAGCACCTGGTCCTGGATCCCCGAGACCGGCAGCGCCTGGTGCTCGCTGCCGGCACGGGGCACCTGGGGCCCACCGTGTTCCACTCGGACGACCTCGGGGCCACGTGGACCGAGTCGACCCGACCGCCTGCCTTCCGGTCGGGTGAGCCGCTCGAACGCAGCGTCAAGTCGGTGTTCTGGCTCACGCCCGGCCACGCCGACGAGCCCGGCGTCTGGTATGCGGGAGCGTCGCCGCAAGGACTGTTCCGAAGCCTCGACGGCGGCGCCACCTGGGACCCCTTGGACGGGTGGAACGATCACCCGACGTGGCCCACGTGGGCCGAGTGGCCGGAGCAGAACACGCCCGACGGGTCGATGCTGCACTCGATCAACATCGACCCTCGCGATCCGGCGCACCTGTATCTCGGCCTGTCGTCGGGCGGCGTCTTCGAGTCCACCGACGGTGGCGGCGACTGGGCGCCGCTCAACGCCGGTTGCGAGGCCCCTTCGCCCGATCCATTCCCCGAGTTCGGCCACGACCCCCACTGCGTGCGCCTCCATCCGCTCCAGCCCGATCGCCTTTACCAGCAGAACCACTGCGGCATCTACCGGATGGACCGTGCCGACGGGCGGTGGGTGCGGATCGGCGACAACATGCCAGCGGCCGTCGGCGACATCGGGTTCCCCATCGAGTTGCACCCGCGCGACCCCGACACCGCCTGGGTGTTCCCGATGGACGGCACCGACGTGTGGCCACGGACCAGTCCCGACGGACGGCCGGCCGTATACGTCACCCGCGATGCCGGCGAGTCGTGGTCCCGCGGCGACGGCGGGCTCCCGCCCGCGGCCTGGTTCACGGTGAAGCGCCAGGCGATGACCGTCGACGCCGAGCCGAGCGTGGGGGTGTACTTCGGCACCACCAGCGGCGAGGTCTGGGCGAGCCGCGACGAAGGCGCCAATTGGGACTGCATCGCCGCGCACCTCCCCGAGATCTACTCCCTCGAGTTCGCCGACCCGCTCCCGGCGATCCGGCCCGGGGCTCGGTGAAGGTCCGCATCCCGACGCCCCTCCGCTCGTACACGGGGCAGGCCGCGAGCGTCACCGCGGTCGGCACCACCGTCGACGAGGTGCTCGTCGACCTCGATCGCCAGTTCCCCGGCCTCCGCTTCCGGGTGGTCGATGAACAGCACCGGCTCCGCCCGCACATGCGGGTGTTCGTGAACACGGACATGGTCCGCGACCTCACCAGCCCGGTGACCGAAGCCGACGAGGTCACCCTGATGCAGGCGCTCTCGGGGGGATGACCACCGGGGGCCCGACCCTGTCGCCCGCCGCACAACGGCCGATGGAGCACCATGGGCCAGGCGATCCGTGTGACCATCGCCCTCCTCGCCCTCAGCCTCGTCGGCGCCACCGGTGCCGTGGCGTTGTCGAGGAGCGACGGCGCTGGAGCCCCCACGGGGCACGCCCCAGACGCGGCACCGGCCGCCCCGACCGCACCCGGCGAACGGCCGGCGGTGGCACCACTCCCAGCCGGGTGCACCACCGTGGTCGTCACGCCGCCGACCAGTCCCGACGACTACCACGGCGACCTGTGCGTCCCTCAGGGCCCCCATCGCGACGTAGCCGTCGTCCTGGTCCACGGCGGCGGCGGCTACGGCGGGTCGCGCGCCGACATGGCCGGTTGGGCCGGCGTCTACCAGTGGGCGGGGTACGTCACCCTCTCGGTCGACTACCTCATCTTCGGTCAGACCACCCGATCGCCCGTCTACCCCGAGCCCGAGCAGGACGTGAAGGCCGCCGTCCAGTACCTCCGCGACCATGCCGCCGAGCTCGGCGTGGGAATCGACCGCATCGTGGTGCACGGAAGCTCGGCAGGCTCGAGGCTGGGGGGACAGCTCTACGTCTCCGGCGACGACCCGTACTTCTACGGCGCCGAGATGTGGCCCACCACGCCCGACCACGTGAACGGCTTCATCGGCTTCTACGGCTACTACTCGGGCCTGTCGATCGACGAGGTGCGGTACTACGGCGGCGTCGAGTCGGACCGCGACCCTGCGGTGCAGGAGCGGTGGGCCAAGGCGAACTCGATCGCGAACGCGGGCGGCGCCACCGGCCCTTCGCTGCTGATCCACGGTCAGGCGGACACGGTGGTCCCCGCCCAGCAGACCGAGCGGTTCGCCGCCGCGCTCGAAGCGGCCGACGCCGACGTCACGACCAAGATCGTCCCCGGAGCGAGCCACGGCTTCGACGTGGTGGTCGGTGGCGCGCTCACACCGGCCGGCGAGGACATCGCTCACACGGTGCTCGACTGGCTCGACCACGAATTTCCCTGACGTCATGTCTTACGCTCGCGGCTGCGCCGGGCCGCTCGGGCCCCGCCCTCGTCCCTCGGGCTCAACCGCCCACGAGCACTGCTTTCACGGCCACCTCGGAGTCCGGCGTGATGAGCACGAGCACTTCGTCGTTCTGCTGGAGGACCGAGTCGCCGCGAGGCACCACGACGTGGCCGTCGCGCACGACGGCCACCACGCTGGCGTCTCTCGGGAGTCCGAGGTCGACCAGGGCCTGGCCGACCGCGGGGGAATCATCGGCGAGGGTGACCTCGACCAGGCCTGCGTCACCCCCCTCGAAGTCCAGCAGGCGGACCAGCGATCCGACCGAGACCGCTTCCTCGACGAGTGCCGAGAGCAGGTGCGGCGTGGACACCGAGACGTCGACCCCCCACGCCTCGTTGAACAGCCAGTGGTTCTTGGGGTGGTTCACACGAGCGACCACCCGGGGCACGGCGAACTCCTGCTTGGCCAACAGGGAGACGACCAGGTTGTCCTCGTCATCTCCGGTGGCGGCCACCATCACGTCGGCGTCGGCCAACCCCGCGGCCTCGAGGCAGGACACCTCGCAGGCATCGCCGACGAACCAGGCGACGTCAGGGATCCGGGATCGGATCTTCTCGACCAGGTTGAAGTCCTGCTCGATGAGGAGCACCTCGTGCCCGGCCTTCTGGAGGTCCTCGGCGATGTAGGTGCCCACGTTTCCCGCCCCGGCGATGGCGATCTTCATGAGTGGGCCCCGCCGGCGTCAGGCCCGGACAGCTTCTCGTCGAGCTCGTCGAGGGCGTCCTTGTAGACCATCACGTGCAGGGTGTCGCCCTCGTGGCCGACGGTGTCGGGGTCGATCAGGTGCGGGCTCCCGGCCCGGATCACGGCGGACACCCGGATGCGGTCGGAGAACCCCACCTTGGTGAGGCGCTGGCCCGCCCACGACGCGGGGAGCGAGCGCTCGACCATCAGCAGCTCGCCGGTGGCGTCGGCCCATTCGACTGTGGCCCCTTCGGGGAACAGGCGGCGGGTGATCTGGTCGGTGGTCCAGGTGATCGTGGCGACGGTGGCGATGCCCAGGCGCTGGTAGATCACGGCCCGACGGGGATCGTAGATCCGAGCGACCACACGAGGCACCTCGTACTTGTCACGGGCGATGCGGGCGGTGAGGATGTTCGAGTTGTCCCCGGACGTCACCGCGGCGACCGCACCGGCATTGGCGATGTCGGCCTCGGCGAGGTGCTCCCGCTCGAACCCGAGACCGTGGATGCAGGTGCCCCTCCACTGCTCGGGCAGCCGCCGGAAGGCGGACTTGTCCTTGTCGATGACGGCCACCGAATGGCCGCCGTCGACCAGGTTGGTCGCGAGGTCCGAGCCGACCCGACCACATCCCACCACGATGACATGCATGCCGCGATGCAACACCCTGCGTGCCGCGAGCACAACTCCTCATCGGTCGACCCTCCCCGCCACGAGGGCGCGATTACTCATTGCAGTTTGCAGGTGGTGAACTTGCATCGATGAGCATCGAGCCAGAGGTCAGGCCAGCACCGCCCTCCGTGACGCCGACGGGCGAGCACCTCGCCCCGCAGCGCATGCGCCCCACGGTCGACCTGCCCGAGCCGCTCGACTACCGCATCAAGAACAGGCTGCTCGGCCCGCCGCTCGCCACCGACCGCCTCGAGCACGAGCGACTGGGCAAGCCCACGGCCCTTGCCGTCTTCGCATCCGACAACCTGTCGTCGTCGGCCTACGCCACCGAGGAGATCCTGCGGGTCCTCATCCCGGTCATCGGCGTCGCCGCCTTCTCGCTGGTGGTGCCCGTCACCGCCGCCATGTTGGTGGTGCTGGGCTTCCTGATCCTGTCGTACCGCCAGACGATCAAGGCCTACCCCAGCGCCGGCGGCGCCTACATCGTCACCAAGGACAACTTCGGCAACCTGCCCGCCCAGGTTGCCGGGGTCTCCCTGCTCACCGACTACATCCTCACGGTGGCCGTGTCGGTGGCCGCCGGCAGTGCCGCCCTGGCGTCTGCGATACCGGCACTCCAGTCGTGGGTGGTCCCGATCTCGGTGACGTTCATCCTCATCATCGCCTTCGGCAACCTGAAGGGCGTGCGGGAATCGGGGAAGGTCTTCGCCGTCCCCACGTACTTCTTCATGGTCAACATGTTCCTGCTGCTCGGGATCGGCCTCTACAAGATGACCTTCGGCACCCTGCCCATGGAGCCGGGCAACGTCGAGGGCATGATCCCCCTCGGCACCAGCGGTGACGGCATCTTCTACGGGGCCGCCCTCTTCGTGGTGCTCCACGCGTTCGCCTCGGGCGGTGCCGCCGTCACCGGCGTCGAGGCAATCTCGAACGGCGTGCCGGCGTTCAAGGAGCCCGCCGCCAAGAACGCCCGCTCCACCCTGGTGGTGATGGGCACGGCCCTCGGCGTCATGTTCTTCGGGCTCTCACTGCTCGCCTCGAAGGTGCACGCCGTGCCGTTCGAGGAGGGCACCCCCACCGTGATCTCGCAGGTGGGCAAGTTGGTCTACGGGCCCGGTGCGTTCGGCGACATCCTCTTCTACTCACTCCAGGTGGGCACCATGCTCATCCTGGTCCTGGCGGCCAACACCGGCTTCGCCGACTTCCCCCGTCTCGCCAGCTTTGCCGCCGGCGACAGCTTCATGCCCCGGCAGCTCACCAAGCGCGGCCACCGCCTGGTGTTCTCCAACGGGGTCATCGCCCTGTCGGCCTCGGCCATCGTCCTGGTGATCGTCACCGGCGCCAAGGTCGACCGCCTCATCCCCCTCTACGCCATCGGCGTGTTCACCAGCTTCACGCTCTCGCAGGCCGGCATGGCCAAGCACCACATCACCCACAAGGAACGCGGTTGGCGCTCAGGGCTGTTCATCAACGGCGTCGGCGCGGCCATGACCTTCGTGGTGGCCATCATCATCGCCGTCACCAAGTTCACCCACGGCGCCTGGATCATCCTCTTGTTGATCCCGATCCTCGTGGTCCTGCTGTTCCGGCTGAACCGCCAGTACACGAACGAGGCCGCCGAGCTCGCCGAAGACGCACCCGCGGCGGCCGCCGCACCCATCCTGCGCCGCCACGTGGTGCTCGTGCTGGTCGACACGCTCGACGTCGCCTCGGCCCGGGCCATCCAGTACGCCCGCACGCTCACGCCCGACGAGCTACGCGCCGTCCACCTTGACCTCGACCCCCTCGTGACCGCCGAGCTCGCCCGGTCGTGGCGGAGCCTCGGGCTCACCCGCGTCTCCCTCGATATCGTCGAGTGCCAGGACCGGCGCGTCACCAAGGCCGCGGCGGAGATCGCCGCCCAGGAGCTGGCCGACGGCGAGACCGAGGTGAGCGTGCTCATCCCTCGGCGCGAGTACAGCCGCTTCTGGCACCGCCTCCTGCACGACCGCACCTCCGACGAGATGGTGAAGACCCTCTCGACGCTGCCGCACTGCAACGTCACCGTGGTGCCCTACCACCTCGACCTGAAGCCCGTCGAGGTCCACAGCGCGCCGGCCAACGGCCGCAAGAAGTCCAAGGCGTCGGCCTCCGTCGACGTCGAGCGCGTTTCCGACGGCGCCGCAGCCATGGTCCCCGCGGCGGACGGCTCGGTGCCGATCGGCTCGGTCGAGCACCGCCAGCGGGTCATCGTGTCCGGCCGGGTCCGGGCGCTGCGGGTGCAGCCGTGGGCGGGCGTCCCTGCGCTCGAGTGCACCCTCGCCGACGACAGCGGCGGCATCTCGGTGGTCTTCCTGGGCAGGCGCGAGGTGCCCGGGATCAACGTCGGGGCGAAGATCAGGGCACAGGGCGTGGTGGGAGAGCACCAGGGCCGACTGGCCATGCTCAACCCCGCCTACGAGTTCCTGCCCAGCTGACCGCGGGCAGCCCCGGCAGGCGCTCTCGTTGGGCGTCCGTTCCGCCGTCTTGGCGCCGTCCCCGGGCCGGTGACCTGGCACTAGTGTGGGGCACCTGGTCGACATCCGGGGGGATCCGATGCGCAGCCGCAACCTGCTCTTCATCGCACTGGCGGCATTCGCCCTGGTGGCCGCGTCCTGCGGTAACTCCGATTCGGGAACCACCGACAGCGCCGGCAACAGCGACAGCACCGAGCGCGCGGAGAACGTCGACAACGGTCAGGTGAGCGATGCCCGGGACGACGAGTTCGTGGCCGTCGACCAGCCCGGCGTCACCGACGACACGATCACCGTGAGCGGGGTGGCGTCCACGACCAACCCGCTCGGCGGGAAGTACGGAACGATCTTCGACGGCGTGCAGGCCTACTTCGCCATGGTCAACTCGGAGGGCGGCATCTACCAGCGCGAGCTCGTGCTGCCCGAGGACAACGAGCACGACGACCAGCTCTCGATGAACCAGCAGGAGGTCCAGAAGATCATCAGCCAGGACGACCCCTTCGCCGTGGTGGGCGTGGCCACGCTGCTGTTCCAGGGCGCCGACCTGCTCGTCGACGAGAACATGCCCACCTTCGGCTGGAACATCCAACAGGAGTGGCAGAACGGGCCGAACCTCTTCGGCGAGAAGGGCTCGTACCTCGCCTTCACCCGCGGAGGCCCGCTGCAGCCCTTCCTCGCCCGCGAGCTCGGCGCCCACAAGATCGGGGTCCTCGCCTACAACGTGCCGCAGTCGTCCGACTGCCTCGAAGGCGTCCAGAACAGCTTCGAGACGTTCGGCGCCGACGCCGACGCCGAGGTCGCGTTCAGCGACGCCAGCCTGGCCTACGGCACCACCGACCTGAGCGTCCAGGTGCAGCAGATGAAGGATGCAGGCGTCGACCTGGTGACCACCTGCATGGACACCAACGGCGTCACCACCCTGGCCCGCGAGATGCAGCGCCAGGGCCTCGACGTCCCCCAGTACCTGCCCAACGGCTACGACTTCGATCTCGTGTCCGACTTCGGCGACCTCTTCCAGGGCTCGCTCGTGCTCACCCAGTTCGCCCCTCTCGAGTTCGAGCCGCAGCCCGAGGGCGTCCAGCAGTACCTCGACTGGATGGACCAGACCGGCGGCGAGGTGGGCGAGCTCTCGCTGGCGGGCTGGATCAGCGCCGACCAGTTCGTGACGGGGCTGCGTGCAGCCGGTCCCGACTTCACCCGCCAGAAGGTGATCGACGGCCTCAACCAGCTCACCGACTACGACGCCGACGGCATCCTTCCCGGCACCGACTGGACCGTGGCCCACGAGAGTGACGGCGACCAGCTCTGCTACGCGATGTCGAAGATCGACAACAGCGAGTTCGTGCCCCAGTTCACCGAGGCCGACAAGCCATTCATCTGCTTCGACAGCGACGCCACGGCGCTGCCCGCCGAGCCCGACCACCAGAGCTGACCGAGCGGGCTTCGGCACTCCCTCCATGCCATGACCGAGCTGCTCAGCTACGCCATCCGGGGCTTCCCGGTGGGGTGTGTCTTCGCCCTCATGGCGGTGGGGCTGGTGCTCACCTACAAGACCTCGGGTGTCTTCAACCTCGCCTTCGGCGCCCAGGCGTTCGTCAGCGCCGCGGTCTACTACGAGACCCGGGTACGCCACGACTGGCCCATCGTCCCCGCGTTCGTCCTGGCGGTGGTGATCCTGGGACCGGCCATCGGCTTCGTGCTCGACAAGGCCCTGTTCCGCCATCTGCGCACCGCGCCACCCATCGCCCGGCTGGTGACGTCGCTCGGCCTGCTCGTGGCCATCCCCCAGATGGTGCAGATCTGGTTCGGGAGCAGCGCCGCGTTCAACCCGCTCGGCATCGCGCCCGACCCCGAACGCATCTACCGGCTCGGCGACTACGCCCTCGACGCCAACCAGGTGGCCACGATCCTGATCACCCTTGGTGTGGTGGGCGCGCTCACGATCCTGTTCCGGTCGACCGCCCTCGGTCTGCGCATGCGGGCGGTGGTCGAGAGCCCCCGCATGACCGAGCTCAACGGGGTCAACGCCGACCGGGTCAGCAGCTTCTCGTGGATGCTGTCCAGCTTCCTCGCCGGTCTCGCCGGCGTGCTGCTCGCTCCCCTGTTCGCCCAGGTCGAGGCCAACGGCTTCTTCACGTTGCTGGTGGCCGCCGTCGCCGCCGCCGCCTTCGGGGGCCTGTCGAGCATCCCCCTCACGTTCGCGGGCGGCATCGCCCTCGGCGTCCTCCAACAGGTGCTGGCGGGCTACCTGCCCAGCGGCAGCATCCTGTCGCAGGGCCTGCGCCCGGCCCTGCCGTTCGTGGTGCTCTTCCTCCTGCTTCTGTTCTGGCCAGCGCTCCGCGACAGGACCCACAGCACCGATCCCTTGGCGGGCGTCGACCCGCCTCCCCCGGCGCCCGCGGCCACCTACCGGAGCGAGGGCCTGACCCGGCTCACGCGCGTGCTGGCCGTCGTCACCGTCGTCGGCTTCATCGCCGCCTCGCTCCTCTGGTTCGACGACTTCTGGCTGCTGTTGTTCACCAAGGGGCTCATCTTCGGGCTCATCTTCCTGTCGATCACGGTGATCACCGGCATGGGCGGCCAGATCTCGCTCTCGCAGGCGACGTTCGCCGGGGTGGGCGCCTTCACCACCGCGCAGCTCGTCTCCAGCCTGGGGCTACCCGTACTCGCCACGATGCTCCTCGGCGCGCTCGCGGCGGCCGCAGTGGGTGCCCTCCTCGCCCTGCCGGTGATGCGCCTCGACGGCATCTACCTGACGCTCGCCACGCTGGCCTTCGCCCTCATGTGGGAGAACGTGCTCGTGCCCCAGGACTGGGTGAGCGGGGGCCAGCTCGGGGTCGAGGTCCCCCGACCCCTCGTGGGGCCGATCGACTTCGCCGACGACAGGGCCTTCCTCCTGCTCTGCATGGCGCTGCTGGCGGTGGTGAGCGTGGTCGTGATCCTGGTGCGGCGCGGTACCACGGGCCGCAACCTCGACGCCCTCCGGGGCAGCGAGCTCGCCGCCACCTCGATCGGCATCGACCCCCGACGGGCCCGCATCACCGCGTTCGCCCTGTCCGCCGGCATCGCCGGGCTCGGCGGTGGCCTGCTCGCCTCGCAGGAGGGGCGGGCGACGAGCATCGACTTCGTGTTCTTCCTCGGGCTGTTCTGGGTGGTGGTGGTGGTCACCCTGGGCTCGCGCTCGGTGCAGGCGGCGATCACCGCCGGCCTGTCGTTCATGTTGGTGCCCGAGCTCCTGAGCCGCCTCGACCTCAGCGCCCTCCCCGCGATCCTCAACCCCGCCGAGAACCCTGCCGCGATCGCGTCGATCCTCTTCGGCCTCGGGGCGCTCACCTACGCCAAGCACCCCGAAGGGATCCTGGAGCACCAGACCAGGTCGTCGATCGAGTTCACCAACCGGCGCTTGGCGGTGTTCCGCCGGTGGCGCGGCAGCGACGAGCCGTCCGATCAGGCGCCACCCGACCAGCCGCGTCCCGTACCGTCGGCGAAGACGGCACCATGAGCCTGCTCGAGGCCACGTCGGTCACCAAGCGCTTCTCGGGCCTCAAGGCCCTCGACGCCGTGTCGCTCGCAGTGGAGCCCGGTGAGATCGTCGGGCTGATCGGACCCAACGGGGCGGGCAAGACGACCCTGTTCAACTGCCTCTACGGCGTCACCGCCCCCGACGAGGGCCGGGTCGCCTTCGCCGGCCACGACATCAGCGTGCTCCCCGTCCACCGCCGGGCCCGCCTCGGCATCGGCCGCACGTTCCAGCGCATCGAGCTGTTCGTGGGCATGACCGTGCGCGACCACCTGCTCGTCGCCGAGCGCTCCCGGCGGGGCGACGGCGGACTCCTGCGCGACCTGCTCAACCGGGCCCGCCCCACCGACGACGAGCGGTCGCGGGTGGCGGCCACGCTCGACCTGCTCGGGCTGAGCGACGACGCCGAACGCCCCATCGAGTCGCTGAGCCTCGGGCGCGGACGCCTGGTCGAGCTCGGCCGGGCGCTCATGATCGAACCGAAGCTCCTGCTGCTCGACGAGCCCTCGTCGGGCCTCGACCACCACGAGACGGCCGACATGGCCGAGGTGCTCGACACGGTGCGGGCCGAGCGCGGTACCGCCATCCTGCTGGTGGAGCACGACGTGGCCATGGTGCGCCGGGTGACCACCCGCCTCTACGTGCTCGACTTCGGACAGGTCATCGCCTCGGGACTCACCGCCGACGTGGTCGCCGACCAGAAGGTCCGCACGGCCTACCTGGGAGACACCCTATGAGTGCCTCCACCCCCTCTGGAGGGGGCGGCGTGACCGGTGGCGCGCTGCTGGAGCTCGACCACGTCGACGCCGGCTACGGGCCGTTCCGGGCGCTGTTCGACGTGTCGTTCGTCGTGGAGGAGGGTCGGGCACTGGCGCTGCTCGGCTCCAACGGGGCGGGGAAGACGACCGTCGCCCGCGTGTGCTCGGGGCTCGTCGAGCCCACGCGCGGTCACGTGCGATTCGGTGGCGACGACGTCACCGGCGTGCATGCGTGGAAGCTGGCGCGCCGGGGCATCGCCCACGCCCCCGAGGGCCGGTCGGTGTTCGCCACGCTCACGGTCGAGGAGAACCTCACCTTGGCTTTTCGGGAGGGCACCAGGTCGGGCCACGGCGGCGTGCCCGAGAGCCTGGCGGCGGCCTACGAGCTGTTCCCCCGACTCGAGGCCCGCCGGGCCCAGCTCGCCGGCACCCTGTCGGGCGGCGAGCAGCGGATGCTGGCCCTCGCCCGGGTGCTCGTGCACCCGCCCCGGCTGCTGATCGTCGACGAGCTCTCGCTGGGCCTTGCGCCGATCATCGTGAGCGAGGTCTACGCCATGTTGGCCAAGATCAAGGCGAAGGGCACCACCCTGCTCATCGTCGAGCAGTTGATGAGCCATGCACTGGGCATCGCCGACGACGTGGTGCTTCTCACCAAGGGCCGCACCACCTACGTCGGGCCCACCGCCGACCTCGGCGACCCGGGCGAGCACTTCCTCGGCTGATCACGGGAGACAGTCGAATGAGCGACCGAACGAGCGACGAAGCGACGAGCGGGTCTGATGCGAACGGAGGGGAGGGGCTGTTCGACCGGCTGCGCGGATGGATCGACGTCCACCATCACATCGACGCGGAGCTGTTCGCGCTGGCCGAACAGGTGGTGGCAACCGAGGCCGGCGCGCTCTTCGAGACCATCGACCGCTCGGTCATAGACGCGGACGTGCTGCCCGACGCCATCGACCACGGCGCCGTGTTCCTGGGCCCCAACCCGCACAGCACCCAGGAGCAGGAGGAGATCCTCGGCCTGCTCGACCTGCTGCACGGCGACCAGGTCCCTGGGCTGGTGTCGCGGTTCGTCGACTTCACCCGGGAGGAGGACCTCTTCGCTCGCGTGCGATCCGGCGAGAAGTTCATCATTCCGAGCAATCACCTCGAGTTGCAGGATCAGGGGTTCACCCTCGGGTACCTGCAGCGGGCGGCGCAGGACTACGGGTTCGACCGGCTCGAGAACCACATCACGCTCATGATCGGGCGCCTGCTCGGGTTCCTCCGTCTGGGCGAACGCAACGTGATCGACGACATCCTGCGCAAGGCAGGCGCCGTCCTGAAGACGTTCCCTGTCAGCGGGGGCGAGGTCATGGCCGAAGGGCTCATCACCGAGCACGACCTCGACCGGCGGCTGAAGGTGTTCCGGCGCGCGAGCAACGAACGCACGCGCCGCGAGTTCGAGCGCCTGATGCGGTCGAGCCAAGGCGCAGTGGTGCTGTTGGCAGGCGGCGGCTCACGCGACGCCCGAGACGCGGCCGGCGACGTCTTCATGAACCCGTTCGGCAAGAGCACCCGTTCGCTGATCGCCGACGCCTGCACGCACGGCGCGCTGGTGGTGCCCCTGTTCGTCGACTACGACAGCGACGTGAGCCTGGTCTCCTTCGGCGACCCGACCCGGCCCGTCGAGGCGGCCGACGTGCATCACGTCGGCGAGGTGATCGCCGCCATGGGGAACCGGGCGAGGGGCGTGGCCCGCACCCGCCATCCCGAGGTCGAGCGCTTCGCCCGCAAGATCTTCTACGAGCCCGGCTAGCCGACCCGGTCCCCACCGCGGGCGCCACTGGAGCGGTCGGCCCTCAGCGGCGCTCCAGAAGGGCCGGGACCGAGTCGACGAGCCACGCCAGGGCGAGGCCGACGGTCACCGCTCCCACCGCGGCAGCGAGCGACAAGGCGTCCAAGCCCTCCGCCGGGAGCGCCAGCAGACCGACGACGCCCGCCACCACCGGCCAGGCGGCTTTGACGAGCGTGCTCAGGCCAACCTGGGCGTCACTGGTGGGGTCACACCCGCAGGGGGCGTCAGGCGCCTGCACCAGAAGGTAGGTCTGGAGCCCGACGAAGGCCGTGCCCACGACCACGAGAGCCCACAGCAACGGCACCATGGCCGAGGCCGACCATCCGGCCGACAGCGCCAGAACACCGCCCGCCCCCACAACCGCCTCCAGGACGATCACCCCCCACGCCACGCGGCCCGCCGAGCCGGTTGGCCACAGCCCCTGCGCGTCCAACTGGACGGTGAACGTGTCGCGCCAGCGGAGGTGCCGGGCCGCAGACACGCCGAGGAGCACAAACCCGCTCACCACCAGCGACACCGCGACCACAGCGGTCAGCGTACGACCAGCGCGCGGGCCATCGACCCCCGGCAGGGGTGTCGGGTAGCGTGACCTCGTGGGTGAGCGCCGGCACAGCAGCGAGATGCCCTCCTTCTCCGGGCTTCCGGGACCACCCTCCCAGGGCCATGACCGCACGAGGGCGTGGGCACCCGTGACGGTCGGGGTGATGCACCCCGGGCATGGCTTCGACCCGATGGCGGAGCGCGCCCCGTGACCGACGCGATCCCCGACACGATGCCTGCCGCGGTCTACCGATCGCCCGGAAACCTCGAGGTGGCGGGGCACCCGGTGCCCACCGTCGGGCCCAACGACGTGCTGGTCGAGATCGACTACTGCGGCGTCTGCGGCAGCGATCTGCACATGGTCATCGAGGGCTGGGGCACGCCCGACACGATCGAGGGCCACGAGTACGTGGGCACGGTTGTGGCCGTGGGCGAGCAGGTGACCCGGTGGCAGGCCGGCGACCGCGTGGTCGGCGGGGCCAGCGTCCGGTGCGGCCGGTGCGAGCACTGCCTGGCCGGGCGGCCGTCGCTCTGCCTCGAGCGGGCCACCCCCGGCCTCAACCCCTTCCAGGGAGCCTTCGCCCGCTACAAGCGCGACGACGAGGCCGAGCTGGTGGCGTTGCCCGAGGGCATGTCACCCCGGGCGGCGGCGCTCACCGAGCCGCTCGCCGTCGCCCTTCACGCAATCACCCGCAGTGGCGTCGACCACGGCCAGCGCGCGTTGGTGTTCGGCGCCGGGCCCATCGGGGCGCTGCTGATCGCCGCGCTGCGGGCCAAGGGCATCGAGCGGGTGGGTGTGGTCGAGCCCAACAGCACCCGCCGCGACCTGGCGGTCGCCGTCGGGGCGACCGACGCCTACACGCCCGACGAGCTGCCGGTCTTCGACCAGGCCGACCCCGGGGGCATCTCGACCGACCCCTACGACGTTGTCTTCGAGTGCTCGGGCAAGCGGATGGCCATGGAGGCGGGGCTCTGCCAGCTGAAGCGGGGCGGCACGCTCGTGCTCGTGGGCGCCGGCATCGAGCGCCCCCGCTTCGACCCCAACCGCATCCTGATGAACGAGCTCAACGTCACGGGCTCGTTCGTCTACGACGAGGGCGGGTTCGGCCACGCCCTCGACCTGCTGGCCACCGGGGCGCTCCCCACCGATCTGCTCATCGAGCCGGGCGAGGTCTCGCTGGGCGGCCTGCTCGAGGCCATGGAGGGCCTCGCCGCCGGCCGGATCGGTGGCAAGGTGTTGGTATCGCCCTGCAAGTCCGACCACGAAACGGCCGAGTGAGGCACCGCTCTGCGGATCTCCTCGTGGCCAGCCCCCGTATCGGGGGACAATCATGGAGAATTCCCCGATGTCCGGCGAAGGAGCAGGTCCGACCATGAGCAAGAAGGCGCGTCCACCGCAGTTCAACCACGTGGCCATGTCGATGCCGGCCGACGCCCTCGACGCCGAGGGCCGCGCCGCCATCTGCGACTTCTACGGCCAGGTGTTCGGCTTCGAAGAGCTGCCCACCATGACCGAGGACCGGCGCCGCCTGGTGCTCAAGGCCTACACCTACGAGCAGTTCGTGTTCCTGATCGCCGAGGACGAGCCGATGGTGGCCGCCCGGATGGACCACTTCGGCCTGTCGGTGGGCACGTTGCACGAGCTCGACGAGTTCTACGCCAGGGCGCAGGCCTACGCCGCGGCCGACGACCGGGTCGACCTGATCGGGCGCGACATCGACGACTACGGGGGCCTGAAGATCCACAACTTCTACGTGGGCTTCCTGCTCCCGATGATGGTGGAGATCCAGCACTGGGAGTTCCTGCCGCACGAGCCCATCACCCAGTCGTCGCCGACGATGGCATGACGGGCACCAACGGGGACGACCGTCGGCCCCTGCGCTTCGGCGCCTTCGTACCCCAGGGCTGGAAGCTCGAGTTCGCCGGGATGCCCGCGGCCGAGGCATGGCACCAGGCCCGGGAGATCGCCCTCTTGGCCGAGCAGATCGGCTACGACCACCTGTGGGTCTACGACCACGTCGAGACCGTCCCGCGGCGCGAGCCCGAGGCATGCTTCGAGGCCTGGACGATGCTGGCCGCGCTGGCCGAGGCAACCGACCGGGCGGGCCTGGGTCAGTTGGTCACCTGCGCCGCCTACCGCAACGCCGGCGTGCTCGCCAAGCAGGCCGCCTCGGTCGACGTGATGTCGGGCGGTCGCCTCATCTTCGGCCTCGGTGCCGGCTGGTACCACGAGGAGTACCACGCCTACGGGTTCGACTTCCCGCCGGCCCGCGAGCGCCTCGAGATGCTCGAGGAGACGGTCGAGGCCGTCCGCCGGCTCTGGACCGAGCCCGCGGTCACCTTCGACGGCCGCCACGTGCACCTCGACGGCGCGCTCTGTGACCCCAAGCCCCTGCAGGACCTGCCCCCGGTCTGGATCGGTGGTGGCGGCGAGCGGGTGACGCTGCGCATCGCCGCCCAGTACGCCGACGCCACCAATTGGCAGGTGGGCCTCGAGCAGTTCGCCCACAAGTCGGTGGTACTCAAGCACCACTGCGACGCCATCGGCCGCGACTTCGCGTCGATCACGCGCACCCACGCCCCCGACTGCCTGCTGTTCGACTCGGACGCGGACCTGCGGCGCTGGCTCGACTCGCCGGGCGGGGGCCACCTCTGGGGGGGCCAGGACCACGACACCTACGTCCGCGACAACTTCGTCGGCACCGACGAGGTGGTCGCGGAGAAGGTGCAGGGCTACATCGACGCCGGTTGCCGCGAGTTCGTCCTCTGGTTCCGCGACTACCCCGGCATCGAGAGCCTCGAGCGCTTCATGGCCGACGTCGTGCCGCGGGTGTCCCTGCCGTAACGACGAACCCGCTGGAGCCACGTACCATCGGCTCGTGGAGCTCAGCGAGGTGGACATCTACGACCCCGCCAACTACGCCGCCGGCGTCCCCCACGAGATGTTCACCACCCTGCGACGGGAGGCGCCGGTGTACTGGCACCCACACCCCGACGGCGGGGGCTTCTGGTGCATCACCCGGCACGAGGACCTGGTGGCGGTGAACCGCGACACCAGGGTGTTCTCGTCGTGGCAGGGCAGCTCGTTCCTCAACACACCCCAGGGCGACGACCTCGACACGACCCGCATGTTGATGCTCAACATGGACCCGCCCGAGCACACCAAGCTCCGCATGATCGTGAACCGGGGCTTCACGCCCCGCCGCATCAAGGAGCTCCAGGACATCCTCGCCATTCGTGCCCGGACGGTCGTCGACGGCATCGCCGACAGGGGCGAGTGCGACTTCGTGGCGGACGTCGCCTGCGAGCTCCCCCTCCAGGCCATCGCCGAGTTCCTCGGCGTTCCCCAGGACGACCGCCACCAGCTGTTCGACTGGACCAACCGCATGATCGGCTTCGACGATCCCGAGTTCCAGACCGATCCCGACGACGGCAAGGTCGCCGCCGCCGAGATCTACGCCTACGCCCAGGGGCTCGCCTCCGAGCGGCGGGCCAACCCGCGCGACGACATCGTCACCGCGCTGATCACCGCCGAGGTCGATGGGCACAAGCTCACCGACCTCGACTTCAACCTGTTCTTCCTGCTGCTGGCCGTCGCCGGCAACGAGACCACCCGAAACGCCATCTCACACGCCATGCTCGCCCTCATCGAGCACCCCGACCAACGGCAGCGCCTGCTCGACGACCCCTCGCTCATCGACCTCGCCATCGAGGAGTTCCTGCGCTGGGCCAGCCCCGTCATGAACTTCCGTCGCACCGCCACCCAGGACACCGAGATCCGCGGCCAGGCGATCAAGGCCGGCGATCGCGTGGTGATGTGGCACATCTCGGCCAATCGGGACGAGGACGTGTTCCACGACCCGTTCACCTTCGACATCGGCCGCAACCCCGACAAGAACCTGGGTCACGTCGCCTTCGGCGGCGGTGGCGCCCACTTCTGCCTCGGCGCCAACCTGGCCCGCGCCGAGATGAAGGTGATGATGACCGAGTTGTTGCGTCGAGTGCCCGACATGGCCCTCGACGGCCCCGTCGAGCGGCTGCGCTCCAACTTCATCAACGGCATCAAGCGCATGCCCGTGCGCTACACCCCCGCCACCGCAGGCATGGCCTGAGTCAGCGTGGATCGACTCGGCATCGACATCGGCGGCACCGGCATCAAGGGAGCGCCGGTCGACGTGAGCAGCGGCACACTGCTGGCCGAGCGCCGGCGGATCGAGACCCCGCAGCCCGCCACGCCCGAGACGGTCGCCGAGGAAGTGGCCGAGATCGTCGGTGCCTTCGGCTGGACCGGCCCGATCGGCGCCACCTTCCCGGCCATCGTGCGGGACGGCGTCGTGTTGTCGGCGGCGAACGTCGACGGGTCGTGGGTCGGCACCGATGCCGCCGCGTTGTTCGGCGAGGCCACCGGGTGCCCGGTCACCGTGCTCAACGACGCCGATGCCGCGGGCGTGGCCGAGGTCGCCTTCGGCGCCGGGCGAGACCGGGCCGGCGTGGTGCTCCTCCTGACCTTCGGCACGGGCATCGGCAGCGCGCTGTTCACCGACGGCCGGCTCGTGCCCAACACCGAGCTCGGCCACCTCGTGGTGCGAGGCGAGGACGCCGAGCGACGGGCGGCCAACTCGGTGCGCGAGGAGCACGACCTGAGCTGGAAGCAGTGGGCCGCACGGGTCGACGAGTACCTCGGCGTGGTCGAGGCCCTCTTCTCGCCCGACCTCATCATCATCGGCGGCGGCGTCAGCAAGAAGCACGAGAGGTTCCTGCCGTACCTGGAGGTCGCCACACCGGTCGTGCCGGCAGTGCTCTTGAACCAGGCCGGCATCGTCGGCGCGGCGATGGCGGCCAGCAGCGTGAACGGCGGCGCTCGGGACCACACCATCGTGGCCCCGAGCGCCAAGGCCGACTAGCCGGCCGCCGTTCTGACGACTCCCCGAGCCAGGGTCGGATCGGTGCTCACGAGCGACGGAGCCGCCAACGGGGGCCCCGGCGACCGAGGCCCACCAGGGCGACACCGGCGGCGACCAGGGCCGATCCCCAGAGCACCCAGCTGATGATCTCGCCGCCGGTGCGGGGCAGCGAGCCGACGATGCCCGACGGGTCGGGACGCGGATCGGCGGGAGGCGTGTCGTCCACACCCTGGTCGACCGTGTCGAGATCCTCGGCGGCGTTGTCCTGCGGGTTGGGGTCGTCGCCGTGGCTCCGGTCGTCCCTGACCACCACCCGGTTGCGGACCTCGTCGCCCTCCCGGGCGTCGTCGTCCACCCGGACGGTCACCTCGAAGATCCGCTCCTCGCCGGGGTCGAGCCCGAACCATGGCCACACCACCGCCGCGGGGGCATCACCCTCGCCCTCGTCCAAGGCGCCCCCATCCGATGCCGAGACGAACGACACCCCGTCGGGAAGCTCGTCGGCGAGGACGACGCCCGTCGCTGCGATGTCACTGTGGTTGGCCACGGTGACGGCGTAGGTGGTCTCGTCGCCGGGAGCGACCGTGTCACGGCCGTCGTCCTTCGAGACGGCCAGATCGGGACCGGGAAGGTCGGTGAACGCGACGCTGGCGTCGTCGCTCAGGGTGACCGCATCGCCCTCGCCGCCGGTGGGCAGCAGCTCGACGCCGTGCAACGTGACCACATCGACGTGTGGCCCGCCGTCTTCGGCCGGCTCGACCCTGGCGACGAAGGTGCACGAGCCGCTGGCGCCCGGCAGCATCACCCGACTGCCTGCGGGCGCGTCGTCACAGGTGTTGTCGCGCACCCGGTCGTTGCCGGGATCGAGGAGGTTGCCGAACCGGTCGTCGAGGAGCGCGTCGATGCGGACGCTCTCGACGAGGTCGGGATTCGCCAGCGCCAGCGTGAACGTGACGTCGCCGGCGTTGGGCAGGCTGGCGGGCGCCGCCGACTTGTCCAGCGTCGGAGGCGGGCCCTGCAGGTAGTTGCGCACGTCGCAGAGGGTGTGGCCGTGCCGGGGCACGCGCACGGTGAAGGTGGGCGCCGCGAACTGCTGCTCGGTGGCCCCGGGAGGCCGGCCGACGCCCTGGTTCCCCTCGTCCTCGGTGACGCAGGTGACACCGTGGAGGCGCTGCCCGTCGGGAAGCGCCTCGCGCACGGTGACGTCGGTGTCTCCCGCTGGGTTGAGCCACCGCGTGCTCGCGGCGCCGTCGGCTCCCGTGGTCAGATCCGTGCCGGGGTCCAGGTACGCCGGTTGCCCGCCGGGGAAGCTGGTGGTGAAACGCCACCCGGGACGGGGCACCCACGAGCCGGCCCCGGACCCGGGCACCAGCTTGCGGATGGTGAGGCGGCCGCCACAGATGCGGGTGGCCACGTCGACCAGGGTGTCGCCCAGGCCGCCGAAGTCGGTGATCCAGTAGTCCTCGAACTCCCGGGCGGCGGGGTAGCCCGCGGTGATGCGCTCGAGATTGGGGGCGTTGACGTTGCCCACCCCCACGCCGATGATCCGGGTGGGAGCGCCCGTGGTCTTCACGACATGGGCCGCGGCGAGTGCGGCGTCTACCTTTGCGTCGGTGGCGTCGAGGCCGGCGACCCCGGCCGCGAGCTGGGCGTTGTCGACGGTGGGTGCACCGTCGCTGAAGAAGACGAGCACGTCGGCGTCACGGGGTCGATCGCCGTTGGGTGCCACGGCGCCGGGCAGGCCGTGCGACGAGCCCCCGAGACCGGCCTCCCAGTTGGTGGCCCCCACCCGGCGGGTGTCGGGGTCGGTGTCGGAGCCGAAGGAACGGGTGAACGGGATGGCGTTCGCGGTGCTCTTGACCGCCGCGATGCCCGCGGGGGTGCTGAGCGAGGTGAAGCCGACACTCGGGTAGTCGCCGGCCACGATGGTCGAACCGACGGGCGCGCCCGGGTAGGGGGCCGGACCGGTGTAACCCGAGGCCAGGGTGCCGAAGGACCAGACGGCCATGCTGGCCCCGGTGCCGCTCAGGCGGTCGGCGAGATCGCCCACCGCACCCCGCACCAGGGCGGGGTTCTCCTGGCTTGCGCCCCTGATGGAGTCGGAACGGTCGACGACGACACCGACGCGCATGTTGCAGTCGTCGGGCCACGGGTTGTTGGGCGATCCGGCACCGGGCTCGGCGGCCGAGGGTTGCATGCCCGCCATCAGCGAGGCGGGCACGAGCCAGGCGGTGGAGACCGCCAGGGTCAACCACATCGCCAGGCGACGGGAACGGGGACGGCGGCGAGAACGGGAACGGGAACGGGAACGGGTGATGACGGGCATGTGCCCTCCGACAGAACGACGACTCGAGGCCGGCGGCGCGTCACCCCGTCGACGAGATCGGGCCGCAGCCCCGCACTTCTGAACGCAGGCCGTTGTCTATCATGCTATTTCATGATTTGCCAACACAAACGGCCCGGCCAACCGGTCAGAAGTTCTCTTCGTCGTAGCGGACGATGGCGTCGGTGACCTCGGCCTCCGCCGTCGCGAGCACGTCGGCCGGCTCGGCGTCGTTCAGGATCATGTCCTCCACCGCCTGGCGGATGGCGGTGCGCATCTCGGTGTAGGGGCCGAGGAGCGGCCCGGGGAACTCGGGGTCGATCCCGTTCTCCTGCTGGGCGAACGAGATGGCGAGCCACTGGCCCGACAGCGTGTCCTCCCAGGTCGTCTGCACCTCGGGCACGTCGGCCACGCTGAGCAGCACGGGGTCGTTGCCGCCCTGGAGGTTGCTGATGACCTGCATGTCCACCGAGTTGACGAACTTCATGTAGTCCCACGCCGCAGCCTGCACCTCGGGCGGGGTCGTGGCCATCATGTAGTAGACGCCGCCGCCCACCTGGATGTGGCCGGGGCCGTCGACGCCGGGGAACTGGTTGGCGCCGATGTTCAGGCCGCTGAGGTCGACGTCCGCGTTCACCCGGCCGTCGGTCAGGTCGCCGGCGTCGAGTTGGCCCTTCAGGAAGGCCTCGACCGACGTGGCCGCGCTCGATGCCTCGACACTGAACGAGGCCTGCTCGTTGGCCAGGGCCAGGTACTGGTCGATCTGGCCGGGCACGTCGGTGACCGCCAGCATCAGGCCGTCGTCATTCATGTCCTTGAGCCACGTGAAGAGCTCGAGGGCCTCGGGGCTGTCGAGCACCGCCTCGGTGGCGGGCTCGGCGCCGCGACCGTTGTCGTTGTTGACGAAGGGGATGTGGGCCCCGGTCATCCAGAACTCGACCTGCCAGGGCGCCATGTGCCACACGAAGGGGTGGTCGGTGATGCCGGCGTCCTTGATGGCCTGGGCGGCTTCACGGATCTCGTCGAGGGTCTGCGGCGGGTTGGCCGGGTCGAGTCCGGCCTCTTCGAAGTGGTCGACGTTGAAGTAGATGAGGGCGTTGGAGGGAGTCATCGACGCCGGGTAGAGATTGCCGTCCACCGAGTAGTAGTCCACCAGGGTCGGCACGAAGTCCGACATGTCGTAGTCGTCGGCCGCGATGCACGACTGGGCCGGCAGCACCGTTCCCGAGTCGGCCATGGCCTGGGTCTGCGTGTCCTCGAGCAGCGCGATGCCCGGCAGGTCGTTGCTGGGAATGGCCTGGTTGTACTTGCGCTGCAGCTCCTCGAACGAGGTGGCCTGGCTCTCGACGTTGATCTGCACCTTGTCCTGCGACTCGTTGTAGGCGTCGGCGATCGCGTTGATGGTCTCCTCACCCTTGGCCACGCTCGAGTGCCAGAGCGTCACCTCGACGGGCAGGTCGGCCGGGGCGACGTCGTCGAGCGCGGTGACGGGGCACTCGGGCAGGGCCGCCGCGGCACCGTCACCCGCGGGCTCGTCGGCTCCCCCACCGCTGCCGCTCCCGGACGAGCCGCCGCAGGCAGCGACACCGAGCGCGGAGGCCAACACGAGCACGATCCAGGTACGGCGCATGGGCGCAGGTTAATCAACGGCGGACCGACAGGACAGGGTCAGAAGGCCCTGTCCTGTCGGGACGGCCTGGGGATGGCGCCGGGACGGCTCAGAAGTTCTCGTCCTCGTACTGCTGGATGGCGTCGTCGACCTCGGACTGCGCCGTGGCGATGACGGCCTCGGGGGTCTGCCCGTTGAAGTAGATGCCGTCGAGCGCGTCCGTGAGGGCCTTGCGGAACTCGGTGTAGGGCCCCAGGGTGATGCCCGGCGAATCGGGGTTCACCCCGTCCTGGAGCTGGTCGAACCCCAGGGCCAACCACTGGCCGGAAAGCGTGTTCTGCCAGGTGTCCTGCAGCACCGGGTCGTCCACCGCGGACTGGAGCAGCGGCAGGTAGGAGCCCTCGAGGTCGTTGGTCACCTGGCTCTGGGTGGTGTTGATGAACTTGAGGAAGTCCCAGGCGCCCGCCTGTACCTCCGGCGGCGTGGTGCTCATCATGTAATAGACGCCGCCGCCCACCTGCGGCCGGCCCGGCTCGTCGATGCCCGGCAGCGGTGAGGCCTGGATGTCGAGCCCCTGGAGGTCGAGGCCGTCGGTGTTGATGCGCCCGTCCGCGCTCAGCTGGCTGGTGTCGAGCTCGCCCTTGAGGAAGGACTCGATCGAGGTGGCTGCGGTGGTGGTCTCGATCCCCATCGATGCGCTCTGGGTGCCGAGGGCGAGGTACTGGTCGATCTGGCCGTCGGTGTCGGGCAGCGGCAACAGGAGCCCGTCGTCGGCCATTCCCTTCAGGAAGGTGAAGAGGTCGAGGAGGTCCTGGTTGCCCTCGAGGCTGGCCGCGGTGGCCGGGGCGTCCCGGCCGTCACCCTCGTTGACCAGGTCGACGCCGGCGCCGGTCATCCACGACTCGATGAACGACGAGGTTGCGACCTGGACCCACGGGTGCTCGACGCCGGGGATGTTGGCATCCGCGATGGCCTGGGCGGCGTCGCGCATCTCGGCCAGGGTGGTCGGCGGGTTGTCGGGGTCGAGGCCGGCCGCCTCGAAGTGGGTCCGGTTGAAGTACAGGATCGGCGTCGACAGGTTCATCGACGTCGGCCACACCACGTCGTCGATGCCGTAGTAGTCGAGGGCGATGGGCAGGAAGTCGTCGGTGTTGAAGCTGTCGTCGGCCTCGTCGCACGACGTGAGCGGCACCACGGTGCCACTGTCGGCCATCGACTGGTTCTGGATGTCCTCGAGGATCGCGATGCCGGGCAGGTCGTTGCTCGGGATCGCCTGCTGGTACTTGCGCTGCAGTTCCTTGTAGGACGCGCCCTGGCTCTCGACGCTGACGGTGACCTGGTCCTGCGAGGCGTTGTACTCGTCGGCCAGCGTGTTGAGCGCCTCTTCGGTCTTGGCCACGTACGCGTGCCAGAGCGTGACCTCCACCGGGCCGGCTCCTTCGAGGGCGTCGACCGGGCACTCGGGCAGGTCGGCTGCGGCGTCGTCGCCCCCTCCCGACCCGCCGCCGTCGCTCCCGCCACCACTGGTGCCGCCGCAGGCGACAGCGGTGAGAGCGAGGGCCAACGTCGCCGAGAGGATGAACACTGATCGCGAGGAACGACGCATCACACTTCTTTCTGGTGGGTCATGTCTTGGTTCAACCCTTCACGGCGCCGGCAGTGAGGCCCCGGATCAGGTGTCGTTGCAGGAAGATCAGCAGGACCAGCACGGGGAGGGCCGCGATGATCGCCGCCGCGAAGCCGATGTTGGACTCCTGCACGTTGCTGGCGGCCACCGACTTGAGCCCGATCTGCACCGTCTCCCACTGCGAGACCGTGACCACGGCCCGGGGCCACAGGTACTGGTTCCATGCGGCCAGGAGGGAGATGACCCCGAACGAGGCCACCACCGGCCGGGTGACCGGCACCGCCACCCGCGCCATGAACGCGAAGTGGCCGTAGCCGTCGAGCTTGGCCGCATCGAGCAGGTCGGTCGGGATGCCCATGAACCCCTGGCGGATCAGGAAGATGCCGAAGGCCGTGGCCAGGAACGGAACGGTGAGGCCCGGGTACGAGTTGAGCCAACCCATGTTGCGGATCGTGCCCACGTTGGGGATCAGCGTGACCTCGATGGGCAGCATCAGCGTGGCCATGAACAGCACGAACACGAGCCGCTTGAAGGGGAACCGAAGGAAGGCGAAGGCGTACGCACACAGGATCGACGTGGCCAACTGGCACGACGCGATGATCACGGTCACCACCGCGCTCAACACCATCCGGCGGCCCAACTCGCCCTCGGTGAACGCCCGACGGAAGATGTCCCACTCGACGGCAACCGGGTAGAGCGGCAACCCGTCGTTGATGTACGCGACCGGGGTCGAGAGCGCCCGTACGAGCGTCATGTAGACGGGGAAGACCACGAAGAGCGACAGGGCGCTCAGCGCGAGGTACCAGCCCACGTTCTTCGCCGTCCGCGCCGACTTGCCCGGAAGGTCGCCGGTCGTGGTGGCCGCCGCCGCGCCGAGGACCGGCGTGGGGTCGTGCATCGTGATCGTGTCAGCCATAGTGCACCCGCCGATCGAGGATCAGGAATTGGCCCATGGTGACGACGAAGGTGATGCCGAACAGGCCGAGAGCCATCACCGAGCCTTCGCCGAGGTCGATGGGCTGTTGGCGCTGGAAGATCTTGAACACGAGGGTCTCGGTGGACCCCGCCGGCCCACCGGCGGTGAGGATGTCGATCTGGGCGAAGGCCTGGAACGCGAACACGGTGAGGACCACGACGAGGAACAGCAGCGTCGGCGAGATGATCGGCAGGGTGACCCGGAAGAACCGGCGCAGCGGGCCGGCGCCATCGATGGTGGCGCTCTCCATCAACTCCTCGGGGACGGCCTGGAGGCCGGCGAGCACGATGATGAAGGTGAGCCCCAGGTTCTGCCAGATCGAGGAGAGCGACACCCCGAACAGGGCCATGTCCGGGTCGGCGAGCCAGTTGACCTTGAAGTAGCCGACCTGGGGGTTGAGCAGCACGAAGAAGATCACCGAGGCCACCGCGACCGAGGTGGCGACCGTGGAGGCGAAGATCGTCTGGAAGATCTTGATGCCCCGCAGCTTGCGGTTGGCCACCACCGCCAGCGCGATGCCCAGCACGAGGCCGGCGGGCACCGTGTAGAACACATAGCTCACGGTGTGGAGGACGCCCTCGCGGAACTCACTGCCGGTGAGCACGTCGGTGATCTGGCTGGGGCCCACGTAGCGCTCGGCCGTGCCGGTGCGGTTCTGCTGGTAGAGCGCGAAGTGGACGAGCCGACCGAGGGGGTAGAAGAAGAACCAGCCGAACACGATGGCGGCCGGCGTGATGAACAGGACGAAGATCCCCGCTTCCCTGGTGGTGGAGCGGCGGAAGAACGACGGCGGCGCCTCGACCACGTGGTCGGCGGAGGCGAGGGTCGAGGTCAATTCAGGCGGTCCGTGCTCTCGGCGTCGAAGAGGTGCACGTTCTCGGCCAGATGGCCGAGCCGCACCGCGCTCCCGAGCGCAGGGGCCGCTCCCTCGTCGGTCTCCTGGCGGACGATCGCCTTCGAGCCGGCGATGTCGCAGATGATGTGGCGCTCGTGACCCAACCACTCGACGGCCGACACAGTGGCCTCGATGGTGCCCTCGCCCGCGTGGAGGTGCTCGGGCCGGATGCCGACGACCACGCTGCGACCCGGCGACGCCTGGCCGACGAACGGGATGCGGCTGGCGCCGGCGACGACGACGTTGCCCTCGACCACCTCGCCGGCGATGGTGTTCATGGGCGGACTGCCGATGAAGCGGGCCACGAACAGGTTGGCGGGCCGCTCGTACACGGCCTGGGGCGCACCCACCTGTTGGAGGCGCCCCTCGGTCATCACCGCCATGCGGTCGGCCATGGTCATGGCCTCCACCTGGTCGTGGGTGACGTAGACGAAGGTGGTGGCCACCTCCCGGTGGAGCGCGACCAGGTCGAGCCTGGTCTGGGCCCGGAGCTTGGCGTCGAGGTTCGAGAGCGGCTCGTCCATGAGGAAGACCTCGGGCCGCCGCACGATGGCCCGAGCCAGCGCGACGCGTTGACGCTGGCCCCCCGAAAGCGCGCCCGGCTTGCGCTTGACCAGCTCGCTCAGGCCGAGGGTCTCGACTGCCCCGGTGACCCGCTCGGCCCGCTCGGATGCGGTGAGCTTCCGGGGCTCGGTCCCGTCGACGGCGTACTTGCGGGCCTTCAGCGGGAACTCGATGTTCTGGGCCACGGTCATGTGGGGATAGAGGGCGTAGCTCTGGAACACCATGGCGATGTCGCGGTCCTTGGCCTCGACGTTGTTCACCACGCGGTCGCCGATCCGCAGGACGCCGTCGCTCACGGTCTCGAGGCCGGCGATCATCCGCAGGGCGGTGCTCTTGCCGCAGCCCGACGGGCCGAGCAGCACCATGAACTCACCGTCGGTGATGTCGAGGGTGAACGAGTCGACGGCGGTGACGTCGTCGAACCGCTTGGTCACCTCGTCGAACGAAACCCCGCTCATGGCTCCCCTCCCTCCCCTGCTCGGCTCGCCGCCACGGTAGGCCGGATGGGCGACACCGGGGCGATGACCGCGTAAAGGTAGCCCAACGCGGAGATGAACGATGGACGCAGCGGGATCAGCCCCGAGCGGCGGCGTAGGCGGCGCGCACCGACGCCGCATCGACCGAAGCGTCGGGCTCGACCGTGCCCCCCTCGCCCAGGCCCCACGCGGCGGCCACCCCTCCCGGATCAATGCCCTGGAGGGCCGCGGCCGCCTGGACACAGGCGCCCGTCGCCACGAGCTCGCCCGCGTCGGGCACCGTGACGGTGCGGCCGGACAGGTCCGCCAGCACGTGGCGGTAGGCGCGCGATCGTGCCCCGCCACCGACGAGAACCGTTCGCCCGGCGTGTACGTCGACCCCCGACGCCGACAGGGCATCGAGGCCGTCGAGCAGCCCGCACACCACCCCCTCGTGGGCGGCCCGGGCCAGGTGCTCTCTCGAGATCCCGTGGCGCAGGCCCGAGAGCGTGCCCGTGGCATCGGGACGATCGGGCGTGCGCTCGCCGGCGAAGTAGGGAACCAGCACGACCCCGCCCGCGCCCGCCGGGGCCGATAGCGCCAGATCGGACAACTCGTCGTGCTCGACGCCGAGCACGTGGGCGAAAGCATCGGTGACTCGGGCGGCGTTGAGGGTGCAGACCAGCGGCAGGAACCGGCCCGTGGCGTCCGCGAAGCCCGCGACGGCGCCGGTGGGATCGGCCGTGGCGTGATCGCTCACCGAGTACACCGTTCCCGACGTGCCCAAAGAGAACGCCACGTCACCCGCCCGCAACCCGAGGGCGAGCGCGGCGGCCATGTTGTCGCCGGTGCCTGCAGCCACCAGCGGCTCGCCCTCGAGGCCCAGTCGGCCGGCGGGGCCGGACAGGACGTTGCCGGCAACCTCGCCGGGGCCGAGAACCTTCGGGAGTCGCGCCAGCCACCCGTCGTCGCCCGGCGCCTCGTCCACGATGCGCAACCGGTCGGTGCGCCAACGACCCTCGGCCGGTGACCAGTAGCCGGTGCCCGAGGCGTCGCCCCGATCGGTGACGTACGCGCCGGTGAGCCGGTAGGTGAGCCAGTCATGGGGCAGGAGCACGTGGGCCAGGCGCCCGAAGCGCTCCGGCTCCTGGCGGTGCATCCAGGACAGCTTGGTGATGGTGAACGCGGCCACGGGCACGCTGCCCACCGCCTCGGCCCACGCCTCGGGGCCTCCGCCTTGCTTCACGAGCCAGCCCGCGTCCGGCGACGTCTGGGTGTCGTTCCACAGCTTCGCCGGGCGGAGGACCCCGCCCGACGCACCGAGCGCAACGAGGCCGTGCTGCTGGGCCGCCACCGACACGGCGGCGACCTTGCGGACCCCCGTTGCCGCGACTGCCTGCGCGAGGGCCGACCACCACGACTCGGGATCCTGCTCGCTCCGGGGCGGCGCGGTGGGCGGGTGCGGCGCCGACCCGGTGGCGACGAGGGCGCCGGTGTCGGCGTCGCGCACCTCCACCTTGGTGGATTGCGTCGACGAGTCGATTCCGAGGACGAGTGCCATGTCGCACGACATTAGAAGGGCGCGTCGGGGGACGGCGGAGGCGGTGCGCACGCGCCGGGCGGGACGATGCCCACTACCACGAGCGCATCACGGCATGTGGAGCCACTACTACCATCAGCGCGCACCCCAAACGACAGGAACCCCTCATGGAGACCCGACGCCCGGCGTTCCTACGCCCCTTGGCTGCGCTCCCTCACTTCTCCGTGCGCGACGTCGAAGACGAGATGCCCGGCGCATCGCTGTGTGGCCTGCACGCCCACGTCCTGATCGAGCCCATCGACCGCGAATCGACCGACACCGGCGAGCCGTGCGAGTTGCGCATGACGATCGACCCCGACGAGCTGGCCGGGGTCGACGTCACCACCCTGCGGCTGTTCGCCATCGCGCTCGAAGACCCGGCTCAGCCGAGGTTCTCGCTGGTCGATCGCAGCGGTTTCGATCCGGCGACCGGTGAGCTGTGGGCTCGGATCGAACGGGCGGGCCGCTACGGGGCGTACGCCCTTCCCGCCGACCCGCGTGGGCGCTTCACCGTCGAGCAGCTGCTCGCGTCCTACCCGATCATCCGACGCGAGATGATCGACGGGGGCACCACATTCCGCGATCGCATCTGCGAATACGTCCTCTGCACCGGTGATCAACGCGGCGGCGGCCCCTGCGCGCGATGTCTCGGGCTCGAACTGACGTGGGCGGGACCGCCCGAGTTCGCCCTCTTCGAGCCCCGACCCTTCAAGCCCCGACCGATTCCCGGGCCGGTCGACCTGCAGGCTTCGTGCCTGCTCATCGACGGTCCGATCGCCTACCGCGACGAGCCCGGCAACCTCGTCACGATCAGCTCACCGGGGAGCAGCCCGACAACGGTGGTCGCGGCGACCGCCGACACCTTGATCACGTCTTTCGAAATCGGTCCCGACGGCATCACGATCGCCTTCATCACGGAAGGCACCACCGGCTCGCCGATGTGGACCGTGGAGACATGCAGTGTCGACGGCACGAACCGCAGCCCCGTGCTCACGAGCACCGAGGAGCTGCGGTCGATCACCTGGCGACCGATGGCGGCCGGCGCTCCCCAGCTCGGGTTCACGGTCAGGCGTCCGACCGGGTTCGACCTCGATGTCGTCGAGGTGGGCGGGGCGGGGCGCGGCCGCCTGATCAGCTCGCCGATCCCCCAGGGGGCGATGCGCCTCATCGACGTCGAGCACCCGCGATGGTCGCCCGACGGCAAGCACGTGGCGTTCGTGGCCACCCTGGACGACCCAGCCCGCGGCGCCCATTCCTGGGTCGCGACCCTCCTCTGCGTCGCGAGCGGCGATGGCACCGGGGTGACCCGAGCCCCGCTCACACCGACGATCATCGCAGAAGGACCCGTCTTCTGGCTCCCCGACGGCAGCGGCATCGGCTGCGGACTGACCTTCTCATACTCATTTGCGCCTGAGTTCTCGGTCTACCGGTTCGTGGCCGGTGCGCTGGCCGGCCTGGCCCGGGGGCTCGCCGCCGGAGGACTCGCGCACACGATCGCCTGGTTGTCGGTCGCACCGCGGGGCGACCGGGTCGTGACGAGCCACGCCTGGCCCGGCCTACCGCCTCGCGACCTCTGGGTCCATGACCTCCACGTGAACTGGTCGGCCACGCCGCCGATCACCATGGGGCCTCCGTTGGCGATCAACCGACAGGGGTACCGTCCCAACTGGGGCGCCACCTGCGCGACGTAGCTCCGGACGCGTCCACCCGCGTGGTCGAGATCAGGAGTGGTCGGCCGGGCGGGCGGCCAAGGGCTGGAACGTCCGCAGACGGAGGCTGTTGCTGACCACGAAGACGCTCGAGAAGGCCATGGCGGCACCCGCGATCAGGGGGCTCAACAGACCGGCTGCGGCAAGGGGAAGGGCGGCGACGTTGTAGGCGAAGGCCCAGAACAGGTTGCCCTTGATGGTCCGCAGCGTGCGACGGGACAAGCGGATGGCGTCGGCCGCGGACCGCAGGTCTCCCCCGACCAACGTCAGATCGCTGGCTTCGATCGCCGCGTCGCTCCCGGTTCCCATGGCCAGCCCGAGATCGGCCTGGGCTAGGGCGGCGGCGTCGTTCACGCCGTCGCCGACCATGGCGACGATCCGGCCCTCGGCCTGGAGGCGCCGGATCGTGTCGAGCTTCGCTTCGGGGACGACCTCGGCGATCACCTCGGCGATGCCGACCTCGTCGGCGACTGCTCGGGCCGCCTGCGCGTTGTCGCCCGTGAGCAGGACAGGGGCGAGCCCGAGGGCCCGGAGGTCTGCGATCGCCTGGTGCGAGGTCGGCTTCACCGTGTCGGCCACCACGAGCACGGCCCGGGCCTCGCCGTCCCAGCCGGCGAGCACCGCAGTGCGCCCTTCCGCCTCGGCCGTCGCCTTCACCGATGCGAGGGAGGCGGGCACCGTGAGCGACCAGTCGGCGATCAATCGGTCGCGACCGGCGACGACCGCGTGACCTTCCACGACGCCTTGCACGCCGAGTCCCTGCCGGCTCTGGAACGACTCGACGGCAGGGAGGTCGCCGATCCGATCGCGGGCACCTGCGGCGATGGCACGGGACACCGGGTGCTCGGAGGCCGCCGAGACCGCCCCGACGAGGCGCAGCACGGTGTCCTCGTCGGCGCCGCCGGCGGCGGTGACGCCGACGAGGGCCATGGTCCCCGTGGTCACGGTGCCGGTCTTGTCGAGCACCACCGTGTCGACCCGACGGGTGGACTCGAGCACCTCGGGCCCCTTGATGAGGATGCCCAACTGCGCGCCGCGACCGGTGCCGACGAGCAGGGCGGTCGGGGTGGCCAGGCCCAGCGCGCACGGGCAGGCGATGATGAGGACCGCGACCGCGGCGGTGAACGCCGTGTTGGCACCTTCGCCCGCCCCCAGCCAGAACCCGAGCGTGGCGACCGAGAGGCCGATCACGATCGGCACGAAGACGGCCGAGACCTGGTCGGCGAGGCGCTGGATGGGCGCCTTGCCCGACTGCGCCTCGGTGACGAGCCGCCCGATGCGGGCCAGTTGGGTGTCGGCGCCGACCCGGGTGGCGCGGACGACCAGGCGCCCGCCCGCGTTGACGGTCGCTCCGGTGACGGCGTCGCCCGAGCCCACCTCCACCGGAACGCTCTCGCCGGTGAGGAGCGAGGCGTCGATGGCCGAGGTGCCCTCTTCCACGACACCGTCGGTGGCGACCTTCTCGCCGGGTCGCACCACGAAGCGGTCGCCGACCTCGAGCCGGTCGATCGGCTCGAGGTGCTCCCCGCCGTCACGCAACACCGCTACTTCCTTGGCCCCGAGCTCGAGGAGTGCCTTCAGGGCCGCGCCCGACTGCCGTTTGGCGCGGGTCTCGAAGTAACGACCCGCCAGGATGAAGACCGTGACGGCGCTGGCCACCTCGAGGTAGATCTCGTGCTCGCCACCGCCTCGGGCGAGGTCGAGGTCGAACGACATGGTCATGCCGGGCACGCCGGCGTCGCCGATGAACAACGCGTAGAGCGACCAGCTGTAGGCGGCCAGGGTGCCGAGCGATATGAGCGTGTCCATGGTCGCCGTCCCGTGGCGCAGGTTGAGCCACGCGGCCCGGTGGAACGGCAGGGCGCCCCACACCACGACCGGCGAGGCGAGGGTGAGGGCGAGCCACTGCCAGTTCTCGAACTGGAGAGCCGGGATCATCGACAGCAGGACCACGGGCAGTGCCAGCACGGCGGACACCACCAGGCGGTTGCGCAGCGCCGCCAGTTCCGGGTCGGCACCGGCCGACGGGTCGCTGTCCTCGCGGACGGCTGCTCCCACGACGCTGGCCCGGTAGCCGGTGGCCTCGATCTCGGCGACGACCAGGGCCGTGTCGAGACCCTGGGCCAGGTCCACCGAGGCCCGGTCGGTCGCGAAGTTGACCGTGGCCGTGACCCCGTCGAGCTTGTTGAGCCGCTTCTCGATGCGGGCGGCACACGACGCACAGGTCATGCCCTCGACGTCGAGGTCGACGTGCCCGGCCACGTGCACCCCGCTCATCGCCCCATGTCCATCGTGGGGTCGGACGAGTGGACGTCGGTCGGTACCGGCGGCGGGTCGTCGGCCGATGGCCCGAGCGCGCGGCCCACCCCGAAGGCGGCGAGGAAGACCAGGCCGAGCACGGCGCCGAACAGGACCAGGCGGGTCGCCACACTCATCCGGTCACCTCGTAGCCGGCCTTGTCGACGGCCGCACGGACCTCGTCGTCGCGCAGGGCTGCGTCGCTGGTCACCGCCGCGGCGCCCGTCGCCAGGTCGACGTCCACGTGGGTCACGCCGTCGAGCCGTCCGAGCTCGCCTGTGACCGCGGCCACGCAGTGGTCGCAGGTCATCCCCTCTACCGCGTAGGTGGTCACTGGCATGGTCGCTCCCCTGGTCTCGGCTCCTGTGCCTATACTTATACCCCCTAAGGGTACATTACCAACGGTCCGAGGAGACGTGCGCATGACCACTCGTGGCTACACGGCAACGAAGGATCAACTGCGGGCGAGGCTCGCGCGCATCGAGGGCCAGGTGCGGGGCGTGTCGAAGATGGTCGACGAGGACCGCTACTGCGTCGACGTGCTCACGCAGATCAATGCCGTTCGGGCGGCCCTCGACAGCGTGGCCCTCGGCCTGCTGGACGGCCACGTCCGACACTGCCTCGCCCCTGGCGGCGGCGGGCCGAGCGAGCCCGAGGCACAAGCCGAGGAGCTCATGTCCGCGGTCGGCCGGATGCTGTCGCGGTAGGCGTTCGCTCGGCCCGAGGGTGATCCGTCGTGGGTCACCCTCGGCGAGATTCGCGACGGGTTACCCTTGATTCTCGAGCGCCGTGGCCGACAGGAGTGGCGCGGGACCCGACTTTTTGACACACTTTCGCAACATGACCGGCAACGTTCGCAACACGACCGGTAGGGGTGAATGCACTTGATCCGCACCAACGCAGGGCGATCGGCTTCGATCGCGATGGCCGCACTGCTCGCGGGGGCCACCCTGCTCGGCGCCTCACCTGCTTCGGGCCAGAGCAACATCGAGGACAAGCGCGCCGAGGCGCGCCAGGTGGCGGCGCAACTCGATGCGCTGAGCGCCCGCTACGAGCGGCTCTCCGACCGGTCCAACGAGGCCCAGACAGAGCTCGACGACGTGAAGGACGGCATCACCCAGGCCGAGGCTCGCCTCGCCGACACCGTCGAGGAGCGCGACCAGCGCCAGACGGAGCTTCAGACCTACGCCGTCGGCGCCTACCTCGGTGGGCCCGACAACTCGGCGCTCACCGTTGCGGTCGACAGCCGGGACGAGCGCGAGATGCCGCTCCGCCTGGGGTACCTCGACACGGTCACGGGCAACCGCGCCCAACTCATCGAAGACCTCGCCGCCACCGAGCAGGACGTCCAGGACCGTGTCGGCGACCTCCAGGTGCGCAAGGACGAGGCGCAGGCACTGGTCGCCGAGATCGGGCAGGCCGCAGCCGAGGCCCAGGCGGCGATCGACGAGGAGCAGCAGCTCCAGTCCCAGATCGACGCCGAGCTCGAGTCGCTCATCGAGCAGCAGCGCGCCGCCGAGGCCGCGGCGCGACAGGCCGAGCTGGAAGCTGCCGCCGCAGCCCAGGCCGCAGCCCAGGCCGCAGCACCGGCCGCCGGCACTGGTGGGTCGGGCGGCGCCAGCAGCGGCGGCGGAAGCCCCGCCCCGGCACCGCCGCCCAGCAGCGGCGGCGGAAGCCCCACCCCGGCACCGCCGCCCAGCAGCGGCGGCGGAAGCCCCACCCCGGCACCGCCGGCAAGTGGCGCCGCCGGCGCCGTTGCCGCCGCCATGAGCATGCAGGGTGTTCCCTACCGCTGGGCCGGGGCCGACCCCAGCGGCTTCGACTGCTCGGGCCTCACGATGTGGGCATGGGCGAGAGCGGGGCGCTCGCTCCCCCACAGCTCGGCCGCCCAGTACGGGGCCACCCGACGCATCTCCGCCGGCGACCTCCAGCCGGGCGACCTCGTCTTCTACGGCAGCCCCATCCACCACGTCAGCATGTACATCGGCGGCGGCAACACCGTCCACGCCCCCCACACCGGCGACGTGGTGCGCACCGCACCGATCGGCTACGTGGGATCACCCGTCGGCTACGGCCGGCCGTGACAACCGGCCGGCCCTGACAACCGGCCGGCACGGCAGACCCGGCCAGGCCCCGAGGCTTCGGCCTCGTCAGTCGCCCGGGACGCTGACGGCGACCACGCGGAACTGGCCTGCCGACGTGGCCTCGACCTCGAACACCACGACCTCTGTCGCATTCGAATAGGTGCAGTCGAACGAGTCGGCGCCGGTCTCCGAACAGCCCTGGAACTCCAGATCGTTGCCCGCTCCGTCCAAGGCGAACAGGGTCGTCACGGCACCCGGATCGGCGAACTGGCCGGCATTGGCCTCGTCGCCCACCGACCACGCGTTGTAGAGGCTCGCCGATGCCGCCTCGGGCGAGGCCGCCCCCGGCGGAGCCGCCGCGGTGGTCGTGGTGGGGGCCGCCGTGGTGGTCGTGGTGGTGGGCGCCGCCGTGGTGGACGTGGAGGTGCTCGTCGACGTCGAGGTGCTGGTCGACGTCGACGTGGAGGTGCTGCTGCTGGTCGTCGTGGTGGCATCGGACGGCGCGTCGTCGCCGCTCCGGCTCAACACGATGCCGCCGATCAACAGGGCGATGACCACGACCGCCAGGCCGACGAGGCCGTAGATCTTCCACCGGTCGTCCTGCTGGCCTCCAGGCCCCGACCCTCCCGGCCCGGGCCCGACGGGGCCATCGGGAGCACCGGGGCCACCCGGAGAACCGGGAGCCCCGGGGTCTGCCGGACCGCCCGCGCCCCCGTAGGCCGTGGGCGCGCCCTCCGCGTAGATGGACGATGCCACCGTGGGCGGCGTGTCGGGTCGTGCGGGTTGGCCCGCGTCGGGTCCCGCGACGCGGGGAGACCCCGCCGGTGGCGTGGGCGCTCCGGCCGCGAGTGTGGGGTCCGGTTCGTAGCCGTCGCTCATGGTGCTCACACTACGTGAGTCCCCAGCCGCGTAGGGCCACCTCGACCGCCTCGGCCGTGGCCGGTGGAAGCGAGTCGGCGACGGCCGCGCGCAGTCGACCGAGTGGGACGAGATCCGCCGTCACCCGCCGCGAGAACATCCCCTCGTCCATCCACCGGGCCGAGGCCGGGTCGATCCCCGGCATCTCGAGCGTGCCTCGTGCGGCCCGCGCTCGCAGGAGTGCCCAGGGGGCCGCGCCGGCCAGGCCCAGGCCACGCTCCACCAGCCGGGGAACCGACGGTGGCGCGCCACACCCGGCCGCCGCCGGATGCAGCAGGGCGATGCGTCCCCACCGTGCCGCCTCCGGGTCACCGCCCTGGCTCGCCGCCAGCACCTGCTGCATCCAGAGCGACGCCCAGTAGGCCTCGACCGTGACCTCCGGCGGCGCGGTCGCAAGGCCGAGCATGCGCCGGCACACGTCGTCGATCCGCCCCTCGTGACGGTCGTCGTCGAAGACGGCCTCGCCGCCGGCGAACCGCAGGAAGGACACGCACGTCCCGGTCCGGGCCACGAAGTGACCGATCCGCACGCGTCTCGGTGCCGCCGTCGCCGCGGGGACCGGGACCGCGAGGTCGACGTCACCGCCGAGGTGGTGGGCGCGCCCCGCCGACAGCAACCCGACCGCCGACCAGTCCGAGGGCGCGTCGACGCCCACGAGTGCGTCCACCACGTTCCCCGTCTGCTCGGGCGGTATCCGGAGCTCGACGTCCCCCGCTTCCCGCACACCCACGAGAATCGGTGGCTGCTCGTCGCCGAGTGGGTGGAGCGCCGCTTCGAGGCGCACCACCACCTCGTGGAGCGTGACGGGCGGGTCGGGCTGGACGGAGACGTGACGGGCCACGGAGGGCTCCTCTGCAAGTGACGAAACAGAGGCGACCCACAACCGGGGGATCGCGAGCCCGCGATCCCGATGCTACGCGCTGCAGGTGCCGATCAACGCCCCGACAACCGCCGCCGCATCCGATCGGGCAAGGTGGGCGTGATCGCCTCGTCGATGTCGTCGAGGGCCACCCGGACGGCCAACTCGCCTTCGCGGTGTGCGACCTCGATGAGGCGGGCGCCGGCCGGAAGGGGCGGCAGCGGGAGGTTGCCCACGAGGAACTGGCGGACCGAGGCCGGCAGCTGGCGTGCGGCCACCTGGCGGGGGCGCAACCGCAGCCAACGGCCGCCCACCTCGAGCTCGGTCAGCACGTGCCCGACCCGCAGCGAGCCGATGCCAGTGCTGCTGAGGATGCCGTCACCGGTGAGCTCGAGGCGGAGGGGCAGGTTGGCCGAGCCGATCCACGCATCGACGCTCTCCTGGGTCACCGTGGCCTTCACCGAGACCGGTCCGCCCCGCATCCGTGAGATGAGGCCGGGCTCGATCCGTGCCCGCTCGACCCGGCCCACCACCCGGTCGATCCGGAGCCCGGCCATGCGCATGGCCGGGACGCCGACGGTGAGGACCTCGACCTCCCCCCGCAGCGCCGTGCCGGTGCTCGCCGTCCAGCGGACGGTGGTGTCCTGGCCCAGCACCCTCGTGGCGACACGGTCGAAGAGCCAGAGGACCGGCGCGAACGGCGACTCGGCCCCCGGCAGGACGCGAGGGGGAACCTCGTCCTCGAACCCGATCCCCGTGGTGTCGTCCATGCCGAGGCCGATCGTAGGTGGTCGGCCGCGCCGGCGACCGCGTGGCATCCTTCGTCGTGGCCGAATGTGTGTTCTGCGAGATCGTCGACGGGTCCCGCCCTGCCCACATCGTGCTCGACGACGACACCTGCCTGGCCTTCCTCGACCGGCGGCCACTGTTCCTCGGCCACACACTGCTCATCCCCAAACCGCACCACGAGACCCTGGTGGACCTGCCCACCGACCTGATCGGCCCCCTGTTCGGACGCGCCCAGCAGACCGCATCGGCCATGGAGCGGGTCCTGGGGGCCGGCGGGTCCTTCGTGGCCCTCAACAACCGGGTCAGCCAGAGCGTGGCGCACCTGCACATCCACGTGGTGCCCCGGAACCCGAAGGACGGTCTCCGTGGGTTCTTCTGGCCTCGTACGAGCTATGCCGACGAGGCCGACATGGCGGCCATGGCCGAGCGCCTTCGCCGCGGCATCGACCTCGCCGGCTGATTCCCCCGTCCCGAAGCGCCGACACGCGGAGCCGGCACGCTACCGCCCCGACGACGAGGTCTTGGGGGCACGGCGGGGCTTGCGCTTGGGCTTCGACGTCTCGTCGGCGGCCTTGGTGAGCTCGGCGAGCGCGTCGGAGAGGCCGTCGGCGAGCGACCACACGTCCGTCAGGACATCGGGACAGGCGAGCAGCCCGAAGTCCAGGTTCTCCTGGTAGCTCATGACGGTCATGTTCAGCCCCGCGCCGTCGAAGATCGGGCCGATCGGATAGTTGGCCACGAGCCTGGCCCCCGCCGAGTAGAGCGGGAACGGCGGCCCGGGCACATTGGAGATGGTGACGTTGAAGGCCGGGCGGTGCAGGCCGGCCATTCGCATGCCCGAGTACAGCCGGGCCGCCCGTCCGAGCAGCGCCGGCGCCGCGAACTCGGCCCAGTCCTGCAGGGCGTCGGCGCCGACCGCATGCCGCTCCTTGCCCGCCGCCATGCCTTCGTGGATGGCCCGGAGGCGCTCGACCGGGTCGTCGATGTCTGTGGCGAGGGTGGCCAGCATGGACGAGACCCGGTTGCCGAGGTCGCCCTGCTGGTCGTCGGTGCGCACCGAAACCGGCACCATGGCCACCAGCGGAGCGTCGACCACCTCGCCCGCCCGGTCGAAGTACCCGCGCAGCGCCCCGCCGCAGATCGCCAGCACGACGTCGTTCACGGTGACCCCGAACGTGTTCTTGATCGCCTTCACCTCGGGCAGGGAGAGGGTGGTCTGGGCGTAGCTGCGCCGACCGGTGATCGCGGTGTTGATCGAGGTGCGGGGCGCGCTGAACATCGAGGGCGGTGGCGTGGTGCCCGGGTGGCCGGGAAGGCGTCGCCGGTCGATCGTGGACGAGATCGTGCGGGTGGTTGCCTTCACGACCCGGAAGGGCTGGCGCGCGAGTGACGTCGCCGCATACGACAGCAGCTCGACGTCGCCCGGCACCGTGTCGGGCTGCCACGGCTCGTCGGGCGGAGGGGTCGGCGGTGGATCGGGCTCGAGGTCGAGGGTGGCGACGATGATCTCATTGCCCGACGCGCCGTCGATGGCGGCGTGGTGCACCTTGGTGAGCACCGCCACGTGGCCGTGCTCGAGGCCCTCGATCACCCACATCTCCCACAGCGGGCGCGAGCGGTCGAGGGGCAGGGCCACCAGGTGGCCGGTGAGCTCGGCCAACTCCCGCGGCCCCCCCGGGGACGGCACCGCGATGTGACGGATGTGCCAGTCGAGGTCGAAGTCGGGGTCTTCGATCCAGAGCGGGTGGTGCAGACCGAAGGGCACGTTCACCAGACGGCGCCGGAACGGCGCGGCCAGGTGCAGGCGCTGGCCGTAGACCGCCTTCACCTGCTCGAGGGACCATCCGCCCTCGACCGCCGATGGGTCGAACACGGCGAGCCCCGCCACGTGCATGGGGCTCGTGGTCGTCTCCATTGCCAGGAAGCCCGCGTCCAGGCCGGTGAGTCGTTGCATGTTCTCGGTCCCCCCGAGGTCGCGTCGCGGGGATCATAGGGCGCGACGATCAGTCGCACGCCTCGAGGCCGAAGAGCGCCAGGCACGGCTCGAGGCCCTCGATGACGATGTCGTCACGACGGCGGGCCGCCCACTCGGATCGCTCGAGCACGAAGTCGAGCCCGCGGTCGTAGGCGTCCCGACGTCGGGCGACGTGCTCGCCGTTGGCCCGGTAGCCAAGGGCTCGGCTGACCCCGAGAGAGGCCGCGTTGTCGTGCCACGCCGCCGTCTCGGCCCGTTCGGCGCCGAGGCCGGCGAAGGCGAGGTGCAGCACCGCGGCGCGCATCTCCTTGCCGATGCCCTGGCCCTGGTGGGCGAGCCCCAGCCATGACCCGGTGAGGACGGTGCGTGACAGGGGGAAGTCGGTGCCCCGTGCGTCCTGCACTCCCACGACCGTGCGCTCGCCCGACCGACCGATCTCGCTCACCATGAGGGTCAGGCTCCAGTCGGTCGGCTGCCATTCGGCCCGCTGACGCCACCACCACTGGAGGCTGTTCCGCTGCCGGAGCGGAGGCGCCACGTCCGTCCACGGGATCTCGAAGGGCATCGCCGCCGGCGGGTGCACTCCGCGGGCGGCGAGGTCGGCCAAGGCCACGAGGTCGTCGTCGCCCGGATGGCGCAACTCCAGCCGGGGTGTCCGGACGACCAGGTCGAACAACGGCCAGTACGGATGGGGCATGGCCCATTGTGACCAACCGAGCGCCCTGTCCGACAGCCGTTTCGGCCTACGGTGCCAATCGTGCCGAGGCTCATGGCGAGGACCTACGACCGATTCACGGCATCCGCCGAGGCGGCCGGCATGGCCGACTGGCGACGGGAGCTGCTGGCCGGGCTCGACGGCGAGGTGCTGGAGATCGGCGCGGGCACCGGCCGGAACCTGCGCTGGTACCCGTCGACGGTCACGAGGCTCGTGCTCACCGAGCCCGACCGCCACATGCGGGACCAGCTGCGCAGGAAGCTCGACCCGGGCACCACGGTCGGCGCGGGGGGAGCAGTCGCATCGGACAGGGTCGAGCTGCTCGACCGCCCATCGCACCGACTGGGGTTCGACGACCACACGTTCGACGCCGTCGTGAGCACGCTCGTGCTGTGCTCGGTCCCCGATCCCGCGGCCACCCTCGGCGAGATCCGCAGGGTGCTGCGGCCCGGCGGTCGCTTCGTGTACCTCGAGCACGTGGCCGCCATCGACCGCCCCCGCACCCTCCGCTGGCAGCGGCGCTTCGAGCCGCTCTGGAAGCGGGTGGCCGGCAACTGCCACCTCACCCGCTCCACCGAGCACGCGATCCTCGCGGCCGGCTTCGACGTGGAGACCGAGCGCCGCCAGGCCATGCCCAAGGCCCCACCGATCCTGCGCCCCACCGTCCGCGGCTCGGCGATCAGCTGAGGTGACCGTGCTCGATTCCCTGCCGGAGTGTCAGGGCTCGAGGGCCACGGTGGGCACGCCGCTCGCGACGGTGAGGGTGCCGGGCAGGCCGAGGAGCATCACGGGATCGCCGGCCAGGCCCGTCGCCCGCACGGAGACCATCTCGCCCTTCGCGTCGCCGCCCACGATGGCGAGGTCGAGCGAGACGGACTCGACCGCACCGTCGACCGGGTTGGCGTCGACCACCAGCACGTCGTAGATCCCGTCTTCGAGCACGGTTGCAGCCTGCCATGCTGCACCAATGGCCGACGACCTCCACGACCTCTGTGCCGACCTCGCGGCCGAGCACGACGCCCTCGACACCCTTGTCGCGCACCTACCCGACGCAGGCTGGGACACGCCGACCCCGTCGGAAGGGTGGGCCGTGCGCGACCAGATCGGTCACCTGGCCTTCTTCGACGAGGCCGGCACGCAGGCGATCGCCGACCCCGACGCCTTCACGGCCGCGCTCGCCGCGCTGTTCGACGATCCCGCCGGGTTCATGGACCGGGCCGTCGAGAAGGGCCGAGCCCTCGGGACGGCCGAGCTCCTGACCTGGTGGCGTGCGGCCCGGTCGGGACTCCTCACCGCCGCCGCACCACTCGACCCTCGGGCACGCATCCCCTGGTACGGGCCACCGATGGGCGGCCGGTCGTTCGTGACCGCCCGGCTCATGGAGACCTGGGCGCACGGCCAGGACGTGGCGGACGCACGGGGCGTCGAGCGAACCGCCACCGACCGGCTGCGCCACATCGCCCACCTCGGGGTCCGGACGCGGGGGTTCAGCTACGCCGTGCGCGACCGCGAGGCACCCGGCGCCGACGTCCTGGTCGAGCTCACCGGACCGGCCGGCGACCTCTGGCAGTGGGGCGACCCCCGTGCCGTCGACCGGGTGACCGGGCCCGCTCTCGACTTCTGCCTCGTCGTCACGCAGCGCCGCCACGTGGCCGACACCGCCCTCGCCGTCAGCGGGCCACTGGCCACTGACTGGATGGGCATCGCCCAGGCGTTCGCCGGCGGTCCCACCCTGGGACCGCCACCCGCCACCGACCCGGGGGCGGCCAGGTGACGCCGCCAAGCGGAGCGGAGGGGGCGCCTGCGGGCATGGTCCGGTACGAGGTCGACGGCCCGGTGGCCGTGGTCACGATCGACCGACCCGAGGTGCGCAACGCCGTCGACGGGCCCACCGCCCGACAGTTGGCCGAGGCGTTCCGCCGGTTCGAGGCGGACGACGACCTCGCCGTGGCCGTGCTCACCGGGGACGACGGCACGTTCTGTGCCGGCGCGGACCTCAAGGCCATCAGCGACGGCCGCGGCAACCGCGCGACCAGGGACGGCGACGGCCCGTTGGGCCCCACGCGGATGCTGCTGTCCAAGCCTGTCATCGCCGCCGTGGAGGGCCACGCCGTGGCCGGTGGCCTCGAGCTGGCCCTATGGTGCGACCTGCGGGTGGCGGCCACCGACGCGGTGTTCGGGGTCTACTGCCGGCGTTGGGGCGTGCCCCTCATCGACGGGGGCACGGTGCGCCTCCCCCGCCTCATCGGCCACAGCCACGCGCTCGACCTGATCCTCACCGGACGGGGCGTGTCGGGTGACGAGGCCCACCGCATGGGCCTCGTCAACCGGCTGGTCGCTCCGGGCGAGGCCCGAGCCGAGGCGATCGCCCTGGCCCACCGGTTGGCGGCCTTCCCGCAGCACTGCCTGCGGTCCGACCGCGAGTCCAGCTACCGGCAGTGGGGCCTCTCGATCGACGACGCCCTCGTCGTCGAGACCGAGCTCGGCCTCGACGTCCTGCGATCCGGCGAGAGCCTGGCGGGGGCCATGCGCTTCGCCGGGGGCGAGGGTCGGCACGGCCGGTTCTGACGCACCGTCAGGGGGTTTGGTGGCGTTGGCGGTCGGTGGGCTCGGCGCAGCAGAACCAGGGCTCACTGAGCCGCGGCGTGCGCGCCCATGCATCGGCCAGCGCAACCGGGTCGAGGTCGGTGCGATCCGGCACACCTGCGGCGGCACGCACCGCGCCGTCGATGGCGAGGTAGGTGACCCACGGCGGCTCGTCGGCGGCGGTGTGCCGCTCGACCAGCGCCGCCAGTTCGGCCTGGAGGGCGTCGCTCCGGGGATCGGCGGAGGACCATGACCAGCTGAGGTGCTCGGCGTCGTACCCACCGAGGTGGGGAGGCAGGTCGGGGTGGTCGAGCAGGAGCGAGCCGTCCGGGAGCAGGAGCCGGATCGTGTACTGCACGGGGTCGACGTTGGCGGCCAGGCCGTGGTCGGCGACGAAGTCGAGCAGCGCCACCAGATCGTGGGGAGTGGACCACGGGGTGAAGGGCATCCACGACGGCCGGACCTCGATGCCGTGGCTCCGCAGCAGGGTGACGGCCGCCGCCTCGTCCGCCGCGGTGTGACCCTTGTCGAGGCGCACCAGCGTGGCCTCGTCGACCGCCTCGAAGGCCGACACCACGAACAGGCAGCCGGCCGAGGCGAGCTCGGCCCACAGGTCGTGGTGGCGGAGCACGAGCTCGACCTTGGTGGTGAGGTCGAAGGTGAGGTCGGGATGGCGTTCGTGGACCGCCCGAACCACCCGGCACGCGTGTGGCGGGCTGTTGAGGAAGTCGGGGTCGCCGAAGGTGAGGTGCCGGGCCCCGGCCGCGACCAACTGGTCGACATCGCCGACCACCACTTCCTCCGCGACGGTCCTGACCCGGCCGTCGTAGACCGTGGGCACCGGGCAATGCCGGCAGCGGAACGAGCACCCGTGGCTCGCCTCGGTGTACCCGACCGTGCGGCGCTCGTCGCCCACGACCAGATGGGCATAGCGGTCGAGGGGCGGCAACAGGTCGCGGGCCGGCAGGCGGAACGACGACCGGCCGAGCTGCACGATCTGGCCCCGAGCGGCACCCTCGACCCCGCCGGACGCGCCCTCGCCCGAGCTGGCCGCTCCCCCGCCCGACGCTCCCCCGCCCGACGCTCCCCCGGCGGCCCAGGCCACCAGCGCGGGCTCGTACTCGCCGGCGAAGGCGGCATCGACCAGCGACCCGACCGTGCGGTCCGATCCCACCGGCGCATACAAGCCGTACACGGCCACGGGGAGCGCGGGGTGGGCCGAACGCACCTGCGCCGCGGCTTCGAGGGCCAACCGCGTGGCCGTGTGCATGGGCGCCGAGAACGCGACCCGGTCGGCCCAGGCCAGCACCTCGGCGTCGAGCCCGTCCAACGACAGGTCGAGCGCCCGGACCTCGTGCCCGGCCGCACGCAGCGCTGCTGCCGGCGAAGCCACGTGGAGCGGCTGGTGGCCGAGCTCGTAGGTGGACACGAGCAGGACACGGTCGCAAACGCGAGCGTCAGTCATCGATGACGATGTCCAGCCGGCGGTGCGCCGTACGCAGGGAGCGCTCGACGGCGCCGGCCGTCTCGGCGCGGGCGAAGACGAAGCCGAGATAGCGGTCGCCCTCGGGAAGCGTCTGCACCAGGCGGCCCTTGGGCACCGTGATCTCGAGGCCCACCACGCCGTCGACGGCGCGAGCGCGCTCGATGCCGCCGACGGAGCGCAGGACTCCTGTGCGTGGGATGGGCAGCATCATCACGCCCGCGGCCAGCGCCTCGCGCCGGATGTGGTCGAGCGGCCGGCCGAGGGCGTGAGCCAGGATCAGCTCCTCGAGCGACACGCCCGCGCCGAATCGAAGCGTGCGCGCGCACAGGCCGCCGATGGACCGCGCCGCCACCTCGATCAGCCAGACCCGGCCGTCGTGCAGGCGGACCTCGGCGTGCACGGGTCCCTCGGTCAGGCCGAGGGCGGACGAGGCCTGCGCGACCGTGGCCGCGACCGCGTCGAGCGTGGCCGCCGGGCACGACGAGGGCGTGACGTAGATCGTCTCCTCGAAGAACGGCCCGTCGAGCGGGTCGGGCTTGTCGAAGACCGCCAGCACCTCGAGGACACCGTCACGCAGCAGCCCCTCGACCGCGAGCTCCGGGCCGGGCACGAACGATTCGACGAGCAACGTGGGCGCCTCGCCGGCACCGGCGTCGATCGCAATGGCCCGAGACCGGGCCGCTGCCGCGATCGCACCGGCTCGGTCGTCGGCGCGGATGACTCCCCGACTGGCGGACAGGCCGGTGGGCTTGACCACGCACGGGAAGCCCACCCCCCGGGCCACGGCTCCGGCATCGTCGTCCGCGGCGAGCACTGCGAAGGCGGGCTGGCACAACCCCTGCGCAGCGAGGGCGGTGCGCATCGAGGCCTTGTCGTGGGTGCGGGCCACGGCGGAGGGCGGGTTGTGCGACAGCCCCAGCCGCTCGGCCGCCAGGGCCGCCACCATCGCGCCCGGATCGTCCACGGCCACCACGGCGTCGATCGGCGAGCGGGCATGCAGATCGGCGATGGCGGCCACCGCCGTATCGGGACGGTCCAACGGCACCACCAACGCACGGTCGTCCATGGCATCGGCCATCGCCTGGCGGTGCTCGGAGCCCACGACCACCTCGACACCGAGGTGAGCGGCCGCCGTCACGAAGTCCTCGGCCCGGTAGGTGGCGGTCGGCAACAGAAGGAGGACCCGGGCCACCCCCTTATCATGGCGACTCATGGACGCAGAACCGACCGACGTGGAAGCGCCGCTGTTCTCGGTGACCGACAAGGCCCGGAAGCGGGTGCAGGAGATCCGTGCCGAAGAGGCCGATCCCGACGATCTCGCGCTCTGGGTCGAGGTGATCGGCGTGGCCGGCACCGACTACTCGTACGACATCTACTTCCAGGCCCTGGCCGAGGCCGACCCGGACGATGTGCAGGTCACCCATGACGACCTCACCGTCGTGATCCCCGCCGACAGCGTCGACCGCCTCCGCGGTGCGACGCTCGACATGTCACGCGACCTGCTCAGCCCGGGCATGGTCATGAAGAACCCCAACCAGCCCCCGCAGCCGACCAGCCCGGCCATGAGCGGGCCACCGCCCGATCTCAGTGGCGACGTCGAGCAGCGGATCCTGGCGGTGCTCGAACAGCAGATCAACCCCAGCATCGCCTCGCACGGCGGGCGCGCCGATCTCGTCGCGGTCGAGGTCGACATCGCCTACCTCCGCCTGAGCGGCGGGTGCCAGGGCTGCGGGATGGCCTCGGTCACCCTCAGCCAGGGCATCGAGGGCGCCCTCCGCGGGGCCGTCCCCGAGATCCTCCAGGTCATCGACGTCACCGACCACGCCAGTGGCTCCAACCCCTACTACGAGGCCGCCAAGAAATGACCCCCACCTCCGCCACGACCTCGTCCGGCATCGACTGGGCCGGCCTCGCGAGTCGCCTCGATGCCGCCCTGCACCCGACGGCGGCACCGATCGCCATCACCTTCTCCGCCGAGGTGCCCGAAGGGGTGGCCGCCTTCGATGCGCCGATGGCCCAGCCCGCCGCCGACGGCCGGACCGGGCGGGTGCCCGCCGGCTGTGTCTTCTGGATGAAGGGCACCGACACGACGTTCTCCACCGTTGCCGCCGACCATGGCAATTGCTCCGTGGGCAGCCTCACCCACGGCTTCAAGACGCTCGACGAGGTCGCCGGCAACAGCGATGTCGCCGCGCTGCTCGACAGCGGCTGGGTGACCATGGACGTGGTCCCCCAGATTCCCGTCGTGACCGAACGCCCCGGCGCGGTCACCTACGGCCCGCTCGCCGAGACGCCCTTCGACCCCGACGTGGTGCTGGTGCGGCTCACCGCCAAGTCGCTCATGGTGCTGTCCGACGCGCTGCCCGGCCTGAAGATCGAGGGCAAGCCGCAGTGCCACATCGTGGCCATGGCCAAGGAGAACGGCGAGGTGGCGGCCAGCGTCGGGTGCATGCTCAGCCGGGTGCGCACCGCCATGCCCAGCACCGAGACCACGTGCGCCATCCCCGCGTCCCGCCTCGCCGAGGTGGTCGACAGGTTGGAGGCCACCGCCGCCACCGATGCCGTCGTGGCCGGTTACGCCGCCGAGGACGCCCGCCGCTTCGGTTGAACCGCCCGGGTCAGAGCTTCTCGATGATCATGGCCATGCCCTGGCCACCGCCGACGCACATGGTCTCGAGGCCGATGCTCTTGCCGGCGTCCTCGAGGCCGTTGATGAGCGTGGTGGTGATGCGGGCACCTGTCATGCCGAAGGGGTGACCGAGGGCGATGGCGCCACCGTTCACGTTGAGCTTGTCGAAGTCGATGCCCAGCTCGTCGGCCGAGGGGATCACCTGGGCGGCGAAGGCCTCGTTGATCTCGAACAGGTCGACGTCGTCCACGGTCATGCCGGCGCGGGCGAGCGCCTGGCGAGATGCCTCGATGGGGCCGAGGCCCATGATCTCGGGGTTGAGGCCAGAGACGCCGGTGCTGACCACCCGGGCGAGCGGCGTGATGCCCAGCTCGGCGGCCTTGGTGTCACTCATCACGACGAGGGCGGCGGCGCCGTCGTTGAGCGGGCAGGCGTTGCCGGCGGTGACCTGGCCGTCGGGGCGGAACACCGGCTTCAGCTCGGCCAGCTTCTCCTTGGTGGTGCCGGGGCGGGGACCGTCGTCCTTCGAGGCCACGGTGCCGTCGGGCAGGTTGATCGGCGTGATCTCGCGCTCGAAGAAGCCGCGCTCCTGGGAGGCGACGGCCCGTTGCTGCGACAGGGCCGCGAACTCGTCCATGCGCTCGCGGGACACGTTCTTGTACTGCACCACGTTCTCGGCGGTCTCGCCCATGGCGATGTAGACGTCGGGTAGCCCGGCCGGGGGCGCCCAGGGATCGGACCCACCCGCGGAGCGATCAGCCGTGCGCTTCATCGAGTCGGCGAACAGGTTGTTGGTGCTGCCGGGCATGCCGTCGGACATGCCGCCCATGAATCGGCTGACGGTCTCGACGCCGGCCGAGATGAACACGTCACCCTCGCCCGCCCGGATGGCGTGCATCGCCATGCGGGTGGTCTGCAGCGACGACGAGCAGTAGCGGTTCACCGTCGTGCCCGGCACGTCGCCCAGGCCGGCGAGGATCGCCACCACCCGCCCGATGTTGTAGCCCGACTCACCGGCGGGCTGGCCACAACCCATGATGAGGTCCTCGATGAGGGTGGGATCGAGGTCTGGCACCTGCTGGAGCACGGCGGTGACCACCTGGGCGGCGAGGTCGTCGGGGCGCATGTCGACGAGCGACCCCTTGTTGGCGCGGCCGATGGGGCTCCGCGTGGCGGCGACGATCACGGCTTCGGGCATCAGGGTCTCCTCGGGGGGTGCTCAGACAGGCCTCCGACGGTATCCGGGGCCACCCGCCCCCACCAAGGCCGCCGGCGCGATTCAGGTGACGACCGGGTCGCCGAGGGGGACGAAGCCGCTCGTGGGGTGGTCGTGGCCCCGCAGGACGAGGTCGCCCCACTCGACCCAGAGGGCCCGCTCGCCCGGGCAGGCGGCCTCGACGGCCGACCGGCTGGCCATGACCCGTTGCGGGATCCGCTTGGCCTCATCGGTGAGCCGGGCGGCCTCGTTCACCGGCTCACCGATCAGGGTGTACTCGTAGCGCTCCTCGGCGCCGACATTGCCGGCGACCACCCGGCCCGACGACACGCCGATGCCGGCGTCGAGTGCCGGCCACGCCTCGGCGAGGGCCACGACCGCCGCCCGCAGCTCACGTGCGGCCCGCAATGCCCGCTCGGCATGGTCGGGCTGCTCGCCTGGCGCGCCGAACACGCACATGGCACCGTCGCCCTCGAACTTGTTCACCCAACCCCCGGCCTCGGTGACCACCCGCACCGTGGCGTCGAAGAGGGCGTTGAGCATGGCCACCATCTGCACCGGCGCGAGCTCGGCCGCCAGCCGGGTGCTCGCGATCACATCGACGAACAGGGCGCTGGCGCTTCGGGCCTGGGCCGACAGCCCGGCCTGTTCGTGCTGGGCGATCCGGGCGACCTCGACGCCGACGTGGCGGCCGAACAGGTCCTCGAGGTGTTGGCGCTCGCGGAGCCCGGCGACCATCTCGTTGAAGCCGGCCTGCAGGTTGCCGATCTCACCCCCGTCGTTCACCGGGACCGCCGCATCGAGGTCGCCCTCTGCCACCTCGCCGAGCGCACCCCGCAGGTCCTCGAGCGGCTCGGCGACCGAGCCCGCCGTGGCCCAGAGGAGCAGGCCGCCGCCGCCCAGCACCACCAGGCAGAGGAACGCCACCGAGACCCGCAGGTTGCCCGTGACGTCACGGGGCCCGACGAGCACCAGCAGGATGCCGCACACGGGCAGTGCGGAGCCGAGCAACCAGCCGAGGAGCAGCCGCATGGTGATCGACAGGCGGCGGGCCCGGCCCGGGCGCTCGCCCGTCAGGGCGCGGGCGAAGAGCGGTCGGAGGGTCTGCTCGATCAGCAGGTACCCGATGGCGCAGGTGATCAGGCCGCCGATCAGGAGGGCGAGCACGACCCGGCCGACGGCCAGGCCGGGCGCGCCGAGCGCAGCCATCAAGACGCCGAACACCACCGCGGCGGCAACCCAGTGGCCGAACGAGCGCACGGCCAGCCGCCACGGGAGTCGCAGCACCTGTTCCCGCTCGACGGGCGTGGCCGGCCGGTCCGCGGCCAGCCACTCCTCGACGGGGCGGAGTTGCCGACGCAGGTTGAGGGTGCCGTCGATGGCGCTCAGTGCAAAGCCGAGGACGACCACCGTCACGATCACGCCGAGGTACTCGTCGATCGACGCGGAGGGCGGGTTGACCCGGACGAGGTAGACGTACTCGAGCAGCGCGCCGATCAAGGTGGCGCTCGTGAAACGCAGGCTCGCGACGGTGGTCAGCCGCCGACCCCGACCCTCGACCTGCTCGCTTCGCCGCCGCACGACCAGCGACGCTATCGGGGCAGGGACGGCGCAGCCGGGGCCGGCCGGTTCGGCGACCGGCCCCGTCCACGCAGCCTCGTGAGCGGGGCGTGGGCGAAGCCGATCCCGTGGGGCCCGGTCGACGCTGTCGTACGCTCGGCGTCGTGGGAGACATCAGCGACACGGTCGGCTTCGCGCTCGACGGGCACGTGGCCACCATCACCTACCAACGCCCCGCCGCGCTCAACGCCATCAACGGCGAGATGCGCCAGGCCCTCAACGCCGCATGGACGAGGTTCCAGGAGGACGAGGAGGCGTGGGTGGCCGTCGTCACGGGCGCCGGACGCGCCTTCTGCGCCGGCGCGGACCTTCGCGACGGGGAGGGGTCGGCGGGCACCTGGCCCGGCTCGTTCTGGGAGATCCCCACGGCCAACTCGTTCGAGAGCGGCTGGGAGATCTGGAAGCCCACCATCGCCGCGGTGAACGGCCACTGCCTGGGCTACGGGCTCACGGCCGTCGCCGCGTGCGACTTCGTGATCGCGTCGGAACGCGCCACCTTCGGGTTCCCCGAGGTGGGCATCGGGGTGCCCACCATCGTCGGGGCGATCCGGCTGCCGGGGCGGGTGGGGTGGGCCAACGCCATGGAGTTGCTGCTCACCGGCGACCGCATCGACGCCGAGCGCGCCCTGGAGATCGGGCTGGCCTGGAAGGTCGTCCCCCACGATTCGCTGATCGACGAGGCCCGGGCCCTCGCCGATCGGCTCTGCCGCGCCGCCCCGCTGGCGGCTCGCGCCACCAAGGAGATGGCCTGGCGCGGCCAACGCCTGCCCTTCACCGACGCCGTCCGCTTCGGCGAGACCATGCGGCGGGTGGCTGCCCGCACCGAGGACGCCGCCGAGGGCCGGGCCGCGGCCGTCGAGCGGCGAGCGCCGCAGTGGCGCGGCCGCTGACCCGTCGACCCCCCGATGGCGACCGCTCGGAGGTGTGACCGTCAGCGGCCGAGGCCGCGCCGTGACCGGCCGGGCACCTGCCCCTTGGCGGGCAGGGTCGCCGAATCCGCGGCGCTACGGCCGGCGGACCAGCCCTCGCCGTTCGATACGCGCACCGGCGACCGCCGGAGGCTCGGGAACTCGGCGTCGCGGGCCGCCACGACCGCATCGGCCCGATCGGCCAGCACCGGCAGCAGGGCCGCTCCGCCCGTGGCGGCCTGGTCGGTGGCCGCTTCGTCCACGGCCGCGGCGGCGGCCTCGGCGAGGCGCTCACCGATGCGAACGGCGAACGACACGAGGAACGACGACCGGAACGAGCGTGTGCGCGACCGCCCCCACGGGTCGGCCTTCGAGCCGGCCGCCAGGGCCGAGGCGGTGGCCTGGAGGAGCAGCGACGTGAACAACAGCTCCACCGCGTCCAGGTCGACGGGGAAGCCGAAGACCACCACGGCCGCCTCGTCCTTCATCCAGACGGCCTGGCATCGGTTCGATCGGGCCACCGCCGTGACCAGGTGGACCTTGGCCGAGACATAGGGGCTCGGGATGGCCAGCCGTCGGCTCTGCGGTTTCTCGTGACCGCCACGGCCGGCCGCCGCCAGCGCCGAGTCGATGGAGTAGCGGGCCATGAGCTCTTGGGCCTTGGCAGTGAGCGCCTCGGCCTCTTCGGAGAACGAGGTGGATTCGGCTTTCGCGAGCAGTGCGCGGACACGGCCGAGCACCTTGGGATCGGGTGAGACGTCGTGCGGCCCCATGGGACGGGTCCTTCCAGGGTGGGCCCGTCGGATGCGGGCGGTCAGGATGTCGGGGGGAGCCGACAAACGCTGTCACGCGTCCTGCGGGCGCGCAAGGGTCGATCGAAGTGGCCGCTGGCCGCGGCGCGGGTCAGGGCCCTTCGGTGAGGTAGGCCTGCAGCACGTCACGGATGGAGACCACGCCGACGACGGCTTCCCCGTCCACCACGGGGAGGTGACGGATCGCGCCGTCGAGCATCCCGTTGGCGGCATCGGCCACCGTGTCGTCCAGGGCCACGGTGACCACCTCCATCGCCATCACGTCCTCGGCGCGGACGTCGTCCACGTCGTCGCCCGCAGCGACGGCCCGGACCAGGTCCCGTTCGGAGAGGACGCCGACCGAGCGCCCCTCCGCGACCACGACGACCGCGCCGACCTCTTCGAGGTCCATGACCACCGCGACCTCGCGGAGGGTGGCTTCGGGGAACACGGTGACGGCCCCTCGGCGCACCAGGCGACGGACGGGATCGTCAATGCGGGTATCGGACATGATTGCTCCTAACGGTCATCAGCCAACATCATCGCCCGAGACCACCCGCGCGCCCAAAGGACCGATGCCCCGATCGACGGATGGGGAACAGCAGGCGGCTCGAACGACGCGTGGAGTCTCGGGATTCAAGGCGAGGATCGATCGCACCGAAACTGACGACGTGAGCGAGACGACCTTCCCAAGGTGCGATTGGTGCGCCATGACCGCTAGAAACGTTCGGTGACCCAGATGGCGCCATCGACCCTGCGCTCGAGGGTGGTCGTCCTGCTGGCGGTCCTGGCGCTCGTACAGACCGTTTGGGCGTCACCGGCCAGCGCGCGGATCGATGCCGAGTTCTCGATCGGGGCGCCGGTCGACGGCCGCTGGGCCTCGACAGACGGCTGCCCGGCGCCCTTCCCGTCCCACACCTGCTCGCAGCCCAGGTCCCACAGCGTGGACTACTCGGCGCTCGATGGCACTCCTGCGGCCCGGTCGTGGGCGGTCGACCTCGGGGGACCGTCCGTCGCCGCGGGAGCGGGGGTCTACCTGTACCTCAAGCCCTACGGGAACGGCGTTTCGGTGACGACCAGGGTCGAGCAGGTCTCCCCTGCGTGTGCTCCCGGAACCGGCAAGGCGGGCCGTGTCGTGGTCATCGGCATCTACCACGGCTCGCGAAAGGTCGGCACCGTCGCGTACGCCCACGTCAAGGCCACCGTCGCCAAGGGCGAAACCATCGCCCCCTGGGGCACACAGATCGGCACCGTCGGCGGCGGCTACCTCCCCAGCTCGTGCTGGGACCACCTCCACCTCCACATCGAGATGGGGAACACGAACAACTACCCCTGCTTCGACGGCGGCCTGCGTTCTGCGAGCCCGTGGGGGGACACGGTCCGGCGGGCCGACTTCATCGGTTGGGTCGGCGGCCGCAGGGCAAGCGGCCCTCGCCAGGCCTGCCCACTCTGACCGCCCTGCCCGCTCTTCTGTGCCGGCAGGACGAGATCCCGCAACCGCTTCGAGGCACCCACGCCGCAATGCGCTCTGGCCCATCCGGCCACCGGCGACGTCGCGCCGAGCGACCAGCCCGCGGCCCCACAGTCTGTGGAGTACATCGCCCGCAAAGTGCGGGGTAGAACGCCCGCATCCTGCGGGATAGATCGACGGGAGCCAGGGCTGCCGAGGCGCCACCGAGAACCTTGCCGGCCGCGCCGGCCGACTACAGCTCTGGCCGCTCTCCATCGAAGAGCGGCTCGGAAGCCATGAGAGCTTCCTCGACCAGATCTTCGACGACGATCGCCACTGGAAGGCAGCAGCAGCCGAGAACGACCGCGAGCAGGTCATGGCCTGAATACTCGAGGGTGGGTTCCCAGAGGTCGTCCGCGATCAGCTGACCCCTCGGCGCCGCACCCGGGTTCCCGCCGGCGGGGGTGGGCCAGGGCGCCGAGCCGGAGATCCTGGTAGGCGACGACGACCGGCGCCAGGTGGACCCGAACCGCTATCCCAACACCGCCATCGGGTTCCTCGTGCCGCGGTGGGGCGCGCACGGCGACAAGTGCACCGGCTTCCTGGTCGCCCGCCGCTTCGTGCTCACGGTCGGGCACTGCCTGTACGACCCCGCCTTCGGCGGCAAGCCCGACGAGGTGACGTTCGAGCCGAACAAGGACGGCCCCCTCGACCACGCCGGTTGCACG
>JAYRVH010000018.1:0-86069 GCA_041918615.1 Acidimicrobiales bacterium
AGTAACTTGCTGACGCGCACGCCGTCCCTTCCTCGTTGCCAACCGTTGAACAGCTGGGAACGTACGAAGAGGGCGGCGTGCGTGCGCGGACCCCCACCCCCTCAGCAGGCGCTACCCACCCACGAAGGCGTCAGTTGAGCCAGGTTTCCGGCGCCGGTCTTCTTCAGCTCCTCGCCCATCACCAGGTCGGCGTTCATGCGGACAAGCAGCACCGGCACCCGGCCCAGCTTGCGCTCGGCGGCGACGCTGGCGAAGTCGTCGTCGGTGACCTCGGCGCCCTCGATGTCGGTGCCGAGCACGTTGGGGTCGAAGGCGAAGCCCAGCACGCACAGCAGGTCGATGTCGCCGGCCTTGATGGCCTCGCGGGCGGCGGTCTTGATCCACTGGCCGTTGACCGTGCCGTACTGCGGGCCGAGCGAGATGCCCACTCGGCTCGGGGTGCCCTCGACGTCCTCGTCTCGGGCCTGGCGGTTGCCGACGGCGTGGATGGCGGCGCCGGCGTAGGGCTCGAGGGTCTCCAGCTCGATGCGCTCGTGCCGGCGGCCGTTCTGGATGCCCGCCTTGGCCAGGTTGTCCAGCACCGTCTGGTGGAAGTCGGCGCCCGTGGGGTCGTCGTCGGCCGCCTTCTCGGACTCGGGCTGGTTCGGATCGCCCTCGGGCCCGCCGGCGAAGGCCAGCGACCGGTGCGGCGACAGGCTCTCGACCGTGAACGGCCCCGTCACCCGCACCTTGTGCTTCGACTCGTACGGCTTGTCGTAGAGCAGCTCGAAGTCGGCGTGGCGGTTGATGGCCCGGTCGATCTCCTCCCGGCTCATCCCCTCCTTGATGTCGGGGTTGTTGGCGATCGACTTCAGGGTGATGTGCTGCACCCGCTCGTACACGAACCCGTGGCGGATGTCGTCGGTCGGCGAGGCATCCGGAAGACGCTGTCCGGTGAGCTCCTCCTCCTTCTTGCGACCCTCCGCCGAGTCTGCCAGCAGGTAGTAGGGGAACCGCGCCCCCATGAGGCGCTGCCGGGCAAGGGCGAGCGCGACGCGGGAGGTGTCGATGGTGATCCACCGCCGCCCCCACTGCTCGGCGACGTACGCCGTCGTCCCCGACCCGCAAGTGGGATCGATGACGAGGTCACCGGGGTCGGTGCACATGAGCATGCAGCGTTCGATGACCCTGTTGTTTGTTTGTACGACGTAGACCTTTGGGTCGCCGAATCCACTCTGCCGAGTATCCAGCCAGATATTGGTCCGCGCTTGGAAGGGAAAGTCGGAGAAGGACCGGACGAACCGAAGCGTGCTACCAATTGCCAGGAGTCGGTTGGCCGCCTTGAGACGATTCATACCTTGCTGATTCGTCTTCCAGCCACCCTTAGACGGTCTATACGAGCGATTCTCAACCTCGACCTCGAAGGTTGTCGTCGGACCGCCGGTCTGCGACGTGAGAGGGTTGGCGCTGGCAATGTCAGCGCCTCCTCGGTAGAGGGCGTCGACCTCGCGCATTTCAGTTGAGGAGAGCGCCCGGATCGCTTCAGAGTCTCGGACAAATCGGTAGTTGTTATCATCCGTGACAGACCGTTCGAAGTAGAGCATTCGGTACTTGATGTGCGATTTATCGCGAGCAAACCAGATGATGTGATCTGTCACCCCAGGAAGCACGTCGGTCGCGACAGCAGGACTTCCCGCACCCGTGGTCGTCATGAAGGTGATCTGACTGACGAAGTTCTCGTCACCAAACACCTCGTCCATCACCGCCCGCACTCGATGGACGTTCTCGTCGCCGATCTGGACGAAGCAGCTGCCGCTCTCGGTCAGTAGGTCCCTCGCCGCCAGCAGCCGATCCCGCAGGTAGGTGAGGTACGAGTTGATGCCCAGCTCCCACGTGTCGCGGAAGGCCTTGATCTGCTCGACCTCGCGACTGGCGTCTTCGAGCTTGCCGTCCTTCACGTCGCGCTTGCGGGCGCTGACCTGCCAGTTACTGCCGAACTTGATGCCGTACGGAGGGTCCAGGTAGATCATCTGGACCTTGCCCCGCAGGCGCTCGCGCTCGGCCAGGCTGGCCATGACGTTGAGCGAGTCGCCCAGGATCATGCGGTTCGACCAGTTGGCGTCGTGGCGGTAGTGCTCGAGGGCGTCGAGCTCCTCCAGCCCGTCGAAGGTCTCGAACAGCGTCATCTCGGGCTCGGGCTGGCCGGCCTTGGCGGTGCGACGCAGGTTCTCGACCAGCACCCGGGGGTCGATCTTCTCCTGGATGTAGAGCGGCGGGGCGTCGCCCTCCAGCACCTCGGCCTCCTCGTCCTTGCCCTTCCAGACGAGCTGCGGGTGGAGGCTGTGGTCGCGCTCCCAGCGCACGGTCACAGGCTGCTCGATCTCGGGGGCGACGAAGTCCTGGGCGTCGGCGGTGGGGATATTGGTGCGCTTGTCGGGGTGGATGGTGGCCTCGACCGGCTTGGGGCCCGACGGCTGCTTGCGGGGTGGCAACGGGTGCTCCTCAGGTGGGTGCGCCGGCGAGCGGCGAACCGGTAGCGACACGGGCAGCGAGATGGTCGAGGGCGTCGTCGATCTGCGATTCGGCCACGTCCATGTTCTTGACCTCGAGGTACGACCAGCGGCCGTAGCCGCCGTGGTTGTTGACCGCCACGCACCACTGGTCGCGAGCGGTCTCGGCCTTCGCCGCGGTGGGCCCGGCCGACTTGCGTCCGCCCGACACCTCGATGATCAGGGTGCGGTGCTCGCCCTCGTCGTCGGGGTGCAGCAGGGCCAGGAAGTCGGGCTTGTACTGGTGGCTCCGGCCCTCGTACAGGTAGGGGATGGTGAACTCGAGACCGTCGTTCTTCACGAACGACTTCACCGCAGGGTGGCGCTCGAGGATGCCGGCCACCTTCTCCTCCCAGGTGTTGCCCTTGATGCCGTCGAGTACGACATGGCTCACCTGGCTCTTGGTGGCGGGGATGGCGGCCTTGCGGCTGAGGAAGTAGACGCCGTCGGTCGAGCCCTCGGGGTCGAAGCGGCGGAACCGCGGCATCAGCACCTCGCTGCGGTTGCCCTCCTGGCTGAGGAGGACGCCGAACAGCTTCTCGGCGGCGGCGTGCAGGTGCTGGGCGGGTAGCAGCAGGCCGACGAAGGCGTCGTCGCCGAAGGTGACGCACTCGTCGAGCCACCGGCGGCTCAGCTCGACCAGGCGGGGGAACAGCCACGGCCGGCGATCGGCCTCGTGGGCCTCATAGAAGCGATCGATCAGCAGCGCGGCCAGGCGGTAGGCCACCTTCTGGGGGCGGGCATTGCGGATCTCCTCCAGGTCGATGTCCTCGACCTCGCCGGCGATGCCCGACGTCTCCACCCACACGGCCAGCTCGTTGCGGGTGACGTGGAACTTGGCGTCCGGGCCGAAGTCCTCGAAGTGCCATTCGTCGGGCATCTCGATGCGGTAGCCCTCGAGCTTGGGGAAGCGGATCTCCAGGTCCTCACGGCCGGGCACGGCGTGGACCTCGATCGGCGGCCGCCCCGGCGGCGGGGTCTTGCTGGGCCGGTCGGACGGGATGAAGGCGAAGGGCACGCCGTAGACGTCGGCGTACTCGGGCTCGAAGCGGTCGTCGTCGTTGGGGGCGTACGAGCGGCGGCGCAGGCCCCGGCCCACCACCTGCTCGCACAGCAACTGCGAGCGGAACGCCCGGATGCCCAGGATGTGGCTGACGGTGTTGGCGTCCCAGCCCTCGGTGAGCATGCTCACCGACACCACGCAGCGGACCTGCTCACCGAGCATCCCCTTCTTACCGACGGTGTTCATCACCTCGCGCAGCAGGTCCTCGTCGGTGATCTTCTCGACGTCGGCCCCCGGGTTGCGGCGGCGGTACTCGGCCTTGAAGGCCTCGACCTCGTGGGCGGCGGCCTTCTTGAAGTCGTCCTTGAAGGTCTCGCCCGACTCGATGGCGGCCGAGTCGATGAGGATGGTGCGGGGGCGGGGCAGCCACTGGCCATCGACCACGTTGGACAGCAGGTCGAGCTTGCCGGGGCGCAGCACCTCTTCGCCGTCGGGGCGCTCGATCTCGGCGCCGGCGATCCAGTCGTAGACCAGCTTCGACACCGTGGTGTTGGGGCAGACCACGATCATCACCGGCGGCGGGTCGCCCTGGGCGCCGAGGGTGCGCTCCCAGTCCTCGAAGCGGTTCCGGTAGCTGCGGTGCAGGCTCTCGAGGGCGCCTTCGAGCACCTTGGGCGGCACCCAGTCCTCGAACTGCCTCGGGTCGCCCGGCTTCGGCTTCGGCATCTTCTTGGGCAGGTCGGCGCCGATGTGGTCCCACAGGCGCAGGTAGGTGGGCAGGTCGCCGACGGCGTCGTCGTCCACGGGAACCCGGGGCACCTTGACGATGCCCGACTCGATGGCGTCCATCAGCGAGAAGTCGCTGACGGTCCAGGGGAAGATGTAACCCTCGTTGTAGCCCGAGCCCTTCAGGTAGAAGGGCGTGGCCGACAGGTCGTAGATCTCCTTGATGCCGACCGACCGGTCGATGGCCCGGAGGCCCTTGAACCACACCCGGGCGTCGGCGTTGCGGGCCTTGTCCTCGCGGTCGGCCTCGGGGTCTTCCTCGCCCTCGGTGAGCACCCGGTCCTGGTAGCAGTGGTGGGCCTCGTCGTTGAACACCACGATCTCGCTGCCGGCCTTGTTGCCGCGACCGCTGAAGTCCCGCAGGACCCTCGAGACCATGTCGGCCTCGGTCTCCTTGAACGGGTCGACGTCCTTGCCGGCGTTGAGGATCTTGCGGGTGTTGCTGGCCACGCCCTTGATCTCGGGCGCGTCCCGCAGGAGGAAGGTGTGGTAGTTCGTGATGACGATCTGGGCCTCGTCGAGGGCGCCCCACAGGTCGGCCGGGATCAGGTCGCGCTGGCGGTAGTAGTTGTCGGGCGCGCTGGGCAGCAACACGCGCAGGCGATCCCGGATGGTGATGCCGGGGGTGACAATGAGGAAGCGCTTGGTGAAGCGCGCGTCTCGGGGACTGTTGACCTTGTTGATGGTCTGCCAGGCGATGAGCATGGCCATGACGATCGTCTTGCCCGACCCGGTGGCCATCTTGAGGGCGGTCCGGGGCAGGCGGCCGTTGTGGATGCGGTTCTGCTCGTCGATGCGGGGGCGGTAGTCGGTGTGGCCCTTCCGGCCCGCCACCTCGGCCAGGAAGATGGCCGTCTCGGCCGCCTCGCGCTGGCAGAACAGCATGCGGTCCTCGCGCACGTCGGCCAGCCCGGCCCAGTGCTCGAGCAGCTTGCGGCTGATCGGTGTGACGTCGGGGTAGCGGCGGGCCCGCCACAGCTCGACCTCGCGCCGGATGTCGTTGATGAGCGAGTTCTCCTCGCGGCGCTCGCCGGTGAGATCGAAGTCGAGCGTGGTCTGCTCGACCTCCTTCCTCCCCTTGCGTGACGACGGAATGGGGATGAACGACTCGCTGCGGCGACGCCCGGGCAGGATCTCGCCGGTCGGACCCTGCGGCCCCATCTCGAAATGGCGATCAGGCCCCACATACGGCGAGTTGAGAATCGGATTGTCAAGCCCGGTCCCGCTCACCTGCACTCCCCCGTCGCCGTCACCCTCGGATGGTATGCCTTCGCTGTGAGTCGCATTCGCGTGACTGCGTTGGGGCCATCTCAGCGAGTTCGGGTCTCGCCGATTACGCCACGTCTATCCTGCGCGGACGGGGCGACAAACAGAGGGCGGGAGGAACCGGGTGGCTGATCTACTCGACGGGCTCGGGCGGGCCTTTGGCACCCGCAACGCAAACGCACGATCCACCGCCGCGCTCCTTACCAACCCGGGGTGTGAGCGTCGCACAGTGCTCGACGCCGCTCGGGTGGATCTCGTCGCGGTCGCCGAGCGTCTCGGATCGCCCACACAGTTCGGGCAGTCGCCATTCGCCATCGGACAGGGCAACAGGTTCGAGCAGCGCATCAAGGAAGACGACTACGCCGCACTGGTCGTCGCCATCAACGACCTGCTCCACATCTTCGATGGCGTGGACGACTTCCGGTCGGTGAACCTCGAGCGGGTCCCGGGGCTGAAGGGGAGAGCGCTCATCAAGGCACGAGCCGAGCAGACCGCGGATGTGCTCGAGGCCATCGCCAATGGTGACCCCGATGCTCCCCACGTGGTGGACCACGGGGTGACCAGCCTCGACGTAGGGGACAACACCGTCTACCTCGAGCAGGACGCGCTGGCGTTCCGCGACGGTGAGGACCTGCGCATCTGCGAGATCAAGGGATTCCCGATCATCGACGGCACGGCCAGTCCCGTGAAGGTGGGGGCGGCCGCCCGCCAGACTGCGGTCTACGTCGCGTCGATTCAAGACACCCTCGCGGCGCGCGGTTTCGATCCCGGTTTCGTCAGTTCCGAGGTCATTCTGGTTTGCCCGAAGAACTTCTCGATCGGCCCGGTTGCCGTACTGGTCGATGTCGACCGCGAGGTCCGCGCGCTGCGCCGCCAGCTACGGCGCCGGATCGCGGTCACATCGCTGCTTGACCAGATCGAGGATGGTGCCACGAGTCTCGGCGAGGATCTGGGCGACCTGGTTGCCGCCGCCGGTGCTGTCGAGGTCGGCACGGACGCGGACAGAGCCACGACCCGACGACTCGTCGGTCAACTGCACTACCTCTACTCACCTGGGTGCATCGCCGAGTGCGACCTGGCCCGCCACTGCCGCTCGTGCAGCGAGGCCGCGGACGACCCAGCCCGTCTCGGCGGCGATGTCGCCACCCTGCTGGGAGGGCTCGACACCGTGGCGTCCGCCCTCGCCATCATCGACGGCGCGCCAGCCACGCCGGACCAGGCTGAAGTCGCCGATCTGCTGCGCACGGCCGACAGGGCGATCGGCGAGGCCATGGGAACGGCACCGTGAGCGCGCTGGACGTCGTGCTGCGGCTGCGGGCCGTGAGCAGCGGCAACGCCCAACCGAGAACGACCATGCGCCACCGGCACCTGGACGACGACCCTCTTGTGGTCGTGGCGTACCGGTTGGCTGGCGAGTCGGCCGCGCCGCTTGGCCTCATGTACGGCAGTCGTGAAGCCGACCCGACGCTGCTCGTCGCACCCGAGCCCCGCAATCGTCAGATCCGATTCCAAGAGGTCTTCAATCCCTTCGCCGTCGACCTGAATCGCTACGTCGCCGACCGCAGTGCCACGAAGGAGGCAGAACGAGGCCGTCCAACCTGCCAGCGAGCGCCACAGGTGCTCATGGCGAACTCGGCAACCGCAGAGTTCGTGGGCCCGCTCCTCGGTCGATCATTGCGGTACCTCAGCACGGAGGGTGACTACGCCGTGCCAGAGGACACCGTGGTCGCCGGCGCGCACCTGACCTGGCTCGGCCTGCAAGCCGAGTTGCCGGGATCGTCGGTGATACTCGCAGCCACCGAGCTGTTGCGGCGACATTGGGTGGCTGGGCTCAGCGACCTCGAATCCGAGGACCTCCACGTTCAGTTGGCCTGGATCGATCCACCCGCCGGGTCAACGGGGAGCACTGCCGCTGCAGCCGTGGAGGACAACCGATTCGCCGGTGTCCTGCCAGCGGCAGGCCCCACACCCGACCCGACCTGGGACCGAGACGTGCTGGATCCGCTCGTAACCGACTTCAACGAGCAGCGCGAGCGATCGGATGAACATGGCGTGGTGACGCGGCTCGGTACTGACATACGAGCAGCCGTCGAAGCGGCTCTCCGTCCGACCTGGGAGGCCACCTGGCGTTGCCGAGACCTGGTGTTGAAGCTGCCTGAAGCAGAGTCCGTGACCGCTCGATGGGCGAATGATCGGAGGGAGTTCACACGCCACATCGACCGGGTCGAAGCCGGAGAAGCTCGCTTCCGGGTGCGGGACAACGTGAAGCAGACCGCATTCATGGTCAGCCAGCGCGAGGCAGCGCAGTCGGCGTTGGAGTCGAACGAGGCGTTGGACGACCCGCTCGTTCTCGCCGCTGCGATCGGTGACGGCCAGGCGATCGCCGGCACCGTCACCAGGGTGGACAAGCCGATCGTCGAGATCGAGCTCTCGGGACCGTGCCCGGTGCCGCTGGGCACGGAGCTGTTCTGGACGAACATGCGAGGTGGGAACTGCTCGGTGGTCGTCACCGCCACCACATCCGACGTGCCCTTCACCGCGGTGCTGACCACCCGGAAGGGGAAGACGAAGTACTACCCGGTCGTCGGCGAGCGCGCGGCCTACGCCCCGTTCAAAGACGCCTACATGCCGTCGCCGTCCATGCCGATCGACGTGCCCTGGACGCACCAGGGCCCCGAGGCACCGCTGCCAGTCCCCGAGGTCCCAGAGTGAGTAGCGGTCACCGCGACCCGTCGAAGGCAGCGAAGAAGGTCACCGACGCCGCCACCGCCGACTTGCTCTCAGCTGATCACTTGGCCGTGGTGGTCGACTCACCTCCCGGAGCGGGCAAGTCGACGTTCGTGGTCGGCACAGCCGTGCGGCTCGCCAAGGATCAGGACCAGGTGCCCATCGTCGCCCAAACCAACGCGCAGGCGGATGACCTCGTCCGGTCACTGCTGCGCCACCCTGGTCAGCTTGCGATCGGACGCCTCACAGGCACCAGCGGTGGTAGCGGACTCGACAAGGCACCCAACCTCACGATCTCCCCGGACATCAACGCCCTGGACGACTGCTCAGTGATCGTGGGTACCGCGGCGAAGTGGGCGTACGTCGCCAGCAAGATCTGGCCGTACGACGCCGGCATCATCGACGAGGCGTACCAGATGCGGTCCGACCAGCTGCTCTACGTGGGCCAGGTGTTCAATCGGGCGTTGATGGTGGGCGACCCCGGCCAGCTCGATCCGTTCTCGCCGATCGATGACGAGCGGTGGCGTGGTTACGCCGACGGGCCGATCAACCCAGCAGTGGCGACCGTGCTCCACAACCACCCCACCAGTCCTGTGCATCGGTTGCCGGTGTCTTGGCGGCTTCCTGCCCTGTGTGCCCCACTGGTCTCGGAGGCGTTCTATCCGACGATTCCATTCGAGGCGGGTACGACGGTTCCTGATCGGAGGTTGGAGGTCGAGGGCACCGGATCTACGCGAGTTGACCGTGCCATCGAGTTGGCGGCAGACGCAGGCTGGTCGTATCTGGAGTTGGACAAACGAGTGGTTCCGCCGACCGATCGAGAGGCCGTGGCGACGGTGGTCGAGGTCGTAGTCCGGCTGCTTTCTGTGGATATCTCGGTGATTGACTCGTCGCGGGATCCCGTGGAGGCGCCGCTTTCCGCCGGCGGGGTGGCGATCGGCGTGGTCCACCGCAACCAGCGGGCGGCGGTACTGCTCGAGCTTGACCGTCAGGCCCAGTTGCTCGGGCTGGATGTGTCAGGTGTCGTCGTGGACACGGCAAACCGCCTGCAGGGCCGGGAGTTCGACGTGGTCGTGGTACTCCACCCCCTGTCGGGGCGGGCCTCGGCCTCCGAGTTCCACCTCGAAACGGGCCGGCTCTGCGTGCTGCTCTCCCGTCACCGCCAAGCCTGCATCTTGGTCGGGCGCGCCGGCATCGCCGACGTGCTCGACGCTCACCCCGGGGACACTCCCATATGGATCGGAGCCCCCATTCCCGTCCCCGACGGGTGGGAAGCCAATCAGATCGTCCTCGAACGCCTCCTGACGCTGCGGGTCTGAGGCGGGCTCAGGCCACACTCAACCCGCTGTCATCCCATCGCGTCGAGTTCCCTCAGCCGGAAACAATGCGCGAGACCCCCCAATAGTTCGAGAGCAGATGAGACTCCCCCTGGCCGCCCCTGGGGGACCCCCTCGGGGGCCGGGGGCACGGGCTCTGCTCCCACACGCCGGCCGAACGTGAACCACTGAATCAGCGACACGCTTCGCCCGGTCAGGGGCTGCGGGACCCGCCTTCCGCCCTACTCGCTCGGCGGGGATCTGGCCGGCGTCGCCGCTACGGCGACGGGTGCACCGGCGATATCCCATCGCGCGTCCATCGCGCGTGCGGTGCGATTCGGCCGTGTCCGCCCGCATCCGAAATCCCCGCAGTTGCACCGTTCCCGTCCGCCCGAGTCCGCCCGAATCTGGCCCGGTAGCGTTCGGGACGCTGAGGCCGCGGGTTCAAATCCCGCCTTCCCGACCAGGTGTTTTCTGCAGGAGCAAGCCACCGGCCAGGTCGATTTCGTTGACGACGAACGTGCGGGCGCCGAAGGGTAGGGATGAGCAAGCTCGAGACGCCGATGGTCTTCCGCCGGTGGGACGGGAGCGGCCCCGGCGGGGTTCTGGCTGAGGAGTCGCCGCTCGTAGCCAGGTCGGGGGCGACCCAGCGGCGCCGCGCCGACAGGGAGGAACCTCATTCGGGATGTACACGATCGGGATGGCGCGGCTCCATCGTGAACTTGCCAGGAAACGGGGGGCGGCCCCGGTGACCACCAGGATCCTCGCCACGACGACCGATCCCACGATGGCTGGCATGTGCGTCGATCTCGGTATCGAGTTCGAAGAGTCTGATCGAACACCAGTACCGCAGACGGCCGTCACCTCCTGTCGAGCAGTGGCGGCCTATCGAGCAATGGTGGCGCTCCGGGTGACGACATTCAGTATCCCCTGGGCACAACGGGGCGACGAGTGATCGGCTGCCTACGGCGGTGCACCAGAGGCGCTCGAGCCGGAACAACCCGACGATGCTCCCATGCGGCTGCCGTTGGCAACGGCGAGCCCGCGAGTGCCCGCGTTGTGGACAGTCGTCTGATGGGTGGTCGACGTGTCGGGCTTGCCCTGGGTCAGGGCTTGGGTCGTCGCCGGCGGAGTCGTGCGGTGACGTGCTCTTTCCAGAGGTTGTGGCCTTTGCAGCGCGGCCGCAGGTTGATGATGTCGGTGAGCCCGCCGTCGATCCAGGCCAGCAGGTGGTCGATCTCGCAGTGGTCTGAGCGGATGTCGCAGCCGGGTTGGTCGCAGGTGGGGAAGGCGATCATGGCGGCGTCGCGTTGGCGACCGGCGGCGAAGCGGCGGCGGTCGCTGTAGTTGAGAGGGACACCGTTGGGGTCGAGGGCGAGCACGTCGAACCAGCCGGCGACCGACGCCCAGACGGCTTGTTCGGGGGTGGCAGGGTCGCCGTTGACCCACTCGCAGCGCCGCTGGAGCGGGTAGGGGAACACTTCGGGGTCGCCGCCGCGGAGCTTGGCCAGGATGCGGGCAAGGGCGGTGAGGTAGGTGTCGTGGTCGCACACGATGGTGGTGCCGATATCGGGTTCGGGGCCGATGCCGGCGTGGGCTCTCGACGAGCGGGCCATCTCGATGAGGGCGTCGTGGCGGCGCTGGGCGGGGGTGCGGGCGAGGTCGAGGGCGGTGGCCGCGTCACCGAGTCGTTCGCGGGCTTCGGCCCAGTCCTGTTCCAACAGTCGTTGGTAGTGGCGGTCGAGCTCGGTGTGGGCCTCGTGGTAGCCCGCCTTGGAGAGCCAGGCGTCCAACTTGCCCTGACCCTCGAAGGTCTCGGACAGGTGCAGCGACCGTTCGTCGTCTTGGCGGGCGGCACGTTCCTCGGCGTCTTCGGGCATCACGATCGCGGTCCACGCCTTGACCTCGGCGTTGAACCCGTCGAAGGTGCGGGTGCGGGCGTAACCCAACAACAACTCCTCGTCGCGGGCGAACAGGTCGGCCAGCTTGGGCCGGTTGGCGTTGATGAGGACGTCGACGTGGTCGAGGGTGATCTCGCCGGCCGCGAACGCCTCGGCGGTGTGGGGCATAGTCCGCAGCTTGCGGGCGGCCCGCTGCAGGCGGGTCATCGTCTCATGCTTGGCGCGGCATCGCCGGGCCAGGTGATGGGCGGGCGCGAAGTCACCGGTGGCCTTGTGCTCCTTCGACGCGTCGAACGCCCCGACCGCCTCGACCGTGATGGCGTCGAGCACGGAGCCGGCCCTGACGAGCGCAACAGCGGTGTCGCCGAGGGTGGAGGAAGGCTGGTTGGCCCACACGACCGTGCGGAGCTTCTCGGCCGCCTCGAGGTAATTCAACAGTTCAGGACACACCACGACCACTCCCAACTACGCGAATCGAACAACGGGAAGCGGCAGTCAGACCAGATGGGCGCCCGTCCGAACCCGACACAACCAGGGTCCGGTGCACTCCTTCAGGACTACGAACTGATGTTCGATATCGTAGCTGGACCCAACCGCCGGCGCAAGCACCAAGCCCCAGAGATCAGCCGCCGTCGCATCCCCGTCGTCAGAGCGCCGAGGGATCCTCGTGTCGATCCAGTTCGCGACCGCCCCGTGAAGGCGCACGGGTGGTCTTGCCCGCCAGGTTCAACCTGGCGATCGCGATCTCGACAGCTCGCTCGTCGGCGCCGCTGATCGCACCCGTGGTCTCGACATCGACCACCACGAGGGGCTGGGCCCCGACCGGACGTGTCCAACCTCGGCGTGCCGAGTGCTGGCGAGCCGTGCAGCCACACCTCGGTCACGTTGGTGGCCAGTTCGCTCGACCGAACCTCGATGTCGTGCGCCGCCCACGACTCGGTGTGATCATCAACGACGTCCTTGTCGAGAACCAGGAGGCTGTAGCGACTCAGAGGTATCGTCCGGTTCTGTCGCTCGACGTCACGGTGTTCGATTCCGCTCGGCCTCGACGTGTCCGCCGTCGTGGCGACACTGCGAACCGATTGCAGGCCCGAGAGTTCGACGTGGTGATGGTCCTCCACCCGCTGTCTGACCGGGCCTCCGCCTCCGGGTTCCATCTCGAAACCGGCCCGCTCTGCGTCCTGCTCTCCCGTCACCGGCAAGCCTGCGCCGTGGTCCGGCGGGCCGGCATCGCCGACGTCCTCGACGCCCACCCCGGTGACACCCCCATCCGGATCGGCGCACCCACATCTGGTTCGGCGCACCCATCCCCGTCCCCGACGGCGGGGAAGCCAACCAGATCGTCCTCGAGCACCTCCTGGCCCTTCGGGTCTGAACCAAGCCGCAGATGGGCACCAGCGCTGAGCTCAGGAAGGGCTGATCGGTCGACTCCTGACTCCCGACACGCTACGTCAGCTACGCACGTCCAGGAGTGTCCGACGAACCGTTCGACGCACGCAGGTCCGGCTCGCCAGCACCAAGGTCCGCGGCGGCCCCCAGGACCGCTGGCCGATCAGGGCGATGGGTCCTCTGTCGGCCGGGACCGGGTGCCCCGCACCGACTCGAACCAGCGACTGTCGGCGGTGTTCCAGTGGGTGTCGAGGTACCCACCGCGGGTGGGGTTGGTCGAGAAGTAGTCGTCGTGGTTGCAGTCCAGGCGCATCTCGTTCGACCGGCCGGAGCACACGACTCGAAGCCCTCCGGAGCCGTCGTTGTAGCACATGATGTCGTAGTCATCGAGACAGTGCGCGAAGCGGCTGTGGTTCGGCGAGTTGGCCTGCACCGCTCCCATGGTGTGCATCAGTTCGTGCGCCTCGACGTGGCCGGCCACCAGGTTGAACACGGCGAAGAGGCACGTCTCGTCCACCCGCGTGAAGCCGCCGAACTGGTTGTTGTCGTTGGTCGCCGGATTGTCCGTCTCGTCGGGGAAGAGGGTGCCGAGGCCGACACACGTCGCCGAGTTGACGTTGGTCGGGCGCCCGGTGTCGGCCCACACGAGGTACTTGCGGTCGTTGCTGTTGAACCCCTGGGCCCGGAGCGACTCGACGAGTGACTGGAAGCCGTCGACGGGAATGGCCGACGCAGGGACGAGCACGGACCTCACCTGGACGTTGCAGTTCGCGTTGGTGGCCCATCGCACGTGGCGGCGGCCGCCGGTCTGCCTGGCGCTGGCGTCGTAGATGGCCTCGATCTGTCCCGCCCGCTGCTTCATCGTGCGCTTGAAGGTCGTGAACCGGTTGATCGTGCTGGAGTGCGCGTAGACCAACTGCACCCGGGCCCCGCTGGTGCCGTCGGTGTAGCACTGGATGCCGCTGGTGGCCTCGGGCGCCGCCGCGCCCTGCGCGGCAAGTGCCTGCGGGGTGACCGCCGGGTCGACCCCGTGCGTGCACATCGTGGGCCCGCCCGCCTCGACGACCTCGCCCACCACCCGGAGCGCCCCCGGGCAGGGGTCGACCCCGTCGGGGCCCGACGCGCCCGACGCGCCCGACGCGCCCGAAGGTGTCGACGCGCCGGCGACCGAGACCACCGCGGCAAGCAACGCGCCGAGGACAGTCGCCGTCACGAGCCTCGAACGGGGTGAGCGCGAGGATGCCGCCGCCCGGGTCGCCGCCATCGCAACCGTGGCACCGTGCAATTGACCGAATGAACCCGCCATGACGACCCGCCTCAAGCCTTGCCCGAACGATGACGCGGGCCGACTCCGCCCGCTCGGACAGTCTCTGCCTGATCTCCGAAATGTCAAGGGCGATTCGGCCTGTGACCTACCGTGCTCCGCCGACCCACGGCAACGGGTTTGCGGGTCCGCGATCGCGCCGAGCCCTCGGGCCACCGCGCACGTTCACCACCAGATGGCTCGACACGTAGGTTGGTCGCATGAGCGAGCAGAGATCGGCGGCCGTCACCATCCCCGCCAACCGGTACAACGACCGGCAGTTCGTGATGGTCGAGAACAGCGGGCTGTGGCGGAAGAGCTGGCTGCTTGCCGGCACCGTCGACCACCTCGCCCAGCCCGGCGACTTCGTCGAGACCCGCTTCGGCCTGGCGCCGGTGCTGGTCGTGCGGGGCGACGACGAGCGCCTCCGCGGGTTCGAGAACGTGTGCCAGCACCAGGCTGCGCCGCTGTGCCGGGGCTCGGGTGGCGGCCTCACCGAGATCCGGTGCCCGCAGCACCAGTGGACCTGGGACCTCGCCGGACGGCTCCAGGCCATCGACTTCGGCCAGCCGGTGGGTCCCGACGAGAACATCCCGCTCCTGCCCGTGCACGTCGAGACCTGGGGCCCGCTCGTCTTCGCCAGCTTCGATCTGGGCGCCGAGCCGCTCGTCGACGCCATCGCCCCGCTCATCGCGGCGGTCGAGGAAGCGGGCATCGATCCCGCCAGGCTGCGCTGCCGGGCCGTCGTGTCGATGCTCACCGGTGGCAACTGGAAGTCGCTCATCGACGGCACCACGGCCGTGGCCCCCATCCCCGACCTCGGCGTGGTGTCATTCCCCGACCTGGCCGTCCACGCCGACGCCGACGCCGGCACGCTCACCATCGTTCGGGCCCGGCCCTACGTGTCGAACGACCGATCTCTGCTCGACGTCCTCGTCTTCGACCACCGCCCGCCCGACGGCCCCGAGGCCGGCCCCCGTCCACTCGAGGTGACCCTCAAGCCCGACGACGAGCTCCCGGCCGACACCGGCGTCGATCCCGAGATCATCGCCTTCGGCCGGCGCCAGATCGGCGTGGTCCCTCCTGCAGACGACATCGAGGTCGACCCGGCCGCGTCGCCGGTCATCGTCGCCCTCCACGCATGGCTCGAAGGCCGCCTCGGCCTCGGTGCCGGCTGACTGCCTGAGCGGCCTCGCTGGCGGCCTCGCCGGCGGCCACGCGTGCGGCGCGGGGCTGTGCGAGGATTGCCCCACATCCAGACGTTGGGGGCGATGACAGGGTGGAACTGCGAGTCCACGGGATCGGCGGGCCGAGCGCGGCGGCCGTCCTCGACGACACCGCGGTCACCGCCCGATCGGCGCCGGCGGCTCCAGCGCACACCCCCGCGCCCGACCTGCCGCCGCCCGCCCGGTGGCGGAGCGACCCGACCGGGCACTCGGCACTGCGCTCCGCGCCGGCTCGGGCCGACGTGGCCGCATACCACTGGTCGCCGCTGACCTCGGGCTCCAAGTTCTTCGCGCTCTGGCCGCTCCTGCTGCCGTTCACCGTCATCAACGTCGCCGGCCATCTGGCCCCCGGCGGGTCGCCAGGCCGAGCCCGGGCCGTACGCGGCACGGCGGCCGTGCTCGGCTGGGTCACGACCATGGCCTGGGGCGGTTGGGCGCTGCTCGCCGGCCAGATCCTGCTCGACGGGGTCGGGAGGAGGCCATGGCCCGGGTTGGCTCTGGGTGTCGCGCTGGCCATCCTGCCCTTCGGCGTGGCCCTGTACTCGTCCAGGGGATTCGAGAACGTCGCCCCGGTCCGTCCGGCCGCCCCCGGACCGCACTCGACCGGTCTCTGCGACCCCGACTTCTTCGGCGGGAAGGGCCACGGGCGGCGGGTGGCCATCCACGCCGCCGGGTTGCTGGTTCTGGTGACGGCCGTGGCCACGTCCACAGCCGAGGGCTTCGGGGCCCGCGTGCTCGACGGTGCCAGCCGCACCATCACGGCCACGTGGGCCGCCCAGGGTGTGCTGCTCGGCGTCCTCCTGGTGGCGGGGTGGCGGGGCCTGCGGCCGCGCGACGGCAGTTGGGGCGGCTCGCCCGCCTTCGCCGCAGCCGCAACCGGTGTGGTGCTCCTGGGCGGGATGATGTCCGCGGCGCTGCAGTGGTGGGCTGGCTCCTGTCCGCCCGCGTCGGCCCTGCCACCCGGGCCGCCGCCCGACGCCTGCACCGTGCTGACCGGCCGGCCGTGGATGGTCGTGGATGTCTTCGGCTGGGTGTTGCTGGTCGCGCTGGCCATGGCCGTGACGACCGCGCTGCACACGCTGCTGAGGCCTGCGCCGATCGAGAAGGCCGCCGCCGGTGCCCACCTGCTGTCCGGCTACCCGGGCCGTCTGCGGGCACGGGTGGCCCTGTGGCCACGTGCGCTCGTGCCGACGCTCACCGCGGGTGCGGTCGCGTTCCTGGCGATCGGCTCGATGGCCTTCATCGCCCGGTCGCATCTCGCCGGCACACCCCAGCAGTGCGCCGACCTGCCCTTCGCCGACGCGAGCGGGTCGCCCTGCGAGGTGCTCGGGCGGGCGCACCCGCCCGGCGCGTGGCGCCTCACCGACAGCCCCCCTGTTTCGATCGCCCGGTGGTCGTTCCTCGCACTGGCGGTCTTCATGGGCCTCAACCTGGTGAAGTCCCGGGCCCGGGGCGACGTGCTGCGACGGGTCGGATCGATCTGGGACGTGCTCACCTTCTGGCCACGGAGCGTCCACCCCCTGGCCGTCCGCTCGTACGGCGAGCGGACGGTGCCCGAGTTGCAGCGCATCCTCGTCGAGCGCCGGGGCATCGGACCGGGCCCGGTCGTGATCACGGCCCACAACCAGGGGTCGGTCCTCGTCGTCGCCGCCCTGGCGCCGTTCGCGACCGCCAACGATCCGACGGCCGGTCTTCACGACCTGCGGCTCCTGACCCTGGGCTCACCCCTGCGGTCGCTCTACGCAGCCGCCTTCCCCGCCTACGTCGACGACGCCCTCATCGAGGCGCTGCGTGCCTGGCCGTCGCAGCCCCCGGACTGGTGGCGCAACGCCTTCCGGCCCACGGACCACGTGGGGCGATCGGTGTTCGTCCCTGACGCCCGATGGTCGCCGGCATCGACGGCCGACCGCGGCCTCGCCGACCCTCGCGCCGCCGGCCTGCCTGTCGACGGCGACAACGACTACTGGCGGGACCCCCGGGTCAAGGCGCTGGTCCACGAGTTCGAACAGGAGCGGGAAACATGAGCGAAGCGGGCGACCGGCAGCTGCGGCTGGCCCTGGGCATGCGGGGCGGCGTGAGCCTGGCGGTGTGGATCGGCGGCGCCTGTGCCGAGATCGACGAGTTGCGCCGGGTGACGCTGGAAGACGAGCCGAACGCGTTCTGGCGGGAACGGCTCACCGAGTCGGGGCGGTACACCAGCGTCGTCGTCGACGTGCTGGCCGGGGCCAGCGCCGGCGGACTGAACGGGGTGCTGTTCGGGCTGGCGATCCGCAACGACTTCCGGATGGACGACCTCTTCGAGGTCTGGCGCGAGGTCGCCGACATCGACCGGCTCCGGAGGGACCAGAGCCCCTGGCTGTCGGTGCTCGAAGGCGACCAGGAGTTCCTCGAGGTCCTCCGCGACCGGCTGAAGGACCTGCTCGAGCGGGCGCCGGGTGCCGCCGAGCCTCCTGCCCCCGACCAGGTGATCGACCTCCAACTCTCGGCCACCCTCGTCGAGCCGATCGAGCGGCCGAGGCCCAGCCCGAGCGACGAGACCCTGCGGGAGCGACGGTCGGCCGCCTCGTTCCACTTCCACTACCGCCCCAACACCCGCCGCGGCCGGGACGACTTCGTGGCTCCCCCGTCGGGCACCGGCCCCAACCTCGACCGGCTCGCGCTGGCCGCGCGCGCCACCGCATCGTTCCCCGTCGCGTTCGAACCTGCGGTCGTTCGCTCGAGCCGCCCCCGCGAGGTGGGCGAGTCGCCTCCGTCCGGTGCCGGATGGTTCGTCGACTGCCGGGGCAACTTCAGCGAGAGCCACGGACCGCCCGAGGGTCGCACCGACATGATGGACCCAGAGGACTTCATCGTCTGCGACGGCGGGGTGGTCGACAACATCCCGCTCAGCAAGGCGCTCGATGCCGTCTTGCGGGCGCCGGCGGACCGGCCCACCAAGCGGGTGCTGGTGTACCTGCACCCGACCGGGCCGACCGGCGGCGCCGGTGTGGCGGCCGGTCTGCCCGGTGGCCCGCCCGGCGACCAGATCGCCCGCAGGGGTGTGCAGGCGGTCGCCACCGGCGTGCTCGCGGCCAAGATCGAGAGCGAGTCCATCGGCGGCGACATCGAGCAGATCGAGCGCCACAACCGCCGCGTCGAACTGGCCAGGGGCATCCGGAAGCAGGTGCTCTCGTCCCTCACCGTGGCGGGCGGGCTGACGACGCCGGCCGATCGCGCCGTCGAGACGGCGTGGCAAGCCCTGGCCGGCTATCGCGCACAACGGTCGAGTGCCGATGCGAGCGCGACCGCCCGCCTCCTGGCCGATCCGCTCGGTGAATTGGGCGAGGACCCCTTCCCCCTCCCCACGCCGCCCAACACCGACGACGTGTGGCGATCGCCCACGGCGCAGTGGGCCACGGAGGCCCGGGAGGCGCTCGACGCCAAGCTGACCGCGGACATGTACGAACGGCTGAAGGATCGCACCCCGGCCGACGTCGTGCTCACCGGGCTCGGCCCGTTGCGGCGAGGCTGCCTGCACCTCATCGAGTACTGCCACGACCTCGAGGACCGCGGGGCTGTCGTGAGCGGCGAGACGAAGAAGGGGCTCTACAGCGCCCTCCAGCGGGTGCTCGACGCGGAGCGCGGGGCCAAGATCAGTCTCGCCATCGCGGCCGGGCCCGAGTCCGCAAGGGTCATGCCCGAGGGAGCGCCGACCGGCCCGCCGGCATCGGCCGACGACATCGGGGCCTGGTGGTCTCTGCGGTCGAGTGCCGCGGAGCGTTCCATCAAGGCGTCAAATGTCCTCGCCGGGACGGGCGACGAGCCCACGGTGCCCGACATCCTCGCCGGGTCGCTGGCCGAGCTCCGTGACGCCCGCACGCCCCCGCCCGAGCCGCCCGAGCCGCCCGAGCAGCGAGAGAGCCTGCTCCACACCGTGCTCGCCGGCACCCAGACCGACGGGACGCTGCTCGACCCCCTGCTCGCCCTCGGCGTGCTCGAGATCCTCTGCTTCCCCGAGCACCTGGTCGGGTCGGCCGGGAGCAAGGTCGACTTCCGTCGCATCTCGGCCGCCGTCGACACACCCCTGGCCGCTGACTTCGAGCGGCTCCGTCGTGCGACCGTGGAGCTCGACCCCGCGCTGCAACTCGACCCGGACGCGGCTCCCGACACGCTGGCCCCGAACGTGAAGCTGGCGGGCAACGAGCTCGCCAGCTTCAGCGCGTTCCTCGAGCAGCGCTGGCGCGAGAACGACTGGCTGTGGGGCCGACTCGATGCCGTGCCGGTGCTGGTCGACCTGCTCCTGGCTGAGGCCGAGGACCAGACGCCCGAGAAGATCGAGGCCCGGTCGTCACGGTTCAGCGAACTGGTGGAGGAGCGTCAGCGCCAGATCATCGCCGACCACTTCGCCTACCTCCGATCGCAGGGCCGGTGCCCGTGTCAGCAGACCGAGGGCGACCGATGCCGATGCAACGGCGACGACACCCAGGCGATGCGGGCCTACCGCGTCGGCCTCGAGACCCTCACCACACCGGGATCGGCGAACCTGGTCGAGTCGGTCGACGGGTTGATGGCCGTCGCCGCCAACGTGCTGCACGAGAACCTTCCCGGGCCCGCGCGGGTGGTGAGCGGACCGGTGGGCCGGCTCGGTCGCTGGGTGGTGAAGCGGTTGGCGACCCCGAGGGGATGGCCCGGTGAGGACCAGGCGAAGCGCCTCGGCCCCGTGCGGGGGAAGTCGGGGGGCAGGGGCGCTCGCTCACCGAGACGGGCATGGGCCGTCGCGAGCACCCGGGTGGCGAACAAGGCGAAGCCGATCGTCCTCTGGGCGCTCTGCCTCGGCGTCGGACTGGTCGTCGCGGCACTCGCGTGGGGCGCCGCCGCCAGCAAGTCCACGGTGCTGATCGGCCTGGGCGCCGGCCTGGTCATCGGCCTCAGCCTGTCGGTGGCCCTGGTCTTCCTGGTGGCACGAAAGCCCCCGAAGGTCGGCTGACGGCGCGCGGCAGCCAGCGCAGCGGGTCGCTCAGCTCACGAGGGCGAGGACGTCGGCGTCGCCCGCGGCGCCGTCGTAGATGACCTCACCCTGGCGCAGGGCGATGCACCGGTCGACCTTGTTGACGTAGGTGGGGTCGTGCGTGGCCACCAGCAGGGCGGCGCCCGCGGCGTGGCGCTCGTCGAGCAGCTCGACCAGCGCGGACCGACCGCTCAGGTCGAGGCCGACGAACGGCTCGTCGATGAGCAACAGGTCGAACGGGCGGGCGAGGCCGAGCACCAACGAGGTCTTCTGGCGGAGCCCCCGGCTGAAGCGGGCGGGCAGGTCGTCCACCCGGTCGGTGAGCCCGAGCCGGTCGACGAGCAGCGCCTCGGCCTCGCCGTAGCCGTCGGTCCCGTGCAGGCGGCCGAGGTAGTCGATGTGCTCGCGCACGCTGAGGTCGTCGTAGAGCACCGGCTCGTCGGGCAGGAACGACGTGGCCGCGCGCGCCTCGAGCGACCCGGCGGGGGTGCCGTCGACCTCGATGTCGCCCTCGGTGGGGTCGAGCAGGCCGGCCACGAGCCGCAGGAACGTGGTCTTGCCCGAGCCGTTGTGCCCGATGAGCACCACGCTCTCGCCCGGCCGGACCTCGAGGTCGAGCGGGGCGAGGGCCTCGACGTCGCCGTAGGACTTGGCGAGCCCGTCGACGGCGAGGACGGGGGGCGGTCCCTGCGGCTTCTTCTTGCGCTTGGTCACGGTCGCTCCAGTCGGGTCTTCACTTTTCGGGGCGCGGGCTTCTTGGGTGCCGGCCGGCCCACACTGCTTGCGGTGTTGGACCGGCCCTTGGTGCTGCCGGAGCCACGGTCGGCATCGGCCGCCGCCGGCGCGGCCGGGGCGAGCCCCTGCACCTCCTGCACGCTTCGCCACCACGCCTTGATGACCTCGCGCTGGTGGACCCAGGCCGCCACCAGGCCCACCACCAGGAGCACGACGAAACCGCCGGCGAAGGCGACGTCGTAAGGGTTGCCGCCGTTGTCGTAGGCGCTGCGGGCCAGGGCCACCGGCACCGCGCCGAGGGTGGCCACCAGTGGGGGCCACACCGTGCGGAAGAGCGTGCGGGACCCCTGCACCTCGGGGGGCAGCAGCTGCCAGTTGTCGGACGGCGCCGGCGCGCCCATGACCACGCTGATGACCGCGGCGGCCCCGCCGGCGAGCGCGGCAGGCAGGAGGCAGATGGCGGCCAGCCGGGCGGCCTCGGCCGACGGGTCGAGAGCCACCGCGGTGACCGCCGCCACCAGCCCGGCGAGCACCATCACGACCGCGGCCACCGGCAGGTGGCGGACCATGACGTGGCCGATCGTGACGGGCAGGGCGTCGCGCCGGCCGGGGTGGTCCGTCTCCTGGGCGAGCGGCTCGATGGCGTCGAGGCCGGCGACGAACATGGCCAGGCCCGCGACGACCACCAGGGGGGTGGTGCCCTCCCAGACGCCACGCAGGGCCAGGCCGGCCACGACGCTGACGATCACGACCCGGCCCACCCGCGCCAGCGGCCAGCGCAGGATGCCGCGGACCCCACGGTGCCAGATCGGGAACCGGCCGTTCGAGCGCTCGCGGACCCACGGCTTGACGCGCGGCAGCTCCATCGCCAGTTGCCGGCGAAGCACGATCACGGTCCGCAGGTCCTGGAGGGTGGCGGCGAACTTGAGCTGGCCCACGAGGTGCGTGCGACGCTCGGCGGCCTCGAGCGACACACCGCCAACCCAGAGCAACCCCAAGGCCAGCAGCACCACGGCGAGCACGGCGGGAACCACGGCGAGCGGGTCGACGTCGATCGGCCAGAAGGCGAGAAGGCCGAGGTAGGACGTGGGCGACGCGGGGAACGAGCCGAGGACGTCGCCGAGGGCCCAGGCGAGCAGGCCGCCGCCGACCACCGTCGCGACCCAGGAGGGGATGCGGCGGCCCGAGGCCACCAGCGCGCAGCCGAGGCCCACTGCCACCGTGGCCGCCGCGAACAGGGCCCCGCAGGCGACCCAGGCGAGCGCTGATCCGCCCATCCGCCGGACCGCGAGCTGCCCCACGATGGCGCCGACCACCACCGCGACGAACATCGCGAAGCGGAGCTGGCGCACCGCCGGCCCCCGGAGCGCGGCGGTGCGGGGCACCGGCGAGAGCAGGACATGACGGACGTCGGGTGCCTCCAGGGCGATGGGCCCACCGCGGGCCCCGGAGCGCAGGCCGAGCGCGACGGCCGCAGCCACGATCACCCCGAGCACCGCCGGTCCCTCGGCGAGCACCCGGTCGACCCCGGCCGCGTCGAGGCGCTCGCCGCCCACGACCCCCGAGATGAAGATGACCGCGCCACCACCGAAGATGGCCGTGAGGTACACCTGGTAGAGGGCATCGATCCAGTGGATGCCGGCCACCCGCTTGCGCCGCCGGGCCGCCCGCAGTTCCTTGAGCGCGGCGATGCTGTCGGCTGGCGTCACCGTGGCCGTCACGCCGCCCGCCCCTTGCGCCCGTTGACCGCCGGGCCGCGTCGGCGGCATCGCCGGGGGCATCGCCCGGCCGCTCGGGCCGCTCGGGCCGCTCGGGCCACCGCTTCGGTCACGCCGGGCATCGTACGCTCGCGACGTGCCGGGTCTCCCATCGCCGAACGCGCTGCTCCTGGGCGCCGCCACCCTCGACGACTCGCTCGAACCGATCCGCCGCGACGCCCTCTACGGCGCCGCCGGCCTCCTCGTGGCGGCACTGGTCGTCCTGATCGTCACCGCCATCGCGACCCGGCCCCGCCGCCCGCGTCCCGGCGAGGCGACGATGGACCTCGGCCCCGAGCCGCCGGCGGTCGTCGACCTGCTCACCGACGACTTCGAGGTCACCTCCGAAGCGGTGCCCGCCACCCTGCTCGACCTGGCGGCGCGCCGGTGGGTGAGCCTCGAGCAGTACGGCGAGGCCACCATCTGCCGGCTGCGCTCGACGGGCCGCGGCACGCTCGCGCCCTACGAGCAACGCGTCCTGTCCCATCTGCGCGCCACCGCGGCGGACGGGGTGGTGCCCGCCGAGGCCCTCACCACGGGCCCCGAGGCCGCCTCCGACGCCTGGTGGCGGTCCTTCCGGCAGGAGGTCGTCGCCGACGCCCGGGCGCGGGGGCTCTGCCGACGGCGGTGGCCGCCGGTGGTCGCCGGCATCGCGTGGATGGCCGTCATCGGCGCCGCCGGGCTGCTCTGGGCGTCGGGCGTCGACTCGAACGACGAGGGACTGGGCGCGCTGGCGCTGGGCGTGTTCGCCGGGCTCTTCGTCGTCGGCGGGACCGCTGGGCGGATCACGTCGTCCGACCGCCAGCGCGACACCCCGGCCGGCCTCGATGCCGGCGGCCGCTGGCTCGGGGTGCGCCGCTACCTGGCCGAGCACGGCGACTTCGCCGAGCAGCCGGCCGCCGCCGTCGAGGTATGGGACCGCTACCTCGCCCACGCCGCGGCCATGGACCTCGCCGGCCTGGCCGTCCAGCAGCTCCCGCTGGGCGCCGAGGACGACCGCCATGCCTGGAGCGCCGTCACCGGCGAGTGGCGCCCCGTCACCGTCGCCTACCCGAGGTTCGAGCCCGGCTGGGGACGTCACCCCGCGGCCGCCATCGCGCTCGGGCTCTCGGGCTTCGCCGCCTCGACGGCGACCATGTGGGCCTCGTACCGCTTCGCCCACGACACCGACCTGGGCGGGCGCCTCACGCTCGACCCCGTGCTGCTCAGCCGGGCGGGCTGGGTCGCCCTCCTGGCCTGCCTGGCGTTCGCCGCACTCGGCGCCTACGCAGCGTTCGCCCTGTGGCGCGGCCTCGCCGACCTGTTCTCGACCGGCACGGTCACCGGCGTCGTGCTCCGGGCCCGGGCGCGCGACGGTGGTCTGCAGGCGCCCAAGGTCGTGCGGTACTTCACCGACCCCGAGCGTCGGGGCAGCAACGAGCGGGAGCCCCGTTGGTACCTCGCCGTCGATACGGGCGAGGTCGACCAGATCGATGCCTGGCGGGTCCGGCGACGGCACTACCGCCAGGTCCACCAACACCAGCAGGTGCAGGTCGAGCGCACGCCCCGCCTGGGCTACGTGCGCCGCGTCACCGTCGTGCCACCCGCCGCCGAGGCCGTTCCCGGCGTGACCGGGGTGACCGTGGCCGCCGACACGGGTGACGCCGATCTGCTCGCCGCCGCTCGCGCCCTGTCGGTCGAGGAGTAGCGCACTCCTCCACGAGAACCGATCGGGGGGTCGGATGACACAGAGGGATGTGGGCCCCGACGATCGATCCTCCGACGCCGCGCTGGTGGCGGCGCTCCGCGACGGCGACCGCCGCGCCCTCGAGATGCTCTACCGGCGGCACGCCCCGTGGCTGGTGCTGCGGCTGTCCCACCGCTGCGCGGACGACGGCCTGGTCGACGAGGCCCTTCAGGACACCTTCGTGACGGTCTGGAAGAAGGCTGGGTCCTGGACGGGGGACGGCGAGGTGGCGGCCTGGATCTGGGGCATCTCCATCCGCACGCTCATGAGCCGGATGCGCCCACGCGCCCCGCTCATGGCCCGGCTCTCGGCCCGCCGGTCAGAGCCGCTCGAGTCGGCCGAGGACCTCGTGCTCGCCGGCATCCAGCACGGAGAGCTCGGCCCCGCCATCGACGGCCTGTCGCCGGAGCTGCGCTCGGTGGTGCAGGCCACGGTGCTCGACGGCCTCACCACCAGAGAGGCGGCCCGCCTCCTCGGCATCCCCGCCGGCACCGTGAAGACCCGCATGCACCGCGCCCGCCGTGAGCTCCGCGAGGCCCTGGCATGACGACCACTCCGAGATCGAGAAAGGCACAACCATGAACCCGAGGGACGAGGGTGGGGCCCGAGCGGCCCGGCGCAGCCAGGAGCGGACAAGGTGAACCCCGCCGACCCCTGGCACCTGACCGACGACCTGGTCGCCCGCTACGCCGGGATGACCCTTGCCGCGTCGGGGCGCGCGTCCGTCGAAGCCCACCTGCAGGGCTGCGCCGCGTGTCGGGCACTGGTGGCCGACAGCCCGGCGGTGTCCGCCATGGCCCCCCGCATCGAGGCCGGCTGGTCGCTCACGGTCGACCGCATCGACCGACCGCACCGCAATTGGCTGCACTGGCTCGCGGCGGCGGCCGGCATGCCCGACCACCTGGCCCGCCTCGTCGGGGCGAGCACGGCGTTCCGGTCGGCCTGGGTGGTGTCGGTGGCCCTGGTCGTTGCGGCGGGGATCGCCATCGCCCATGGCGACCTCGGGCCCGTGCCGTTCCTGCTCCTCTCCCCCCTCGTCCCGGTTGCGGGGGTGGCGGCGACCTACGCCGGCACCAACGGGGTCGACGACTTCCGGGCTTTCGAGTCGGCCACGCCGTTCGGCGAGTTGCGGCTCATGCTCGTGCGCACCACCGCGGTCACCGTGGCCTCGATCCTGCTCCTCGCCCTGGCGTCGCTGCTCCTCCCGGGCATCGGTGTCGAGGCCGTCGCCTGGCTCCTTCCCGCACTCGCGCTCACGGCCACCACCCTGGCCCTGGCCACCCGGCTCGCGCCCGAGCGGGCCGCCGGCGCCGTTGCGGCGGGTTGGCTGATCACGCTGTTCACCGTCGGCACCCTGCTCCCCCGCACCAGCCGACCCACGGCCACCGACCTGGGCGCGCTCGCCCTTCCCCTGCAACTCACCGCCCTCGTCCTGCTCGTGGCTTCCACGGCGACCTTCGCCGTTCGCCGCCACGAGATCGAGCTCCCCACCCGCTGAGCAGTCGTACCACCCGCACCCCACCCGTCCCGGAGGACCCACGATGGCCATCACCGTCCGCATCAACAGCCTCGAGAAGCGGTTCGGCTCGCTCCGTGCCGTCGACGGCGTCTCGCTCGACCTCGAGCCCGGCATCACCGGGTTCCTCGGCCCCAACGGTGCCGGCAAGACCACCCTGCTGCGCATGGTCGCGACGGTGCTCGCACCCGACGGCGGCTCGCTCGAGATCCTGGGACGGTCCCCCACCACCGCGGGCGATCGCGAGGAGATCCGACGTCGCCTCGGCTACCTGCCCCAGGAGCCCGGCTTCCACCGCAACTTCTCGGCCTTCGACTTCGTGGACTACATCGCCATCCTGAAGGGGCTCACCGACCGGGGCCGGCGGCACGACGAGGTCCGCCGGGTGCTCACCCTCGTCGGCCTCGACGCTGTGATGCACAAGCGCATCCGCAGCCTGTCGGGCGGGATGCGCCGCCGAGTGGCCATCGCCCAGAGCCTGCTGGGCGACCCCGACCTGCTGGTGCTCGACGAGCCCACCGCGGGGCTCGACCCCGAGCAGCGCCTGCGCTTCCGCGAGCTGCTGACGGGCGGCTCCCCGGACCGCACCGTGGTGCTCTCGACCCATCAGACCGACGACGTGGCCGCCCTCTGCCAGCGCGTGGTGGTGATCCTGGGGGGCGTCGTGCGCTTCGACGGCCGGCCGGCCGACCTCACCGCCACCGCTGCCGGCCATGTCTGGGTGGCCGGCGACCGCGACCCGTCCGCCCAGCTCGCCTGGGCCGGCCCGGATGGGCGCGTCCGCCACATCGGCGCGCCACCGACGGGGGCCGAGCCCGTGGCGCCCACACTCGAGGACGGCTATCTGCTGCTCGTCGGCGCCGTCGACCTCGCCGCCGCGAAGGTCGCCTGATGGAGCTGATCGTCCTGGTCCTGCTCATCGGCGGCGGGGTGCTCGCCTACCGCTTCGTCTCGGCCGACCGCGGCGGGGCCGACCTGGCGTGGTCGGGCGGTCCGGGCCCGGCCCCGGGCACGGACCCGGTCACCGGCGCGGCCACCACCCCCTACCGGAGCGAGTCCGTCGCCTCACCGACCCGGACCGCAGCGGCCCTGTCCCGCATCGAGACCCGCCGCCTGGTGGCCAGCCCACTGCTCTGGGTCGGCGTGGCCCTCACGGCGCTGGCCGTCCTCGCCGTGCTCGACAGTGGCCTCCCCGACCAGAGCGAGTGGCTCAGCCTGTCGGGACGCTTCATCCCGCTGCTCGCCTTCCCCCTGTGCGGCATGGTGGTCGTCGCCGCCAACCGGGCCGCGCTCCGGCCCCGTCGCGACGGCACGGTCGAGCTCTTCGAGAGCCTGCCGGCCCGGCCGTCGACCCGCACGCTGGCCCTGTTCCTCGCCCTGCGGGGCCCGCTGCTGGTGGGGATGGGTGCCACGGCCGCGCTCACCATCGGTGTGTGGTTCGGCGCCGGCAAGGACGACGCTGAATCGCTCTGGTCGCGATCCGACCTCGGCCTGCCCTTCGCCGACATCGAGCTCGCCAACATCGCCGCCGCGGTCGTGCTCGTGGCGTGCGCCGGCGCACTCGGCATCGGCCTCGCCCGACTCCTCCCGTGGGGCCTGGTGCCGATCGTCGCGGTGGTCGTGGTCGGCGTCGCCACGGGCCTTCTGGGCCGCGACGACCTGCCGGTCGTCGTGTCCGGGTTGGGCCCCCTGGCCTGGGGGGCCGACCTGCCCGCCTTCCTGACGCCCGTCGCCCAGGGCTGGCATGTCGTCTACCTGCTCGGGCTCGCGGCGGTGGCGATGGGCGTCGCCTTCCTGATGGACGGCGACCGGGCCTGGGGCGGGCGATGGCTCGGCGTCGCCGCGGTGCTGGTGGTGGTGGCGATCATCGGCCAGAGCCGGACCTACACCGGCGGCACCGCCGACCAGATCGCCGACCTGGTCACCGACCCCGCCGCCCACCAGCGATGCGTCAGCGGCCCGAGCGGCCCCTCAGAGCGGGAAACAAGCGGCGAGTCGGCCCGCGTCTGCTCGTTCCCCGAGCTCGACGAGATCGCCACCGCCTGGGCGGTGCTGGCGTCGCACGTGCGTGACGCCGCGCCGGCGGCCGCCGTCGACGGGCCCGTCGAGGTGCACGTCCGCCTCTCCCCCGAGGAGATCGGACAGCTCGCGGCGCCGGTGCGCGCCGAGCTCGACCGTCGCGGCAACTCGTTCGCCTGGGTCGACGAGCCGGGGCTGCACCCCGACCTGCGCTGGGACGGGGGCGCGTTCCAGGCGCTGCTCGTGGGCCACGAGCTCGTCGGCCTGCCCGAGCCCGCCGCTGCTCCGACGGTGCCGTGCTACGCGGGCGGCCAGGCCCGGGCGGCGGTCGCGGTCGCCCTTGCCGGACGGGGGCTGCGCCCGGGAGACGAGATCCGCCCCGCCAAGTTCAGGTCGACGCCCGACTCGCAGTACGACGATCCGTCGGTGACCACCCTCACCGAGGAGGACTGGGAGATCGACACCGAGCCCGCCGTGGTCCACAGCGAGAGCGACCTGACCGTCGCGCGGGCCCTGCTCCGACGCCCGGTCGACGAGGTCCGGGCCGTGCTGGCCGACGACTGGGCGCGCTGGGTCGACCCCGACACGCCGACGTCCGACCTCGCCGCCGCCTTCGGCCTCGACGCCGATCGCCCGTCGGAGACCCCCGAGGGGCTGGCGCCATGCACCTGACCCGCGATCTCGTCCGCCCCACGGCGCGCGCGTCCCGCCTGGGTGTGGTCGCCGGCGGGCCGGCCGCCGGCCTCGCCCTGCTCGCCTTCCTCTCGTTCATGGAGCACCCGATGGCCCTGCTGCTCGTCCTGGTGGGGCTTCTCATGGTGATCCCCGTCGGCTACCTGCTCGACGACCCGGCCGCCGACGTCCTCGCGGCGTCTCCGTCCGATCTCGCCCGGCGCCGCCTCAGCCGGCTGGCCCTGGGCCTGCCGGTGGTCGTGGCGGGGTGGCTGCTGGCACTCTGGCAGGGCAGCTTCCTCGACGGGTACGACGCCCTGGCCGTCGGCGCGCTCACGGTCGAGATCGCCGCGTTGGCCGCGTTCACGCTCGCGGTGGCCGCGGTCGTCGCCCGGCGAGGCGACCACGCCCCCGGCATCACCGCCGCCGCCGGCCTGTTCGTGATGGTGGCCCTGCTGTTCGTGGCGCGCCAGGCCGTGCCGTCGGCCTGGCCGATCCCCGAGCTGCAGCCCGACACCCACGCCGACCGGTGGCGGTGGGTGCTCGCGGCCTCGCTCGCGGCTCTGGCCTGGGCCAGCCGCGACCCCGCGTCACGCCGGCTGCCCCACCGATAGGGCCCGCCCGCCCTCTGGCGGTGCCACGCCGCGCCGCGTTGCTCGGCCTCGTAGCATCGCCCGGTGCCCAGTCCCGCTGACCTGCTGTTCGACGGCGTGGCCGCCTGTGCCGACGCCCTTGCCCGGGGCGAGGTGACGTCGGTCGATCTGGTCGAGGCCACCCTCGCCCGGATCGTCGCCGTCGAGCCCCACCTCAACGCCTTCCGGGCCGTCTGGACCGACCAGGCCCGGGCCGGGGCGGGGGCCGCCGACGAGGCCAGGGCCGCCGGCGACGACCGCCCGCTGCTCGGGGTGCCCATTGCCCTGAAGGACGACCTCGACGTCGCCGGCGAGGTGACCGGCCACGGCAGCCGATCGTGTGGCGATCCCGCCCGCCACGACGCCGAGGTGGTGCGCCGCCTCCGGTCCGCCGGCGTCGTGGCCGTGGGCAAGACCAACATGCCCGAGTTCGGGCAGTGGGCGTTCACCGAGAGCGACCTGCACGGCATCACCCGCAACCCGTGGGACCTCGACCGCACCCCCGGCGGCTCGAGCGGCGGGTCGGCCGCGGCGGTGGCGTCCGGCGTGGTGCCTGCGGCCATGGGAAGCGACGGCGGCGGGTCGATCCGCATCCCCGCCGCCTGCTGCGGCCTGTTCGGCATGAAGGTGACCCGGGGCCGCATCACCCCGGCGCCCGAGGCCGACCTCTGGAACGGCCTCGCCGTGGTGGGCCCCCTCACCCGCACCGTGGGCGACTCGGCCCTGCTGCACGACGTGCTCCGGGGCAACCTGGCCGGTGACCGCTACCGCTGCGACGACCCCCCCACCTCGTTCGTCGAAGCGGCGGCGGCCCGGCCCCGCCCGCTGCGCATCGCCCTGTCGACCCGCAGCACCGTCCCCGGCATCCCCATCGCCGATCAGATGGTGGCCGCCGCCGAGTCGGTGGCGGCCACACTGACCGAGCTGGGCCATGAGGTCGACGTCTACGACCACCGGTGGCCCGAGCCCCTCGTCGTCTTCGCCACGCTGGGCAACAGCGGCATCCGAGCGCACATCGTCCATGCGGCCCATCCCGAACAGGTGGAACCGGCCACCAAGATCCACCTCGGTCCGCTGCAGCCTCCCGCATTGGCCGAGCGGTGGGGCCTCCGTCGAGCCGTGTCGATGGCCCGCCGGGCCAACCGCGTGTTCGACCAGCACGACCTGCTGCTCACCCCGGCGCTGGGCGGCCTGCCGAAGCCGGCCGGCGGGCTGGGCCATGCCGGTGCGGCCATCACCTCACTGCGAAACCTGTGGGCGGTCCCGTTCACCACGTTGTGGAACGTCTGCGGCAACCCGGCGGCCACGGTGCCGGCTGGCTTCACGCCGGGCGGCCTACCGCTGTCCGTGCAGCTCGTGGCGCCGATGGGCGACGAGTGCACCGTCTTCTCGGTGGCCGCGCAGCTGGAGGCCGCCCGCCCCTGGGCCGGCCGCCGCCCCACCCTGCCGAGCTGAACCCCACCGCGCCTCTCCCAGCCCCGGCGCCGGCCCTGGGGCGTAGTATCAGCAGGTGCCGAGGCGTGACTGGGCGTGGCTGGTGCGTTGGCTGGCCGCCGTCGTCCTGTGCCTCACCGCCGTCGTCGGGCTGGTGTCCGGCGACCGCGAGACCCTCGTCATCGCTTCGGCGCTGCTCGTGGCGAATGCCCTACTGCGATGGCGCACGGGCTTCGTGGGCACCATCGTCACCGCCCTCCTCGCCGCCGACATCGCGTTCTGGATGCTCCCCGCCGCCCTCACCAACCTGGCCAACGGCGAGTCGTTGGCCGCCGTGGTCGTTCCCGCCGCCTTTGCGACGTCGGCGGTGCTGCTGCTCGTCGCCGCCACGCTCTCGTTGGCCCGCCGCCGACACCCCGCACCTGCTGGGGTCGGCCCGCTGATCGCCGTCGGCGCGGGGCTGGCGACGCTCGCGCTGGCCACGCTGGCCGGCTTCCTGGGTGCGACCGACGGTCCGGCAACGGGTGATGTGCAGGTGGCCGCCCGTGACACGGCCTTCGTGCCCGACCACCTGGACGTGCCCGCCGGACGCACCACCTTCTACGTGACGAACGACGATCTGTTCTGGCACACCTTCACGATCAGGGGCACCCCGGTCGACCTGCGCCTGTCGACACGCGGCCACCGCCGCGTCGAGGTCGACCTCGCCCCCGGTACCTACGAGATCGTCTGTCGCATCCCCGGCCACGAGTCGCTCGGCATGACCGGCACCCTCGCCGTCCGGTAGCGCGGCCCGCGTCGGTCGGGGTTGCGTGGGTTCAGACGCGTCGCGTCAGAGGGTTGGGGCGCCGGGTGAAGGTGCGGCCGTCGGGGCTGGTGGCGGTGACGATGCCGGTGGTGGGGTCGCGCCCCAACGTCCAGCCCTTGTCGTGCACGAGGACGTGATGTCGACGGCACAACAAGAGGCCCCAGTCGATGTTCGTGAGGCCGCCCTCGGTCCAGGGTCTGAGATGGTGGGCGTCACAATAGCGGGGGCCGAGGTCGCACCCGGGGAACCCGCAGCCGCCGTCTCGATGAGCCATGGCTCGGCGTTGGTTGGTGTTGTAGAGGCGTTGGCGGCGCCCGTAGTCCATGACATGGCCGGTTCGGGGGTCTCGGATGACCCGGCGGACCCAGGCGGTGCACAGCCACCGGGCGACCACCGACGGAGGGAGCGGCGGGCCCCCCATGACCCCGCACCACGGCACCGTCGGTGCCGGTGCCGTGGCCGGTGCCGGAGGGGCCGCATCCGTGCCCGTTTGCGTGCCCGTGTTCGCGTCGGTGGGGCGGTCGCAGTAGCGGGCGAGGACGGCGCCGAGGGAGTCCCCGCTCGACTCGGGCGCCGTGGGCTGGTCGTCAGGGTCAGGGTCGAGGTCGAGGTCGAGGTCGAGTTGGGGGTCGACGCCTTCCTGCTGTGCGAGGGAGCGCGCGACCGTCTCGGCGTCGGCGACGAGATCGAGGCCATCGGCGGGCCCCGTGGGGTCGGCGCCGGCGAGCTCGCGGCGGGCGAGGTCGATCAGCCTGTCCCACATGCGCTGGCTGAGGGTGCGGGGTCCTTCGGGGCGGTCGGCAGGGTCGGGAGGGTTGTCCTTCGCGAGGGCCTTGCGCAGGATCGCGGCCTCTTCGGTGGAGCCGGACCCCTTCACGTAGGACTTGCCGCCGAACGTGTCCGATATGGCGAGGCCGCGGTCGCGGTCGTCGGCGGGTGCGCGGTGGTCGACGGCGTTGGCCCACTGCTTGGCCACCCAGTCGAACTCGACCACCGACGTGTCGGCTGCCGCGCCCAACAGGCCCTCGGCGCAGGTGGCGAACTCGTCCGGGTGGGGGTGTTCCACTCGGGCCATGGCCGCGACGTGCCCGCACGCGATCTCGCCGCCGGCCAACGCCGCGGCGATGTCGGGGTACCTCGCGCACAGCTCGGCCGAGTCGACCAGGACCTTGGCCCGCGGGCGGGCGATCTGGTTCTGCCACACCAGCCAACAGACTGCGGAGCGTTGCCCGTCGGCTTCCCAGCCGCCCGCCCGGTTCCAGCCCATCACCGTTCGGATCAGCTCGGCCTCGGCCCGCTCGGCGATCGAGAACACGTCTCGCACCCGGTCCGAGTGCGCCAACGACGACCACCCCGCACGCTCCTCGGCCGCCACCTCTTTCAGGTTGACGTGCGCTTCGGCGACCGCATCGAACATGACCCCATTCTCCCCCGGGGGTCTGACAGCCATCCTCTGCGGCTGAAACAGCACAGAACCTGCCACGACAGCCCGAGAACACGGGAGGGGGGCGCCGGCCGAGGGTCAGGGTCAGTCGAGGAGGGCTTCGGCGATCTGCACGGCGTTGAGGGCGGCGCCCTTGCGCAGGTTGTCGCCGCTCACGAAGAAGGCGAGGCCGTGGTCGACGGTCTCGTCGCGGCGGATGCGGCCGACGTAGGTGGGGTCGGTGCCCGCGGCCATCAGGGGCGTGGGCACGTCGGTGAGCAGGACGCCGGGGGCGCCGGCGAGCAGTTCGCGGGCACGGTCGGGAGTGATGGGGCGGTCGAAGGCGGCGTTGATGGCGAGTGAGTGGCCGGTGAACACCGGCACCCGCACGCAGAGGCCGGACACCGGGAGGTCCGGCAACTCGAGGATCTTGCGGCTCTCGTTGCGCAGCTTCTGCTCTTCGGCCGTCTCGCCGAGGCCGTCGTCCACGAAGTCGCCGGCGTGGGGCAACACGTTGAAGGCGATGGGCCCGGGGAACACGTGGGGCTCGCCGAAGTCGACGGCGCGCCCGTCGTGGATGAGCCCGGTGGCGCCGTCGGCCACCTTGCGCACCTGCTCGTCGAGCTCGGCGCCGCCGACCAGGCCGGCGCCCGACACGGCCTGGTAGGTGCTGATGACCAGGCTGCGCAGGCCGGCCTCACGGTCGAGCGCCTTGAGCGGCGCCATCGCCACCATGGTGGTGCAGTTGGGGTTGGCGACGATGCCCTTCCGGATCGAGTCGAGGGCGTGTGCGTTGACCTCGGGCACCACCAGGGGCACGTCGGGGTCCATGCGCCAGGCGGACGAGTTGTCGATCACGATCGCGCCTTGCGACGCCACCTTCGGCGCAAGGGCCTTCGAGGTCGAGCCGCCGGCCGAGAAGAGCGCGATGTCGACGCCCGAGTAGTCGGCGACGGCCGCGTCCTCGACGGCGATCTCGCCGCCGGCCCACACCAGCGTTCGGTCGGCCGATCGGCTCGAGGCGAAGAGCCGCAGCGTGGCCACGGGGAACCCCCGCTCGGCCAGGATCTCGAGCATCACCCCGCCGACCTGGCCGGTGGCCCCGACGATGCCCACGTTCACACCTGCACTCGCGTCGAACATGGCCCCAAGGTTACGACCCACTGCCGTCCCGCCCCCACCCGATTCCCGGAGCGGGGGTGCGGGGTGGTCTCAGGCGGGCGGGGACGCCAACCCGAACGCGTCGTGGAGGACGACGACGGCCCGTTCGAGCTCGGCGGCGGCGATCACGCACGAGATGCGGATGGCCGAGGTGCTGATCATCTCGATGTTGATGCCGTTGCCGGCCAGCGTCTCGAACATGGTGGCGGCGACCCCGGGGTTCGACTTCATGCCCGCGCCCACCACGCTCACCCGGGCGATGGTGTCGTCGGCGGTCACGCGGGTGGCGCCGATCTCGGCCGCGAGGGCCTCGGTGATGGCCAGGCTGGTGGCGAGGTCCTCCTTGGGGGCCGTGTACGAGATGTCGGTGACGCCCGCCTCGGACGTGTTCTGCACGATCATGTCCACGTTCACGTCGCTGTCGGCCAGGCGCCGGAAGAGGCTGGCGGCGATGCCCGGGCGGTCGGGCACACCGCCGATCGTGACCTTGGCCTCCGAGTCGTCGTCGACGACGGCCGAGATGATCGCCTGCTCCATGGAACTCTCCTCGGTGACCCAGGTTCCGACTTCCCAGGTGAAGCTGGAACGCACATGCAAGCGCACGTGGTGGTTGCGGGCGAACTCGACCGACCGCATGGCGGGCTTCGGGCACCCGGACGCGGTCATCTCCAACAACTCGTCGAACGAGACGTGGCTCATCTTGCGGGCGTCGGGCACCAGCCGGGGGTCGGCGGTGAACACCCCCGACACATCGGTGTAGAGCTCGCAGGCGTCGGCGTCGAGCGCCTCGGCCAGGGCCACGGCGGTGGTGTCAGAGCCGCCGCGGCCGAGGAAGGTGACGTCGCGCTCGGTGGACACGCCCTGCGAGCCGCCCACCACCGGCACCCGTCCCGCGGCCAACGCCTCGGCCACCCGGTCGGGGCGGACCTCGAGGATCTTGGCGTTCGTATGGTTGGTGTCGGTGAGGAAGCCCGCCTGGCTGCCGGTGAACGAGTCGGCGGGCACGCCCAGCGCGTGCAGCGCCAGGCAGAGCAGCGCAGTGGCCTTGCGCTCGCCGGCGGTGATGAGCATGTCCATCTCGCGCCCCGGGCGGTTGGCGCCCGAAACCTCCTCGGCGAGCCGGAGCAGGTCGTCGGTCTCCTTGCCCATGGCGCTGACCACCACCACGACCTCGTCGCCCCGACGATGCGTGCGCGCGATCTGATCGGCCACCGACCGCATGCGGTCGGGGTCGCCCACCGAGGTGCCGCCGTACTTCTGGACTGTCCTCACGGGTGTCAATAGTGGCCGGTGGGGCGCCGTTCCCACACCTCTGATCGGCCGCCGACGCCAACAACAGCGTGCGCGCCCACCCGGATGCTGTGGCGGTGACCCGCTACGCTCTCCGGCGACGAAGGGGAGACGGGCATGAGCACCTGGCGCGCTCTGGACCGACGGGCAGGCAGACGGGCAGGCAGACGGGCAGGCAGGGTGGTCCGGCGCCGGCCGGCCCTGAGCGGCGCTGCGGTCGTGGCGTGCCTGGCGGTCACCACGTTCGTCGCGACCACCGCCACCGTCGGCACGGCACCGAGCGCCGCAGACGGCAACGAGGCGCCCGGCACGCTGGTTGCGGCGCGCTCCATCACCGCCGGCGTCAGGCACACCTGCGCCGTGAACAGCGTGGGCTCGGTGCGGTGCTGGGGCCTCAACGACCGGGGCCAGCTGGGCCTGGGGGACATCGGCACCCGCGGCGACGGGCCGAACGAGATGGGGCTCGCCCTCCCCACCGTCGACCTCGGCACCGGCCGCACCGCCACCGCCATCAGCGCCGGTCTCGAGCACACCTGCAGCCTCCTCGACGACGCCACCGTCAAGTGCTGGGGCCGCAGCAACTTCGGCCAGTTGGGGATCGGCCCCGTCACGCCACGCGGCGACGGGCCCGGCGAGATGGGCGACAACCTCCCCAGCGTCGACCTCGGTACCGGCCGCACCGCCACCGCCATCAGCGCCGGTCTCGAGCACACCTGCGCGGTGCTGGACAACGGCTCGGTCAAGTGCTGGGGACGGAACGGCGCGGGAGTACTCGGGCTCGGCGACCTGAGCACACGCGGCGACGGACCGAACGAGATGGGCGACAACCTCCCCGCCGTCGACCTCGGCACCGGCCGTACCGCCACCGCCATCAGCGGCGGCGATTCACACACCTGCGTCCTTCTCGACGATGCCACGGTCAAGTGCTGGGGGAACAACGCCTACGGACGACTCGGGCTCGGCGACCTGAGCACGCGCGGCGACGGACCGAACGAGATGGGCGACAACCTCCCCGCCGTCGACCTCGGCACCGGCCGCACCGCCACCGCCATCACCGCCGCCTCGAGCTTCACCTGTGCCCTGCTCGACAACGCCGACGTCAAGTGCTGGGGCGCCGCCAGCAATGGCGCCCTCGGGTCGGGTGACTCGGTCACCCGCGGCGACGATCCGAACGAGATGGGCGACAACCTCCCCACCGTCGACCTCGGCACCGGCCGCACCCCCACCGCCATCAGCAGCGGCACGAACGGCCAGACGTGCGTCGTGCTCGACGACGCCACTCTCAAGTGCTGGGGCAACAACGGCAACGGCCAGCTGGGGCTCGGCGACACCGCCAGCCGCGGCGACGACGCCGACGAGATGGGCGACGACCTCCCCACCGTCGACCTCGGCACCGGCCGCACCGCCGCCGCCGTCACCACCGGTGACTCCTACACCTGTGCCATCCTCGACGACGTCACCGCCCGGTGCTGGGGCAAGAACGAGGTCGGGCAGTTGGGGGCCGGGCACGTCGCCACGCTCGGCAACCAGCCGGGGGAGACCGGCGACGTGCTCGCGATCGCCGCCCTGCTCGGACCGGGCCTCGCCGGCCACGTCTCCAACACGTCGGCCGCAGCGGTTCCCGGCGCGCTCGTGGCCGCCTTGCGCACCTCCGACTTCTCCGTCGCCGGGGGCGGCGCCGCCACGAGCACCGGACAGTTCGGGTTCGCGGTGCCCGTGGGCAGCTACCACGTCTACGTCATCGACCCAACCTCGGCGAACGAGCCGCGATTCGTCGGGGCGCCGACCGCTGTCGCGGTGGGCGCCGGGACCACCATCCTCGACCCCGTGCTCACGGCCCGGCTCGGAGCCATCGCCGGCACCGTGACCGAGACCGGCTCGGGCACCCCGGTCGCCGGCGCCTACGTCCTCACCCTCACCACCGGTGGGGCCTTCGAGGCCGCGACGACGTCCGACGCCGGCGGGCACTTCACGCTCCCGGGCCTCACAACCGGGCCGCACCACGTCCTCTACGTCGACCGGACCGGCAACCACGGCATCCGCTTCCACCCCAGCGCCGGGTCCTTCGACACCGCCACACCCGTGACCGTCACCGCCGGCACCACGGTGGTCGCCGACGGCACCCTCCCGGCGCAGGTGCCGCCCGGCACGGGCGCGGCCATCACCGGACGGGTGACCGACGACCAGTCGGGCAGCGCCGTGGCCGGTGCGGTCGTGGTCGCCCTGCGGGCGGACAACCTCACCTTCGCCCGTGCGGCCAGGACCAACTCGACCGGCGGTTACAGCCTCAACCTCGCCGCCGGTGGGTACAAGCTGATCTTCGTCGACCCCTCCGGCCGGCACCACAACGAGTCTTACGACGACGTGGGCCCGGGTGACCTGGGCGCCGCCACCGCCGTCTCGGCCCCAGGGACCGCGAACGCCCGCCTCGCCCCGATCGCCCTCGGGGACATCTCGGGGACGGTCACGAGGGGTGACTCGCCGGCGGCGGCCGCGTGGGTCGTGGCCATCGGTCCCTCGAGCCTGGCCGGAGCAGTCACCGCCGCCGACGGCACGTACCGAATCGAGGGCCTGCGCCCGGGCAACTACCGCGCTGCCATCGTCCACCCCGCGAGCGGCCTCTACGAGTACTGGATGGACGGTGCCGGGTACGAGGACGGCACCGTGTTCCAGGTCCTCGGCGGCGCCGACGTTCCGCTGGATGCCGAGCTCTGATCCTCACGGGCATCGCTGCGCCACGCCGACTTCCCCACGTCCCACCAGCCCCGCGGGGAAGACTGGGGCGATGACCACCTTCGCCTCGTACAACCCGGCCCGACCTGCCGACGTGCTCGGCGAGTTCGAGTGCGCCGACACCGACGCCGTGGACGACGCCGTGGCCGCCGCTGCGGGCGCGCAACGGGCCTGGGCCAAGGTGCCGGCCCCGGGGCGGGCCGACATCATCGCCGAGGCCGGCCGCCTGCTGGCCGAGCGCAAGGACGACCTCGCCACCCTGGTGAGCCGCGAGGCGGGCAAGGTGCTCATCGAGGGCGGCGGCGAGGTGCAGGAAGCCATCGACATGGCCGCCTACGTGGCGGGCCAGGGCCGGTCGGCGTGGGGCGACGTGGTGCCGTCCGAGCTCGCGGACAAGATGGCATGGACCACGCGCATCCCGGTCGGGGTCGTGGGCATGATCACGCCCTGGAACTTCCCGGTGGCCATCCCGTCCTGGAAGTGCTTCCCGGCCCTGCTCGCCGGCAACGGCATCGTGCTCAAGCCGTCCGAGCTGGCCCCGGTGTGCGGCGAGGCCTTCGTCGCTGTGCTGGCCGCCTCGGGCGTGCCCGACGGGCTCATCCAGGTGGTGCACGGCACGGGCGAGACCGGCGCCGCCCTCACCGCCCACCCCGGCGTCGGCGCCGTCAGCTTCACCGGCTCGGTGGCCACCGGCCGCACGGTGGCCGCCGCCGCCATGGCCACGGGCCCCCGTCTGGTATCGCTCGAGCTGGGCGGCAAGAACGCCATGATCGTGCTCGACGACGCCGACCTCGACCTCGCCACCGACGGCGCCATCTTCGGCGCCTTCGGTAGCTCGGGACAACGGTGCACGTCGACCTCGCGGCTCGTGGTGCAGCGGGGGGTGGCCGCCGAGCTCACCGAGCGGATCCGGGCCCGGGCCGACGAACTGGTCCTGGGCGACCCCACCGACCCCGTCACCGACGTGGGCCCGGTCATCACGCGGGCCAGCGCCGAGCGCATCGCCCGCATGCTCGACGACGCGGTGGCCGACGGGGCCACGATCGCGGGGACCAGCGGCGTCACCGACGTGGACGGCTGCGACGGCGGCGCCTTCTTCCTGCCGACCGTGCTCACCGGCGTTGAGCCCGACCACCGCATCGCCCGCGAAGAGGCCTTCGGGCCGCTGCTGTCGGTCATCGAGGTCGACGACCTCGACCGGGCCGTCGACGTCGTGAACCAGGTCGAGTACGGCCTGTCGGCCGCGGTCTACACCCGGGACATCAACCGCGCCCTGCGCGCCGTCCACGCCATCGACACCGGCATCGTCTACGTGAACGCCCCCACCATCGGCGCCGAGATCCCGCTGCCCTTCGGCGGCACCAAGCACACCGGCAACGGATTCCGCGAGGCCGGCGCCCGGGGCATCGAGCAGTTCAGCCAGGTCAAGACCGTCTACGTCGACTACTCGGGCCGCCTGCAGCGCGCCCAGATCGACACGTAGCCGTCGACTCTTCGCTGGCGCTCATCGGGGTCGTCAGGGCTCGCTCGTCCCTCGCTCGTCGCGCCGGGACCCGATGACGAGGCAGCGCAGCGGAGCAGCAGTTACCGATCGATCAACCGAACGACCCGGATGGCGAAGCCGGCTCCGACCGAGGAGGAGCCGGCGTTCGGGCTACGTTGCTCGGCGTGGGAACCGAAAAGCGTGAACGACAGAAGCAGGGACGCCAGGCACGGCTCGACGCCGCCCGAGAGGCGCAGATGCGCCAGCAGCGCCGGTCGCGCCGAATCACCATCGGCGTGGTGGCGGTCGTGGTCATCGGCGGGCTGTTCGCCTGGTCGACCCTGCAGGGCGACGACAGCAGCGACTCCGCCGACCCCACGGCGACGACCACCGCCACCACGGTGGCCGCCGACGCCGGCTTCCAGTACGGCGCTGGCGAGTGCGCACCCGACACCACGCCCGCCGAGCCGGTGATCGACTACGAGGACTCGTTCCAGGACTGCATCGACCCGACCAGGCAGTACACCGCCGTGTTCGACACGAGCGAGGGCGAGATCACGGTCGCGCTCGACACCACCGACACGCCCGGAACGGTGAACAACTTCGTCAACCTGGCCAGGAACGGCTACTACGACGGCACCGAGATCTTTCGCACCGACCCGTCGATCGCGATCATCCAGGGCGGCTCCCCCCACACCGAGGACACCAGCGATCCCGGCCCCGGCTACACCATCAGCGACGAGGGATCAGGCTTCACCTACGTGCCGGGCCAGTTGGTGATGGCCCGCTCGTCGGGCGCCGACAGCGCCAGCGCGCAGTACTTCTTCGTGGCCGGCGACGCCGCGTCGGGCCTCGACTCGCAGGGCAACTACGTGGTGTTCGGCGAGACCGACGCCGACGGCCTCGACGTGGTGAAGTCCATCCTCGCCCTGCACGAGGCCGACCCCCAGAGCACCCTCGGGGGCGGGCCCAGCCGCACCGTGACGGTCAACTCGGTGACCATCGAGGAGGCCGCGGGCGCCGACGGGCCCGCCACCACCGACACGACCGACACGACCGAGCGGGACACCACCACGTCGGCCCCCTGAGGCCGGCCGAGCGAGGGGCGTCAGGGCAGCGCGCTGAGGGGCTGCGCGGCCCCGTCCACGAAGATCGCCACCTCGCCGGCGCCGACAGATCGCCAGGTGCCGTCGGGGTCGCGGATGAGCGCGGTGCGGTCGTCGACCCCCGCCACGGGCAGGCCTCGGGGGGCGAGCTGGATGGTGCGGTGGGCCTTCTCACGTGACCAGTGGTCGTGGTGGGGGATGACCGCGAGGCCGGGGATGAGGCCGAGCCCGACCGCGAACGCGCCGCCCCGGGGGTCGACCATCGGGTCGCACAGCACCCTGGCGGCGCCGTCTGCCGCCGCCAGCACGGCGCCGCCCTCCCACGCCGCGACCAGCGCGTCCCACAACGGCGAGTCCTTGAACACCGACCGCAGGTGCATCGACGACCCGCCACAGAGGTAGAGGAAGCCGGCCGAACGAACGACCTCGACGTTGTCGGCCTCGAGGGCGTCACGGCGGGTCAACACCATGAGGCGCCGCACCGTGGCGCCGAGCGGCTCGAACCAGGCCGCGGCCGTGTCGACCTCGCGTTCGGGGTGCTCGTAGGCCGCCGCGGTCGGCACCACCACGACCTCGGTGCCCCCGCTGGCGGCCAGCAGCTCGGCATCGAACGTGCACCCGTCGGAGAACGCGGCGCCTCCCACCAACGCCAGTGGACCCGTCAACGCGGGTCCCCGACCGGGCGCGAAGCGGCCCCGAGCACGAAGGCCCGGACGGGCCAGACGATGGGCGGCATGGTGATCCTCTCGATGTCGACGATGGTGAGGTGGTTCGACCGGATGGCGAGCGGCAGGTCGCGGTCCACCCGCCAGCCCGAGGCGAGGCGCACGAAGGGGCTGGCGGCCGACCGCAGGCGCCCGCCGAACCCCGGCTGTCGGACCGGCTCGAGGAACAGCAGGCGGCCGTCGGGGCCGAGCAGGCGGCACACCGCGGACAGCTCGGCGGGGAGGTCGGCGACGGTGGCGAGGTGCAGGACCGACACGACGGCGTCGAACGACCCCACGTCGTCGTCCCCCGACCGGGCCTCTCCTGAGGCGGCCGCGTGCGCGCACGCCGAGGGGGCGAGGACGATCTCGTCGGCACCGCCGAGCAGCGACTGGTCGTCGCCGCCGCCGAGGTCGAGCACCCGGCCCGTGGCCCGCGACAGCAGACGGCGCCGCTGCTCGCGGAGCACCGCCCGCGCCACCGGTGGCAGGGCACGGAGCAGTCCCGACGGGAAGGTGGCGACGGGGGGCACCCCGCGACACTACCGGCGGCAGGGAGGGGCGGCTTTGGAGTCGGCCGAGGTCCGATCGGTAACGTGCCCGCCATGACGATCACGAGTGTGGGCATCATCGGTTCGGGGATCATGGGCGCCGGTATCGCCGAAGTGGCGGCCAAGTCGGGGCACGACGTCGTGCTGCGTTCACGCAAGCAGGACACCGCCGACGCCATGATGGCGTCGCTCGAGAAGTCGCTGGCGCGCCAGGTCGACAAGGGTCGCCTCGAGGCGGCCGACCGCGACGCCGCCCTCGCCCGGGTGACGGCTACGTCCCAGATGCACGCACTGGCCCACTGCGACCTGGTGATCGAGTCGGTCGTCGAGGACCTCGAGGTGAAGAAGCACCTGTTCGCCGAGCTGCACGACGTCTGCTCGGCCAATACCATCCTCGCCACCAACACCTCGACGCTGCCCGTGATCGAGCTGGCCATGGTCACCGACCGGCCGGCCCAGGTGTGCGGCGTCCACTTCTTCAACCCCGCACCCATGATGAGCCTCGTCGAGATCGTGCGGCCCCTCACCGCGTCCGACGAAACCATCGAATCGGTACGCGAGTTCGCGGCGGCGTGCGGCAAGGACCCGGTCGAGGTGAAGGACCGGGCCGGGTTCATCGTCAACGCACTGCTCTTCCCGTACCTCAACAACGCCGTGCGGATGATGGAGAACGGCACCGCCAGCCGCGACGACATCGACACCGCCATGAAGGGCGGCTGCAACTTCCCCATGGGCCCCCTCGCCCTGCTCGACCTGGTGGGCCTCGACACCTCGCTCGCCATCCTCGACGCCCTCTACGACGAGTTCCGTGACCCCAATTACGCCGCCATGCCGCTGCTGCGCCGCATGGTCTCGGCCGGCCACCTGGGCCGCAAGAGCAGCGTCGGCTTCTACGACTACGCCAAGAGGTAGTCGTTCGGGACGTGGGCGGTCAGTCGCCCCAGGGATTGATCACCTGGATGCCGACATGGTCGAAGTCGCGGACGTTCCGCGTGACCAGGTCGGCCCGGTGCACCCTGCAGATCGAAGCGATCAAGGCGTCGAACTGACCGATGGGACGCCCACGCCGCCGGCGATCGGCCGCGATCGCGGCGTACTCGCCGGCACAGGTTGCGTCGAATGGCAGCACGGCCTGCTCGCCCAAGGCGGCGAAGAAGCGTTCAGCCGCCCCGGACAGCCGCGTTCTGCGTTCGCCCGACGGGAGCAGCCGAATCCCGAACCGGACCTCCGCGACGGTGATCGCCGTGAGGACCGGGGGCGCGTCGAGCCCATCGAGAAAGGACACCACCGCAGGGTTGGGCGACGCGGCCATCATCTCGGCGACGACGTTGGTGTCGAGCGCCTTCACTCGGGCAGGTCGACCGGTTCGGCGAGGCCGTCACGCTCGGGTGCCACGAACCCCGAGTCGTACGAGCCCTCGAACAGCTGGTGCATCCAGGTGCCGAAGCCCCGAGCCGGCCCATCAGGGGCGTGCACGTCGTCGGCGATGAGCTTCCGCACGTGCTCCTCCATCGAGTGACCGGCCCGTGCGGCCGCCACCCGGAGTCGGGCCTTGGTGTCATCGTCGAGATTGCGAATGGTCAGTGACCCCATCGGTGGCCCTCCAGGCCCGGGTGACTCCAATGCCCTCAATGCTAGCATCGAGGGCAATGATCTCAGGGGTGCCACCGCGCGAGCCGCCCCCGACGGCGTGGGCGTTGCCCGACCCACGGGGGGCGCCGCCGGGCGACGACCTGATCGGCCTGGGCGCCGACCTCGAGCCGGGCACGCTGCTCGCCGCCTACCGCACCGGCCTCTTCCCCATGCCCACGCGGCGGGCGCCCGCCTCCCGCCCCGGTCGGCCCGCCCGGGCCCTGGGCTGGTGGTCACCCGACCCTCGGGGCGTGATCCCCCTCGGCGGCCTGCGGGTGACCCGGTCGCTGCGCCGGTCCATCCGGCGCTACGACCTCCGACTCGACACCGCGTTCGACGCGGTCGTCGACAGCTGCGGCGACCCGGGCCGACCCCACGGCTGGATCTCACCCGAGATCAGGGCGGCCTACCGGCGCCTGCACGACCTGGGCTGGGCCCACAGCGTCGAAGCCTGGCTCGACGACCAGCTCGTCGGCGGCCTCTACGGCGTGAGCGTCGGCGGGCTGTTCGCCGGCGAGTCGATGTTCCACCGGGCACCCGACGCCTCGAAGGTGGCCCTCGTCGCGCTCGTCGACCGGCTGCTCGACGCCCCGGACCCGACCGGCCGCCTGCTCGACGTGCAATGGCTCACGCCGCACCTGGCCTCGCTGGGCGCCGTCGAGGTCCCCCGCGCCGACTACCTGGACAGGCTCGACGAGGCCCTCCGCCGACTCGACGCCTTCAGCGGCTGAGCGCAGCCGACCGGAGGCTCGACATCGAGGGGACCCAGCCGACGGCCGAGAAGCCCCATCCCCGTGCCCACCAGCAGGCCGCCGAGCACGTCGGATGCGTGGTGGTCGCGCACATGGACCCGACTCATCGCAATGGTGAGCGCGATCGCCCACCACAGCGGCGCCCACGCACTGCCCTCCGACAGGATCGTGGCCATCGCGGCAGACGAGGCCGAATGGCCGCTCGGGAAGCTCGACGTCGTCTGCACCCGGATCGTGTGCGGGCGCTCGTCCGGCGCCTCTGGCCGTGATCGACCCACCACCTTCTTGAGAGGGCCGTTCACGAGCACGGTCTCGATGCCCAACCACACCAGGAGCCGCAACGACCGGCGCCTCGTGGACGGCCGGAGGCCCAGGAGGGCCGCCACCGCCAGCCAGACCCGACCGTCCTCACCGATGACCGTGGCGCCGTACATCACCCGGTCGACGAACGGCACCCCGCGTATCGGCTCGAACCACCGGTCGACGGCGCCGTCGAACGCGGCGACGGCCTGCCCGAGGACCGCGCCGTCGGCATCTGGGTGGGTATCCGCCGCCATCACCCCCCATCATGGCCGCGGTGGTCAGCGGGGCGGGGCGACCGCCGCCAGAGGCTGAACGAGGTAGGGCTGGAGGTCGGCGCTCGCCCTGGGCATCCTGGCGGTGATCCCGTCGGCGCGGGCACCGCTCGCCAGCGCCGACGGACCGGCGCCGAACACGCCCAGGTCGGCGAACACCTGGCCCGACTCGTCGCGGCCCTGGGCCTCGTCGGTGAGGCCCGGGTCGCCGCCGAGGCGGTTGAGCACGGTGGCGTAGACCGAGCGGAAGTCGACCGTGGGCACCATGGCGTCGGCGTAGCGGGCCGCGGGTGCGAGGCTCGGGAACTGCCCGTAGAGCCCGCCGTGGACGCCACCGCCGATGATCAGCGTGCTGGTGGCGAGTCCGTGATCGGTGCCCTGCCCGGCGTTCTGGGTGACCTGGCGACCGAACTCGCTCTGGACGACCACGAACACATCGGCGGCCCGGGGGGTGCCGTCGATGAGCGAGAAGAAGTGGGCCAGACCTGCGTTGAGCAGGTTCAGTCGCTCCCACTGGTTGTAGGGCTCGCTGCCGTGGGTGTCGAAGCCGCCGAGGGTCGCCACGTAGGTCTGGCAGGGGATGCCACCGAGGATGAGCGTGGCGGCGGTCGCCATCTGGGCGGCGAGTGAGCCGGACGAGCCGCCCTGGGGCAGGCGGGGAACGCCGCTCACCGTGGTCGCGGCCGCGCCGGCCTGCGCGATGGCCCGGGACGCGGTGCCCACCTTGTTCAGTGCGGTCGAGGCCGGGGAGCCGAAGGCGCCCAGGTCGGCGAGGAAGCGGGTGCGGTCGGGGACGTTGGACGCCGAGGCGCTGAACGTGTCGAGTGAATCGATCGCCACCGAGGGGCTGCGGACCGAGGCCAGCGACTGGTGGGTGCCGGACAGCGACACCGCGCCGAGCGCCCGGCCCGGGTTGGCCAGGTCGTTGTAGCGGCCGAGCCACCCGGTGTTCATGAGGCCACCACCGAAGGCCCCGGCCCAGCGGTAGGCCATGGCGGCGAAGTGGCTCATCTCGCGCACCACGTTCTCGCCGGTGCCCTGCACGATGGCGACGTCGCTGTTCGTGTGCCACCGGTTCGCGAGCCACGGCAGCGCGCCGTGCAGGGCCCAGGCCCCGTCGAGGTCGAGCGCGGGCGGAAGGTAGTCGCCCGCAGGCGGTGCCCCGTACGGACGCGTGCTGTTCAGCCGGGTGACCGCGATGTTCGGTCGGGCGCCGCGGTAGAGGCCGGTCGTGGTCGGCACGGCGAAGGGCACGACCATGTTCAAGATGTCGTTGCCGCCGGCGAGCTCGACCAGCACGACCACCGGCGTCCCGCTCGACAGGCTGGGCCCGGCGGCCGTGGCGGCATGCGCCGCGGCCGACGACCCGAGCAGGCGCACCGACGGCCCTGCCGCCAGCACGCCGGCGATGCCGTGCAGGAAGCTCCGTCGGGACAGACCGGACCGGGTCGGGGTTTCGGGGGATCCCATGGGTCGACTCTTCCTAGTTGGCCAGGAACTCGGGGGACAGGAGCACGAGGTTCAGCAGGCCCGCGGCCCGGGCGAGGGTCCACGAACCGGTCGTGGCGTAGTCGTTGAGGGCGTTGGTGGTGCGGGCCGAGGCCGGCGTGAGGCCCGCCGCCTTCAGCACGTACCCGGTGGCGGTGGCGGCGGTCGTTGTGGAGTACACCTCGGTGACCGTGGGGTTGATCGTGCCGACGACGGCACCCGCCCAGTTGAACCCCTGCATGGCCATCATGTTGGCCAGCGAGGTCCACGCGAACAGGTTGCCGGCGTTCAGCCACTGGTCGCCCTTCGGCCAGCCCGACACGTTCGGTGGCGACCACGGGCTCTGGGCCATCCGGCTGAGCATCCAGGCCAGGTTGGCGTCCGACCCGAGCCCCGGCCACCGCAGCAGGCGGGCGGCGGCCACCACCCGTTCGACCGGGCTCTTGGTGCGGTTGAAGATCGCCTGGTCGGACAGGAACTCGGGCCGCATGGCGATGGCCAGGACGAGGTCCTTGATGTTGCCGTCGCCGGCCCACGACGGGGCCAGCGCCGCGAGCACCGATGGCGTGGCGACGAGGCCCGTCAGCTCCTTGTACAGCCGGGCGGGCACGTAGCGCTTCCACGACGGTTGCTCGACGATGGCCGCGATCACCTCGTCCACGCCGGCCGCACCGCGTGGCGCACCGAGGAAGGTCTTCTGGCCGTTGTCCCACTGGGTCGGGTCGAAGCTGGTCGACCCGTCACCCCAGTTGTACCGCCAGCCCGAGAGGGCACGCGACACCTCGACGACATCGGTCTGGGTGTAGTTCGTCGTTCCGGTGACCGGGTCGACCCGACCGATGGAGAACAGCTCGAGCAGCTCGCGGCCCAGGTTCTGGTTGGGGTGGGCCTTGGTGTTGCGGTCGGCGGTGAGGTACTTCACCATCCCGGGCCGCGTGATGATGGTGCGCAGGAGCTGGCGGTAGGTCGACCCCAGCGCGTCCCGCGTCCGCATCACGTGGTCGCTCATGTCGGGCACGTAGACGCTGTCGGCGATGCCCACCACCACGAGGCCCCGCAGCGTCCACGACATCCGCTCCTGGAGCGGGTTGTAGGCCGAGGACGTCTTGGTCGTGCCCGACGCGACCGGGCCGAAGGCCATGAGCTCGAGCTCGCGTCGGGCGTGGGCGTCCTGGCTGGCCGAGGGGGACGGGAAGGCAGATGCTGCGAAGCTCACCAGGGGCTTGGCACCCAGTGAGGCGATGAGCGCGGCGGTGCCCGACGCCATGCCGGCGGTCACGTCGGTGCGGCGCGGACCGAACCCCAGCCGCCGCCAGATGTGGGCCACCTGCGCCTCGAGCGTTGCCATGTCCGTCAGTATCGACGCCGATTCGGCCCGGGTGAAGAGCGACCGCTACTCAAATGCGCGTCGGCGACTACTCAATCGTCCGGCCGCTGGCGCGGCGCGACACCGACCGGCGGTCGGTCAGAAGGCCTTCTTCTTGGCCTTCCAGGTCTTCGGGTCGTACTCCATGGGGGGCACGAAGAAGCCGTAGCGGCGGCGGCGGACGTTGCGCTGCCACCAGCGATCGGCCCGCAGCATGCGGTTCATCAGCGACCAGGTCTTGACCTCGCCGTCGTAGTGCCTGCGAGCCTCGTCGATGGTGATGGGCCGGTCGACCACCCGGTTGCACTCGGCGATCACCACCGGGACCCAGTCGTCGAGGTCGTCCTTGTACAGCAGGCCGCAGAGGTCGAGCAGGGTGAAGCGGGTGTCGCAGTAACGGGAGATGGCCGAGGGCAGCTCCTTGCGGTAGGTGCCCTTGGCGACGGCCGGCGCCGCCTTGAGGAAGATCTCGAGGTCGACCGCCACCTTCCCCTGCTCGTCGAGCAGGAACGGGGTCGTGACGTCGATGTAGCGGTGCGAGCCGTCCACCCACGCCCAGTTGGTGATCTGCGCGTCGATTCCCCGGCGATCGGTGGTGAACCCGGCCACCAGGTCGACCACCGTGCCCACGAGGGGATGTCCCTCGGCCGGATCGGCGTTGCGCAGGATCGAGGGCCCGAGCGTGTCCTTGTCGAGCACCGGCTGGACCACGTAGCCGGTGATGCCGCCTCCCGGCCCCTCGGACGCCACGCCGTGCACCTCGGTGTCGAGGACGGCCACGCCCGCGTGGTGCATCTGGTCGACGTAGTCGAGGATCAGGGCGCGGTGGCGGTCGAAGTCGGCCTGGGAGGCGCCGGGGGGCAGCCGCTTGCACACGACCCGGGGCTCGTCTGCGGGCACGCCGAAGACCACCGCGGTGACGCCGTACCCGATGATGTTCAGGGCGTCCTCACCGCCGCCGTCCAGGGCCGTGCCCACATCGGCCTCGAGTTGGACCAGTTCGGCGTCGGTGATCATCCCGCCTCCTTCGTTCGCCACGGCCAGATCATCGCACCCCTCGGCAGGTCGGGGTAGCTATCGCCCGCGCGTGCGGGGGACAATGACCCCATGCCCGACGACCCCGCCGTCCCCACACGACACGAGCGCGACCGCCCGTGGATGATGCGCACCTACTCGGGCCATTCGACGGCGAAGGCCTCGAACGAGCTCTACCGCACCAACCTCGCCAAGGGCCAGACGGGCCTGTCGATCGCGTTCGACCTGCCCACCCAGACGGGCTACGACCCCGACGACCCCCACGCCCGGGGCGAGGTCGGCAAGGTCGGCGTGCCCGTCGCCCACCTCGGCCACATGAGCCAGTTGCTCGACGGCATCCCCACCGACCAGATGAACACGTCGATGACCATCAACGCCCCGGCGGCGTGGCTGCTCGGCCTCTACGTGGCCAACGCCGAGAACCAGGGCGTGGCCAGCCACCAGCTCCGCGGCACCACCCAGAACGACATCGTCAAGGAGTACCTGAGCCGGGGCACCTACATCTACCCCCCGCTGCCCAGCCGCCGCCTCATCGTCGACATGGTGGCCTTCTGCGCCGAATTCATCCCCCTGTGGAACCCCATGAACGTGTGCAGCTACCACCTGCAGGAGGCCGGGGCCACCCCGGTGCAGGAGATCGCCTACGCCCTGGCCACCGCCATCGACGTGCTCGACGCCGTCCGGGAGTCGGGCCAGGTGGGCGAGGACAAGTTCGCCGCCGTCGTCGCCTCGATCAGCTTCTTCTGCAACGCCGGCATCCGCTTCGTGGAGGAGACCGCCAAGATGCGGGCCTTCACCGAGCTGTGGGACCGCATCTGTCTCGAGCGCTACGGCGTCACCGACCCCAAGGCCCGGCGCTTCCGCTACGGCGTGCAGGTGAACTCGCTCGGGCTCACCGAGGCGCAGCCCGAGAACAACGTGCAGCGCATCGTGCTCGAGACGCTCGGCGTGACCCTGTCGAAGAGCGCCCGCACCCGCTCGCTCCAACTGCCGGCGTGGAACGAGGCCCTGGGGCTCCCCCGCCCCTGGGACCAGCAGTGGTCGCTGCGCATCCAGCAGGTGCTCGCCTTCGAGACCGACCTGCTCGAGTACGACGACCTCTTCGAGGGGTCGGTGGTGATGGAGCGCCTCACCGCCGATCTCGTCGACGGCGCCCAGGCCGAGCTCGACGAGGTGCTCGCCCTCGGCGGCGCCTTCGAGGCCATCGACGAGCTGAAGGGCCGCCTGGTGCGGTCGCACACCGAGCGGATGCGCCGCATCGAGTCGGGCGACCTGAAGGTGGTGGGCGTCAACGCCTTCACCGAGACCGCCCCCTCCCCGCTCGACGACGCCGAGAACATCCTCCAGGTCGACCCCGCCGTGCAGGGCGAGATGATCGCCGACGTCATCGCGTGGCGGGCCGACCGCGACAACGATGCGGTCGCGCGCGCGCTCGACGAGCTGCGGCGGGTGGCCACCGACGGGGGCAACCTCATGCCACCCACCATCGACTTCGCCCACGCCGGCGGCACCACCGGCGAATGGGCCGGCATGCTGCGCGAGGTGTTCGGCGAGTACCGGGCCCCCACCGGGGTTGCGGCGGCCGCCGGGGTCGGCGGGGGCACGAACGGGCTGCGGGCGGTGGCCGAGCGGGTGAAGCTCATGGCCGGCGGGCCGCCGCGGTTCCTGGTGGCCAAGCCCGGCCTCGACGGGCACTCCAACGGCGCCGAGCAGGTGGCCGTCGCCGGCCGCGACGCCGGCATGGAGGTCATCTACCAGGGCATCCGGCTCTCCCCGGAGCAGATCGCGGCCGTGGCCCGGGACGAGGACGTCGACGTGGTCGGCCTGTCGATCCTGTCGGGCAGCCACCTCGAACTGGTCCCGGCGGTGATCGACCAGCTCCGCGCCGCGGGGGTCGACGCTCCAGTCACCGTCGGGGGCATCATCCCCGAGGGCGACCGCCCCCGGCTGCTCGAGATGGGGGTGGCCGCCGTGTACACCCCGAAGGACTTCGAGCTCGGCCATCTGATGGGCGAGATCGTCGACCTTGCCCAGGAGCACCGGGGCCAGTGACCACCGCCCGCGAATTCCGGGCCGAATGGCCCACCGCCACCGGCTTGATTCGCCCCGTCACCGCGCCGATGGGACCCCAGTGACGGACCAGCGAGCCCTGCTCGGCGCGGCGATCGGCGTGATCGGCGCGGCCCTCGGGCTCACAGGAGTGATCGTGGACTCGACAACCCTCGGAGCGGTGGCCGGACTGGCTGCGCTGTGCGCGGGGCTCCTCGCGTTCTCGATCCGCCGGCGGTCCGACCGGGACGACGGGAGGGTCCGCGACCTCGAGCACCGCGTGCAGGACCTCGAGCAGCATGCTGCCCCGGCCACCGGCACCGCAGGCGGCGCCGGCCCGATCACCTCGCTCAGCGGGGCCGCCGGCGCGACGGTGGGCGGGGCCCTCGGCACCACGCCCGAGGCCGACCTGCTCGCCGACCCGAACACCGGGCTGTTCAGCGAGAGCTACTTCAGGGTCGCCCTCGACGCCCGCATCTCGGCCGCCCGCCGCCACCTGCGGCCCGTTGCGGTCGTGATCCTCGACGTGGTCCAGGGCCTCGACGGCGGCCACCCGTCGCCCAGCGACCCCAAGCTGGTGGCCGAAAGCATCGCCGCCACCGTGCGGGACGCCGACACGGCCTGCCGGATGGACGACGGTCGCTTCGCCCTCGTGTTGGAGGACACGCCCGAGAACGGTGCCATCTGGACCGTCGAGCGGGTCCGCCGCCGGCTGGCCGAATCGGCCCCGGGCCAGACGCTCTGGGCCGGCGTGGCCTGCTACCCGGCCCACGCCTTCGACAGCGACGAGATCCTCTCGCAGACCGAGACGGCCCTCGCCGCCGCCCGCGAGTGGCGCCAGGACCGCATCGAGGTCGCCACCGCGCCCTGACACCGGTCCGGCAGGGCGACAGCTGATCAGGCCCGTACGATCGGGCGATGCTTCGGACGGTGCTGATCTGGGGGATCGCCGTGGGCGTGACGCTCGTGGTGGCGGCCTACTCGAGCATCGGGCCCGTGCTGTGGGTGGTCCGGCCGGGCAACGGCCTGCACTACACCGATCTGGGCTTCGCCCTCGTGGCCGGCGGCGTCGCCCTGCTGCTCACGCTCCCGCGGGAGCCTCGGGGCTGATTGCCGAACCGAGCTCGGCCAGCACCTCGTCGGTGTCGGCGCCGAGGGGGCGGCCGGCCCAACGGATGGCCCCCGGGGTCCGCGACAACCGTGCCACCAGGCCCTGCATGGGCACGCCGTCCACCTCGACGATCGACCCTCGCTCGAGGTAGTGGGGATCGGCGGCGATGTCGGCCATGGTGAAGATGGGGGCGGCGGCGGCGTGGGCCTCCTCGAAGGCCACGAGCACGTCGTCGAGCGACCGGGCCCCGATCCAGCCGGCCAGCAGTGCATCGATCTCGGCCCGGTGCGCGGCACGGTCGGAGAACGACCGGAACCGCTCGTCGTCGCCGACGCCGACGAGCTCGAGCACCCGACGGGCCACGGTCTCGGCCGATGTCGAGATCGCCACCCACCGGTCGTCGGCGGTGCGGTAGGTGTTGCGGGGCACCGAATAGGGGATGCCGGAGCCGAGCCGCTGCTGCAGTTCACCGCGCAGGAGGAACCCCGAGATCAGGGGGCCCATGAGCTGGAACATCGACTCGAGCAGGTTGACGTCGACCACCTGGCCCACCCCCGAATGCACGGCCACCAGGGTGGCGAAGGCCGCCACCAGGGCCGCGACCTCGTCGGTCAGCGCGATCGGCGGCAGCACCGGCCCGCCGTCGGCCTCACCGTTGAGTGCCGCGAAGCCGGACATGGCCTCGGCCATGGTGGCGAACCCGGGCCGGCCGGCGTAGGGCCCGTCCTGGCCGAAGCCCGTCACCCTGGTGATCACCAGACCGGGGTTGCGGCGAAGCAGCTCGTCGGGCCCGAGCCCCAGGCGTTCGAGGGTTCCCGGCCGGAAGTTCTCGACCAGCACGTCGGCCGTGTCGCACAACGCGAGCATGGCCTCGCGGCCCCCGTCGGTCTTCAGGTCGAGTGCGACCGTCCGCTTCCCCCGACCCTCGAGCTTCCACCAGAGGGTGACCTCGTCGCGCGGGTCGACCCAGCCCATCGCCCTCGTGGTGTCGCCCCCGTCGGGTCGCTCGACCTTGACGACGTCGGCACCGAAGTCGGCGAGGTACCGGGCGCAACCGGGGCCGGCGACGACGGTCGATGCGTCGACGACCCGCAGATCACCGAGCGGGCCGCCGACCAGGTCGGCGCCTGCCTCCCTACTCGTTGCTCCCCCGCACCGATTCGGTGAGCGGCGAGCCATCGGCGCTCGTCGCCACGCAGATGACCTCGCGGTCAGCGAGCGAGCTGGTCCAGGTCTCCTCGGTCGGGTTGATCGACGTGGCCTGGAACCGCGAGGTCTGGAAGTCGACGCCGACGTACTCGGTGAAGAGGTCGCCGAGGCAGGTGTCCTGGGCCTCGCTGCTCACCGCTTCCTCGCCGGGGAAGGGGGCATTCGGCCCGCCGTCGATGTCGAAGGTCCCGAACACCTCGTTGTCGTGGGGCTCGGCGCAGTCGATGCCGTCGACGTTGGTGATGTTGCCGTCGTTCGGCACGTCGAAGCAGTCGCCGACGGCGAGGTCGAACACGTTGATGGTCGTGGCATCGGGCGGCGTGGTGCCGTCCGACGGGTCGAGGGCGCTGTCACCGGGCTTGACGATCTCGGTGGTGCTCGTGGACGCGAGGGTGGTGCGTGTGGTGACCTCGGCGTTGTTGTCGTCGCTCAGGGCGCCGATGACGATCGCCGCCCCGACGAACAGGACGAGGATCGCGCCCACCACCGCGAGGACGATGAGCGCCACCTTCTTGCCACCACCGCCCTTGCCGCCACCACCCGCTGACGCCGGTGGCCCGCCGTAGGGAGGGGGCGGGGTCCCGCCAGCACCCCAGCCGGGGGCGGTCGGGGGCGGATAGCCCTCCGCCGGCGGTGGATAGCCACCCGTGGGGGGCGGATACGCACCCGGGACCGCAGGGGCCACCGGTGCCGGCTGGGTCGGAGGAGGCGCCGGCATGGGCTGGGTCGGCGGCGGATACCCACCTGGCGGCGGAAGCGGCGGCGCAGGCGGTGGTGGCGATGCAGGCGGTGGTGGCGATGCAGGTGGTGGTGGCGATGCAGGTGGTGGTGGCGATGCAGGTGGTGGTGGCGATGCAGGTGGTGGCGCGGATGGCGGCGGTGGTTCTGGAGGCGGCGCCGGTTGGTCCGGTGGCGGTGGCGGTGGGTAGTCAGACATGGCGGTGGGTGCCGGTCACGGCCGGTCGCACCGGAGGAGCGACCCGCCGTGGACGGTCACTCGGCGGTGTCCTTGATCGAGCCGGTGATCTGGGTGCCGTCCTTGGTGTTCGCCGTGCAGATGACCTCGCGGTCGTTGAGGTCGCTCTCCCAGGTCTCCTGGGTCGGGGCGATGGGGAAGGCCTGGAACCGCGACGAGGCGTAATCGGTGCCCACGTAGTCCGTGAAGAGCTGCCCGGCGCACTTCTCGGACTCGGTGCTGATGGTGGCGGCGCCGGGGAAGGGCGCATCGTCGCCGCCCTCGATGTCGAACGTGGCGTACACCTCGTCGTCGTGCGGATCGGTGCAGGGCACGGCGGCCACCTGGCTGATGTCGCCGTCGGGTGGCTGGTCGAAGCAGTCCCCGACCTGGAGGGCGAAGACGCCGACGTCGCCGCCCTCGGTGATGTTGCCGGACTCGTCACGGCTGGAGTTGTCCGATGTCGATTCGCTGCTGCACGCCGATGCCAGCAACAACATCAGCGACACGCCCACCAGCGCGGTCGACCACTTCTGCCACCTACGCGCCTGCATCAGTCCGTCTCCTGTCGATCGGGTTCGGTGGGTCACACTAGCCCTCTGCCGGAGCCTTGACCGACGTATCCAGCAGAGCCCGGTCGGCCGCGATCACCGAGCAGACGACCCGGCGGTCGTCGCGGTTCCCCCACGACGCCCGGGTGGGGACGATGACCGCGAAGTAGTACGGCGAGTCCTCGTAGGGCATGCCGACGTAGTCGGCGAATCGGTCCTGGCAACCCTGCTGGGCGAAGCTCGCCAAGACGGTGCCGCTGGGGTAGGCCTCGTCGGCGGCGGAGTCCACCTCGAACGCGGCGTAGGCCTCGGCATCGTGGGGCTCGTCACAGTCCCGCCGCTCGACGGTGCGAACGTCGGCGCTCTCGGGGCGCTGGAAGCAGGTCCCGGGCTCGAGGCGAGACACCGCGACCCCGTTCGGCACGCTGGTCGCCGCGCTCGACCCGTCGTCGGCGCCGGAGCAGCCGGTGACGGTTGCCGCCAGCATCAGCGACACACAGGCAAGGAGCGGCCCTCCCGCTCGCATCACGCCCACCACCCGGCTACCCGGCCCCGTCGCGGGGCCAGATGGCGAAGCAGCGCTCGTCGAGCGCGCCGAACGCGTAGTCGAAGTACAGGCCGGCGTAGATGTCCCTCGTCTTCTCGCTCCACGCCATCGCGTCGGGCGCCGAGATCCGGCGATGGATCGCGAGGATCCCGCCCTCGAACACCCGGTACTCGGCCCAGGTGCCGGGGAAGTCCTTCACGCACGCGACCTCGGCCCACGGCACGTCGCCCGTCGCCGGGAACCGCCGGACCCGGTTGCGGTGGGTGTGCCCGGCCGAGTAGCTCACGAGCCGTGGATGGGCGGCGACCACGTCGATGAGCCGTTCCGAGTCGTCGGGGTTGATGCCGAAGTAGGTGTCGGGCCGGACGCCGGAGCCGGGGTCCCACACGTGGTGGTGGCCGAACACCAGCACGGGTCGGTCGCTGTCGGCCCCCACGTCGGCGAGCCAGTCGAGCTGCTCCCGCGACACCTGGCCCGGTGTGTCCCGCGGGATGACGGTGTCGATGATCGCCAGCTTCACGCCCGGCAACTCGACCAGCAGCGGCGCGGTGGACGCGAACGTCTCACCCGTGTAGCCGTCGTGGTTGCCCCGGACGTGGTGCAGCCGCTCGCCGAACACCGGCTCGTAGCAGGCCAGGAAGGCGTCGTACTCCTGTCGGATGCCCCGGTTGGTGAGGTCGCCCTTCACCACGACGGCATCGGGCTCGATGGCGGCGATGTCGGCCACCGCCCCGCGGTTCATCACCTCGGGGTAGGGCTCGTCGCCCGGCTCGGCGCTGTGGATCGGGCCCAGGTCGAGCCCCTCGATGACCCCGCAGCGCGTCTCGCCGAAGTGGACGTCGTTGACGGTGGCCACCGTGGCGAGACGCTCGCCCGGAGCAGGCAGGGTGCGGAACGTGAAGCCGTCGAAGGTGTACTCGCGGTCGGGGCCCAGCCCGTCGTACACCCGGATCTCGGTGCCGTCGTGGACCACCGCCTCGTCATCGGCAACCGTCGTCAGCTCCATGTCGGCTCCCGTCAGCCGGGACGGTCGCGGCGGCTCGGGATGGGCTTGGACCACCAGCGGCCCGAGAACCGCCATCGTGGGGCCGTCGCCGCCTCGGTGCCGGCCACGGCCCTCGGGCGGGGCCACACGAGCTCGATCGCGGCCATGACGGCCGCCAGCTCCTCCCGGTCGGGCGGTGCCAGGTGCGTCCCGGACGGCGAGGCCGGCTCGGGCTCGGGCGGCGTCACAGCGGCACGTTCCCGTGCTTGCGCTTGGGGAGCTCCTCGCGCTTCGAGCGCAGCATCTCGAGGCCGGCGATCACCTTGACCCGCGTCTGGGCCGGGTCGATCACGTCGTCGACCAGCCCCCGCTCCGCGGCGATGTAGGGGTTCGTGAAGCGCTCGGTGTACTCCTCGACCAACTCGGCCCGGCGCGCCTCGGGGTCGGCCGCGGTCGACAGCTCCCGCCGGTACACGATCTCGACGGCGCCGTTGGGCCCCATCACCGCCAGCTCGGCCGAGGGCCAGGCGAAGGCCAGGTCGGCGCCGATCGACTTGGCGTTCATGACCACGTAGGCACCGCCGTAGGCCTTGCGGGTGATCACCTGGATGCGCGGCACCGTGGCCTCGCAGAACGAGTAGAGCAGCTTGGCGCCGTGGCGGATGATGCCGCCGTACTCCTGGTCGACGCCGGGCAGGAAGCCGGGCACGTCGACGAAGGTGACCAGCGGGATGTTGAAGGCGTCGCAGGTGCGCACGAACCGGGCGCCCTTCTCGGCCGCCTCGATGTCGAGGACGCCGGCCAGCACCATGGGCTGGTTGCCCATGACACCCACCGGGTGGCCGTCGAGGCGGGCGAAACCGCACACCAGGTTCTTGGCCCAGTGCGGGAAGTACTCGAAGAACTCGTCGTCGTCGACCACCGCACCGATCACCGTGTGCATGTCGTAGGGGATGTTGGGCGACGACGGCATGAGCGCGTTGAGCTCGGGGGTGAGGCGGGCGGGGTCGTCGGAGGGGGCGAACCAGGGCGGCTCCTCCAGGTTGTTCGACGGCAGGTACGACAACAGGAACTTCACGTCGTCGAGCACCGACTCCTCGTCGTCGCCGATGAAGGTGGCCACCCCCGACTTGCTCGCATGGCTCTGGGCACCGCCCAACTCCTCGAGCGTGACCTCTTCACCGGTGACCGTCTTCACGACGTCGGGCCCGGTGATGAACATGTGCGAGCGCTCGCGGACCATGAAGATGAAGTCGGTCATGGCGGGGCTGTAGACCGCACCGCCGGCACACGGCCCGAGGATCACGCTGATCTGCGGAGTCACCCCCGAGGCCTTGACGTTCCGGTAGAAGATGCCGCCGTAGCAGTCGAGTGAGACCACACCCTCCTGGATGCGGGCGCCGGCACCGTCGTTGAGGCCGATCACCGGCGCGCCCACCGACAGGGCGAGGTCCATCACCTTGTGGATCTTCTGCGCGAACACCTCGCCCAAGGCGCCGCCGAAGATGGTGAAGTCCTGGGCGAAGAGGAACACCTTGCGGCCGGCGATCGTGCCCCAGCCGGTGATCACCCCGTCGGTGTAGGGGTGCTCCTCGAGCCCGCTCCCGTGGGCGCGATGGCGAGCGAGCATGTCGAGCTCGTGGAAGGACCCCTCGTCGAGCAGGTAGCTGATGCGCTCGCGGGCCAACATCTTGCCCTTGGCGTGCTGGCGCTCGACGGAGCGCTCGGATCCCGCGTGCAGGGCTTCGTTCTTGCGCTTCTCGAGTTCTCTCAGGCGCTCCGCGATGGGGTGTTCAGTCATCGGGCGGAAGGGTAGTTGTGCGCGGCAACCCCAACCCAATGTCGTGCGGCCCCGTCAGGATGCCCGGCCATGCCCCCGCCCTGCCCGCCCGAGTTCAGCGCATCGAGTGCGCTCTCAGCGGTGTGGATGCGCCGAGTTCGCACCCGCCGGCGCACCCGCCGGCGCACCGCCGACTTCGAGGGCCGTCAGCCGGGGTCGTAGTCGAAGCCGAGGTCGGGCGCCGGCACCAGGGCGTGCAGCGCGATGCCCGCGGTCTCGGCGAGGGCGGCGACGGTGCCACCGCGGTCGACCAGGGGAAGCAGGAGCACGGGGTCCGCACGGCCCTCCCGGCGCACCACCTCGGCCGCCTCGAGCATCGACACGCCGCGGGTGACGGCGTCCTCGGTGATGGCGACCCGGTCGCCCGGGTGCAGTGCCCCGGCGATGCGTCCCCCGGTGCCGCCCGCCTTGGCCTCCTTGCGCACCGTGAAGCTGCGCAGCATCCGTCCTCGCGTGGCGGCGATGGCGGCGATGGCGTAGGCCATGGCGTCGGCGCCGACCGTGAGTCCACCGACGGCGGTGACGTCGTCGGGCAGCACCGCGAGGGCGGCGTCGGCCACGAGCAACATGCCCTCGGGTGCGCAGGTGGTGGCCTTGGCGTCGATGAACCAGTCGCTCTGGCGGCCGGACTTCAACGTGAACGGCCCGTCGGTGCGCACTGAGTGCTCGAGCAGGTGTGCCACCAGCGCCTCGTGCACGCTCACCTCGCCCTCACGCCCCGCCCGACGACAGGTGGACCTCGCCGGTGCCGGCGGTGATGCGGCCGATCTCGACGGCCCGGTGCCCGTGGTCGCCCAGCACGGCAAGGGCACGACCGGCGTCCGCGGCCGGAACCACCAGCACCATGCCGATGCCCATGTTGAAGACGCCGGCCATCTCGGCCGGGTCGACGGCGCCCTCGCGCTGGATCTCGCCGAAGATGCGGGGAGCCTCCCAGGTGGCGGTGTCGACGACCGCGTCCGCGCCCTCGGGCAGGACCCGCACCAGGTTGCCGGCCATGCCGCCACCGGTGATGTGGGCGACGGCGCGCACGTCGACCGCGGCGAGCGCGGCCCGGACGGCGGGGGCGTAGATCACCGACGGGCGCAGCAGCTCGTCGCCGAGGGAGTCCGGGGCGCCCTCGTACGCAGGGTCGTCGAGCGAACGACCCGCCACCTCGAGCAGCACGCGCCGGGCCAGGGTGTACCCGTTCGACCGCAGGCCGGGCGACGGGAGGCCGATGAGGGTGTCACCCACGGCCACGTGCTCGCCGGTGATCAACCGGTCGCGCTCGGCGACGCCGACGGCGAAGCCCACCAGGTCGAAGTCGTCGTCGGCCATCACCCCCGGGTGCTCGGCCATCTCCCCCCCGATGAGGGCGCAACCGGCCTGGCGGCAGCCCTCGGCCACGCCGCTCACGAGCGACGCCATGCGCTCGGGGTCGAGGTGGCCCACCGAGATGTAGTCGAGGAAGAACAACGGCTCCGCCCCCTGGCAGACCAGGTCGTCGACGCACATGGCCACGAGGTCGATGCCCAGGGTGTCGAGGCGGCCGAGGGCACGGCCGATCTGGGCCTTGGTGCCCACGCCGTCGGTGGCCGACACCAGGACCGGTTCGCGGTAGCGGTCGGCGGGCAGGGCGAACAGCCCCCCGAAGCCACCCAGGTCGCCCAGCACCTCGGGCCGGTAGGTGGACCGCACCACACCCTTGATGCGCTCGACCGCCGCCTCGCCGGCGGCGATGTCGACACCGGCGCCGGCATAGGACTCGCCCTGCGTGCCGGCGCCGCCCCGGCCGCCGGCCCTCGGGGAACCGGTGTTCAAGCCTGGTGACGAGCGGCGGCGTCGTCGGCCGGGAAGAGCGAGTCGGCGGCTCCGTGCAGCGGCGCCGAACGGGCCGGGCGCACGTAGTCGGCGGGAAGCACACCCTCGACCTCGAGCACCGCCTTGCGCAGGTTGACCGGCACCTCGATGGGGTAGCTGCCGGTGAGGCAGGCGTCGCAGAAGCCCGCGTTGACCGCGCCCGTGGCCGCCACGAGCCGGTCGAGGGCGAGGTAGGACAGGCTGTCGACGTCCACGTAGTCGCGGATCTCGTCCACCGTGAGGTTGGCGGCCAGCAACTCGCCCCGGGTGCCGGTGTCCATGCCGTAGAAGCACGGCCACTTGTAGGGCGGCGACGAGATGCGCAGGTGCACTTCGCGGGCCCCAGACTCGCGCAGCATGCGCACCATGGCCCGGGTGGTCGTGCCCCGCACGATGGAGTCGTCGACCACCACCAGCCGCTGGCCCTCGATGTTGTCCTTCAGCGGGTTGAGCTTCATCCGCACCCCGAGCGCCCGCATCTCCTGGGTGGGAGCGATGAAGGTGCGCCCGATGTAGCGGTTCTTCACGAGGCCCTGGCCGAAGGGGATGCCGCTGCGGCGTGCGTAGCCCTCCGCGGCGGGGATGCCCGACTCGGGCACGCCCATCACCAGGTCGGCCTCGACGGGCGCCTGCTCGGCCAGCTGCTCGCCCATGGTGACCCGGGCGCGGTGCACGCTGCGCCCGTAGAGCTGGCTGTCGGGGCGGGCGAAGTAGACGAACTCGAACAGGCAGAGCGTGGGGTCGATGCGGTCGCGGGCGAAGGGACGGAGCGACCGGTAGCCGGTGGCGTCGATGACCACCATCTCGCCGGGCTCGAGCTCTCGCACGAAGTGCGCGCCCACCACGTCGAGGGCGGGCGTCTCGGACGCCAACACCCAGCCGTGGTCGAGCTTGCCGAGACACAGCGGTCGGAAGCCGTTGGGGTCGCGCACGCCGATGACGTGACCCTCGTCCATCAGCACGAACGAGAACGCCCCTTCGAGTTCGGGGAGCACCTTGACCAGGGCATGCTCGAGCTCGCGCTCGTCGCTGCGGGGCCCGGCGGCCGCGATCTCGGCGGCGAGCATCTCGGCCACCAGGTCGGTGTCGCTCGAGACCGTGCCCGCCAACATGCCGGCCCGCTCGGCGAGAGCCTCGGTGTTCACCAGGTTGCCGTTGTGGCCGAGCGCGAACTCGGCCTCGGCCGTCGCCCGGAACACCGGCTGGGCGTTGCGCCAGGTGCTCGACCCGGTGGTGGAGTAGCGGGTGTGGCCGATGCTCAGGTGCCCCTTGAGCGACGCCAGCTTGATGTCGTCGAACACGTGGGAGACCAGGCCCATGTCCTTTTGCACCATGAGCGTCTCGCCGTTGCTCACCGCCATGCCCGCCGACTCCTGGCCCCGGTGCTGCAGGGCGTAGAGCCCCAGGTAGGTGAGGTGGGCGACGGGCTGGTTCGGCGCGTACACACCGAAGACCCCGCAGGCCTCCTTCGGTGTGTCGTCGTCCAGGGTGTCGTCGTCCAGGGTGTCGTCGTCGGGGTCGGCGCTCAGCGGATGGTCGTGCTCACTCGGCTCCAAAGCCCTCACCTGCTCATCGTCGCACACCGACCACGTGACCCCGCGAATCTCGGCGGTCGAGCGCCCAGGTCACCGGTCGAACAGCGCGGTCAGGTCGAGCGCGAACCCAGGGATCAGCGGCGTGGTCAACGTGTCGCCACCGCCGACCTCGAACGAGACGTCGAACGATTCGCAGGCGGGCCGGGAACGACGGAAGACGATGACCGTGTCGGCCTCGGTGTCGACGAGCCAGAGCTCGGGAAGGCCCGCCGCCTCGTAGCGGTCCTTCTTGATGCCCTTGTCCTTGCTCCAGGTGCCGGGCGAACGGATCTCGGCGATCAGATCGGGCGGGCCATCAGCACGCAGCGCCTCGCGCGGCAGAGTGTGCTCCGGCGTCGTCCACCAGATGTCGGGCACATAGACGTTGAACTCGTCCACCGGGATGTCGACCTCGAGTCCCGCTTCACCGGTACCGGGGTGGGCTTCGACGAAGTTCACCAGGCGAACCAGGAGGTAGCCCAGGATCCGCTGGTGTCGCCGGCTCGGCGCGTTCACGATGATCTCCCCGTCGATCAGCTGTGTGTGCTTCTGTTCGCCAGGGAGGGCGAAGAACTCGTCGGCGGTCAGGCGGGACCTGGTCGTCACGGCCATGACCCCGAGGCTACCGATGCCGTCTGACATCTGGCCGTGCCCCGTGGGGAATCCGCGCCGCCCTGCAGGACCTCTGGCCGCGGCACCCGCAGGATCTGGAAAGCTGGCCGTCGCTGACGAGCCAGGGGGGCGCATGGGACGGCTGACCGACAAGATCGCACTCATCACGGGCGGGGCGCGGGGTCAGGGCGCCGCGGAGGCGCGGCTCTTCGCCGCCGAGGGGGCCACGGTGTGGCTCACCGACGTGCTCGACGACGAGGGCGAGGCGACCGCCGCCGCCATCGGCCCGGCCGCCACCTACCGCAACCACGACGTGCGCGACGAGGAACGGTGGATCGAGCTGGTCGACGAGGTGCGCGAGGCCCACGGGCGCCTCGACGTGCTGGTGAACAACGCCGGCATCTTCCGCGTGATGCCCACGGTGTTCACCTCGGAGTCCGAGTACCGCGACATCATCGACGTCAACCAGGTGGGCACGTTCCTCGGCATGAAGGCGGTGATCCCCACCATGGTCGGGGCCGAGTCGGGCTCGATCATCAACATCTCGTCGGTCGCCGGCCTGACCGGGGCGCCCGGCACGATGGCCTACTCGGCCAGCAAGTGGGCCGTCCGGGGCATGACCAAGGTGGCCGCCAAGGAGGTCGCCCCGTTCGGCGTGCGGGTGAACTCGGTGCACCCGGGCATCATCGACACCCCGATGATGGCCGAGGCCTCACCCGAAGGGAGCATCATCGACCGGGTGGTCGACGCCATCCCGATGGGCCACGTGGCCCAGGCCGACGACGTGGCCAGGCTGGTGCTCTATCTGGCGTCGGACGAGAGCGCGTACTCCACCGGCGCCGAGTTCGTCGTGGACGGCGGCATGACGGCCTGACTTCGCGCGTTTTCCGCGGGACGGACGGGGCCGCCCGGTCCGACTCTCTCAGGACTTCGTAACAGTCGTTCGCCGGACCGGGCGGCCCCGTCCTGGCGTCACACCCACTCGTTGCGTTCGGCGCGGAGTCCGCCGACACGCCTCGCCGACTTCAGGCGGGCTGCCATCGCCGGACCGGGCGGCCCCGCCCTGGGGTCATCAGTCGTGGGTGACGGCGGCGCCGAAGGCGGTCGGCAGGCGGTCGCTCCAGGCGGTGGTGGCGTCGGCGAGGGCGACGTCGAGCAGGTCCTTCACCCGGAGGCGGTCACCCGCGGCGAGCCCCAACTGGGTCACCGGCACGCCGCGCTCCTCGCAGAACGAGATGACCTCGCGGGCACGGTCGGGGGCCACGCAGACGACGACCCGGCCCGCTGACTCGGACCAGAGCTCGGCCTCGTCATGGACACGGGCCACCTGGAACCCGACGCCCGAGCGCACCGCCATCTCGGCGAGGGCCACGACCAGGCCGCCCTCGGCCACGTCGTGCACCCCGAGGACCGCACCGCTGTTCACGAGGTCGCGGACCGCAGTCGCCACCACCGTGTGGGCGGCCAGGTCGAGCGGCGGCAGCGTGCCCGTGCGGGCCTGACCGGTGTGGGCGGCCCAACGCGAGCCGGCCAGGCCGGGCCACGTGTCGCCCAGCAGCAGGATGCGGCCGCCGTCGACGAGGCCGACACCCGGCGGGGGCATGGACAGGTCGTCGACCATGCCGAGCAGCCCGATCACCGGCGTGGGGTCGATGTCGGCACCGCGGGACTCGTTGTAGAGGCTGACGTTGCCGCCGACCACGGCCAGCCCGAGCGCACGGCAGGCGTCGGACATGCCGTCGATCGCCTCGGACAGCTGCCACATCACCTCGGGATGTTCGGGGTTCCCGAAGTTGAGGCAGTTGACCACGGCGAGGGGGCGGGCCCCGACGCAGGCCAGGTTCATCACCGACTCGGCGACGGTCATGGCCGTTCCCTGCCGAGGGTCGACCGCGCACCAACGGTGGTTGCCGTCGGTCGTGAGGGCGAGGCCGCGACCGGTGGCCTCGCCGGTGACGGGGTGCTTCAGCCGCAGGACCGTGGCGTCGCCGCCCGGGCCCTCGACGGTGTTGAGGAACAGTTGGTGGTCGTACTGCGACGACACCCACGACGTGTCGGTGAGCAGGTCGAGGAGGACGGCCTCGGGCGGGAAGGCGGGCTGCGGGCAGACGGGCTCGGCGGCCCGGCGGGCCGCCAGGTCGGCGGGCTCGGCCCGCGGCCGGTCGTAGAGGGGCGCGTCCTCGTGGAGCGACGCGGCAGGCACGTCGCACAGAACCTCACCGTCGAACCCGTCACGGATCTTGAGCGCGCCGCCCTCGGTCACCTTGGCGATCACGGTCGACCTGACCTCCCACCGGGCGCAGATGGCCAGCACCTCGTCGAGGTTGTCGGGCTCGACGATTGCCAGCATCCGCTCCTGTGACTCGCTGGTCATGACCTCGAACGGCTCCATGCCCGCTTCCCGCCGGGGGACGGCGTTGACGTCGACGTCCATGCCGACCCCGCCGCGCGACGCCGTCTCGCTCGTCGCGCACGCAAGGCCCGCGCCCCCGAGATCCTGGATGCCGACGACGAGACCGGCGTCGAGCAGCGCCAGGCACGCCTCGATCAGGCGCTTCTCCTCGAAGGGGTCGCCCACCTGCACACTCGGGCGCTTCTGGGCATCGGCCTCCTCGTCGGCGAACCCGGCCGAGGCCAGGACGCTCACGCCGCCGATGCCGTCGCGGCCGGTGGACGAGCCCAGCAGCACGGCCAGGTTGCCCACGCCGCTGGCCTGGCCGAGCACCAGCCGGTCCACCGGCAGGATGCCGAGGCAGAGCACGTTGACCAGCGGGTTGTCGGCGTAGGTCTCGTCGAACACGACCTCGCCGCCGACGGTGGGGACGCCGACCGAGTTGCCGTAGCCCGACACCCCGCTCACCACGCCCTCCGCGATCCAGCGGCTGCGGGCATCGTCGAGAGGCCCGAAGCGCAACGGGTCCATGACCGCGATGGGTCGGGCCCCCATGGTGAAGATGTCGCGGAGGATGCCCCCGACGCCGGTGGCCGCTCCCTGATAAGGCTCGATGGCCGACGGGTGGTTGTGGCTCTCGATGCGGATGGCGGCGGCGATGCCGTCACCGACGTCGACGACCCCCGCGTTCTCGCCCGGGCCGACGAGCACTCCCTCACCCTCGGTGGGGAGACGCCGCAGGTGCAGCCGCGACGACTTGTACGAGCAGTGCTCGGACCACATCACCGCGTACATGGCCAGCTCGAGGTGGTTGGGCTCGCGTCCCAGGATTCGTCGTATGGACTCGAGCTCGTCGTCGGTGAGCCCGAGCGCTCGGTGCACTTCCTCGTCTGACGGGGTATCGGCCATTCCCGCACGGTAGCCCGGGTCGAACGCCGCACCGGGCCCTCACCCCATTGTGGCGATCGACCCGCCCGAGGTGGCGCCACTTCGTCCATTTGACCGATAGCGGAACAGTCGATACACGTGTTGATCCCAAAATTTCAGGCCCGCCTGACTTGTAAGTCAGAGCACTCTGTGATCCCATTGCCTCCATGAGCACTGAGACCAAGAGTGGAATGTCGGACGAGCACAAGGCAGCCTTGGCCGAAGGCAGGGCGCAGGGACGAGCCGTGCGTTCATACCTCGAAGCCCTCGCCGCCAATCGACCCAAGCGGGGCCGCAAGCGCACGCCCGACTCGATCAAGAAGCGCCTCGACCGGATCGAGGAGGAGCTTGGAGACGCCGACCGGCTCAAGCACCTGCAACTCGTGCAGGAGCGCATCGATCTCGAACGCGAGCTCGCCGCGTCGGACAAGAAGGTCGATCTCGACGCCCTCGAGAGCGAGTTCCTGGCTGCCGCCAAGGGCTACAGCGAGCGCAAGCACATCTCGTACGCCGCGTGGCGCGAGGCCGGTGTTTCTGCGGCCACGCTGAAGGCTGCCGGCATCTCGCGCGGCGCCGGCTGACCCGCCGGTCGCTCAGTTGGCCTCGGCGGCCTGAGTCGTCGAGGCCAACAGCGATTCGAGCAATACCCGGCCGTCGCCGCTGCCCAACAACGGGTCGTAGGCACGCTCGGGGTGGGGCATCAGACCCACCACGTTGCGCCCCTCCGAGCAGATACCGGCGATGTCGCCCACCGAGCCATTGGGGTTGTCGACGTAGCGCAGCACCACGCGGTCCTGCGCCTCCAATTCCGCCAGGGTCTCGGGCGAGCAGGTGTAGTTGCCCTCGAAGTGATTGATGGGCACGCGCAGTCGGGCACCCGGGTCGGCGCGGTTGGTGAGCACCGAACGCACCGATGAAACCTCGATATCGACGGTCTTGCACAGAAACTTGAGGCCCCGGTTCTTCTGCAATGCGCCGGGAAGCAGGCCCGCCTCGGTGAGCACCTGGAAGCCGTTGCAGATGCCGACCACCGGTCCCCCCGAACGGGCGAACTCGCCCACCGGTGCCATCACCGGCGAGAAGCGCGCGATGGCACCGGGCCGCAGGTAGTCACCGTGGGCGAAGCCGCCGGGGATGACCACCGCGTCGACATCGCCGAGCGCGGCGTCGCCGTGCCAGAGGATGCGAGCCTCGCCCCCGAGGGCCCGCACGGCCTCGACCACGTCGAACTCGCAGTTCGAGCCCGGGAAGAGGACGACACCGACGCTCGGGGCCATCAGACGGTGGCAGCCTCACTGAGGGTGACCGTCGCGTCCTCGATCACGGGATTGGTGAGGAAGCGTGCACACAGATCATCGGCCTCGGCCCTGGCGGCGGCCTCGTCGGCGGCCGCGATGGTGAAGCGGATGCACTTGCCCACCCGCACGCCGGTGATGCCGTCGAAGCCGAGCGTGGGCAGCGACCGCTCGACGGTGGCCCCCTGCGGGTCGGCCACCCCGGGCCGCAACTGCACCTCGACCATCACGTCGAACGTCATGCCCTCACTCTAGGCGGACCGGCCCCCACCCCTGATCGAGCCGCTCCCCTGCGCATCGTCAGGTCGCGTCGGACGCTCGACGAGCGAGTCCCGACGATGCGATGAGCGAAGAGCGGGGGGTCAGGTGCCGGCGCCGGGCCACCGGGCGAAGGACTTGGCGGTGATGCGCTCGTAGGCCTCGATGTAGCGGCCCGAGGACGAGGCCACCACCTCGTCGGGCAGGGTTGGCGGCGGGGGCTGCTTGTCCCAGTCGAGGCCGTCCAGGTAGTCCCGCACGGGCTGCTTGTCGAACGACGGCGGGGTCGACCCCAACTGCCACTCGTCCGCAGGCCAGAAGCGCGACGAGTCGGGGGTGAGGGCCTCGTCGGCCACCACCAACTCGCCGTCGATCAGCCCCAGCTCGAACTTGGTGTCGGCGATGATGATGCCCCGGTCGGCGGCCAGCGCCGCGCCGCGCCGGTAGAGCTCGAGGCTGATGTCCCGGGCGCGGCCGGCGATGTCGGCCCCCACCAGGTCGACGGCCTCGCTCATCGAGATGTTCAGGTCGTGGCCCTCCTCGGCCTTGGTGGACGGGGTGAAGACGGGCTTCGGGAGCTGCTCGGACTCTTGCAGGCCCTCGGGCAGCACCTCGCCGTGCATGGTGCCGGACCTCTGGTACTCCTTCCAGGCCGAGCCGGTCAGGTAGCCCCGCACGATGCACTCCAGCGGCAGCATCTCGGCCCGTCGCACCAGCATCACCCGGCCGGCCAGGCTGGGGTCCCGGGCCTCGGGGGGCAGGTCGGCCAGGTCGGTGGACAGCAGGTGGTGCGGCGCGACGTCGGACAGCTCGTCGAACCAGAAGGCGGAGATGGCCGTGAGGACCCGGCCCTTGTTGGGGATGGGCTCGTCCATCACCACGTCGAACGCCGACAGGCGGTCGGACGTGACGATCAGCAGCCGGTCGTCCCCGGCGTCGTAGATGTCGCGCACCTTGCCGGTGAGCACGTGGGGAAGGTCGACGGTGGAATCGGCCATGAGGCTCCTCTCTCGGGGTCGAAGGACGTTCAGATGGAAGGACGTTCAGATGGAAGGACGTTCAGATGGAAGGACGTTCAGATGACGGGCTCGGGCTGGTAGGCCGCCGCCTCGGGGTGGAGGGAGGCCACCTCGGCCACCCGGTCGGCGAACACCCCGACCTGACGGTCGGCGTCGCCCACGAAGGTGATGGGGTCGCCCACCAGGCGCTCGACCTCCGGGGCCGACAGCGGGAGCCGCGCATCGGCGCCCAGCCGGGCGTAGAGGTCGTTCTCGTCGCCGCCCGACTCGCGCAGGGCCAGGGCAGCAGCCACGGCGTGCTCCTTGACGATCTCGTGCGCCTCTTCGCGCCCGAGTCCCAGCCGGACCGCGGCCAGCAGGATCTTGGTGGTGGCGAGGAACGGCAGGTAGCGGCGGAGCTCGCGCTCGATCACCGCCGGGTAGGCGCCGAAGGCCCCGAGCACGTCGAGCAGGGTCTGGAACACGCCGTCGGCGGCGAAGAACGCGTCCGGCAGCATCACCCGGCGGACCACCGAGCAGCTCACGTCGCCCTCGTTCCACTGGTCGCCCGCGAGCCCGGTGGCCATGGTGACGTGGCCGGCGAGGATGGTGCCGAAGCCCACGATGCGCTCGCACGAGCGGCTGTTCATCTTGTGGGGCATGGCCGACGAGCCCACCTGTCCGGGGCGGAAGCCCTCGGTGACCAGCTCCTGGCCGGCCATGAGCCGGATGGTGGTGGCCAGGCTGGCAGGACCGGCGGCGGCCTGGGCCAGTGCGGTGACCACGTCCAGGTCGAGCGACCGCGGGTAGACCTGGCCCACATTGGCGAGCACCCGGTCGAACCCGAGCCCGGCGGCCACCCGACGCTCGAGCTGGTCGAGCCGGTCGGCGTCGCCACCCAGCAGGTCGAGCTGGTCCTGTGAGGTGCCCACGGGGCCTTTGAGCCCCCGCAGCGGGTAACGGCCGAGCAGGTCGGCGACGCGGTCGAAGGCCACGAGCAGCTCGTCGCCGGCGTTGGCGAAGCGCTTGCCGAGCGTGGTGGCCTGGGCGGGCACGTTGTGACTGCGGCCGGTGATGACGGTCTCGCGGTGCTCGACGGCCCGATCGGCCAAGGCCACCAGGACCGCCACCATGCGGTCGCGAACCAGCTCGAGCGACCGCCGCACCTGCAATTGCTCGACGTTCTCGGTGAGGTCACGCGAGGTCATGGCCCGGTGGATCTGCTCGTGGCCGGCCAGGGCCGAGAACTCCTCGACCCGGGCCTTCACATCGTGGCGGGTGACCCGCTCGCGTGCGTCGATCGACGCCAGGTCGACCTGGTGGACCACGGCCTCGTAGTCCTCGATGACCCCGTCCGCCACCTCGACGCCGAGGTCACGCTGCGCCCGGAGGATCGCCAGCCAGAGCTCACGCTCGAGCACGACCTTGCGCTCCGGCGACCACAGGGCGACCATCGGCACACTGGCGTAGCGGGTGGCGAGGATGTTGGGGATCACCGCGCCGGCTTCCATCAAGAACCACCCTCGCGCTGCCGACTGGATACCCCGATGGAAGGTCGCTGCGCGAAGCACCCGTTCGAGGCATCGGAGAACACCTGCCGCTCCTGCGGCAACTCCTTCTGCGCGGACTGCCTCGTGTACTCGTTCGGGCCGAAGAAGCCGCCGTTCTGCATCGCCTGCGCCCTGGCGGCCGCGGGAGTGCGGAGCACCGCCGGCAACACGCCGATCAAGCCCAAGAAGGAGATCGACAAGGAGACACGGCAGCAGCGCAAGGCCGAGAAGCAGTCCAAGAAGCAGCCGGGCCCGCCGGTGGAGATCGACTGGACGATGCCGGCGGACCCGACCGAGGGGCTCACCGAGGACGACCTGCTCCTGCCCGAGGCCCAGGCACCGGCACCGGCACCGCCGCCGCCGCACGCGCCGCCGCACGCTCCGGCCCACGCGCCAGAGGGGGCCCGGCCGGACGCGGCCCCCGGCCCCCCACCCGACCGATCTGATCTGCCCACAGCCTCGGAGTCGCCGTACGCCGAGCCGCCCCAGTACCTCCTGCGCCAGGCCGAGGTTCCGATGCCGACCATGCCGGGCATGGAACCACCGGCACCACCGCCACCGCCGCCACCACCACCAGTTCCGCCACCACCACCAGCTCCGCCGCCACCACCACAGCCCGCTCCACCCGATCCACCCGCGCCGCCGACTTGGCCGCCGGCCGCGCCTCCCACGAGCCCGGCTACGCCATCGCCGTCGCCGCCGCCCGATCCACCCGCACCACCACCACCGCCGATGAGCGCTTGGCCGGTCGACCCGCCCGCGGACCCGGTCGCGGCGCCACCGGCCGGCGAGAACCACCACATCGGGCCCGCCGACCTCTTCACCGATGACCCGCCTGTCGATGCGCGGCCGGCCGCGTCCTCGTTCGGCCTGGACGACGCGCCATGGGCCACACAGACGGCGCCGACCCCGCGAGCCCCGGAACCGGCACGCCCATCGGAACCGGCGCCGGCAGCGGCACCGATCGAGGCGGGTCGTCCTCGCGACACCTGGGCCGACGACCTCGCGCCCGAGGTGCCCGTGAAGACGGCACACCCTTTCGTGCCCCTCGCCCACGAGGAGCCGGCCCACGAGGATCCGGCGGACGAGCTGCCGCCGAACTGGCCGAACGTGTAGCGCATCAGCGCCCCGTCACGACGGGCCCGCCAACTCCCGGCGATGGTCGGCGAGCGCTGCCGCCAGTGCCTCGTCGGTGATCGCGAGCATCTGCACCACGAGCAGCGCGGCGTTCATCGCGCCGTTCACGGCGACGGTGGCGACGGGGATGCCCTTCGGCATCTGGACGGTGGAGTAGAGCGCGTCGACCCCGTCGAGCGCGCCGCCCGACAACGGGACCCCCACGACCGGCAGCGTGGTCTGGGCCGCGACCGCCCCGGCGAGGTGGGCGGCCATGCCCGCGCCGCAGATGAAGGCGGCGTAGCCGCGCTCGCGCCCGGTGGAGGCGAGCTCGGCCACCTTGGCCGGCGTGCGGTGGGCGGAGAGCACACGCACGTCCGCCTCGATCCCGAACCGCTCGAGGGTGGCGGCGGCCGGAGCCATCTTCTCGCGATCCGATTCCGAGCCCATCAGGACGGCGACCTTCATTGGTTGGACTCCCCTGTCTCGATCTCCTGGCGACCGGCCGATGCTGCGATGTCGCTCCGCTTCTGCATACCAGGCCACGAGAGGTGCGCCACCGCCTCGTACGCGGCGGCTCTGGCCGCACCGATCGTCGCCCCGGACCCGGTGACGGCGAGCACGCGTCCGCCGGCGGTCGTGAGCGCGCCGTGACCGTCGTCGGACACGCCGGCGCAGAACACGGTGGCCCCGGTGGCCTCGGCGGCTTCGAGGCCACCGATCACGTCGCCGGTGCGCGGCGACGCCGGGTAGTTCTCCGCGGCACACACCACCGTCACCAGGGCCTCGTCGCGGAAGGTCGGCACCGAGGACAGCGAACCGGCGGCGGCCTGGGCGAGCAGGTCGACCAGGTCGGACGACAGTCGGGGGAGCACGACCTGGGCTTCGGGGTCGCCGAAGCGCACGTTGTACTCCATCACCTTCGGGCCCGCGGCGGTGAGCACGAGCCCGGCGTAGAGCACGCCCCGGTAGTCGATGCCCCGGTCGCGGAGGGCGGCGAGCGTGGGCGCGACGGCGGTCGCCATCACCTCGTCGACCACGTCGGGGCCGGCGATCGGCACGGGCGAGTAGGCGCCCATGCCGCCGGTGTTTGGACCGGTGTCGCCGTCGCCGATGCGCTTGAAGTCCTGCGCCGGCGCCAGGGGAACGGCACGGGTGCCGTCGCACACGGCCAGGAGCGAGAGCTCGGGGCCGTCGAGGTACTCCTCGATCACGACACGCTCGCCTGCGGCGCCGAAGGCCTCGCCCGAGAGGTACGAGCGCACCGCGGTGCGGGCCTCGGCCAGCGACGGCGTGACGAGGACCCCCTTGCCGGCGGCCAGGCCGTCGGTCTTGACGACGTAGGGGCCGGGCATGGTGTCGAGGAAGTCGAGGGCGGGCTGCTCCTCGTCGAAGGTGCCGTAGGCCGCGGTGGGGACCCCGGCGCTCACCAGCACGTCCTTCATCCACGCCTTCGAGCCTTCGAGTCGTGCCCCGTCCGCCCCCGGGCCGAAGACCAGCCGACCGGCGGCCCGCAACCGGTCGGCGAGCCCGTCGACGAGGGGGGCCTCGGGCCCGATCACGAACAGGTCGGCGGACACCTCGTCGACGGGCGTGGCCACCGACCAGGGGATGCCGGGGTTCCCGGGCGTGACGACCACCGACGACGCCGTCCGTGCCAGCACGTGCGCGAGCGCGTGCTCCCGGCCCCCCGACCCGACGACACAGACCCTCATGCCGCGAAGTGCAGGAACTGGTCGCGCCCGGGCCCGACACCCACCAGACGGATCGGCACGCCGATCTGCGCCTCCAGGAAGGCGACGTAGTCCTGCGCCGCGGAGGGAAGCTCGTGGCGCTCGGTCATCGCCGAGAGATCGGTCTTCCAGCCCGGCATCGACTCGTAGACGGGCTTCGCCGCGTGCAGCACCGACTGGTGGTACGGCAGGTGCTCGTAGCGCACGCCGCCCGATTCGTAGGCCACGCACACCTTCAGGGTGTCGAGCGTGTCGAGCACGTCGAGCTTGGTGAGTGCCACCTCGGACAGCGAGTTCACCCGCACGGCCTGGCGCAGCATGACCGCGTCGAACCAACCCGGGCGGCGGCGGCGGCCGGTGTTGGTGCCGTACTCGTGGCCCCGGTCGACGAGCAGGTCACCGACCACCTGGCCCTCCTCGCTGCCGTCGGGCCCGCCCAGCAACTCGGTGACGAAGGGCCCGGCGCCCACACGGGTGATGTAGGCCTTGGCGATGCCGATGACCCGGTCGATGTAGAGGGGCCCGACACCGGCGCCCGTGCAGGCCCCGCCCGCCACCGGGTTGGACGAGGTGACGTAGGGGTAGGTGCCGTGGTCGAGGTCGAGGAAGGTGGCCTGGGCGCCTTCGAGCAGCACGTTCTGGCCCGCGTCGAGGGCGTCGTGCACCAGTGTGACGGTGTCGGCGATGTAGGGCTCGAGGCGGGGCAGGCACTCGTCGAGGTAGAGGGCGGCGATGTCGTCGGCCCGGGGTGCCAGGCGGTTGTAGACCTTGGCGAGCAGCGGCGACTTCTCCTTGAGCACGAGGTCGAGCTTGGCCCGGAAGATCTTGGGGTCCTGCAGGTCCTGCACGCGGATGCCGACCCGGGCGGCCTTGTCGGCGTAGGCCGGGCCGATGCCGCGCTTGGTGGTGCCGAGCTTGTTCTTGCCCAGGTACCGCTCGGTGATGGCGTCGATCTCCTGGTGGTACGGCAGGATCAGATGGGCGTTGCCGCTGACCTTGAGGCGCGAGCAGTCGACCCCCTTGGCCTCGAGCATGTCGATCTCGGCCAGCAGCACCACGGGGTCGACGACCACGCCGTTGCCGATGACGGGGGTGATGTGGTCGTACAGGATCCCACTGGGCACCAGTTGGAGAGCGAAGCTCTGACCGTCGACGACGATCGTGTGGCCTGCGTTGTGGCCGCCCTGGTATCGGACGACCAACTGCATCTCTTTGGCGACGAGGTCGGTGAACTTGCCTTTGCCTTCGTCGCCCCACTGGGTGCCGACAACAACCGTTGCGGGCACGGGCGTCTCCGTTCGTTTCAGGGGGCGCTTACGCACCGACTCTAGTCGGTTGCGGGAAAGGGACGTTCGACCCGAGACGATCGCGGCTCCCAGCGGGTAGAAGGGGGCATGGCTCCTGAGATCGAAGTGTTCGCCGACGTCGCCTGCCCCTTCACCCACGTGGGGTTGCGGCGCTTCATCGATCGGCGAGACGCCGATCCCGCGCTGGCCGGGGTGCGCCTGCGGGTGCGTTCGTGGCCCCTCGAGATCGTGAACGGCGAGCCCCTCGACCCGCAGTTCATCGCCGACGAGGTCGATGAGATCCGCGAGCAGGTGGCCGGCGACCTGTTCCGGGCCTTCGACCCCGCCGCCTTCCCGGCCACCTCGCTGCCGGCCATGGCCCTCGCCGCCGCCGGCTACGCGGTCGACGTCGCCACCGGCGAGGCCATCAGCCTCGAGCTGCGCGACCTGCTCTTCGAGCAGGGACGTGACATCTCCGACCCCGACGTCCTGCGCCGGGTGGCCCACCGCCACGGGCTCGACATCGACCTCGACGACCCCCCGGTCGACCTCGTCCTGGCCGACCACGCCGAGGGCAAGGAGCGAGGCGTGCAGGGCTCACCCCACTTCTTCACGCCGGCCGGCTCGTTCTTCTGTCCGTCGCTGGACATCTCCCGCGACGCCGCCGGCCACCTGCGCATCACCGCCGACCCCGTCGGCTTCGGGCAGTTTCTCGACTCCTGCTTCGCCTGACCGCTCCCCTATTCGGGCCTCCTCGGCGATTCTTGGTGGGACACCCCCTGACGGGGGGTTTCCCACCAAGAAATCCTGGGCGTCAGGTGTTCTGGGCGACCATTCCGCCGTCGACGCTGAGCACCGAGCCGTTCACGAACGAGGCGCCGGGGAGCACCAGCGCCCAGATGGCGTGTGCCACTTCTGTGGGGTCGCCGTAGCGACCTGCCGGCACGCGGCGCCGGGCGAACCTCGCCTTGGCCTCGTCGGGGATGATGGCGGTCATCCCGGTATGGATGGGGCCGGGGCACACCGCGTTGACGGTGACGCCGCTGCGGCCGAGCTCGACGGCCAGCGCCTTCGTCAGGCCGACCACACCGTGCTTCGACGCGGTGTAGGCCGACAGGTAAGCGGTGGCGCCGAGCGCCTCGCTCGAGGCGATGTTGACCACGCGCCCGTCGCCGTTGCGCCGCAGGTCGTCGACGCAGGCCCGGATGGTGCGGGCCATACCGGTGAGGTTCACCGCGAGGGTCTGGTCCCAGGACGTCTCGAAGTCGGGGCTGTCGAGGCCCGCCGGCAGGGAGACGCCGGCGCAGTTCACCAGGATGTCGACGGGGCCGAGCGAGGCCCGCACCTCAGCCAGGACAGTGTCCACCCGGGCGCCGTCGGTGACGTCGCACGCCCACGCCCGGCCGCCGGCCGGCGCGTCGGGCTCGGCCCGGTCGAGCGCGGCAACGAGCGCCCCGTCCTCGGCCAGGAGGTCGGCGGTCGCCCGCCCGATCCCCGACGCGGCGCCCGTCACCACCGCCACCCGCCCCGCGACCGCCCGCACCCCGCTGGTCACCGCCCTGCCCAGTCCCAACTCGAGGCAAGAGCGCGCGGTATGCGCGCGCCATGGCCTCGGGAACGACCGACCCCGCAAACCGGAGGCAAGAGCGCGCGGTATGCGCGCGCCATTGCCTCGGGAATGGCGGTCACGAGTCCGCCAGGGCGCCGGCGAGGAGGTCGCCGGCGAGGTCGGCCTGCTCGAGGGCCTCGGCGGCGTCGCGGGCGATCCACTCCCGGGCCTTTGGGCCCGGGAGCTCGGTGGCGAGGTGCGGCACCGAGGCGGTGGCGAGGTCGTCCGCGGCCGATCCGGTGTGGTCGGTCATGTGGGTTTCCCCCCAGGGTGTGCGTCCACGGCCGCCGGGCGGCGGGCCGGATCGTTGCGTCGTTGCGTGGCGGCCGGCGCCGCCGCCGGTCAGCCCAGCTGCTCGTGCAGGAAGGCGATGACCTCGGGCCAGATCTGCGCGGCGAGGGCCTCGTCGAGGGTGCCGAGCGCGTTGTGGGGGCCCATGAAGGCGTGGCCGGTGCCCGGGTGGACGGTGAGTTGCACGTCCTTGCCCATGGCCCGGAGCTTCGCCTCGAGGGCGCCGGCGGCCTCGGGGCCGAAGAAGTCGTCGTTCTCGGCCATGTGGCCGCGCACCACGGCGGTGAGCCCCGACCAGTCGGGCTCGGCGTCACCCGACGGGAACCCGTAGAAGGGCACCGCGGCCTTGATCCGGTCGCCCCGGTTGGCGGCGATGATCAGCGAGAGCATGCCGCCCATGCAGAAGCCGACGACGCCGACCCCGTCACCCGTGACGGCCTCGTGGCCGGCCAGGTAGTCGACGGCGCCGCTCATGTCCCGACCCGCCCGGTCGGGGGGAAGCGCGTTCATCAGCTCGGCGGCCCTGTCCATCTCCTGGTGCTCGGGGTCGGCCAGCTCGCCGTGGTAGAGGTCGGGGGCCAGGGCGACGAACCCGGCGGCGCCCAGGCGGTCGGCCACGTCCTTGAGGCTCTGGCTCAGGCCCCACCACTCCTGGACGAGCAGGACACCGGGGCCGCTGCCGACGTCTGGCACCACCAGGTACCCCGACGCGGTGTTGCCGTTCGATGCGAATTCCACTGTCTGCGCCATGGGCCAGACAGTACCCAGCGACTCACGCCCTCGCCTCGGTGTCGAGGGGATGCTGCCAGCGAAGTCCAGGAAACCGGGCGAACCCCCGATCGGCGGTGATCCAGGTCGCACCCTGTTCGATGGCGACCGCAGCCAGGTAGGCATCGGGAATCTGATTCCCCTTCGCCCCGACACGTGTGCAGAGGTCGGTGAACATCGGCCAATGCCGTTCGCCGGACGACACCGGCACCACTGAGGGCGAGGCGCGGAGCACACTCGCGAATTCCAGCGCCTCCGCGACGGGAGTCGGCTCCTGAAAGATCCCGGGATGGGTGACGATGCGCACGAACCCACTGGACACCACATCGACGAGCCCGAGGGACTCGGCCGCCACACGCGCCGCATTCAGCCAGGAGCGGTACGCCTCGTGGTCAGGCGACTCGGGGCGATGGGCATAGACGAGGACATTGATGTCAACGCAGCGCATGTAGCGGCACGCCCTCGTCCATCCGATCTCGCAGAGCCGAGGCATCGGCGAGGTCCACTCCGGGGAGGACGCCACTGCCTCCAAAAGTGGGAAGGGGCGGCAGCTCGGTGTGGTCGGTCGGTCGGGGCCGCAGCGAGTCGCGCACCGCGTCCTCGATGATCTCGCTGACCGTGCGTCCGGTGGTCGCGGCACGACTCTTGGCCTGCCGGTACACATCCTCATCGATGCGGATGGTGGTGCGCACAGATGTCATCTTAGCATCACCCGCGTGCATCTAGGCATCAGGCAGCTCGGTGAGGGGGCCGTAGGTGTCGGGGCGGCGGGTGGCGAGGAAGGGGAAGAGGGCGAGCCAGTCGCCCCGCTGGTCGAGGTCGAGGTCGGCCACCAGGACGGCCGGCTCGTCGCGGGGCGCCTGGACGAGCACCCGGCCGTAGGGGTCGCTGATGAACGACGAGCCGTAGAACGTCAGCGGCACCTCGTTGCCGATGCGGTTGACGGCCACCATGAAGGTCCCGTTGGCGATGCCGTTGCCCCGGATGACCTGCTCCCACAGCGGCTGGGTGTCGAACCCCGGATGGTCGGGCTCGCTGCCGATGGCCGTCGGGTAGACGATCACCTCCGCCCCGGCCAGTGAGTAGGCACGGGCCAGCTCGGGGAACCACTGGTCCCAGCAGGTGGGGAAGCCGAAGTGGGCGTCGCCCAGCACGATCACCGGGTAGCCGCCGTCGCCGGGGAGGAAGTACTTGTCCTCGTGGTACCCGGCGGTGACGGGGATGTGCAGCTTGCGGGTGCGGGCGGCCAGCCCGCCGTCGGGCGCCACCACGATGGCGGTGTTGAAGCCCAGGCCGCCGGCCGCGTCGGCCTCCTCGGGTGCCGGCGCCTCGTAGAGGGACGCATGGACGGGGACCCCGGTCTCGGCGGCGAGGGCAGCGGCGAGCTCATGGGTCGGCCCGCCGGGAAGGGCCTCGGGCTCGGCGCCCACCGCCGCGGGCCCGTCGGCGGTGACGGCGAAGTAGGGCGAGAGCGTGAGCTCCTGCAGGCAGACCAACTGCGCGCCCTCGTCGGCCGCCATGCGCACACCCTCGCTCAGCGCCTCCTGGTGCTCCGCAGGGTCGGGGTGCCAGCGGTGCTGCACGGCGCCAATGCGGAACGGCGCGCGGGTCGGCGGGTCGACCCGCGCGGGCGACTCGGGCACCCCGCCGAGGGCGGTCAGCAGGTGGATCGTCTCACTCATCGCCGGCGCCCCTTCGGGTGACGATCACCCGCACCCCGCTCGTTCTGGCACCGGCACCTGCTGGGTGATGCAGTGGACGCCGCCGCCGCCGTAGGCCAGCACCGTGCCGGGCACGCCCACGACCTCGCGATCGGGCACCGCCGACTGCACGGCGTCGAGGGCCTTGTCCAGGTCGACGCCGGCGGTCACGGGGACGATGGCGGCGCCGTTGGCCAGGTAGAAGTTGGTGGGGGGCACCGCAACGGTCTCGCCGCCCACCTCGGCGTAGGGCAACACGTCGATGGTGCGCACCTCGTAGCCGGCGGCTTCGAGCACCTCGACGTTCCGGTGCAACCGGCCATGGTTGGGGTTGGTGCGGTCGCCGGTGGTCTGGGCAACGACCACGTTCGGGCCCACGCTGGCAGCGACATTGTCGACGTGGCCATCGGTGTCGTCGTCCTCCATGAGGCCGAAGGGCAGCCACACCACCCGCTCGACCCCGAGCCACGACTCGAGCTCGGCCTCGATGTGGTCACGCGACAGGTCGGGGTTGCGGTTCGGGTTCAGCAGGCACTCCTCGGTGGTGATCACGGCGCCGGCCCCGTCGACGGTGACCGCACCGCCCTCGAGGACGAAGTGGTCGGCCTCGTAGCGATCCAGACCCAGGTGCGCGCACATGCGCTGGGCGAAGCGGGCGTCCTCGTCGTAGGGGGTGAACTTCCCGCCCCAGGCGTTGAAGGCGAAGTCGACGCCCGCCCGGCGGCCGGCGCCGTCGGTGACCACGAGGGCGCCGATGTCGCGGGCCCACGAGTCGTCGACGCCCCACTCGACGACCTCGATGTCGTAGTCGCCCGCGTTGCAGGCGGCTGTCGCCTCCTCGCCGTCGCCCGGCCGCGCCACCAGGAGGACCGGCTCGTAGCGGGAGATGGTGCGGGCGATCTCGGCGTGGTCGTCCTTGGCGGCGGCGAACTGGTCGCCCCACATCGACGCCCGGGCGGGCCACGCCATCACGCAACGCTCGTGGGGCGCCCACTCGGGCGGCATCGTCAACCCGTCGGTGTGGGGCGTCGACGCCCCTGGCTCTCCCTCGCCCAAGATCACGCCGCCATCTTGCTACGCCGGCAGCGTGGCCACGTCGTAGCCGGCGAACACCGGGTCACGGGTGACGAGGGTGAGCGCCTCGACCTGCGCCTGAGCCACGAGCATCCGATCGAACGGATCACGGTGGACCCCGGGCAGGTCGCCGGCGACCCGGGCGTGCTCGAACCCCACGGGCAGGGCGTCGAACCCCACCGTGTCGAGCACCCCGGCGAGGTCCGCGTCGAAGAGCAGCTTGCCGAGCGAGCGCTTGATGGCGATCTCCCAGGCCGAGGCCGCGCTGACCACGACCCGGTTGCGAGCGTCCCGGATCGCCTCACGGGCGGTCTGGTCCAGGTGCTCCGGCTGGTCGATCGCCCAGAGCAGGACGTGGGTGTCGAGCAGCAGGTTCACTGGCGGTCGCCGTCGGCGCCCTCGAAGGCGTCGAGGAACTCGGCCGGGGTGTCGTCGAAGTCGTCGGCGATCCACACCGTGCCCCCGAGGAGGCCGAGCGGGCGCGGGCCGTCGTCCTCCCGATACGGGACCAGGCGGGCCATCGGCGTGCCGGCCTTGGCCAGGATGATCTCCTCGCCGGCGGCGGCCCGCGCCACGAGGCGCGACAGGTGGGTCTTGGCCTCGTGCATGTTCACAATCATGGACTAAGTCTAGTCCGCTCAGACCTTCCCGAGCGAGGGCCCTGCGCCGTCGCCGCGTAACGTGGGCACCATGAGCACCAGCCTCGACGCCACCATGGCCCGGCGGATGTGGGCGGTGGGCGAGCCGGTGCATGCGGTCACCTACTTCGCCCCGGAATCGATCGCCGCGTGGGCCGAGGCCGGCCTGCGCGGGTTCTGGCGGGGGTACTTCGCCACCCGGGCGGCGCCCCTGGGCCCCGTGGGGCCCGACGTGGTGACCGCCGCGTTCTACAACTTCGCCCTGCCGATGGTGGCCCGGGCCGTGCCCGAGGTGTGGGCGATGGCCACACCTGCGGACGCATGGGCGGCCCGGGTCGAGGGCGTCGACCGGGGCCTGCGGGCTGCCGTCGCCGACGACGCTGCCCTGGCCGGGTCCGAGATGCGCGAGGCCGCCGACCTGGCCCGACGGGCCGCGACCGCATGCGCGCCGGCGGGTCGGGTGCTGTTCGCCGCCCACCTCCCGCTCGACTGGCCCGATGCCCCCCACCTGGTGCTGTGGCACGCGCTCACCCTGCTGCGCGAGTTCCGGGGCGACGGCCACAACGCCGCGCTGCTGGCCGCCAACGTCGACGGCTGCCAGGCCCACGTGCTGGCCGGGGCCACGGGGGGCGCACCCCGGGCGGCAACCCAGCCCAACCGGGGATGGACCGACGACGAGTGGGTTGACGCCGAGGCCCGCCTCACCGAGCGGGGTCTGCTCACCCCCGGCCGTCCCGACGAGGCCACCGAGGCCGGACGCTCACTGCGCGACTCGATCGAGCTGTGCACCGACCAGACCGACCTGGCCCCCTGGCTGGCGGTGGGCGCCGACGCCGCCGACCGCCTCCACGCCCTGGTACGGCCCCTGTCGAAGATCATCGTCGAGGGCGGCGGGCTCCCCCAACCCAACCCCATGGGTCTCACCTGGTAGCCGGCCCTCGGTGGGCGACCGCCGAGCGATCGTCGCCGTCGACCGCCCGGAGCCCGATCGGGAGGTCGTCCGGGCACGAGTCGCCGCCCTCGTTCCTGGCCAGCCGTTCCGATAGCGGCAGTCAGGTCGGGAGCTGCTCGAACGGGGCGAACGTGAAGGTCGCCTCTGGACTATCGCAGCGAGAGGATCAGCGTGATCATGACGGCGCTCAGGCTGATCACCATGGTGGCCATGGCCACGTTGGTCTGCCGCAACCGCGAGTCCAGGGCGCTGAGCAGACGATGCTCGACCCCGTCGATGCGGAGCGTCATCGTCTCCTCCAACGCGGCGAAACGCACATCGAAACGCTCCTCCAACGCGGTGAAACGCACATCGAAACGCTCCTCCAACGCGGTGAAACGCACATCGAAACGCTCCTCCAACGCGGTGAAGCGCAACTCGAAACGCTCCTCCACCCGATCGATGCGGTCGTCGATGTACTGCCGGGTCGCGATGTCACCCCAGCCGACGGGCGGGAGCGAATCCATGAGAGTCTCGGTCATGTCGGGTCCCATGAGCTCCACCAGTGCGTCGTGGAGTTCGTGACGGGTGCGATCGGTGACGGCCATGCGGGCCTCCAGCGGTGAGGTTGCTCTGGAGGGGAAGGATGGCGACGCTACTGCGGGCGTCGTCGGGGCACAAGGCTTCGAAGACGCCGAGAGCAGCCGAACCGCGTCAGCCCGAAGTGGCCTCGGCCCTGGCGGCGCGGCCGGCGGCCCGGCGTTCGCGCAGGCGGGCGCCGCGGCTCCACTCCATCGGGTCGAACCCGGGCGGATCCGGCGGGATGGCGTCGGGCTCGACCAGGCGCTGGCCCATGATCATCTCGACGAGCAGGGGCCGCTCGAGGATCTGGCCAGCGCAGTTCACGCCGCCCACCATCGTCCCCGCGATGCCGTGGCCCTCGGTGGTGTTCGCCCCCACCACCCACAGCCCATCGATCTCGGTGCGGTGCTGCGGCCGGTTCTCGCCGCTCTGCTCGGGTGAGTGGACGTACCCGTAACTGGTGCCCCCGGTCGAGCGGGTGTACCGCTCCTGGGACAGTGGCGTGGCCGTCTCGACGTGCACGATGTGGTCGCGGAACGGTCCCAGCACCTGCTCGGCGGCCGCCAACAGGTGGTCGGTGAGCGCTTGCTTGCGGGCCCGGTAGGCGGCGGTGCGACGGTACGAGCCACCGTCGGCTGGGCCCGCCTCGACACCCCAGTAGTCGTAGCCCGCGGGGGCCAGCGTCATCACCTGGAAGTTGGTGTGGCCCGGCGGGCAGAGGTGCGCGTTGGCCGGGTCCTTGCGCGACGCCATGGCGACGTACGCGAACAGCTCGTCGTCGGCCATGCCCTCGCCGGCGTAGAGGCGGTCGTAGAGGCCGTCGGTCTCGTAGTTCGAGAACACGAAGTAGTTGGTGTTGGGGCCGTCGAGCTCGATGTCGACCACGACGTAGACGCACACCAGACCGACGGTCATGGTGGCGTGCTCGACCCAGTCGAGGGTGGCCGGGTCCCATTGGGAGCGGTCGACCAAGCCCTGGACGGTGCGGGCGTAGTCGGCGTTGGAGATGACGAGCGGCGCCCCGACGCGGTTCCCGTCCTCGAGCACGACGCCCTCGGCCACCCGGTCGTGGACGAGGATCTCGCGCACCGGAGTGAGCGTGCGCACCTCACCGCCGTGGGCCTCGATCACCTGGATCAGACGCGCCGGCAACATCTGGCCGCCACCCTCGGGGTAGTAGGCGCCTCGCATGTAGTGGTCGATGATGCTGGCGTGCATGGCGATGGCGGTCTGGCTCGGACCGCCGCCGTACAGGCCGGACCAGTGGTCGAGCACGGCCTGCGCCGGCGCCGACAGCTCGCACTCGGCGAAGAGCTCGGACAGCGGGCGGAAGGCCCAGCGGTCGAAGGTGGGAGTCTCGACCCCCGGGATCATCCGGTTGCGGCTCTCCTCGGCGACGTCGTGCAGGGTGCGCAGGCACCGCTCGAGCCCGGCCTGGTCGTCGGGGAAGGCTCCGACGAGGCGGCGGCCGTACTCGTCCCAGTCCGCCGGCACCCGCAGCTCGACGTCGGGGAAGCGGAGCGTGTCGAAGCCATCGGCATCCAGTGGGCGGAACGACACCCGGTCGCCCATCCCGAGGCCGGCGAAGATGCTCGGGAACAGCCCGCCGGGGGCGCAGTCGCCGATGTAGTGGATGCCCACGTCGAACTCGTACTCGGCCCCTTGATGGTGGCGGCGGAACACCTGCGCGTTGCCGCCGGCCAGGTCGTGTTGCTCGACCACCAGCACCCGTCGACCGGCGCCGGCGAGGCACGCCGCCGCAGTCAGCCCGCCGGGCCCCGACCCCACCACCACCACGTCCCACTGCTCATCCATGTGCGCCCTCCTCGACCGCGGGAACGCTAACCGCTCCCGTTCGGGCATCGGATCTCGGTGCCAGAGCGGCGGAGTGGGACGGAACGGCGAGACTGGTGGGGTGGACGCTCCCCGCTGGTTGCCGCTGAAGCACCGGGACGACCCCGCGGTCCAGCGCGACCTCAACTGGGGCCTCGCCGGCGCCGACCATGACCTGCCGGCGGGTCTCGCGCTGCAGTGGTTGGGCACCGCTGGGTTCCGACTGACCTACGAGGGAACGACCCTCCTGATCGACCCCTACGTCTCGCGTGCGCCGCTCGGAACGGTGGCCCGCCTGCGTCGCCCCCTCCACGCGGATGCCGGCCTGGTCGCCGACCTGCTCCCTGCCGCCGACGCCGTGCTGCTGGGCCACACCCACTTCGACCACGCCGTCGACGTGCCCCACCTGGCGCTGACCCACGGGTGCCCGGTCTACGGGTCCTCGTCGGCGCAGCACCTGCTCGCCCTCCATGGCCGTTCCGACCTGGCCATCGCCGTCGAGCCCCACCAGCCCTACGAGATCGGCCCCTTCACGGTCCGCTTCACCCCCAGCCGCCACTCGAAGCTGCTGTTCGGCCTGGCCGTGCCGAGCGACGGCGAGCTCACCTGCGACTCGCTCGACCACCTCGGCGCCGGCGCCTACCGCTGCGGCCAGGTGTGGGGCATCGCCATCGAGGTCGCCGGCACCACCCTCTACCACCAGGGCAGCGCCGACCTGCTCGACGACGAGATCCGCGACCGCGACGTAGATGTCTTCCTCTGCGGCATCGCCGGTCGGGTCTACACCGACCGCTTCGTCGAGCGGGTGCTCGGGCGCCTCTCGCCCAAGGTGGTCGTCGCCCACCACCACGACGACTTCTTCCGCCCCCTTCCCGCCGACCCCGTCGCCGGCGCCGACACCATGGGCTTTTCGTTCAACGTGAACCTCGGCGGCTTCGTCGCCGAGGTGGCCCGGGTGGCGCCGGGCATCCCGGTGCGGGTGCTCGACCCCCTCCAGACCGTCACCGGCGCCACCTGACCCAGCCACATGCCGGCGCCCGATGTGTGCTGCCAAGAACCAGTGGACCAGGCGCCAGAACGGAACATCGCGGCGGGGAGAACGGTCAGTTCAGATCGAGCGCCCGCCGCAGGCCGGCGTCGACCCGACGGGTGAGGGCGTGTTCCAGCACGCCGATCCGCTCGGTCAGCCAGTCCTTGTCGAGCGTGACCACCTGCGACACGTTCGCAACCGAGTCGTGCTCGAGTTTCCGGAGCCCTCGCGCAACACGACGCTGCCGGGGGCGTCGTCCAGCCGCAGATTGGTCGTCACCGCCACGCAGCTGACCGTATCGATCAGGCTACGGTTCCAGGCATCGGCCGAGACCACGAGGACCGGGCGCCGGCGCGCTGGCGCCGAGCCTCGAGGTGGACCGAGATCGGCCCACCAGAGCTCGCCTCGCCGGATCACGGCTCGCGGTCGAGGAGGTCGCGCTGCGCTCGGGCGAGATCGGCGTCGAGCGCGCCCGCGCCGTCGACGTAGACCGTGTCGAGTGCGGCCGTCACGTGGTCGTCCGCGGCGCCCGCGAGGTAGAGCTCGAGCGCCGTGGCGTACAGCTCGCTCCGGGACATCCCCCGCTGGCGGGCCAGGTGGTCGCCGGCCGCGAACAACTCGTCGGGGATCGACACGGCCGTCTTCACCGCCACTGAGTACAACCGGGTCATACCCGTGCCGTCAGGCGTCGCCCGGGTCCACACGAGTTCGTCATGACCTCATGATGGCGAGGGGGTGCGACAGGTTTGCAGGGGCACCCGTCAGGCGAGCGCCGCCCGCCAGAGGGACTGGAGCTGGGCGACGCCGGCCTCGTGGCGGGGGCTCAGCACACCTGTGTCGTAGATGCCGGCATCGAGGTTGCGCTGGACCTCCTCGCACATGGCCTAGTCCTCGTCCATGAGCAGCATCGAGAGGCGCTCGGACTCTTTCGCCTCGGGCGTGCCCGGCTCGCAGAAGCGCAGTACGTGTAGACGATGGTCGTGCGCTCGGGGCCGGCGGGCAGGATGCGCTCGACGTTCATGCCGTCCGGGTAGAGGTTGACGGCCAGGTTGGGCCAGCGGAACGGCCAGCGGCCGGCGCCCAGGGAGCCCGCTTCCCGCTCACCGCCACTTCGTGGCCCGGCCGCTCGGGCCGGGGCGCGCATGTGGGCCGAGTGGATGCAGTACCGGTCGTCCTCGCGCACGTCGACCCGGCAGGAGCCCATGTCGAGCTCACGATTGAGCTCCGGGTGCAGGAAGGGCACCTGGTAGCCACACACGAGCCCGCCCCGGCACGACGACGTACCCTCCGCCGCTACGGGGGCGGCCCGGTGGCGGCACACGTTGTGGAAGCCCCGCAGCGCGCCATCGCCCGCCCGCACCACCACCACCACCACCACCACCAAGGGGTAACCCGCGAGCGTGGTGGCGATGCTCGTCCCCGGCGCCCCCACCTCGTCCGCTCGGGCGAAGTCGAGCCACTCCTGACCGAACACCGCGGGCGCTCGGCGTCGTAGACCGCAGGGTCCCGGTACACCGATGTCGGCAACGTCTCCATCGGCGGCCGACGCTAACGGCCACGACGAATGCAGCGCCGAGCTACACCGCCGCCAGCCACGCGTCCACCCCCGTGGCCTCGCCGGCCGTGACCCTCACCGACGTGGCCGAACCAACGTCGGCGGCATCGTCGTGCCACTCCGTCACCAGCGCCCCCGTGGGGTCGAGGAACCCGACCACGTAGTCACCCGCGCCCAGGCCATCGACGACGTACTCGC
>JAYRVH010000019.1:0-44953 GCA_041918615.1 Acidimicrobiales bacterium
CGTGCAACCGGCGTGGTCGAGGGGGCCGTCCTTGTTCGGCTCGAACGTCACCTCGTCGGGCTTGCCGCCGAAGGCGGGGTCGTACAGGCAGTGCCCGACCGTGAGCACGAAGCGGCGGGCGACCAGGAAGCCGGTGCACTTCTCGGCGTGCGCGCCCCACCGCGGCACGAGGAACCCGATGGCGGTGTTGGGATAGCGGTTCGGGTCCACCTGGCGCCGGTCGTCGTCGCCTACCAGGATCTCCGGCTCGGCGCTTTGGCCCACCCCCGCCGGCGGGAACCCGGGTGCGGTGGTCTGGGCCCGCGCCGACCCTCCCACGGCGCCGACGAGCGCGACCAGCGCGGCAACGACAATCTTCGAGCGCATCGTGGATGCCCCGTGACGCACGTGGTCCCCCTTCGGTGATGTGCCACCAAGGGTAGACCTCGGTCTGGCGACCGTCGAGCGGTTCTCCGATCGCCACACCTGCCCTCACACGCCGAACAGCGCGGGGCGTCTTGCCGCCTGCCGGCTCGCAGGCCGCAATGTCGCTCTCCGACGTGGCCTGCAACACCAGTTGAGCCGTCTCCCGATCCAGCCTGACTTTGGCGACCTTCCAAGCCGCGCGACGTACGGGCGTTGGTCGGTCGAGTGGTCTGGCAGACTCGGCGGCCATGGCACTGCCGGCAGCGTCGGGGCTCGACGTCGGTGATCTGCCGACGCCTCCGGTTGGGGCGTTCGTGCGGTCGCACCCGATGTGGGTCGTGTCCGTGGTGTTGGTGCTGCTGGCTCTGCTGGTCGGGCGGGTCAACGAACCGCCGGCGCTGTATGACGATGCCGCCATCGGGTTCCGCTACTCCGAGCGCCTCGCGGACGGGCTCGGGCTCACGTACAACGACCACGAGAAGGTGATGGGGTTCAGCAACCCGCTCTGGACGGTCCTCCTCGCCGGCGCCAGGGTCCTGGGTCTCCCGATGGTGGGGACGGCGAGGGTGCTCGCGGTGCTGTTGTTGATGGCGTCGGCGGTCCTCGCAGGTCTCCTGGGCCGCCGTTTGTCGAACGTGGGGGGTGGTCTGACTGCGGGGGTGCTCCTGCTCGGGATGACCGTCTACGTGCAGCAGATGGTGAGCGGCATGGAGGTCGGCCTGACGGTCACCCTCGGGCTGGCTGCCGTCCTGGCCGCCTCATGGCGGCGTGAGGTGCTGACGGGGGTCCTCCTCGGGTTGGCTGTTCTCAGCAAGCTGGAGGCTGGCCTGCTGTGTCTGGCGTTGGCCGGGGGATGGTGGTGGGCCTACCGGCGCCCGCCCTGGCGGATGGCTCTGGCCGCGGCGGCCACCGTGGCGCCGTGGGCGCTGTTCGCCACGATCTACTACGGGTCACCGGTCCCGAACTCGTTCGTCACCAAGCTCGGAGACGAGTATCGGGTCTTCGACCGCACCTGGGTCGTCAAGCAGGTCGATCTCTCCCTCGCCGTCCTGGCCGCTGGCTTCGGCGCGGTCTGCCTCCGTCGGGCCGAGCCGCACGAACGCGTCGTGGTGGTCGCGTTGGGAGCGTGGTTCGTGTCGCTCCTGGTGATCCTGTCGCTGGTCGACTTCGGGGACAACTACCCCTGGTACCTCACCGGCCTGTTCCCGCCGATGGCGATCCTGGCGGGTGCCGGTCTCGGTCGCCTGGTCGCGCCTGGTGCCCTCACGGTTGATCGCCGCTGGCTGGCGCCCGGGGTACTGGTAGGAGTCGTCTTGGTGTTCACGCTCTGGGACCGCCTGCAGGACTTGGCGCTCGAGCCGGTCCTCCACGCCAACGTTCCGGCTGGGGTGTTGGCCGTCGGCGGCATGTTGGCGGTGCTGGCCTGGTTTCGTGTCGATGACAAGGGCCGCGCCCTGCTCCGTCTGGGCGCCAGTGCCGTGGCCGTCGCGCTCGTAGGCATGTGGTGGGTGCGGGCCAGCAGGCAGGAGCCGTTCGCCGACCTGGCCCGTAGCCCCTATGCCGAGTTCGAGGTCGATCGGATGGAGGCCGGCCATGCCGTCGCGCGCCTGGCCGAGCCGGGCGAGGTCGTCGCGACCGGCTGGGGCTGGCCGGCCTACGAGGCGATCGACAACCCCGTGCTGGACGAGTCGGGACTCAACATGAAGGTCGCTCCCCCGGGGAGAGCGACCTGGCACACCGAGCCCGGGTTTCCCTTCGCCGAAGGGGCCACGGCGCCGGCGGGGTTGACGGGCTACCGCTTCGCCGATCACATCACCCACACCTGCCGGATGGACCCCCGCTTCAGCTGGTACTCGGTGTACGTCCGCGTGGGAAGCCCGGCCGACGAACGAGCGCCCCACCCGCCGGCCATTCCTGCGGGATGTGGGCCCGCCGCGCTCGCCGCGGCGGTGGCCGCCGGCACGGTCCCACCTGGCTAGTCCCGACGGCGGTGGGTGCTACCGCCGGGTCCTCGGTCAACTCGACGAGGTCGGAGAGGTCAGCGGCGGCGATGGTGGTGCTCTACCCGTTCACGCCGATCCGGCTGGGGACTCGTCGGGTTGAACGGAGCCGATGGTGTGCGGGCTTCTCAGCGCGCCTGCTGGCGATGGTGGACGGGGTCGTGCGCTCCAAGCCTCGACTGCGAGCCAGGCGACCCCGAATGAACAGGCCACCGCCGCCGGCGCGAGGATCAGCAGCTTCAGCTCCGGCGGGGCCGACAGGGGTCGCAGGGCGAGTGCCAAGAGCACCAGGACGGGGGTCTGGATGATGAAGGCGCCGTACGCGGCACGGGCCATCTGGCGGGCGAGTGGTCCCTGGTGGGTCCAGCGGCGGCCGAACCACCCGAGCAGCCAGATCGACGCGCTCACGGCGAGCGCGCCTTCGATGGCCGCCGTGGCCAGCGACTCCCAGTGCAGGCCGCCGCTGAAGGCCTCGGGGCTGCCGTCCTCGGCGAAGGCCCCGCCGAGCGCCATGATCATCGGCAGGGCGGCAACGGACGCGATGGTGGCCCATCCGCAACCGCGACGCAGCCGGTCCGGCACCGGCGAGAGCCAGCCGCGCTCCGCGCACACCACGCCGAAGCTGAAGAGCGCGAGGTGCTGTGGCCACTGGAAGACGTGCAGGTTCATGACCTGGTGGGAGTCCATGGCGAACTGCAGGCGCACGAGGAACGAGAGCCCTCCGATGACGAGGGCGAGTCCGACGAGGTGTCGCGGTCGCAGCGGCCCCGAGGCGCCGGTGGTCGCGGGGTGGACGACCCGCACCGCGGCATAGCCCAGGGAGAACAGTAGGAGCACCGCGACGAACCACAGCGGCCCGGTGTCGAGGTGCGAGATCAGATGGCGGTAGAACGCCGGGACCGGTCGGTCGATGTGCTCGGTCTGGTACGCCACGAGGGCGTTGACGAACGGGGTGACCACCACGATGTAGGCGGCCAGCGGGAGCGCCAACTTGACCAGGCGATCCTGCGCGAAGCCTCGCGTGCCCTTCCGGGCCAACGCGGCCGGGCTGAACCACCCGGCCACCAGGAAGAACAGGCCCATGGCGAAGAGCGCGCCGACGATTCCCGGCAGGAGCACCAGGATGGTGGCGATGTCGCCGAGGTTCTCCTCCTGGTAGAACCAGTCGCCCGTGTCCGCGTAGCTGAGGATCGCGTGGGTGGTGATGACCCCGGCCACGAGCACCACCTTGAGGTTGTCGATGTCCCCTCGTCGTTCCCGGTGGGCCCGGGCCACGGTGGTCATGTGGTGACGGTACGACCGGTGGCCCCGGCGCGATAGGGCCGGACGTCCTCTCGGGGATTCAGGCGCGGGCTGACGCCAGCCAGTTGAACGGCTCCCAGGGCAAGAGGCGCAGGGCCCAGAAGGCGATCATCGCGACAACGAGCGCAGGCACCCAGCCGCGGGGTGGCCGAACGGCGGTGAGTCGGAAGCCGACCGAGCGGAGCGCCCAGGTGGCATAGGCGAGGGCGGCGACGGGCAGGAGCACCACGAAGAGCAGGTTGTGATCGGCGGCCACGCCGAGGTGCCCGTGCAGGAGGGCGTTGGCCGCCCGTGTCATGCCACAGCCGGGGCAGTCGACGCCCCCCGTGATCAGCTTGAAGGGGCAGAGCGGTGTGCTGGTCGACTCGGTGGGGTTCGCGGCCCGCAGGAGCAGGCAACCTGCAAGCCCGGCTACGCCCACCGCCGCCGCCACCCAGGCGGGCCGACCGGCCCGGTGGACCCGGTCGCGTTGGTCGGTGTCGGCGCGATCGGCGATCGGCGGGGCGCCCATGGCCGACATCGTACGCCCACGGCGGTGCCCCAGGTTCGTCCAGCGTTGCTCGCACTAGCGTCGCCGGTCATGGACCCAGAAGACCGCTCCCTCGCACGCCTGGTGGAGATCGACGCCATCACCCGGGTGAAGTACGCGTACGCCCGTTGCCTCGACCAGAAGCAGTGGGACGAGATGGCCACGCTCCTCACCGAGGACTGCATCGCCACCTACAGCGGCGGGAAGTACACCTACGAGGGGCGCGATGCCATCGTCGGATTCCTTCGCTCGGCCATGGGCGCCGACTCGTTCCTCTCGAGCCACCGCATGCACCACCCCGAGATCGAACTGACGGGACCCGACTCGGCCGTGGGCACATGGGCGCTCGAAGACGTGGTCGTCGAGAGCCAATGGCAGATCGTCATCAGGGGAGCAGCGTTCTACACCGACGAGTACGTGAAGCGGGACGGGCGGTGGCTCATCCACCGCACCGGCTACAAGCGCACCTACGAGACCATGGAACCGTGGTCGGGCACGCCCGGCCTGCAGCTCACCGCCAGTTGGTGGGGCACCGACGGCCAGAGCACGCTCGACGCCTGACGGTCCGACAGGCCCCGAGAGGGCTCAGGCCGTGAGCACCTGGAGCGATCGACGGAGGTGGGCGGCGAGCAGGGCCTCGGCCCTTGACGCGTCGCCGGCGAGGGCGGCGTCGCGGAGGGCGCGGTGCTCGTCGAGTGCAGACATCGTGCCGCCACGCCCGGCGGCGGACGCGGTGGCGTAGCGCTGGGCATGGTCGGCGAGCAGGGCGGTGAGGCGAAGGAGCCACTGTGAATCGCACCGGGCCAGCAGGGCACCGTGGAACGCCTGGTGGGCCGCGATGGCCGACACCACGTCGGTGACGGTGGTGAGGTCGTCGAACGCCGCCGTCACGAGCGAACGGTGCTCGTCGTCGCTGCGCTCGATCGAGCGGCGCAGCGCCTGCGGCTCGAGCAGCAGGCGAAGCTCGTAGACCTCTCGGGCGTCGTCGACCGAGAGCGGGGCAACGCGTGCCGACCCATGGGGTGTGAGCTCGACGAGACCGTCGGCCGCCAGTCGCTTCAGGCTCTCGCGCAGCGGGGTGGGAGACACCTGCCATCGCTCGGCCAGGGCCGTGGTGACCAGCTTCTCGCCGGGCCGCAGGTCGTTGCTGAGGATGGCGACACGGAGCTGGCGGTCGACCCAATCTGTGCGGGTGAGCGGCTCGCCAAGTCTCGGGTTGGACTCCATATTCAATATTCTATAGAATCCGACCATGCGATTGGCGCGATTCCTCCACGACGGCCACGAGCGCGGCGGCATGGTCGTCGGCGACGAGATCATCGACCTCACCCTCGCGGCCCCGGACCTGCCCGACGACCCGGTGCTGCTCCTCGCCGCCGGGCCCGAGGCACTGGCTCGAGCCGCCGAGGCGGCCAACGGGGCCACAACCCGTCTCGCCCTCGACGAGGTGGCCCTCCGGTGCCCGGTGCCGAGACCCCACAACTTCATGGCCATCGGGCTCAATTACGCCGACCACATCGCCGAGTCGGGCATGCCCACGCCCGACCATCCGGTCTTCTTCAACAAGGAGGTCAGCTGTGTCACCGGTCCGTTCGACCCGATCCACGTGCCGCGGGCCAGCACCATGGTCGACTACGAGGGCGAGCTCGGTTTCGTGATCGGGCGTCGCTGCCGCCACGTTCCCGCCGACCGGGCCCCTGAGGTGATCGCCGGGTACTTCGTCGTCGACGACGTGACCGCTCGCGATTGGCAGTTCCGCACCCCCCAGTGGAACCTGGGCAAGTCGTTCGACACGCACGGACCGATCGGCCCGTGGATCGTCACACCCGACGAGGTCGGCGATCCCCACGACCTCGGCCTCCGGACGTGGGTGAACGGCGAGCTCCGCCAGCAGTCGAGCACCAGGAACCTGGTGTTCGACTGCTTCGAGCAGGTCGCCACCCTGTCCACCGTCTGCACCCTCGAGCCGGGTGACATCGTCGCCAGCGGGACCCCCGACGGGGTCGGCATGGCCATGTCGCCGCCGGCGTTCCTGGCGGCGGGCGACGTCGTCACCATCGAGATCGAGGGCGTGGGCACCATTGCCAACCCGGTCATCGACGAGCCCGCCGACACAGCGCTCATCTAGGCGACGCCGAGATGGTCCGGCCCGACAACGACGTCTACGGCACCGCACAGACGATGCTGGAGCTTCCCCAACTCGTCGACGAGCTGCGGTTGCAGCTCGTCTGAGGCGGAGCGGCAAAGGGCGAATCGGGCGTCGGGACCCACCATCGCGGCGCCGCGCGTAGCGTGGCCCCGATGTCAGACACCGCCTCCGAATACCCCGGGCAGTGGGAATCCGATGTCGTGCTCACCGACGGGTCCACCGTGCATGTTCGGCCGATTCGCCCGACCGACCGGGACCTCGTCGCCGCCTTCCACGGTCGTCAGTCGGCCGAGAGCATCTACCTCCGGTACTTCACGCCGCGGCCCACGTTGACCGCTGGCGACCTCGACCGGTTCACGAACGTGGACTACCGGAACCGCATGGCCTTCGTTGCACTCCTCGGCGACAACCTGGTCGGGGTGGCCCTCTATGAGCGCTGGTCCGGTCGGGACGACGCCGAGGTCGCGTTCATGGTCGACGACGCGTTCCACGGTCGGGGCATCGCCACCGTGCTGCTTGAGTTCCTCGCCGAGGCCGCCCGTCAGGTCGGCTTACGGCGATTCAGCGCCCAGGTGCTGCCCTCGAACCGAAAGATGCTCTCGGTCTTCAAACAGGCGGGGTTCGAGGTCACCAGCGAGTTCGGCGACGGTGTGGTCGAAGTCATGTTGGGCATCGAGTCCTCGCCCGAGGCCACCGCAGCCATCGAGGAGCGAGGGCACGTGGCTGAGGCCCGCTCGGTGGCCCGTCTGCTGGCACCGCACTCGGTGGCGGTGATCGGGGCCGGTCGCGAGCCCGGCGGCGTCGGCCACGAGGTGGTGCGCAACCTCGTGGCGGCCGGCTTCCGGGGCCCCGTGTATCCGGTCAACCCGTCCGCTGATCAGGTCGCCGGCCTGCCGGCATTCGCCAGCATCCTGGACGTGGGTGATCCGGTCGACCAGGCCGTCATCGCCGTCCCCGCGCCGATGGTCTCCGAGGCGGTCGTGGCGTGCGCCCGGGCGCGCGTCCAGAGCCTGATCATCGTCTCGTCCGGCTTCCGGGAGTCGGGAGCCGAAGGGGCGGCGGCCGAGCGCGCGCTCGTCGCCCTGGCCCGCCGGTACGGGATGCGGGTGGTGGGCCCGAACTGCCTCGGGGTGATCAACACCGACCCCGGCGTGCGGCTGCACGCCAGCAGCACACCCGCCACCCCCTTCGAGGGGCCGATCGGCATGCTGTGCCAGTCGGGCGCCTTGGGAACGGCCATCCTCGAGCACGCGGGCTCGCTGGGTCTCGGGGTTTCGGCCTTCGTGGAGGCGGGCAACAAGGCGGACGTGAGCGCCAACGACCTGCTGCAGTACTGGGAGGACGACGAACGAACCGCCGTGGTGCTCCTCCATCTCGAGTCGTTCGGCAACCCGCGGCGGTTCAGCCGCATCGTCCGGCGGGTCGCCCGGGTCAAGCCGGTGGTGGCGGTGAAGAGCGGGTCGGTGATCCCCGCGTGGGCCGACCGGGACCGGCTGCGGGGTGCCACGGTCGACGCACTTCTCGGGCAGATGGGCGTCATCCGGGTCGACGCCATCGAGGCGATGTTCGACGTGGCCCGTGTCCTCCTGCAGCAGCCTCTCCCTGCCGGGCGGCGGGTGGCCATCGTCGCCAACGCCGGCGGGCCGGCGATGCTCGCCGCCGACGCGTGCCGAGGCGCCGGGCTCGAACTGGCCCGACTCGGCCGGGCGACCGTCGAGGCGTTTGCCGCCGCCTTGCCCCCGTCGGGCGTTGCGCAGAACCCGGTGGATCTCACGCACCATGCCGGGCCTGCGGCCTACGACAGCGCATTGCGCTTGGTGGCCGGCGATCCCGAAGTGGATTCCGTCCTCGTCCTCTACGCGCCCCCGCTCACCGACCGCACCGACCAGGTCGTGGCCTCGATCACCGCGGCGGCGGCGAGAGGGCGCAAGCCGGTCGTCGCCACGATCCTCGGGGTCGGTGCCGTCGACCTGCGCGGCGAGGGCGATAGTGCCGTACCCGGTTTCGCCTTCCCCGAGCGTGCCGCCCGGGCGCTGGCCGCCGCGTCCCACTACGGCGAATGGCGGGCCGAGGCGCCGGGCGAGGTACCCATCCTCGACGGGATCGACGAGGAGGAAGCACAGGTGCTCGTGGGTGATCTGCTCGGCCATCACCCCGAAGGCACAACCCCCGGGCTGGAACCGACCGAGGCGCTTCTCGGTGCCTACGGGTTGCAGGCCGTTCCCCGGCGCCTGGTGGGCTCGGCCGGTGAGGCGGCCCGGGCGGCGCGGTCCATCGGGTACCCCGTCACGCTGAAGGCCACGGGCCTCGACCACCCGGGGAAGACCGAGGCCGCCGGTGTTGCGCTCGACCTGCACCGGGCCGACGAGGTCCGTCGTGCCCACCGGCGGATGACCGAGGCGCTGGGCGACGCGATGCAACCAGCGCTCGTGCAGGCCATGGTGGCACCTGGTGTCGATCTCGCCATCGGGATCCACCAGCACCCGTCCGTCGGCGGTGTGCTGGTGGTGGGACCGGGGGGCGCCGACTCGGACACGAATCGCGAGGTCGCCTTGCGGGTGCTGCCACTCACCGATCTCGACGTCGGACGCCTTCTGGAGAGCGAGCCGGTTCGCGGGTGGTTGGCTCGGTCTCGCGGTCCCGTCGACCGACCGGCACTGTCCGACGTGATCAGCCGCCTGGCCCGCCTCGCCGACGACCTGCCCGAGGTCGCCGAGCTCCGGGCCAACCCGGTGATCGTCTCGGAGCAGGGGGTGGCCATCACCGACGTCTTCGTCCGGCTCGCCCCGTGGCGACGCGATGACACCCCCGGCCTCCGCCGCCTGTAGTCAGCGGGGGCGGGGCTCGCGCGGCAGGCCCAGCACCCGCTCGCCCAGGATGTTGCGCAGGATCTGGGTGGTGCCACCCATGATGGTGTACCCGGGGGCGTAGCAGAGGTTTCGGGCCACCCGGCCGCCGAGTCCCGGCTCGCGCAGCAGGGCGTTCGGGCCGACCACCCGTGCGCAGAACTGCGCCACGCGCTGCTCGAACTCGGTGCAGAACGTCTTGGTGGCAGCAGAGAAGCTGGGCGGGGCCTGGCCGAGCACCTCGCGGAGCACGAGCAGTCGCCCGATCCGGTAGCCGGACTCGAGTGCGGCGACCTCCTGGCGGACCACGGGATCCTGCCGGTCGGCCACGGCGAGGCAGTCGCGGAAGAGCGCACGGTTGCTCACCAGGCGGTCGATGCCACCTCGCTCGTGCTCCATCTGGGCCATCAGCTGGCGGAAGCTCCCGTTGAGGTCGCCGACGAGCAGATCGTCGGGCACGCGGACGTCGGTGAGCACCACCTCGCAGAAGTGCCGGTCGCCGGTGAGGTCCTCGATCGGGCGCACATCGACGCCCGGGCTGCGCAGGTCGACGATGAACTCGGACAGCCCGGCATGGGGCGGGGCGGAGGGGTCCGTTCGGGCGATGAGGTAGCACCAGTCCCCGTCGGCCGCGCCACTCGTCCAGACCTTGGTTCCGTTGATCACCCACTCGCCGCCGCCGGAAGGCACGGCGCGGGTCCGCAGCGACGCCACGTCGGACCCGGCGTCGGGCTCACTCATGCCGATGCACCACGACGACGTGCCGCCGACGATCTCGGGCAGGAACCGGGCGCGCTGCTCGGGTGTGCCGTAGGCCAACAGCGTGGGCCCGATCTGGCGGTCCGCGAACCACGAGGCCGCCACCGGCGCCCCGCCCGCGATGAGCGCCTCGAACACCACGAAGCGCTCGAGGGGCGGGCAACCGCGGCCGCCGTCGGCCTCGGGCCAGGTCATGCCGAGCCAGCCTCTGCGTGCCAATTCGAGCGAGAACTCGCGCGAGTGCCCCACGATCCACGCGTCCTCGGGCACCGCGTCGGCCCACTGAACGGCGACCGCTCGGGCCTCGGTGGCGAGGGCCTCCAACGACGGGTCGAGGGCGAAGTCCACGGGGGCATGGTGACAGGCGGCCCGCGTCGCCGCGAACATGGGCGCATGAACGCTGTCGTGCTCGAGTCCCACGGAGGGCCCGAGGTCCTCACCATCCGCGAGGTGCCCGACCCGGTGCCCGGCCCCGACGAGGTCCTGGTCCAGGTCGTCAGCACCGCGCTCAACCGGGCCGACCTCCTCCAGCGCATGGGTCTGTATCCCGATCCAGGCCCTCCGGCCGACCACGAGATCCCGGGCATGGAGTTCAGCGGGCGGGTGCTTGCCGTCGGTCGGAGGGTGCGGGCGGCCCAGGCCGGCGACGAGGTCATGGGCATCGTCAGCGGGGGTGCCTACGCCGAGCAGTTGGTGACCCATGAGCGCCAGGTGCTCCCGATCCCGGCATCGGTCGGGCTGTCCGACGCGGCCGCCATCCCCGAGGTGTGGATCACGGCGTGGGACGCGATGGTGCGCCAGGGCGGTCTGCGCTCGGGCGGCACGGCCCTGGTCCACGCCGGTGCCTCCGGCGTGGGCACCGCGGCCATCCAGGTCGCCGGGGTGCTGGGTGCGCGGGTGATCGTCACCACCTCGACCGCGAAGGTGGCCGCCTGTTCGGCGCTCGGGGCCGACCTGGTGGTGGACTACACGAGTCAGGACTTCGTCGTCGCGGTGCGCGAGTTCACTGACGGGCACGGCGCCGACGTCGTGCTCGACGTCATCGGCGGCGACTACCTCGAACGCAACATCGATTCGGCGGCGGTCGGCGCTCGCATCGTGCAGGTGGGGGTGATGGGGTCGGGGGCGGCCACCTTCTCGCTCGGCAAGCTCTTACCCAAGCGCCTGCACCTCATGGGCACCGTGCTCCGGCCCCGTCCCATCGAGGAGAAGATCGCGGTCACGCAGGATTTCGGGCGCGAGATCCTGCCCCTGTTCGATCAGGGGCGTCTACGGCCGGTGATCGACAGCCGCTTCACGCTCGCCCACATCGCCCGTGCTCACGAGCACATGGCCGCCAACGCGAACGTCGGCAAGATCGTGATCGACGTCTGACCGCCTCAGCGCTGCGGCATCGGCACGTAGTCGCGTTTGGGGACGCCCGTGTAGATCTGGCGGGGCCGGACGATGCGCTGGTCCTGCTCGAGCAGCTCGCCCCAGTGAGCCAGCCAACCCGACGTGCGCGGGATGGCGAACAGCACGGGGAACATGTCGATGGGAAACCCGATCGCCTGGTAGATGAGACCCGAGTAGAAGTCGACGTTGGGGTAGAGCTTGCGGCTCGTGAAGTACTCGTCGGCCAGCGCAACCTCTTCGAGCTTGAGGGCGATGTCGAGCAGGGGGTTCTTGCCGGTCACTTCGAACACCTGGTCGGCGACCTGCTTGATGATGCGGGCGCGGGGGTCGTAGTTCTTGTAGACGCGGTGCCCGAAGCCCTGGAGCCGCCCCTTGCCGGCCTTAACGTCCTCGATGAAGGGCTCGACGTTCTCGAAGCTGCCGATCTCGGTGAGCATCCGGATGACGGCCTCGTTGGCGCCGCCGTGCCGAGGCCCGTACAGCGCGGCGGCGGCCGCCGCAGTAGCGACGTAGGGGTCGGCGTGGGCGCTGCCGACCACGCGCATGGCAGTGGTGGAGCAGTTCTGCTCGTGGTCGGCGTGCAGGATGAACAGCACGTCGATGGCGTGGGCCAGGACCGGGTTTCCTGCATACTCCGGCTCGGCGACCTTCCACATCATCGAGAGGAAGTTGGTGGCGAAGTCGAGGGTGTTGTCCGGGTAGATGAAGGGCTGGCCGACGCTGAAGCGGTGAGCGCACGCCGCGAGCGTGGGCATCTTGGCGATGAGGCGGATGATCTGGCGGTTGCGGACCTCGCGGTCGGCGATGTCCTTCGCGTCCAGGTAGAAGGTGGAGAGCGCGGCCACGGCCGACACGAGCATGCCCATCGGGTGGGCGTCGTAGTGGAAGCCCTCCATGAAGCGCTTGCGCACGTTCTCGTGGATGAACGTGTGGTAGGTGATCTCGTGCTTCCACGAGCTGAACTGCGCCTCGTCGGGCAGTTCGCCGTGGATCAGCAGATAGGCCACCTCGAGGTAGGTGGAGTGCTCGGCGAGCTGTTCGATCGGGTAGCCCTTGTAGCGGAGGATGCCGGCCTCGCCGTCGAGCTCGGTGATCGCGCTCGAAGTCGAGGCGGTGGCGGTGAGCGACTCGTCGTAGAACCAGATGCCAGGGAGGAGCTTCCTCCATTCGTCCGAGGCGACGCCGCCGTCGACGATCGGAATCTCGACGGATTCGCCGGTCCGGTTGTCGGTGATCGTCACGGTCTCGGGCACGGCGGTCAGGATACCTTCGGGCGGGGCCTCGTGATTCACTCGGGGGAGAAGGTCGGGTGCAGCTCCGCGTGCCGGTGGGCGTAGGTCGCGATCACGTGGAGCAGCACGGCCCGCATGCTCCGGGCGGGAGCCGACAGGAGGCCGCGTCGTCGGTGCACCAGTGCCACCGACCGACGGGGAATGCCGTCGAGGGTCACCTGCTTCCAGGCCGGGTTGCGCAGCGTGGGCAGCGCCGTGGCGGGAAGGACCGCGGCCCCGAATCCCTCCATGGCGAGCGACGCGAGCAGCCGCATGCCGTCCACCTCGGCCTGGGCGCGGAGCACCAGGCCAGAGCGTGCAGCCTCCGCATCGAGGTTGTCGCGGAAGCCGGTGCCGACGGGCTCGAGGAGCAGAGGATGGGCGGCGAGCTCGGCCAGTCCGACGCGGTCGTGGTCGGCGAGGGGGTGCCCCGCTGGAGCGATGAGGATTCGGTCTTCGTCGAAGAGTGGCTCGACCGAGAGGTTGGCCTCGTCGATGGGGAGGTTGACCACGGCGAGATCGAGGGTGCCGTTGCCCACCTGGGGCAGCAGCGAGGTGGTGGTGGCGTCGACGATGACGACCTGGACCCCCGGGTGGAGGTCGGTCATGGCCCCGAGGAGCGGCGGCACCAGCCATCGACCCGTGGTGCCGATCACGCCGACCCGCACGCTTCCCCGAACCTCGTCGGACATCGAGGTGACGTCGGCCTCGAGCGCCTCGAGCTCGGTCCGGATGCGAAGTGCCCTGGCCACGACCGCCTCGCCCTGCTCGGTCGGGGTGCCGGTGGCCCGGTCGATGAGGGTGACGCCGAGCTCGGCTTCCAGGCGGGCCACGTGGGTGGACACGTTGGACTGCACCGTGTGCAGCGCACGCCCGGCGGCCGAGAAGCTGCCGTGCTCGGCAACGGCGGCCACGGCGTTGAGCTGGCGGAGGTCCATCGTCAGAGATGATGCCATGTATCGCGAACAACTGTTGGACAGATCATGTGCATTGGTTCACAATGTTCCCAGATAGCCGAGGAACACGCTCAGTCCCCCCCTGAGCTCCTCGAGCCGGTCGAGGAGAAGCGTCCCCCCCGATGCACTCCCGGCCCACAGGAAGGGATCGATCTCCCCAGATCGGTCCCTTCCGACTTTTTCCCGCCGGCGCACTACGGTCGGTCCATGACGATTCCCGCTTCGCTGCCGAGCGGAGCAGCGGCAACGACCGGCGTCGGACCCCGAAGGGGTGTCGACGGAGGAGACGGGGAATAGTGGCCGGTGCTGCGTTCTTCGACCTCGACCGAACGCTCCTGGTCGGCGCCAGTGGCCCGATCATCTCGACCGAGCTTCGCTCGGCCGGTCTCCTGCACGAGCGCCACGTGCCCGGCGAGGGACTGCTCTTCGACGTGTTCAACCTGGTGGGAGAGACCCTGCCGGGCATGTTGCTCACCCGGCAGGCGGCCCGGGCGGCGGCGGGATGGCCGAGAGTCGCGGTCCAGAAGGTCGGCGAGGCGGTCGCCGACCCGCTGTTCGAGGCAGTCGCACCCTTCGCCCGACTGCTCATCGCCGAGCACCAGGACGCGGGCCGTCCCGTGGTCATGGCCACGACCACGCCCTACGACCTGGTAAGGCCCCTCGCCGACCGGCTCGGCTTCGACGACCTGGTCGCGACCCGGTACGGCGAGACCGACGACGGGGTCTACGACGGCACGATCGACGGCGAGTTCGTCTGGGGACGCGGCAAGCTCAACTCGGTGAAGGCATGGGGACGCACGCGCGGCATCGATGTCCGTGACAGCTGGGCCTACTCCGACAGCTTCTATGACCTCCCACTACTGAGCACGGTGCGTCACGCCACCGCAGTGAACCCGGACATCCGCCTGGCCATCGTCGCCGCCGCCCGCCGCTGGCCCGTGCTGCACCTCGACGTGCCGCCGGGTGTCCCCAAGCTGGCCGGGGTCGAGCCGCAACAGGTGCTCTTGCCGCTCGTACGGAGCGAGTTGATCCCTTACGCCCGGTTCGACATCGACGGGGTCGACAACCTCCCCGCCGAGGGCGCCGCCATCATCTGTGGCAACCATCGCAGCTACTTCGACCCGCTCGCGGTGGCACTCACGATCGCCAAGCGGGGTCGGCCCGTGCGGTTCCTCGGGAAGAAAGAGGTCTTCGACGCACCGGTGGTCGGCCAGGTGGCGCGGGCAATGGGCGGCATCCGCGTCGATCGGGCCACGGGTTCCGACGAGCCCCTCAAGGCGGCGGCGCAGGCCCTCGATGCCGGAGAGATGGTGGCCCTCATGCCCCAGGGCACCATCCCGCGCGGCAAGGCGTTCTTCGAGCCGAGGCTCACCGGCCGCTGGGGCGCGGCCCGGCTGGCGGCCATGACCGGTGCGCCCGTGATCCCCGTCGGGCTCTGGGGCACCGAGCGGGTGTGGCCTCGGTCGTCGCGGCTTCCCAACGTCTTGAACCTGGGCGACCCGCCCACGATCCGCATCAGGGTGGGCGAGCCGCTGGTGCTCGATCGCGAAGACCCCGGCGTCGACACCGAGGCGATCATGGCGGCCATCGTCGACCTGTTGCCGCCCGAGGCCCGCAAGCGACGCAGGCCCACCGACGAAGAGCTGATGCGGACCTTCCCGCCCGGCTACTCGGGCGACCCCGACGCCGAGGATGACCGCCGTCCCGGCACCGACTGACCCGAAATTGCCGGATTCCTTGGTGGTTGGCCACCTTGGAGGTGGTCAAGCACCAAGAAATCTCCGTTTGGACTACCCGGCGTCGAGTTCGCCCTGGCCGGCGCGGATGATGTTGAGGGCGCTGCCCGCCTTGAACCACTCGATCTGGTCGGGTGAGTAGGTGTGGGTGGCCTCGAAGTCGACGACGGTGCCGTCGGGCCTGGTGATCCGGCACTGCAGCGGCGCGTCGGGCCGCAGGTCGGCCAGGCCGAGGATCGAGATGCGGTCGTCTTCGCCGATCTGGTCATAGGTGGCGGGATCGGCGAACCAGAGCGGCAGGATGCCCTGCTTCTTCAGGTTCGTCTCGGCGATGCGGGCGAAGGAGCGGCAGATCACGGCACGGGCGTTGCGGAAGCGGGGCTCCATGGCGGCGTGCTCGCGTGACGAGCCCTCGCCGTAGTTCTCGTCGCCGATGGCGACCCAGGGCTGGCCCGCCTCGTGGTAGTGCCGGGCGATCTCGGGGTAGGGCTTGTGCTCGCCATCGAGTTGGTCCTTGCCGATGCCGGCCTCACCGGTGAAGGCGTTGATGGCACCGAGGAACAGGTTGCCGCTGATGTTCTCGAGGTGGCCGCGGAACTTGAGCCAGGGGCCCGCCGCCGAGATGTGGTCGGTGGTGCACTTGCCCTGAGCCTTCACCAGGATCGGCAGGCCGACGAAGTCCTGGCCGTCCCAGGCCGGGAAGGCCTCGAGCAACTGGAGACGATCGCTGGTGGGGTCGACCACCACCGAGACGTGCGAGCGGTCGGCGGGCGGGGCTACGAATCCGCTCTCGCCGGGGTCGAACCCCCGGGCCGGGAGCTCCTCGCCCACCGGCACCTCGAGTCGGATGGCTTCGCCGGCGTCGTTGGTGAGGGTGTCGGTGAGGGGGTTGAAGTCGAGCGTGCCGGCAAGGGCCAGCGCGACCACGGTCTCCGGCGAGGTGACGAAGGCCAGCGTCGTGCTGAACCCGTCGTTCCGCTTGGGGAAGTTGCGGTTGTACGAGGTGACGATGGTGTTGGTGTCGCCCTCGGCGACATCGGTGCGCGCCCACTGTCCGATGCAGGGGCCGCAGGCGTTGGCCAGCACCGTGGCACCGATGCGCTCGAAGTCGGCCAGCAGGCCGTCGCGCTCGATGGTGGCCCGCACCTGCTCGGAGCCCGGGGTGATCATCAGGTCGGTCTTGGCGGTGAGGCCGGCAGCCGCGGCCTGACGGGCGATGCTGGCGGCACGGGTGATGTCCTCGTACGACGAGTTGGTGCACGAGCCGACGAGCGCGTAGCTGATGGTCTTGGGCCACCCGTTGGCCTCGGCGTCGACCCCCACCTGCGACACGGGGCGGGCGAGGTCGGGTGTGTGGGGGCCATTGATCAGCGGCTCGAGCGTGTCGAGGTCGATCTCGATCACCTGGTCGAAGAAGCGGTCGGGTTCGGCGAGCACCTCGTCGTCGGCCCGTAGGTCGTGGGCCACGTTGTCGGCCAGGTCGGCGATCTCCGCACGTCCCGTGGAGCCGAGGTAGCGAGCCATGGCGTCGTCGTACGCGAAGAGCGAGGTGGTGGCGCCGATCTCGGCCCCCATGTTGCAGATCGTGCCCTTGCCAGTGCACGAGATGGCGTCGGCCCCGGGACCGAAGTACTCGACGATGGCGCCGGTGCCGCCTTTCACGGTGAGCACCTCGGCCACCTTGAGGATCACGTCCTTGGCGGACGTCCACCCGTTGAGGCGGCCGGTGAGGTGAACGCCGATCAGCTTCGGCCAACGCACGTTGAAGGGGTGGCCGGTCATCACGTCGACGGCGTCCGCGCCGCCCACGCCGATGGCCACCATGCCCAGGCCGCCGGCATTGGGGGTGTGGCTGTCGGTGCCGATCATCATCCCGCCGGGGAAGGCGTACTGCTCGAGCACGACCTGGTGGATGATGCCCGAGCCGGGCTTCCAGAAGCCGATGCCGTATCTGGCGGACACCGACTGGAGGAAGTCGTAGACCTCGGAGTTGGTGTCGAGGGCGGCCATGAGGTCGACCTTGCCGTCCTCCCGCGCCTGGATCAGGTGGTCGCAATGGACGGTGGAGGGCACCGCCACCTCGGGAAGGCCGGCGGTCATGAACTGGAGGAGGGCCATCTGGGCGGTGGCGTCCTGCATGGCGACGCGATCGGGGTGCAGGTCGGCGTACGACCGGCCCCGCTCGATCTCCTGGTTCTCGGGATCGCCGAGGTGGTTGACCAGGATCTTCTCGGCGAGCGTGAGCGGTCGACCCATACGGCGCCGGCCGATGGCCACCCGTTCCGCGAGGGTGCGGTACACCGACTCGACCAACTCGATCGGCGTGCTCGGGGTGACGGTGTTCGGGTCATCGGCCATGGTGGTGGGTCCTCTCCGGTGTGTTCGCTCTGCCGGCATGATACAAGTAGAAGACAAGTGCGCGCACATCGATACCGACAAATCGCCGACGAGCTGCGCGGCCGGGTGGAGGCGGGGGAGTTCGCGGCCGGTCGGCTGCTGCCCAGCGAAGCCGACCTGTCCGGAGAGTACAGCGCCAGCCGCGTCACGGTCCGCCGTGCGCTCGAGGCGCTTCGGAGCGACGGCCTCGTGGAGTCGCGGCAGGGCTCCGGCTGGTTCGCCAAGGTGGATCCGCTCCGCCAGACCCTCGGGCGACTCGGAACGATCGAGGGCCAACTGGCTGATTCGGGGGCCCGCTCCGAGCGCAAGATCCTCGACTTCGGTTTCGTGCGGGCCCCTGACCGGGTGCGGTCGGTGCTCGGCGTCGACACCGTGTTGCGGGTGCGTCGGGTGAACCTGGCCGACGGCCAACCGTTCGCCCGGGTCACGGTGTGGTGCCCCGAAGCCCTGGGCTCGCGCCTGTCACGCGACCAGGTTGCCGCCCATTCCTTCTACGACCTGCTCGACCTTCCCCTCGGCGGGGCCACCCAGACGATCGGCGCCGATGCCGCATCCATCGCCGACGCCGCTGCGCTCGCGATCCCAGCAGGGTCACCCGTGCTCGTGTGCGAGCGCATCACCGAGGACGTCGATGGCCACGCGGTGCTGCTGTCCGAGCACGTCTTCCCGGCGCACCGCACCGAGTTCGTGGTCGCGCTGCCCCACGTGGAGGCGTCCATCAGCCCGAGCGGCCTCCGCCTCGTCGACTGAACATCCTCCTCAGGTTCAGGACTTCTGGCGTCGGGTTGCGTCGCGGGGCGACGGGATCGGACGCCAGAACGGAGTGGGTGGGGTACGCCGGGCAGGACGGTGCTACCAGGTGTCCCAGTGGATGAGCTGCCCGGCAGGAACGCGACTGGCCCTCTTGAACTCGGTGCCGATCGTGTAGGCCACCGGGAACAGCCCGGCCTGGGTGTAGTCGTCGAAGGGGATGCCCAACAGCTCTGCGGCCTCGCGCTCCTTCGGAAGGTGCAGCGTGGTCCAGGCGCTGCCGAGGCCCCGTTCGCGCAGGGCCAGCATGAAGCTCCACACCGCCGGAAGGATCGAGCCCCAGTAGCTGGCCGCCCCGAAGGCGTCGGCACCGTCGGCCCGGCCGGCCTGCAGCGGGATGACCATGGCGGGCACCTCGTGGAAGTGCTCACGCAGGTACTTGGCCGATCCCTTCACCGCGTCCTTGCGGTCCGTGCGGGGGTCGCCCTCGCCGTAGGCGGGCCCGTCGTACTCGATGTACGGATCGAAGCTCTCGGCGTACAGGTCGGCCAGCGCCTTCTTCTTGTCGTCGTCGGTGACCACCATCCACTGCCAGGCCTGGCTGTTCGAGCCCGTGGGGGCCTGCAGGGCGATGTCGATGCACTCGGTGATCAGCTCGGGCTCGACGGGCCGCGTCAGGTCCAGGCGCTTGCGCACCGAGCGGGTGGTGGTGAGGACTTCGTCAGCCGAGAGGTTCAGGTGCATGGCCTCAACCTAGGCGTCGAGGCACCTCGCCCGCCCCGTTCTGGGGTCGAGGGATCGGACGTGGGCGCCGGGATCCGGGATCCACAACGGGGGAGGGGTCTGCTACAGAGCGCTGACCCGGCGGGCGGCCCCGCCTTCGATCCGGCGCACGCGCTCGCGGGGCACGATGTGCCAGAGCTGCTCCGCGGCCTGATCCCACACCTTGAGGAGCTCTGCGCCCCGCAGCGACCGGGTGCACTCCACATGGCGCTCGACCAGCCAGCGCAGATCGTTCAGCGCGTCGGGCTCGGGCCGGACCGCGTCGACCAGGTCGGTGTTGATGCGCGAAATCAGACGCTCGGCCTCGGGGTCCCAGACGAAGGCCTGGCCTCCGGTCATGCCCGCGCCGAGGTTGGAGCCGACCCGACCCAGCACGACGACGGTGCCGCCGGTCATGTACTCGCAGCAGTGGTCGCCCACGCCCTCGACGATCGCGAGCGCGCCCGAGTTGCGCACAGCGAAGCGTTCGCCCGCCGAGCCGGCGATGAAGAGCTCGCCACCGGTGGCCCCGTAGAGGCAGGTGTTGCCCGCGAGCACCGGCGAGCCCGCCGACGAGCCGAGCACGACCGAGGCGTCGTTGGCCGGCGGGCGGACCACGATCGAGCCGCCGCCCATGCCCTTGCCCACGTAGTCGTTGGCCTCGCCGACCAGTTCGAGCTCGACGCCGTGGGTGATGAACGCGCCGAAGCTCTGGCCGGCCGAGCCGTCGAAGCGGACACGGGCCGTCCCGAGCGGGGGCATCACCCCGTACTCCAGCGCGATGGCGCCCGACAGCGCGGCGCCGATCGAACGGTCTCGGTTGCGGATCTTGTAGTGCAGGTCGATCTCGTCGCCATCCCACACCCGCTGGAAGGCATCGGCCATGACCTCGTCGCCCAGCTCGGACCTCGGGTCGAGCAGGGCCACCCGCTCGACGAAGCGGCGAGGCTCCTCGAGGTGCTGCGGCGGGGCGATCAGGGCGGACAGGTCGAGCGAATCGGCCCTCGGGTCGCCGGTGGTCTTCTGGCGCAGCAGCTCGACGCGACCCACGGCCTCTTCGATGCTGCGCAGTCCGAGTTGTGCGAGATAGCCCCGCACCTCCTCGGCGAGGAAGAGGAAGTACGACGCCACCCCCTCCGGGGTGCCCGTGAAGTTGGCGCGGAGGTTGGGGCGTTGCGTCGCCACACCCGGCTTGCACGTGTCACGGTGGCAGGCCCGCAACATGATGCAGCCCTCGGCGATCATCGCCGCGGTGCCGAACGAGTACTCGTCGGCGCCCAACAGCGCGGCCATGATCACCTGACGGCCGTTGAGGAACCCGCCGTCCACCCGCAGGCGGACCCGGCCCCGCAGGCCGTTGTCGACGAGCGAGCGCTGGCAGTCGGCCAGGCCGAGCTCCCACGGCATGCCCGCGTGCTTGATCGAGGACAGCGGGCTGGCGCCCGTGCCGCCGTTGGCGCCGCTCAGGTGGACGACGTCAGCCAGCGCCTTCACGCACCCGGCGGCGATGGTTCCCACCCCGTCGGCCGATACGAGCTTCACCGACACCTGGGCGGCATTCACCTGCTTGAGATCGAAGATCAGCTGCGCCAGGTCCTCGATCGAGTAGATGTCGTGATGGGGTGGCGGTGAGATCAGACCGACCCCCGGCTGGGTGTGGCGGAGCCGGGCGATCTCGTCGGACACCTTGTGGCCGGGAAGCTGACCGCCTTCGCCGGGCTTCGAGCCCTGGGCCATCTTGATCTGCAGCTCGTCGGCGTGGGCCAGGTACTGGGGCGTGACGCCGAACCGCCCCGACGCGATCTGCTTGATCCTCGAGTTCTTGTCGTCACGCCCCTGACCGCGCGTGAAGAACCGGTACGGGTCCTCACCGCCCTCGCCGCAGTTCGACTTGCCACCGATCAGGTTCATGGCCTGCGCCAGGTTCTCGTGCGCCTCGCGCGACAGCGATCCGTGCGACATGGCCCCGGTGGAGAACCGCTTCACGATGTCGCTCGCCGGTTCCACCTCGTCGAGCGGGATCGGGTCGCCGGTCGGCGACAGTTCGAGCAGATCGTGCAGTTCGGTATCGGGCCGCTCGTTCACCAGGCGGGCGAACCTGTCGTAGACGTCGGACGACTCGCTGCGCAACGCCCGCTGGAGCAGGTGGGCGAGCGCGACGTCGGCCTCGCCCCCGTCGGCGGCGGGCTCCTTCACGAGGGTGAGGGCGTTGAGCGTGGCGACCACGTCCTTGTCGTGGGTGTGGTACTCGCCGCCCTTGCGGTCGCGGTAGTAGCCGGGCGAGCTGAGCCCGGCCGACGAGTGGCGCGTGAGAACGTCCGCTCCGAGAACCTCCCACCCCACGCCACCCACCACCGATGGGGTGCCGAGGAAGCAGAGGTCGACCACCTCTGCGGCGAGTCCGAGCACCTCGAAGACCTGCGCCCCGCGGTACGAGTCGACGGTGCTGATGCCCATCTTCGACAGCACCTTCAGCACCCCCGCCTCGATCGCGGCTTCGAAGCGGCTCTGGGCCTCGGGGCTCACCGCCGCCTCGTCGTCGCTGTCGTCGGCTTCGGCGCCCACGGTCTGGAGGGCCAGGCGCGGGCAGATGGCATCGGCGCCGTAGCCGAGCAGCGCAGCCACGTAGTGCACGTCGCGGGCATCGTCGGCCACCGACACCAGGCTGGTGAGCGACCGCAGGGATCGGCTGATGAGCCGGTGGTGGACCGCACCCACGGCGAGCAGCGACGGCACCGGCGCTCGGTCGGCCGACACCGCGCCGTCGTCGATCACACAGATGTCCGCCCCGTCGGCGACGGCCGACTCGGCCTCCCGGGCGAGGCGGTCGACCGCGGCCCGCAACCCGGTGGGCCCGTCGGCCACCGGGAACGTCGCGTCGAGGGTGACGATGGGGAAGTCCGCCAGCTCGTCGCGCTCGAGCTCGTCGGTCATGTCGGGGTACAGGAAGAACGACTCGAGACGCACGAGGCGCGCCGCATCGGCCGTCTCGGACAGCAGATCGGCACGCGGGCCGAGAACCGTGTCGAGGCTCATCACCCGGCGCTCGCGGAGCGGGTCGATCGGAGGGTTCGTGACCTGGGCGAAGCGCTGCCGCAGGTAGTGGTGGATGGGGCGTGGCCGACCCGCGAGCGGCGGGAGCGGGGAGTCGTCACCCATGGAGAAGGTGGGCTCGTAGGCGTCGGCGGCCATCGGCCGCAGCACCATGGCCAGCTCTTCCTTCGTGTAGCCGTGAACGGCCTGGCGGAACTCGAGGTCGGCCGGCGGTTCCTGCACCGGCTCACCGGCAGGCAGGTCGTAGAGGCCTTCGAAGGCCCAGTGGGCGTAGGGAGCAGCGGCCGCCAGTCGCTCCTTCAGCTCACGGTTCCTCTGCACCCCGCGACCGGGGTCGACGAAGAGCATCTGCCCCGGCCCGAGGCGCCCGCGTTCGACCGTGCCGTGCCCGCTCACGTCGACCGCACCGACCTCTGACGCGCACACGACGAACCCGTCCTCGCAGAGGGCGTAGCGGAGCGGGCGGAGGCCGTTGCGGTCGAGTGTGGCGCCGACGCCGACCCCATCGGTGAAGACGATGCCGGCCGGCCCGTCCCACGGCTCCATGAGCGTGGCGTGGTAGCGGTAGAAACCGCGCACCTCAGGGTCGAGCTCGGTGGCGTTCTCCCATGCTTCGGGCACGAGCATCGCCATGGCGTGGCGGATGTCGCGCCCGCCGCGGGTGAGCAGCTCGACCGCGTCGTCGAGCTTGCCCGAGTCCGAGTCGTCGGGATCGAGCAGGGGCCGGAAGAGGTCCTCGGCACCCAGACCGGCGGCCTCGGTGCCGAGGCGTGCCCGGGCCCTCATACGGTTCTGGTTGCCCTCGATCGCGTTGATCTCGCCGTTGTGGCAGAGCATGCGGAACGGCTGGGCCCGTTCCCATGTGGGCAGCGTGTTGGTGGAGTACCGCTGGTGGAAGATGGTGAACGGGGCCTCGAAGCGCTCGTCGGCGAGGTCGAGGTAGAAGTCGCTCAATTGGTCGGCGGCCGCGAGGCCCTTGAACACGATGCTGCGGAACGAGCACGAGGCCACGTAGACGCCGGGGGTCCGGGCGATCCTGCGCCGCAGCAGGTAGGCACGGATCTCGTCGGCGCTGCTGGCGAACTCGGCGCCGGCGGGTGTGGTGCCGGACCGGTCACGGGACACCGGGTCACGGAACACCACGTGAACGATGGCCGGCTGGCTGGCACGGGCGAGGTCGCCGAGGCGGGACTCGTCGGTGGGTGGTATCCGCCACTGCACGAGCTCGAGGCCCGCATCGGCCAGCGCAGCATCGACCGCTGCCCGCGGGTCACCGTGGCTGATGAAGAGCGTGGCGACACCGTTGCCCTCGCCGAAGAGGGCCGCGGGCAGCGGGAGCAGCACCCCGCAGCCATCCGAGGTGAGCGCGTCCGCGGCGACGGCGCCGCGGTGCTTGACGTTGGCGAGCCCGTCGAGTGCGGCCGTCACGATCTGTCGGGACGGCCGTCCCTTCGCATCCGCCACGAAGCCGATGCCACACGCGTCGAATTCGCGCATCGAACGTCCTCCTCTCCGAACCATCAGCTGATGCCGTGACCGGGGTTGTGCGTCTCGTCGCTGAGGACGTCAAAGCGGCGTCGTTGCCCATCAGCCCCGGTCAGGCCCGAAGTGGGAGGTTACAAGAGAACGGGGGCTGGAGCCCTATTTATCGAAGGGCCAGCGAGCATCGCGGCGGCGTGCGAGGCCGCGGTCGCCCATGGTCCAGGCCCGACGCCAGTTGGCGACGTCGGGGCCGCTCAGGCTCGGGTTGGCGCGCTGGTGGGCCCGTTTCCGGGCCTGCCACCAGTCGGTCGTGGTCTCATCCGCCAGCGCGGCGACGGCGTCCTCGATGCGGGCCGCGAACCGGCGAGAGTCCTCGCCAGGGTCGGCGGATAGGGGGTCGCCGAAGGTGACGATGGTGGAGGAGGGCGTCGGCAGCTTCTTGCCCTTGCGCAGGATGCGGCCGGTGCCTCGGAGGTGGACCGGCACCACGGGCACGTCGCAACGCAGCGACAGGTAGGCCGCGCCGCCCCGGAAGGGCTGGCCCCAGCCGTCGGGGCTGCGGCCGCCCTCGGGGAAGATGAGCATGCTCCAGCCCTCGTCGATGAGCGCGGCGGCCTGGTCGGCCGAGCGGCGGGTGACCTTCTTGCGCTCGATGGGGATGGCGCCGATGGCGAGCGCCGAGAGCGCGCCGGTGAGCCGGTTGGCGAAGAAGTAGTCCGCACCCGCGCCCACGATCAGCTTGTGCCGCCACGGCTCGGGGATCGAGGTGAGCATCAGTGGCGTGTCGAGATGGCTGTGGTGGTTGGCCGCGAAGATCGCCGACCCGACGATGTCGCGCAGCCGTTCGCCGCCGCGGCGGTCGGGCGAGGCCAGCACCGCCGCGGTCGGGCGCATCACGCCTTCGATCAGCGCCACCCGGGCCATGCGGGCCGGGTAGCGGCGGGCCCAGTCGGTGTCGTAGTCGGCGCCGGTACGTCCGGGCCGCTCGACAGGCTCGACCCCGCCTGGGGTGGTGGGTGCCCGGAGCGGGAACTGCGCCCGCCGGCGCAAACCCGAGGCAATAGCGGTCGGTTTCCGCACGCTATTGCCTCGACGACGGGGTGGTGGCGGTGGAGGGGGAGCGTTTCACGACACGTCGGCCATCATGATCGGGGGGTTGTGGAAGTGGGTCACGGAGGCGGCGGGGCCGACCACGTCCGAGGCCATCTCGAAGGCGTCCTGCAGCGTGGAAGCGGGTTTGAAGCCGAGCCGCCGCACCGCACCCACGTCGCCTCCGACGATGATCACGCCGCCCAGGTGCTGGAGCGCGTGCGAGCCCCAGTACCACATGTAGAACGGGTGGACGCCGTGGTAGGCGTACGACGTCCGGTACAGGTGCCGGTACCACTCGTCCTCCGCAAACGACTTCTCGTAGGTCTTCTCGATCTCGATCGGGTCGGTGGTCTCGGAAAGCACCTGCTCGAAGAAGTCGATGTAGCTCGGGTGGTGCACCGGGTTGAACTCCCACGGTGTGGGGTGGCTCATGATCAACACGCCGCCCTCGCGGACCAGGGGCCGGCCCTTGTAGAGGTTGAAGAAGTAGCCGAGGCCCAGGCACATCACCAGGACCGGGTTCATCACCGAGTTCACGTTGTAGGGGCAGATGTAGGGCAGGCCCATCGTGAGGATGTCCGTCTGGCCCTCGACGGGCACGAGCTGCTGGCGGTACACGTCGGCCGTGGTGAGCTTGTGGACCGCTTCGATCTCGCCCGCATGCACCCCGGTCATGCCCATGGGTGCCCGCCACCCGTGGAAGATCGCCCTGGCGGCCTTGGTGGGCATTCGCTTCAGGCCCGCCGACATGGCGACGAACGTGGCCCGGTCCCTGGCGTTCCACTCCCACTCACGCTTCTGGAGCACGCCCATGGGCAGGTCGTCGCCGAACACGTTGTTGTTCACCGTGGTCTCGATCTGGAAGACCTTCACCCCGGCGTCCCGGATCACCTTGCCCATGCGCCAGTTGGCCGAGTGCAGGGCCGAGTGCTCCTGGTCCATGAACGACTTCGAGTGCTGCATCGTCTGGACGTTGTGGTGGTGACGCAGGCTGCGGTAGCTGGCGAGCCCGGTGGCCGTGCTCTTGTGGCCGCCGTCCATGGCCACGAGGTTGATGTTGACGTACACCACCAGGTCGCTCTCGGCGGCCCGTTTCGAGATCTCGACCTCCTCGCCCTTCTCGGTCTCGCCGAGGAAGGAGAGGTTGTCGCGGTCCTCGGCGTCGAAGTTGTAGAGCAGCCCGTCGGGCGCGAAGGCGTCGTAGACGCGGTCGCCGACCGCGTGGCGCAACTCGGCCTCGGTCATGCGGCGGTGGAGCGCGAGGGCGGCGATGAGGTGGACGTCGTCCACGCCGGCGGCTGCGGCCAGATCGAGCACCGCTTCGATCACCCGCTGGCGGATGTCGGGCCGGCGCATCTGGGGGAGGGGCAGCGAGATGTCGTCGAAGGCGATGGTGAGCTTCATGCCCGCGAACAGCAGTGCGCTGAGGGGCTCGGAGTCGACCGGGTTCTCGATGGCCTCACGGATGGCGGCGTCGGGGTCGCGCAGGGCGGGGAGGGGCTCACCGGGATAGATGACCCGCGACCTCCCGGCGGGGAGCCGCTCGAGCCGGAAGCCCTCGCCGTGGTGGAACAGGATCGGCGGCGTCGAACGGTCGACCTCGAGGACGAAGCCGGGACGTGGGCTCATATCGCCTGCACCTCCTCCGTCGGTGCCCCTTCGGGATCTGGTGCAGGCCGGTACTGCTGCTCCGCTCCGCTCCGCAGCCGGACACTCGGGTTCAGGCTCACACTCATTGGACTCGCTCTTTCTCGTCTCGCAGATCGAAGGCGATCTTGACGGCGCCCCGGCTGCCCGCGGATGCCGCGTGCTCGATGGCGTCGCGGTACCGGCGGAGGGGGTAGGTGGCCGAGACGAGGCGCCCGAGGTCGGCCTCGGCGGCCAGCTCGAAGGCCAGGTCGAAGGAGCGGCGGCTGGCGCCGTCGGGAAGCTGCTCGGTCCCGTAGGTGTAGGCCCCGACCAGCGTGACCTCGCGGTGCCAAAGGCCGGTCAGGTCGATCGAGACGTGCCCGGGCATGCCGGCGACGACCACTCGGCCGCGGGGCCGGACCACCGCCAGGGCGTCGGCCAGGCTGTCGACGCTGCCCACGCAGTCGATCACCACGTCGGCGCCACCGGTCAGCCGCTCGACTTCGCCCTCGCCCGATCCGCTGCTGATGGCCATCGTCGCGGCCATGCGGCGCACGGAACGGCGCACCTCGCTCGGGGCGACGACGGTGTCGGCGCCCAGCGCCCTTGCCAGGGCCTTCTGGTCGGGGTGCTTGGCGGTGGCCAGCAGGTGGGCCGGGGGCGTCCACCGCCGCAGGGCGGCAACGGTGAGCAGGCCCAGCGTGCCGGCGCCCAGCACCGCGACGTCGGCACCGGTGGTGACCTGCCCGGCCAGCGCCGCGTGGACGGCACAGGCCGCAGGCTCGACCATCACCGCGGCCTCGTCGCTCATGGCCGTGGGCACCTCGTGCAACTGGCTGCGGTGGGCGACCATGAACGTGGACCAGCCGCCGCCCGTGTCGCAGCAGAAGCCGGTCTGGAGACCCGGTGCGAGTTGGCCGAAGGCAATGCGCTCGCAGTTGCCGAGATCGCCCCGGGCGCAGGCGACGCAGACCGGGCTGATGCCACGGGTCACGCAGCCGAGCACGGGCTCGAGCACCACTCGTGTGCCGTCGTCGAGGTCGCCCACCACCTCGTGGCCCGGCACGAAGGGGAACGAAACGATCGCCTCGAAGTAGCGCGACGAGGAACCGTCGATCGTGGCCAGGTCGGAGCCGCAGATGCCGGCGAGCCGCGGGCGCACCACCACCCAGTCGTCCCCCGGCAGCTCGGGCGGGTCGAGGTCGTCCAGGCCGAGCGGCCCGACCCGTACGCCACGGCCGGCCACCAGGCTCCCGGCCACCTTGGCGGCGGCGAAGCGAGGCAGGTCGCGCTCGAAGACGAGGGCCTTCATCGCCGTCCGCCGCCACCATCGGTCGATGCCGACTTCGACGGACCGGGGTCGAGGAGCGCCTCGAGGAGCGACGGGCCGGTGGCGCCCCGGCGGCCTGCGAGCGGCAGGAGCGGACGCTGGCCTCCCGGCGCCTTGGACCAGTTCTCGACGAGCCAACCCCGTTTGCGGGCCAGGGCGGACAGCCGCGTCTCGGGGTTCACCGCCACGGGGAAGCCGACGGCCTCGAGCATGGGGAGGTCGCTCGCCGAGTCGGCGTAGGCCACCGACTCCTTCAGTGACAGCCCCTCCGCGTCGGCGTAGGCCGACATGGCCTGGGCGCGGGTCTCGCCGGTCGGGGGCACGTCCGTCAGCTCGCCGGTGTACTCGCCGCGTTCCACGCCCATCTCGGCGCACACGATGTCGTCGAAGAGCGGCCGCAGCGGCTCGACGACGAAGTCGAGGGCGCCGGTGATCAGGACGGTCCGGTGACCCAGCTCCCGATGGCGGCGCACGCGCCGGATGGCGGCGGGGAACGACTTGGCCAGGATGAGCGCGCTGAACATCTCGGCGCTGTCCTCGGCCATCTGCTCCACGGGCGCACCCTCGTAGCGACGGTAGAAGTGGCGCAGGAAGTCGCTGCGGTCGCGCCGGTCGAGGGCGAGCAGGCGGGGCGCTTCGGCCACGGTGCGCGCGACGAAGCGGATTCGCTCCTGGCGGCCGAGCCGGCGACTCGCGATCCAGGCATAGGAGGCCACCACGTTGGAGGCGATGAGGGTGTTCTCCAGGTCGAAGGCGGCCAGGTGGCGATCGGGGGACAGCACCTGCCCCCGCAACCGCACCTCGCGTGTCGGGCCGACCTTCTTGCCCGGCGTGCTCTTGACGCGGGCCTGGTTCACCACCGAGGGCAGGTGGACGTTGTGCACGTAGTGGTCCCAGTCGACCACCCGGGGGTCGAAGGCGAAGGCCGAGCGGTCCTCGTCGGTGAGCGTGTCCCAGAGCTCGAGCAACCGCTCGACACCGTAGAGCGCCTCGCACTCGGCGTAGGCGCCGTAGAGCTCGACGTAGCCGAGGGCGCTCTCGGCTTCCTCACGCCTGGTCTCGATGTTGGCGGTGAACTCGGCTTGGCGGCCCCGAAGCGGGAGGGCTGACAGGACCTTCTCGCTGCGTTCGAGCACCGTCTTTGCCCGCTTGAGTTGGCCCTCCACCCGTCCCCGGCCGGGGAACTTCCACTCGGGCACGACGATCGGCTGACCGTCGTTCTCGTACAGCGGGTGCTCCTTGAACCACGCCTCGACGAGGTTCACCAACTGCCGGTACCGGAGCGGGTTCGCCGTCCCCGATGCCACCTGGATCACGTGGGGCTTCGCGGGTGGCGGCTGGGCCGCCGCGGCACAGATGGCGCCGACCACGAGGTCGACGGGGATGACGTCGATGATGCCTTCGGGCACGCCGGGGAACTCGCTGAGGAGCCCGCGTGCATACGAGATGATCACCGGTTCTGCCATGCGGAACCCGCGGATCCAGCCCGGTACCGGCTCGGCGAGTGCCGACTCGATGATCGAGGGGCGGACGATGCTGACGGGCACGTCGCCACGTGACTCGACGAGCGCCCGCTCGCCGAGGGCCTTGGTGTAGGCGTAGGCGTCGGGCCAGCCGAGCGACGACGCCCGGGCGATACCGGCCTCGGCCATGCGGTCGGCCACCCAGCGGGTGCGCTGGTGCTCGGTCTTGCCGGCGAGGAGCGGCGTGCCCGCGGCGCCCAGCTCGCTGCGGGCCTCTTTCTGGAACCGGGCCAGCATCTCGGGCGTGCGGCTCGTCGCCTCGGCATCGGCGCGTGCCCGGCGGGCAGCGTCCACCTCGGCCCGCCAGGGCACGTCGGTGAAGAACGGGCTCTCGTCCACGAGTTGCTCGGGGGCCGACCCGCGCCGCGAACCGGCGACGTAACACGTCGAGACGGCGACCAGGTGGGGCGTCACCCCCAGGTCGGCCAGGGTCGTGACGATGCGCACCGGGCCGAGGAGGTTCACCTCGACGGCGCCGTCGAGGGGCGAGTCGAACGAGACGGTGGCCGCCGAGTGGATGACGATGTGGCACGAGGCGAGAGCGGCGCGGCCGTCCTCGTCGAGGCCCAGGCCGTCGGTGCTCACGTCGCCCTGGATCACCTGCACCCGCCGGTCCAGTGCCTCGGCGAAGCCCTCCTTCCCGAGTTCGGCGCGCAGCCGGTCGAAGGCGTCGTTCTTGAAGATCTCACGTGCGGCACGCCGCTCGACCGTCGAGCTGCGGCCGGCGCGGATGAGCAGCACGAGCTCGCAGTCGGGCACGGCGCGGAGCAGTCGCTCGACCAGTGCGGTGCCGAGGAACCCCGTCGACCCGGTGACGGCGATGCGCTTCCCGCTGAGGGCGTCCCGGATCACGCCACCATCTCTACCATTGTCGGCCTGCTCCCGGTTGATCGGTGCCGTGCCGGCGGGTGGTCGGTGGTCAGTGGTCGGTGCGGTGGCGGCGCCGTCGGTGGCGCTCGAGGGCGAGCCGGACGAGCTCGTCGATGAGCTCGGCGTATCCCAGCCCTGACGCCTCCCACAGCTTGGGGTACATCGAGATGGGGGTGAAGCCCGGGATGGTGTTGATCTCGTTCAGCAGGAACCCGCGGCCGCCCTCCTCGTAGAAGAAGTCGACGCGGGCCATGCCCTCGGCCCGAAGCACCTGAAAGGCCTGTACGGCCAGCGACTGCACCGCCGCGGTCTCGGCCTCGTCGAGGTCGGCGGGGATCAGCGCCTCGGCGCCGTCCTCGTACTTGTCTGCGTAGTCGTAGAATTCGGCGCCGGGGACGATCTCGCCGGGGACGGAGGCGCGGGGCTCGGTGTTGCCCAGCACCGCCACCTCGATCTCGCGGGCCGGCGACACCGCCTCCTCCACCACGACCCACTCGTCGTAGGTGAGGGCAAGTTCGATGCCACGCTCGAGCTCGTCGAAGTCGAGCGCCTTGGTGATGCCGATCGACGAGCCCATGTTGGCCGGCTTCACGAACAGGGGCAGGCCGAGGTCTTCGATGGTCGACCGGAGCGCTCGATCGTCGAGGTCGGACTCGCGCCAGGCTCGGAATCGGGGTTGTTCCATGCCGGCCGCGCCCACCACGTGTTTGGCCATGGCCTTGTCCATGGCCACCGCCGAGCCCAGCACCCCGGCGCCCACGTACGGCACGCCGGCAAGGTCGAGCAGGCCCTGCACGGTGCCGTCCTCGCCCATCGGTCCATGCAGCAGGGGGAAGACGACGACGGTCTCGTCGCCGGCTGGCGCCACCATCGGCAGCGCGTCGACGTCGGGCCCCGCCGGGTCGAGCGAGGCGGGGAGAGCGGCGGGCCCTTCCTCCAGCGCGGCCGCAGCCTCCTCGGCGAACACCCACTGGCCCGCCCTGGTGATGCCGACCGGCTGCACCGCGTAGCGGGTGGGGTCGGCCGCGGCCAGCACGTGGCTGGCGGTGACACACGAGACGTCGTGCTCGGCCGACTGCCCCCCGAACAGCACGACCAGGCGGACGCGCCCGGCCGGGGTGCGTTCGTCGGTCATGGCCGCCAACCTACCGCGGCCGGAAAACCGGGAAGTCCCATGATCAGCAACCCCCAGGGCGGTCGACCACCAGGGGATCGTGCCGTGGCGGTGAGGCCTCGCGGACGGTGGCGGCCGCGGTCGCGTGCGGGGCGGTACCTTCGATCGTGTGCGGCTGAACACCACGGAGATCGCAGCGGTGACCGGCGGTGACGCCGACGGTGACGAGGTGGCCGTTCAGGGCGCCACCATCGACAGTCGCGAAGTACCCGCCGGCGCGCTGTTCGTACCGATCGTGGCCGAGCGCGACGGCCACGACTTCCTCGACGCCGCGGTCGCCGCGGGGGCGTCCGCGGTGCTGACCCAGTGCGAGGTGCCCGAAGGCGTCACCTCGGTGCGAGTCGACGACACGTCGGCAGCCCTGACCGCGCTCGGCGCCCACGTCCGCAGCCGCATTCCGCGGGTCGTCGGGGTCACCGGATCGGTGGGCAAGACCTCGGTGAAGGACCTCGCTGCCGCTGCGCTGGCGGTGCGGTTCCGCACCGCGTCGTCGTACCGGTCCTTCAACAACGACCTCGGGGTGCCCCTCACCTTGTTCAACGTCCCCGACGACACCGAGGTCGCGGTGGTCGAGATGGGGGCACGCGGGGCCGGGCACATCGCCCGCTTGTGCGAGGTGGCCCGTCCCGACATCGCGGTCGTGACCGCGGTGGCCCACGCGCACACCGAGCTCTTCGGCACCATCGACGACGTCGCGGCGGCCAAGGCCGAGCTGGTCATGGCACTCGGGGCGCATGGCGCGGCGGTGCTGAACGACGGCGACGATCGGGTGCGGGCGATGGCCCGCCACACCAACGCCGACATCGTCACCTACGGCATCGACCGCGGTGACGTCCGGGTGACCGGGCTGTCCCTCGACGGGCACCTGCGTCCGTCGTTCCGGCTGGAGACCCCTGAAGGTGGCATCGACCTGCAGCTGTCCGTGCACGGGCGCCACAACGCCGAGAACGCGGCCGCGGCGGTGGCCATCGCACTGCTGGCTGGTTCGTCGCTGGCCGAGGCGGCACAGGGACTCAGCCGGGCGCAGCTGTCTCCGTTCCGGATGGCGCTGCACCACACCGCGGCGGGAGCCGTGGTGGTGAACGACTCGTACAACGCAAACCCTGCGTCGGTGCGGGCCGGGCTGGCCGCTCTGGCCGACCTCGAGGCCGACCGGCGCATCGCCGTCCTCGGGGTGATGGCCGAGCTGGGCGACATCGCTGAGCAGGAGCACCGAAGCGTCGCCGCGCTGGCCGACGAACTGGGCATCCGGGTCATCGCCGTCGATGCGCCGCTCTACGGTGTGGGAGTGGTCACCGGCATCGACGGAGCAGTCGACCGGCTGGGTCCCCTCGGCGACGGTGACGCGGTGCTGATCAAGGGCAGCCGTGTGGCTGGCCTCGAGCGTCTCGCCGACCTGCTCCTCGCCGACACGTAGCGGAAGTCCCCGTTCTGGCGTCAGATCGCGTCGCGTGGCGACGGTGGTTGACGCCAGATGGGGCCTCAGGTCGTGGCGAGGCGTTGGCGGCGGCGCCGGCGGGGGCCCGGGTCGCGGGAGAAGAAGTAGCCCCAGGCCGACAACGCCATGGCCACCGCGGCGCCGATCAGCATCAGGACCGTGACGCCCCACGTCTCGATGACCGGTCCGGCCACCAGGCCACCGATGGGCACCACGCCGCCGAACGACATGATCCACAGGGCCATCACCCGACCGCGCACGGCCTCGTCCACCTCTTCCTGCAGCATGGTGTTGAGCGAGGTGACGGTGGCGAAGTAACAGAAGCCCACGGCGAAGGTGATGCCGTAGGCGAGCGCATCGGCGCTGACCAGGGCGAGTGCAGCCAGCGTCACCGAGAACCCGAAGAAGCCCTTGCGCACGATGCGGCGCCGGGAGATGCCCGCGAACAACGTGCCGATCGACAACGACCCCGCGACCGCGCCGGCGCCGAGGCAGGCGTAGAGCAGGCCGTAGGCGGTGGAGTCGGGCTCGATGCCGAAGTTCGACTCGGCAACCACCGGCATCTGCACGACGAACGGCAGGCAGAAGAGCGAGAACAGGGTCATCGCCAGCAGGACCCGTCGGATGATCGGGTTCTGGCGGGCCGCGGTGATGCCGCCGATGACCCGGCGGAAGCCCGTGGGCTCGTCGGCCTTGCGCACGACCGCGGGCAGCGTCACCCGCACGAGCACGACGATCACCGCGATGTAGGTGAGGCCGTTGAGGCCGAACACCCAGGACACCCCGACCAGGTGGTACAGCACGCCGCCGATGGCGGGTCCGATCACCCGCGATCCGTTCATCGAGGTCGAATTCAGGGCGATGGCACCGGCCAGGTCCTCCTTGCCCACCAGCGCCGGCAGCGCCGCCGAGTACGACGGGGCATAGATCGCCTGGGCCGCCCCGATGGCCAACACGATGGCGACCAGCAGGACGCGGGAAGGGTCCGGCACGGTGGTCAACCAGGCCAGGGCGAAGGCGAAGAGCATCTGCTCGACGGTGACGATGATCAGCAGCTTGCGGCGGTCGACCTGGTCGGCCAGCGCGCCGCCGATCATCGAGAACAACAGCAGCGGGCCCAGGTTGGCGAAGGCGATGATGCCGACGAAGGTGGCCGACCGCGTGAGCTCGAAGGCGTACGCGCCGAGCACGGCGTTCTGCATCCACGAGCCGATGTTCGACGTGAACGCACCGAAGTAGAGGTTGCGGAACTCCCGGTGGGCCAGCGCGGACCGGGCGGTTCCGGGGCGGAACACCCGGTCGCCGTCGACCAGGGCGTCGGTGGCGTCCTCGGCGACGAGTCGGAGGTCGCGCTCGTGCTGGCTCAGCCGTCGACTCACACGTCGAGGCTAGAGCCGATCCAGGGTCAGGCGGACCAGAAGGATTCGAACAGGGGGAGCACAGTGGCGGCCTCTTGGTAGTAGGCGTAGTGCTTGGCCCCTGGCGTGACCTCGCTCGTCGCGTTCGGGATCGCCTCGGCCAACTGGGTCGCGTTGACGGCAGGGATCAACACGTCGTCGGCGCCGTTGTGCACCAGCACCGGCGCTTCGATCTGAGCCCACAGCGCGGGGAGCGCCGGGTCGTCGATGTACGCGTTCTCGGCGTCGGCGTAGCGCTCGATCACGTCCGGGGACACCACCGTCTGGGGCACGTCACCCAGGTCGGCGACGAACCGGTGCACCGCTTCGTCGCCGGCCGGGAAGATCGCCGCGAGCTGTGCCGTGGGCGAGGGCGTCGGGTCCTCGAGTGCCGCGATCGCCTCCGGGTCACCCTCGACGGTGCCTGGCCCGCCGAGGCTGGCGCCGCTCACCACGAGGTCATCCACTGTCTCGGGGTGGGTGGCAGCGAGCAGGAGGCCGATCTCCCCGCCGGTCGACAGGCCGAAGACGTCGATCGGCGTCGAGGCGACCGCCCCAGCGAGCGCAGCGGCGTCGTCGGCCAGTTGCCCGAGACGCAGGGGCTCGGCGGCGTCGTCCTCGCTGAGGCCGATGCCTCGTAGGTCATACATCGTCACCCGATGGCTGGCGCTCACGTCCTCCAGCCATGACAGGGGCCACAGGCTCATCGGTGAGGCCTGCCCCTGGATGAGCAGCAGGTCGGGTCCCTCGCCGAACTGGCGATAGGAGATCGTCAGCCCGCGGTGCTCGATGGTGCGAACCGGACCGAGGAAGGCCGCCGGACCGTCCAACTGCGTCCCGGCCACGGTCGTCCCGACGACGGTGGTCGCGCTCGCGGCCGTGCTGGTGGCCGTGGCGTCGGAGGTGGGTGGCGAGGCGTCGCCGCCGGGATCGTCGGACGTGCAACCCGCGACGACGAGCGCGGCGATCACGAGGGCAGCGAGGTGCAGCGCCGGAGGTCGCCGTGTCATCGGTCACCCTTCGCCCGCCGGGGCCCGGGCGGATGACGGCGCCAGCGGCTCACAGCTCCACGGCGGCGACCACGGGAAGGTGGTCAGACGCGAACCGGCCGTCGCGCGTCGCATCGATCGACCGATGGCTCACTACGGAGACACCGTCGCTGACGAGCACGAAGTCGATCACTCGCCCCTCCTTGACCGCCTTGAATCCGGTCCACGTCGAGTCCGGGCCCTCGTGTGGTGACGCCGAGATGCCCCGCGCGTCCGCCAACCCGTGCACGGTGAGGATCCGGTGGGCGTCGCCCCCCGGGCCGTCGTTGAAGTCGCCGGTGACGATCACGGGCCGGTCGCCCGCGAGCAGGCCGAGCCGCTTGCGGATGAGCTTGGCGCCTTCGGCGCGGGCTTCGGTCGAGCGGTGGTCCAGGTGGGTGTTCAGCATGAGGAACTCGTCACCCGTCGTGCGGTCGCGCAGTAGCACCCAGGTGGCGATGCGGGCGACCGACGTGCCCCAGGAGCGGCTGCCCGGAGCGTCGGGCCGGTTGGACAGCCAGAAGGTGCCGCGGTCCAGGCGGTCGAAGCGGGCGCGGCGGTAGAAGATGGGCGAGTACTCGCCCCGGCGGCGTCCGTTCGCCCGCCCGACGCCAACCCAGCGAAAGCCGACCAGGTGCCGGTCCAGCCAACCGAGCGGGCAACGTCGGGCCTCCTGCAGCCCGGCCAGGTCGGACTCCGACCGGATCAGGTCGGCCACGAAGCGGCGCCGGTGCTTCCAGCGGTTCCGCCCGTCGGTGGGATTGTCGAACCGGATGTTGAACGTCATGACCCGGATCGGCTCGGGGCGTCCGTCCACCCTGGCGAGGCTAGGTGAGCGGTGAGGTCCTGATCGTCAACCGGCGGGGTGGGCCACGAACCAGTCGAGGGCGTCGTCGGTGGCGTCGAGGGCGTCGCTCGGAGAGCCGGCGATGAACGCCCGGTCGGCGCCGCCCGGCCACTCGTGGTTGCCGTCGGCGAGCGACCGCAGGCGGACGGCGCCGTCGGCGTCGCAGCCCTGGGCGTCCTTGGTGCGGAGGTCGCCATCGACGGTGACCGACGAGGGGCCCTCGCAGTGGTTGATGCGCCGCCAGCGGTCCACGGCCTGGGCGACGGACGCGTAGTCGACCCGGCTGTACCCCACACCGATGCCTCCCTCGTAGGGGACGTTGAGGTCGCGGAGGCCGTGGATGATCAGCACGTTCATGGGGCGGCGGGGCCGGCACGGATGGGTGTCGTCGATCGCGCCTTCCACCGGAGCAATGGCCGCAAAGACGCCGGGGAGGTCGCACGCGAGGCGATAGCTCATCATCGCCCCGTTCGAGTGGCCCATGGCGTACACCCGGTCGGGATCCACCGAGTACTGCCGCCGGACGCGGGAGACCAGCTTCTGGATGAAGCCGACGTCGTCGACCGAGGCCGTCACGGAGTAGGCGCAGCAGTTCCCGGCGTTCCACGTGCGGACCCCGCTCACGGGGCCGGCCACGCCGTCGGGGAAGATGCCGAGCATCCCCCGCGCCGAGAGGGCCGGATCGAGGCCGTTGGCACGCTCGAACTGCTCGCCGCTGCCGAAGCCGCCGTGCAGGCCGACCACCAACGGTGCCGGCGTGCCCGGTGTGTAGCTGCTCGGGACGAACACCCGGTACGTGCGGGTGCGGCCCTGCCACTGGACCGCCCCGGTCACGACCGTGCCCGCCTCCGGGGGGCGCGCCGCCGATGACTGGGCGGCGACGGGGGCGACCGACCCCACGAGCGCGACCGCGAGGACGGCCATCCCCACGATCGATCCGGCGAGTCGGTGGCGGCGCGTGTGCATGATCACATGATCGTCGCGCACGACGCCGGGGATGAGAGCGCGGTCAGCCGACCAGGTCGGCCATCAACTCGAGCAGGTCGGGGGGGCCCGACAGCAGCAGGGTGGTCACCACTGTCTCCTCCCACCGCTGGAGCTCGTCGCGGATCTTGTCGACCGAGCCGACCAACGCGATGTCTTCGACCATGGCGGTGGGCACCGCGGCGATGGCATCGTCCTTCCGCCCGTCGAGGTACGCGTCCTGGATCGCCACGCAGGCCCCCTCGTGGCCCATGCGGCTGAACACCTCGAAGTGGAAGTTGGTGTCGCGTGCGCCCATGCCCCCGATGTAGAGGGCGAGGAACGGGCGCACCATGTCGGCCGCCTGCTCGATGTCGTCGATCGGCACCACGATGACGGTGGCGGGCACCTCGAAGTCGTCGATCGTGTGACGGGCGCCCGGTCGGGCGAAGCCCTCGTCGAGCGCGGCGCGGTAGAAGCCGTTGTCCTTGGGTGCGAAGAAGATGGGCAGCCAGCCGTCGGCGATCTCGGCGGTCATGGCCACGTTCTTCGGGCCTTCGGCGCCGAGGTAGATGGGGATCTCGGTGCGGCGGGGGTGCAGCGTCGACTTGAGGGGCTTCCCGAGCCCGGTGCCGCCGGGGTAGGGAAGGGTGTAGTGCTCGCCGGTGAATTCCACCGGCCGCTCGCGAGCCACGATCTCGCGGATGATCTGCACGTACTCGCGCGTGCGGGCCAGCGGCTTCGGGTAGGGCTGTCCGTACCAGCCCTCGACGACCTGGGGGCCCGAGGCGCCGAGGCCGAGGATGAACCGACCGTCGGAGAGGTGGTCCATGGTCATGGCGGCCATGGCGGTGGCCGCGGGCGTGCGGGCCGAGAGCTGGATGATCGACGTGCCGAGCTGGACGTGCTCGGTGGCCGCGCCCCACCAGGCGAGCGGTGTCAGGGCGTCGGAGCCGTAGGCCTCGGCCGTCCAGATCGAGTGGAAGCCGAGCCGGTCGGCGGTGGCGATCTGCTCGACCGCGCCCTCGGCCGGCCCGCGGCTCCAGTAGCCGACCTGTAGTCCGAGCTTCATGGGTCACCCTCCCGTCGCGAACCGCCGATCGTAGAACGTCGGGTGACCGAACGGAGCGGAGCGCTGTACCGGTGTGACCCGGATGGCAAAGCCGCCCCGCCGGAGGCGGAACCTAGGTGAGTGCGTCGGCGAGCGGGTGATGAGGCCGACCGAGGGCTTCGGCGACCACGGGGTGGGTCACTCTGCCGGCGACGCTGTTGACGCCGTGGGCGAGGGCCGGGTCGCGGTGGCAGGCATCGGCGAGGCCGAGTGAGGCGAGCTCTCGCAGGTAGGGGAGTGTGGCGTTGGTGAGGGCGTAGGTCGAGGTGTGGGGCACGGCGCCGGGGATGTTGCCCACGGCGTAGTGCACGACGCCGTGGCGCTCGTAGACGGGGTCCTGGTGGCTGGTCTCGCGGATGGCCTCGATGCAGCCGCCCTGGTCGATGGCCACGTCGACGATGACCGAGCGCGGCTTCATCTCGCCCACCATGTCCTCGGTGACGACGATGGGTGCCCGGCCACCAGGCACCAGAACGGCTCCGATGAGGAGGTCGGCGGTCATGACCGCCCGCTCGATCGCTCCCCGGTTGGAGGCGAGGGTCATGATGCGGCCCTGGTGGATCTGGTCGACGAATCGGAGGCGGTCGAGGTTCTTGTCGAGGAGCAGCACCTCGGCCTCCATGCCCGCCGCGATCCATGCCGCGTTCCACCCCACGTTGCCAGCGCCGATGACCACGACCCTGGCGGGAGCCACACCCGGCGCGCCGCCGAGCAGGATGCCGCGACCGCCGTTCTCGCGTTCGAGGTAGTGGGCGCCCACCTGGGTGGCCATGCGGCCGGCGACCTCGCTCATCGGGGCGAGGAGCGGGAGCGTGTGGTCCTCCAGTTGCACCGTCTCGTACGCGACGCCAGTGGTGCCGCTGCTCAGCAGTTCCAGAGCCACCTCCGGGTAGGCGGCGAGGTGCAGGTAGGTGAACAGCGCGAGGCCCTCGCGGAGGAAGGCGAACTCCTGAGGTTGGGGCTCCTTCACCTTGCAGACGAGCTCGGCGCGCGCCCAGGTCTCGGCCGCGGTCGCCACGATCTCGGCCCCAGCGGCGGCGTAGTCGGCATCCTCGATGGCCGAGTTGCTGCCGGCGCCGGCCTGCACCAGCACGTCGACGCCGTGCTGGTGCAGCTCACGAACCCCGTCGGGCGTGATGGCCACGCGGAACTCGTTGTTCTTGACCTCGGTCGGGACCCCCACGCGCAATGTCACGGTCACAGCGTGCCAGGCCCAGCAGCGGATTTCCTGGGCGACCTCGTGGTCGGCCGGCAGGGCTCGCGTTCGCTACCGTGCCGTCCGTGCCCGACGGCCCCCGAATCGCGCTCGCTCCGGCTGGGCCACGCGGCTGGCTCGCCGACGCCATCGTCGACGGGGGCGGTGTGCTCTCCGGCGCCGACGAGGCCGACGGGGTCGTGTGGGCATCTACGGGGCGGGCAGACGATCTCGCCGACCTTCTGTCGACCCATCCGGGAATCAGTTGGGTGCAGCTTCCCTGGGCGGGAATCGAGCCCTTTGCCGGGGTGCTCGATGCCGCGCACGTGTGGACGTGCGGCAAGGGGGTGTACGCGGAGCCCGTGGCCGAACATGCCCTCATGCTCGCGCTGGCCGGCCTGCGTGGCCTGGGGCACTACGCGCGTGCAACGTCCTGGGAGGATCAGCGGGGCACCAATCTGCTCGGGGCCCCGGTGACGGTGGTCGGCGGCGGCGGCATCGCCTCCTCGCTGCTCCGCCTGCTCGGCCCGTTCGGCACCGAGGTCACCGTGGTCAGGCACCGGCCGCGTCCGATGGACGGTGCCGCCCGAGTGGTCGGCCCCGACGCGCTCCACAGCGTTCTGTCGGACGCCGCCCTCGTGGTGCTGGCGCTCCCTGTGCTACCGGAGACGGTCGGACTGATCGGACGAGCCGAGCTCGATCTGATGGCGTCTCACGCGTGGCTCGTGAATGTCGCGAGGGGGGTGCATGTAGTCACCGACGAACTGGTCTCGGCCCTCGCGGCGGGGTCGATCGGCGGGGCCGCCCTCGACGTCACCGACCCCGAGCCGCTCCCGGTCGGCCACCCACTGTGGTCCCTGCCGAACTGCCTCGTCACCCCGCACACCGCGAACACCGAGGCGATGGCCAGACCGCTGCTCGCCGCGCGCATCACCGCCAACGTGCGCCGTTTCGGTGCCGGCGAGCCCCTCATCGGTCTGGTCGACGCCACCCTCGGCTACTGAGCCCCTGGCACCGAAAAAGAGAGGCGCCCCGCCGGCGGGGGCGGGGCGCCTCTGGTGCTGGTGACCGTTCCTCCGCCGCCATGCGGTCAGACGAACCCGGTGGTCGATCGGAGGGCTCGGTCCCGTTGGGACCAGAACCGCTCGAGTGCGAACATCCGTCGGCTCGTAGCGGGTCGGGGAGGCTCGGTCGCCAGCAGATCTCCTACCGGCCGTGACCGGGTGGATCTTCCCCCTCTTGAGCGGTGGGCATAACCGGACAACCTCCTTCGCGTTTGCGTGGTCGTTTGTCTGGATCGTGGGTTCACGATCCACCCGTGCCGGCCGTCTGTCAAGGGCCAAATGGGGCGGGGACGATCACGCCGGGGTTGAGGACGCCCGCCGGGTCGAGCGCGGTCTTCGCCGCTTGAAGGGCACGGCCGACGGGCTCGGGTCGCTGCTGGTCGTACCACCGGGCGTGGTCGCGCCCCACCGCGTGGTGGTGGGTGATGGTGCCGCCGTGGGAGAGGATCGCCTCGGACGCCGCCACCTTGATCTGGTCCCACATGGCGACCTGGGCGCCGGCACGGCCCGGTGCGACGACACTGAAGTACGGCGCCGGGCCGTCGGGGTACACGTGGGTGAACCGGCAGGTCACCCAGCCACCCCCGCATATCTCTCGCAGCGCCGCATCGACGGCCTCGGTGACGCCGGCGTGGAGGACCGCGAACGCGTCCCAGGTGCAGGCGGTCTCGAAGGTCTCGACGACGGCGTTCATGCGAACGAGTGCGTCGCGCCCGTAGGGCGCCCGCAGGAACGAGTTGCGCCACTCGCCCACGGCACCCGAGCGTCCGCTCGCGTCGGAGGTCGCCGAGCTGTCGGTGACCGTCGTCCCGCCGGGGACGGTGCCGCCGTGGTCGGTCACGAGCTCGACGGCCCGGTCGATCCACCCGTCCACCGGGTGATCCGCCGATTCGAATCCCAGGATCAGCAGGTGTGAGCCGTCATCGACGCCCGCCGAGGTGGCCGCCTCGCCGGCGTCGAGGAGCCGGCAGTTCGTGGGGAACAGGCCCGACTGGCTGACGGCTCGGGTGGCTTCGACCGCAGCGTGGTAGTCGGTGAAGCGGGCGCCGGCCGAGGCCTTGTGCATCGGGCGGTCCTGGATGCGCATCCATGCCTCGGTGATGATGCCGAGCGATCCCTCGGAGCCGAGGAAGAGCCGGTCGGGCGACGGCCCCGCGCCCGACCCGGGCAGGCGGCGCGACTCGCTGATGCCGGTGGGCGTGACCACCCGCATCGACTCCACCAGGTCGTCGATGTGGGTGTACACGGTCGCGTAGTGACCGCCTGCCCGGGTGGCCAGCCAACCGCCGAGGGTGGAGAACTCGAACGACTGGGGGAAGTGCCGGAGTGTGTAGCCCTCCGGGCGAAGCTGATCCTCGAGCACCGGGCCGAGGGCACCGCCCTGGATGCGGGCCGCCCGGGAAACCCGATCGATCTCGAGGACGCGGTCGAGGCGGGTGAGGTCGATGGAGACGACGCCGGCGTAGTCGTCGCCCACCGCGGCCTCGACGCCCCCGACGACCGAGGACCCGCCGCCGAACGGGATCGCCGCAGCACCGGCGGATGCGCACCAGTCCAGCAGGTCGACTACCTCGGCCTCGGTCTCGGGGAACGCCACCACGTCGGGCGGGTGGGGGAGCTCGGCCCGGAACCCCCGGACCACGTCACGGAACGACTTGCCGTACGTGTGGGCGGCGCGGGCGTACGTGTCGGTGGAGCATCGGTCGGCGAGCGACGGCGGGGGAGTGATCCGGGCGGCGGGAAGGTCGAGCAACGCCAGCGTCGGGGGGGCGGCAACCGTCATCTCCGTGCCGAATCGGGTGCCGAGCGCGCGTGCCAACTTCGCCACCTGGTCGTCGGACAGCGCCTCGTCCTCCCACCCCCACCCCCACCACGATCGTCGTCGCCCGGCCCGATCCATGGCGCGCACGCTATCCCCGTGGGGTCCGGGCGGTCGCTACGCTGAGATCGTCCTCGTTCCCCTCGTCCACCGGAGGCGGCCACGTCCACGTACTACGAGTTGCTCGGGGTGTCCGCGAGGGCGACCCACGAGGAACTGCGAAATGCGTATCGCGACAAGGCGCTCGGTCAGCACCCCGACCGCCACGGCGGGTCGGACCCCGGGGAGGCCGCCGAGGCCGAGCAACGGATGCGAGAGATCAACAACGCATGGCGCGTGCTCGGCGACCCTGCCGGTCGAGCGGCCTACGACGCCGAACTGGCCCGCGCGAACCGCCTGCGGTCGTCGCCGGCTGCACCCGCCGACTGGGACGGCCCGGTCGCTGGAGAATCGTGGCCGTCCGAACGCCCCACCAGTGCCCTCGCCGCGCTGCTGCCGCTGCTGCTGCTCGTGGCCCTCCTCGTGGCCATCGCGATCTTCACGGCTTACGCCAAGACCGGCTGACGCCGCCTCGGGTGCCGAAGTGCGCCTAGCCTCTTCGACCATGGTCAAGGCGCGGGGCATCGATCACCTGGTGTTGAACGTGGCCGACGTCGAACGGTCCGTGGCCTGGTACTCGGATCACTTGGGCCTCGCGCCGTTGCGGCTCGACGAGTGGCGGCGCGGCGAGGTGCTGTTCGCCTCGTTGCGGGTCGACCCCACCACGATCATCGACCTCTTCTCGGCTGAGCGCTCGGGCGTGAACGTCGACCACGTGTGCGTGGTGGTCGATGAGGCCGACCTGGACGCACTCGCGGTGTCCGACGAGTTCGACGTGATCGGTGGCCCGTCCGAGGTCTTCGGCGCGCAGGGGATGGGCCGAAGCGTGTACGTGAGGGATCCTGACGGAAACACCGTCGAACTGCGGAACTACTGATCGCCCGAGGGGGCTCGTATGGACTTTCGCCTCACCACCGTCGCCGACCTGGCTGGCCGGGTCCGCACGGGCGAGGTGTCGGCTCGTGAGCTGACCCAGGCGGCCCTCGACCGGATCGACGCGGTCAACGGCAGGGTCAACGCCTTCGTGGCCGTCGACCCCGAGCGGGCGCTGCGTGACGCTACCGCCGTCGACGAGTCGGTGGCGGCGAACGTGGACCCCGGGCCCCTCGCTGGCATCCCGATCGGTGTGAAGGACCTCGAGGATGCCGCCGGCTTCGTCACGTCGATGGGATCGGTGACCCGCGCCTCGGACCCACCGACCGACACCGACTCGATCCTGGTGTCCCGCCTGCGCGCGGCCGGCTGCGTGGTGGTCGGCAAGACGAACACGCCCGAGTACGGCTGGAAGGGCGATACCAGCAACCCGACCTTCGGGGCCACTCGCAACCCCTGGAACCTGGGACGGTCGGCCGGAGGCTCGTCAGGCGGAACGGCGGCGGCCCTGGCGGCAGGCATGGTGCCGCTCGGGACAGGGTCCGACGGCGGGGGGTCGATCAGGATCCCCGCCGCCGTCTGTGGGTTCTCGGGATTCAAGCCGTCCCTCGGGCGGGTTCCGGCGGGTGGGCCCCACCCGCCGAACTGGGCCGACCTCTCGACCAAGGGGCCCATGACCCTGCGCATCCGCGATGCCGCCCTGGCGCTGGCCGCGGTGGTCGGGCCCGATCCCACCGACCCGCGGTCGCTGCCCCGTCCGTCGCCTGACTGGCTGGGCGGGCTGGAGCACCCACGCCCGCCCCGCAAGGTCGCGTGGTCGCCGACCATGGGGTTCGCTCCCCTCGATGACGAGGTGAGAGCGGCATGCGAGGGGGCCGTGCGGCGGCTCGAGGCACTGGGAACCGAAGTCGTCGAGGTCGACGTCGTGTGGCCCGAGGACCCGGTGATGGCCTGGGTCGGGCTCACGGCAGCAGCCACGTACCGGACGCTGGGCGGGTTCGCCGGCACGCCGCTCTGGGAGGGGATCGACAAGGGCCTGCGCGACACGATGGCCTTCGCCATGGAGCACGTGACCGCGAGCGACGTGTTGGCCGCGCAGGACACCGCGCACCGGCTCAACTACGCGCTGGTCGAGCTCTTCAACGACGTCGACTTCCTCCTCACGCCCACCTGTGCCGGCCAGACGCCGGCGCCAGGGGCGTTCGGGACGATCAACGGGGCGATCGACCAGAACTGGGTGCGCTTCACCTACGGCTTCAACCTCACCCGTTCGCCGGCGGGCACCGTGTGCGCCGGCCTCACCACGGCGGGCATGCCTGTCGGCCTCCAGGTGGTGGGGCCCCAGCACGCCGACGCCGGGGTCCTGCGCCTGCTCGCCCTGCTCGAGGACGCCATTGGTTTCACCCACCACGCCCACATCGGTTAGCCGTCGCCTGCCCCCGCGGCGGGTCCCGTCAGGGGGGTGCGGTGAGTTGGCAGGTGGGGCCGGCGCAGGTTTTGAGTTGGTTGATGAGGGTGGTGAGGGTGGTTCGTCGGGTGGTGGTGGTGGGGTCGTTGTGGAGGCTGTTGAGTTGGTGGGGGTCGTTGGTGAGGTCGTAGTACTCGTTTTCGCCGGTGGCGTATTGGATGTAGACGTCGGTGGGGGTGCGGACGGCGTCGTAGTGGGGGGGGATGCCGGTGAAGGTGCCGGTGGGCCAGTCTTCGAGGA
>JAYRVH010000020.1:0-6197 GCA_041918615.1 Acidimicrobiales bacterium
CGTCAGCGGTCTTGTGCCAGATGAACGGGGTGGGGTTCTCGTTCCAGGTGGCGGCCCAGGCTTCGATGTCGGCGGCGAGTTCTTTGACGTTGCGGTGGGCGGAGCGTTGCAGTTTCTTGGTGGTCAGGGCGGAGAACCAGCGCTCGACGAGGTTCATCCAGGACCCGTAGGTGGGCGTGAAGTGGAAGTGGAACCGGCGGTGCCGGAGGAGCCACCGGTGCACGAGGGGGGTCTTGTGGGCCGACAGGTTGTCCAACACGACATGGACGTCGAGGTCTGCGGGGACGTTGCGGTTGACCTTGTTCAAGAACGCCACGAAGTCCTTGGAGGCGCCGAAATTCCCGATCTTCAGCTATTTCTCAGCGGAACAACCTTCCAAGACACTAGCCGGGGACTCAAACCAACGAGCCTCTGTGAAACCCGGGGTGGTTCACCACCGTGACCCTGCGCCGCCTTGTCGACCGAGGCGAGGTGCCCGGGTATCAGATCGGCCGGGTCCGCCGCTACCGGCAGGAGGACTTGGACGCCTTCTTGGAGTCGGCTCGGATCACGCCCGACACCTGACATGCCGACAGCGCCGGGTGGTCAGCCACTCCGGGTAATCCCGGCCGCCTTCAACGTGCCGGCGGGCACGCCCACCTCCCGCGAGGCCGCTGAGGTGGTGCCCTTGGGCTCGCTGTAGCTCTTCGCTGCGGTGATGAAGCCGTTCTCCACTGCCTTGAGGTCGCGTAGCTGCAAGGCTGATTCTCCTCACAGGCGAGGAGGTTGTATGTCCGGTGGGTTGACATTCCCTGGCTTCTTCGGCGAGGAGGTCCCGGGCGGCGTCCCCACGATCACGGGCGTCGCCACCTCGATCGCCGCGTTCGTGGGCTTCGCCAAACGCGGGCCTGTCGACGAGCCGACGCTCGTGTGGAGCTTCGGCGACTTCGGCCGCTTGTTCGGCGGCCTGTGGGCGAAGAGCACGATGAGCTACGCCGTCCAGCAGTACTTCCAGAACGGCGGGCGCGTCGCGTTGGTCGTCCGCGGGGTGCACCGCAAGGGCATCGACGCTGCGAGGAACGGACGCGTCACCGTCGGCTCCGGGAAGGGTGCACTCACCCTCGAGGCCGCTGATCCGGGTGTCTGGTCGGAGGACCTCCGGGTCCGTATCGATCACGACACGGAGGACCGAGGCGCTGCGCTGTTCAACCTCTCGATCAAGGACGAGTCGACCGGAGTCGTCGAGACGCTGCGAGGCCTCGCGGCCGACGGGTCGCTCGCGGCGCTCGTCGCCCGGCGGTCCTCCCTCGTCCGCGCTGTCGGCACGCTGCCGACCGTCCAGCCCGATCACCACGCGGCCGTCGCGCCTAGGGCGGACCCCTTCGACCCCGCGCAGCCGAACCGGTACACGGCCTTCCCCGCGACCGGAGCCGACTCCGGCGAGGACGGCACCCGGGCCGAGGCCGATCTCGTGCCCGCGGCGGACGACGGCACCGGTCTGTACGCGCTGGCCCGAGCCGACCTGTTCAACCTGGTGTGCGTCCCGCCGTTCCTACCGGCGAGCGACACGGGCCCCGGGCGCGTGCTGAGCGCCGACTCGAAGGCGAAGGCCGCCGCGTTCTGCGTCCGGGAGCGGGCGCTTCTCGTCGTCGACCCGCACCCCGACTGGACGACGGCCGCACAGATCGCGGGCGGCGGGACGGCCCTCGGCACCTACCTCAGGGGCATGGCGTCGAGCGACAAGCGCAACGCCGCCCTCTACTTCCCGTACATCAAGGCTCCGGACCCGCTGCAAGGGAACACCGTCGTCGACTTCCCGCCGTGCGGAGCGGTCGCCGGCGTGATCGCACGCACCGACGCGAGCAGCGGCGTCTGGAAGGCGCCCGCCGGGCTCGAGGCCGGCCTCTCCGGCGTGCAGGCCCTGAAGGCGTCGCTGACCGACGCACACAACAGCGTCGTCAACGCGCTGGGGGTCAACTGCCTGCGCACCTTCCCCGACGCGGGCAGCGTCGTCTGGGGGGCCCGCACCCTCCAGGGCGCCGACGGCGTCGCCTCGGAGTGGAAGTACGTCCCGGTGAGGCGCACGGCGCTCTTCCTCGAGGAGTCGCTCTACCGCGGCACCCAGTGGGCCGTGTTCGAGCCCAACGAGGCGCCGCTCTGGGCTCAGATCAGGCTCACCGTCGGCGCCTTCCTCCACGGCCTCTTCGCCGCCGGAGCGTTCGCCGGAGCGACGCCGAGCGAGGCGTACTTCGTCAAGTGCGGCGCCGAGACCACCACGCAGGACGACATCAACCACGGGATCGTGAACATCCTCGTCGGGTTCGCGTCCCTCAAGCCCGCCGAGTTCGTGGTGATCTCACTCCAGCAGAAGGCCGGCCAAACCGGCGCGGGGCCGTCCCTCTGAGAGACCGGGGCGCGGTCTTGCCGATACAAGCACCCTTCGGCCCGCCAGCAGGAGGCGGGTCTGGAGGCTCGAGCCCGCCTCCAGGGCACTGCCTGCGTTTCTTGGGGCACTGTCTGGCCGGATCAAACAGCCTGAAAGTGTGCGAGAAGCCGTGCAGCTCGGAAGGAGTATCAACTACCCGGACAGCGCCGTGGCGGCCTGAAAGTGGAACTGGGCGCTCGAGGAGTTGACAACCGAGGCTCCGGGGCGGAATTCGCTGCCTCCCAGATCCCGCGTGCTTCCGGGGATCCCGGCCGACGGTATCAACTAGGTTCTCGCCATCCCGCCGGTGCACAGTCACTTTCGGGTGTGGTGGAGGTGAGTTGGCGGTGGCTGTCAATGGCACTGCCGAACCCGATCGTTGAACGCGAGGCCCGTATCGGCTGGGAGCGTGGTCAGTATCCGTGCCCTCCATCGACTCTGCTCGTCTCGCCACGCCGGGGAAGTCCCCGACTCGGGATGATCGGTCACGCGAACACGGCCTCGACTCCTTGCAGCACAGAAGCAGCCCATCGATGTGGGGCGACATCGGAGGAAGGCTCGAGGGGTCGTATCGGCCAGGGGTAAACACCAAACGTGGCCCGCGGAGCCAGCAAGTGTCGCGGGCTGCCACGAGTGGAAGGCTCGAGATGTCGGCTGGCTCGTCTCGATGCCGTGGCCACATCCTGATCGCTCGGCCCTCGATCTCGAGCGGGTGCTCGATCGCCCATCCCTGGTGATACGCAAGACTGATTGTCAGACCGCACACGGTGAGCTGGACGACTTGAAACCGGATCGTCAGGCTGCCGACTGTGATGGTCGGAAGCGGAATGTGGCGAGTCTCGACTGGAGCAGGATCGTCGTCGCTGCTCGTCCTGTGCAGCCACACAGACACGCCGGGCGGGGGCTCAGACCCGTCGATCATCCAGCGCCAGAGGTCGCCGGGAACGGGGCGTAGGAGCGTACGGTGCAGGTCGGGCTCGGAGCCAACAACGGATGGGTGGGCGTACAACAGCCACGTCTTCACGAGCCACAGGCCGCAGGCCACAGCTTCGTCAGCGTCCAGGGAAACGTCGCCGGAGGTTTGGAAGAGCTCCCTGACGAGATCCTTTGCTGGAACCTCGAAACTGTCGTTGAGGATCTGGTTGCACTCGGTGCAAGATGGAACTTTGATCGACCCGAACGACTCGTGCCGACGAGGTGTGACAGCCAGTTCACCTTCGCGCAGGCCCTCACCGAAGCGGCCGCTGGGGTGGACAACGTGGTGGTGCTGGTGTCGATCCCGGCATCAGACATCGAAGTCGGCGGCGACCGGGGCAAGGACGCCCTCGAGCGGTTGAAGAACGTCGTGACCCGCAAGGCCGCACAGTGGCAGCCGGCCAGCCCCGACGAGTCGTTCGAGATCGTCCGCCGCCGCCTGTTCGACCCGATCACCCCCGAAGCCGCCCGCACCCGTGACGGCGTCGTACGGGCCTTCATCGAGTACTACCGGGACAAGGCCGCCGAGTTCCCGCTCGGGGCGAGTGAGGCCGAGTACCGGCGGCGCATGGAGCTGTCGTACCCGATCCACCCGGAGATGTTCGACCGGCTCTTCGAAGGGTGGTCCACCCTGGAGAAGTTCCAGCGCACCCGAGGGGTGCTGCGCCTCATGGCCGTGGTCATCTCCGAGTTGTGGAAGCGAGACGACCGCAGCCTGTTGATCATGTCGGGGACCCTGCCGATCGATTCCGCCCCGGTGCTGTCCGAGCTCACGAAGTACCTGAAGGAGGGTTGGGACCCGGTCATCAAGACCGACGTGGACGGCCCTAACGCCTTGCCGCTGCGGATCGACCAGGAGAACAAGCACTTCGGCCGCTACTCGGCTACCCGGCGGGCCGCACGCACCGTCTACATGGGCTCCGCGCCCCGACCCGACACGAACCGGGGTGTGGACATCAAGTCCGTGGTGTTGGGCTGCGCTCAACCGGGGGAGCCGCCGGCCCAGTTCGCTGACGCCCTCAAGCGGCTGTCGAGCGACGCCACCCACCTCTACGTTGACGGCAACCAGTACTGGTTCGACCTCCAACCGAACGTCACCCGTCTGGCTGCCAATCGGGCGGCGTCGAACTACAACGCCGATGACGCTGACGACGAAGTCCGCCGGCGGATGCTGGCCGACCGCAACCGCCAGCCCTTCGCCGGGGTGCATGTGTTCCCCGACGGCCCCGGCGACGTGCCCGACGACGATGACGGCGTCCACCTCGTGGTCTTGCCGCCCACGGCGTGCATGTTCCCAACACCAACGACAGCGACGCCGTCACCACCGCCGAGGGGATCCTCGCTCAACGCTCCGGCGGCCCCCGCCTACACCGCAACCTCCTCGTGTACCTGGCCGCGTCCGGTCCTCGCCTGGACGAGCTTCGCTCGGCGGCCCGCTCACACCTGGCGTGGCAGTCGATCGTGGCCGACGCCGAAACCCTGAACCTCAGCCCCCACCAGCAGAAGCAGGCCAACACCAAGCTCGCAGAGACCGACAACACCGTCACCTCACGCATCGCCGAGACGTTCATACACGTGATGACGCCCGCCCAGACCCCGGGCACCGCCGACATCGAGTGGCAGGTCACCAAGCCCTCCGGTGCGGGCAGCCTCACCGAGCGGGTCGGTCGCAAGCGCGGCTCCGAGGAGAAGCTCATCACCACCTACGGTGGGGTCAGGGTGCGGATGGACCTCGACCGAGTCCCGCTGTGGTCCGACCGGGGCGATGTTGGCGTCGGTGACCTCTGGTCCGCCTACGCCAACTACCCGTACATGCCCCGCCTGGCCAGCTTCGACGTGTTGTCCAACGCCATCAGCGACGGCACCTCACTGATGAACTGGGCCAGCGAGACCTTCGCCTACGCCGAAGCCCACAACAACGACACCTGGGTCGGCCTCCACAGCGGAGAGCACGTCAACCCCGTCCGCTCCGGCTGGCTTATCCACCCCGACACCGTCCCCGACGAAACCGAGGGTAAAGGCGACGGCGAAGGCGCAGGAGGCGGCCTGGGCGAAATTGAACGGGAGACGGAAGGTGGCGGATCTGGTGGTGGCACCAAGGGTGGTGAGCCGGCCAAGTCCCGCTTCTACGCCCGCTTCAGCCTCGACCGGGTCCGGGCCATCCGCCAACTCGAGGACATCCTCACCAACGTCTCCAACCATCTCGAGGGCAGCGCGGTGACGTTCACCCTCGAGATCAACGCTCGGACACCGGCGGCGGAGGGATACGACGACCGCACCCGACGGGTCGTCACCGAGAACGCCACGCAGCTGGGCGCGGAGAGCGCCGAGTTCGAGTAGAGAGGCCGGCAGATGGCACTTGCGTACGGCACGAGACTGACCGTTGAGCCAGGCCACGACCCGTCTCGGCAGCTGGAGGTTGTCGCAGACATCGTCGGAGCCTGGGCGCGGATCCCGGACCCGCTCAGCGATTCCCAACGATCCGGCCGACGCGATGGAACGGAAGCCACGTGGGGAGTCCGGCCGTGCGCGGCGGTCACGACAATAGGGGCGCGGACCGGCACGGCCGGTCCCGAGTCGGTCGGGGCGTCGGACATCGTCGGCGAATGCGTCCAGCCGCTCCCAGATCACCACACCGATGTCATCCACTTGGCCCGCTGGTAGATTGCCCCTGCTGCTCATCCAGAGCGATCCGAGGGTCCTGGCCCGCTGACGATCCCGCAACCGGCCTCCAAGGGCACGGTGCGAACGCCAGGTTCGATGAGGTTCACATGTCACTCGACCAATGGCTCGCAGACGCTGACGCCCTGCTCGACAA
>JAYRVH010000021.1:0-43503 GCA_041918615.1 Acidimicrobiales bacterium
ACTTCGACCTCGCCCGCACCCTGCGCTGAACAGACCGGAACGATGTCCTGGCGGAACCCGGTCTCACACACCGGAACGATGTCCTGTCGGCTCACCCACCTCCACCAGAGCGGAACGATGTCGTGGCGGGTGAGACCTAGCGACCTGATCGAGGAGCACGCCTGCACATGCCTGACGCTGACACCTCTGCCGCGAAGGACTACAAGGTCGACGTCCCGATGCCCAACGAGCCCTTCTTCCTGCGGGGCTCGAACAACGGCGACTGGGGCATGAAGAACCGGCTCGCCAACATCTTCGACGCCACCTCGGGGCGCACGGTGATGCTCGCCTTCGACCACGGCTACTTCCTCGGGCCCACCAGCGGGCTCGAGCGGATCGACCTCGACATCGTCCCGCTCATCCCCCATGCCGACACGCTCATGCTCACCCGGGGCATCCTGCGCACGACCATCCCCCCCACCTACACGCGGGGCATCGTGTTGCGCGCCAGCGGCGGCCCCAGCATCCTCAAGGAGCTCTCCGACGAGCAGTTGGCGGTGAGCATCGAAGAGGCGGTGCGTCTCAACGTGGCCGCCCTGGCCGTGCAGGTGTTCATCGGCGGTGAGCACGAGACGCAGTCGATCCACAACATGACCCGCCTCGTCGACATGGGCAACCAGTACGGCATCCCCACCCTCGCGGTCACCGCGGTCGGCAAGGACATGGCCCGCGACGCCACCTACTTCCGCCTCGCCACCCGTATCTGCGCGGAGCTCGGTGCCTCCTACGTGAAGACCTACTACGTCGAGGACGACTTCGACACGGTCTGCGCCAGCTGCCCGGTGCCGATCGTGATCGCGGGCGGCAAGAAGATCCCCGAGGCCGATGCCCTCGAGCTGGCCCACCGCGCCGTCCAGTCCGGCGCCGCCGGCGTCGACATGGGCCGCAACATCTTCCAGGCCGACCACCCGCTGGCGATGATCCAGGCCGTGCGCAGCGTGGTCCACGACGACGCCAGGCCCGACGACGCGTTCGAGCGCTACCAGAGCCTCGCCGCCGAGGGCTAGCCCAGCCGTGTCCGAAGGCACGTTGCACCACTTTCTGCACCGTGTGGCGCCCACGATCAGTGTGGGGATGCTCACCGCTGATCTGGCGAACCTGGGGCGCGACATGGCCCTCCTCGAGGGCACCGGTGTGCCGATCGTCCACTTCGACGTGATGGACGGGTGCTTCTGCCCCGCCACCACCGTCGGGCCGCCGGTCGTCGCCGCGGTCGAGACGTCGATGCTCAAGGACGTGCACCTCATGATCGAGGCACCGCTCCGAAAGGTCGGCGACTACGTGAAGGCGGGCGCCGACATGGTGACCGTCCACGTCGAGTCGGACCGCTACGTGCGCCGCACGCTCGTCGAGCTCGGGGCGATGGAGAACGCCAACGACGCCGAACGCGGCATCCTCCGAGGGGTCGCCCTCAACCCGGGGACGCCCGTGTTGGCCCTCGAGCCACTCCTCGACGTGGTCGACTACGTGTTGGTGCTCGCGGTCGACCCGGGCTGGGGCGGGCAGCGCTTCGGCGCTCCCACGCCCGAACGGGTGGCCCAGATCCGCTCGCTGGTCGGGGACCACGGCAACCGGGTCCTCGTCGGCGTGGACGGCGGCGTCACCCGCGCCAACATCGCCGAGGTGGCGGCCACCGGGGCGGACATCATCGTGACCGGCAGCGCCGTGTTCGACGGCGTCGACCCTGCGGGGAACGCCGCCTTCATGCTCGATGCCGTCTCTCGTCGCGAAATCGTCTCCGCCTGATGCAGAACCGCTGGACGGTCGACGACGCACAGGCGTTCGTCGACCGCTACGGCGCCGAGCACGGCGAGGATCTGGCGTTGCGCACCTACACGAGCCAGTTGCTCGGCGCCGAGCCGGCGTTGGTCCTGCACGGCGGCGGCAACACGTCGGTCAAGCGGGTCGTGACCGACGTGTTCGGCGACGAGATCGAGATCATCGCCGTGAAGGCCTCCGGCTACGACCTCGCCACCGTGCCGCCCGGGGGCCACGTCGCCGTCCGCCTCGACCACCTGCGCCGCCTGCGGGCCATCCCCACGCTCACCGACGAGATGATCGTCAACGAGCTGCGCACCCACCTGCTCGACGCCGCCGCCCCGACGCCCTCGATCGAGACGCCCGTGCATGCGCTGGTCCCCCACCGGTACGTGGACCACACCCACGCTGACGCCGTGCTCGTGCTCACCAACCAGCCGGGCGGGGTCGAGCTGGCACGCGCGGCGATGGGCCCCGATGTGATCGTGCTGCCCTACGTGTTCCCCGGCTTCGGCCTGGCCCACGCCGTCGCCGACGCCCTCGACGACCAGCCCGATGCCATCGGGATGGTGTGGGCCAACCACGGCATCATGACCTGGGGCGACACCGCGCGAGCGTCCTACGACGCCATGGTCGACCTCGTCACCCGCGCCGAGGCTCTCGTCGAGTCCCGTTCTGGCCGCGGCCACGTGTCGTCACGAACGGGGGTCCGCGGCCAGAACGAGCGGTTGGAGCGGTCGGAGCGGTTGGAGCGGTCGGCGCGGTTGGCCGCGGTGGCGCCCGTGGTGCGGGGGCTGCTCGCCCGGGACACGGGGGACGCCGATCGACCCCACCGGCGGGTGGTGCTCGAGGCGCTGGTGGACGACGAGACGGTTGCCGCGCTGGACGGGCCCCATGCCCGGTCGCTGATGGTGTCGTCGCCGCTCACCACCGACCACCTGATCCGCACCCGGCCCTGGCCGGCGTGGGTGGACGATCCGACCTGGGATGACACCGACCGCCGGCGCGAGCAGATCGAGGCGGCACTGGACGCGTGGCGGGCCGACTACGAGGCCTACCTCGCCCGGAACCGCGCGCGCCTGCCTGCCGGCATCACGCCCTTCCCGCCCACGCCTCGCATGATGGCACTGCCTGGCCTGGGCGTGCTGTGCGCCGGGGACGACGCCGCCGATGCCCGGATGGTGGCCGACATCGCCCGACAGACCATCCGCGCCAAGGTCGAGATCGCGGCGATGGGCGGCACCTACGAGGGCGTGTCCGAGGCCCACCTGTTCGACATGGAGCATCGCACGCTGCAGCACGCCAAGCTGCACGCCACCGTCGATCCACCGCTGGCGGCACAGGTCGTGCTGGTGACCGGCGCCGCCGGGGCCATCGGGTCCGGCATCTGCGAGGGCCTTCTGGCCGACGGCGCCCACGTGGTCGCGACCGACCTGCCCGGCCCCGGCCTCGACTCGCTGCTCGACGCGCTCCGGGCCATCGACGCGCACCGGACGATGGCCTCGCCCCTCGACGTCACCGACCCCGAGTCCGTCGCGTCCGCGTTCGACGCGGTCAGCCGCACCTGGGGGGGCGTGGACGGCGTTGTGGTCAACGCCGGACTGGCCCACGTGTCGTCGCTGGCCGAGATGGACCTCGAGCGCTTCCGCACCCTCGAGCGGGTGAACGTGGACGGCACTCTGCTGCTGTTGCGAGAGGCGGCCAACCACTTCGCCCGCCAGGGCACCGGCGGAGACATCGTCCTCGTGTCCACCAAGAACGTGTTCGCCCCCGGTGCCGGCTTCGGTGCCTACAGCGCCACCAAGGCCGCCGCCCACCAACTGGCCCGCATCGCCACTCTCGAACTGGCCCCGGCCGATGTGCGGGTGAACATGGTGGCTCCCGACGCGGTCTTTTCCCACGACGAGCGCCCGTCGGGCCTGTGGGCCGAGGTGGGCCCCGGTCGCATGAAGGCACGGGGCCTCGATGCCGCGGGCCTCGAGGCCTACTACCGCGACCGCAACCTGCTGAAAGCCCGCATCACGGCGTCACACGTGGCCAAGGCCGTTGCCTTCTTCCTGGCCCGCCCCACGCCCACCACCGGCGCCACCCTCCCCGTCGACGGCGGCCTCCCCGACGCCACCCCCCGCTGACTTCCACCCCGATCCCGCCGATCGCGGTCAACCCGAGGCAATAGCCGTCGGATTCCGCCTGCTGTTGCCTCGAGAATCCGTTTGCGGGTCGTTCAGAGCCAACGGCGGAACTGGAGGAAGTCCCTGTCCCGGGTCCAGCGGCGCTGGCGGCTCTCGGCCTCCCACCCGAGCCGGCGGTAGACCGCTTCGCCGTGCGTGCCGGCGACCGCCCGTAGGGCGAGGCTCGTGCAGCCTCGCCGGCGGGCCTCGGCCTCGAACCGGGCGAGCAGATGGCGCCCGATGCCCTCGCCCCGCACGCTCTCTCCCACGAGCAGGTCGGTGACGTAGCCCAGGTCGGCCCAGATCCAGCCCTCGAGCAGGCCGACCACCTCGCCGTCACGGCGAGCGGTGACGACCAGCGCCTCCTGCTCGTCGGCGGCTCCCAGGTCTTCCCGGTCGGCGCGCTCCCACAGGGGGACCGACCAGTCCCTGACGGCGGGCTCGACCGAGCCCGACACCGTGAGCTCGAGTTCGAGGCCGCCACGACCCACGACCGAGCGCCCGCCCAGCAGTGCGTCGGCGATCGGGCGCCAGACCCGCTGGTCGTCGTCGTCTCGCTGCTCCTCGAGCACGTGGACCCGATCGATGGTGACACCGACCGAGAAGTCGGACAGGGCGGTCAGCGCTGCCTCGATGCGCTCGGGCGCCGAGGCGATCGAGATGGTGACGTGCGGCACGAAATCGTGCTCAACCGGCCGTTCGAGGGGGCCGCCCGTGACCGCCGACCGAAGGGCGGACAGCCCCGACAGGTCCGACCCGCCGACGCCGAGGTACAGCACCGGGTTGTCGGGCAGGAAGGTGGCCGTCGGCCCGAGGATGAGCGAGAGGGGACCGGATTCGGCAGCAGCGTCACGCACGGTCCTCAGGACCTCGTCCACGTCGTCCTCGCGGACGTTGATCGGCGGCACCAGGGTGATGTGCGGCGCGATGCGCGGCAACATCGTGTCGCCACAGGCACGGCGGAGCCCCTGCACCTCCGCGGCGGCACCATCGGGCACCAGGAGCACGATTCCCAGCCGTCGTCGACCCATCCGTGCAGTCTTGCCGTGGACCATCTCGAACTCAGCGCATCGAGTGCGCTCGGAGCGCAGTAATTGCGCCGAGTTCGGCGGTGCTAGACGAGCGCGTTGCCGCCCGCGACAGCGAGGCGCACGTGGGCCCGGCGCAGGGCGGCCTCGGCCGCGGTGTCGTCACCGTGGGCGAGGGCCGCCTCGGCACGCTCCTGCGCCCTGCGGGCCCGCACCTCGTCGATCTGGCTGGACAGCTCGGCCACGTCGGACAGGATCGTGACCTTGTCGTCGTGCACCTCGATGAAGCCGCCGTGCACCGCGATGGTGTCCTCGGTGCCGTCGCTCATCATCAGACGGACCGGGTGGGTGGCGAGGGCGCCGAGGTAGGGAGCGTGCCCGGGAAGCACGGCGAAGTCGCCGGTGCCCACGGCCCTGGCGATGACACGGTCGGCCTCGCCTTCGAAGAGCACCCGCTCGGGTGACACCAGTTCGACCTGGAGCGCCATGGCCTACCCCTCCTGCAATTGCTTGGCCTTGGCCCGCACGCTGTCGGCGTCGCCCACGTTGAGGAAGGCTTGTTCGGGCATGTCGTCCAACTCGCCCTCGACGAGCTGGGCGAACGAGTCGACGGTGTCGGCCACGGGCACGGTGACGCCCTTGAGGCCGGTGAAGACCTCGCCCACGTTGAAGGGCTGCGAGAGGAACCGCTGCACCTTCCGGGCCCGGTCGACGACGATGCGGTCCTCCTCGGACAGCTCGTCGAGGCCGAGGATGGCGATGATGTCCTGGAGCTCCTTGTAGCGCTGGAGCACCTCCTGCACGCGGCGGGCCACGTCGTAGTGACGCTGGCCGACCACCTCGGGGGCGAGGATCGTCGAGGTGGACGACAGCGGGTCGACCGCCGGGTAGATGCCGAGCGAGGCGATCTGGCGGGACAGCTCGGTGGTGGCATCGAGGTGCGTGAAGGTGGTGAACGGAGCAGGGTCGGTGTAGTCGTCCGCCGGCACGTACACGGCCTGCAGCGAGGTGATCGAGCGGCCCCGGGTGGAGGTGATGCGTTCCTGCAGCTCGCCCATCTCGTCGGCGAGCGTCGGCTGGTAACCCACCGCGGAGGGCATGCGACCGAGCAGGGTGGACACCTCCGAGCCGGCCTGCACGAAGCGGAAGATGTTGTCCACGAAGAGCAACACGTCCTGCTGCTGCACGTCGCGGAAGTACTCGGCCACCGTGAGGGCCGACAATGCGACGCGTAGGCGCACGCCGGGGGGCTCGTCCATCTGGCCGTAGATCAGGGCCGCCTTCTCGATGACGCCCGACTCCTGCATCTCGATCCAGAGGTCGGTGCCCTCGCGGGTGCGCTCGCCGACACCGGCGAACACCGACACACCACCGTGCTGGGTGGCGACCCGGTTGATCATCTCCTGGATGAGCACGGTCTTGCCCACACCGGCGCCGCCGAACAGGCCGATCTTGCCGCCCTGCACGTAGGGGGTGAGCAGGTCGATCACCTTGATGCCCGTCTCGAAGACGAGGGCCTTCGGCTCGAGGGTGTCGAACGCCGGGGCGTCGCGGTGGATCGGCCAGCGCTCGGTGATGCCCTCGAGGGGTTCGCCACCGGTGTCGAGGGGCTCGCCGATCACGTTGAACACGTGGCCCAGGGTGACGTCGCCGACCGGCATCGAGATGCCCCGGCCCAGGTTGCGCACCGGTGTGCCCCGCGTGAGGCCGTCGGTCGGCTTGAGACAGACCGCACGCACGCGACCCTCGCCGATCTGCTGGGCGACCTCGGCGGTGATGACCACCTCTTCGCCGGCGACGGTGAGTGTCATCTCGAGGGCCGTGTTGATCTCGGGCAACGACCCGCGGGGGAACTCGACGTCGACCACGGGGCCCGCGATCGTGACGACCCGGCCTTCCTTGCGGGCAGCCTCCTCGGTCGCCGGGGTGGTTTCGGTAACGGTCATGGCAGGTGCTCCTCGGGTCAGGCTGAGCGGTTGGTGAGCGATTCGGGCAGCAGCAGCGATTCGGGCAGGTCGGTGCGGTGATGGCCCTTGCCGGAGTGCAGGGCCTCGGCGCCGCTGACGATCTCCATGATCTCGCCGGTGATGGCGTCCTGGCGGGCCCGGTTCATCACCCGGGCGAGGCTGATGATGAGCTCCTCGGCGTTGTCGGTGGCCGCCTTCATGGCCCGCTGCCGAGCGGCGTGCTCGGAGGCCGACGCATCGAGCAGGGCGGCGAAGAGGCGGGCCTCGACGTAACGGGGGAGCAATTCGTCGAGGATGCCCTCCGGGGACGGCTCGAATTCGATGCTGGCCTTGAGCTCGACCGGGCCGCTCTGGGTCGGATCGGTCGTCTCGAGCGGGAGGAAGCGCCGGACGACGACCTCCTGCGACCCGGCGGTGATGAACCGCTGGTACACGAGGTCCACGGTGTCGACCTCGCCCGACTCGAACATCCGGCGCACCACCTCCGACACGGCCCGGGCATCTTCGTAGTCGGGGCGGTCGGTGAGGTCGAGGAAGGACGCGGCGATCCGGTAGTTGCGGAACCGGAAGTAGCTGTTGGCCTTCTTGCCGATCAGGATCAGCGCGTAGTCGAGGCCTTCGCTGCGGCGGGCCACCAGCTCGCGCTCCGCGGCACGGATCACCGCCGAGTTGTACGCGCCGCAGAGGCCACGATCGGACGTCATGACCACGAAGGCGGAGCGCTTGGCGTCGCCGCCCCGGCGGAGGAGCGGGTGGCTGCCCTCGGCGCCGAGCCCGGCCAGGTCCAAGATGACATTGGTGATCTGCTGGCTGTAGGGACGCGCCGCGTTGGTGCGCTCCTGGGCCTTCACCACCCGGGTGGCGGCGATGAGCTCCATGGCGCGGGTGATCTTCTTGGTCGACTGGACCGACTTGATCCGCCGCCGAAGGGCGCGTTCCTGACCACCGGCCACCGGCTACGCGTCCTCGTCCTCGTCGTCCTTGCGGTCGATCTCGAGCTCGGGCAGCGTCGCCTCGGCCCGTCCGCCGACCAGATCGACCTCTGCCTCACCCACGTCGCCGAGCTCGGACTCCAGCTCGGGCCCGGCCGCCGCGGTGCCCTCGCTGGTCTCGAACGTGTCGACGAAGGCCTGCACCGCGGCACCCAGTGCGTCGCCCTCGGGCAGCGCACCGGTGGTCCGGATGGTGTCGAGGATGTCGGCGTGACGGGTTCGCATGTGATCGAGCAGCTCGCTCTCGAAGCGACCCACATCGGCCACCGGGAGCCGATCGAGATAGCCGCCCGTTCCGGCGAAGATGGACACCACCTGGTCCTCGACGGCCATGGGCGAGTTGAGGGGCTGCTTCAGCAGCTCGGTGAGGCGGTAGCCGCGGTCGAGCTGCGCCGCCGAGACCTTGTCGAGCTCGGAGCCGAACGTGGCGAACGCCTCGAGCTCACGGAACTGGGCGAGGTCGAGCTTCAGGGTGCCGGACACGGCCTTCATGGCCTTGATCTGCGCCGCGCTACCCACGCGTGACACCGAGATGCCCACATCGACGGCCGGTCGGACACCCGACTTGAACAGGTCGTCCTGCAGGTACACCTGGCCGTCGGTGATCGAGATCACGTTGGTGGGGATGTAGGCCGACACGTCGCCCGCCTTGGTCTCGATGACCGGGAGCGCGGTGAGCGACCCGGCACCGTTCTCGTCGGACAGCTTGGCGGCCCGCTCGAGCAGGCGGCTGTGCAGGTAGAACACGTCACCCGGGTACGCCTCGCGGCCCGGGGGGCGACGCAGCAGCAGGGCGAGCTGGCGGTAGGCCTCGGCCTGCTTCGACAGGTCGTCGTAGACGATGAGCGCATGTTCGCCGTTGTCCATCCAGTGCTGGCCCATGGCGCACCCGCCGTAGGGGGCGAGGTACTTGAACGGGGCCGGGTCGGAGGCCGGCGCGGCGACCACGACGGTGTAGTCCATGGCCCCGCGCTCACGCAGGGTGTTGACCGTCTGGGCGACCGTCGAGCCCTTCTGGCCGATCGCCACGTAGATGCACTTCACGCCCAGACCCTTCTGGTTCAGGATCGTGTCGATGCAGACGGTGGTCTTGCCGGTCTTGCGGTCGCCGATGACGAGCTCACGCTGGCCCCGGCCGATGGGGGTCATGGCGTCGATCGACTTGATGCCGGTCTGCAGCGGCTCGTGCACCGGCTTGCGACCGGCGATGCCGGGCGCCTGGATCTCCATGCGCCGCTGCTCGGCGCCCACGATCGGGCCGTGCCCGTCGATGGGCTCGCCCAGGGCGTTGACCACCCGGCCGAGCATTGCGTCACCCACCGGAACCGAGAGGATCTCGCCCGTGGCCCGCACGGTGGAGCCCTCTTCGATGGCCGCCACCTTCTCGGACACGCCGAGGATGACGGCACCGATGGTGTCCTCGTCGAGGTTGAGCGCGAGGCCGACCGTGTCGTGCTCGAACTGCAGGAGTTCGTTGACCGCGCAGTCGGGCAGGCCCGACACGGTGGCGATCCCGTCGCCGACCTCGAGCACCCGCCCGACCTGGCTCATCTCGAGCTCGGGGGCGAAGCCGTCGAGGTTTCGGTGCAGCGCTGCGGTGATGTCGGCGGTGTTGATGGTGAGTTCAGCCATGAGGCGGGGTTCCCTTTTTCCTTGCGCTCGGGGAGAAGGCGGGTTGGACGACGAGGCCTGGTTGGTTCAGGACGGGTACTGGTTCAGGAGACCTGCTGGTTCAGGACACGTGCTGGTTCAGAACACTTCGCGGAGTTGCTGGAGGCGGTGGCGGACCGAGCCGTCGATCACCGTGTCGCCGACCTGGCTGACGATGCCGCCGAGGACCGACGGGTCCACGATCACCTTCACCTCGACCTCCTTGCCGGTGGCCTTGGCGAGCGCCGCGGCGAGACGGGTGCGCTGGTCGTCGGTGAGGGGAATGGCCGAGCGGACCTCGGCCACCTCCTTGTCGCCCGCATGGGCACTCATCGCCACGAAGGCGTCGATGATGCGGGGGAGGTCGCGACCGCGACCGGTGCCGACCACCATCGACACGAGCGCCGTGGTGGTCTCGGTGGCCTTGCCGCGCAGCACGTCCTCGACGATCTGCTGGCGCTTGGTGGCTGGCAGGTGCGGATCGGTGAGCGCGTTGCGGAAGTCGTCGTTCGCCTCGAGCACGCGGGCGAACCGGAAGAGCTCGTCGGCCACCTCGGTCAGGTCGCTCTCGGCCGAGGCCACGCCGAACAGGGCCGTGGCGTAGGCGTCGATGGTCTGGTCGGCCATGCTCAGCCCCGCGCGGCCACGCTGTTGATGTAGCTCTCGACCAGGGCGACGTTGGTGTCCCGGTCGAGGCTCTTCTGCACGACGTGCTCGGCGGCGCCGATGGCGAGAGCCGCGACCTCGGACCTGACGTCGGACATCGCCTGGCTCTTGGCGGCGTCGGCCTCGGCCTTGGCGCGGTCACGGTACTCGGCCAGCTCGGCGTCGATCTCGCTCTTGCGCTGGGCCTTGTAGGACTCCATCTCGGAACGGGCGTCGTCACGCATGCGCGTGGACTCCTCGCGGGCGCCCTTGAGCTGTTCCTGGTACTTCACCAGCTCGGCTTCGGCCTCGACCTTGGCCGTGTCCGCGCTCTCGAGATCGGAGCGGATGCGCTCGGTGCGGTCGCTCATGCCCTTCTGGATCGCGGGGTAGCCGAACTTGGCCAGCAGTACGAACAAGATGGTGAACGAGAGCGCCCCCCAGATGAGCTCGTTGGTGGCGGGCAGGATGGGGCTCGGCGCCTCTTGGCAGTCGGCGGGGACGCCGCCTTCCTCGAGGATCGTGATGCACTCCTCGCGGAGCTCTTCCTCCGACTCGGCATGGGCGATGCCAGCGCCGCCGACGAGGCCGACGAGCACCACGATCGCGCCGACGCACAGCATTCGGATACGCATGACGACCTAGCCCGCGATGATGAACGCGAGGACGAAACCGAACAGGGCGAGCGCCTCGGTGAAGGCGATGCCGAGGAACATGGTGGTGCGCACCATGCCGGCGGCCTCGGGCTGGCGGGCCATGGCGGTGATGGCGTTGCCGACGACGATGCCGATGCCGATGCCGGGGCCGATGGCCGCGCCGCCGTACACGATGCCTCGACCGACGGCGGTGAGGCCGGCTTCGAGCTCACCGGCCTGCTGGCCGCTCTGCTGAGCGAGGGTGACGAGATCAAGCACGTTTTCTCTCCTAGTGCTCTGGGTGCATGGCGCCACCGATGAACACGGCGGCGAGGATGGTGAAGATGTAGGCCTGGAGGAAGATGACCAGGACCTCGAACCCGGTGAGCGCAACCAGCAGTGCCCCGGGTAGCACTGCGAGTGGGACGAACACCTCGAACAGCGCCGAGGTCAACACGGCGAAGCTCACGAGGATCAGGTGCCCCGCCAACATGTTGGCGAAGAGTCGGACGGCCAGGGAAAGCGGCCGGACGAAGATGGTGGACACGAACTCGATGGGCGTGACCAGGAGGTAGAGCGCCTTCGGCACTCCCGGCGGGAACATGAACGACTTGAAGTAGCCGAAGAAGCCGTTCGACTTGATGCCCATGAAGTTGTAGATGCACCAGACGAGGATGGCCAGGAAGGCCGGCAGGGCGATGCGGGCGTTCACCGGCATCTGCAGCCCGGGGATGATGCCCCACACGTTGCAGATGAGGATGTAGATGAACAGCGTGCCGAGGAACGGCGTGAAGCTCAGGCCGTCCCTGCCCATGGTCTGCAGGATGACCTGGTTCTCGATGAAGTCGAGGAAGGTCTCGCCCAGGTTCTGGACCCCGCTCGGCACCAGCTTGAAGTCGCGTCCGGCGAGGTACATGAACAGGAAGGCCAGCGCGGCCGACACCCACATCAGCAGGACGATCTTGTTGATCCCGAAGGGGCCGCCGTCAAGGGCGAAGTCGGGCCACTCGATGACGTGGCTCACCGGGGGGAAGTCGAGCGCGAGCAGCGTGGTCACCCGTCAGGCTCCTTTGGTGCGGGGTTTGAGGCCGGGGAAGGCCAGCGAGGCGGAAACGAAGCGGGTCTCCCAGAAGAGGAGCCCGAGGTAGGCGACGAGGATGGTGATGCCCAGGGGCACCAACTCGATCCAGGCCTGATCTTTCACCAGTTGCACGGCCAGCACCAAAAGGCCCATCCGCAGGATGAAGCCACCGAAGGCCGTGGCCATCAACGCATTGGGCCCCTTCTTGGCCGCCCATCCCAGCATTCCCGCGGCGATCAGGAAGTTCGCGAACACCAGCGTGATGCCGTATGCGGCCGACGCCACGCCGGCCCAACCCCAGCCGATCCCTGCGGCGACCAGCAGCACCGGGGCGACCGGCAGGCCCCGGCGCACCATGTCGAGCGCGATCTCGCGCTCGACGGGCTCCATCGCGGCCTCGCCGGCGGGGGCGACGCTCACGCCGGCCGCTCCCGCTTGAGCACGCGGTCTTCTTCGATGCGCATCCTGGCCTCGTAGCCGGCGAAGAACTTCCACGACACGTAGCCGAGGGTGAAGGTGCCGAGGCCGAGGGCGAACACCGGGCCGATGCCGAGGCGGTTGTCGATCAGGTGCCCGACGAAGGCGAAGATCAAGGGGGTCACGACCAGCTCGACGGCCTTCGAGAGCGCGTTGCCGAAACCGTTGTTCAGTTCGCGCCGCTCGCTCAGGTCCACAGGGGAGCCGGTCCTCCGGTCGGGATGGCGGAAACCTCCGCCATCGCTTGTGAATTATTTCCCAATGTAGGAGGACGCGCCGGCGACCGCAAGTCCGGCACCCGAGCGCACGCTTTCGAAACCCGGCCCTTCGAGACCCGGCCTTTCGAAACCCGCGCCGCCCGAATCCATCGTGGCCGTGCCAGGAGGCCTACCGACCGTTGACACTCCAGTGCCACGGCTCGCTCGGCAGGTTGAACATGCCGAACCTGCTCGCGTTGGAGGCCAGCCACCGGTAGCACGCACTGCCCCGGTAGCTGCAGTTGTCGAAGTCGATGGCCAGGCCCTGCTCGTGCATCGACGTGCCCGGGATCGCGGTGGGCACCCGGCACGACGACGGCGAGGAGCTCCAGACGTCGGGGCAACCGTTGATCGTGCGCAGCTGGATCTGGCGGGCGTTGCTGCGCCAGCCACTGCCGGTGAGCGGCGTGCCGTCGGCTGCGGCGGCGTTGAGGAGCGCCGCAATCCGATCGCCGATGGACGCATCGACGGTGATTCCTCCGACGGTCACCTGGTCGCCGCTTCCCGAGACGGTGGCACCGCTGCCGCTGGGGGCGCCGCTGCCGCGGGACCGGGCCGCCGCGGCCTCAGCGGCGGCTGCCGCCGCCGCGGCGGCCGCGGCCCGCTCCTGCTCGGCGATCTCGGCGGACAGGCCGAACTCCTGGGCGGCGAGCTCGTCGTCGGCGAGGCGGACCGAGTCCATGCGCTCCTCGACCTGGTCCTGCAGATCACGCTGCTCCTGCTGGGAATCTCGGAGCTCGGAGAGCTGTGCGGCGACCTCGGCGCGGTGCTCCTCGGCTCGTTGGGCGGCGTCCTCGGCCCGGGCACGGGCATCGGCCAGGTCGTCGCGGGCCGCCTGGAGCTGATCGCCGACGTCCTCGTTGCGACTGCCGGCGAGGTCGACGAGTGCTCGTCGCTCTGCCGCCTCGGTCGGATCGCTCCCGCTGAGCACGTCGAGGCTGCTCTGGTTGGAGCCCTCCCGGATGTACGAGTCGACGAGCAGCGATTCCTGCTGGGCCTGGAGGCGGTCTATCTCGAGCTGCTTGGCCTGCTCCTCGGCGCGAGCGGCGGCGGCATCGGCATCGGCCTGATCGGCCGCCCGCTGGGCGTCCTCCACGCGTGAGCGCTGCGCATCGACGTGGCGACCGATGTCGGTGAGGGCCTGGGTGATCTCGGCGAGGTCGGCGTTGAGCACGTCGAGGCGGCCCGCCAGCTCGGCCCGTTGCTGCTGGACCGCCGCCCGCTCGGCGCGGGGGTCCGCGCCGCGCGCCGCCAGCGCGGGCGGCACGAGGAGTGCGAGCGCAACCACGGGAACGAGCACGCACGCTGCTCGCCATCGTTGGGGAATCACCGGCACGTACCCGTCCTAAGCATCGAGGAATCCGTCATGGAAACGTAACACCGATCATGGAAAAGGGGAAATGATGTTGTTCGTGTTGCTGCTGTTGCTCGTGGTGATGCTGTGGGGGCGCCGGCCGTATCGGAACCGTCACGTCTCGTGCTCGGCCTCCACGGCGGCACCCGCCGCTGGGTCAGTCGACCCCTTGGGGGCCGCTCCCCCATCGGTCGTGTCGGCCAGAGGATTGAGGCCCGCCGCGCGTCGGAAGCCCGCACCCAGGAACACGTAGAGCCCGAAGCCCAGGACCACCACCCCCAGCGGCACGAGCGCGTCGCCTTTGCCGGTGTAGGTCGGGTAGAGCACGAACATGGACAGCGCCGCGGTCCACGCCCACAGGATGAAGACGCTCCGGCGCTGCCCGTGACCGAGGCGCATCAGACGGTGGTGCAGGTGCTCCTTGTCGGCACTCGCCACCCCCGCGCGCTTGGTCGCCCGGCGAACGATGGCGAACAACGTGTCCAGGATCGGCACACCGAGGATGAAGAGTGGGATGAAGAGGGGCGCGAAGAAGAAGTACACCTGCCCGCTGAAGGGCTGGTTGGAGCTCCCGCCCACCGAGATCGTCGAGGCCGCCATCAGCAGGCCGAGCAGGAGCGCGCCGCCGTCGCCCATGAAGATCTTGGCCGGGTGGAAGTTGTGGGGCAGGAACCCCAGGCAGATGCCGGCGGTGATCAGCGCGATCAGCGGGCCCAGGTTGCCCGGCGAGATGACCCCGACGTCGCCGAGGCGCTCGCCGTAGAAGAAGAAGGTGCCCGCGGCGATGGCCACGAGACCGGCGGCCAGACCGTCGAGACCGTCGATGAGGTTCACCGCGTTGGCCATGCCGACGACCCAGACCACGGTGAGAAGGGCCGACAGGTCGGGGGTGAGCACCACGAGGTCGGCGAAGGGGATCCGGAAGAAGACGATGCTCACGCCGGCGACCGAGAGCACGCTGCCGGCGAGCACCATGCCCGCGATCTTCGCCGGGGCCGACACCTCTCGGAAGTCGTCGATGAGGCCGACCAGGAAGATGATCACGGCCGCGATCACCACACCGAGCGGCTCGGTGCTGGCGTCGAACACCGCGGTGAACTCGCCCAGCCGCCAGGCCACGGCCATGGCCGCCAGGAAGCCGGCCAGCATCGCCGCGCCGCCGAGGGTCGCCGTGGCCCGGGTGTGCACCCGTCGCTCGTCGGGCTTCACCACCGCCCCCAGTCGCACCGCCACCCGCCGCACCACCGGGGTGAGCACGAGGGTCACGAGGAACGCGACAGCGAAGATGATGAGCTCGGCGGCCATGTCGGGCCAAGGTTACGGAGCCGGGCCCGCGCTGCGGGAACGGGTCACCTGTCGAGCGACGCGGCGCGGCTCGGCGTGACCGTCCGCCCGCACGAACGACCCCGTGCGCACCGCACGCGTCGATGACTAGGCCGTGAGGCGGTCGGCCACCCTAGGGGTGGAGAACCCGTCGTCCACCCAGTGCTGGACCTTGGCCCGGGTCCGCCAGTAGATGTCCTCCATCAAGATGTGGTCGAACTCTCCGTTTCGACCCACGCTCAAGAGGCCTTCGACCCCGGTTCCGGTGGCCGCCAGGTCGGCCCGGGCCTCCTCGTAGTCGAGCGAGAACACCGGATAGGCGATCGGGGTCTTCACCACCCGACATCCGAGATAGCGGCGGCGAACGCCCGGCACGAGGCGCTCGAGGTGGTCGAGGCAGTGCTCGCCGAGTGCGGCGGGATCCATGTTCCAGAGGTCCGAGCCCACCTCGGTGCCGAGGTCGGCGGTGATCATCGTCTTGCCCTCGGGCGCCAGCCACGGCATGGACAGCGGAGCCTCGGTGAGGCGGAAGAAGGGGTAGCTGCGGTCGGGCACCCACATCACCACGTCGGGCAGCAGATTGCGGCCCTCGAAGCGGAGATTGGCGAACACCATCGGCCGGAACCGGAAATCGGCGAAGCGGTCGAGGCGTCGACTGCCCTCGACCAGGCGGGGCAGGACGCTGATCGGCGCGGTGCTCACCACCCCGTCGACCTCGATCACGTCGCCACGCACCCGCACCCCCACCACCCGCTCGTCCTCGACGAGCACACGGTCGACGGGGCTCTCGAGTGCGATGGCGTCCCCCAACTCCTCGGAGAGCGCCTCGCAGAGCAGGCTCACGCCGCCTTCGGGGTAGACGTGCCACACGTGCACGCTCTGCGGCTTCTCGTTGCAGTAGCCGATGGCCACGGCGCGGCGGGTGACCTTGGCCGCAGCCTTCAACACCATGGTGTGGCCGATGCTGCTCGGGATCTTCTGGCCCACCGCCGCGGCGAGGTGGTCCGCCGAAGCCCCCGACCACGCCTCGACGAGGGGCAGCACGACATCATCGGCGAGCGCCTGACCGTATTGGGCCCGGAAGAAGCCCGCTGCGGTGGTCGGCTCGTCGTGGGCCAGCATGCCGCGGCCCCTGCCCGCGAGGGCCGACGCCACGTAACGGCCTCTGCGCAGGAGGCCGAACGGGTAGCCGGCCACGCCTCCGTCGACGTAGACCGACTCGCCGTAACGACGCACCGTGCGGCACCGCGTGCTCACGCCGATCGCGGTCGCGAGCCGGTTGGTGATGAAGTGGGCACCCGTGTCATAGCTGAAGCCATCGGCGTCGTGGTGGCTCTCGGCCATGCCGGCGACCCGCGATCCGGCCTCGAACACCAGGGGCTCGACCCCTCGTCGGCGCAATTCGCGCGCCGCCACCAGGCCGGCGATGCCGGCGCCGAGCACCGCCACGCGTCGCCGACCACCGCGGCCCGCCCGATCGACCAGGTCGATGGTGCCATTGTCTGGGGTCATGGTGTCTCCCGGTCAGGGCGGCGGAGGACGGCGCGAAGGAGCGCGCCCCTTCCCGCCAGGCGATTGAGGGCATCGAAGGCGGTGAACACCGACAGCGACGGGGCCGACTCGAGGCTGAACTGGTTCACCAGCCCCTTCGGCGCCCCCCAGTCGTCGAGCGTGTTGCGGATCGAGTACACCCAGTTCACGGGGCTGGTCATGGTCGCCAACTCGTCGACCTCCCAACCCGTCCGGTCGCTCAGTCGACGGAAGCTCCGCTGGTCGAAGAGGTTGAAGTGCCGGGGGAAGTGGTAGCCACCCCAGTGCCGGCGCCGGAACAGCGCGAAGTCGGGCGAGCCGGTGTTGTCGGTCACCACGAGCAGGCGCCCACCCGGCTTCAGGAGGCGCCGGATGCCGAGGAGGAGGGCGGCCGGGTCGGGCACGTGCTCGATGGTCTGGATCAGGATCGCGAGCTCGTAGGCCCCGGCGGCCAGGTCGGCGTCCTCCACCGTGGCGGTGTGGATCGTGAGGCCGAGCTCCTCGCCCCGGGCGGCGGCTCGAGGATCGGGATCGATGCCCTCGAGGCGCCAGCCCGGTCGGCCGAACTCGGCGAGCAGGCCGAGGTGGAAGCCGTCGCCGCATCCCACGTCGAGGATCCGGGCATCCGGGGAAAGGCCCTTGGCAACGGCGAGCAGCCGCCGGGCCTCGAGCCGGCGCCGGACCCGGTACACGAGGCCGAATCGCTCTGCCGAGAAGTCGAACGCGTGGTAGTCGTCCGGGTAGATGCGAGCGAGCTCGGACGGCGCAGGACGACGTTCGAGGTACACCAGGCCGCAGGTCCGGCACCGAACGGCGAGGAAGCTGTCCGGGCTGGTGCGGTACTCGAAGTCCTCACCCACGGCGACGGGCTCGGAGTCGTCGGCGCCGCAGACGGCACACCGGGCGTCCACCATCGCCAGCGATCGGTCCGACCGCTGCCGCGCCTGCACCTCGTTCGTCGTTCCCGTCACCATGCGACCATCATCTCACTATCGTCCCTGTCCGCGTTCTTGTTAGCCACTCTCCGTAAGAGTGCCGCAGGAGAGGCGCCGTGTCCATAGGACGACCGGCGCGAGCGCGAGTAGCGTCGCGGGACCGACCCGGGGGAGGACGTATCCGAATGGGCAACCTGGCCGAGCTCCTGCACGACACCGTGCCCGACGAGCACCTGCTCGTGGGCGATGCCATCAGCGACGACTACGGCCACGACGAGGCCCTGACGGTCACGGCCACCCGTCCCGGGGCCCTGGTCCGCCCCGGGAGCGCCGAGGAGGTCGCCGCGGTGCTACGGGTCGCCGACCGACACGCCATCCCGGTCACGGCCCGCGGCAGCGGCACGGGCCTGTCGGGCGCCTGCGTGCCCCAGCCCGACGGCATCGTGGTGTCGTTCGAGCGCATGAACCAGGTGCTCGAGATCGACACCGACAACCACATGGCGGTGGTCCAGCCGGGCGTCACCCTCGAACAGCTCGACACCGAGCTCGCCCCTCTCGGGCTGGTCTACCCCGTGTTCCCCGGCGAGTACAGCGCGTCGCTCGGCGGCAACGTGGCCACGAACGCCGGCGGAATGCGAGCGGTCAAGTACGGCGTCACCCGCAACCAGGTCCTGGGGCTCCAGGTGGTCCTGGCCTCGGGCGAGGTGATCCGCACCGGTGGAAAGATCGTCAAGGCCACCGCGGGGTACGACCTCACCCAGCTCATCCTCGGCTCCGAGGGCACCCTGGCCCTGGTCACCGAGGCGACCTTGAAGCTCTACCCGCGGCCCCAGCACACGGCCACCGTGCTCGCCCCCTTCCGCACCCTCGACGAGGTGACCACCGCGGTGCCCCGCATCGTCGCCAGCGGCGTCGGTCCCCTCATCCTCGAGTACATCGACCTGTTCACCATGGCCGCCATCACCGAGTCGGCCGGCATCGACCTCGGCGTCCCCGGCGAGGTGAAGGAGGCCGCCCTCGCGTACCTCGTCGTCGTGGTGGAGGACACCCACCCCGAGCGCATCGAGACCGACGTGGCGGCGATCGCCGAGCTGGTCACCGATCTGGGCGCCATCGACGTCTACGTCCTGCCGCCGCACGCCGGAGCGCAGCTCATCGAAGCCCGCGAGAAGGCGTTCTGGGTGGCCAAGGCCGCGGGCGCGGACGACATCATCGACGTGGTCGTGCCGCGGGCCTCGATGCCCGCCTACATGGCCGCGGTCGCCGACCTCGCCACCGAGTTCGAGTCGTGGGTCGCCGGTTGCGGCCACGCCGGGGACGGCAACGTGCACCTGTCGGTGTTCCAGAAGGACCCCGAGAAGCGGGACCGCATCATCTCGGCCATCATCTCGGCCGGGCTCGGTCTCGGCGGCGCCATCTCGGGCGAGCACGGGCTGGGGACCGAGAAGAAGAAGTACTTCCTCGCCCTTGAGGACCCGGTGAAGATCGACCTCATGCGCCGGATCAAGGCGAGCTTCGACCCGAACGGCATCTTGAACCCCGGCACCATCTTCGACGAGGAGGCCCAGCCGTGAACGGCGCCCAAGCCCTGATCCGAACCCTGGTCGATGCCGGGGTCGACACCTGCTTCACGAACCCGGGGACGTCCGAGATGCACTTCGTCGCCGCCCTCGACGACGTGCCCGAGATGCGGGGCATCCTCGGCCTCTTCGAGGGCGTGGTCACGGGCGCCGCCGACGGCTACGGACGGATGGCCGACAAGCCCGCTGCCACCCTGCTGCACCTGGCGCCCGGTCTCGGCAACGGTCTCGCCAACCTGCACAACGCCCGGCGGGCGGGCACGCCCATGGTCAACATCGTCGGCGACCACGCCACCGACTACGGCCAGGACATCTTCCTCAACTCCGACATCGCGACGGTCGCCCGCAACCTCGAGGGGTGGATCGGCGCGCCAGGGACGCCGGCCGACGTGGGCCCCACCGCCGCCGAGGCGGTGGCCGCCGCCTGCGGGCCCCCCGGGCAGATCGCCACCCTGATCCTGCCCGCCGACGCGTCCTGGTCCGACGGCGCCTCCGCCGCCGCGCCGGTCGCTCCGTCGGCTCGGGCCAGGGTCGCCGACGATCAGGTCGAGGACATCGCGCGGCTCCTCCGCTCCGGTGAGGCCGTGGCCGTCCTGATCGGCGGCTCCACCACCCGCGGGGCCGGGCTCCGCGCCATCAGCCGGGTGGGCGCCCACACCGGCGCCAAGGTGCTGTGCGAGTGCTTCCCGTCCCGCATCGAGCGGGGCGCCGGAATGCCCGCCGTCGAGCGCCTCGGCTACCTCGGCGAGTTCGTGGCCATGCAACTCGACGGCATCCGCCACCTCGTGCTCGTCGACGCCGACCCGCCCGCCTCGTTCTTCGCCTACCCCGACAAGGTCACCGACCTCGTGCCCGCGGGGTGCAAGGTCCACGTGCTGGCCGGTCCTGGCGACGACGGGGTCGGCGCCCTCGAATCGTTGGCCGAGGCGGTCGGCGCACCGCGGGACGGTGCGGTGATCCAGGAACTCGCCCTTCCGGAGCGCCCCACCGGGGCACTCGAGGCCGAGAGCCTCGCGGCGGGGATCGCCGCCCTGCTGCCCGAGGGCGCCATCATCGCCGACGAGGCCCAGACCGCCGGGCTGTGGACGACCCTGGCCACGGCGGGCTCGCGACCCCACGACCTGCTGTGCCTCACCGGCGGGGCCATCGGCTACGGCATGCCCGCCGCCACCGGAGCGGCGGTCGCCTGCCCCGACCGGCCGGTCGTGTCGCTCGAGGCCGACGGCGCGGGGATGTACACGCTCCAGTCCCTCTGGACCCAGGCCCGCGAAGGCCTCGACGTCACCACGGTCGTCTACAACAACTACGCCTACGACATCTTGAACCTCGAACTGGCCCGCACCGGCGCCGGCGAGCCCGGGCCGAAGGCCAAGGCCATGTTCGACCTGCACGGCCCCGACCTCGACTTCGTGAAGCTCGCCGAGGCCATGGGGGTGCCCGGCAGCCGCCCCGGCAGCGCCGAGGAGTTCTGCGACCAGTTCGAGCGGGCCCTCGCCGAGCCGGGGCCCCACCTGATCGAGATCGCGCTCGAATCCCGGTTCTAGCCGGCGCGTCCCGTTCGGGTCTGGCCCGGACGCTCCGACCGGGTCGACATCCGGACGGCATCGCGGAGGATCACACCGAGGGTGGCGACCATCACCTTCACGTCCTCCCACGGCGACCAGTGCTCGATGTAGTAGTTGTCGAACCGGGCCCGCTCCTCGATCGAGGTGTCGCCCCGCAACCCGTGGACCTGGGCCAGGCCCGTCAGGCCGACAGGCAGCCGATGACGGTCCGAGTAGTGGCTCACCTGCGCAGAGAAGCGGCTCACGAAGTGCGGCCGCTCGGGGCGGGGGCCGACCAGCGACATGTCGCCGCGCAGCACGTTCCAGAACTGGGGCAGTTCGTCGAGGCTCAGCCGGCGCAGCCACCGACCCACGCCGGTCTGTCGGGGATCATGTGACACCGACCAGGTGACGTCGGCGTCGGTGTTCACGCGGAGGGTGCGGAACTTGAGCACCTCGATCTCGTGGCCGTGTTGGCCGATCCGCCGTTGGCGGAAGAGGATCGGGCCGGGGCTGCTCCAACGGACCGCCAGCGCGAGGATGCCCAACAGCGGCGCCAAGGCAACGAGCAGGAGCCCGGACAAGATGACGTCGGAGACCCGCTTGAACTTCCACGCACCGGCGCGCAGCGCGGCGCGGCGCACCTGGAAGAGGGGGATGCCCCAGATGTGCTCGACATCGGGACCCCCGGGGGCGAAGCCCAGTTCGAAGAACCGGGGCACCACGTGCAGTTCGACGTCGTTCAGGCCCGTCGACCGCAGTGTCGCCACCAGCTCCTGCTCTCCTCGAGGACCGAACGCGACGAGCACACGGCGGACGTCGTTCGCACGGATCACCGCCTCGAGGTCGGCCATCCCGCCGAGGAGGAGGAGCCCGGGTTGGGCCGGAACGTCGTCGATGAACCCCACGGGCACGAGGCCGTACTCGGGGTGCTCGTCGAGCAGCCGTGCGAGCTCGATGCCGACGGTGCCGGCGCCGACCACGAGCGCGTTCTCCTTGAGGCGACCGGAGCGGCGGGCCGCCCGGATCACCGCGTAGGTCGCGGTGCGGCCGGCGACGACGGCGATGCCGGTGACGAGCACCTGGTCGAACAGCGACGCCGGCAGGTCGACGAACGGCGAGAGGGCACCCAGGACGACGAGGGGGATGCCGGTACCCAGCATCAGGCTGGGGAGCTCGGAGAGCGTGCTCAGGGCGAGGTGGCGCCGGTACGTGCCCACCATGCCCAGGGCGACCAGCACGCCCACCGAGAACGCCACGTTGGCCCATGACGCAGAGCCGATCCTGGCCAACCCCACCGAAACCGCGGCGATGTCAGCGAGCACCCGGAACGACCAGGGGTTGAGCCGACGTCGACGGTTACTGACCGAGGGGCGCGCCTCGACACCGTGCTCGCTGCGCACCGCCACTGTCGGGCCTTCTGCAACTGCCATCGCGGACGCCGTCGCTCTCAGGAAGTCGGATGGGGACGGCCTCCTTTCGGTCGTGCCCACGCGAGGTTGAGCGGCTTCCGGCCGAACCGGACGGGCCCGTCAGCGATCGTCGTCGGCCAGGGCCTCGCCGAGGGACCGGATCTCGCCGGCGAATCGCGACCCGCCGAAGCGTTGCGCCGAGGACGAGATGTCGGCCCGGTCCCAAACGGTGGCGTCGGCGTTGCGGAGCGCGTCGACGAGCGACCGGACGGTCGGCTCAGCGAACAGCAGGCCCGACCGACCGGGCTCGACGGAGTCGCGGGCACCGCCCCGGTCGAGGGCGACGACGGGCGTCCCCGCAGCCATGGCTTCAACGAGGGTGATGCCGAAGTCCTCCTCGCCCGCGAAGACGAGCCCGCGGGCGCCGGCCAGCAGGGCCGGTAGGTCGCCGTCCGGCACCCTGCCGACGAAACGAACGTTCTCCGGGGCGCCGGCCTCGAGCTGCGACCGTGCCCGGCCCTCGCCCGCGACCACCAGGGGCCAGCCGAGCTCCCCGAAGGCGGCGACCACCAGGTCGACCCGCTTGTAGGGGACCAGCCGGGAGAACGCCACGTAGTAGTCACCGACCGGTGTCCCCGCCGCCGCGGTGAACCGCTCGACCTCGACCGGCGGGTGCACCACCTCGGCGTCCCTTCCGTAGGCGACGCGGATCCGCTCACGCACCTCACGCGAGTTGGCCACGAAGAGCTCGGGACGTCGACTTCGGCGGCGGTCGCCGGGCTTCAGCACGGCCGCGGCCGCCGCCGTGACCCAGCCGGCGAGGCCACGCTCGCCGGCGAGCTGCTCGCGCTCCCAGAGGAAACGCGGTGGCGTGTGGCAGTAGACGAGGTGGGGTGCCCCGGCGGGCACCCGTGCGTTGAGGGCGAACGAGTGGAAGCTGGTGATGACCAGGTCGCTCTCGGGGATCTTGAGCGTGTGCATGGCGGGCGGGATGAGCGGCAGGACGCGGAGATGGGCACCCCGACGGGTCGCGAACGGCTGCAGGGCCGTGGTGTGCACCGGTGCCCAGTTCGGGAACTCGGGCGCGTAGAACAGGCTCGTGTGCACGGAAGACCCGGGGAACGTGCGACGGAGGGCACCGACGACCTTCTCGGAACCGGCCATGTTGGTCAGCCATTCGTGTACCAGGGCAACGTGCACGCGCCCGAACCTACAAACCGCGGCGACCCTTGCGGTGCACACGGTCGCCGGGCTCGGCGTAAAGAGTCCTCCGGCGGGGCCGATAGGCCCGGAGTCGTGAGTTCACGACGACCCTGCCAGACCGATCGAGGTGCCGGCCCGCCATGGAATCAACGAACCCGCTCCGGATCATCTGGGGTTACCGATGGTGGCTGTTGATCTTCGCCACCGCGGCGGCGGTCGTGGTCTTCCTCCTCTCGTCCCAGCAGGGCGCCCGGTACCAGGCGACCGCCGTCAGCCAGGTGATCTCCGGCCGCGCGTCGGCGAACGAGTTCGTCTCGTCCGAAGAGCTCTTCCAGCAGGCGAACTTCTATGCCTCGCTGGCCCGGACCCGACCCGTGCAGGAGCTCGCCGCCTCGACGGTCAGCCCCGACGCGACGAACCCGAAGCTGACGGTGCCGGTCGCCGTGTCGCCGCGGGCAGAGGTGCAGCTCCTGGACTTCAGCGCGACCGCCGGCAGCCCGGAGCTGGCGGCGAGGGTCGCGAACGGCTACGCCGATGCGTTCTCGCAGTTCGTCGCCGACCGCCAAGACGCAGAGCGCCTGACCACGCTCGAACGGATCCAGGCTCGGGTCGACGAGATCAACCGCGGCCTTGCCGTCAACCCCGACGACGTCGCCCTGACCACCGAGCTCGAACAGCTCCAGACCCAGGCGGCCGAGGTCCGGGGCGCACCGGCCGACGCCGCGACGCTGCTCGAGGAGGCCACGCCCCCGACGGCCCCCGTCTCACCCGAGCCGGCGCGTGACGCGGTGCTCGCGTTCCTCGCCGCCCTGGTCATCGGTGCCGCCGCCGTCTACGCCCGCAGCGCGCTGACCGACCGGTACAACTCGGCGGACGAGGCCTCTACGGATCTCGGACTTCCGATCCTCGCCACGGTCGCCCGTTCCAGCCCGGACAGCGCCGAGACCGTCGAGGCCTTCCGCGTGCTGCGCACCAGCGTGTCCTACGCCCTTCGTGAGCACGTGGGCCCCGTGCTCATGGTCACGAGCGCGACCCCCGGGTCGGGCAAGACCCACACTGCGATCAACATGGCCCAGTCCTTCGCCGGCGAGGGTCGTCGGGTGATCCTGGTGGACTGCGACTTCCGTCGACCCGCCATCAACAAGCGCCTCGGCATCCCGATCAAGCCCGGAATGGCCGACCTGATCGGCGACCGCGCCGCCTCCAACCCCGAGCTCGCCAACGGACGGCTGCCCCTGTGGTCGCTGCCGGTCCCCGGGGGCGGCGACTACCTCGACGTGGTGCCGGCCGGCAGCAGCACGGTGGACCCTGCCGCGGCGCTCACCACCGACCGCGCCGCGAAGGTGTTCGAGAGCATCAGCGCCCAGTACGACCTCTCGGTGATCGACAGCCCGCCGACCCTTCCCGTGGTCGACCCGCTGGTGATCGCGCATTACGCCGACGGCGTGCTCTTCGTCGTGGACGGCCGACGCGATCGACGCACCGACGTGCGCCGGGCGCTCGAAACCCTCCGCGCCATCGACGCGCCGCTCATCGGCCTGGTCTTCAACAGTGCTTCGGCCCCAGATCGGCGCCACAGCTACCTCGACCAGCGGGGCGTCCACGAGGCCGAGGTCGTCAGGTCCCCGGGGTGACGACCGCGGTCGCCCGCACCCGCTCGGGCGAGGGCACGGCCGTCGCGATGATCGGGGTGATGACCGGCGTCGCCCTGGTTCCCGCGTTCGCGCTCGTCGGGCCGTCTGCCGCGCTCGTCCCCATCGGTCTCGGCGTGTGCTGGTTCCTGCTCTGGAACCCCGTCGTCACCCTCGGCCTGCTGTTCGCCGCCACGGTGCTGTTCGAGCAGTCCACGGGTGTCTGGCCGCTCTCGCTGGACCGGTGGTACGGCACGATCGGCCCGACACCGCTGCACCCACCCGACCTGCTCGTCCTGCTCCTGCTGGGATGGGTCGCGATCGACCGGCCGAACCGGCGGGAGCCCGGCCCTGGACTCGGCCGGTTCGCCCTCCCTGTGGCTCTGCTGGCGATCGCCACCGTCGGCGGCATCGTGACGGGCTACGTGGGCGGCGGACGCGGTACCGACGTGTACGGCCCCGCCAGGGTGCTGTCGTATCTGATCGCGGTCCCGTACGTGACGGCGACCGTCCTCATCCGGCGGGTCGACGTCCGGCGCCCAGTGGTCTTCGCGGTCGCGTTGGTGACGGTCCGGGCGATCGTCGGTCTCGTCGGCTGGGCGGTGCACGGCTCCGGTGCCGCCGCGGACGCCGGCCTCACGGGCGTGTCCGCCAGCGTCAGCGCCGGGGCCGGCAGCTTCTACGAGCCGACGATGAACTTCCTGATGGTCGTGCTCCTGCTGGGTGTGGTCACGGCGCTGGTCGTGCGCCACCGACTCCCCCGCTGGCTCCTGCTCGCCTCGCCGTTCGTGGCTGCGGCCCTGGTCGCGTCGTTTCGCCGGAGCTTCTGGATCGCCGCGGTCCTCGGCCTGGTGCTCGTGTTGCTGGTGGCGACCGGACAGCGGGGACGGCCGTGGCTCGTGATGGGAGGCGCCGCGGTCGCCCTCGCCCTCTACCTCGCCCTGTCGGCCGGTGGGGCCACCGACAGCTCGAACCCTGTCCTGTACCGCGCCCAGTCCCTCGCGCCGTCCCGGTTGGCGGCGACCTCCGGTGATCGCTACCGCCTCGAGGAGCAGCGCAACGTGCTCGCGGAGATCCGGGCCCACCCCTTGACCGGTCTCGGGCTGGGCGTTGCCTGGACGGCGCGCTACCCGCTCTCCGAGGAGCACATCGGGGGCAGGCTCTACACCCACGTCACACCTCTGTGGTTCTGGCTGAAGCTGGGCCCGTTCGGGCTCATCGCCTATGCCTGGATGATGGCGACTGCCGTGGGCGAGGCATTCCGAGTCTGGCGCAGGGGGGACGACCCGACCGTGCGGGTCGCCGGCCTGGCGCTCGCGGCCGGGCTCGTGGGACTCGTCGTCGCCGAGCTCACCGGTCCGTTCTCGGGCATCGACGTCCGCATCACGCTGATCGTCGCCTTCGCCTTCGGCTGGCTGACAGTGGCCCGGTCCAGCTCCACGCCCGCCGGTCGATCCGAGGCCGTCGGTCGAAGCGGCGGTGCGCCCATCGGGCGGCTCTTGTCCCGGTGATGTCACCACCAGCACCACGATTTGCCCTTCAGGGGGCGAGAACGCCCACCGATACCCCAGGAAGCCCATCACTCGTGGGCACTGGGAATCGACGAAAAGGCGAACTGCGATGGCGTTCAAGCGAAGCACTCGGGCAGTCACCGGTCTGGCCCTCGGCCTGATCATTGCGGTGGTGGTCGGCATCCTCGGGAACGTGGCTGCCGACGCGGCGCCGACACAGGCCGAGAGCGGCGGGAGCTACCTCGGCCGCGTGGGCATGAACAGCAACGGCTTCTGGTTCGGTGCGAACGACGCCGGCGCCGCGTACAGCCGCCTCGCGGCCGGCGGGGTCACCCGGGTGCGGGAGGACTTCAACTGGAACGCCATCGAGCCGCAGCGGGGCCAGTTCAACTGGTCGCGTCCGGACACGATGATGACCGCCGCATCGCGGGCCGGGGTCGAGGTGCTCGGGATCCTCGACTACTCGGCCGCGTGGGCCTCGTCGGACCCGTCGGGCAACCGCGACGAGCACTTCGCACCGCGCGACAACGCCGACTACGCCGCGTACGCCCGGGCCGTTGTTCGACGGTACGGCCCGAACGGCACCTTCTGGTCGCAGCATCCCGAACTGACCGCCCAGCCCGTGACGGCCATGGAGATCTGGAACGAGCCCTGGGGCTGGTGGTCGTGGAGGGACGAGCCCAACCCTGCCGCGTACGCGGCCATGGCCAGAGCCGCGGCGGAGGCCATCCACGCCGCCGATCCGTCGGTGAAGGTCGTGATGGAGGCCTCGCTGCTCCAGGCCCGCCATGACGGCGCGACGGCGGGATGGATCGACCAGGTCCTCGGCGCCCAACCAGCGCTCAAGAGCCTGGTCGACGTCTTCAGCCTGCACCCCTACCCGTACCCGAAGCAGAACGGGCCCAACGTCGACCGCAACGATCCCCGCTGGGACTACCGCCAGATCGAGCTGGTACGACAGACCACCATCAGCCTCGGCGCCCGCAAGCCGATCTGGGTCTCCGAGATCGGATGGAGCACGGCGCCCGAAGCAGATGGCGCCGTCACCGAGGCCCAGCAGTCCCGCTACATCCAGGACGCCGTCGTTCGGGCCTTCACCAACTGGCCCTACGTCGAGCGCATCTACCTCTACTCCGACGACCGCGACGGCTCGAATCGCCGAGACCTCGAAGCATGGTTCGGGCTGTTCCACGGTGACGGCAGTGCCAAGCCGGCCTGGAGCGCCCTGACCCAGATGATCCGTGACTCGGGGACCGCCACCCCACCCACCACCACGCCACCCACCACCACGCCACCCACCACCAGCACCACGCGGCCACCCACCACGACCGCCCCACCCACCACCAGCACCACCAGGCCACCCACCACCACCCCACCCACCACCACCCCACCGCGATCGGGCGCGGTCCTCATGCCCGCCCGACTCGTGGTGCGGGTGTTGGGTCGGGTGCTCTACTACGACCCGGCCGTCTGACAGCGGCGGTACACGTCGAGCGTTCGGACGATCATCTGCTCCAGGCTGTGCGCCGATGCCCTGAACAGGGCATCGGCGCTCGCCGACGGCAGATCGGCCGCCACGATCCGCACGGCGTCGACCCAGCCCGAACGGTCGTCCCCGGCGACGAGCTGCACCCCCGGGCCGCTCGCCCCGGCCGACAGCTCACGGTGCGGAGCGATGTCGGAGAGCACGACGGGGAGCCCGGTGCTCAGCGCCTCGAGGGGAGTGAACGGCAGACCCTCGTAGATCGAGGGGGCGATCAGCACGTCGGCGGCCGCCATCTCGGCCCCCGGATCCGTGGAGAACCCCACCAGCTCGACTCGGTCACCAACGCCCGCGCGGTCGATCTCGGCACGGACCGCCGCGGCGAGCGGGCCCTCGCCCACGATCCGCAGACGGGCGTCGATGCCGGCCTCGCGCATCGCGAGCAGGTCGGGGACGAGCTGCGCGGCGCCCTTCTGGTCGGTGAGCCTCCCGACGAAGAGCAGCCGCACTGGCCGGTCGCAGCCAGGCGACGAGCGGACCTGCCCCTGGCCCACCGGGACGCCGTTCGGCACGACCGCCAGTGGGGGCGGACGGCGCCAGCGCCTCTCGGCCTCTCGGCGCGCCGCGTCGCCGACGACGATCATCGAACGGATCCTGCGATTGGCCAGTCGTCGGGTCATCTCCCAGTGGGGCCCCGCGTGCCGAAGCTGGGGCAGGTGGTCGGTGATCACCGACGGTCGGCCCCAGGGCAGCAACAGCCACGTGGCGCCGCGGAACGCGAACGGGTCGACGAAGTTCCAGTGCAGGACCCCGGGGTCACCGGCCTCGACCGCAGCCCGTATCGGACCGGGACGACTGCGGCCGGCGACGATCCTGGTGTCCGGGGCCACCCGCGAGAGCCGCTCCCGCAGGCCGAGCGCGGCGTCGCCATCGGCGACGAAGATCACCGCGGTCACACGCGCACCGGCTCCGGTCAAGCCGTCGCCGAGCAGTTCGAGGTAGCGCTCGGCGCCGCCGAAGCCACCGGGGAACTCGTGGACCAGGAGCACCGAAGGCGCGTCGCGGTTCACCGCTCGACCCCGGCACCGGCGGCCCGGTCGACCGGCGCGACGAGGGCCGCGAGACGGGGCCATCGTCGAGCCACCGAGTCCTGATCGACCACCGCGCTCACCTCGACCGAGGACACGAACCACGGCCACAGGATGTTGCGGACCCGGTCGGGGCCCTCGACGAGGCGCTCCACACGGAGCACGACCGGGTCGGCGCCGCCGAGGCGGGCGGCGACGGGCAGCCAGGTGGGCAGGCGCGCGTCACGCTCGACCACCAGGCACAGGCCGACCCCACGCAAGGCGCGCCAGGTCCGCCACGGTGTCTCCAGCGCGACGGCACGCGACGGGGTCGCCCGCCCTACCTCCGGGCCGTCGTCCCTCTCGCCGACCGTCGCGGGGACCATGACGGACGGCCCACTGGCCCCCATGAGACCGCCCAGGTCGTCCCACCGCAGTGAACCCGACGGAAGGAGGGCGATCGCGTAGGCGGCGAGGCCGACGGCGAGTTGGGCGAAGGCGGGAAGCGGGTAGGTGACGAGCAGTGCCACCGCCATGACAAGGCTCGCGCGGGCGGCACGGACGATGCGCGACCAGGGCCAGACGACGCCGAGGTGGCGGCGGATCATGTGGACCAGGCTCGACACGACCGCGATCTCGGTCACGGTGGTGGCGGCGGCGGCGCCGACGAAGGAGAACGGCGGTATGAGGGCCAGGTTGAGGGCCACGTTCACGACGAGCCCGATGAACGAGACGGCGAGGAGCCGACCCTGCTCGTGCCCGCTGACGAGCACGCTCGACAGCGCCGTGCCGAAGAAGATGCACGGAGCGGCCGGGGCCAGGATGGCGAGAGCGACGCCTGCGCCGCCGAACTCGGCGAAGCCCGGAAGGGCCGGGAACACTCGAGCCGCCGTCATCACCCCGGCGACGGCGACCGGGAACGAGAGCAGGGCGATGAGGTGCATGAGGTGGCCGTACCGGCGTTGCAGCACCACGACACCCGCCACGACGCTGGCCGCGATCACGGGGGTCAGCACCGTCATCACCAACGACGGGACCACCACGAAGGTCTCGAGCACCCGGTAGGCGGCGCCGTACTGGCCGACATCGTCGGGGGGCTTGATCGCCGCGAGGATCAACAGGTCGAGTCGGTAGTAGAGCGTGATGCACAACTGGGCGAGGCCGAGCACCACGGCCGCTCTGGCCAGGCGCACCCAGATCGTGGGGCGCGGTCGCCAGGCCAGCCCGCCGGCCTGGCGGAGGGCCACCGTGCCCACGATCACGAAGTTGGCCACGTTCGATGCCACGAACACCCACAGGAAGGCCACCACGCCGCCGCCGTGCAGGCCGACCACCAACGAGCCGACGGCGAGCACCACGCCCTGCACGACGGCCGCGACGGACACCCATCCCATCCGCAGCCGGACCTCGAGGATCACCTGAAAGGACTCGAGGGCCAGGACGACGAGGAGGACCCCGGCGACGAGACCCGCTTGGCGTTCCACATCGGAGTAGCCGCCCGCCCACAGCGCCACCGTGAGGCAGCCGTAAGCCAGCACCCCGAGCACCACCCTCAGGTAGAAGAGGTTCACCACCAGGTCCCGCTCGCGCTCGGGGTTCTGGGTGATGTCGCGCATGGCGATCATGCGCACACCGAAGTTCGTCACGAAAGCGAACAGGCTGTAGAACGCCAGCGCGAAGGTGTACGCGCCCACGCCGGCCGGCCCGAGGTTTGCCGCGACGAGTGCGAAGGCGACGAGTTGCAGGACGAGCGTGGCGACCCGGCCCGCGGACAGCGCGACGAAGCCGCGGGTCATGCGCCGGGCGACCTGATCGGTCCCCGTCACCGTGCTCGCGTCGGTCATCGGCGGGCGGGTTGCGTCAGAGACGCGGGCGGTGGCGGAAGTGCACCACGCCGCGCCAGTAGCTCGACAGGTAGGCCCACGGCACCAGCGTGGCCACAGCCGCCAACGGAAGCACGTCCCTGGCGCGCACTTCCTTCCTCCAGCCCAGGGCCATGAGGTTCGCGAACCACCCGACCAGGAGGGTGAGGAACCCGAGACGCGACAGCAGCGGGCGCCTCGCCACCAGGCCCACGGCCGTGGCCGCGGCTCCCCCGACGAACACCAGCGCGGCGTCGTGGCGGGCGCGTCGCAGCGTGATCGGCCCCACGCGACGAGCCCCGTTCAGCGCAGCGAAGGCCGCCGGGTGCTCGCGGCTCAGCAGCGGGTCGAAGTAGTACCTGCGGGCGAGCTTCACCGGCGTCCAGAACGACGGCGGCAAGGGCGGGTGGACCACCAGCAGGTCAGGCCGATAGGCGAACCGCCGATCCTCGGCCTCGAGGCGAAAGGCCAGTTCCGCGTCCTCGCGGAAGTGCACACGGCGACCAGGGTCGTAGAAGCGCTCGTCGAACCCGTGGGCCGCGCGCAGCACCTCGGAGCGGAAGACGAGGTTGGCGGCCACTCGCTGCGCCGGCGGCACCGCCTCGGTCGCATGCGCGAACGGGGTGGCCGGCTGGTGGCCGCCGATCGCCATCCGTCCTTCGATGACGTCCGGCGGATCCGACACCGCCACGATCGCCGTCAAACGCTCGAGCCAGTCCGGCGCCGGCACCACGTCGGCGTCGAGAAACGCCACCCACGGCGTGTCGACCACCGCGAACCCCGTGTTCCGCGACGCCCCCGGTCCCCCGTTCGACTCCCGCCGGACGACCCGAATCGAGAGGTGGTCGTGCTGGTGCTCGTCGAGTCCGGCGGCGAGGGGCGCGTCGTTCGCGTCATCGACGATCACCACCGGCAGCGACGTGCCGGCTGCCTCTGCCTGCGGATCGAGCGAATCGAGCAATGGGCCGACCAGCGAGAGAGCACCTCGGACGGGGACGACGAGGGTCACGGTGGCCACGCACACCTATCGGACCGATGCTGAGGTGCTTGAGACCTCGGGATCGCGTGGGTCGCGCCGACACGGGCGCTCACACGGAGGGCCGCGCTGCCGATGGAACCCCGGTGCCGAGTCGATCGCCCGGGGTGAGGACACATGTACAGACCCGCTGTTGATGCACCGCCCGAGGCGACCACGGCCGAACCGGCCGACCACACCACGGTCGAACCCCCTCACCGACGGCGGATCGAGCCCCGCTCGGTGGCCGTCCTCGCAACACTGCTGGCATCAGGCCTCGCGCTGTTCCACCTCGGCCACAAGAGCTACTGGCTCGACGAGGGGTACAGCATCGGCCACGCCCGCCTGCCCTGGGACCAGTTCTGGTCGGTGCTCACGAATCGCGAGCCCAACGGCGCGCTCCACTCACTGATCCTCTTCGGCTGGATTCGGATCAGTGATGCCGAGTGGTGGGTCCGGCTCCCCTCGGCGGTCGGCGCCGTGGCGACCGTCCCCCTCCTCTACCTGTTGTTGCGACGTCTCTTCGACGACCGTGTCGGCGCGGTGGGCGCGGTCCTCTTGGCGGTGAACGCGTACGCACTCCAGTTCGCCCAGGAGGCGCGTCCCTACGCCCTGGTCATGTGCATGGCCACGGCCAGCACCCTTCTCTTCGTCGCCTACGTGCAGGACGGGCGCCGATCACAGTGGTGGGGGTGGATCGTCCTCTCGGCGGTGCTGCCCTATGCCCACCTGTTCGGGTTCCTGATCCTGGCGGTGCAGGCGACGGGGGGGCTGGTGCTGCGCCGGGGCCTGCCGACGGCCACTCGACGGCTCGTCGGCGGGTTCGCCCTGATCGCCGCGGCGACCGGTGTGTTGGCCCTGCTCATCGCCACCGCCGACACCGGGGGCCAGGCCGAGGGCATCCCCGGGGTCAGCCCGGTACGTTTCGTGGGCGTCTACGTGAGGCTCGTCGGCGACGGTGGGGCCCTTCTGCTCGCGGTCGTCGGCCTCATCTGGCTCTCCGTCGTGGTGCGCTTCGCCCGCGACCTGCTCCCGCTTCGCCCGTTCGAACCCACCGAGCGGCAATGGGGATTCCTCTACCTCCTGGCCTGGCTCACCCTTCCCACCGTCGCCATCGCGTGCCTCTCGCCCGTCCAGCCCCTCTTCGGCGCGCGCTACTTCATCATCCTCGTGCCCGCGGCCGTCGGCCTCACGGCGCTGGGCCTGACGACGATGCCCAGGGGCCGAGCCCGCATCGCCGCCGGCGCCCTCGTCGCCGCCCTCGCCCTCGGCTCGACGGCGGCGTGGTACCAGCGGCCCGCCGCCGACGATCTGCGCGGCGCCTCTGACATGATCGCCCGAGGGTTGGAGCCCGGTGATGCCGCGATCTTCCTCCCCTGGTTCATGGAACTGCCGTTCGACCCTTACGCCCTCCGCGACGCCCGCCTCCGCAACGGGCTCGAGTCCGCCTGGCCCGAGACCACCTGGGGCCACTTCCTCCCGGACCACCGGGACCACCCCCGAGCAGACGAGGTCGCCGCCACGATCGCCGCGACCGACCGCGTCTGGTTGGTGGTGCGCCAGGACCGGGTCGGCGCCGACGACGAGGACCTTGCCGCGTACCGGCGCGAGCTCGAGCGCGACCACCGTCAGGTCCGCCGTGAGGAACTGGCAGGGGTCGACGTGCTCCTGTACGAGCGGCGTTGACGTCCCGGGGATGACCATCGCCGACCGGCGCCTCACCGAGGAGGCCGCCCCGGGGGCGCCATCGTTCCCCGGCCGTGCGACGACCCGCGTGCTGGTCTTCGCGGCAACCGCCGTCTCGTTGGCGCTCGGTGTCTTCCAATTGGGACGCGACAGCTTCTGGGTGGATGACGGATTCACGGTCACCCACACCGCCCTCGGCACCGGTCCCTTCTGGCAGGTGGTCCTCGACCACGAGATGAACGGGGTCGCCTACGCGCTCTTCATGCACTCCTGGGTGCGCTTCGGAGGAAGCGAGACGTGGGTCCGCCTCCCGTCCGTGGTGTTCGTCGCGGCCGCCGTCCCGCTGCTGTTCGCCCTCGGCCGGCGCCTGTTCGACGAACGGGCGGGGCTGACGGCCTGCATCCTCCTGGCCGTCAACGCCTTCGTGGTCGAATACGCCCACGAGGCCCGCACCTACGCCTTCACGCTGCTGTTGGCCACCACGAGCATGCTGCTGCTCGTCCGCCTGATCGACCGGCCGTCGCGGTCCCGGTGGGCGGCCTGGGTGCTGGTCACCGTCCTGTTGGGGCACGCCCACTTCTTCGGGATCCTCGTGATCCTCGCCGAGGCGGTCGCGGTGTCGACACGCGGGTCGCTCGCCACGCCGCGACGCTCACTGGCCAAGGGCTTCGCGGTCATCGCCGTCCTGCTCCTGCCGATCGCCTGGTTCCTGGCGGCCGGAGGCGACAAGGGCCAGGTCGACGCCGCCCCGTCACTGACCCCGGTGCGGTTCGTCGGCGTGTTCGTACGGCTCGCCGGCAACGGTGGCCCGGTGCTGTTGGCCCTCGTCGGCGGCGCCGTGGCCGTGGCCCTTGTCGGCGGCGTGGCCGGTATCCGCGAGAGTCGAGGTGTCCGCACCGAGCGCCAGTGGGCGTTCGTCCTCGCAGTGTCGTGGGTCGCCGTGCCGGTGCTCGCCGTGCTCGTGGCGTCGGCCGTGAAGCCGCTGTTCGGCGCCCGCTACTTCGTCCTCGTCATCCCCGCTCTCGCGCTCCTCGCGAGCGTCGGCGTCTGCCAGATCGGACGCCCCCGCGTGGCCCAGGGCCTGCTCGGGGCCATCGTCGTCACGTCGCTGGCGGCCACCGCCTTCTTCTACCCGCGGCCGGCCAACGACGACTTCCGCTCCGTAGCGGCGCACGTGCTCGGCAACGCCGAACCGGGCGACGGGATCATCTTCCTCCCCTGGTTCACCCGCGTGACCTTCGCCGTCTACGCGGACCGTTCCCCCACCGTCGAGGCCCGCCTCGACCCGATCGACCCCGGCCCCGACTGGGGCGACTGGCTGCTCGTCGACCAGCCCCCGCCCGTCACCGCAGCGCGCGCCGACGACCTGCTCGCCGGCCACGAGCGCATCTGGGTGCTCGAGCGCGCCGACACCGACACCTCACCCCAGGCCCGTGACCTCGAGGTCTTCTCCGCCGCCCTCGACCGCAATGGCTTCCGGCCCGGCAACGAACGGCCCTACGCGAACCTCGACCTCACCTTGTACGAACGCGGTTGACGACTGGGTTGCCGTCACCGCCGAGACCCGCTGAACGTCGTGGTCAGACCCAACGGCGGGCAGCGGCGCGGGCTTCGGCGCCCCTCAGGGCGCGACGGCGAGCAGATCGCTCGCCAGGACCTGCAGGGTCGCGGAGGACACCGACCAGTCGTAGCGCTCCTCGACGAGCGTCCGGGCCGCTCGCGACAGTCCGGTGGCCAGCACCTCGTCGGTGAGCACCCGCACCACCTGCTCGGCCAGGTCGGCGGGGGTCTCGGCCAGCAGCAGGTGGCGACCGTCGACGGCGTCGATGCCGGCGGCACCGAGCGGCGTGGACACCACCGGCGTGCCCGCGGCCATCGCCTCGAGGATCTTCAGGCGGGTGCCGCTTCCGGCGTGCAGCGGCACGACCATCGCCCCGGCCTGATGCAGGTACGGCAGGACCGAGTCGACCTCGCCGAGGACCGCGACGTGGTCGCCCGCGAGCGCTCTGACACCGTCACCGGCATTGCGCCCGACGAGGGTGACGGTCGCCTCGGGCACCCGTTCTCGAACCCGTGGCAGCACCTCGTGCACCAACTCCACAGCGGCCACCTCGTTGGGCCGGTACCCGAACTGGCCCAGGTAGACGAGGCCCGCCCCCGTCGCGGGCGCCCGATACGTCACCGCAGTGGTGTCGACCCCGTTGGGGACGATCTCGACCCGGCGTGCTCCCCAGCCTCGGAACACCGACGCATCGGCCTCGCTGGTGGCCAGCACGGCGTCGACGCTCTGCACGGCACGCCGCTCGACTCTGCCCATCTTGGCCGCCTCCCATGCCCAGCGGGCCCGGTGGAGGCGCCGCTCGTCGGTCCTGGCGAGCGTGCGCATGATGTCGGTCTCCACGTTGTGGGCATCGAGCACGACGGGGGCACTCGAGTGCCGGGCGGCGTCGAGGAAGAACGGCGATGTGATCTGCACCAGGTCCCACCGCTCCCCCGCGACCAGCTCCCCGAGCCGATCCGACGACAAGAAGGCGGCCAGGTAGGGCTGTCGCCACGACTGCAGCAGGGCGCGTCGCCGCGAGAACGGGTGCTCGACACCCACGAGGGTGAAGGGCTCGGGGTGCTCCTCGGGCACCGGGCCGAGGGCGGCCACCGTGACGTCGCCCGTGGCGGCCATGAGCCGGGCGAGGTGCAGGACGCGGAGCTGAGACCCGCCGTGGGCCGGGACCGGTGACTCGTAGCAGAGGACCAGCGATCGCACCCGCTCGCTCACCACCCTCGGATCCGCTGCTGCTCCTTGTAGGTGGCAGTGCTCACGTGGAACAGCTCCTCGAAGTAGCGCTTGGCCTGCGATGCCATGATGCCGAGGCTGAGGAACTGCACGGCGATCACGAGCGAGAATCCGCTCACGAAGTAGGCGTGTGGACGGGTGTCGAACGTGTTGGCGAACGAAGCCGACATGCGGGGTTCGAAGCTGCCCGAGAGGCGCGAGAACTCGACCCAGATGTTGTAGCTCAGCCAGCCGAGGTTGTAGAGGGCGAAGACCAACAGAACCATGCCCGGCACGAGGAAGAAGGCCACCGGCCGGAACATGAAGCCCGAGAACGCGTAGGCCGACGTGCTGCGGCCGATCTGCATCTTCGACTCGCGCGCCGGCGCCGCCCGCTGTGCGCTCCAATCGAGATGGGCCGGCACCTCGACCACCCGGGCGTTGAGCAGCTGCGCCTTGTAGAGGATCTCGGTGTTGATGTCGCTCCCCATGGCTCGGAGGCTGAGGCTCGCCAGGAAGGGCCGGTCGTAGGCACGAACCATGCCGGTGAGGGTGGACAGCTGTCCGCCCGACGCGGTCGACAGGAAGCGGTTGGCGCCCCGGCTCAGCACCCGCCGGGAGAACGGGATGCCCGTGGTCTGCCCGCCCCTCATGTACGGCGAGGCCACCGCGATCTTGGCGTGATCCTCACGGAGGCGTTGCAGCAGCACCCCGATGTGCTCGGGTGCGTAGCTCAGGTCGCAGTCGACCGTCACCACGTAGTCGCCCCGGCACGTGTTGAACGCGTACCGGAGGGCCTGGCCCAGGCGGAAGTTGACGGCATGGTGGAGCACGCGCACCTCGGCGCGGCTCTTGGCGAAGGCATCGGCGATGTCACCGGTCTCGTCGGCCGAGCCGTCGTTGACGACGACGAGCTCCCACTCGTAGAGGTCGCTCAGGGCCGACAGGTAGTCGTAGAGGACGGTGAGCGACTCCATGAGGATGAGGGCCTCGTTGTAGGCCGGAACGACCACCGACACGGACGGCCGCGGCTCGCCGGGCCCGGTCGCCGGGACCGCCGTGGCGCTGCCCTCCTCATGCGGGAGGCCGAGATCGGTCACCTCGGTCGTGGTCACGGGACCGTGACCCGTTCGGTGGTGAACCGAGGCGTCACGGTCGGGAGCCCGCCCCGCCGTTCGATGTCCTCGACGTGATCGCGCATCGTCGTCACCCGATAGCGATCGGTGAGCTGGTCGACGAACTGGCCCACCAACTCGGTCTTCGCGCGACCCGCCATGCCCATCGCCGGGAAGAACGCCAGCTCGGCGACGTCGTCGGCACCCAGGAAATCGAGGGGGTGCAGCAGGATCGACGGCTCCACCTTCCGCAGTCGGCAGAGCCGCAGCGCAGTTGAGAAGTAGGCCCGCGCCAGCGATGGGCGGACGCCGGCGAGGTACAACAGGTAGCTCACGTGGATCGGCACGCGGCCCAGGGGCATCGTGGTCACCGGCAGCTCCGTGAACAGCGTGCCGCCGACCTCCCATCGGTAGGGGCGGATGGAGCGGAGCCCGTCCCGCCAGCCCCCGAAGAGCTCCGACCGTTCGTTCCGTTGCTCGGCGGTGAGCTTCGAGGACCGGAAGTAGTAGGCCCGGGCCAGTGGTCCGACAACGGTCGGCAGCGTCGAGGCGTCGTAGCGGTAGCCCCGGTCGACCAGCAGCTCGAGGGTCGTGGTCGACAGGCTGTACCCCGGCCCCCGGAACCCGATCGGCCGGTACCCGGTGGCGGCGACGATGGCGTCCTCGGCCCGCTCGAGCTCCTCGGCGAGCTCGTCGCGCCCGTAGAGGTGGAGCCACGGCTCGTGGCGGAACGAGTGGTTGCCGATCTCGTGCCCCGCCGCCGACAGGGCGGCCAGCGGCTCGCCGTTGACGGGCAGGGCGGCGTCCTGGCCCACCACGAAGAACGTGATGGTGAGATGGCGCTCGGCCAGGAACGCGAGGACGCGGGGCACGAGCACGTCCAGGTAGGAGCCGTAGGCGTCCCACCCCGCGTCACCGTGGGTCTTCTGGTAGGACCACAGGTTGTCGGCGTCGAGCGAGAGGCTCGCGACAGGTTTCGGGCCCTTGTTCACGGGACAGCGACCTCCGGTCGGCGGGCGCCCTCGTTGCGGGCGATGGCAGCCATCGCCTCGTCGACGAGGGCCAGGGTGTCGTCCACGTTCAGCGTGGCGCTCACGAGGTGGGCCGAGCCGGCGAGGTAGAGCCCGGGCACCGAGGTGACCATCGGCGGCACGCGCCGGGAGTAGTCGATCGTGGGGACAGCGAAGACCTGCCGGGCCCGGGACACGCGGAAGGACAGCACGTCGTCGTCATGCAGGTCGGGGTGCATGCGTTGCAGGTAGGGCAGGAACCGGGCCCGCACCTCGTCGTCGGTCGCCTCGAACAACTCGTCGTCAGGTGCCACGTACTTCGGCAGGTACACGAGGGTGTGACCGCCCACCTCGGCCGGATCCACGAATGCGGTCATCTCCACGACCGCGGTGAACGGCGTGTCGGGGTCGGTGATGTAGGTCAGGTAGTAGGGCGCCAGGGGCCGTCGCAGCACGACGGAGGCACAGACGATCCCCTGGTACCGCACCCCGTCGAGGCTGGCGCGCTCCTCGTCGGACAGATCGGGACACAGCGTCGACGCCAGTGGCGCCGCCGTGGTCACCACCACCCGGTCGAAGGCCTCGTCGCCGTCCCGCGTGCGGACGGTGAGCCCCTGGCCCGACGGGGCGACGGACGCGACGGACGCGACGGACGCGACGGGGCAGCCGAGGCGCACCGTCACACCCTCGTCGCCGAGCACGCCGGCGAAGGTGTCGATCGTGTGTGCGTAGCCGCCGGGGACATAGCCGAACATCTCCTTCTTCAGGCCGCTCCGGCGGGCCGCGTACAAGCGCTGGATGGTCGCCCAGATGAAGCCGGCCGACGCCTCCCGGTAGCTGTCGCCGAGCTTGGCCCGGAGAAGGGGCACCCAGAACCGCTCGAAGGTACGTCGCCCCGACCACCGTTCGAGCCAGTCGGAGACGGGGATCTGCTCCATGCGACGGCCGTCGCGGATCTTCGATCCGTAGAAGATCGTGCCGCCGAGGCGGAGCTTGTCGAGCAGCCGCAACGGTGGGAACCGGAGGAATTCCACGGTGTTCGACACCGAGTACAGCTCGCCGTCGGCGTAGCAGCCGGTTCGGGTCTCCACCCAGCGCATCTGGTCCTCGAGCCCCAGCTCGGCGAGCAGCGCACGGACGCGGTGGTCGGACAGCAGGGTGACGTGGTAATGGCGATCCCAGGTGATCGGGTCGGCACCCGCCACGTCGAGCGACCAGGCCGACGCCAGGCCACCGAGATCTGGCGCCGCCTCGATGAGGGTGACCTCGTGCCCTTCGGCCCGCAGGCGGTGCGCCAGCGTCATGGCGAGCATCCCGCCGCCGACCACCGCCCACCGCTGTGGGGCGGTCACAATGGATCCAGTTCCCTCACGAGCCCACGCGTGAGCGAGTAGCGGCGACCACAGGCGTCGCAGACCAGATCATCGCAGTCGTCGAGTCGTTCGCCGGGCCAGATGCGCAGCAGCGGCGGGCCGCAGCGGCAGACCACGCCGATCGTCGTCGCGGGCAGCCCGGCGACCATGTGGAATGCGGCGACGTCGTGGGTCACGACCGCCCCCGCTGCGACCATGGCGAAGCGGCCGACGTCCACACCGGGGGCGATGACCGCGCGGGCGCCGATCGTGGCCCCTTCGGCGACGACGGTGCTCGTGGTGTCCTCGTCGGGGTCGGACGAGCGAAGCGCCGTCAGGTCGGGCGTCGTGGCACGCGGGTAGCGGTCGTTCGTGAACACCGTCCCGGCGCTCACCATCACCCCGTCTTCGAGCGTGACGCCGGTGCACAGGTAGACGAAGGCATTCACCTTCACCCGGTCGCCGATGCGCACGCCGTAGGCCACGTAGGTCTTCTCGCCGATGATGCAGTCGACACCCACCGTCGACGGGCCCCGCAGGTGCGCGTTGTCCCAGACCATCGTGCCCGCCCCGAGTGCGACGTCGGCCTCGACGAGCGCGGTCCCGTGGACGGTGGCGCTCACGCCGCGCTGCCGTCTCGGGAGCGTTTGGCGGCGACCGTGGCGATCGACGCCGGCACGGGCACCCAGTGGTCGGTGCGGAGCGAGGCGTAGGCCTGCTCGACGACCGCCACGGAGGCGAGCGCGTCCTCGGGCGTGATGAGCAGTGCCTCTTCACCCCGAACCGCACGACAGAAGTTCTCGACCGCCCCGCCCATGGCCCGGACCTTGTCGTAGCCCCTGCCGAAGGACACCCACTCGGGACTGGAGACCTGACGGAAGCTGGAGTTGCGCCACCCGACCCGGATCTCGCCCTCGGTGCCGAAGATGGCCAGGTAGTGGTCGAGGCTCTTGTCGAGGCTCCATGACAGGTCGATGCTGCCGATCACCTCGTCGACCGAGCGAAGGAACACCCGCACGGTGTCCTCCACGTCGAGATGCTGTGTCCGCTTCCCCTCCACCGCCATCACGTCACCGATGGGCCCCAGGAAGAAGCGGGCGATGTCCACCGAGTGGGTGCCGTTGTCGATGAGCACCCCCCCGCCGCTGATCCGCGGGTCGACGTTCCAGCGACCGGCCATGTCCACCCGCGAGGTGAAGGCGTTCTCGAACAGCATCAGGTCGCCGAGGATGCCGGACTCCAGGATGTGGCGGGCGCGGGTCACGTCGTCGGCGAAGCGGAACTTGGCCGCCATGGTGAGCAGCACACCGGCGCGCTCGGCGGCCTGGATCATGGCGCTCGCCGTGGCGCTGTCGATGGCGAGCGGCTTCTCGCAGAGCACGGGAACGCCCCGCTCGAGGAAGTGCAGTGCGACGGGGCCGTGGGTCGATGGCGGGGTGGCGATGATCACCCCGTCCGGCTCGAGCGCCTCGGCGAGCGCCTCGTGGGACTCGAACGAGCGGGCGTCGCCGAACTTGCGGGCGAGCCGTGCCGCCGCCGCCTCGTCGACGTCGGCGACCGCGACCACGTCGGCCACCGACGATGCCGCGATCACGTCGACGTAGGACTGGGCGATCCGGCCGGCGCCCACGAGGGCGAGCTGGAGCGGTTCGAAGGAGGCGGTCGCTCCGGGCATCAGGCGACCTCGGTCAGTTCGGCCACGGCGGCGGCGATCGCACCGGCCAGGAAGTCGACGTGTTCGTCGGTGAAGCGCTCGTTCCAGGGGAGGACGAGCACCGACGACAGGTAGTCCAGCGTGCCGGGGAACCGCTCGTCGCCGTAGGCAACCGCCTCCGGACGGGCGAGGGTGAACGGGAAGCGGCTGTTGCCGAACGTCCGCTGCTCGGCGATGACCGCGCACCGGAAGGCGGGCTTCTGGATGTAGCGGGGTGCCGAGGGGATCTGCACGGCGCGCAGCGCGGCGGCGAGCGCATCGGGCCCACCGGGGAGGATCTCGGGATCGACGCGCAGGTCGTAGCGCCAGTACACCGCCGTGTCGGCCGGGTCGATCATCGGCGTGTGGATCGCGTCGAGGCCGACAAGCTGCTTGGTCAGGCGCTCGGCACGACTGATACGGCGATCGACGCTCAGGGCGAGCTTGGCCACCTGGGCCCGACCGACGGCGCTGGCCAACTCGGTGGTGCGGTAGTTGAGGGCGAGGAACTCGTGATCGGGGTTCGCCTCACCGTACGGCCAGGCCTTGTTCACGAAGACCCGCATGCGCCGCGCAAGGTCGACGTCATCGGTGACGACGAAGCCACCTTCCCCCGTGGTGATGTGCTTGCCCTGCTGGAGGCTGAAGCAGCCGATGGAGCCCATCGTCCCCACGAGCCGGTCGCCGCTGCGGGCGAGGTAGGCCTGCGCGCAGTCCTCGATCACGGGGATGCCGTGGTCGGCGGCGAGGGCGAGGATCGGGCCCATGGCACACGGGTTGCCGAAGAGGTGGGTCACGATGACGGCACGGGTCCGGTCGCTCAGGCAGCGAGCGATGGTCTCGGCGGTCACGTTGCCGGTGGCGGGGTCCACATCGGCGAACACGGGGATCGCGGCCTGGTACAGGATCGGGCTGATGGCGCCCATGTCGGTGATCGACGTAGTGACGATCTCGTCGCCGGGCTCGGGGTCGATGGCGGCCAGCGCGGTGTGCACCGCCGCCGTGCCCGAGGAGCACGCCACGGCGTGCGGGGTGCCGAACGTGGCGCACAGCGCCTGTTCGAGCAGCGGCGTCTGGGCACCCTTGGTCGCGGTCAGTGTCCCCGAGCGAATGACCTCTGCGAGCAGGGACAGCTCTTCGTCGCCGAGGTCACGTCCGGACGCGGACTGGTCGGAGGGGAGTTCCAGTGGCGTGGTCACCTGATCCCCGTCGGCCGGGGGATCAGAGCGTTGAGGGATTCTCAGTGTCGCCGGCGATCGACGACCGCGAGCCTCGGCTGACCGTCTTCCGGTTTCGGGCCGACGCGGTCCTCAGGGGTGGTGGAGGGCGGCGTTGGCGGTGGTGGTGTCGGCGGGGGTGATGTTGAGGGTGGTGGCGCCGGTGTAGGTGGGGCTGTTGTCCCAGTATTCTTGGGTGCGGCCGCCGTTGGGGTCGAGGAACGTGGCCCGGTAGGTGCCGGGGGCCAGTTCGGGCAGGGTGTAGGCGCCGTTGGTGTCGGTGACGGCGCCGCCGGCGATGCCGGTGGGGGCGATGGCGATGGCCCACGCCCCCGGGACCCCGGTGGCGGCGGGGTCGTCGACGATGGTGCCGGCCATGGTGCCGGTGTTGGCGTCGAGCGCGGCGCCGACCACGGCGGGCGCGGTGACGGTCGCCGCGGTCGCGAGCCCGTGGTAGGGCTGGTTGTCGTGCCACTCCATGTCGTGGCGGCCCGTCGAGTCGATGAACGC